>NZ_JACEZS010000100.1 GCF_014042365.1 Rugamonas fusca
CGAAACCGGCGGCACGCAAGCCGTCCACCAGCCAATACCAATTGAAGGTCGACTCCACTGCGACGCCGGCCAGTTCGGCGCGAAACGGCTCCAGCAGAGCGATTATCCTCGTCAGGTCGTTGGGCACCCGCCTTTCGCAACAAATCCGGTCTTCTTCGTCGCTGACTACGACCACGCAATTGTTCGCGTGCAGATCGATACCGCTATACTTGCTCATACCAGCCTCCCTGTACGTAAGTTCAACTCGACATTGAA
>NZ_JACEZS010000101.1 GCF_014042365.1 Rugamonas fusca
GGCTTCCAAGCGCGTTTCCAACGCCTTGATTTCGACTCCCAGGGCTAGGATCCGGCGTGCATCGGCCACGATCATTGGTCCGACCAGCTCGACTTCAGTCGAGAAGCTAGCACCGGCCTGCCAAGCGCGCACGTCGGCAGCGTACTTGCGGCCGATGGCTGGTATCTTAAGCAGACTCACCTGGCGCATCCTGGCCAGCTGGCGCAAATCATCGCGTGCGGCCAATAGATTGATGAACCAGAGATTTCCCACATC
>NZ_JACEZS010000102.1 GCF_014042365.1 Rugamonas fusca
AGCGGGCCAGTTTCAGGTTGTTGACGTTGAACAGGCGCCAGTGGCGCTCCAGTATCAGGCGATCCAGCGGACGCGCCCAGCCATTGTATGCTTCCATGGCCACTTCAACTGGTCGATCCTGCGCGTGCCCGCTCACACGAACAAAGAATTGTGCGAAGCCTCGCGCAGTGTGCTCCACGTCGAACTCGTCGAGTAGCTCACCGCCATTTGTCCCCACCGCAACGCGGTGACAGCGGCTGCCAACATCCAGTGCTA
>NZ_JACEZS010000103.1 GCF_014042365.1 Rugamonas fusca
TACGGTCGCAAGATTAAAACTCAAAGGAATTGACGGGGACCCGCACAAGCGGTGGATGATGTGGATTAATTCGATGCAACGCGAAAAACCTTACCTACCCTTGACATGGCAGGAATCCCTGAGAGATTGGGGAGTGCTCGAAAGAGAACCTGCACACAGGTGCTGCATGGCTGTCGTCAGCTCGTGTCGTGAGATGTTGGGTTAAGTCCCGCAACGAGCGCAACCCTTGTCATTAGTTGCTACGAAAGGGCACTC
>NZ_JACEZS010000104.1 GCF_014042365.1 Rugamonas fusca
GGCTTCCAACCGCGTTTCCAACGCCTTGATTTCGACTCCCAGGGCTAGGATCCGGCGTGCATCGGCCACGATCATTGGTCCGACCAGCTCGACTTCAGTCGAGAAGCTAGCACCGGCCTGCCAAGCGAGCACGTCGGCAGCGTACTTGCGGCCGATGGCTGGTATCTTAAGCAGACTCACCTGGCGCATCCTGGCCAGCTGGCGCAAATCATCGCGTGCGGCCAATAGATTGATGAACCAGAGATTTCCCACATC
>NZ_JACEZS010000105.1 GCF_014042365.1 Rugamonas fusca
CTTGAGCTCCTTGAAGGGTCGTTCGAGACCAGGACGTTGATAGGTCAGGTGTGGAAGTGCAGTAATGCATTAAGCTAACTGATACTAATTGCCCGTACGGCTTGTCCCTATAACCTTAGCAGGTTGTAGTGAATGAGAAGTGCGTTGTAACGTTCGTTGATACAACTTCATTACCCAATTACTTCTTCCAGATTCTGAGTAACGCTGCCCGATTGGGAGCGACTACTCGTACAAGTCAAAGCTTGATGACCATAG
>NZ_JACEZS010000106.1 GCF_014042365.1 Rugamonas fusca
CCACCTGGTCGGTGCTCATGGCGGCGATGCTGCCGGTGGTCAGGGCCGCCACTTGCGCCGTGGTCAGGGCGCCGACCTGGTCGGTCGTCAGGGCGGCCAGCTGGGCCGTCTTCAGGGCTGCGATGTCTGCCGTCTTCAGGCCGCCGATGGTGGCCGTGGCGATGGCGGCCACGGCGGCCGTGGCCAGCGACGAGAACTGCGCCGTGCTCAAGGCGCCGATCTGGTTCGACGACAGCGACACCACCTGGTCGGTGG
>NZ_JACEZS010000107.1 GCF_014042365.1 Rugamonas fusca
CACCTTCGTCTTTCGACAGCACGTAGATCTCGCCGGTGAAGTGGTTGTGCGGCTTGATCGAACCTGGCTTGGCCAGCACCTGGCCACGCTCCACGTCTTCACGCTTGGTGCCGCGCAGCAGCAGACCGACGTTGTCGCCGGCTTGACCCTGGTCCAGCAGCTTGCGGAACATTTCCACGCCGGTGCAGGTGGTTTTCACGGTGTCTTTGATACCGACGATTTCGATCTCTTCGCCGACCTTGATCACGCCACGCT
>NZ_JACEZS010000108.1 GCF_014042365.1 Rugamonas fusca
GCCTCGCCTATCTGAAGAAATTATCTGTCGATAAACTGAAAATTGATCGCTCGTTTGTGGACGATATGCTCGACGCGCCCGACAGCGCATCGATTGTCAACGCGGTCATACAACTTGGCCATGGACTCAATTTGACTGTCATTGCGGAAGGCGTCGAAACCGAAGCGCAGTTGGCCTTCTTGCGATCGGCCGGTTGCGATGAAGCACAGGGGTACTTAATCAGCAAACCCATCCCCGCTTCGGCGTTCCAGGATT
>NZ_JACEZS010000109.1 GCF_014042365.1 Rugamonas fusca
ATTCGGCCGTCCTGGGCTGCTTGACGATGTATGCACGTGACGCCAACGCCTTCGATGTGGAGGAAGTGCGGCTGCTGGAGGAGCTGGCCAACGACCTTGCTTACGGCATGCAGATGCTGCGCACACGGGACGCCCATGCGGCGGCGGCCGAGCAGGCCAGCTTCCTGCAGCAATATGACAGCCTGACACATCTGCCGAATCGGCTGTTGCTGCGCGACCGTGTTGAACACGCCCTTGCGTTGGCAAGGAATCAGC
>NZ_JACEZS010000010.1 GCF_014042365.1 Rugamonas fusca
CCGTGGCGCTGGTGGTGTAGTCGGCCACGGCGGTGGCTTGTTCCATGGTCTTGAGCAGGGCGCTGGTGTTGGCCGAGATTTCCTTGGTGGTGGACAGGATCTCGACGCTGGTCTGGGCCTGCTCCACGCCCGTCGCCTCCTGCTGGCGGGCCGAGGCGGCGATTTCCGTGGCCGAACTGGCGACCTGGATGCCGGCCTTTTGCACGTTGTTGATCAGGGCGCGCAGGTTGGCCAGCATGGTGGCGATGCCGTGGCCCAGCTGGCCCACGGTGTCCTCGCCGGCCACGGTGACCTGGCCCGTCAGGTCGCCCGATGCGGCCCTGGAGACGACGGCCAGCAGCGCGTCCACCTTGGCCCGCAGCGCGTTGGTGGCGGCCACTTCGCGCGCCTGGTTGTCCTCCACGGCTTGCGCCATGCGGTTGAATTCCCGGCCCACTTCGCTGTATTCATCGTTGCCGCTGGCGTCGGCCCGCACGCCGGCCTGGCCGGCCGCGATGGCGCCCACGGCCTGGATCAGGCGCGCCAGCGGATCGAGCACGGCGCGCGCCAGCAGCCACGCCACCAGGAAGGCGAGCGCCACGCATAGCACGCCGCCGGCCGTCAGCGTCAGCTTCATGTTCTGCTGCAGCTGGGCCGATTCGCGGGCGCGCACCGTCAGCAGTTTTTCCTCTTCGCCGCTGATCTCGGCCAGCAAGGCTTCGAGCGCCGTCACATGGCTCAAGCCGCTGGCAATCAGGGGCGCGACCTGCGCCTGGTCCATCGTGATGCCGCGTTTGTCGGCCTCGGTACGGCGCGCCATGACCGGTTGCACCACGCTCGTCAGCCAGTCGTCGAACAGTTTGGTCAGCCTGGCGATGCGCTCCTGCTGGGCAGCATTGTCGGCCGTCAGCGTGCGCAGCTTGTCGAGGTGCTGGCGCAGCCGGGCCGCGTTGGTGTCGCTGTCGCGCAAGCGCTGTTCGCCCGTGAGCAGATAGCCCCGTTCGTTGGCCTGGATTTCCAGCGCGAGAATGTCGACCCGGTCGCTCTCGTGCAGCACTTCCAGCGTGTGGCGGTCCCACCCGTTGGCGTCGGACAGGCGCTGGAAATTGGCGTAGGCCATGATCAGCAGGACCAGGATCAGGCCCAGGATGGCGGCAAAGCCCAGATACAGTTTGCTCTTGATGCTCAGGTCTTTGGTCACGGTGGCTCCGGTGCGCGGCAGGGGGAAGATGATGGCAATGTAACATTTTGCCGTGCGCGGCGCGAGCGGCATGTTGCGGCGCGGGCGCGCGCGTCGTCCAAAAAAAACGGGCCGCTGTGAGAGCGGCCCGTGGTGGCGGCTTATTGGCCGCTCACTGGATGAGTGGCTTACTGGCCGCGCTTGAGGCGGGCGTTGGCGGCGATGCGCATGCGCAGCGCGTTCAGCTTGATGAAACCGCCGGCGTCGGCCTGGTTGTAGGCGCCGCCGTCTTCGTCGAAGGTGGCGATGTTCATATCAAACAGGGAGTCGGTCTTGGAGTCGCGCGACACGACGATCACGTTGCCCTTGTACAGCTTGACGCGCACCCAGCCGTTGACGGTCGATTGCGTGTGGTCGATCAGGGTCTGCAGCGCCACGCGCTCCGGCGCCCACCAGTAGCCGTTGTAGATCATGGAGGCGTAGCGTGGCATCAGGTCGTCCTTCAGGTGCGCCACTTCGCGGTCCAGCGTGATCGATTCGATGGCGCGGTGGGCCTTGAGCATGATGGTGCCGCCCGGCGTTTCATAGCAGCCGCGCGACTTCATGCCCACGTAGCGGTTTTCCACCAGGTCCAGGCGGCCGATGCCGTGCTTGCCGCCCAGGCGGTTCAGCTCCGTCAACACGGCGGCCGGCGACAGGCGCACGCCGTTCAGGGCCACGATGTCGCCCTTTTCGTATTCGATGTCCAGGTATTCCGGGGTGTCCGGCGCCGCTTCCGGGCTGACGGTCCAGCGCCACATGGTCTCTTCCGCTTCCGCGCTGGGGTTTTCCAGGTGGCGGCCTTCGAACGAGATGTGCAGCAGGTTGGCGTCCATCGAGTAGGGCGCGCCGCCGTTCTTGTGCTTCATGTCGATTTCGATGCCGGCGTCTTCCGCGTACTTGAGCAGCTTTTCGCGCGACAGCAGGTCCCATTCACGCCACGGGGCGATGATCTTCACGCCCGGTTTCAGGGCGTAGGCGCCCAGCTCGAAGCGGACCTGGTCGTTACCCTTGCCGGTGGCGCCGTGCGAGATGGCGTCGGCGCCGGTCTCGTTGGCGATCTCGATCAGGCGCTTGGCGATCAGCGGACGGGCGATCGAAGTGCCCAGCAGGTATTCGCCTTCGTACACGGTGTTGGCGCGGAACATGGGGAACACGAAGTCGCGCACGAATTCCTCGCGCACGTCGTTGATGTAGATGTTCTCGGGCTTGATGCCGAACTTGAGCGCCTTGGCGCGGGCCGGTTCCAGTTCCTCGCCCTGGCCCAGGTCGGCCGTGAAGGTGACGATTTCGCACTGGTAGTTATCCTGCAGCCACTTGAGGATGACGGAGGTATCCAGTCCGCCCGAATAGGCCAGGACTACTTTTTTGATGTCGCTCATTTTCGATTCCAATCTACGGTTCTACGGTTATTCTTTGCTGTCCAGGCGGCCCAGCAGCAGGTATTCGATCAGCGCCTTCTGGATGTGCAGGCGGTTCTCGGCCTCGTCCCACACCACCGACTGCGGGCCGTCGATCACTTCGGCCGCCACTTCCTCGCCGCGGTGGGCCGGCAGGCAGTGCATGAACAGCGCGTCCGGCGCGGCGCGCGCCATCTTGGCCGCGTCCACGATCCAGCCGTCGAAGGCGGCGATGCGGGCCGCGTTCTCGGCTTCGTAACCCATGCTGGTCCACACGTCCGTGTTGACCAGGTGCGCGCCCTCGCAGGCGTCGGACGGGTTGGCGAAGAAGGTGTAGCGGTCGGTCGACACCAGCGACATGTCCATGTCGTAGCCCTTGGGGGTGGACACGTTGACGTGGAAGCCGAACACTTCGGCCGCCTGCAGCCACGAGTACAGCATGTTGTTGGCGTCGCCGATCCAGGCTACGGTCTTGCCGGCGATGGGGCCGCGGTGCTCGTAGTAGGTGAAGATGTCGGCGAACACCTGGCACGGGTGGTGTTCGTTGGTCAGGCCATTGATCACCGGCACGCGCGAGTTGGCGGCGAAACGCTCGATGATGTCCTGGCCGAAGGTGCGCACCATGATGATGTCGCACATGCGGCTCATCACCTGGCCCGCGTCCTCCACCGGCTCGCCGCGGCCCAGCTGCGAGTCGCGCGTGTTGAGGTAGATGGCCGCGCCGCCCAGCTGGTGCATGCCGGCCTCGAACGAGAGGCGGGTACGGGTCGAATTCTTTTCGAACACCATCACCAGCGTGCGGTCGATCAGCGGATGGTAGATCTCGTAGTTCTTGAATTTCCGTTTGATCAGGTGCGCCCGCTCGATGACGTACTCATATTCGGCCAGCGTGAAGTCGGAAAACTGCAGATAGTGTTTGATCGGTTTTTGGATAAGCATAGTCACAGCGAGTCACAACGGAGAAGGCGTGGGCGCGCGGCAGTGTGCCCGGGCGGCCAGCATAGCCGATCCATTATAAAGGGAATTTGGTGTAACGGTCTAACGGTGGCAGATTCTGCTGTCTATACAGGTTTTCATGGCGCCGCCCGGCCGGCGCGCGCCTTGTTGCCGGCTCACGACAGGGGGGGCGGGCCGGAACGCTGCCGCGATTGACCCGTCCCGCCCCTTCAAGCACAATCGGATCGCCTCATTAATTTCCGTTTTGCAACAATATTTCTAAAAAAATAGCACTGCTGCATTGCCAGGCAAGGTTGCCACCGGGCCGGGGCGGCGCGGCAGATCCTCTCACTTCTGAACGGGAAGCTTATGTTTACAAACATGCGGATCGGGGTGCGCCTGACCCTGGGTTTTGGCGCCATGCTGGCCATGGCGGCAGTGCTGGCGGTGGTGGGCATCCAGGCCTTGTCGTCGTTAAAAGGGGAAATGGATGCCGTCACGCGGGCCACGCTGCCGAAGATGACGCTGGCTAACCACAACATCCAGGCCGCCTATGACTATGCGCGGGCATTCGCCTACATCGTCACGTCGGAAGGCTTGCAGGGCGCCGATGCGGCGGCCCTGCAAGTGGCGCACGGCCAGCTGACCGACACGGTCAAGGAAGTGAACCAGAACGTGGCGGCGCTGGAACCGATGCTGAGCAGCGACGAGGAAAAGCGCCTGCTGGCCAAGGTCAAGGAGAGCCGGGCCAGTTACGGCAAGAGCCGCAACCATGTGCTGGAACTGAAGAAGGCCGGCGACGGCGCCCAGGCGGCGGCGCTGATGTTCACCGAGACCAACAACCTGCAGACCACCTACATCCAGGCCTGGAAGGACTTCATCGCCCATGAGGAGCAACTGATCGCCGACGGCGAGCGCGCCACCAGCGCCACCTATGCCACGGCGCGCGACGTGCTGCTGGCCGTGCTGTGCGTGATGCTGCTGGCGGGGCTGGCCATTTCCATCCTGATCACGCGCAAGCTGCTGCACGCGCTGGGCGGCGAACCGGGCGATGCGGCGGCCGTCGCCGGGCGCATTGCCGGCGGCGACCTGACGGCCGCCATTACGCTGCGCGCCGGCGACGACGCCAGCCTGATGCACGCGATCCGCGCCATGCGCGACAACCTGGCCGGCATCGTGCACCAGGTGCGTGGCGGCACGGACGCGATCCATACCGCGTCCACCGAGATTGCCCAGGGCAACCACGACCTGTCCACCCGCACCGAGCAGCAGGCCGGCGCGCTCGAGGAGACCGCCTCGTCGATGGAGCAGCTGACCTCGACCGTGCAGCAGAACGCGGCGCAGGCCAGCCAGGCCAACGCCCTGGCCCGGCAGGCTTCCGAGGTGGCGCTGCAAGGGGGCGCCGTGGTGGACCAGGTGGTGGGCACCATGGGCGACATCAGCGCCGCCTCGCGCAAGATTGTCGACATCATCAGCGTCATCGACGGTATCGCTTTCCAGACCAACATCCTGGCCTTGAACGCGGCAGTGGAGGCGGCCCGGGCCGGCGAGCAGGGCCGCGGCTTTGCCGTGGTGGCATCGGAAGTGCGCAACCTGGCCCAGCGCAGCGCCGCTGCCGCCAAGGAAATCAAGACGCTGATCGACCACTCGGTGGCGGCGGTCGATTCCGGCAGCGCCCTGGTGGCCCAGGCCGGCACCACCATGGAACAGGTGGTGGCCAGCGTGCAGCAGGTGGGGCAGATGATCGCCGAGATCAGCGCCGCCAGCCGCGAACAGAGCGATGGCATTGAACAGGTCAACCGCGCCATCACGGCGATGGATGGGGTGACGCAGCAGAATGCGGCGCTGGTCGAGCAGGCGACGGCGGCGGCCGAGTCCATGCAGCACCAGGTGGGCCAGCTGGTGCAGGCGGTGGCGGTGTTCCACCTGGCGCCGGGCGGCCAGCCGGCAGCGCGCTTGGGACGGCGGGCGGCGCCGGCCCGGTTGGCCGGCTGAGCGCCCGCGGGCGCGGCTGCGCCCGTCCGTGCTGTCAGTGGTAGATGCGCTGGGCGCTGGCCGCGTCGTGCTGGGGGGCCGTCAAGGGCAGGTCGAGCGTGAACACGGTGCCGTCGGCGCCGCTGGCCACGCTGATCTGACCACCGAGCAGGGAGGTGACAATGTTGTAACTGATTGACAAGCCCAGGCCGCTGCCGCCCTGGCCCAGCTTGGTCGTGAAGAAGGGATCGAAGATGCGCGACAGGTGTTCGGGCGCGATGCCGTTGCCGTTGTCGCCGAAGGTCACCAGCACCCGGCCCTCGGCCGGCGTGGCCGCGCGCAGCCACATGTGGCCCGTCTGCCCGCGCCCGAACGCGTGCAGCAGGGCGTTGTTGATGAAGTTGGCGATCACCTGGCCAAACGGGCCGGGGTAGCTGTCGAGCGCGATGTGCTCGGGCACCTCCGATTCGATCTTGTGGTCCGAGGCGCGGATGCGGTTCATCATGGTGGCGATCAGTTCATGGGCGACCTGGTGCAGGTTGAACGTGCGGCGCTGCTCCGTGGTGCGGTCCACGGCCACCTGCTTGAAGCTGTTGACCAGGTCGGCCGCGCTGTTCAGGCCCCGCATCACCAGTTCCGATGCCTTTTTCGCGTCCGTCACGTAGGCGCCCAGGTCCGAGCGGCGCAGGCCGGGGCCGTTCATGCGGCGTTCCAGTTCCTCCGTCTTCTGGGCCAGCGTGCTGGCGATCAGCAGGCTGTTGCCGATCGGGGTGTTCAGTTCGTGGGCCACGCCGGCCATCAGGCTGCCCAGCGCGGCCAGCTTTTCCTGCGACAGCAGCTGGGCCTGGGCATCCTTGAGCTGGCGGTAGGCCTGGGCGTTGTCGATGGCGATGGCACCATAGGCGCACAGGGTGCGGAAGATCAGCCGTTCCCGTTCGCCGTAGGCGCACGGGCGCAGCGCCTGCACCGTCATCACCCCCAGCGCCCGCTCGCCCACCAGCATCGGTGCGAACAGGGCCGACAGGCTTTCCAGCGTGCCGGGGGTGTGCGTGCTGGGGCCCGCGCTGGGCGCGTGGTCGATCACCACTTCGCGCCGCTCGCGCAGGCTGCGCACGGAATGGGCGTGCGGGTGGTCGAGCGAAACCGTGTTGACGTCCAGCGGCCGGCCCGATTCCACCCCGAACGCGCGGCTCAGCGTGGCGCCGCCCGGATCGGTCAGGTAGACAGCAAAGGTATCGGCCGGCAGCAGCGCCTGCACGTGGCGGTCCAGCGCCTGGAACACCGCTTCCGTGTCGAGGTGGGTGGTGATCTCCTGGCCGATGGCCGACAGGCGCTCCAGTGTGTCGCTGGTCTGCTGCAGCACCTCGGCCCGGCGCGCCTCGGAGGCGGCCAGTTCGCGGTGGTGCTGGCCCTCGGCCCGCGCGTGCTCGGTCTGGTGGTGCACCTGCATGGCGATGGCGCGGTTGGTCGCCTCCTGGCTGTGGGTCTTGTCACGCGCGGCGCTGGCCGCCAGCGCCGATTCGTAGGCCTGGGCGTAGTTGCCCACGTTGGCGTACTCGCGCGCCAGCGCGTCGAGCAGGTCGCCGGGCAGGGTGTAGCCGTCGATGGTGGAGGCCACGGCCAGCGCCTGGTGCAGGTAGTGCAGCGTGGCGTTCTGCTCCGTCATGCCGTCCGGCGCGGGCAGCCGGTGCTCGGTGTGGATCAGGGACAGCACGCGCAGCGCGGCGATGTGGTGGTAGGCGTTGGCTTGGGCGGCGGCCAGCGCCACGGCCTGCTGCGCCGTGCGCAGGGCCGCCTCGCCCTGGCCCAGGAAGCACAGGGCGTGCGCCTGGCCGCGCCGGGCCACAGTCTGGAAGTCGGCCTGCTGCAGCGCGTCGGCCCGTTGTTCGAGCTGGCGGAAGGTGGTCAGCGCGCGTTCGTAGTGGCCCTGGTCGAGCGCCAGTTCGCCCAGGTACAGCAGCGCCACGGCGTAGCTGCGCGCGCCCGACAGGGGGGCCAGGATGGTCAGCGCTTCCTGCAGCAGTTCCTCGGCCGCGTCGAGCCGGCCCAGGCGGCGCATGGTGTCGGCCGTGTGCATCATGCACGCGCCCACGCTGCGCGGCCAGCCCGTGGGACGGGCCAGGTCGAGCGCGCACTGCATCCATTCGAGCGCTGCGTGGTGGTCGTTCAGGTTGGTGAAGTCTTCGCCGATGTTGGTGGCGGCCGTGATGGCGGCGCGCACCTGGCCCGTGCGCAGGGCCGCCTCGTAGCATTGGATGTAGTGGCTGGCGGCCGCGCCGAACTGGCTCAACAGGCTGGCCGACAGGCCCCGAAAGTCGCTGATCCAGGCAGCGGCCGCCGGCGGCGCGCCGGCGCCCAGTTGTTGCAGGCGCTCGCTCCAGCGCTGCTGCGCCGCGCGGGCGTCGCGCAGCACGTCCCAGCGGGCCATGGTCGCCTCCATCACCACGGCGCGCAGCCCATCACCGGCCCGTTGGGCGGCCGCCAGTCCCAGGCCCAGTTCATCGTCGCAGCGCTGGTGGTCGCCGCGGTCGATGGCGATCCAGGCCCGCAGCCAGTGGGCGTCGGCGCAGCCGGCCCCATCGTCGAGGGTGTGCAGCGTGGCGTGGGCGGCGTCGGCCAGGGCGAGCGCGCCATCGAGCTCGCCCTGCAGCCACAGGCTCTCGCCGCGCACCAGATCGAGCCGGGCCAGGCTGGCGCTGGCCAGCGCCGGATCGGCGCCGGCCAGCAGGGTCCGGGCCTCGTCGGCCAGGCCGGCGGCGCGTGCCGGGTCGCGCTGGCGCAGGTGCCAGGCCAGCCGCAGCAGCGGCTGCAGGCGCGCCGGGCCGCGCAGGGGCAGCAGGGCCACTTCCCATTGCGCTACCGCTTCGTCGACCGCGAACATTTCCATCGTCTACCTCGGACAGGTGGGGACCGGCGCCAGCGTACCGGCTCGGTGTATCGCCTCAAAGCATTGCCTCAGGGCATTTCTCAGCTCATTGTAATACCGAGTGGCTGCGTTTGCGCAACCGGCAACATCGATATTTTTGTGGCACGAGCCGCTAAAGGTGGTGTTTTTTGCATTCTGTACCGACAGGCATGCATTTCATCCCAAACCGGCGCAGCTGTGCCACGGTCGTGCTTACACTGGCGCATCGGAAACTTGCGCACGGCGCGGAAAGGTGATGTTGATGAACGAGCGACAAGACCAGCCCTGGATCACCGTGTTGCTGCGCTGGGCGCTGCCGTTGGGGGGCTGGTGCGTGGCGCAGCTGGCGTGCGCCATCGAAGCGCCATCGCCCGTCGATCGCGTCGTGCAACAGGCCGCCGTGGACTTCATGGCCGCGCCGCACGCGGTCGGCTTGTCGATCGGCGTGATCGAGGCGGGCAAGTCGTACCGCTACCACTTCGGGACCGTCAGCACGGCGCAGCGGCGGCGGCCCGATGACGCGACCCTGTATCCGATCGCGTCGTTGACGAAAACCTTCACCGGCGCCTTGCTGGCACAGGCGGCGCTGGATAACAAGCTGGCACTCGATGACGACGTGCGCCGCTATCTCGGTGCCGGCTACGACAACCTTTGCTACGAACAGCAGCCGGTGCGCCTGTATCACTTGCTCAATCACCGATCCGGCTTGCCCTTCGTCCTGCCCGACAAGCCTGAGGCCGCACCTGGGTTCGGGCATGACGCCGTGCCATTCCCGCAGCGGATAGACGCCATCATCGCCGGCAGCAGCCGGGCAGCGTTCTACGCCGACCTGCACCGCGTCAAGCTGAGCGCGCCGCCGGGCGAGCACTTCCAGTATTCGAACGCGGCGGCGCAACTGGCCGGCTACATCCTGGAGCGCCGCTACGGCAGCAGTTTCGACGCCTTGCTCAGGCAGCAGATTACCGGGCCACTGGGCATGCGCGACACAGTGATCGTCCCGAACCCGCAGCAGCAAGGCCGCCTGGTCATCGGTTATGACGACAGTGGCACGGCCCAGCCTTACGGGCCGGTCCAGTCGCAGGCGGCCGGCGCGCTCAAGTCCAGCTTGGCCGATATGCTGGCCTATGCCCGCTGGCAACTGGATGAGCGCGATCCGGCCGTGGCGCTGTCGCATCAGCCCACCTATGCGCATGATGATTACGCGGTCGGCTTGAACTGGCAGATGTTGCGGCGCGGGCCGCAACGCGTCATCTGGCAGGATGGCGCCATCCCCGGCTTCGCCAGCCTGCTGGTGCTGGAACCGGAGGCCGGGGTGGCGATCGTACTGCTGTCGAACGAGCTCGATAGCGGCACGCTGGGGCGCTTGCGTACGCTGGCCAACACCATCGCCAGTGGCTTGCATCAAGACGCGCTGGCCGTTCCCTGAGCGATCGACATGACAGGCGTGGCATGACAAGCGCTGATGCGCCTGGCCATTTTTGCAAGCTATACTGTGATCCCAAGTCCTCTTTGTTGAACTGATGCAGACCGAACGTCTTATTCTCCGGCCATTTACGCTGGACGACGCGGAAGAATATTTCCCGCTCGTTTCCGACCCTGATATCGTGCGCTACACGGGCGAGCCGCCGCTGGCATCGGTGGACGAGGCGCGTGACTTGCTGTTGACACGCCCGCTGCGCGATTATGCCCGGCATGGTTTTGGACGCATGGCCTGCATCGAAAAACAAACCGGGCGCCTGATCGGATTCAGCGGGCTGAAATATCTGGAGCAACTGGGCGAGGTCGATGTGGGCTATCGCTTTCTTCCCGATTGTTGGGGCAAGGGCTATGCGACCGAGAGCGCCATGGCGCTCATGCGGCAAGGCGTGCGCGAGCACGGCCTCCAGCGCATCATCGGCTTGGTGGAACCTGCCAACGGCGCTTCCGTTCACGTGTTGAAAAAACTGGGACTGCAATTCGAGCGGACGACAAGGCTCGACGGCTGCGCCGAGGATCTGGATCTGTACGCCATCGCCACTTCACGATGAGTGGGGACGCGGGCGCCAATCAATACAAGGTCTGCGACGACTCGTGCAGCAGCTGTCCATACAGCGTATGGCGCATGCGCGCGATCTTGCCTTCCTCCACGGCCGCCAGCACCGCGCACTGCGGCTCGATCAAATGGCGGCAGTTGTAGAACTTGCAGTGCCCGAGATAGGGCGCGAATTCCACGAAGGCCCGTTCCAGCATGCCTTCGGTCAAATGGTATAAACCGAATTCCTGGAAGCCGGGCGAGTCGATGATGGACGAACCGCCCCCCAGCGCCGGCAGCTGGTACAGGCGCGTGAAGGTGGTGGTGTGCTTGCCCGTGTCGAGCGCGGCGGAGATCTCGCGCACGGCGATATCGGCATCCGGCACCAGCAGGTTGATCAGCGAGGACTTGCCCATGCCGGACTGGCCGATCAGGATCGACGATTGCCCCGCCAGCAGCGGCGTGAGCGTGGCCACGGTTTCCTCGGGACGGCCCTTGGCCGACACTTCATGCACGGGATAGCCGAGCGCCGCATACGGCCGCAGCCGCTCGCGCGCCTTGTCCAGCGACGCCGTCACGTCCGTCTTGTTGAGGATCAGGCGGGCCGTGATGCCGGCCGCCTCGGCCGCCACCAGCGCGCGCGACACCAGGTCGTCCGCAAAGCCGGGCTCCGTGGCCACCACGATGAACAGCTGGCTCACGTTGGCCGCCAGCAGTTTCGATTTGTACTGGTCGGAGCGGTAGAGCAGGGTGTCGCGCTCGTCGATACGGTCGATCACGCCCTGGTCGGGCGAGGTCAGCGTGACCTGCACCCGGTCGCCGACGGCCACGTTGGTCTTCTTGCCGCGCGTGACGCATTGCAGCCGCAGTCCGTCCGCGTCGGCCAGGTAGTGGCGGCCGTGGGCGGCGATGATGGTGGCGCGGACGGTGGTGCCGCGGCTCATGGGCGCACCGCCTTGTCCTGCGTTGCCGCTTGCTGCGCCAGCGCGCTGGCCTTGGCCGCGCAAATGAAATCGTTGTGCGACAGGCCGCCGCGCCCGCCGTTGACGGAATGCGTGTGGTAGCGTGCCCGGCAGTTGTTATAAGTCACGGTCAATTCAGGATGGTGGTCTTCATTGTGGCTAAGCCATGCCAGCGCGTTGACGAAGGCCATGGTGCGGTAATAGTCGGCCTGCGGGAAGTCGCGGCACAGTTGGCCGTCCTCCAGGCGCCAGCCGGGAATCTGGGCCAGCAGGCGGGTGACGTCGGCCGCGTCCAGCGCGGCGGTCGCGTGGACGCAGCGGGCCTGCAGCAGGTCGGCGGTGGTGAGCATGGCGTGCCGCATCATGCCGCCAGCTTCAGGTGGCGGATGCGCACGCTGGCCGGCGGGTGCGAATCGTAGAACGCTGAATGCAGCGGGTCCGGCGTCAGCGTGGAAGCGTTGTCCTCGTACATCTTGACCAGGGCCGACACCAGGTCGTTGGCGTCCGTGTGGCGCGCCGCGAAGGCGTCCGCTTCGAATTCATGCTTGCGCGAGCTGAGCGAGGTCAGCGGGCCCAGCAGGAAGGTGAACACGGGCAGCACCAGCATGAACAGCAGCAGCACCATGGCGTCGTTGTTCTGGCCCGGCAGCAGCAGCGGGTCCACGCCCAGGCCCGTGTAGAACCACAGCTGGTTCTTCAGGTAGCCCAGCAGGGCCAGGAAGGCCAGCGACACGGCGAACATGATGGCGATGCGCTTGATGATGTGCTTGAGCTTGAAGTGGCCCAGTTCGTGCGCCAGCACCGCTTCGATCTCCTGCGGCGCCAGGCGGGCCAGCAGGGTGTCGAAGAACACGATGCGCTTGTTGGCGCCAAAGCCGGAGAAGTAGGCGTTGCCGTGGGCGCTGCGCTTGGAGCCGTCCATCACGAACAGGCCCTTGGAGGCGAAGCCGACGCGCGCCATCAAGCCTTCGATGCGCGCCTTGAGCGCCGCGTCGGCCAGCGGCGTGAACTTGTTGAACAGGGGCGCGATCACGGTCGGGAACAGCACCATCATCAGCAGCTGGAAGCCGCTCCACACGAACCACGCGTACAGCCACCACAGGTCGCCGGCCTTGGCCATCAGGGTCAGCACCACCCACACCAGCGGCAGGCCGATCACGGCGCCCAGCGCCACGCCCTTGAGCAGGTCGGCGAAGAACAGCCCCGGCGTCATCTTGTTGAAACCGAAACGCTGCTCCATGCCGAATTGCTTGTAGTAGTCGAACGGCAGGTCGATCAGGCCCGTGATGAGGGCGAAGCCGGCCATCAGGGCCAGTTGGTAGGTCATGCCGGGGCCCGTGTGCTGGTACACGGCCACGGACAGGCATTGCAGGCCGCCCAGCAGCGTGAAGCCGACCAGCACCAGCGTGTTGACCAGCAAGCCCAGCAGGCCAAACTTGGTCTTGGCCACCGTGTAGTCGGCCGCCTTCTGGTGGGCCGCCAGCGGGATGGTTTGCGCGAATTCGGCCGGCACGGCGGCCCGGTGGCGCAGCACGTGGCGGATATGGCGCGAGGCGAGCCAGAACCGCAGCAGCAGCGTCAAAATGAGGAAGGAGACAAACAAAATCGAAAACGCGAGTGAATACATGCTGGGCCTGTGAGAAAATGGCGGATTGATTTCGCCAAGAGAGAATTATGTCACAAGCTACCGACTTCGCAGCAACCCAAGGTGTCGCCCCCGCGCCCCAGCGTCCCAATGAGCTCAACCTGGTGTGGGTGGACATGGAAATGACGGGCCTGGAGCCGGATACCGACCGTATCATCGAAGTGGCCGTGGTCGTCACCGACATGCACCTGAACGTGCTGGCCGAGGGCCCCGTGTTCGCCATCCACCAGAGCGACGAGACGCTCGACAAGATGGATGCCTGGAACAAGGGCACCCACGGCCGTTCCGGCCTGACCGAGCGCGTCAAGGCGTCCACCGTCACCGAAGCCCAGGCCGAGGCGGACCTGATCGCCTTCCTCAAGCAGTGGGTACCGGCCGGCAAGTCGCCCATGTGCGGCAACACCATCGGCCAGGATCGCCGCTTCATGGTACGCTACATGCCCAAACTGGAAGCGTTCTTCCACTATCGGAACGTCGATGTGTCCACGCTGAAGGAACTGTGCAAGCGCTGGAAGCCCGAGATCGTGTCCGGCTTCAAGAAGCACCAGAAGCACACGGCCATGGCCGACATCATCGAGTCGATCGAAGAACTCAAATATTACCGCGAGCACTTCATCAAACTGTAAGCGGACCTTCACCCAAGGAGCGCCATGCAAGCAGAGAACTTCGTATTGCAGGATTACCTGGACCGTATCGGCTACACCGGCGAGGCCAGGGCCGACCTGGCCACGGTCACGGCCATGATGCGGCAGCAGTTGTTCACGGTGCCGTTCGAAAACCTCGATGTCCAGGCCGGCAAGATCGTGTCGCTGGTGCCGGAGGAAATCGTGGACAAGATCGTGGCCCGCCGCCGCGGCGGCTATTGTTACGAAGTCAATGGCATCTTCGCCATGGCGCTGCAGGCGCTGGGCGTGCCCTACCAGCTGGTGGCGGCCCGCCCCATGTTCTATCCGGCCCGCCGGCCGCGCACCCACATGGTCATCGTGGTCACGCTCGATGGCGTGCAGTGGCTGTGCGACCTTGGCTTTGGCAGCTACGGCATCCGCGCGCCGATCCGGCTCGACCTGATCGATACGGAACTGGTGCAGGATGACGATGTGTTCAGGCTGAGCAAGCCCAACGAGCGCGAATTCCTCGTGCAGGCGCGCGTGGGCGGGGAGTGGATGAACCAGTTCGGCTTCGACCTGTCGCATCAGGAGTGGATCGACTTCATGCCGGCCAACTACCTGAACTCCACCCATCCCGAATCGATCTTCGTCAAGACGCTGCTGCTGGTGCAGCACCGGGCCGATGGCCGTTCCATCCTGTTGGGCGATACGCTCAAGACCGTCACCCGTGGGCTGGTCGAGCAGCGCAGCATGGGGCCCGAGGAGCGGGCGGCCGTGGTGCGCGAGGTGTTCGGGTTGACGTTGCCATCCTCAGGCGCGGCGGCCTGAGGCGGGGAGGGCGCGCCGGCGTGGCCGGCGCCCCCTGTTGCGATCAGCCCGCACGCGCGGGCTGATGCCTTCGATGCTTACTCGGCGCCCGCGTCGGCCGCGCCGTGGCACTTCTTGTACTTCTTGCCGCTGCCGCAAGGGCAGTCGTCGTTGCGGCCCACTTTCGGTTCTTCGCGCTTGACCGTGGTGACGGGCGCTTTGCGGCGCGGCACCCAGAACTTGTGGATGGCCGGCAGGTTCGCTTCCAGTTCCAGCGCCAGCTTGTGCGCCAGCACGGGGTCTTCCACCAGCGGCAGTTCCTCTTCCTCGATCTCGTCGGCGCCCAGCAGGTAGACCGGGCGCATCAGGTCGCCCACTTCCGAGTCCCAGATCTCGTCCCACGAACCGGGGCGCAGTTCCATGCCTTCCCAGAAGCCCCAGCACCAGGCTTCGGCGTCGATCAGGGTCTGGCCTTCGTGCTCGTGCTCGACGAACAGCGGCTCGAATTCCTTGGGCGCCACTTCGAACGTCACCAGCACCTCGTTCATGAAGCGCATGATCAGGTTGACGATGCGTTCCTCCTCCTTGGCGTTCTTGAACTTGGGCACGTCCTTGCCGTCCTGGCCCCAGATCTTGGGCAGCCATTCGGCCGGCATGATGGTTTCCGGGCCGATCGCGATGGCCGTCAGGAAGCCGTGCAGGGTGTCCATCGTCATCGCGTCTTCGGGCGCGCGATCCGACAGCAGGAAGTTATCGAGTTCGTTGAATTCTTTTTCGCTCAGTGGCTGATCGAGTTGCATAGTTAGCTCTTTTTATCGGGTTGAAGGCGACAGTATACGCTGCGCGGCTGCCGATGCCCACTTCCCACTTGTTAGCGGCGGCCACGTACAATGGCGCCATGCATACCGACGATCTTTCCGGCGCACGCGCCCACCATCCTTTTTCCGACCTGAGCCCGGATTGCGTGCTCGATGCGCTCGACAGCGTGGGCTTGCGCGGCGACGGCCGCCTGCTGGCGCTGAACAGCTACGAAAACCGGGTCTACCAGGTCGGCATCGAGGATGGCGCGCCGCTGGTGGCCAAGTTCTACCGGCCCGCGCGCTGGAGCGACGCCGCCATCCTCGAGGAGCACGCGTTCACGGCCGAACTGGCCGAGCGCGAGATTCCCGTGGTGCCGGCGCTGGCGCTGGATGGCAATACGCTGCATCACTACCAGGGCTTTCGTTTCGCCGTGTTCGCGCGCCACGGCGGCCGCGCGCCCGAGCTGGGCGATCCGGCCGTGCTGGAATGGACCGGCCGCTTCATCGGCCGCATCCACGCCGTCGGCGCGCTCAAGTCCTACAAGGAACGGCCCAGCCTCGATATCGACACCTTCGGCATCGAACCGCGCGACTACCTGCTGGCCAACGGCTTCATCCCGCCCGAACTGCTGGCCGCCTATACCAGCGTCATCGACCAGGCGCTCGATGGCGTGCGGCGCTGCTACGAGCGGGCCGGCACGGTGGCCCAGCTGCGCCTGCACGGCGATTGCCACGGCGGCAACGTGCTGTGGACCGACGCCGGCCCCCATTTCGTCGACTTCGACGACAGCCGCATGGGCCCGGCCGTGCAAGACTTATGGATGATGCTGTCGGGCGAGCGCCACGAGCAGGTACGCCAGTTGAGCGACATCCTGGCCGGCTACGAAGATTTCTGCGAATTCGACCCGCGCCAGTTGTACCTGGTGGAAGCGCTGCGCACGCTGCGCCTGATCCATTACTCGGCCTGGCTGGCGCGGCGTTGGGATGACCCGGCCTTCCCGGTCGCCTTCCCCTGGTTTAACACCCAGCGCTACTGGCAGGACCGCATCCTGGAACTGCGCGAACAGGTGGCGCTGATGGATGAGCCACCGCTGTGGCCCGTGTGAGGGCAGGGCTGTCAGTCGCTAAACATATCGAAATTCTCCTGTGATACAAATCTGATATCGCATTCATTCGCGGGAATTAGCGGGTTTTTCCCGTTCTGCTCGCCGCTCCGCTGGCCAGAGTCGTGTTTGATAATGGCAACTCAGAAGTCCCGGTTGGTGCCGGGGCACAGCGGAAAGCGAGAACTCTCATGCAAGCACAACTGGCTCAGCGCGAAGGCGCCAACCTCACCGTCGCATTCTCGGCCGACGATGCGGCCGTGTCACCGGCACGCGAACAGGAGCAGTTGAGCGCCACGCCGCCGCAGCCGCCGCGCGCCGCGCTGGAAATGCGCGCGATCCAGGAAGCCATCGCCCGCGTCGAAGCGGAAGCGAAGGCCGCCTGCGCCGCCGAGAGCCGCGCCCACGCCGAAGCACGCGCCCGCGCCCTGGCCGAAGACCGCGCCGCCATGGACGCCGCCGCCGCCGCCGTCGCCTTGCAGAATGCCCAGGCGGCCGAGGAAGCCATCGCCGCCAACCGCGACCGCCTCGAATCGCTGCGCGCCGCCGCCCAGGCCAGCGTGGCCCGCCTGGACGCCGTCAAGCAGGAAACGGCTGAACTGCGCGCCCGCGTCGAAGCCGACAACGCCATCCGCCAGGCCGCCGAACAGCGCGCCCGCGCCGAGGAAGAAAGCCGCAAGCGCGCCGCCGAACAGATGGCCGCTGAATCCGAACTGGCCGCGCAAGCGGCCCGCGCCGCCGAAGAGCTGCAAGCGCAGACGGAGCAAGCCCGCCTGCAAGCCGTCGAGCGCGTGGCCGCCGTGCAGGCCGCCAAGGAAGAAGTGGTGGGCATCGCCGAAGCGGACGCCCGCATGGCCACGCTGGCGCGCGAGCGTGAGCGTCACGCCCACGCGGCCCGCCAGGCGGCCGAGAACCTGGCCAAGGCCGAAGCGGAAGCGCTGGAACTGACCATCGAGCGCGAACGCGCCGACAAGATCGCGCTGGAAGCGGCCTTCAACCGCGCCGCCGCCGAAGTGCGGGCGCTGGAAGAAGCCCGCGCGCTGGCCCACCTGGAACAGGAACGCGAACAGATCGCGCTGGCGCAGGCCGAATCGCAGCGCAGCGCCGCCCAGTCGCTGCACCTGCGCCTGCAAACGGAAAAGGAAATCCGCGACGCGGCCCTGCAGCGCGAGCGGCTGGAGATGATGGCCACCACCACCGCCCAGGCCCGGCGCGATGCCGAAGCCCGCATCCTGCAGGCCACCGAGGCGCGCATCGAAGTGGACCGTCAATTGCGCACCGTGGCCGAAGCCCGCGTGCAGGCCGAGGAAGAAGCGGAGCTGCAAACCCTGGCCAAGCTGGAAGCGGAAGCCCACGCGCTGGAACAAACCAAGCTGCGCCAAGCGGCCGACGAAGCAGCGGCCGAGGCGGCCCGCGCCGACAGTCTGGAACAGCAGCGCGCCGCGCAACTGGCCGACGAGCGCGCCGCGCTGGCGCGCGCCGCCGCCGAACTGGCCGCCAGCCAGAACGATGCCGAGCAGCGCGAGATCGCCCTGCTGGCCGAACACGTGGAAGCGCAAAGCCAGGCCCAGGCCCTGGCCGAACAGCGCGCGGCCCGCGCCGCCGAATTGCTGGCCGCCGAGCAGGCCCGCGCGGCCGCCGAACAGCAGGCGCTGGCCGCCATGAAGGACAAGATGGAAACGGAGCGCGTCGCCACCGCCGCCGCCGAGCACCGCGTCGCCGCCGAGCAGGCCCAGGCCGCCGCGCTGCGCCAGCAGCAGGAAGCCGAGCAGCGCCTGGCCGCCGCCGCCGAACAGGAAGCGGCCGCCGCCCGCATGATGGCCGAGCAGACCGCCATCGAAGCGGAACAGAAAGCGGCCGCCGCCACCGCGCTGACGGCGCAAGCCCGCCTGGCCGTGGAGCTGGGCGTGGTACAGGCCGAACGCGCCCGCGTCGAACAGGAAAAGGCCGCCGCCGCCGAAGCGCTGCTGCAGGCCGAGCGCGAGTTCGTGGAAGCGGAGCGCCAGTCGCTGGCGCTGATCGACCAGAAGCTGGCCCAGCAGCGCCAGGCCACGGCCGCCGAAGCGCGCGCCACCAAGTCCATCGCCGGCCGCCTGGAAACGGAAAAGCAAGTGGCCGCCGAAGCGCGCGCCCGCGCCGAAGCGGAGCAGGCCGCACTGGAAGCGATGCGCCAGCGCGAGCAGGCCGAACACGCCGCCCGCGTGGCCGCCGCCGACAAGGCGCAAGCGCAGCAAGCCTTGCTGGCCGCCGCCATGGAGCACGCCGCCATGCAGCGCAAGGTGGCCGACACCACGGCCGCCATGACGGCCGCCAAGCGTCAGCTGCTGGAACTGGAAACCCGCCGCCAGCAAGCGGCGCGCAATGCGCTGGCCGCGCTGCAGGCGAAGGTGGAAGCGGAGCAGGGCGTGTGTACGCAAGCGGAAGCGCAAGCCCGCGTGGCTTCGCTGGACGCCGCCCGCGCCCGCAAGGAGCGCGAACAGTCGGCGTCCATCGCCCGCGACGTCATCGGCCGCCTGACCCAGGGCGTGGACACGGTGGGCGCCGTGTGGCGCGCCCGCTAGGCCCGGCACCCTGGAAAACTCTGGATGCTGAGGTCGGCTGTGCGGGGTAGGGAGTTACTCGTTGGTCCCGATCGCTTGAACCGCCAGACGTAAGCCCATCGTGTTCAGAATAGCGCGAAGCGTTTTCAGCGATGGATTTCCCTGTTCCGACAAGGTACGGTACATCGTGTTCGGATTGGCGTCAGCCTTGCGTGCGATTTCCTGCACGCCGCCGAAGGCCTTGCTCATGTATCTGAGTGCCATCATGAGATCGACTTCATCGCCCGTGGCGAGTACGTCGTTGAGATACTCCGCCGCCAGCGTCGGATCGTTTTGAAACATCTCTATGGTCGCATCTTCATGAGAACGATGAGGCTTTGCCATTTCTGTTTTTCCAATCTCGAAACATTTCGATAGCCGTAGCGATGTCATTAGCCTGCGTGCGCTTTGTGCCGCCGCAAGTGAGCAGGACGGCGGTCTTGCCGACATAGGCGAAATACACGCGGTATCCGGAACCGACATCGATCCGGAGTTCTTGAATCCCGCCGCGCACCGAGTGCCGATCACCCGCCAGGCCGAACGACAATCGCGCGACACGCCGGAGAATGGCAATTTTTGCTTCCCTATCCCGCAACCCATCCAGCCAATCCTGGAAGTGGTCTTTGCCATGCACATCCAGATAATGAAGGATGGAGTACATATTAGCTTATAAGCGAAAATTCGCAAGGCGCTTTGACGGTCGAGGATGACACATGCAGCGCGAACGGGAATTGATTTGTGTCTGAGTGCGGAGTGGTTACTGAGGGAGGACTTGCCCGGATAGTCGGGGACGCAACACGGTGCGGTGCCAACACCGCGTCACGTTCAAAGTATGATTGCGGCGCCTTATTGGCTGATCTGCACCTTGGCGATGTAGTACTCGGTCTCGCCGAAGCAGGCCGTGGGCACGCCCTTGTGCTGTTCGTAGGTGAGCAGCACGCGCTTGCCGGTGGCGGCCAGCAGTTGCTGGGCCACGGCGTCGTCCCGTACGCTGAATTCGAACTTTTCCGGAATCGCGCCCGGCATCGATGTCATCAGGATTTCGCCTTCCCACGTCTTGCACACCCAGCCCCGCTTGGAGAATTTCTGCAGGAAGCCGGCCCGCTCGCCTTCCGAGTACGTCAGGTGCAGCGTGATCCAGGTGTAGGCGCAGAACAGCAGCACGGCGGCGGCCACCAGGCCGGTCAGGGACAGCAGGATGCGTTTGGAGGTGGTCATGTAGTTCGCGTTAGGGTTAAAGCAAGGTTTGCCATCTTATCACCGGACGGCCAGCACGGCGATCAACGCTCCAGCCGCCGCTTGTACAGGATGGACGACCACAGCGAAATGGCGATGAAGGCCACGCCCGACAAGCCCGTGAACCATTCGGGAATGTCGTACTTGACGCTGGCCAGCATGATCAGCGCCAGGATGCCGATCGCGTAATGGGCGCCGTGCTCGAGGTAGACGAATTCGTCCAGCGTGCCCTTGTGCACCAGGAACACGGTGAGCGAACGCACGAACATGGCGCCGATGGCCAGCCCCAGCATGATCACCACGATGTCGCTGGTGATGGCGAACGCGCCGATCACGCCGTCGAAGCTGAACGAGGCGTCCAGCACTTCCAGGTACAGGAAGGCGCCGATGCCGCCCCGCGTGGCAGCCGACAGCGCCAGCGCGGCCGCGCCGGCGCCCACCGCTTCCACGCCCGTCTCGGTGGCGTTGCTGTCATCTTCCGGTTGCGGGTCTTCCTCCAGCAGCGTGCTGATCCAGTGCACGGCCAGGTAGGTGGCCACGCCCGTCACGCCGGCCGTCAGCACGCCGAATTGTTCTTCCTTGCCGGCCACGCCCATGCAGGCAAACACGGCCAGCAGGGCCAGCAGCACGGCCAGGCTGTCCGTGCCGTGCTCGCCCATCTTCTTCTCCATCCAGCCCAGCCAGTGCAATTCCTTTTCCTCGTCGAACAGGAAGTTGAGGAACACCAGCAGCAGGAAGGCGCCGCCGAACGCGGCCACCTGGGCGTGCGAGGCCGTCAGGTGGGCCGCGTACACGTCGGGCGTGGTGGTGGCCATGTGCCACACTTCCACCAGTCCCAGCCCGGTGGCGAAGGCGACGATCAGCAGCGGGAACAGCAGCCGCATGCCGAACACGGCCACGACGATGCCGGCCGTCAGGAACAAACGCTGCCAGAATGGGTTCCAGTGCCGCAGCACGGAGGCGTTGACGACGGCATTGTCGAACGACAGCGACACTTCCATCACGCCCAGCACGGCCGCGATCCACACGGCTTGCAGCACCCCGGCCGCGCCGCCGTGGTGCCAGCCCCACCAGGCGGCCAGGCCCAGCAGCACGACGGTGACGGCGAACGAGAATTTGAAATGCTGCATGGCTTTCCTGGGCTGTGAAGGGTGGCGGTGGCCCGATTTTATAATACTTGCTTGGGAGACAGCATGGCGTTCTGCGATAATGGCCGCCAATTCGCCCGGACGGGCACCCTCAAGCCACGTTTTTCATGAAGGACACCCGATGGATCTCGCTTACCTCGTTACCCCCTTGCTGACCTGGATCACGGTCGGCCCGATCAAGTTCCTGATCAACAGCGTGCGCGCCCGCAAGTGGGCGTTCAACCTGGTGGGCAACGGCGGCTTCCCCAGCAACCACAGCGCCGTCGTCTCCAGCATGGCGACCCTGATCGCGCTGCGCGAGGGCATCGGCCATCCGGCCTTCGGCGTGGCCGTCACGCTGTGCTTCATCGTCATCATCGACGCCAACAGCTTGCGCCAGCACGTGGGCAAGCAGGCGGCCGCCATCAACCGGCTGGCCAAGGGCGACGCCGGCCACACCTGGCTGCGCGAGCGCATGGGCCACACGCTGGTGGAGATCGGCGGCGGCCTGGCCACCGGCATCGCCATGGGCCACCTGATCTTCGCGCTGTTCGGCCGCGGTTGACGCCGCCGGCGGGGCAGGGCGGGGCGGCGGTATCGGTCGCCCTGCAAGCCCGCCCCCGCCACCGCGCTTGGCGTTCGCCGCCCGCCGCCTTCCGGCTGCGCCCCGCCCGTCCCCCGCTCGCCCGCCGACGGTGCCCGCCACACTCTCACCAATTCTCACTTCCTCCCCCCGTTTATCCGCCGATTCCGCGTTCCAGGCACGGAAACCGGCAATCCAGCCATTGTGCGATTGACGGGCGGGCGGCGCTGGTGAATACTCTGCGCCTTGCAGTTTTAACAAAAATTCCAACCGCACCGACGTTCAATTCATTCGGAGATTTTTTATGTTGCGCAAAACCTTAGTTGCTCTCGCCGTCGCCTCGGCCCTGGTCGCCTGCGGCAAGTCCACCAAGGCACCGGACAAAGCGGGCAAGGACGGCAAGGGTGCGGTGACCTTGCAGGTCGCGCCGGAAGACTTGCTGACGGTCGATACCAACGCGCTTGCGTCCGGCCCCGTCATCACCGGCTCGATCCAGCCCGAGCGCCGCGCCGACCTGCGCGCCGAGGTAAACGCCGTGGTGCTGCAAGTGTTGAAGGAGAACGGCGAGGTCGTGCGCAAGGGCGACGTGCTGGTGCGCCTGGACGAGACGGCCATCCGCGACAGCCTCAATTCGGCCGAGGAAGCCACCCGCGCCGCCGCCCAGAGCCTGGAGCAGGCCGAGCGCGCGTTCCAGCGCCAGAAGACGCTGCGCGCCTCCGGCATGGTATCGACCCAGGCGCTGGAAGACGCGGAAATCCGCCGCAACAACCTGCAAAGCGAACTGGCCGCCGCGCGCGCCAAGTCCGTCTCGGCCCGCCAGCAGTTGAGCCGCACCAGCGTGCGCGCACCATTCGACGGCATCGTCAGCGACCGCAAGGTGTCCAACGGCGACACGGCCGCCATCGGCAAGGAATTGATCAAGGTGATCGATCCGTCCAGCATGCGTTTCGAAGGCCTGGTGTCGGCCGACAAGATCGGCGTGGTCAAGGTGGGCCAGCCGGTGCGCTTCCGCGTGAACGGCTACGCCAACCAGGACTTCGCCGGCCGCGTCAAGCGCGTCGATCCGTCGGCCAACCCAGTCACGCGCCAGGTCGAGGTGCTGGTGGAATTCGCCGACAAGCGCCTGCCCGGCGTGGCCGGCCTGTACGCGGAAGGGCGCGTCGAGTCCGACGTGACGGACGCGCTGATGATCGCCGATTCGGCCCTGGTCCGTTCGGGCGACCAGTCCTACGCCTGGCGCCTGAACGGCAAGACGTTGAGCAAGGCCGTGCTCAACATCGGCGTGCGCGACCCGCGCACCGGCCAGTGGGAAGTGCGCTCGGGCCTGGCCGCCGGCGACCGCGTGCTGCGCGTGCCCAATTCGAGCTATGCCAATGGCCAGGTGGTGGAACTGACGGTGCCCAAGGTGGTGGCCTCGACCGCCAACCCGGCCCAGGCCTCGGCCGCCACCCCGGCCACCGCCACGAAAGGGAATTGATCCATGTTCTTATCCGATTTTAGTATCAAGCGGCCGATCGCCACCCTGGTGCTGATCGTGGCCATGATGTGCCTGGGCCTGCTGGCGCTGAAGAAGCTGCGCGTGAACCAGAACCCGGACGTGGAAGTACCGTTCATCATCGTCAACGTGCCGTATCCGGGCGCCTCGCCCGACACGGTGGAGCGCGAGATCGTCAACCGGCTGGAAAAGCCGCTGCTGGCCATTTCCGGCGCCACCAAGCTGGAGAGCACGGCCAATGAAGGCTCGGCCTCCATCTTCATCGAGTTCAGCTTCAAGAAGAATTTGATCGAGGCGTCCGACGAGATCCGCAACGCCATCGGTTCCGTGCGCTACAAGCTGCCCACGGAAATGCGCGAACCGATCCTGCAGCGCATCGACCCGGCGTCCGATCCCGTGATGCAGGTCGCGCTGTCGTCCACCAGCCAGACCCACGCGGAAATCTCGCGCCTGGCCGAGGATACGCTGTCGGACCGCTTCCGCGCCGTCGATGGCGTGTCGCAGGTGCAGGTCAACGGTTCGCTCAAGCGCGAACTGTCGGTGCTGCTCAAGGCCGAGAAGCTGCGTGAATACAATGTGTCGGTGGGCGAGGTGGTCAACGCGCTGCGCAACCAGAACACCAACGCCCCGGTGGGCAAGGTGCGCGGCACTCTGGACGAGAAGAGCATCCGCCTGGTGGGCCGCATCGAGACCCCGCGCGAATTCGAGCAGGTGGTGGTCAAGCGCAACGGCGACGAGATCGTGCGCCTGGCGCAGGTGGCCACCATCGAGGATGGCTTCGCCGAGATCAATGGCCTCAGCATCCGCAGCGGCAAGCCTAACGTGGGTATCGCCATCTCCCGGTCGCGTGACGCTTCCACCGTGGCGGTGGCGGCCCGCTTGCGCGACGAGATCAAGGCCATCAACGCCACCCTGCCGGCCGGCACCAAGCTGGAAATCACGCGCGACGGCGGCGACGAGTCGCAGCGCAGCCTGAACAACGTGATCGAATCGCTGGTGTTCGGCGCCGTGCTGACCATCTTCGTCGTGTACGCCTTCCTCAACTCGTGGCGCTCGACCATGATCACGGCCCTGAGCCTGCCCACCTCGGTGGTGGCGGCCTTCATCGCCGTCTGGCTGTGCGGCTTCACGCTCAACTTCATGACGCTGCTGGGCCTGTCGCTAGCGATCGGCGTGCTGATCGATGATGCCATCGTGGTGCGGGAAAACATCGTGCGCCACATGCAGATGGGCTCGGACCGCCGCACGGCGGCCCTGAACGGCACCGCCGAAATCGGCCTGGCCGTGGCCGCGACCACCTTCTCCATCATCGCCGTGTTCATTCCCGTGGCCTTCATGCCCGGCATCTCGGGCGAGTGGTTCCGGCCGTTCGCGTTGACCGTGACCTGCTCGGTGCTGGTCAGCCTGGGCATCTCGTTCACGCTCGACCCCATGCTGTCGGCCTACTGGGGCGACCCGGTGGATCACCACACGGCGCCCAAGAAGGGCCTGGGCAAGGTGCTGCAGCGCTTTAACGACTGGTTCGACCACCAGTCCGACCGCTATGGCCACGTGATCGCGTGGGCGCTGCACCACCGCCGCTGGATGGCCGTGATCGCGCTGGGCACCTTCGTGGGCGCCATCGTGCTGCACGCCAAATTCGGCGGCTCCTCGTTCCTGCCGGCGGCCGACCGCAGCACCATCGCCATCGACGTGCGCACCCCGCCGTCGAGCAGCGTGGAATATGCGCGCCTGAAGATGGAGCGGGCCGCCGAACTGGCGCGCGCCATTCCGGAAGTGAAGGACACCAACTCCAACATCAACGCCAACGGTGGCCGCATCTACCTCGACATCGGCAAGCGCAATACCCGCAAGCGCACCGCGTTCCAGATCGGCGCCGAGCTGCGCGAGAAGCTGAGCCACGTGGTGGGCGCCGAGATTTCCGTCGTCGATGACCTGGGCAACCAGGGCAAGCCGGTGCAGATCGAATTCACCGGCCCCGATTCGCGCCGCCTGATGGAGATCACCAGCGCCTACATGGACAAGCTGCGCCAGGTGCCGGGCGCGGTGGACGTGGGCCTGTCGCAGCAGGATCCGAAGAACGAGCTGCAGATTGAACTGAACCGCGGCCTGGCCAACTCGATGGGCATTTCCGTCAACGACGCGGCGCAATCGCTGCGGGTGGCCTTCGCCGGCGTGGAAGTGGGCGACTGGGTCGATCCCACGGGCGAGTCGCGCGACGTGGCCGTGCGGCTGGCGCCGGAAGACCGCGTGAACGCGGAAAACATCGAGCGGCTGCCGATCTCGGTGACGGGCACCAACCAGATGGTGCCGCTGGACCAGATCGCCACGATCACCATGGGCAAGGGGCCGTCCACTATCGAGCACAAGAACGGCAAGCGCACGGTGACGGTGTCGGCCAACGTGCAGGGCCGCTCGCCGGGCGAGGTGACGGACGACGCCATGAAGCTGGCCAAGGCCATCGACTTCCCGCCCGGCTACGGGCTGGACCTGGGCGGCGCCGGCAAGGACCAGGCCGAGCTGTTCACGGAAATGGCGATCGCGCTGGTGATGGGTATCGGCCTGATGTACCTGATCCTGGTGATGCAGTTCGGCTCGTTCACGGCGCCGGTGGCCGTGATGCTGTCGCTGCCGCTGTCGCTGATCGGCGTGGTGCTGGCGCTGCTGGTCACCGGCAGCACCTTGAACCTGATGAGCTTCATCGGCGTGATCATGCTGATGGGCCTCGTGGCCAAGAACGCCATCCTGCTGCTGGACGCGGCCCGCAAGCGCGAGCAGGAAGGCTTTGGCCGCGAGGACGCGCTGATGTACGCGGGCCGCATGCGCCTGCGCCCGATCCTGATGACCACCTTCGCGCTGATCGCCGGCATGTTCCCGGTGGCGCTGGGTCTCGGCGAGGGCGGCGAGTTCTACCGTCCGCTGGCCATCGCCATCATCGGCGGCACCATCACCTCGACCATCTTGACGCTGCTGGTGGTGCCGACCTTCTACGACAGCATCGAGATCGCCCGCGACCGCGCGCTGGCCAAGTTCCGCCGCCGCGAACTGCGCTGGACCACGGTGCCGGCACTGTTGATGACCTTGATCGAGGCATTGCTGACGCTGGTGTTCGTGCGGCTCGTGTTCCGCCTCGCCTTGTGGGCCGTGAACAAGGCGCTGGGGCGCGGTGGCAAGGCCATGCCGCCGGGCCCGGCGCTGGACGCGCACTGATCGACAAGCAAGAAAAGGACCCGCGGGTCCTTTTCTTTTTACAACACACTGTTGACTGCGCTGTATTAAAAGACGTGCGGAAATGGCAATCTTGTCGAGCTCGTAGCATAATTAGAACTGTTACTCTAGTTTAATATTTTATGGCTGGTGTATGCTGCTTTCCACCCAGCATCATGCCCGCTGCGCAGGCCAGCGCGATGCCGGCCCAAGAATAATCTGGCGTCGACCAGCCATTACCTACAAAGCGAGACCACCTTGAAACAAAAATACCTGCCCCTCATTATCGCCGTCGCACTGAGCTCGTTGTCCGCCAGCGCACTGGCATCCGGTTACCGCTTTGGTTCGCAAAGCGTGGCCGCCCAAGGTACGGCCGACGCCAACGCGGCCGAAGCGAACGACGCTTCGACCATCTTCTACAATCCAGCCGGCCTGTCGCGTCTGGATGGCACGCAATTGAACTTCGGCGCCACCGTCGTGGTGCCGCACTCGACTTTCCAGGATACTGGCTCCACCCACTTCACGGGCGCGCCCACGGGCGGCACCGCGGCCCACGGCTATGCACCGGACGCCGTGACGGCGCCGTCGCTGTACGCGAGCAAAAAGATCAACGACCAGTGGACTGCCGGCATCGGCCTGTTCGTGCCCTATGGTGCCAAGCTCGACTACGGCAGCACCTGGACCGGCCGTTACGCGCTGGACAATGTGAAACTGCAAGCGATCACGCTGAACCCATCGGCTTCGTTCAAGCTCAATGCACACCATGCGTTCGGTTTCGGCGTGATGGCTGAATACTTCGACGCCGACCTGGGCCAGGCCGTCGATGTGCCCGGCACCATCGCCGCCCTGTCGAGCCCGTTGGCAGCGGCCCAGAATGCCCAGCTGCGCGGCACCATCGTCGCGCTGGGTGGCAATCCCCAGGTGCTGGCCACGGCCCACGACGCGCACGCCTCCATCAACGGCAAGGACTGGGGCTATGGCTTCAACCTGGGCTATATGTACACGCTCGACGCCAACACCCGCTTCGGCATCGCCTACCGCTCGTCCGTGGCGCACGCGCTCAAGGGCGACGCGTACTGGGACTTCTCCATGGTGTCGACCGACCAGATCACCAACCAGGTGCTGGCCGCCAGTGGCCATCGCCTGAACTCCGCGGCGCTGGTCAAGCTGCGCACCCCGGAAACCCTGTCGGTCAACGTATTCCATCAGTTCAATTCGCAATGGGACGGCATGGCCGACCTGACCTGGACCCGCAACTCGCGCCTGCAGGACCTGCACATCCAGTTCCCGAACACGAAGGAAGGCGACCTGGTGATCAACCAGCAATGGAAGAACACCGTGCGCCTGGCGCTGGGCACCAACTACCGCTACAACGACAAGCTGATGGCGCGCGCCGGCGTGGCTTACGACCAGGCGCCCGTGCCGAACGCCAAGCTGCGTGATCCAGCCCTGCCTGACAGCGACCGCTACCAGTTCTCGCTGGGCGCCGCTTACAAGCTGAGCCCGCAATCGACGATCGACGTGGCGTACAGCTACCTGAACTTCAAGAACGCGGACACCAGCTACGCCAACAGCTGCAGCCCTGTGATTCCGACCTGCACCGGCAACGGCGAAACCACGCGCGGCACCTACAAGACCCATCTGCAATTGCTGGGCGTGGCGTACAACTACAAGTTCTGATCGCCGTTTCGGCGTTACGGAGTTGAAATGCCCGCGTGCTGCACGCGGGCATTTTTTTTGAGCGCCAGCAGCGGCGCGCGGGCGCCCATCGGGGGCGCGGATGGAGTATGATCGGCACCATAGCGGCGGCGCGTACTGGTGCGTGCTGGCAGCGCGCCGCGATGACCGATCCGAAAGGGGACTGATGGGGTGGCGTGCCTGGCGGCTGTGGCTGTTGTGCATCGCGCTGCTGCCGGTGACGGCGCGGGCCGATGAGCTGGTCATCGCCATCAACGACTGGTGCCCTTACAGTTGTTCGGCGCAGGGCGAGCACCGCGGCATTCTGGTCGATATCGTCAACGACATCTTTCTCGCCGCCGGGACCACGCCGCACTTCGTGCAACTGCCGTTCGCGCGGGCCCTGTCCGCGGTGCGGTCGGGCCAGGCCCAGGCCATCGTGGGCGTCACGCACGCGGTCGCGCCCGACCTGCAATATTCTGACGAACCCATCATTACCACCCAGTTCTGTTTCTTCACGCGTCCCGATTCCACATGGCGCTTCACCAGCGCCGGCGGTGTGCTGGCACCGGCGCGCATCGGGGTGAGCAGTGGCAAGAAATTCCCGGACGAGGTGGAACATGCCTTGCAGGATGCGATCAGGGTGCCGGGCGGCCCGGACCTGATCTGGCGCATGGTGCGCATGCTCGACATCGGACGGCTGGACGCCGTGCTGGAGGAGCGCCGCACGGTGCCGCTGGCGCTGGCCCAGCGCGGCCACGCGCCGTTGCGCAATGCCGGCTGCATCGGCAGCAATAATGAATACGTGGCGTTCCAGCCAGGCAGCAGCTACGCGAAGATTTTTTCCGAAGGCATGCGCAACCTGCGTAAAACCGGGCGCGTAGCGCAGATCTACGCGCAATACGGCGTGAATTAGGCTCAGGCCACCATGCGATCGTCGCCCGGCTCGTCGTCGCGCTGGAAGATGGCCATGTCGGTCTGGCCCAGCACGCGGCTGGTGACGGTGCCGGCCGTGATGGCGCCACTGACGTTGAGGGCCGTGCGGCCCATGTCGATCAGCGGTTCGACCGAGATCAGCAGGCCGGCCAGCGCCACCGGCAAGTCCATGGCCGACAGCACGATCAGGGCCGCGAACGTGGCGCCGCCACCCACGCCGGCCACGCCCACCGAACCGACCGTGACGATGGCCAGCAGCGGGCCGAGGAAGTGCAGCGTGAACGGGTCGATGCCCACCGTGGGCGCGATCATCACGGCCAGCATGGCCGGGTAGATGCCGGCGCAGCCGTTCTGGCCCATGGTGGCGCCGAACGAGGCGGCGAAGTTGGCGATGCCTTCCTGCGTGCCCAGGCGCTGGGTCTGGGTCTGCACGTTCATGGGGATGGCGCCGGCGCTCGAGCGCGAGGTGAACGCGAACGTCAGCACGGGCAGTACTTTCTTCACGTAGCGCAGCGGATGCAGGCCGGCGCCGGCGACGATGGCCAGGTGCACGCCGAACATCAGGATCAGCGCGCTGTAGGAGGCGAACACGAAGTTGATCAGCTTGAGGATGTCGGCATAGCTGGAGGTCGACACCACTTGCGCCATCAGCGCGAACACGCCGTACGGCGTCAGGCGCAGCACCAGCGACACCATGCGCATCACGACCGCGTGCGCCACGTCGATGAAATGCTGGAACGCGGCGAACGCCGCCGGCTTCTGGGTATGGATGCCGGTCGCCGATACGCCAATGAAAATGGAGAAGATGACGACGGCGATGGTGGAGGTCTTGCGCCCGCCCGTCATGTCCAGGAAGGGATTGGTGGGGATGAAGCTCAGGATCATGCCCGGCACGCTGAGGGCCTTGGCCGCGCCCAGCTTGCCTTGCAGGTATTCCCCGCGCGCCACTTCGGCCGCGCTGGAAGTGAGGCCAACGGCGCTCAGGCCGTACACCTTGGCCATCAGGATGCCGATGCTGGCGGCCACCAGCGTGGTGAGCATCAGCGTGCCGATGGTCAGTACGCTGATCTTGCCCAGTGAACTGGCGCCCTGCAGCTTGAGGATGGCGGCGATGATGGACACCATGATCAGCGGCATGACGATCATCTGCAACAGGTTGACGTAGCCGCTGCCGACGATGTCCAGGTAGTCGCTGGTGGTCTGCAGGGCTGGCGCGCTGGCGCCGTAGATCGCTTGCAGGGCCGCGCCCAGCAGCACGCCCAGACCCAGGCCGGTGAACACGCGCACCGTGAAGGTGGCGTTGCGCCGCTGCTGGCGGACCATGAAGCCGAGCAGGGCCAGCGCGGCCAGCAGATTGAGGATGACGTGCAGTGCCATGGGCAGCCTTTATTCGCGGTTGGGTAGAGGGACCGAGCACGCCGTCGCACATCCAGGTCCCGGCTGGTTGCCGGGCCCGGCTGTGGCGGCGCACAGCAAATGGGCATTTTATCGGGGTTTGGGCGCCGCTGCACGGGCGTCCCGCCTTGCTGGCCGATCCGGCCAGGTTGGCGTGCGGATATGCCCGGCGCCGGGGCCGCCCCTGCGGGCTGGCTGTTCAGTCAACAGGGGGCGGCGTCGGTGTCGTCGCGCCAGGCGACGCGGCCGCCGCCGGCTTCGTTCAGTGCGGCGATGAGGGCCGGGGCCGCGGTGTCGGGCAGGCTGAAGGCGAAGTCGACGGCGTCGCCATGGCGCACTTCCAGCAACTGCGCCTGCGCGCCGGCCAGTTCGCGCCGCAGCCAGCCTTCCAGCGCATAAGGTACGGCGCACTGCAGCGTGCGCGTCTTGATGATGGCCACCTTGGACGCCGTCAGCAGCGCCTGCGCCACGCTGTCCGTGTAGGCGCGCACCAGGCCGCCCGCGCCCAGTTTCACGCCGCCGAAATAGCGCACCACGGTGGCCAGCACGCCCTCCAGGTCCTGGTGGCGCAACACGTCCAGCATGGGGCGGCCGGCCGTGCCGCTCGGTTCGCCATCATCGACGGCGGCCGACTGGCCGCCGGCCAGCAAGGCCCAGCACACGTGGGCGGCAGCCGGATGCTGCGCCTTCAAGTCCGCCACCACCTGCTGCGCCGTGGCCCGGTCCGTCATCGGCTGGACGCAGGCGATGAAGCGGCTTTTCTTGATCAGCAGGTCACTGTGGACGGGGGCGGCGAGGGTGGAAGACATGGGATGGCGCGGATGGTGGCGGAACCGGAGCCGCATTATAGACGTTGCCGGAGGGCGACCGGCGAGGTGGGGCGGAGGATGCGGTTCCCATGTAAGCTGGTTGTTACAACAATATCACTTTGAGATAACATTTCTCATTTACAAATTGCATTTATGCTCATATCATCAGCCGCTTTTGCTCTTGGGGAAGATGATATGAAAACGCTTGCTGCGCCGAACGGGCGCCACGCGGCCGGGTTGATGGCTGGTGTCCTGTTGATGCTGGTTGGCTGCGGCGGTGGTGGCGGTGCCACGCCGGCAGCCAATACGCCGCCGAAGGCGGCCATCGTGCTGGCGGCGGAAACGGCCACGCCCTCGCTGGGCGCGGACGTGGTGCTGAGCGGCGCGGGCAGCAGCGATGCCGAGGCTGGTGCGCTCAGCTATGCCTGGAGCTTGCAGTCGAAACCGGCCGACAGCGCCGCCGTGCTGAGCGGGCCGCAGTCGGCCGACGCGCGTTTCACGCCCGACCGCGCCGGCAGTTACGTGGTGCGCCTGCGCGTGACCGACGCGGCCGGCGCCACCAGCGAGCAGGACCTGACGGTGGCCGTCGCCAACCATGTGCCGGTCCCCGTCATCGACAAGAGCGCCATCACCGTGCTGGCGGGCGCGCCCGTGACGGCATCGGCCGGCCTCAGTTACGACGTCGATGGCGATACGCTCAGCTACAGCTGGTCGCTCGACAGCAAGCCCGCCGATTCCAGCGTCGCCATCGCCGCCGCCGGCGCGGCCGACGTGACGTTCACGCCTGACCGTCCCGGCAATTATTCGCTGCTGGTCAAGGTCAGTGATGGCAAGCATCCTGCCCTGAGCCGGCTCGACGTGCGGGTGCTGGCGCAAAGCGCCGGCGCGGTCGCGCTGCCGTTCACGCCGCTCGACGCGCGCTACAGCAAGTCGCTCGACCAGGTGGTGATGGTGTCGGCCGGCCCGGATGCGCTGAAGATCGCCGATCCCTTCGGCGGCACCATCAAGACCGTGCTGCTGCCCGCGCCCAGCAAGGCGCTGACGCTGAGCCCGGACGGCAAGCTGGCCGCCGTGCTACATGAGGGCGTGCTCACCCTGGTCGACCTGGTCCAGGCCGCCGTGGTGCACAGTGCCGCCACCAATGGTGCGCAGACTGAAGTGTTCCTCACCAACGGCGGCATCGCCTATCTGATCGGTCAGTCGGGCGGTCAGTGGGCGACGCCGGAGGTGCAAGTGCTCGACGCCCGCAGCGGCGCTATCCTGCCGGCTGGCGGCATCAACCTGGGCGGCTATTTCTACGGCACCATGCGTGGCGTGTATTCGTCCATCTACAACAAGGCACTGGCCGTGTCGGCGGGCTTGTCGCCGGTCGACATCACCTATTTCACCATCAATCCCGATACCAACGCGGTGGGGCAAGTGGGCGATTCGCCTTACCACGGCGATTATCCGATCGGCCTGCGGCTGTTCCTGTCGCACAATGAGGACGTGGTGTTCACCTCGGTCGGCACCTATTTCCGCACCGACAAGCTGACCTATCTGGGCAAGCTGGACCTGAACGGATCGCTGATTTCGCTGAGCCAGTCCGGCGGCGGCGAAACGCTGGCGCTGGCCGCCACCACGGGCGGCTACCCGGACTATGCCAATATTTACCCGGCCGCCTACCAGCGTTACACGGGCGCGCTGATGCAGGCCAGCGGCGAGCTGACGCTGCCCGTCATCAACGGCCTGCCCAGCTACGGGCGCGCCATCTTCCACAGCGCCGCCGGCTACCACGTGGCGCTGGTGCAGACGGGGGGCGCGCTGCAGAACGCGGCCGGCCTGAAGTTCTACCTGACTTATCGCTGATCAGGGCGGGCCGGGTGGCGCCCCGCCAACAGCGGCGGGCGCAAGCTTTGCCCGCCGCGCTGGTTGGACATACAATCACGGCCTGCCGGGACTTCACCCACGCAATTACAATAAAGGAAAGCAATGTCATTACCTCAATACGTCACCATCAACGGCACGTCCTACGCGTCGGACAAGCTGAGCGCGGAAGCGAAGGCGCAGGCCGCCAACATCCTGGTCGTGGACGCCGAGCTGGCGCGCCTGCAACAACAAGTTGCGATCGCCCAGACCGCGCGCAACGCCTACAGCGCCGCGCTGATCGAAGCGGTCAAAGGCCGTAGCGAAGCGGCGGCGCCCGCCGCCCAGCCCAAGAAGCCGCGCGCGCCGCGCAAGCCCAAGGCCAAGGCGGAGGCGTAAGCAGTCTGGACCGCCACTCCTGGCCGCGGCAATCGCGGGCCATGAGTGGATGGCTTGCGGTGGCGCTAACGTTTGCCATCCGCACTCGCCTGATCGCTGATGCGCGCCAGATTGGAGCGCGCCCCGGCCACGGCTTGCAAGCGTTGTTGCAGGTAGTTGCCCAGGCGTGGAGGTTGACTGAACGCCACGTTGAAGCGGATGTGTGGGTCAGGCGTGTCATTGGCCGAGAAGGCTGCGCCACGCATGAGCAGGATCTTGTTGCGGTAGGCATCCTGCACCAGCAAGTCCACGTCCAGCCCCGCTGGCATCGTTCCCCACAAAAAAATGCCTGCGTCGCCGGGATGCTCGAACAGCACGCCCGCCGCGCTCAACTGTTGCGTACTGGCGTTGCGCGCCGCCATGATCTTGCGCTGCAACCGGTCCAGATGCTTGCGCAAGGTGCCGGCCCTGAGCACTTCCAGCAGCACATATTCATTGAGCGCTGGCGTCGTCATGATGGCATGGATCTTGGTCCGCATCAGCACCTTGAGCAGGGCGGGGGCGGCCGCGAGGTAACCCATGCGCAGGGCCGGGCTCAGCGCCTTGCAAAAGCTGGAATAGTAAATCACGCCATCGAGCCCGGACAGGGATGCCAGCCGCGTACTGGGGGCTTGCTGAAAATGGCCGTGCACATCGTCCTCGGCGATCAGGAAGCCGTATTGCTGTGCCAATACCAACACCTTGTGCAGATTGGCGGGGCTGCTGCTCCACCCGGTGGGATTGTGTAAAGCCGTCTGCACGAACAGCAGGCGCGGGCGGTGCTCGCGGCAGGCTGCCTCCAACGCATCCAGGTCGAGCCCGTCGGGATTGCGCTTGACGGGGACCAGGCGTATGCCGTCCTGGCGCAAGCGGCCAAACATCAGGAAATAGCCGGGGTCTTCCACCAACACGGTGTCACCCGCTTGCAGGAAACTACGGCAAATCAGGTCGATCGCGTGGGTGCCGCCAAAGGTGGTGAGGATGTGGCTGGCGTCCACGGCGGCGCCGATGCCGCGCATGAGCAACGCGATATGCTCGCGTAATTCCGGCAGCCCTTGTGGCGGACAGCGCGACGCCATGCCGGCGGCGCTGCGGGCCAAGGCTTTTTGCACGGCCGTGGCCGGCACCGCATCCTGCAGCCAGGTTGGCGGCAAGGCGCCGATGCTGGCCAGCAATACGCCGGCGCGCTGGTCGTTGGCTTGCTGCGCCAGCCAGACCGGTTCTTGCTCCTCACCCGCTTCCAGCGTTGCCGCGTCGGGAATCGCCCTGCCGCCGTCGTTCCTTGTGCACACAAAAAAGCCTGCCGTGCCGTGCGTGTCGATGGTGCCGGCCGCGACCAGCCGGTCATAGGCCAGCACGACGGTATTGGTGCTGACCGCCAGTTGGCTGGCGAGCTGGCGTATCGAGGGAAGCTTGGCGCCGCCCGGCAGGACGCGCTGCTCGACCATGTGCTGCAACGTGGTCTCGATCTGCTTGGACAGGCCAATGGGGGAGGTGCGGTCGATGGCGAACATGGCGCAAGTCTAGCGTAAAAACATCACGGCCAGGACGAGCAGGATGGCGCCCATGGTCAAGTTGAACATGCGGCGCATCTTCGGATCGAGCAGCAGGCGGCGAATCGAGACGCCAAACAAAGCCCAAGTGATATTGCAAGGGGTTCCCACCAGGGCGCCAATCACCGCCACCTGCAGCGCGCTGGCGACCGTGCCATGCCCCGCGGGCATGAACACCGATGCCACGGTAACGGCCTTCAGCCAGCTCTTGGGATTCAGCGCTTGAAATGCCGTGGCCTGGGCGAAGGACACCGCTCTGGGCGCCTGTTCCCCCGCCACCGATGCACCGCTAAGCTTCCAGGCCAGAAATGCCAGATATGCCGAGCCCGCGACGCGCAGCACCTGCTGCGCCATTGGGTAGGTCACAAACACGCTTCCCAGTCCGACGCACATGAGCATGGTTTGCACGAACATGCCGGTCTGGATGCCAAGAATGACCGGCACTGCGCCGCGTCCGCCAAAATTGGCGCCGGTGATGGCGAGCATGACGTTGTTCGGCCCGGGTGTGGCCGACATTACGAGGCAATAGCTGATCAGGGGGAGTAGTTCGGTCATGGTGTGCCATTCGTAACATGGAAGAGACACCAGTCTAGGAGTGCGCTGCGGCGTGAACAAGGCACAAGGCAGGAGGCCGCGATCCATGCTGTATCAGTCGATCGACAGGTACAGTTGATCGCGCAATGGGGGATGCGCAGCGGCGGTTCGCCGGCTCAGGCAAAACGATCAGAGGGGAGGGCGGCAAAGAGCGAGACGGGTTACGCCATCGCCGTGCGGGATGCCCGCCTGCGGCCAACGGATGAAAAGACCGCTGCCTGCAACGTCCTTAGCTCGCCAAACCCTTTTGCAACAGCGCGGCGACAACTTCATTGAGATCGGCGCCCTGTTCGGCCGCCAGCGCCTTGATCTGCGTGACCAGGTCGCTATTGAGTTTGACGGCGAACGGCACCAGGCCGAGCGCCTGGTCGCGGCGGCGCTGTTCGCGGCGATCGACCACCTCAGCTGCCTTGCCGAATTCGGCGCCGCCGGGAGCGTTCATTTTTCCCATCAGTTTTTTGGCGTCATACTTTGCCAGATCGGTTTTTCTCATGGGTATGCTTTCGTGGGTGCGCGTGGAAGGGAAAAGAAAAAAAGGTTATGCGCCGAAACGCATAACCTTTTCTGTACTACTGAATTCTTGGTAGGCCGTGCGGGATTCGAACCTGCGACCAACGGATTAAAAGATCGCGAAGCGACAGGTATCGAGGCGGGCGATTTTACCATGCTCGCGGAGCTTCCTTCAGCTACCTCGCTGGTTTCATCGCAATTTTCAGGCTTGCATCGCGAAACGACGATCGTGTCCCGCCGTCCCGTTGCCTCAAGGAGCTCTGCTCTTTTTGCATCTGATCCCGACCAGAGCGCAACCAGAACATCGCAGTGTTTCGACTTACGATCAAGGATACTGCTGTCGCGAGTGCAGGACGGAGACGATTTCTATCGACGTCACACCAACGCGATATACGACAATGTAATTGGGGTGGGCAACGAGTTCGCGCGTGCCAGCTACGCGTCCCGGGCGGTATAGATAGGGATGGTGTGGGAGTTGTGAAACGACGCGCTCCATATCGGAATACAAGTCAAGCGCGGCCTGTGGATTGTGATCCGCAATGAATTCGAGGATCGCTGCGAGATCTGCTTGTGCTTCAGCGCGCCACAGGACTGGCAGCATGGGCGCGCCGCTTCGCTTCGATGATTTCACGCAGTTTGGCCATTACCTCGTCGTGTGCCGCTGATGGGCGCTGATCGTCGAGCGACGCTTGGACTTTTTCCCGAAACCAGCGATCGTACGCCTCGGCTTCTGCAGTCGTAGCGAATTCGGATTCAATCGGCGACAGGATGGTTCTCATGGTCTGGCAATTATACGGCAGCTTGGCCGCACGTGACCCCACACGCGGCGGCAATTGATTGGTGTCACTGTGATGGGGGATTCTTTGGGGGGAACGCATCGTGTCGCTTTCGTCGATGCCGCGCAGTGCCTCCCAGCCGCGGAATTCGAATCCGTGTGTCTAGACCGCGCCTATCGTCTCGAAGTGGCCCAGAAATGGAGCAGAAAACAAAAACGCCAACCGGTGAAGGTTGGCGTTTTCGCTTGAATCTTGGTAGGCCGTGCGGGATTCGAACCTGCGACCAACGGATTAAAAGTCCCTTGGTTGTCTGGATCGCTGCTCCCCAAAACTGTAATAACATACTAATTGAGCAACGCTTCACAAGCGCTTATCGCGTCGCGCGGTGTTTCGTTAGTGAAGGACCAGACCTGGACCAGACGCTCAGATTTCGGCGTCTAGACCGGAGCTCTACCGGAGCACTATTGTAGGTTAGCAATGGTGGATGTAACGGAAAAGCTGAATTCTTTTGGGTTTGAGGTTGAGCGCGAAGGGCGCCCTTTATATAGATTTCTCCAAAAGACCGCTAACTCCTACCGACAATTTCCAGTGCTTTCGCTCATCGACTCCAAGTTTTCGGGTTGCAAACAAAATTGCTGACTTAAGCATAGGCGATGCTGCAACAAAATCATCCTTCATGTTCAGTGCATCGGCGCGACTTCCCGAAATATGGACAGCAAGAGCAGCATATCTCTTTATGATTTCAGATTTTGATTCTCGATATAGGGAAACTATATCAGTTACATGATTCCAATTAGAGGACGTGGAGAAAATGTAGAGTATCCACATCGCGTAATATGGGGGCGGAGGGTTGCGTTTGCTTTTTAAAGGTTTTAATAACTTAGAAGCGATTTTTTTCTGATCTTTGGCAGTCAGGTTATCGAAGGAAAGTATGTATTTGGCAATATACTCAGCTACTGGGTATAGGAGTTCTGCATTATCGATAATTAAGTTTAAAACCTCATGCTTAACGTGCTCTTCAACGCCGGGAATTCGCGGCAATTTTACCAGCGCATATGTGACTGCCTCGTAGTCAACTAGCGCTGTATCCGCAAGTGACTCTTCAAGCATTCCTTTTAGGTCAATACCTTGGAGTACAGCTAAAGTCTCAGCTATCTCTTGTTCATCAGGTTCTTCTTCATCCTCATCTCCCTCGTATCCGATTCGAAATTCTCTAAGTACTTGAACGACAGTATCGCGATCTGTCAACTCTTCGCCAGGGTGAATAAGAATTTCTGATCTATACTTGTCGATAGGCAGGATTTTGGATTTTGCAGATTGCAAAGTTAGGCCATGATTAGTAAATAGCCACTCGGCCAACGTAAATAAGATGGATTGTGCTTCATATTCAGTTTTGCAAAAGATGTTATAGTCATCTACCCAGCGAACAAAATCCACACCTTGTGATTGTAGGTTCGCGTCAACATCAATTAAAACCGCTTCGCCAAGTATTCTGGAGGCGTAAGGGCCAACAGGAATTCCATAACTATTCCTTCCCATTAGGTTTGATATAAATTTCCTTACCAGAACTCTAGCAACATCTGTAGTTCTTTGATTCCTAGCAACCGATTCGATCACATTTTCTAGTCGATGCTGATAGATTCTAGGGTAGAAATCTGCAATATCCGCTAAGGCTACAAACTTAGCGTTTACTTTTTCCGATTTTGAGCTGAGTTGCTCACGGTAAGCCTCGAATGTACCTTTTGACTTATACAGAACGCCCGCAGATCCGTCTATCCTATAAGAGAAGACTCGCTTGGCCTTTTTGGATAGTCTTGCTGCCTCTATATCCGGAGAGGCAATTAAAACTAGAGCTGTATAAATCAAGAGATCCTGAGGATGCAAAAGGTGCGTTACTCGAATGTTGGACCTACTCTTCGGAGCAAATACTTTCGATACAGTGTAAGGTTCATAATTGTCTAAATCAATCTTTTCTATACTCAGACGGATCGCTGCCCAATTAGTCTTTACAACGCTCCATTCCGAAGGTTCTGGAAGCATCGTGCTGTATCCATGATGATTTATTGCCGCGAATGCAGCATCTAGTTCGGTTGTAGTTAAATTGAACATTGTTTAAGTTGATGGAATTGGGAGTTAGTGAGTGATCTGAAATTATTAAAAATTATTCTGCCGAGAAAAACATTAATGGTATCTGCCAGATTCTTGTCTCTTTTTAATAAATGTAGCCGATCTCTAAAATTCGGCGGCAGAAATTTTTTTCGGCGTTTGCATGCGACGTATGTTATATGCTCGCGAAAAGTTAAAATTTTTTATTATCAGGGTGATCCATTTATTCGAGAATACATTATTTGAAGCTTCATTACATTCATAACGTTTATTATCATCGTGTAGCTATTTATGAAAGCCAAAAAGAACAAAAAAACGCCGAATAACGCTAGGCTTTCATGTTTAAAATATTTAACGAATGTTAGGGAAAGTGTGGCTGCACCTTCTACGAAAACTGTGTAAACAGTGGCGTGCAAATATACCGTTGACGCGCCAACACTATCTAACCAGACGTAAAATTTCGAATCTGCTTTTGAGTAAAAAGTCCAGAGAAAACCTATCGCACCAGCAAAGAAAATTGCGCAGAACAAAGTTGCGAAGTCGATTGCACTCTGTTGGATGAATTCAACTAACTTTGATTTTTCTATCAACAAGCACAAAAGTACAGTTAGCAAAATGGCTAGCAATATTTCAGAAAGGTATGACCATGTTACTAGAAGTCGTCGCCGGCTCACTGTGGCCCCTGTGGGTGTATTCTATCGATTTCAGCGAATATAGCGGCCACTGCGGTTTTAGCTTCCTTTGATTTAGTCGTGGCGCTAATGCCTCTCACAAAATCGCGTAACCCCTTCACTACTCCGCGAGCCGCTTCCTCTCCAGATTGCGCGACTTCGAAAGTATCGTTTCTAACGCCCTCAATGGTAACTTCGCCTTTCCTGTATCCTTGCTCTGCCAACACGGCCGATGCGAGCGGACGGCTATCTTCCGATCTAGATAGCCCGTCAGGACTTTTCATGTCTTGAGTAAATTCGCGAATCCCACTTCTGCGGAGATCTTCATAAACCAATTTTGTGTATCTATTTAATTCTGGATTCGGAATGCGTAAAGTAACCTTCATTCTGGTAACTCGCTGGAATGAAAGTAAGAGATCAACTATATTATTGTGGGATGGAATTGCCACTAATGCAACTGTTGACCACCACTCTAGAGATCTGGCCGTATCCGCGATGATGCTATGTAGGAAGTCCAACCAAGCGGTCTGGGATAATTCGCCAGTATGTTCGATCGCTATAAGGTGGCGGGATAAATCCACCAGACATACTGCTGTGCTAGCTAGAGGTGGAAATGAAACTGATGTTGATGTCGTCAATCCAACATCGGTAACGCTCACACCATCTTTTTCCAACACGCTCCTAGCGAGAATGAAATGAAGAAGTTCTCGTCCGTCTGAAATTTCGCTTAAATCAAAATATGATCGAATGCTCCACTTGAATTTTGCACTTCTGGTCTCTTGAATTTGATCATGTTTAGGATCGCAAGCTGATTCAAAAAGAGTTCGGAGATCCTCGTCTCCCCGTATGCGTTTTGGAGTAGGAGACAGAAAAAGATCTGAAATGTCCTCAATGTTAAGGCGATAAAGGTCAAACGAAAATCTCTTGGACACTAGGATCTCTACAAAGTTGGGATTTCATGAGGTCGCGATCAAAAGCGCGAATGGCTTTCTAAATTTTAACGAATTTTCTTTTTGGGAAACTAACCAATTGTAACAGTCAGCCGGTTTGTTGGCAGCGAGCATGATTCGATTAGACACAGTGGCGCCGGCTGGAAGGGTAGCAAAACCGCCATGCTAATTAACTCATAAGTGATGTGTGGAGTGAGGGCGGCCGCGCTGTAGTTTCAAAGTAAGCCGGAAATGGACCAGAAACAAAAAAGCCCACGAACCGAAATTCGTGGGCTTCCTTGATAATTCTTGGTAGGCCGTGCGGGATTCGAACCTGCGACCAACGGATTAAAAGAACGTGAAGCTTCCAACATGGAGTTGTCTTGGCGCGACGGGATCAGTGGCGCTCGTTCCGCTATTTCCTTCGTGCGGCGAAAGACATTGTTCTCTCGGTTCTCAATCTGCCGGGACGCGGTCCCTTGCTGCTCATTGCCACAGCTTGACCGTATTGTATCTGGCCCTGACCAGAGAGAGACCAGACGGTCTCATTGGCAATTCGCTGGCCTTGGTTGCACTATGAGGGGGCACCATCGATATGGGTGGCCTTTTGGCGAGTCGGTTGTTTGACGCCTGCGCACTGAACCCTGACCGGAACAGTACCGGAACCGCTATCCTCATGACTTAGGCGAGGCCTAGCACCCGTCGGTTGTATCGGTGCGATTTTTTGCACAGTTTGCACATTCATGTGCATGCATTGTTTCTACCGACATTAACATTTTCCGACGGGGGCGTATTTGATGGCGGCGAGACCAAGGTTCAGACTATGCCTAATTACTAAATCTGATCTATTGTTTGCAGCGTCCGTCTTACGAATATTCTCAGCTCTTCGTCATTTATGGTATCACCCCACGGAGACGTTGGGTCTGAATGATGGAACTCTTTAGAGTAATCATTGATCTCTCCTATATCAGGTACCAAGTCTTTGAGCCTAAATAATCGATCATTTGGAGTCGATTTATCAATCTTTCCTAACATATCTCCAAGCCATTCTCCGCGCTCAATTTCGTTAAAATACTTAATCCGAAGAATTCCTTCTAGGATGGGGCGAATACATCTTATGACTTCCCGTTTTTCTAGTTCGCTTGATGCGCCTTGATTTAGATATGAACTAAGTACTTTTATGTCTTTGAAGACGCCGCTGAGCGTTTCGTTTTCAATGTCATGGGCGACAATGTGGCTTGTCGATGAATTTTTCGATATTTTTAGATTTACGGTGGAAGCTGCTTCAAATTTTCTGGCTAAAGCCTTGGCGAAATTAATGTCATGAGTAGAAACGAATAACTGTAGGCAACTTGACGAAATTCGCATCAATTGGTTAATCGTTGCGTTTCGCCTTGCTTGGTCAAAGCTGGATATTGGGTCGTCAAATACAACAATCTTTTTTGAAAGATCGCCCTTTTCTAGCTGAGCAAGGAAGAATGAGAAAGCAAATGCGCTTTTGTCACCTTCGCTAAGTGAATATTTTATTTTCCGACCGCTTCCACCTTTTAACCCATGAAATCCCACTATTTCGCCGCTAACCGAAAGACTATACGATACGAGTTGCCGAGGTCCAGAATGGCTTTTTGAAAATTTTTCAAGTCGTATATGTGGTGTGAAATAACGAAGATATTTGTTGATTATCTCAATATTATTTTCAAAGGTTTTTTGAGAGTATTCACCTAGTTCGACATTAACTTGACGGATGTGGTTGGTTTTATATTTTATTTCCGCAGTGTAGAATTTCAAATCTTCCTGCAATCTTTTGGTGACATCTTGCGTTAGATTTTCATTGGATTTTAGCTCGTTTTTAATTCTGGTTTTTGCTCTACGAAAATCATTAAGGTGGCCGTATAGCTCTTCAAGCTTCTTCTTTAGCTGAATTCCTTCTTCACCTGCGATGATTTGGAAAAGATTGTTTCGAGTTTCGCTTAGTAGTGACGAACCAATATAAACATTGTCCTCGATGTAGTGAACATCGAATACATTTATTTCGCTGCAATGCTTATCCCATTTGTTGTCAGTGTATTTTCTTATGCTGCCATCAGCCATCAATATTCGCAGTTTTTGAGGAGTCGAAGAACCAATTGTTCTCTTCTCCTTGAGAAGATTGTCGTCTCCATGTAGCGAAGTTAGGATTAGGGCGAGCGTCGTTTTTCCTACTCCATTCTCTCCATAAATTATATTTTTTGACTTGAACTCACCGTTCCAGTCCTTAGAGCTTTTAACGGGATTTGAGGAGTAAGGGCCAACATTTTCTATCTCTAATATCTTCTTTAACATTTTCGATATTGATATTTGTTTAGGATTATTGCTTGCTTGGTGTGATTTTGTTAAATCCTGCACGATTTGCACACTAGTAATGCGTCACTAGGCTATAACGGCACGGCGAGGCTTCGTCGTCTATTTCATGAATTCGAACCACGGTGGGCGTCTTAATACGATTGCCGCATCTTCACCGAGCTGGATTGGGCGCTGAACATGCGATGATAGCTCTGCTAGAAGGAGAAGAGCTTTTTTGTATATTTTGATTGCGGCCTCGTAGCCAGTGGGTAGTGGTCTTCCATAGCGGGAAGCGATTGCTTGACCAGCGCTAGGAAGAAAACCTAATTTCCTCTTTAGATCCAATGGTATCCCTACGGAATTTGCTTGAGTAACAAGAAGAGGTATTTTGTGCTCCGACAGCGGCGTGGTGCCGGTCTGTGCGATTAGTGCTTTAAGCGCGTTTTCGATCGAGAAATGAACTTCCCAAATGGCCGAAGCATAGTCCTCGTCCGTTCTATTTGTAATATGCTCGGCTGCTTTGCGGATAGCTAAAAGGGTGACATTCCTATGTTGTTCGTATTTCTCCGGTGCAGGATGACCGGTTCCGAAGTTGAGATTAATCAAGCGGAGTTGCTTGACTAGTGTGCTTAGCTCTTTATCCAATCGGGCTGATTCGTTACTGGTAAGATTGCTTAGTGTCGGCGGAGAAATGATCCACTCACGGGGCTTCTCGTGATCCCCGAGTCCTGAGCCGATATAGAGTGTTAATTGTTGGCCTGAAGAGTGAGGCTGGCTATGAGTTGGTTCAATAGTGACCTTGAATGGAATATTGTGGATCTCGATGACCCCAAGAAGTGTCCCAGTCTTGGTGTGAAGCGCAGAGCCATAACGTGTCTCATACCAATCTGCGACGATTGCGAAGAGAATTGCGAACCACTTTTGTTCGTATGGGGGGGCATCCGAAGGAGGATGTACGGTTAGGTAGTCCGCTAAAAGAATTTCAGTAGCTGCCATTTTTCGGCCCCATAACGGGCGCCCAATTTTGTTCAGCAAGGCGTCAATTTCAGGAAGTAGCTCCCCAATCGCGGCAGCTAACTTTGGATTCGTCTCTACCACCTTTTTCATAATTTAACGCCTGATATTTGTTACGGGACTTTGGTGAAACCATTGGGTCACCGTGTCGTTTATCCGAGAATTAGTCTACTTGTTATTCTTCTTGGCGTCTAGGAGCGCGTTGCCGCATTGTCATCGAATGTTATAGCCGGGGGGCAGGTTCAAACCCTTCGAGCTACTCGCGCTCTCACAGTAGCGCATTGATTTGCGATCTGCCTTCGCTGCTGTATTCGATGAACTTCTTATTTCTTGCGGCTGGCCTTGTCGGCTGCTTTGTTTTCTAATTGGGCTGACGATGCGTTGGCGCTTGCTGGCGCTGGTTCGCTTTCGATCAACTGACAGTACTCAGCGTGAAGGACGGACAGCCATTTCCCCCAGCCGCCCGCGATCATGTGTCGGCCTTCGGTAGCCTTCCTACCTTGGGTTCGCAAGGTGGGGTTGTGTGCTATGTGTTCTTGGGGCCGGCTTGCCGTATCGTGATCCCCACCGCAATTTTCTAATGGTTACAATTCGCGTATTTCTTACCGTTTTTATTTCCTATAGTGAATTGGCAGTTTATTCCAGAAGCTTCGTTGTCTGCAGCGCGTTGTCAGCCGCTGCTTAGCCGTATTAGCCATTCGAGGAGCGAATGCCATGACACAAGTAACCGGTTCCACGTCGAAAAAGCCCAAGGGGGTCTATTGGTACTGGACACAGTTGGGGCCGAATAATATCAACCTGACTGATTCGATCGTTGATCTACCTCCCGGCAATTACGAGCTTTTCTGGGATTTTAGAGGGAACCCAGGGGATTCGTTTGCCTTTTCAGTTGCGGGGCCTGCTGGAGTGCTTACGAAAGTATCTGACGCAATTCCGTCGGGTTCTACGGATGGTTGGGGGATGAAGCCGTTCTTAATTCCTTGACGGAGAATTTGAATGGAAAAGATACTTACTACCTACGTAATCGCAGCGTTACCTCTGCTTTTAGGGGCGCGGCTCGCGACCGCCGCCGATGAGTTCAAGCCACCTGCAAGTGTTCTATCTGCACCTGTATCGTCTCTGGTTTCCGGCCCTGGCATCCAGTTTCAAGCTAGCAACGATGGCTCAAGTGTCTCGGCAAAAGTAGCCAAGCAGTACAGTTTTGTTCCCAAGGATTCAAGTGACGTGCAGGCGGCGACCTTTACTTCGTTGAGCTTCACGATGGATGCGCCGATAGATAAGTCCGAGAAACGTCATGACCTGTTTTCTTTGGACGGTTGGGGAAATGCGACATCTATTGGTGTGTCTTACTCGAAATTTCTTACTGGTTGGACTCAAACCAAAGCCCAGCCTGAAGACCGTAAAAAACTTTGTGCTGAACTGGAAGGTGCTGCGAAGGCTAAAGAAGGGAAACTACCTGATGGGTTCGAATGTTCAGCGCAGAATTTTCAGAAGTATTTACCTGAGCGTAGCATCGAGGGGCAACGGGACGTCGGTGGTCCCAATCCCGGTGGCTGGTTGTTTGGCGGCGCTTTGAAGTATGCCACACAGGACTCGACCTACTATGATCCAGGGACACTTGCGAAGTCGAAGGAGCGAAATGAACCTTGGAGTGTCGGAGTTTTTGTCGGATGGAATCCACCGCCGATGTCAGCAGCATTTCTTATTTTTAGAGTGGACAGAAAAAGTAGCTATAAAGACGCTGATGTCACTGTAAGGTGTCCTGCAGCTACTTCCGGCGTTACCGTGCAGTGTGTCAGCGGCTCCTTTGGCGCGCCGACAATGACGCAAGCGACATCGCTGGGACTTGAGGCTCGCAGCCTTATTGGTACGAAGTACGCCGTTTCTTTGGCCGTATCCAGGGACACAAGCAAGAAGGTAACTACCATTGAGTTGCCAGTTTACTGGATCGGCGATGGGAATGGAGGGTTGAACGGTGGGGTAAAGGCTGGATGGAATAGTGACGACAAGAAGGCGGTGCTAGGTCTTTTTGTCGGAGCTCCCTTTACTGCTTGGCCATAGAAGGAGTTAGAGTGTGCCTTCGGACTGAAACGAGCAGGCAGCCCCGGACAATGAGATAGCAAAGTCAAGGCCGTGGTTATTCAGGAATGTTTACTTCCGAGGCTCCAGGCCTTGTCTTTTTGCACTCTGCACACCGTCGCGTCGATGGTGTGCGCGATACTTTACCTGTGACCCATAGTGAAGAAAAGGGACGTAAACAACGCACCCCATGCGAACGAGATGACCCTGATCGTCGTGCTATAGCCCTTACGCAGCGTGAAGAACGGCGTGATCTGAGGGAAGACGAGAAGTGCCAGGAAGAACCAGATACCGACCTTCTTTTGCGTTCTGGCGGTCTCTGCCGCTTCCGGCGTCGAATAGGTCACGCCTTTTACGGTACGGGCCAATTCATCTTTCGCCTCTGCTGCCGCAGCGTCTGACGAATAGGTGACCCCATCGACCGTGCGGCGTTCTCGGTCACGCTCCGACCTCAATGCGATGATAGCCTGACTTTCTTTGGCAAATTCCTGATAGCCAATCGCCGCTGAATATTTGCTGAGCGCAGCCAGGCTGGCGTCACATGCTTCCGGCGTCGAGAAGTCAAGACTGGCCTTGTGGGCCTGGATGAGGTCCCGCTTAGTGGAGGATACGACCGATACGCCGAAGTAGCTTTCCAGCTTTTCCAGCTCGCCGTTTTGATCCCCGAATTCGCCCAGCCAAAGCTGGAAGAAATCTTCGTTATATGGATCGAGTTGGAAAGCGTCGAGCATGACCTGCTTGATGGCCTCTTTCGGCACTCGGCCTGCCTCCACGTTCTGGAGCAGGCGCGATGCCTTGGTTTCGTCGTCGGTGGTGACGAAGCCAGTATAGCTCTCCGGCTTCCTGTCGTTGACAGCATCTATGTATGCGAAATGCATACTGAAGATGGCGCGGTATAGGGCGTTGACCAATGCCTGCTTGGTGGCCGGATCGTTGTATAGTTCGCTTTTCTTCAAGGCGTCGCCCACGGCGCTGATGCCTTTTGCCGTAAGGTTGAACAGGCCGTGTACAGCACCTGTCGCGAGATTCATGGCACCTGCCTGCATCGCGCCTTTGACTGCACCACTAACACCGAAGCCACCGCCTACCCAGCGGCCCCGCGATTCCCGGCGTTGAGTTCTGTATGCGTCCAGTTCTTCGGCCTTCAGGACGATCGCCATATACTTGTCGTCAATGACGGCGAAGTCTTCTTCCCATTTGTAGTAAGGGGCGAAGTATTCAGCGAAGGCGTCGAAGTCGATGTCGTAGAACCCTTGGGCGACGAGATCTGCGACGGCCACCTCTGCCGCCTCATGCATGATGGGCAGCACCACGTCTGCGCACTTGTTATGAATGTCGTCGATGCTTTTGAACAGCGTAGCAAAGTTGTTGGAGAAGTCAGCTGCGGCCTGTCCGGCCAGCCGCTGGTATTTCAAGCGCAGCTTGTTGTAGTTGGCTCGGGCATTGCTGATTGGGACTTCGATACCAGTAAGCGCCAATGTGCTCATTATTTCTGATTCCTTTGTAGTGAAGTGTAGTCGAGGCCTGATGCGGCTTTGACGGTATCTGTTTGGTAAAAACTATCGTTTTATATCAATATAATTGCCATATTACATCATTTTATTACTCTTGCTGACGTAGCACGATGTGCTTTTGCCCATCTGCACAGTTAGCACATGCCCAGACAGACCAAGACAGACAAGGGATCTGCGTTAGGAAAACGAATCGGCCGAAACATCAAGGCTGCACGGGGGCAACTCGGCATCACGCAAGGCCAGCTGGCCGAAGCGTTAGGAATTGAGAACGTGACGGTGTCCCGAATCGAGACCGGCGCACAGCTGCCATCTTTGGACCGCCTGGATGATGTGGCGCGGCATCTGAAGGTTTCGTTGCCTTCGCTGGTAGGAGATACCAGTAAGTCTGAGGCATTCGCCGAATTACTTGGCGAGGCCGTCAAGGACCTGCCTTTGCGCGAGAAAGAGTTTGTCTACGGCTTCGCTGTGCAGTATGCACAGCATTGGCGCGCAGGGAAGAAGAAGTGAGGTAACGGGCGTCGCTTACCGGCCTGCTGTTCAGTAATAGAAGCCGTAGTCCATCTCCTCATATCGCAGCACGTCGAGGTAGATGTGTGCCGGGTCCGGTGAATTACGAATGTCCGACACGCGCAGAAAGATCCGCTCAGTGCGCTCGCCGCGATGCAGATCGTAGGGTTTTTCGGTCATAAATTGGCCGTTGTCGATGCCCAGCAGTTCATCGTCAAGCGGCACTTCAATCTCCACAAAATCCCCATCTTCTGCCGCTCCTATCAACAGGTCCAGCCCGTCGATGACTACTACGATACCTTCGGAAACAAGCGCATCAATTTTGTCGGTACTTTGCCATTGGCTAAAGAGGTCGATATCTGCTGCCAGGGCGGACAGGTCAACGTTGTATTCGTTTGCTTGGTTCTGGTAATAGGCTGCATTGCCCGCATTCGAGTTGACGGTCTCGCCGGTCCAGTACTTGACGATTTCTGCGTATCGCGCTGGAATATTCGGCGCCTTCGCAAAAATGCAGCCACGCAGATGCGCAGGCACGCTGATGTGGCGGGCATGAGCAGCGGCGTCGGATCGCAGAATTTTGAGCGCGATGTTTGCCGTGGATGGCAGGGGAGCCATGCTCATGGCGTTTGCATTTTTCAGGTAATAGCCTGCCTTGCGCGTCCAATCCGATGCCGGATCGTCTGACAAGGTGCAGCGGTCGTAGTAGTCCAGGTCTTTGATTGCTTGGCCGGTTTCCCATGCCTCATTGGTCACGTAGATGGTAGCTGTCATATTTAATTTCTCCTTGTGGTTATTGGTGCGGTTGGTATTTATTCGGTAATCGTGAAGCCCTTATGCAGCAACTTCAGGCGATGCCTTAGTTCGATCTGTGGACGATGCTTTGCGAAGTGGCTTAGATTGCGGGGAGCTATGACCAAGCGAGCGGACTTGGTACTGATGCCATGCCGTTCAAGAACGTCGAAGCCTGTATCGACAAGCACGGGCCCGAACAGGCGCTGCCATCGAAAACCTTCCAGCCTGCCTTTACGGGCAAGTCCAGCAATAACGCTGGCTTTCTCACCGCCATCCTTCGCGCCGAAGGACTGCTCAGCGCCGCCCCCGACGGCGAAGGCCGTCACATTATCGCGGGCAATTGGGCCGAATGGAAATCGTCGGTACTCGCACTAGCCGGTCAAAAAATCGAAGCCGCTGCGCCATCCGTGGCGGAGGCCAGCAAAGAAGACGCGGCAACGGCAAGCAACGACACCAGCAATCCCGGCGAAAGCCCGCGCCGAAAAAAATAATCCCGCTAATGCATCAGCCCAGAGGGGCATCCCCATGATCCTTCGCAATTCAGACCAACCAGCTTGCGAAACCGACAGGCTGGTGCGTTGGCTGAAGAATTCACCGCGCACATACATTTTCGGTGGCCTACTTAAACACATCATCAACCCAGCCATTCATCCAGCCTTCGGCGACATTGATCTGATCGCCTTGGACATGGAAGTCATGAATCGGCTTCGTGATGAATTCGGATATGTATTTAGGGAGGTATCCAAGTCCGGCTGTTCGCCGCGCTACTACCTCGCGAAATCACCGAAGGCCAGCAAGCTGATCCAACTGATTCTAATGCGCTCTCATGCCGAAGCAATGCAGTTCGCGATCGAAGGGCCGCAATACGACATTGACCGAGCAGCATTCAGCGATGGCCGATACTACTTCGATCCCGTGATCGGGGAAGCCGCCATATGGCAGGATCTCCTTGCTGTAATAGCCGCCACCGTCGTTTCCGGTGATTCGGATCATTGGTTCTGCGCGCTTACTGTCGGTCAGGATTTCGTAGCTGATGCCACCTTCTGCATGCTTGCCCAGCTTCGGAGCGATGCTGGTCTTGAGCAGCCAGGTTGGTTCTGCGGCATTGGAAGTGCTGGCTACTGGAATGTTGGTCGTGTTGGATGCGGTCATGATTTCTCCTGCTACTTGTGCTGCTGGATGGGGAAAAAAGAAGCCCCATGACGGCATGTCATAGGGCTGTCGATTTTGATGGGGGAAGAGGCGGGGGCAGCTTCGTTTACCTTCGCCCGATGTGTGACCTTAGCGGCGGTAGCTAAAGGCGAACGATATGTCGAGACTGCGCGGCAACACGGCGCGTTTGATGTCGGGCAGGGACGTGCTAACGGCAACGTTGCGGTTGGTGGAAATGGTTTTAGGTTTGGTGCTTTGCCATTGCCAGGTGGGCGTGGCGGTAACTTTCAGCATCGTGGATTTTCCTTGGCGAGTATTCAGAATGGATAAAGCCGCAAGCCTTGTGCTTGCTTGCAGCTCTCGTGGCGCTAACCAAGAAAATGATATATGTCCGTGATATGTGCTCTTTCGCTGACGTGCCGTGCTGGCGCTTTGCACACTCTGCACACCAAAGCGGCGTGAGGGATAGAGCGGTGTAATCTCCCTCTATATATGTTGCTCATTTTGGATCTAGGTGTTCAAGGCGGGAGAGGGGTGCTTGATCGTCCTTTTTGAGGTGGGAAAGGGAGGCAATTCGATTTAAGGACTTTCTCGGAGCGTCGCCATGTTGCACGTCAATTGGCGCTGCTGCCTGTTGTCGGTGCGTAGCGCATCGAAGCTCGAAAAAAAAAATCGCCGCTCCATGATTGAGCTTGACTGGGCTGGATGCGTGGTGGAAGGGCAGTCTGTATCATCGGTCTTGGTAGTTCTAGTAGAGGACTATCAGCCCATGAAATTGCCACACCCCCAAAAAATAGAAACTCAGTTCTGCTTCACGAAGGCCACGTTGAGCGCGAAGGTTGATGAATTTGTCCGACTCAGCGCGAAGGAACAATTGGATTGCTATGACAGCAAAGCTGTCGGTTTGATCGCGACGATTTACCGTAATGGTCGAATTAATTTTCGCGCTCGGGTTTCTCTGGGGCGCTCACGCCCGTCCGTTTCGCTGGGGGACTACAGCCCGCAATTCACAGTAGAGCAGGCCCGGGCGGCCTGTGCCAGCGCGCGCTTGCTAGCAGCAAGCGGCATTGATCCTCGCAGCGAAATGCGAAGGGCCATGACCTTCACCGAATTGTTCACGACGGTTTATACCCCGCTGGCGCAGCGCAAGCGTAGCTGGAAAGACGATGTGCAGAAGTTTGAGCGCTGGCTGCGACGCCGTTTTGGCAACATGCCGGTGTCTTCTATTACGTCTACGCATATTTCCGAATTCTTGACTATGCTGGAGAAAAAGGAGCAGCTTGCGCCGGCCACCGTTAACAGGTATCGAGCCTTGATGTGCGCTGTATTCCGCGTCGCACGAGATGAGGGAATCATTTCGCACAATCCGACCAAAAATGTCCCGCAGCTTACCGAAGGCGCTCCACGCAAGAGGGTAATTGATGACGACGAATTGAAGGCATTCGTCGCTGCATGCGAGGCTGATGGTAGTCAGGCCAGCACCTTGTTTATGTTGCTGCTCTCGACGGGCGTTCGTCTAGGTGAGGCGCTGGGGGCGAAAGTGAGCGATGTAGATGTTGACTCCGGCGTCTGGCGCTTACCGCAAACGAAAGCCGGAGAGGAGCAGATCGTGCATCTCAGTATGGCTGCGCGTGGATTACTCGGGAAGATTATTGATGACCGGACATCAGGTTTTCTTTTTCCTGGAAAAATTCCTGGACAGCCGATGACTCGACCGGCAAAGGCATTCGCTCGTATTTGTGCGAGTGCTGGTGTTGATGGCAGCGATGGTCAAGTGCCGTTGGTGATACATGATTTGCGACGCTCGTTCTGTTCGATATTGGCGCGACGTGGCGTTGAGCCAGCGAAGTTGATGAAGCTGATGCGTCACTCTTCGATAAACGTCACCATGAAGTATTACACGCACCTGCAGGATCGCGCCTTGGTAGAAGCTAGCGATATCGTCGGCGGGCTGCTAACAAGTTAACGCCGCTTGCACAGTTTGCACAGCGAAGGATGTAGGAGGGGGAAGGGAGATTGCACCTTCCTCTTTTTTTATGCTCTCTTGTGATGGCTGTTGCATTTATGCCGCAGCAAAAAAATATTTTGGTCAAGCACACCCTCTCGTACTTCACGTCGATGCCGAGTACTTTGTGGACTTTGAGCAAGGAGACATCGGGGCGCGTAATGGTGACGGTACTTTCGTCAACGATTTCCGCGAACAAAACCTTGTGTTCCATTTTGTTCTTAGGAAGTCGTTGAACCTGCTGATCTGAGATGGCGTTCATGCTTTGGCGCGGGTGAATGCGGCTCGTCTTCGAGGAGAAGTGGGGGCTTGCGGCGCGACAGAATTTCTCAGTATCATGCAGTTCATTGGTGACACGACGCTCACCGCGAGCAAGTAGATTTCCTGCTGGCTCATCGCGTTCTTTAACAACTGATGCAGGGAAATCGGATTCGAAGAGTTTTTTTTTTGGATCTAATATGGAAAGAATTAATACCGCCGCCATGCTCACCACGGAGCAGGTGGCAGCGATACTCAATGTAAAAGCGGGAACCCTGGAGAAGGCACGCAGTACAGGTGTTGGTGATTTTCCTCCGTTCATTCGCTTTTGTCGAACAGTGCGCTATGTAAAAGCTGACGTTGATGCGTGGATTGCATCTCATCGCGTCGATCTGCGGGAGGGGATGGCATGAGTATCCCAAAGCCGCCTGCTACTCATTTTAATGGTTATTATTTGAGGGACAGGCACGTCACGTATGACACGAAAAAAGGTGAGATCGAGTTGATGACTGGCTGGGTCTGGATTGCTGAGCCGGTGTCATGTCCTGTTACGGGGAATATGTCTTATCTGTTGGAGGTTCAGCCTATTGGCCGAGAACGCTCTACGCTGCTTGTTAAGCCCGAGGATATGAATGCCAAGTACTTGAAGAAGGCACTTGGTCAGCGTGGCATCATTGTTCATCATGAGAGCAAGTTGCCGCACTACCTTAGCATGACGGCGTCGTATAGCGATTACACGGAAAAGGTACCTCGGATTCTTATCGAGAGTCCAGGGTGGTTCGCCAACGGGCAGGGCTTCTACACTGGTCGGAAAGTTATTCGAGCTCAGGGCGTTGATGAGTCTCGTTATCGCCTTGAACCAATTAGCCGTGCGCCTGTTGCTGTAAAAGGATCGGTGGAGGATTGGAAGGAAAATATCGGCGTTCACGCGCAGAACAACCCTGTGATTCTGACGTCATCGTGTATTTTTATCGCTAGTCCTTTTCTTCGAATGATGGGACTAGGCACACGCCTAGTTAACATCCATGGTTCGAAGGGGACGGGGAAAACTTTATGCTCTCAGATTGGTGCGTCGATTTGGGGGAACGGAACTGATCCAGCTGCCGGACTCTACAGCGAAGATGCTCCGTATGTGACGAAGTTCTCGACCACGATGAACGGCATAGAGCCTCTTCTTGCACGCTATAGCCCGCTGCCGATTGCGTTGGACGAGATGACTGAGCAGACCGCCGAAACGGTTGGCGAACTTCTCTACAAGATCGCATCGGGGGAAGGGAAGCACCGGATGACATCTCAGATGGAGGCTGCTGCGGTTAATCGGTGGTTGCTCACGATTATTGCGACCTCGGAGAAGGGCGTCGCCGATGCCGTAAAGGCTGGAGGTAAGGCTCTACTCGGTGGGCAACAAGATCGGGCGATTGATATCCCAATCGATCGCATTGGAGTCATCAGCAACTTTGGTGACTTCAATGGCTTCCCAGAACTAACCCGGCATTTGAAGAAGGCCTGCGGCGACTACTACGGTGCGCCTGGAGAGGCCATTCTTCAATTTGCATGTGACAACCCAGAGTTGGTACGAGATGTGATCTCGATGGCTCCGGAAATCGAAGAGCGCTTGATGCCACCTAATTGTGGCGATGGCGAGCGACGAATTGTGAAGTTCCTAGCCGCTGCTGTTGTGGCTGGAAACCTCGCTATTCTGGCGGGTGTGCTGGACTGTGAACCCGAAGTTGTCGAGAATGCTGTGAAGCTGATCGTCATGGAATGGTGGCATGGTCGCGGCGGAAGTTTGCGCCGAATTGCTGAATTCTTGTCCGCAAATTATGCGGATGTGAAGGAGCACGCGCCAGTACGTCGATCGTCTGCGAAAGCATTCATCGACGGCAACCTTATCATCATTCCTGATCATGTTTTCGACAATGAGTTTGGGGATGAGGCAAAGGGCATCATTGCCGAACTTGTGGGTTTGAATGCACTGATCCGCGAACAAGACAAGCGGAACAAGTCTCGGTTCTGCAACAACTCGCTTTATGCTTATGTCATTAAGCTGGATCGGGTCGAGCCGATCTTGATGGAACTGGAAGATCGCGAGAACGATTCTGATGGCGAAGTTTCAGGTCAAATTTAATTGACCATACATACATGCCGCAGCCCAAAGCTGCGGGTTCTTAGCCGTTGCACTTGACGTGCGCGGCGCAGAGTGGCCGAATGCAGCTGCGCAACGCATGCTATTCCTCTGCCGCTAACGTTGGAGAATTTCGATGGAAATTACTCTGGAAATAGGTACCGATTTCACTGCATCAGTATGTTAATAGGTCTGCATCGCCATTTACGGTGCAGCCAATTGGTGGGGAAAGTGTAGACTGCCAAAGTGCGTATTAGGTGTTTTAGCCGGGAAAAGACGAGGGCAAGGTTAGATAGATTACTTACCCGTATTCGGACATACTCGAAGTCTCGGCAAAGTGGCCCTCTAACTGCGTAATTCGCATCATCTTTCCCTCATTAATTGGTCAATCTGACCAAATCGAATTTTTCATATTTTCCTGCACACCTTGCACAGTAGCGGCGAGGGCAGCAAAGAAAAGACGCTCAAGCAACCTGGGCGATTTTGACGGGTATGGTGAACCTATCGCTTTGCTGCGGATGGCTAGACTGAACCGCTGCGGCTACGCATCGTTCATGTAGTGTGAGCACATAGCGATAATGTCGGCCAGTTTGCTGGCGTCGGGGCGCTCAGCGAGAACATCTTTTACTAGGGCGATTTGACCACGACTTGGGACTATCTCGATTACGCTATGCTCCATCCACGCGATGAGCTTGGCCTTCAGCTCTGCGGGCGGCAGGGTCATAACTTCTTTGCGGGATGGTACGGCCAGGTTTCCCCCTTTGCGGCCGGTTGCTGTGTGTTGACGCGCAGCATTGAGGTTTTCTTCTGGAGTCCCAAAGAAATCTGAGTTATTTGGCATAGATGTTTCTAGATGTTCTAGGAGCCTAAAATCATAGCACTAGGATAGGCAGAAACTGGCCTGAATATGATTTCATTTTTTGCACACCCTGCACAACAACGGCGAGGGTAGCAAAAAAAATCGCTCAAGTAAGCCTTAGGCGATTTTAATGTGAAGGGACGAATACTTCACGGTACAGCAGATGTCCCTGACTGGGCTGCTGCGATAATGGTAGAAACGTGGGAGCTAGCCCTTCTTAAGTTATCAGAAGATAAATGTGAGTAACGCAATGTTGTCTTACTGTCACTATGGCCAAGCAAATGCTGTACTTCATATAATGATGCCCCGTTGTTAATTGCTAAGCTGGCAAATGAATGGCGTAAGTCATGGATTCTCCAACCGCTCAGCCCGGCCCGCTTTTGAGCGCGTTGGAACCCTTTATACGGATTACAGATAGGTGTGCCAGGGGTTCGGCCTTGGAACACATAAACTGTTGACTCCGATCGTGGACGGTCCCTTAGTACGGCCAGGGCTGCGTCGTTAAGCAGCACGAATCGGCTTTTGCCGCTTTTCGTATGAGGTAGATACCATTGCCGCTTGTCGATATCTATGGCGTCCCAGCGTGCGTTGAGCACTTCGGAACGCCGTGCGCCGGTCATTAAGAGGAAGCGCAGCGCATCAGCCAGCGCTTTGTTTGGCTCGTCCTTAAGTGCAGAGAGAAAAGCCCGAAGTTCTTCACCAGACAGGTAACGGTGCCGTTGGTTATTTTCTTGGTGCATGCGGATGCCGCGTACAGGATTGCGACCGTCGAGCTTGCCCCAAATGATAGCCAGGTTAAAGCAGCGTTTGAGCAGTGCCAGATGGCGGTTTGCCGTAGCCGCACACTTCTGCACACGCAAGCGATCATGAAGCTGCTGGATGGCGTGGCTGGTGATGTCGGCCAGCGGTAGGTCGCCCAGCTCAGGCAGGATGTTGCGCATACGGCCCTCGTCGTCCTTGGCGCTTCTTTTCGTCGCGTAGGCGTGCGGCAAGTAGTCGTCCTTGACGAATGCCCTAAGTGTCAGCGCCGATTGCTGGGCGGCGGCTTGCTCGTGCTGCGGGTCAATGCCGTTGGCAATTTTCCCGCGATACTCCAGCGCCCGGTGTCTGGCATCTGCGACTTCCATCTGGGGATAATCTCCCAGCTTCATGCTGCGTTTTGAGCCGTTGATAGTGTAGCGGAGGAGGAAATATTTTCTACCCTTGCGGTTGACGATGACGCGCAGACCGGCAACCTCTGTGTCGGAGTATTCGCTTTCTTTGGACTTTGCGTCTTCAGGATGTGCGGGCAGGGCGTCGATCAACTTCTTATTGAAGCGGAACTGTTTACTCATACATTGAGTTTCCTTTCTGGTTAGGTTGGTGTGATGGGCGGCAGCTTGCGTGCCGAGAAGTTCGAATCCGTGGATCTTGGCGCAGCTAAAGGCGCACTGCGCGAATGCGCGTGGACCTGCGTCGCACATTGCCTGCTGAACGAGACGTCGGAATTGGAACTTGCCTTGTCTGGTCTATTTCTGGTCGTGTCGGGCGTGGTTCCGGCGTTGCCTACGAAAGCGGACTGCACACTTTGCACAGCGCGGCAAGGTATCCGTTATGGAGGCGGTGGAGGGCGGAAATATTTTTACCGTTATCCTTTTTGCATGTACACTTGCCTGAAATATCCGTCAGGCCAGATGCCTTGCTAATATGCCATCCAAAATCACAATAAATAATTTGCGCCATATTTCCCGCTTAGAGTTCACCATTCCAAGGCAAGGTGTTTGGCTCCTCACGGGCAGCAACGGAACAGGAAAAACCTCTCTCTTGGGCTGTCTGAGGCGTATCGGTTTTAAGAACGCTTTCCCATCGCATTTCCCTGCGTCGCGAATGTCCGACCAAGTAGATTCTTGCGAGGGGGCATCTATACAATACGAAACTCCGGGCGGGTTGGTGACGTACACCTACAGGACAGAAAGGTGGGTGCCGTTACCTAAAGCGAACAGTAATGTTCTTGAGACTCTTAATTATCCATCGGTGGTTTATATCGCGGCAAATGCCGATCGTATTGAGCCTAATAAGGATGATTTTTCGCCGAGAAAGGTTCGAGCTGCACGGAACGATATTATTACTGCGGCCAATCAAATATTTTGTACTGATAAATTTGATGCCTTAAAGACTATTAATGTACGTAAGGGTGTAGGAAATTCTGCATTCCTAATTGAGTTACCCAGTGTAGGTAAGCAGAAAAAGAGCTATTTCTCCGAAAAGAATTTGAGCTTAGGTGAGCTTTGCATTCTGAAGTTGCTGAAGATGCTCGCGGACTGTCCGCGTGGTTCATTGGTACTGATCGATGAACTTGAGTTGGCATTGCATCCTACTGCTCAGACGGAGTTGTTGAAATATTTGGAGCAAATCGCGGGCGAAAAGAATTTGACCGTAATTGTCTCAACGCACTCTGCTACCTTGATTAAACAGGCGGCGAGGAGGCAGATATTGTTTCTGCAAGCGGGTGAAGATGGAAAGGTATCTTGTGCCGAAAATTGCTTCCCTTCGTTCGTTTTAGGGGCTCTTGCCTATCGCGAAGAGGCGGCATCTGATGTGGTTATTTACGTAGAAGATGAAGCGGCGCGGATTGTGGTTGAGCAACTTTCACGCAGATTTATCGGTGACCAGTTCAGGGATGCTGCCACTGTGCCTAGCGTAAATGCGATTCCTGTCGGTGGTTTCGTGAATGTTATTCGGTTTTTTGTGCGACAGAAGCCGCTGTTGCCTTCTGTCACAAGAGCGTATGTGATGCTAGATGCCGATGCGGAGCCGTTATTGGACAACGCGCAGGTCGAGGATATCGTCCGGATTTATCGCAACGAGCGTGCGTCCATTTCGTTTCTGCCCTTTACCCCGGAGGTCGGGTTAGTTCGATTTTTAGTGGATCATCGTGCCGCTACGCTGACCAAATTGCGCCAACACTTCATGTTGAATACGCTTTCCCTACGGGCCGTAGATTTGGCGCAAGCGCCGGCACCTGGCGTGGCGAATGAGCGAGATCTATGCAAAGCGGTTGTCGACAGCATTTGTACGTTGCTTACCGATCAGTTGCCCAATACGTCCGAATCCGAAGTGCGGGGTACGTTGTTCAAACTGCTAGCTGAGCATGTATTCGCGACAGAGCGGCCGCAAGTGATGAGGTTGTTTGGGCCGGTGATCCGAGGCTGAGGCGAAGCATGTTCGCAGGAATTATTGCACTTGAGGTCGAAAGATGATGGTATAGTAATACTGCTCCACGTAAAGACGTGGAGGTGTGTTACAAGTTGTCAAGTCCGACCGGCAGCGTGATCGCCAGGACGATTGATAGCAGAGCGATGACAGGATTCCGCAAGGATACCTCCAGTAGCATGTGAACATTGTACGTCATTCCTAACATATGCGGCGCGGCCCCTCTTGGGGCGAGATGGTAAGAAGATTACTTGGTTTATCCGGAAGGGCGGTTAGTAGAATGCCGCCATCTTAGCCCTTCCGGTTTGCTAGCTTAAGGCGTTTCGCAGATGCAGACGACTAGAGAGCCTTGGTTCCGTAGAAGAGGGTATCTTCACTTTGATCGTCCCGTAGGCCAAGCGGCGGCGCTAACTATCGTTAGTGATCCTGTTCGCGTCGCTCAGCGTAGTTTTTTTCCCTTCCTTGACTTCGATATCCTCAGTACCAAAGTAAAGTGGGATGACGATCTGAAGCGGTTAGTGCGAAAGCGCAAGGAGCGGAAGGTCGCTTATGCATCGCATATCGACAGTCACATCTACTCTTATTATTGCCAATTGCTGTCTGCTCGATATGAGCAGGAATTGACTGGGCGCGGCCTAGGGGATTGCGTTTTAGCCTTTCGCTCGCTAGGGAAAAGTAATATCCACTTTGCTGCGGAAGGGTTTGCAGAGATCTCGCGACGTAGCAATTGCTTTGTCCTTGGCCTGGATATTCGCGGTTTCTTCGATACGTTGGATCACAAAATATTAAAGTCGGCCTGGATGTCAGTTCTGGGTGTGGGGCAGCTATCTCCTGATCACTACGCGGTATATAAAGCCATCACTCGATTCTCGATGGTGAATCTCGACTCGGTGTTGGAACTGCTTGGTATATCGAAGAATAACCCGAGAAAAGGCCGTAATCGCCTGTGCAGCCCTGAGGACTTTCGGGATAAAGTCCGTCCCTCAGGAATGATTCGGGCAAATAGTACCGGAAAAGGAATCCCGCAAGGCTCGTCAATCAGCGCACTGCTATCAAATATCTATATGCTAGAGTTTGATTGTTTCATCAATGAATATGTTGCGGGATTGGGAGGAAAGTATTTTAGGTATTGTGACGATATGTTGTTTGTATTGCCACTGGCCGCGAAATCTACCTGCGAGGCAGTTATTAAGGATGCTATTTCCAAGTGTCAGCTGGAGCTTCAGGATACCAAGACAGAGCGCCGTGATTTTGTGACACGGGAAGGTCGCTTGGTGACGGACAAGCCTCTCCAGTATTTGGGTTTTCTCTTTGACGGTGAGCGGATTTATCTTCGGTCAGCCTCTCTCGCAAGATACTCAGACCGGCTCACGAGGGGTGTGCACTTAGCGAAAGCAACCATGAGAAAGCGCAATCGGGCGCGAGTTGCGCGAGGAGAGGACCCCCGCCCGCTCTTCACGGGAAATCTCATGCGGCGTTATACCTACTTCGGGAGGCGGAACTTCATTAGCTATGGATATCGGGCGGCCAAGATAATGAACTCGCAGAGTATCAGGAGGCAGCTCCGGCCTTTATGGGGGAAGTTCCAGTTAGCTTTGAAGGAGGAGCGACGAAAACGATAGGGGGGGCAGAGGCTTCGTGCTGACCAGAGAGCGACCAGAAACAAAAAAGCCCACGAACCGAAATTCGTGGGCTTCCTTGATAATTCTTGGTAGGCCGTGCGGGATTCGAACCTGCGACCAACGGATTAAAAGTCCGCTGCTCTACCAGCTGAGCTAACGACCCAAAGGTATGAAACCTTGGCTTCTTTCGAGTGGTAGGCCGTGCGGGATTCGAACCTGCGACCAACGGATTAAAAGTCCGCTGCTCTACCAGCTGAGCTAACGACCCCCGAAAGAAGCAAGATTATAGGGAACGGCGGCGCGCCTGTCAAATGCCTCGCGGACTTTTATGTTGATGCGCCGCCATGACGGTGCAGGGCGGCCCGTCCCCGGCACAAGCAGCCCACGCTTACTTGCCCTTCAGGCGTTCCTTGGCCGTGGCCGCCGCGCTCGAGTCGGGGTATTGCTTGATCAGTTCCTGCAGCGTCTTCTTGGCCGCCTTGTCCTTGAGCTCGGTCTGGCAGCTGGCGATGTTGAGCATGGCGTCGGCCGCCTTGGGGCTGTCCGCGTAGGACTTGAGCACCACCATTTGCGCGGCGATGGCGTTCTTGCAATCGCGCTGGGCGTAGTAGGCGTTGCCCAGCCAGTATTGGGCGTTGGCCGCGTAGCCCGATTCCGGGTAGCGGTGCACGAATTCGGCAAGGGCCGCGCCGGCCATCTTGTAGTCGCCGGACTTGAACAGCTGCATGGCCGCTTCATACGTCTTCTGCTCGTTCGGGTCCACCTGTGCCGCCTTGCCGTCGATGGTCACTTCGTGCGGTTCCAGCTTGCGCAGGCGCGCGTCGAGGTCCACGTAGAAATCCTTCTGGCGCTTCTGGGCGTTGGCCAGTTCGTTGGCCAGCACTTCGATCTGGCCGCGCAGCTTGGCGATTTCCTGCGCCGTCAGCTCGTTCTGGCTGACCAGGTCCAGCGTGCTCGATTTGTCGGATTTGGTGTCGATACGTGCGTTCAGGGTCTGCGCCAGCGCGTCGACCTTGGTGCGCAGGTCCAGGATGGCTTTGCGCGCTTCGTCGTCGTCGAACACGCCAGCGCCGGCGTGCAGGGGCAGGAAGGCGAACGCGGCCAGCAGCGCGGCCGCCAGGCTGGATTTGGTAGGTTTCATCATGTAGGCGCTTTCAATTCGGTCGGACAAATGGAAACGGGGCGGGCACAGTGATCTGCGCGCCGCCCCGTATTATGCCTGCGACCCGTTCAGGTCAGGCATCATTTTGATTACTTGTAGACGATGTCGGCACGGCGGTTTTGCGCCCATGCGGCTTCGTCGTGGCCTTCGGCTTTAGGCTTTTCCTTGCCCAGCGAGACGGCTTCGATTTGCGACTCAGGCACGCCCAGGGCGCCCATGGCCTTGCGCACGGCTTCGGCGCGCTTCTGGCCCAGGGCCAGGTTGTACTCGGCGCCGCCGCGTTCGTCGGTGTTGCCTTGGATCAGGATGTTGCGCTGCTTGTTCTTGGTCAGGTAGGCCGCGTGGTTTTCCACCACTGGCTTGCCGTCGGCGCGCACGACGTAGCTGTCGAAGTCGAAGTAGACGCTGCGGTTAGCCAGCACGCCCTTGGGATCGTCCAGCGGATCGATCGACTTGGTTTCCACTGGCGCGACGGTACGGGTGTCGGCGGCCGGTGCCGGTGCGGGCTTGCTCTCGACCACGGGTGCAGGCTCGGACAGTTTGACCGGGGTGCTGCAAGCGGACAGAATCGCTGCGGTGGTGAGGGCGAAGGCTAAGCTGCTGAGTTTACGCATGTTGACTCTCCTGGTTGTAAATGAAGGATTTTACTGCATGAAAGGACCCCAGGTGGGCTCCTTGATGTTGCCCGCCTGGGTGGTCAGGCGTTGCTTGACACGGCCGTCGACCGACACCACGGCCAGCGACTTGCGTCGGCCCGATTCGGTGGCGTACATGATGTACTTGCCATTGGGCGCGAAGCTCGGCGCTTCGTCGCTGGTGGTGTCGGACAGGCGCTGCTCCTGGCCCGAGGCCAGGTCCAGCACGTACAGCTGGAAATTGCCGTCGCGGCGCGAGATGTAGGCCAGCGTCTTGCCATCGGGCGAGATGCGCGGGCTGATGTTGTAGCTGCCGCCGAAGGTGACGCGCTGGGCGTCGCCGCCCGTCGGGCTCATGCGGTAGATCTGCGGGCCGCCGCTGCGGTCGCTCGTGAAGTAGATGCTCTGGCCATCGGCCGACCATTTCGGTTCCGTGTCGATGCCGGCGCTGTTGGAGATGCGGCGCAGGCCGCTGCCGTCCGCGTTGACGGTGTAGACCTGGGTGTGGCCATCCTTGGACAGGGCCACGGCCAGCTTGCTGCCGTCGGGCGACCAGGCCGGCGCCGAGTTGCTGCCTTTTTCATTGGCCACCACGGTGCGCGCGCGCGTGATCAGGTTTTGCACGTAGACCACGGGCTTGCGTTGTTCAAACGAGACATAGGCCACCTTGGTGCCGTCCGGCGACCAGGCTGGCGAAATGATCGGTTCGTTCGAGCGCAGCGCCAGCTGCACGCCTTCGCCGTCGGCGTCGGCCACTTCCAGCCGGTAGTTGCGGCCTTCCTGGGTCACGTAGGCGATGCGGGTCGAGAACGCGCCGCGCACGCCGGTCAGCTTGAGGAAGATGTCGTCGGCGATCTTGTGCGCCGCCAGGCGCGCGAACTGGGGCGGGGTGGCCTGGTCCAGCTGCGACAGCTTGTTCGACTTGATGGTGTCGAGCAGCTTGTAGCGCACGTCGTAGCGGCCGTCGGCCAGTTGCTGCACCGTGCCCACCACCAGCGCGTCGGCGCCGCGCGCCTTCCAGGCGCTGTAGTCGACGTTGTTGACATCGTTGATGGTGCCGGCGTCGATCACCTTGAACGCGCCGCTGCGTTCCAGGTCGGCCTTGATGATGGCCGACATCTGCTGGGGCGCCACGTTCTCGTCGGCGAAGGTGGCCACGGCCACCGGGATCTGGTTGCTGCCGACGCCGGAAATTTCAATCCGCATCTGGGCGTGCGCGGCGCCGGCGGCGATGGCCAGGCCGGCGTAGATGACGCAATGGGTAATTTTTTTCATGGTAGCCATCAATGTAAATCCTTCATATTGAAATCGGTGTCGAAATCACGCACCACCGTACCATCTTTTTTCTTCGGCAGCGGCGACGATTTCCAGATCGCGTTTTCCACCGCCGTGTCGTAGGCCGCGTTGCCGCTGCCCTTGGTCTTGCGCACCGAGATGATTTCGCCGGTGGGCAGCTGCGCAATATGGAACGACGCCTTCAGGGTGTCGTCCGTGCCGCTGTAGACCAGGTTGCTCTTGATCTTGCCACGGATGGCCGCCTCGTAGCCGCCGTCGGAACGGGGGCCGGTGGACTTGGCCGCCGTGCCGCTGGTGCCCGCGCCGACGGCGCCGGTGATGCGGCTCATCTCGGCCGCGCGCGCCTTCTCGGCCGCCTTATCCGCCTTGGCCTTGGCTTCCTTGTCCGCCTTCAGCTTCTTCTCGGCTTGTTCCTTCTTCTCTTTCTTTTCCTTTTCTTCCTTGGCCTTTTGCTCTTCCAGCTTCTTCTCGGCTTTTTCCTTCTCGGCCTTCTCCTTTTCAGCCTTGAGCTTGGCCTGCTTTTCCTCTTCCTTGCGCAGCTGTTCCTTCTTCAGCTGTTCCTTCTTGAGTTCTTCCTGCTTTTCCTTCTCGGCCTTGAGCCTGGCCTTCAGGCGTTCGAGCGCGATGTCCGGCGCCTTGGGTTCGGGCTTGACTTCGTCGGGCGGCGCCATGGGCGCCGGCGGCGGCTTCACTTCCGGCGCCGGTTCCGGTTCCGCTTCGGACGCGGGTGGCGCCGGCGGCGCGGCCTCCTGCACCTTCATGTCCCACACTTCCGCCTCCACGGCCACCGGCTCGTTGCTTTGCCAGTGCACCCCCACCCACAGGAACAGGATCAGCAGCGCGTGCATGGCCACGGCCATGGTGACCGAGCGCAGGCCGTCATGCTCCTTGGGGACCTTGTACGGGCCGCTGCTTGTTGCGTGCTTCATCGTCTGCATTACTTGGTTGCCAGGCCCACGCGGTTGATGCCCATCTTCTTCGCTTCCGAAATCAGCTGGATCACGTCGTCGTATTTGCTGTCCTTGTCGCCGGCGATCAGCACCGGATAGTCGGGATGGTCGTCATGCAACGTGCGCAGCTTGCGCACCAGCGCCTCGCGGTTGGGTGCCGTTTCGGGCGCGTCCGGGTCCTTGCCCTGCACGCCGATCGACAGCGCGCCATTGGGCTTGATGACGACCTGGATGTAGTCATCGGGCGGACGGGTGGTCTTTTCCGCGTTGGGCAGGTTGACCACGCTTGGGTTGTTGGACGACGGCATCACCATGAAGATGATGAGCAGCACCAGCATCACGTCGATGTAGGGCACGACGTTGATCTCGGACTTGAGCTTGCGGCCGCGGCCGCCGCGCATGCTGCTGTTGAAAGAGGAAGCCATGATGGTGCTGCCTTAATTAGCGCGACTGGCGTTGCAGGATGTTCGAGAATTCTTCCACGAAGCTCTCGAAGCGGATCGCCAGGCGGTCGATGTCATGCGAAAAACGGTTGTACGCGACCACGGCCGGAATCGCCGCGAACAGGCCGATGGCGGTGGCGATCAGCGCTTCGGCAATGCCGGGCGCCACGGCCGCCAGCGTGGCTTGCTGCACGTTGGCCAGGCCGCGGAAGGCGTTCATGATGCCCCACACGGTACCGAGCAGGCCGATGTAGGGCGACACGGAGCCGACCGAGGCGAGGAAGGCCAGGTGCGATTCGAGCGCGTCCATTTCGCGCTGGAAGGCGGCGCGCATGGCGCGGCGGGCGCCATCGAGCACGGCGCCCACGTCGAGCGCGTCGCGGCTGCCGTAGGACGCCTTGCCCTTGATGAACTCGCCCATGCCGGCCTCGAAGATGCGGGCCAGCGCGCCGCTGTTGGCGCGGTCCTTGCCGGCGTTCTGGTGCAGCGCGTGCAGGTTGCCGCCGGCCCAGAAGGTCTTTTCGAATTCGATGGTCTGGCGGCGCGCGGCACGCACGGCGTACATCTTGCGGAAGATATAGGTCCAGCTGGTCAGCGAAATGCCGAACAGCAGCGCCATGATCAGCTGCACGATCAGGTGGGCGTTGGTGATGAGGGACAGGAAGGACAGGTCTTGGGTGACGTTCATGGGCTTACGGTCTGGGTGAAAAGGGCGGCTTCAGGATGGCATGACGCCGCGCATGCGGGCGGCGACTTCGGGCGGCACGGCGCGCGGACGCAGCGCGGAATCGACACAGCCCACCTTGACGTGGGCCGTGTTGAGTAACTGCTCGCCGCACCACACTTGTTGTTCAAACAGGATCGAGGCGCGGCCCATTTTCGCGATCTTGAGCGTTAATTTTAGTACATCGTCGAGCTTGGCCGGCGCGTGATACTCGGCGCTGACGTTCTTGACGACGAACATGGCGTCATGTTCCTGCAGCAGCGCGTGCTGGTTCACGTCGATGGCGCGCAGCCATTCCGTACGGGCGCGCTCATAGAACTTCAGGTAATTTGCGTAATAGACAATACCGCCGGCGTCCGTGTCTTCGTAGTAGACGCGGACATTCCAGGTGAACTCTGCAGACATGTTGGATTTGCTACTAGTGAGATTGAGCAACATTTTACGCGACTTTGTTGTCGGGATTGAAGCGGACAGCCGATTTTCGTGGAATCGCTGTCCATTTTGTCGTTTCTGCTATCCCGCCGCGCAAGGTTGCGCCGTCAGCAGTTAAGCTGACGGCGGGCAAAATGCCAAGCTTTGTAACAACCGCTTACGTTTATGGCCGCATTTGGCAACTTTTGTAGGTAGTTTACTTAAATTAGCTAAGTAAATACCGCGTTTCAGACATTGCGCTTGATGGCGAACGGCCCGAAGCCCTGGCAGGTCGGCATGATTTCGATGTTGTTGATATTCACATGCGGCGGCAGGGTGGCGATCCAGTAAGCCGTGTTGGCGATGTCGTCCGCCGTCAGCGGCACCGTGCCTTCGTAGACCTTGGCGGCGGCCGCGTCGTCGCCTTTCATGCGCACGTTGGAGAACTCGGTGCCACCGCACAGGCCGGGCGCCAGGTTGGTGGCGCGCACGCCGGTGCCGACCAGGTCGGCGCGCAGGTTGAGCGTGAACTGTTCCACGAAGGCCTTGGTGGCGCCGTACACGTTGCCGCCCGGATAAGGGTAGGAACCGGCCGTGGAGCCGATGTTGATCACGGTGCCGGTGCCGCGCGCCACCATGGACGGCAGGATGGCGCGCGTCATGGCCACCAGGCCGGCGCAGTTGGTGGCGATCATGGTGTTCCAGTCGGCCAGCGACGATTCGTGGGCCGGCGTGGTGCCCAGCGCCAGGCCGGCGTTGTTGATCAGCACGTCGATCGGCTGCCAGTCGGCTGGCAGGGCGGCCAGCGCCGCATCGATGGACGCCTGGTCCGTCACATCCAGTTCGACGGGCAGGGCGGCCGCGCCCAGTTCGCCGGCCAGCGCCTGCAAACGTTCGACCCGGCGGCCGCTGATGATGACGCGGTGGCCGTGGCCAGCGAAGGTGCGGGCCATGGCGGCGCCAAAGCCGGCCGTTGCGCCCGTGATGAATACGATCATGTTCTGTCCTTGTGGGTGGAAGGGGAGTGGCCAAAATTGTAGCCGAAATGCCCGTCCTGCCAGCTTAGCACCGGAAAATGACAGCTTGATTGCAATTTAGATAACATTTATCTTGCCCAATTCCTGCCTTTAACTTACAATTTGCCTTCCATTACGTCTCACGTAACTGGCGAAAAGCTGCGATGATCCCCAGGCCGGTGCACCCGGCAGGCGGGTTGGTCCGTTGGCGAAAGGTGGGCATCCACCGGGGAACGTGAGATTTCAATAGCCGTTCGCCTGGGCAGCCCACCGATGGTAATTGCACGAAGAGGCTGCCTTTCCGCTATCGGCTTCCCTCATTCGATCCAACCTGCCAGAAACAAGTTACTCATACCGATTGGAGTTTTTACATGTTCGCAAAAGATCACACCCTCGCCAACGTAGACCCTGAGCTGTTCGGCGCCATCCAGAACGAAAACCGCCGCCAGCACGACCACATCGAGCTGATCGCTTCTGAAAACTACACCTCGCCAGCCGTGATGCAAGCACAAGGCTCGCAGCTGACCAACAAGTACGCCGAAGGCTACCCAGGCAAGCGCTACTACGGCGGCTGCGAATACGTGGACGTGGTCGAGCAACTGGCCATCGACCGCGTCAAGCAACTGTTCGGCGCCGAAGCGGCCAACGTGCAGCCTAACTCCGGTTCGCAAGCCAACCAGGGCGTGTTCTTCGCCGTGCTCAAACCGGGCGACACCATCATGGGCATGTCGCTGGCCGAAGGCGGCCACCTGACCCACGGCATGCCACTGAACATGTCGGGCAAATGGTTCAACGTCGTGTCCTACGGCCTGACCGCCGCTGAAGACATCGACTACGACGCCATGGAAGCGCTGGCCAAGGAACACAAGCCCAAGCTGATCATCGCCGGCGCCTCGGCGTTCTCGAAAAAGATCGACTTCGAACGTTTCGCCGCCGTGGCCAAGGCCGTGGGCGCGTACTTCATGGTCGACATGGCCCACTACGCCGGCCTGATCGCCGCCGGCCTGTACCCGAACCCCGTGCCGCACGCCGACTTCGTCACCTCGACCACGCACAAATCGCTGCGCGGCCCACGCGGCGGCATCATCCTGATGAAGGCTGAACACGAGAAGATCATCAACTCGGCCATCTTCCCTGGCATCCAGGGCGGCCCGCTGATGCACGTGATCGCCGGCAAGGCCGTCGCCTTCAAGGAAGCGCTCTCGCCCGAGTTCAAGACCTACCAGCAGCAAGTGGTGAAGAACGCCGACGTGATGGCCAAGACCCTGATCGCCCGCGGCCTGCGCATCGTTTCCGGCGGCACCGAGTCGCACGTGATGCTGGTGGACCTGCGCGCCAAGAACCTGACCGGCAAGGAAGCGGAAGCCATCCTCGGTTCGGCTCACATTACCACCAACAAGAACGGCATCCCGAACGATCCGCAAAAGCCATTCGTGACGTCCGGTATCCGTCTGGGCAGCCCGGCCATGACCACCCGCGGCTTCAAGGAAGCGGAAGCGGAAAAGGTCGCGCACCTGATCGCCGACGTGCTGGACAACCCGCATGACGCCGCCACCATCGAGCGCGTGAAGGCCGAAGTGAAGGTGCTGGCCGACGCGTTCCCGGTGTACGCTGCCTGATCGGTGTAGTATCAACAGGACGCTGGCTTGGGCTGGCGTCCTGTCACAACAATCGCAAGCGAAACCGTCGCCCACATGAAATGTCCATTCTGTCAGCATGAAGAGACTCAGGTCCTCGATACCCGCGTATCGGAGGAGGGCGACGCCATACGCCGGCGCCGGCGTTGCGCCAAATGTGATAAACGGTTTACCACGTATGAGCGCATCGAACTGGTGATGCCGTTCGTGGTCAAGAAGAACGGCAGCCGCACGGAATACTCGGCCGCCAAGCTGCGCGACAGCCTGATGCTGGCCTTGCGCAAGCGCCCCGTCGCTGCGGCGGCCGTGGATACGGCGGTGCAGTCGATCGAGGAAAAGCTGCTCACCAGCGGACAGCGCGAAGTCGATACCGGCTACATCGGCGAACTGGTGATGCAGGAGCTCAAGCGGCTCGACAAGGTCGCCTACATTCGTTTCGCCTCCGTCTACAAGAACTTCGAAGACCTGGAAGAATTCCAGGACGCCATTGCCGAAGTGGGACAGGAACGCAAGCCCCGCAAGGGCTGATTTCCATTTCCATTCTCGCTCTCTTTCCTGCCGTCAGCGCGCTTTGGCGCACGGTTGACACATCTCATGCATTGAAGCGCGTGCGCTGCTAACTTCATCCTCAGCCGCCAACGTTGGGCGGCCCGGGAGGACGGAGGTGCGGCATGCGATGGATGAAATCACGCGGCTTTACCATGCTGGAAATCATGGTGGCCTTGCTGGTGCTGGCGCTGGGCATCATTTGCGGCACGGCGATGCAATTGGCGGCGCTGCGCACGCGCCATCAATCCGCGCTGCTCACGCAATCGCTGCACCTGGCCAATAGTTTGGCCGAGCGCATGCGCGCCAACAGCATCACGCCACCGCTGCCGGACGCGGCCAATCCCTATTTGACCTTCCACTACGACGCGCTGGCCGAACCATCGCCCGTGCCGCCGTCGCCACTGTGTTACGCGCTGGACGCCCATTGCGACCGCAGCCAGCTGGCCCAGTTCGACCTGTACGACATCAAGCAGCAAGTGCGCACCAGCTTGCCGGCCGGGCGTGTGTTGGTGTGCCGCGATGCCGGCCTGTGGCAGGGTGGCCGCTTGCGCTGGAGTTGCACGGGCGGCGCGGGGGCGCCGCTGGTGGTCAAGGTGGGCTGGCGTGGCAAGCGTCCAGACGGCACGCCCGCGCGCGACGCGGACGGCGAGTTCGTGCCCGGCGTGGCTGTCGCGGTGGGAGCGCTGCCATGAAGCCACGCGTGCGGCGGCAGGATGGTGTGGCGCTGGCCGAGGTCATGGTGTCGATGGCGCTGGGCATGCTGGTGGTGCTGCTGGCCTGCGCCATGCTCGTGCTGGCCAATGCCGCCTACCGCATGCACAGCGAGAACGTGTGGCTCAATGACGGCGGCCGCTATGCGCTCGACATCATCGGCCAGGCCGTGCGCCAGAGCGCCTACGTGAACTGGGATGGCGAATTGGCGCCGGCCGCCTACGATCCCGCGTCCAGCGCGGCGATCGGAGGACTCGACGCGCACAGCCTCGCGCGTGCCAGCGATGGCATCGCGCATCCGCTGGCGCCCGTGGCCAATGGCAGCGATGTGTTGATGTTGCGCTTTGACGGATCGGGTGGGACCGCCAACGGTGACGGTTCCGCCGTCAACTGCGCTGGCTTTGGCGTGGCGGACAGTCACGCCGTCAATGAACGCGGCTGGAGCATTTTCTATGTCGCCAACGATGCCGAGGGCGAACCTGAATTGCGCTGCAAGTACCGCAGCGCCAGCGGCTGGGGCGCCGACGCCATCGTGCGTGGCGTCGACAGCTTCCAGGTGTTGTATGGCGTCGATCTCGACACCCCGCCCGATGGTGTGCCCGACACTTACCTGAATGCCAGCGCCGTCAATGCGCTCGATGCCAGTCTGGTGCTGGCGGGCGCCACGCCGGACGAGCGCCAGCGTGACCTGCACCGCAAGACGTATTGGAAGCGGGTGCGTGCCGTCAAGGTCGCGCTGTTGTTGCGCGGCGATGTGCATACCCGGCCCGATGGTGCGCCGGCCGTCTACGACTTGTTCGGCGCGGCCTATGCGGACGCCCATGCGGGCGACGATCCCGGCGTGCGCGTGGCCGAGCAAACCATGGCGCCGGCCTTGCGGCGGCGGGCGCGGCGGCTGTTTGTGGCGCTGTTCCAGTTGCGTAACCGGAGCGTGTGATGAAGCGATGGGCCGGTGCGCGCGCGGGACGGCAACGCGGCGTCACGCTGTTGGTGACGATGTTGATCCTGGTCGCCGTCATGCTGGTTGGCGCATCGGCGGCCCGTTTGGCACTGCAGGGCGAACAGGCTGCGCGGGCGGGGCGGGACAGGCAGGTGGCGTTTCAGGCGGCGGAGGATGCGCTTATGGACGGAGAACGCGATGTGGCCGGAACAGCGTCCGGCGCGGCGGGGCATGGTGCTGGCACTGGCGATGCGGCGGACGCCGGTATCCCAGGCGCGAGTGGTGCAGGCGCGGATGCTTGGCGTGCGCGCAGTGCGCTGTTCGGTCTCGATAGTGGGCTGGGATTTATCGATGGCTGCGGAACGGGGCCGGTCAACCTTGGCCTGTGCGCGCGCGCGGGAGGCGAGGGCGCCGCGGCGTGGCAGGCGGTGGACCTGAGCGGCGCGGAAGATGGCGGCAGTCACACGGTGCAGTATGGCGACTATAGCGGCGCCTCCATGCAGACCGGCAGCGGCTACTTGCCGTTCCGCCGTCCCCGTTACTTGATCGAGCGCGTGCCCTGCCACCAGCCCGGCGACGAAGTAGGGGCATCCGGCGGCCATTGTTACCGCGTGACAGCGATCGGTTTCGGCGCCCGGCCGGAAACGGAAGTGGTGCTGCAATCGGTTTATCGCAGGGCCGACTGAGACGAGGGCGAACAAATGGCCATTGCTGCCCTGACGTTGCCGCGCGCGTTGTGGATGGTGCCGCTGATCGCCTGCCCGTGGATGGTCGCCCGCGCCACGCCACCGGCGCTGGACATCGCCAGCGAACCGCTACTGGCCGGATGCGTCGCCGCTGATGGCGGCCCGGCCGTGCGTGGCGCGCCGCTGGTGTTGCCCGCCGGCGCCGTTGCCAGCGCCGATGCGGCCAGCGCCACCGTGTTCCAGGCCATCTACAGCCGCGCCGACTGGAGCGGATACCTTGAGCGCTATGCCGTGCAGGCAAATGACGCCAGTACCTTGATGCCGGCCACACCTTCCTGGGATGCCGGCGCCATTCTCACCGGCGCGGCCGGGCGCCCGCCCCGGCCCACGCCAACGGCGCGCAAGCTCTACACGGCCATCGTGCAGCCCGATGGCACGCTGACCACGGTGCCGTTCGTCTGGGATGCCATCAGCAGCGCTCAGCGGGCCATGCTTGACCGGGCGCCATCGACGAGCGCGCGCAGCCGGCCGGACGGCATGGGGCCGCAACGGCTGGATTATTTGCGCGGCGAACGCGGGCTGGAAGGCACGGTGTTCCGGCGCCGCGGCAGCGTGTTGGGCGACGCCGTCAACAGTTCGCCCGTTTATGTCGGCGTCGCGTCGGCCGTGGAGCGGGGCGCGGCGTATGCGGACTTCTACGCGCGCAGCAAGCTGCGCCGGCCCGCAGTCTACCTGGGCGCCAACGACGGCATGCTGCATGCGTTCGATGCGGCCGATGGCAGCGAATTGTTCGCCTACGTGCCGAACGCCTTGTTCGCTACACTGGGCCGCCTGACCAGTCCTGCCTACGTCCACACGGCCTATGTCGATGGTCCGGCCAGCGCGGGCGAGGCGGAGGCGGGCGGCACGTGGAGGACCGTGCTGGTGTCGGCCATGGGCGGCGGCGCGCAAGGCGTGTTTGCGCTCGACGTGACCGATCCGCTGCACTTCGACGCATCCGGCGCGCTGTGGGAATTCACGGACCGCGACGATCCCTTGATGGGCAACGTGACCACCCGTCCACAGGTCGCGCGCGTGCGCACGCGGGGCAGCGGCGCGGCGGCCGTCTTCCGTGATGTGGCGGTCGTCGCCAGCGGCTTGAACAATTACGCGGCCGATGGCCACGCCAGCGCCAGCGGCAACGGCGCCCTGTTCCTGCTGGCGCTCGATAAGCCGCCATCGCAGCCGTGGCGGCTCAACGATAACTACTATCGCTTCGTCACGCCGATCGCCGATGCGGCCCGCGCCAACGGCTTGAGCGCGCCCGCGCTGGCCGTGGATGCGGACGGTGTCCTGCGTTACGCCTACGCTGGCGACCTGCAGGGCAACCTGTGGCGCTTCGACCTGACCGGCAATGCGCCCTGGCCGGGGGCGGTGGGGCCGGGCCCGGCGACGACGCCGCTGTTCGTCGCGCGCGACGTCAGCGGTGTTCGGCAAGCGATCGCGCAACAACCGCGGCTGGTGTACGCGACGGGCGGTGGCTACCTGATCCTGTTCGGTACAGGACGCATGTTGGAAGCGGCCGACCGGCTGCCCGCGCATGGCGCGCCGCAATCGTATTACGCCATCCTCGATACGCTGGCCGATCCGCCGCAACTGGTGGCGGGGCGCGCTGAACTGACGCCGCGCACGCTCAGCGGCGCTGACGATGCGATGGCCTTGACGCTGTTGGGCGCCGATCTGCCCGCCAACAGCAAGGGCTGGTACATCGATTTTCTGCACAGTGATGTCACGGGCGAGCGCAGCCTGGACAGCGGGGTACTGGCCAATGGCAAGCTGGTGTTCAACACCGTGTTGCCGGGCCGGACGCCGTGCGATGCGACGCGCAGCCGCAGCTATGCCCTCGACGTCTTGACCGGCTTGCCGTCCATGTTGATGGCCTCGGCCGCCAGCGTTGGCGATCCCCACGCGACTGCCCGTCTCGCGCCGGACTATGCGGCGCGCCCGGTGGCGCTGCGCTTGCCGGCGCTGGCGGCGGCAAGCGGAACTGGCCCCGCGCCCGCCACCCCGCCGACCGGGGCCAGCGCCACCCAGAACGTCGCCATCGCGATGTTCAGCGCCGTCGGCGGCGCACCTGTGCGTTCCGCCGGTGCGATCACGGTGGCGGCGCCGTCCGGTCGCCTGAGCTGGCGCGAGGTGGTGAACTGGCGCGAGCTGCACGCGGCGGCGCGGCGCTAGCGCGATCGGGGCAATGGCACAAACGGAAGGAGGCAATGATGGAACGTATCGGTGGTTTCAGCCTGGTGGAAGCGTTGGTCACGCTGGTCATCTTCGTCGTGCTGGCGGCGCAAGCCTATCCCAGCCTGCAACGCTACGTGATCCGCGTGCGGCGCAATGAAGGCGAGGCGGCGCTGATGCGGCTGATGCAGCAGCAGGAGCGCTACTACTCGCAGTACAACAGCTACATCGCCTTCTCGTCCAGCAGTACTGACCCGGAAGCGATGCTGTTTCGCTGGTGGAGCGGCAACAGCGCCCGCACCAGCGCCTATGAAGTGGAAGGCAAAGCCTGCGAAGGCGAGCTGATCAGCCAATGCGTGCGACTGGTCGCCCGGCCGGGCACCGGCATGGTCGATGTCAACTTCCGCGACGACGATTGCCAGGAACTCACGCTGACCAGCACCGGCCTGCGGCTGGCCTCCGGGCCGGGCGCCCACTGCTGGCCATGAGCGGTGAGTACGGCGAACGCGCCGGGCTGTGTCGTGGCACGGCGCGCCGGCCCGGTCGCGGGCTACGCGCGTTCAGCCTCGTCGAAGCGCTGGTCGTGCTGGCGCTGGCCGGCGTGCTGGCTGGTACAGCCGCGCCGGGATTGCGGCAGTTGCTGCAGGCGGCGCGCCTGCGCGCGGCCGTCAACGACCTGTGCAGCGCGATCGACCTGACCCGTTCCCAGGCTATCGCTCGTGGCCGCATCGTCACGCTGGCGCCGCTGGAGCCGGGCGGTGTGGACTGGCGGCGCGGCTGGGTCGTGTTCATCGACGCCAATGGCAATGCGCGTCCCGATGGCGGCGAGTCCGTGCTGTACCGGCAGGAAGCCCTATCGGACGACATCATGATCCGGTCGGCGTTCTCATCCGGTGCGGTCCCGCTCTACCTTGCTTATAATGCTGCTGGACGCAGTTGCAGCGCCGGCAATAGCCTGGTCGCGCACTGGGGCACGCTGTCGTTGCTGCAAGGCCGGCAGGCGCGCCACATCAAGATCAACATGCTGGGCCGGATGCGCGTATGCGATCCGCTGGTGCAACCGGTGGGCTGCACGGCGGCGGCCGAGTCGGACTAGGTCGCTGGCGCTGCGCCGGCGCCGGGAAGAATATGGAAATACGCAACGACCTCGACGGCATGACACTGGCCCTGGAATGGGCCGCCAAGGGCTTGTACACCACCTCGCCCAATCCGCGCATCGGTTGCGTGATCGTGCGCGATGGCCACGCGATCGGCGCGGGTGTGACGCAGGCGGCAGGATTCGACCATGCCGAAATCCAGGCCCTCAAGGATGCCCAGGCGCGCGGGCACGACGTGCGCGGCGCCACCGCCTACGTGACGCTGGAGCCGTGCAACCACCACGGCCGCACGCCGCCGTGTTCGGACGCACTGGTGCGCGCCGGCCTGGGCCGCGTGGTGGCGGCCATGGAAGATCCGAATCCGCTGGTGGCGGGGCAGGGCCTGGCCAAGCTGGCGGCGGCCGGTATTACCGTCTCGTCCGGCGTGTTGGCCGATGCGGCCCATGAAATGAACATCGGTTTCTTCTCGCGCATGCGGCGCGGCCTGCCGTGGGTGCGCATGAAGTCGGCCGCCAGCCTGGATGGCATGACGGCCCTGCACAACGGCCAGAGCCAATGGATCACGGGGCCGGAGGCGCGCGCCGACGGCCACGCGTGGCGCGCGCGCGCGTGCGCCATCCTGACCGGCATCGGCACGGTCAAGGCCGACGATCCCCAGCTTAACGTGCGGGCCGTGCAGACGCCACGCCAGCCGCGCCGCATCGTCGTCGATAGCAAGCTCGATATCGATCCCAAGGCCCGCGTGCTGGAAGGCGGCGGCACCTGGATCGTGGCCGCCGTGTCCGATCCGGAGAAGGAGGCGGCATTGCGCGCGGCCGGCGCCGAAATCATCGTGCTGCCCAACGCGGCCGGCAAGGTCGACTTGCCCGAACTGATGCGCGAGCTGGGCCGGCGCCAGATCAACGAGTTGCACGTGGAGGCCGGCGGCAAGCTCAACGGCTCTCTGATCCGCGCAGGCTGCGTGGACGAATTGCTGGTCTACCTGGCGCCCGTCCTGCTGGGCGATGCGCAAGGCATGTTCGCCTTGCCGGCGTTGACGGACCTGTCGCACAAGCACACGCTCAAATTTCACGAGGTTAAGCAAATCGGCGCCGATTTGCGTATCCTTGCCAGATTCAACCCACTTTAAGATTGGTATCGCATGTTTACTGGAATCGTCGCCGCCATTGGCAAAATTGAATCCGTACAGCCGCTCGCTGGCGGCCTGGAAGCGGGCGTGCGCCTGCACGTCAACGCGGGAGGCTTGCCGTTGGCCGACGTGGCCCTGGGCGACTCGATCGCCATCAACGGCGCCTGCATGACGGTGGTGGAAAAGACCAATGACAGCTTCGTGGTCGACGTGTCGCGCGAAAGCCTGAACTGCACCGTGGGCCTGGATACGACCACGGAAGTGAACCTGGAAAAGGCGCTCACGCTGGCCGAACGGCTGGGCGGTCATTTGGTGTCGGGCCACGTCGATGGCCTGGGCGTGGTGCGCAAGTTCGAAGCCGTGGGCGAATCGTGGGAACTGGTGATCGAAGCGCCGCACGAGCTGGCCAAGTACCTGGCGTTCAAAGGTTCGATCGTCGTCAACGGCGTATCGCTGACGGTCAACCGCGTGACCGACATCGGCAGCGGTGAGCAGCTGGTGTGCCAGTTCTCGATCAACCTGATCCCGCACACGATCGCCATGACCACGCTCAAGCACCTGAAGCCGGGTGCCAAGGTCAACCTGGAAGTCGACCTGATCGCGCGCTACGTCGAGCGCATGCTGTCGCTCAAATAAACGAAAACAGTACGGCGAAGAAAAATCGGGGACGTACTCCGGTTTTCCCATGCGGGAAAACCGGAGTACGTCCCCGATTTTTCTTTGCGTCTAGTCGTCGCTGACGAGGGCGCCCTTGATCTTGCTTTTGGTGGCGTAGGACACGCCATGCTTGTCCAGGTAGCCGCGGATCAGCTGGCGCACCACTTGCGATGGCGTCAGGTCTTGCGCCGCGCATAATTCTTCAAACGCTTTCTTCTTCACTGGATCGATCAATATCGTCAGGCGGGCGGATTTGGTTTCCATGGCGCGGAGGTGGGCGAGTCAAAACTGGCATTGTAATCCAATTGTAATGGCAGCCTGCTCTTGAAATGAAGGGATCTGCCCGCATTACTTGGGTTAGATGTTAATATCATGTGCATACAGTGTGCGTGTTTTTGAGGTGTGGATGCCACACCCGGCGATTTTCCCGGCAATTTGGCCTCAGATGACGTATGTTGTTCCTGTTGGGTTACCAGCTGCGGCCTGGCCGACAGCGCAACGTTGACGATCGATTATGGCCATCCTGTTCCTCCGCCGGCTGTCCGGCCGCAAGCGCACCACCGAGGCGAACCAGCTGCTCGGGCTGGTGTTGAGTTTTGTCGCGGGGGCCACCAACGCGGGCGGCTTTCTCGCCGTGCGCCGCTACACGTCTCACATGACGGGCGTGGTGTCGTCGATGGCGGACGATCTGGCGATGGGCAATGTGACGCTGGCCCTGTCGGGACTGGGCGCCATCATCTCCTTCCTGTCCGGCGCGGCCAGCTCCGCTATTTTGATCAACTGGGCACGGCGTCAGCATCTGCACAGCGAATACGCGCTGTCGCTGCTGCTGGAGGCGGCCTTGTTGCTGTGCTTCGGTTTGCTGGGCGCCAACCTGTCCTTGCGCATGGGGCTGTTCGTGCCCGTCACCGTCATGCTGCTGTGCTACATCATGGGGCTGCAGAACGCCATCATCACCAAAATTTCCAAGTCCGAGATCCGTACCACCCACGTCACCGGCCTGGTGACGGACCTGGGCATCGAGCTGGGCAAGCTGGTGTACTGGAACATGGAGCATGACCACGCGGCCCAGCCCAAGGTGATGGCCAACCGCGACCGGCTCAAGCTGCTCATCGCGCTGCTGAGCATGTTCTTCGTGGGCGGGGTGGTGGGGGCGCTGGGCTTCAAGCACATCGGTTTCGCTTCCACTGTGCCGCTGTCGGCGCTGTTGCTGGCGCTGGCCATCATCCCCGTGATGGACGATGTGGTGGTGCGCTGGCGGCGCTTCCGCAAACATGCCTAACAACGGCAAAGTGGCGTGCAATAGGGTGATTTCATTATAATGCCGTTGTAATTTGATTTGACAACCGCATCGCCCGCCCGTGCCGCCTTCCATGTCCGAACCCGCCGTCCCGCCGCGCCGCAAGCCCATCGTCCTGACCGATGGCGATACCCGCACACTGCTGTTTGGCGACGGTGCCATCCAGAGCAAGATGCTGCTGTCGCGCCCGCAGGCGCTGACGCTGGCCTACACCCGCGCCATGATGTGCTTCCTGCTGTTCGTGCCGCGCCCGCGCCGCATCCTCATGGTGGGGCTGGGCGGCGGATCGCTGGCCAAGTTCTGCCACCGCTATCTGTCCGATGCCGACGTGACAGTGGTCGAGCTCGATCCGGAAGTGATCGCCGTGCGCGAGCAGTTCGCGGTGCCGCCGGACGGCCCGCGGTTTCGCGTCATCCATGCGGACGCGGTGGATGTGATCGGCAGGCATGAGGCGGCATTCGATGTGCTGATCGTGGACGGCTACGACGTCAGCGGCATGCCGCCGGCGCTGGGCAGCGCCGCGTTCTACGCAAACTGCCTGCGGGCCTTGCGGCCGGGCGGGGTGCTGGTGGCCAACCTGCATGCGAACGACCGCGATTTTCCCGGCGTGCTGCGCCGGCTGCGCACCGCGTTCGATGGCCGCGTGTGTGGCTTCCGGGGTATGTCGTATGGCAACCGGGTCAAGTTCGCCGTCAAGGCGCCGGCGCCATCGTGGATGCCGGGACGGGCGGTGCTGGTGCGCCAGCTGGTGGCGGCCACGCGCGGCCTGAGTGCGCCGCTGAACCGGCTGCTGGCGCACGCCGTGGTGGCCTGGGCTGGCCGGCGCGGCTGACGGGGTAGCCTGGCGGTCAGCCGGCGGCGTTCTCGCCCATGTAGGCGGCGTACATATCGTTGCCGGCGATGGCCTCGAAGTCGGCCTGGCTGCGGCCGGCCGAGGTGGACAGGTTCTGCGCCAGTTGGCACAAGCCCAGTTCGCCATGGCGCAATTCCTGGCGCACGGCGCGCTGGGCCAGCGTGGACTGGAACGCGTCGGCATCGAATTCCTTGCACGAGAACACGATGCGGTTCAGGCAATACTGGGCATGGCACCACCATAACTGCGCGTCGAACACGCTGTGCAGCCGCTGCATGGCCGGCAGCAAGTCCAGGTCCTCGCCCCACAGGTTGGACACCAGCACGCCACCGGGCGCGAGCGCCTTGCGGCATTGCCGGTAGAACGGCGTGCTGCTGAGCGGGGCGGGCAGGCCGTCCGGGCCATAGCCGTCGTGCACGATGATGTCCACCGGCTCGCGCAGTGCGGCCAGATAGTCGACGGCGTCGGCCAGCACCACCTGGAAGCGCGCATCGTTATCGGGCACGTGGAAACGGCCGCGCAGGGCAATAATGGCCGGGTCCAGTTCCACCACGGTGATGCGGCTGTCCGGTAAATGCCGGTAGCAATATTTGGCCAGCGAACCGCCGCCCAGGCCTATCATGAGGATGTGGCGCGGCTGCGGCTGGAACAGCAGGAAGCCCATCATGGCGCGCGTGTAGCTCAGTAGCAGCTCGTCGGGCTGGGAGATCCGCATGGCGCTCTGGATGAAGCGTTCGTCGAAGTGCAGCGTGCGCATGTCGCCATAATCGAAGGTGAACGGCAAGCCGCCACTGTCCGCGATCACGTCTTCGAAGCGGGGTGGGAGGGTGATTTCGTCGTCGCGCTGTGGATTTTGCATGGCTGGGATACTTCTGTGGGCCGCCGCGATCGGCGTCTGGGTAGCATTTTACATGCTTTTTATGATGTTCCTATTATCATTGGATGATAATGTTTTTTGATTGCCGCCAACCATGAGCGACCGCGTCTACCAGTTGCGTTTCCTGCGCCGCCGCATTCCGGCCTTCGAATGCGTGCCGGGCTGCCATGACTGCTGCGGCCCCGTCACCGCGTCCAGCGAGGAAATGGCGCGCCTGCCGGAGCGCAGTGCGGGAGAACGCGAGCGGGCGCTGGCCGACTGGAGTTGTCCGCACTTGCAGCCGTCCGGCTGCGGCGCCTATGCCGAGCGGCCGCTGATCTGCCGCCTGTTTGGTACGACGCCCAGCCTGCCTTGTCCGCACGGGCGGCGGCCGCAGGCGATGGTGGCGCCCGCCGTCGAGGCGCAAGTGCACGCGTTTTTGCGCCAGACCCGGCAAGTGCTGGTGTGATCGCCGAAAAATGCGGCCCGAAAAGCGCGAAATGCCGGGGTGTAGCCGGATAAAAGCCAGCTTTGGCGGGTGGGCGGGGCCAAAATCCTTTAAAATAGCAGGTTAAGAAAAGTTCTTGCTCAGCTACTAAGGATTAAAAATGTCAATTTCCAGCACCGAAGAAATCGTCGCCGAACTGCGCGCTGGCCGCATGGTGATACTGGTGGATGAAGAAGACCGCGAAAACGAGGGCGACCTGGTGCTCGCCGCCGATTTCGTCACCCCGGAAGCGATCAACTTCATGGTCAAGCATGCGCGCGGCCTGGTCTGCCTGACCTTGACCGAGGAACGCTGCGACCAGCTGAACCTGTCGATGATGTCGACCCGCAATGGCACGGCCTTCGGCACCAACTTCACCGTCTCGATCGAAGCGGCTGAAGGCGTGACGACCGGCATTTCCGCCGCTGACCGCGCCAAGACCATCCAGGTGGCGGTGGCCAAGGGTACCCAGCCGACCGACATCGTGCAGCCGGGCCACATCTTCCCGCTGAAGGCGCAAAAGGGTGGCGTGCTGATGCGCGCCGGCCATACGGAAGCCGGTTGCGACCTGACGGCCATGGCCGGCCTGACCCCGGCCTCCGTGATCTGCGAGATCATGAAGGACGACGGCACCATGGCGCGCCTGCCGGACTTGCTGGAATTTGCCAAGGAACACGGGCTGAAGATCGGCACCATCGCCGACCTGATCCATTACCGCAGCCAGAACGAAAGCCTGGTCGAGCGCGTCGCCGAGCGTCCGCTGCACACGGCCCATGGCAGCTTCCGCATGATCGCCTTCCGCGACAAGCCGAGCGGCTCGGCCCACCTGGCGCTGGTGCATGGCGAAATGGGCCCTGGCAAGGAAGCGCTGGTGCGCGTGCACCAGCCCGTGTCCATCCTGGACTTGCTGGAATCGGAAGCGACCACCCACTCGTGGAACATCCCGTCCTCGCTGGCCGCCATCAAGGCCGCCGACCGCGGCGTGATCGTGCTGCTGAACTGCGAGGAAACGGCCGACCAGTTGTTCGCCCAGTTCGCCGCGCTGGACCAGCCGGAAGCCAAGCCGAAAGGCCGCGCCGCCAGCATGGACCTGCGCAGCTACGGTATCGGCGCGCAGATCCTGCGTGAGCTCGGCGTGTGCAAGATGCAACTGCTGGCCAGCCCGCGCAAGATGCCGTCGATGACAGGCTTCAACCTGGAAGTGACGGGCTACATGACCAAGCCGCAGCAATAACACCTTAGAAAACACATCACCCCCCATCAAGAAGAGGTATGCCATGACCGTAGGTAGCTACGAAACCAATATGTCCGGCGACGGTTTGCGCGTCGGTATCGTCCAGGCCCGTTTCAACGAGGACGTGTGCCACGGCCTGCTGTCGGCCTGCCTAGCCGAGCTCAAGCACCTGGGCGTCGCTGATGAAGACGTGCTGCACGTGACCGTGCCGGGCGCGCTGGAAATCCCGCTGATCCTGCAAAAGATGGCCGAATCGCAGCAGTTCGACGCCCTGATCGCGCTGGGCGCCGTGATCCGTGGCGAGACGTACCACTTCGAGCTGGTGTCGAACGAATCGGGCGCCGGCATCACCCGCATCGGCCTGGACTATGGCATCCCCATCGCCAATGCCGTGCTGACCACCGAGAACGACGAGCAGGCCGAAGTGCGCATGGCCGTCAAGGGCGCCGACGCGGCCCGCGTGGCCGTCGAGATGGCCAACCTGACCATCGCGCTGGAAGAACTGAACCAGGACGGCGACGACGAAGAGTAAGAACGGCATGCCGCGCCGGCCACAAGCGGGCGCGGCGGCCGCATTTGTAGTGTAGGAAATGAGAACAGGTAGGAAACCATGACAGAGAAAACTTTGCACGCCAACCCCAGCAAGAATCGTACGCCGCGCCACCGCGCGCGCGAGTTTGCGTTGCAGGGTTTGTATCAGTGGCTGCTGAACAATGAAGACGCGACCACCGTGGTCAACAACATCCGTGGTGCACACGGCTTCGACAAGGCCGACGGCGACCATTTCAGCGCATTGCTGTACGGCGCGATCAAGGATTCCGTGGCGCTGCGCGAAACGTTCGCACCGCTGGTCGACCGAGGCATCGCCGAGCTGTCGCCCGTGGAGCACGCCGTGCTGCTGATCGGCGCGTTCGAGCTGAAGAACAACCTGGAAATCCCGTACCGCGTCGTGATCAACGAAGCGGTGGAACTGACCAAATCGTTTGGCGGCATCGATGGCCACAAATACGTGAATGGCGTGCTGGACAAGCTGGCCGCCAGGATCCGTCCTGACGAAGTGGCTGCCGACAAGAAGCGCTAAGCGGCACGGGCCAGTCCTGTCAGTAACAAAGCCACCCCAGGGCGACCTGTGGTGGCTTTTTTCATGCGCCACCGCTAAATTGCGGGACGGAAAAATCGGGGACGGACCCCGGTTTTCGCAAAGCGAAAACCGGGGTCCGTCCCCGATTTTTCCGTCCCGCAATTTTTCCATAAAAAAAGCCACCTGGACGGTGGCTTCGGATGCGGCGGGGCAGGGCGGGTGCTTACAGGCCGGCGATTTGCGTGTCGGCCTTGCCGATCTTGTCGTTGCTGGCCACGGCCGGGTCTTTCTGGGCCACGGGCGCGGTGGCCAGCATCGGCGGCGTGGTGGTCGGCACTTTCTTGCCGGCCGAAACCTGCTTGAGGCGGTTGTATTCGGCCAGTACGCGCGAACCGTAGCCATCGTCCGTCTCGAACGCGGCCGCGCCCACGTAGGTCTTCAGGCCCGCTTCCACCGAGCCGCCACGGGTCACGTAATCCTTCAGGATCAGCGAGCCGACGCGGATATTGGCCACCGGGTTCAGCGCCGCTTGCACGCCGCCCATTTCCTGGAACTTGTCATGGTGCACTTTCGACATCACCTGCATCAGGCCTTGCGCGCCGACCGGGCTTTCCGCGAACGGGTTCAGGCCCGATTCGATGGCCATCACGGCCAGGATCAGCAGCGGGTCCAGCTTGATTTCACGGGCCGTCAGGTAAGCCGTCGAGACCAGCATGTTGGCCGCGTCGCCGGCCACGCGGTAGCGCTTGGACAGCCAGGACGTCACCCATTGTTGTTGCTTCTTCGTGCCCAGCAGGGCCTTTTCCTCGGCCGTCAGCGGCGCGTTGTTGACCACGGGTGCGGCGGGCGGTGCTTCCATCAGTTCGGACAGCGGTGGGGCAGTCACGGCGGGCGCTTCGGCGGCCGGTTCTTGCAGGAAAGTCTGGCTCAGTTGCTTGGCCAGTTCGGGACGTGCGAACAATGCAGCGATGACCACCAGGGCCGAGATACCCAATACCGTCAAGGTGTGTTGTGCCGTCGTGAGCACGGCACGGGCCGATACGCGCGTCGTGGCGAACCACGCGGCTGGCTGGCTGGCCAGTTGTCGGGCAAGCTTCGCTGCCGCAGTAATACGATTAGTCATAGAATTCCCCTGAAATGTCCGTAACGAGCGCTCCCCCGCCGCGCTGAACGCAGCCATGGAATCGCTAATGCCGTGCATCAGAAATAGCCTCGTCCGCCGCCGCTGGGAGCGCGCGTTGGACGTCGTCATTGCTTGCTTGAGCTGATCTTTCCCTGTGGTATTCAATCAGTGGCAATACAACTTTTTTCGGGGGTAAGGCAGACGCCTTTTGAAAACACTCCTTAAAATGTCATGTGGAGCCCCGACTCCGTGAATGAATGAGTGACAACTTATTTGGGCCTTGGGCCCGCGTCCTCATCAAGTAGGGCAAATTGTAGAAGCCGTTTTATATCAAGTCAATACTAACGAATTTGTCTTTTATAACTTATAAATCTTACTTTTTTGCTTGCATTACGCGGAAAACCAATAAAATCAACCACTTGTCCTGGATTTTTGAGCAATGTGGTTCACAGTCAAAAAAAATTAAAAACTCATGAAATATTCCGATTTGCGAGATTTTATTTCTCAGCTTCAACAATTAGGCGAACTTAGGCCTGTTTCCGTACCTGTTTCGCCGATGTTGGAGATGACGGAGGTGTGCGACCGTACTTTGCGGGCCGGCGGACCGGCCTTGCTGTTCCAGAATCCGACCGGCCACCGCATGCCGGTGCTCGGTAATCTGTTCGGCACCACGCGCCGGGTGGCGCTGGGCATGGGCGCGGAAGACATCAGCGAATTGCGCAAGATCGGCCACGTGCTGGCGCGCCTGAAGGAGCCGGAACCGCCGCGCGATTTCAAGGATCTGCTGGGCCTGGGCTCGCTGGTCAAGGCCGTATGGGATATGTCGCCCAAGGAACTGCGAGGCGCGCCCTGCCAGGAGATCGTGTGGGAGGGCGCCGACGTGGACCTGGGCCGCCTGCCGATCCAGCATTGCTGGCCCGGCGACGTGGCGCCGCTCATCACGTGGGGGCTGGTGATCACCAAGGGGCCGAACAAGAAGCGCCAGAACCTGGGTATTTATCGCCAGCAGGTGCTGGGGCCGAACAAGGTCATCATGCGCTGGCTGGCGCACCGGGGCGGGGCGCTGGACTTTCGCGAGCACGCAATCCAGAGCAAGGGCAAGCCGTATCCCGTGTGTGTGGCGCTGGGGGCGGACCCGGCCACCATCCTGGGCGCCGTCACGCCCGTGCCCGACAGCCTGTCCGAATACCAGTTCGCCGGCCTGCTGCGCGGCAGCCGCACGGAGCTGGTCAAGGCCATCGGCAGCGAGCTGCGCGTGCCGGCATCGGCCGAGATCGTGCTTGAAGGCCATATCTACCCGGATGAAAACCATCCGTCCGGCTACGAGCATGCGCTGGAAGGACCGTATGGCGACCATACCGGCTATTACAATGAGCAGGATTCCTTCCCCGTGTTTACGATCGACCGCATCACGATGCGCCGCGATCCGATCTACCACTCGACCTACACGGGCAAGCCGCCCGATGAGCCGGCCGTGCTGGGCCTGGCGTTGAACGAAGTGTTCGTGCCGCTGCTGCAAAAGCAGTTCACGGAGATCACGGACTTTTATTTGCCGCCCGAAGGCTGCAGCTACCGCATGGCCGTGGTGCAGATCCGCAAGCAGTACGCTGGCCACGCCAAGCGGGTGATGTTCGGGGTCTGGAGTTTCCTGCGCCAGTTCATGTATACCAAGTTCATTGTGGTGGTGGACGAGGATGTCAATATCCGCGACTGGAAGGAAGTGATCTGGGCCATCACGACCCGCGTCGATCCCACGCGAGACACGACGCTGGTCGACAACACGCCCATCGATTACCTGGACTTCGCCTCGCCCGTGAGTGGCCTGGGCAGCAAGATGGGCATCGACGCCACCAACAAGTGGCCGGGTGAAACCAGCCGCGAGTGGGGCACCACCATCACCATGACGCCGGAAGTGAAGGCGCGCGTGGACGGTATCTGGCAGCAGCTGGGGCTGTAGGCGGGGGCGGGAAAAGCATCCCTTCCCATGATGGCGCCGGCTCGGTTATAATGGCGCCGGGCGGGCCCCTGCGCATTGTGGCATGGCTAACCTGGTCAGGTCGGGAACGAAGCAGCCACGGCCGTTCACCATAAGTGCCGCAGATCAGGCTCGCCTCCTTCATTCTCGAAAAAAGCTGCTTCGGCGGCTTTTTTTGTTTCCGGCGCTTGCTTTCATGGTCCGGGCCGTCCGCGTTAGCCAAGCCGATAGCGGCTTGCTACAATTGCCCCTTTGGCGCGCCCGCAGACGCGGCGCATGGTCCCCGCGTGCAGGCGGCGCGGGAGCGACCCGCAGCCCAGCTATCTACGGTAAAATTCCAGCATGTCCTATCAAGTCCTCGCCCGTAAATACCGTCCCCGGAACTTCGAAACGCTCGTCGGCCAGGAGCACGTCGTGCGCGCGCTCACGCACGCGCTGCACAGTGGCCGCCTGCACCATGCGTATCTGTTCACCGGCACCCGCGGTGTGGGCAAGACCACGCTGTCGCGTATCCTGGCCAAGTCGCTCAACTGCATCGGCCCGGACGGCAATGGCGGCATCACCGCCACCCCGTGCGGCGTGTGCGAGGCGTGCACGGCGATCGACGCCGGCCGCTTCGTCGACTATATAGAGATGGACGCCGCGTCCAACCGCGGCGTCGACGAAATGGCGCAGTTGCTGGAGCAGGCCGTGTACGCGCCCACCAACGCCCGCTTCAAGGTCTACATGATCGACGAAGTGCACATGCTGACCAACCACGCCTTCAATTCCATGCTGAAGACGCTGGAGGAACCGCCTGAGCACGTCAAGTTCATCCTGGCCACGACGGACCCGCAAAAGATACCCGTGACGGTGCTGTCGCGCTGTCTGCAGTTCAACCTCAAGCAGATGCCGCCCGGCCATATCGTCAGCCACCTGGACAACATCCTGGGGCAGGAAGGCGTCAAGTTCGAGCAGGCCGCCTTGCGCCTGCTGGCGCAGGGCGCCCACGGCTCCATGCGCGATGCACTGTCGCTGACGGACCAGGCCATCGCCTACGCGGCCGGCGAAGTGACGCTCGATGCCGTGCAAGGCATGCTGGGCGCGCTGGATCAATCGTACCTGGTGCGCCTGCTCGATGCGCTGGCCAACCGGGACGGCGCCGACCTGCTGGCCGTGGCCGACGAGATGGCCACCCGCAGCCTGTCCTACAACGGCGCCTTGCAGGATCTGGGCACCTTGCTGCACCGGATCGCGCTGGCGCAGACGGTGCCGGCGGCGCTGCCGTCGGACTTGCCCGAGTATGCCGACATCATCCGCCTGGCCGCCGCCTTCGACGCGGAGGAAGTGCAGCTGTTCTACCAGATCGCCGTCCATGGCCGCAACGAGCTGGGCCTGGCGCCCGATGAATACGCAGGCTTCTCGATGACGCTGCTGCGCATGCTGGCCTTTCGGCCCGGCGTAGGGGGCGCCGAAGGTGTGCCCGCCGCCGCGCCGGCCGCGGTTGCTGCGATCTCTCGTCCGGCCGCCGTGGCCGCCGCGCGGGCCGCCGCCGCACCTGCCGCGCGCGCAGCCGCGCAGGTCAACGCCAGCCATGCCAGTGTGACGCCGCCCGCCGTGGTGGCTGGCGCGGCCGCCGCCATGGCGCGCGCCGACGCCGCCGCGCCGACGGCGCAATCGTCCGCCCCGGCGCAGCAATTCGCCGCACAGGCCGCACCGTCGTTCAGCGCGCCGCCAGCCGCGCCTGCGCCCGCGCAACCGGCCGATCATCCAGTCCCTGCCGCGCGCGCGGAGCAGGGCGCAGGCGATGCTGCCGCGTGGCCGGCGGCGCCGGCCGCGACGCCGCCCGCCGCACCGATGATGCCGCAGGCGGCCGCCGTGCCACCGGCCGCCGCGCCAGCACCAGCAGCGCCGGCTGCGTCGGGCGGGCCTGTCAGCCCGGCCCGTGCCGCCATTAACGCGGCGCTGGAAGCGGCGCGCGCCGCCTCCAAGGCGGCCACCGGCGGCAGCCGTCCGTTGCCGCCAGCCAGCACGCCAGCTGCGACGGCGGCCGCGCCGGCGGCGATGGCGACACCCGCGCCAGCGGCCGCAGCGCCGTCCGCTTCCGCACAAGCGTCCGCAGCGTCCGCGCCCGCCGCAGCTGCGGCACCATCGGCGTTCGCGCCGGCAGCGCAGGCAGGCTATGGCGCCGCGCCCGCACCATCTTCCCCGGCTGCGCCTTCCGCTTCCGCGATGGCGATGCCACCCCAATCGGCCATGTCGTCTGCTAGTACCCCAGCAGCCGCGCGCGGCCCGGCGCCGTGGGAAGACATGCCGCCGGCGATGGCCGGCGATGCCAACACGGCCGTATTGGAAGCGCCCGTGCGCCAGGTCGCGCCGCAGCAAGCCGCGCCGCGTCCGCAAGTTACGCAGCCAGCGCCGCAATCGTACGCGCCACCCGCGACTAAGCAGGCCGATCCAGAGGACGACCTGCCACCCTGGGTGACGGAGTTTTCCGACGACACGGCCGTGGCCATGAGCGCGCCCGCCGACGCCGGCGCGCAAGGCGGTCATGGCGCCCAGCCGCCAGCGGCGCCCGCCAGCCGGCCCGCGCCACCGCCGGCCAAGGCGCCTTACGCCTACGTGATCACGCCGGTGCCCGAACTGGACTGGGACGGCAACTGGCCGGCCGTGGCCGCCGCCTTGCCGCTGCGCGGCGTGGCCCAGCAACTGGCCATGCAGGCCGAACTGATCAGCTGCACCATCGATGGCAATGCCGCCGTGTTCAAGCTGAAAGTGCCGATCGAAACGTGGCGCACGCCCGGCAATGTGGAGAAGCTGACCCTGGCGCTCAATGAGCGCTTCGGCCGCGCCGTGCGCGTGGACACGGAACTGGGCCCGGCCTGGTACACGGCCAGCGCGGAAGCGCAGGCCTTCCGCGAGGCGTGCCAGCGCGCCGCCGAGGAAACGGTGGCCAACGATCCCTTTGTAAACAGCATGATTCGCGAGTTCGGCGCCTTCGTGGTGCCCGGCTCCATCGTGCCGCCGCCGCCAACGGCGCCGGCGGCGAACTGAATTCAACTCACATCCCTTAATTGACGGAGTATCCCACCATGATGAAGAACCAACTGGCCGGCCTGATGAAGCAGGCGCAAGCAATGCAGGACAACATGAAGAAGGCCCAGGAACAACTGGCCCTGATCGAAGTGGAAGGCCAGTCTGGCGCCGGCCTGGTGAAGGTTGTGATGACCTGCAAGAACGATGTGAAGCGCGTCTCGATCGACCCGTCGCTGCTGGCCGACGACAAGGACATGCTGGAAGACCTGGTGGCCGCCGCCTTCAACGACGCCGTGCGCAAGGCCGAGGCCACCTCCGCCGAAAAAATGGGCGGCCTGACGGCGGGCATGAACCTGCCGGCCGGCTTCAAGATGCCTTTCTAAGCAATACCGACTGCCATGTTCATCATCACGCTCACGTATTTGAAACCGGCCGAACAGGTCGATGCGCTGCTTGGCGCGCACCGGGAATTTTTGCGCGAGCAGTACGATAACGGCACCTTCCTCATGTCGGGCCGCATGGTGCCGCGCACCGGCGGCGTGATCCTGGCCACGGCCGACAGCCGCGCCGACATCGAGGCCGTGATCGAACTCGATCCGTTCAACGAGGCCGGCATCGCCAGTTACCAGATCACCGAATTCATCCCCACCATGACGGCCGATGCCCTGAGCGCGTTCCGCCAGGCGTGAGCGCATGTCCAAGTCATGTCCAAGTCGCTTGAATTCCTGACGGAAGCGTTGCGCCGCCTGCCCGGCGTCGGCCCCAAGTCGGCCCAGCGCATGGCCTTCCATCTGCTGCAGCACGACCGCGAGGGGGCCGACATGCTGTCGCGCGCCTTGCACCAGGCCGTGGAGTCCGTGCACCACTGCGCGCTGTGCAACACCTTCACCGAGGAGGAGGTGTGCGATACCTGCGCCGACGAGCAGCGCGACCGCCGCCTGCTCTGCGTGGTGGAAACCCCGGCCGACCAGCTGATGATAGAACAGACGCTGACCTACAAGGGCCTGTATTTCGTGCTGATGGGGCGGCTCTCGCCGCTGGACGGCATCGGTCCCAAGGACATACACCTGGAAAAGCTGCTGGCGCGCGCCAGCGACGGGGTGGTCAACGAAGTGGTGCTGGCCACCAATTTCACCAATGAAGGCGAGGCGACCGCGCACTACATCAGCGAAATGCTGAAGGCGCGCGGCCTCAAAGTGAGCCGGCTGGCGCGTGGCGTGCCCGTCGGCGGCGAACTGGAGTATGTCGACGCGGGCACCATCGCGCGCGCCATGCTGGACCGCCGCAGTACCTGATCCCACCACTTTCCCACCATCTCATGACGACATCCGCAGCTAATCTGGCCGGGCCGCTGGCCGGCATCAAAGTCCTGGAACTGGGCACCCTGATCGCGGGGCCGTTCTGCGCCCGCATGCTGGCCGAGTTCGGCGCCGAGGTGATCAAGATCGAAGCGCCCGAAGGCGGCGATCCGATCCGCCAGTGGCGCGTGCTCAAGGACGGCACCTCGCTGTGGTGGTCGGTGCAGGCGCGCAACAAGAAGAGCGTCACCCTCAACATGAAGGATGAGCGCGGCCGCGCCATCGCGCGCCAGCTGGCGCTGGAAGCCGACATCATCATCGAGAACTACCGGCCTGGCGTGCTGGAGAAATGGGATCTGGGCTACGAGCAGCTCAAGGCCGTCAACCCGGCCACCATCATGGTGCGCCTGTCCGGCTTCGGCCAGACTGGCCCGATGAAAGACCTGCCCGGCTTTGGCGCCGTGGGCGAATCGATGGGCGGGCTGCGTTATGTGTCCGGCTTCCCGGACCGCCCGCCGCTGCGGGTGGGCATTTCGATCGGCGATTCCGTGGCCGCCCTGCATGGCGTGATCGGCGCCATGATGGCGCTGCGCCATCGCGACGCCACGGGCGGGCGCGAACGCGGCGAGGGCCAGATGGTGGACGTGGCCCTGTACGAATCCGTGTTCAACCTGATGGAATCGCTGGTGCCCGAATATGACCAGGCTGGCGTGATCCGCGAGCGCACGGGTGGCGCGCTGCCGGGCATCGTGCCATCGAACACCTACACCACGCGCGATGGCGACAACATCGTCATCGCCGGCAATGGCGATGCCATCTTCAAACGATTGATGCTGGCCATCGGCCGCATCGACCTGGCGGGCGACCCGCAACTGGCCCGCAACGATGGCCGCGTGCCGCGCACGGCCGAGATCGACCAGGCGATCCAGTCCTGGTGCGACACCCAGGACATCGATAGCGCGCTGGCCGTGCTGAAGGCGGCCGATGTCCCGTCCAGCAAGATTTACTCGGTGCGCGACATGATGAGCGACCCGCAATTCCTCGCGCGCGAGATGTTCGAGCAGCACCATTTCCCGGACGGCACGCCCGTCAAGCTGCCGGCCATCTCGCCCAAGCTGTCGGCCACGCCGGGCCACACCAAGTGGATGGGGCCGGCGCTCGGCCAGCACAATGACGAAGTGCTGGCTGCGCTCGGCTACAGCGAGCAGGACATCGCCGCGTTGCGGCAGGACAAGGTGCTGTAAGCGGCACAGCGCCCCCTTAGCCGGCGGCCAGCTCCGCGAGCAGGGCACCGGCCCTGGCGGGCGCCAGCGGCTGGTGCAGCGCGGGGTTGGCGAGTTCATGGATGATCGCAGTCATCCTGTGCTCGCTGGCAGACGCGGTGGCGATGTCGTCGCGCCCCTCCACGCCGTTGGCCCAGGTTTCGACATCCGCGGGCGACAAGCCACCGGCCAGGAAGCGGCGCAGCACGGCGGCGATATGATCTTCCGTCATCACAACGGGCAGACCGTCATAGTCCCAGCCCATGGCGGCCAGCGCGGACAGGGTTGCCTGCAGCGGCAGGGTGCAGGCCAGCAGCCGCCGCACCAGTTCCAGCCGTTCATTTTCCACCGCGATCATGGGAACACGCCTCCCGCCAGTTTGTCCTTGACGTTGATGATAATCCCAAACGGATCGTAGGTGGTCTTGCTGTACTGGACCGTCACGCCGTCGGCGTCGATTTGCTTTTCATACACGGCGAACGAGCCCGTCACGCGCCCGGCAGAGGTGGCCTGGGCGGCAAGGCCACCGTTGGGCAGCGGCCGGAATTGCACGCTCGAGCGGGCGTTGGCGGGCAGCTTGCCAACCAAGCGGGCGATGTTCGCGGCCTGGGCCAGCCGGTTCATAACGTGGCCGGGCTGGCCAGCGCATACTGGTTGCGCAGCATGAGCGTGATCGATTCGGGCGGCGAAGGGTGGCCCAGGTAATAGCCCTGGGCCAGGTCGCAGCCGTAATGTTCCAGCATCACCAACTGTTCATCCGTTTCCACGCCTTCGGCCACCACCGCCATCTTCAGCCCGTGCGCCATGGCAATGATGGCGCGCGTGATGGCGGCGTTTTCTGAATCCTGCGGCAGGCCGCTGATGAAGCTCTTGTCGATCTTGAGCGCGCGCACGTCGAAGCGCTTGAGGTAGTTCATCGACGAGTAGCCGGTGCCGAAGTCGTCGATCGACAGGTACACGCCGATGCCGCGCAACTGGTCCAGCGTGATCATGGTGGCGCGCGCGTCGTCCATCAGCGTGCCTTCCGTCAGTTCCAGTTCCAGCAGGCCCGGCGCCAGGCCCGTTTCCTGCAGCGCCGTCAGTACGACCTGGGTCAGGTTGTCGTCCTTGAACTGCTTGGCCGACAGGTTGACGGCCATGCGCACCGGCTGCGGCCCCATGTCGGCCCAGCTGCGCGCCTGGGCGCAGGCCGTGCGCAGCACCCATTCGCCGATCGGCACGATCAAGCCCGTCTCCTCGGCCAGCGGGATGAACTCGGTGGGCGAGATGATGCCCCGTTCCGGATGGCGCCAGCGTACCAGCGCTTCCACGCCCACGATCTGGCCGCTGGGCACGTCGATCTGGGGCTGGTACAGCAAATACAGCTCGTGGTTCTGCAAGGCGCGGCGCAAGCCCACTTCCAGCTTGACGTGGCTCATGATCTGCATCGTCAGCGAGGAGCTGTACAGCTTGGCGTTGTTCTTGCCGCAGTTCTTGGCGTGGTACATGGCCGTGTCGGCGTACTTGAGCAGCGAGTTGCAATCCTCGCCATCCTCGGGGTAGAGCGAGATGCCGATGCTGGCCGTGACGAAGATTTCGTGCCCTTCGATCAGGAACGGCCGGCGCATCGCTTCCTTGACCCGGTGCGCCACGTTGAGCGCGTTCTCCACCCGCTCCAGGTCGGGGATCAGGATGGTGAATTCGTCGCCGCCCAGCCGGGCCAGGTTGTTGCCGTGCTGCTCGGCGCGCGACACCAGGTCGCTGGGCCGTATCGTCTCGCGCAGCCGCTCCGAGACGGCCTTCAGCAAATGGTCGCCCACGTTGTGGCCCAGCGTGTCGTTGATGCGCTTGAACGAATCGAGGTCCATGAACAGCACGGCGAACTTCTTGCCGCCGTGGCGCGAGCGGGTCAGTTCGCGTTCCAGCGTTTCCAGGAACGCTTGCCGGTTGGGGATGCCCGTCAGGCTGTCGCAATAGGCCAGGCGCCGGATCTGTTCTTCCGTGCGCTTGCGCTCGCTGATGTCGCGCACCAGGCCCAGCACTTCGTCCGGTCCCGTGGCCACCAGCCGCGCCTCGAAATGGTGGATGGCGTCGTGCCGCACCAGCTCGTAGTCGACCGAGCGTACCTGCTGCTGTTCGAGCACGGCCCGTGCCTGTTCCAGCAGGCGCTGCGCGATATCGTGCGGCAGCACGTCGCGCAGGTGGCGGCCCGCGCAGTGTTCGCTGGCGAAGCCGGCGTGGGCGTCGTGCCCCTGTTCATAATCGAGGTAATAGCCATCCTTGTCGAGGCGGAAGAAGGTGTCCGGGATGGCGGCCAGCACGGCCCGGTTCTGGGCGTCGGCGATGCGCAGGCGGGCGATGGCGTCGCTGGCGCGCAGCACGTACAGCACGCGGTGGCCGAGGATGGGCCAGTTGATGGGCTTGGAGACGAAATCGGTCGCCCCTTCCTCGTAGGCCAGGGTGACCGCTTCCAGGTCGTCGCTGCCGGTGACCATGATGATGGGCACGGCGGCTTGCGTTTCGCTGGCCCGGATCGCGCGGCACACGGCGTAGCCATCCATGGCCGGCATGTCCACGTCCAGCAGCACCAGGTCGGGCGCCATGCCGCGATAGCAGGCCAGCGCCTGGGCGCCGTCTTCCGCTTCCAGTGTGTCGAGGCCGACCTGCTCCAGCATTTCGCGCATCAGCAGGCGCATCACGGGGTCGTCGTCCGCGACCAGCACCAGGCCGCGTTTGGGGGAGAGAGGCGATGCCATATCAGGTTTCCTTTTCCAGGATGGTGTTCAGCGACTGGCGCACGGCCTGGAATTGCCGTTCCATGCCGGCCAGCATGTCGGCCGCGCCCACGGTGCTGCCGTTGCGCCCCAGTTGCTCCATCTCCTTGCACGCTTGCGCCAGCCCTTCGGCACCCACGTTGGCGCTGCTGGACTTGAGGCTGTGGGCCGCCTTGCGCAGGCTGTTGGCGTCGGTGGCGGCGATGGCCTGGCGCAGTGTCTGCAAATGGGTGGGCGTGTCGTTGACGTAGGCTTGCAGCACGCGTTCGAGCAGGGCGTTGCCGTTGCCGGGGCTGAGGGCGCGGATGTTGTCCAGGGCCTGGCGGTTGATGTTGTCGTGCGTGGCCGACGCTGTGGCGGGCACGGGCGCCGGTGGCGCGTCGGCCCGGGCCGGGAGCGCCGGCCGCTGCGGCGCTTGCAGGGCGGCGCGCGGCAACTTGAGCCAGCGCGCGATGGTCTGGCCCAGCGATTGCTGGGTGAACGGCTTGCTCAGGTAGTCGTCCATGCCGGCCGCCAGGCACGATTCGCGGTCGCCCTGCAGCGCGTTGGCCGTGATGGCGATGATGGGCAGGCTGCGCGCGCGGCCTTGCTGCTGTTCGTGGCGGCGGATTTCGGACGTGGCGGCGAAGCCATCCATGACGGGCATCTGGCAATCCATCAGCACCAGGTCGAAATGCTCGGCCTGGACTGCGCGCAGCGCTTCGGCCCCGTTGCCGGCACGGCGCACTTCCAGTCCCAATCCTTCCAGCATGGCGCTGGCCACCTCCACGTTGACCGGGTTGTCTTCGGCCAGCAGCACCTTGCGCCGCTTGCGGGCCGGGGCGGCCGTGGCGCGCGGCGGCACGGCGCTGTCGCCGGCCGCGCCCGCGGGGAGGGGCAAGGGCATGGTGGGGCGGGGCGCCGGCGTTGCGCTGGCGGGCGCGCGCAATGGCTCGGCGTGCACCGGGGCGCTGCGCAGCGCTTCGCTGCGCGTGGGCGGCGGTGGCGGCCGGGACTGGTCGGCTGCGGCGGGCGGGGCGGTGATGCAATCGTACAGGTCGCATTCGCGGGCCGGCTTGATCAGCTGGTAGGCGACGCCCGCTTCGCGCCGCTGCACGCTGTCGGCCGCCTCGCGTTCGGTGCTCAGCAGCAGCACCTTGAGGCCGGCCAGCGCCGCGTCGGCCCGGATGGTGGCCGCCAGCGCCAGGCCGCTGGTGCGCGGCAAGGCCATGTCGAGCACGGCCACGTGGTAGGGCTGGCCGCGCGCGGCGGCCTGTTGCAACCGTTCCAGGCTGGCGCCGGCGTCGCAGCTGTCGCACTGCATGTGCCAGCTCGCCAGCCGGCGCTCCAGCTCGGCGCGGCTGGCGGGATGTTCATCGACGATCAAAGCTCGGAGCCCCTGGGTGAGTTTGCGATTGAAAGCGGGATCGTCGGCATCGACGCGGCGCTTGTCAAAATTTACTGTGAACCAAAAGATGGACCCTTGCGATAGCGCATTGTCGACGCCAATTTTCCCGCCCATTAATTCGACCAGTTGTTTGGAAATGGCCAGGCCCAGCCCCGTGCCGCCATGCTTGCGGGTGGTGGAGCCGTCGGCCTGGGAGAACGAATCGAAAATGCGGCCTCGTGCTTCGCCGGACACGCCGATGCCCGTGTCGTGCACTTCGAAGCGCAAGCCCACGGCTTGGGCGTCCTCGTCCGTGACGGTCACCTTGAGCGTGATCTTGCCCGTCTCCGTGAACTTGACGGCATTGCCCAGCAGGTTGACGATGACCTGGCGCAGCCGGTTGGGGGCGCCGTACACGGCGATCGGGGTGTGCGGGGCGATCAGCAGCTCCAGCCGCAAGCCTTTGGCCTGGGCTTGCGGCCCGAACACGTTGTCTATGTCGTCGAGCAATTCGCGCAGGTTGAAATGGAGGTATTCCACCGTCAGCTTGCCCGCCTCGATCTTGGAAAAGTCCAGGATGTCGTTGATGATGACCAGCAAATGTTCACCGGAGCGCTGGACCATGTTCGTGTAGTGGCGCTGTTGCTCCGTCAGCGGGGTGGCCAGCAACAATTCCGTCATGCCCAGCACGCCGTTCATGGGCGTGCGGATCTCATGGCTCATGGTGGCCAGGAAGGCGCTCTTGGCCTGGCTGGCCGCCTCGGCCGCGTTCTTGGCCTTCTCCAGCTGCTCGGTGCGCACGCCGACCTGGCGTTCGAGCTGGTCGCGGTACTGGGCCAGCTTGGCGTCGCGGCCCTCGACCTGGGCCAACATGTTGTTGAAGCTGTCGATCAGCACGCCCAGTTCATCGTCGCGCTGGTGCTGCAGCCGGTGGGCGTAAGTCTGGCTGCTGGTGACGCGCTGGGCGGCCGCGATCAGGCTGGTGACGGGCTCGGCGATGCTGGCGCGGAAGCGGGCCGCCACCGCCAGTGCCACCGCCAGCGAGACGAGGGCCGCGGCCCCGGCCGCGCCCGCGTATTTCACGATGTCCAGCCACATGCCGCGCTGGGCCGCCTCGAGCATCACGGCGCCCACAGGCTGGCCGCCGTTGCCGACGATGGGCAGGGTCAGGCGCAGCGCCGGCGCCAACAGGGTGCCGCTCGCTTCGGCGCGCGCGGCGCCGCCCAGCCCGGCCAGGGCGGTGCTGCCCAGCGCCGGCGGGGCCGCCCTGGCATCGGCGGGAGCGACATAGCTGGCCAGCAGCGCGCCGTCGCCATCGTACAGGGCGGCCTGCACGATGTCCTGCTGGACCGCGAGCACGGCCAGCGCCGCGCTGGCGCGGTGGCGGTCGGCCGTCGTCAACGCGTCCATGCCGCTGGCGCCGATCACGGCCGCCAGTGACGCCAACTGGCGTCGCGCGCTGTCGCGGTGAGCAAGGACGGTGGTGGCCACGAACGCGGCCAATACCAACAGCAGCGCGCTGCCCGTCGACAGCACGGCGATCTTGGTCAGTTTCTGGCTCAGGCTGGAGCGTTCGCGTGTGAACATGGTGGTTTATCCAGTCGCGCTGGGGCTGGTGACACGGTGGCGCTCGGTTTGCATGGGCGGCTGGCTCAAGCGCCGCGGCGGCGGCGCGTCATGGGTGATGGGACGACGCTGGACGGTGCTACGAGGAAAAATATAAGCTTGGGCGCGTTGCGGACGTTGATCTGTATCTAATCCATGCGCGACCTTGAGCGCCTTGCGTTTTGCCAGTGGAGGCGAGGCCGGCCCGCCGCGCACCAGCCATCTGGCTCACCATTGAGCGAAGTCAAACAGCATCGAGCACCGCGCTGCAAGCTGCAAGCTGGGAGGCGGGTACCATGCAGCGCAAAAAGATCTTGTTTGTGGCCGAGGCGGTGACGCTGGCCCACGTGGGGCGGCCGCTGGCGCTGGCCGGCGCGCTCGATGCACGGCGCTATGACGTGCACTTCGCGTGCGCGCCCGGCCACGAGGCCATGCTGGCTGGCGCTGTGCTGCAATACTGGCCCATCGCCAGCATACCGGGCGCGCAATTTCTGACGGCACTGGCGGCGGGCCGTCCCGTGTATGACGAGGCTACACTGCGCCGCTACGTGGAGGACGACCGGCGGCTGCTGGCCGAGGTCCGGCCCGATCTGGTGGTTGGCGACTTCCGGCTGTCGCTGTCCGTCAGCGCCCGGCTGGCCCGCGTGCCCTACGTTACGGTGAGCAACGCCTACTGGAGTCCCTACGTGCGCCAGCACTACCGCGTACCGGCCATTCCCCTGGCCCGCCACCTGCCGCTGGCGCTGGCGAACGGTTTGTTCCGGCTGGTGCGCCCGCTGGCGTTCGCGGCGCACACGGTGCCGCTGAACCGCGTGCGGCGCCTGCATGGCCTGCCTTCGCTGGGCTGGGACTTGCGCCGCGTCTACACGGATGCCGACTGGACCGCCTATGCCGACATCCCGGAACTGTTCCCGCCGCAGGCCATGCCGCCCAGCCACCGCTATCTGGGGCCGGTCACGTGGTCGCCACCTGTCGCGTTGCCGCCGTGGTGGGACAGCTTGCCGCCAGAATTGCCGGTGGTGTATGTGACGCTGGGCAGTTCAGGCCAGGGCGCGCTGCTGCCCACCGTGCTGGCGGGCCTGGCCGGCTTGCCGTTGACCGTGATCGCCGCCACGGCGGGCAAGGCCATGCCGGCGACCGTCCCCGACAATGCGCGCGTGGCCAGCTACCTGCCCGGCGACGAGGCGGCCCGCCGGGCCAGCCTGGTCGTGTGCAATGGCGGCAGTCCCACCAGCCAGCAAGCGTTGACGGCTGCCGTGCCCGTGCTGGGCATCGCCGGCAACCTGGACCAGTTCCTGAACATGGCCGGCGTCGTGGCCGCCGGCGCCGGCGCCTTGCTGCGCGCCGACCGGCTCAGTGTTGCCGCCGTGCGGTACGCCGCGGACAGCTTGTTGAACCAGTCGCATGCGTACGGCGCGGCCGTGCGCATCGGCCAGCAATTTCGCCACTACCGGGCAGGCGAGCGGTTCGCGGCCTTGCTGGCCACCGCACTGGCGTCGCCGGCCGGGCCGCGACCTTAGAAGACGGCCGTGGCCCAAGCTGGCTATGCCGCCGGATGGCGGCGCGTGCCCAGCGCCAGGCCCGCGAAGCCCAATCCCATCAGGGCCAGCGTGGCCGGTTCCGGCACGACCGTGAAGCTGACCGAACCATCGACCTTCAGTTCCGGCACGGTGGTGGGCGCCGTGCCGTCCCACATCACGTCCGGCGTGAAGAACGATGGCACGTTGGTGGTGCCCGTTTCCTTGTTGCTGATGATGGCGCCGCTCACCACGTCGAGGAACAGGGGATTGACGTAGTCGATCATGAAGCGCGAATCGAAGGAGCCGGTGCCGATCGGGCCGGCGGCCGTGAAGCTGGCGTCGTTGAAGATCAGGTGGGCCGACAGGATCAGCGTGCCGTCGCCGTCCGTGTCACCAACGCCGGTGCAGCCGGCCGACGTGCTGCCGGTGCCGTAGCAGCGCACCGTGCCGGTGCCGTTGCCGGGCACGGCCTTGCTGTTGGGGCCGCCCACGGGCGTCAGGTTGTCGAAGTAGACGGCGAAGTTCTGGATCCCGGCGTGCAGCGGGTCCACGTCCATTGCGGCCGACTGCGTGGCCGGCATCGTGAAGTGGGCCGTGGTGGGGGTCTGGGCATCGACCAGTTCCTGGAAGCGCACCACGGTGCTCAGCTCAAAGGCTGAGTTCAGCCCGGCGGGCGTGACGATGGCGGGGATGTTGCTGTTGCTCATGGTGCCGGTGACGTTTTGCGTGCGCAGTTCCGTCACGTAGGGCGCGGCGCCGCCGGGGCCGACCGTCAGGCCGGGGACGAAGCCCGTCGCTACTGCCGTGTCGGTCACATTGGTCCACAGGTCGGCGTAGGTGGTGTAGATGCCGTTGCCTGCAGTGGACAGGCCAATGGCGGCGCCGGCCTGCGCCGTGCCGGGCAGGGCCACCGTGGCGGCGATGGCCAGGGCGCCCAGCGTGAGTGTGGTGTGTTTCATGGCGACTCCCAAGTTAAGTGAAGCACAGTCTGGAACAGGATGGTGCTGCAGGGATCCCGGACCGGGATCGTAGCCAGATCAACGCAAGTTCCAAGCCAGCTATCATTTTCATTGGCAAAACAAGGACTTGGCTTGAGCTCGGTGGAACAGGACGGGAATTTCCCCGGCTAATGTAAAAAAATCCGGCATCGACTGCCGGATCAAGGAGAAGACGGGGCAGCCTCACGTGTTTTAGCTGGCCTGTTTGCGGCGTTGGCCCAGCGCCAGGCCGGCGAAACCCAATCCCAGCAGGGCCAGCGTGGCCGGCTCGGGCACGGCGGCGAAGCTTTGCGAGGAATCGACTTTCAGGAATGGCACGCCACCCGGGTCGGGCGCCGTGCCATCCCACATGGTGGCGGGCTGGAAGAATGACGGCACATTGGTGGTGCCGGTGAACTTGTCGCGGAATATACTGGCGGTGCCGACGTCGAGGAATAATGGGTTCACATAGTCCAGTGAGAAACGCGAGTCGAACGAGCCCGTGCCGACCCCGCCGCTGGCCGTGAAACTGGCGTCGTTGAACACCAGGTGGCCGGACATGATCAGCGTGCCGTCGCCATCGGGGTCGCCGACGGCGCCGCAGCCCGCGGAGGTGATGCCGGCGCCATAGCAGCGCACCGTGCCCGCCCCGTCGCCGGGCACGGCCTTGCTGGTGCCGAGCCGGTCGAAGAACACGGCGAAGTTCTGCACCCCGGCGTGGGCCGGGTCCACGTCCATGGCGGCCGACTGGCTGCCAGGCAGGGTGAAGTGGGCCGTGGTGGGCGTCTGGGCATCGACCAGTTCCTGGAAGCGCACGATCTTGCTGAGCTCGAACGTGCTGTTCAGGCCGGCCGGCGTGACGAGGGCCGGGATATTGCTGTTGGTCATGGTGCCGACCACCATCTGGGTGCGCAATTCCGTCAGATAGGGGGCCGCGCCGCCGGGGCCCCCGACAGTCAGGCCGGGAATGAAGCCGGTGGCCAGGCCGGTGTCGGTGACGTTGGTCCACAAGTCGGCATAGGTGTCGTAGATGCCGTTGCCGGCGCTGGACAGTCCCACAAGGGGTTGGGCCATGGCGGCCGGTGCCGCCAGCGCGGCGGCCAGCGCCGTGGCCATGAGCGCGCCCGGTAGTGTGGCTCGATAGGATTTCATGACAGTCTCCAGAGGAAGTTGAACTGAGAGTCTTGCAGCAAAACCCAGTTGCCGGTTTTGTGCCTTGTTCTGAGCAAGTTCCCTGCCATCGGGTGTTTTGTGTGTTTAATCAAGGACTTGGCACGCTCGCGCCGATGCGCCTGCCTGCGCAACTGTCAAGAACGCCGACAGGCCGCTAGGCCGCGCCGCCCGGTCCTTTCAAGCGCCGGGCCGGCACGCCGCCCCACACTTCGCCGGCGCCGATCTGGCTATCCTTGACCACGACGGCCCCGGCCGAGACGATGGCGCCGTCGCCGATCGCCACGCCCGCCATCACGACGGCGGTGGCGCCGATGGTGGCGCCGTCGCCTATCGTGACGGCCTTCAGTTCCATGCGCTCGCCTTCGATCACGTGGGCGAAAATCACGGCGTCATGGCCGATGATGGTGTTGGCGCCGATGCGCGTCAGTGGCGGATCGAGCAACACGCCGGCGCTGTAGGTGTTGGCGCCCAGCCGCGCACCCAGCGCCAGGTACACCAGGCGCAGCAGCGGCACGGGCAGGAAGTGGGTGCGGATCAGCGCGTTAAACAGCATCAGGTAGAACAGGATGTTGACGTTGGCCACGAACTCATCGCGCGAGCCGGGCGCCACCGGGCCTTCGCGCAGCGGCATGGCCAGCAGGAACAGCCGGTACACGAGGAAGGCCCACAGGTAGCTCAGCAGCACGCCGGCCAGCAGCAGCAGCACGCCGCGAAAATCACCGAGCGGCAGGTGGCCCAGCAACAGCGCCGTGCTGCCCACGCCGGCCAGCACGATCACGGCCAGCAACGACAGGAAACAGGCGATTTCGCCTGGTTTGATGGCGCGCATGGCTCACTCCCGGGCCGGCGCCGCCGGCACGATCAGCGTGTCCAGCGGCAGCCGTAGCGAGCGCGACCGGGGCGCGGCGCCGGCGCCGATGCGGCCCATGAACACGGCATGGTCGAACTCGTGCTGGCCGATCACCCGTTGGGCCTGTTCGGCGAGCGCGCGGGCCCGCGCCTGCATGCCGGGCGCGCGCGAGAACGGCCGGCTCTCGCGCACGTAGCGGGCGAAGATCAGCGGCGTCAGTTCCGGCTGCAGTTGCAGGCCGGCGTGGGCCGCCGCCAGCCAGAAGCGCTGCATGGCGCGCCCGGCGGCCACGTAGTCGTCCGTCGATTGCGGCCGCGGGGCAGTCTCGGCCACCAGCACGAAGTGGGCGGCGCAGGCCAGCGCGGGCAGCAGGTCCATCTGCAGCCGTGGCGCCACCGTGCCGGCCAGCCAGGTATTGAAGAAGGCCACGCGGTCCCAGCTTTGCATGACCCACTGCATCACGCGCGCCGTCAGCGGATCGACGCCCAGCGCTTGTTCCGGGATGCGGTCGTTGCTGTAGCGGGCTTTCCATTCGATCACGGCGCGGTGCACCTGGTGCGCTTCGGGCATGGTCAGGCGCAGGCCGGCGTTGCGATACAGCAGCCTGGCCATGGCCCAGCGCTGGGCCCAGCTGTCCAACCACAGCACGCGGTAGCCGGCCGGCAAGGCCGCTTGCAGGGCCTGGCGTTCGACCGGCGTCAGCGCGCGCGTGCTCAGCGGGCGGCGCTGCACGCTGCGGTGCTCGATGGCCAGCGCCAGCGGGTCCGGTTCGGCCCCCGGCCTGCTGGTGAACGCGACGTCGAACGTGGGCTGGTTGTCGGGCAGGCCGGGGCGGCGCCGCGCCTGCATGGACAGGCGGAACAGGCTGGCCGCGCAGGCCATGGTTTCCAGCAGGGCGCCCAGCGAGATCTGGCTGGGATGGCCGTCGAGGTCGTAGACGCAATGGTCGCGCGTGTCGAAGCCGTGCACGACCAGGTGGCGGGCGTCGACGATTTCAAAGCGCCACGGCTGCGTGTTGTCGCCGCTGGGCGCCCAGCGGGCCAGGTCGAGTATGTGTGCCAGCGTGGGGTCGAGCGTGCTCATGGCCGACCTCCCGGCAGGCCCCGTTTGGCCATCAGCATGGCCAGCCGTTGCAGTGGATGGCGGTTGCCGCCGGGACGCCAGGTGCGCACCAGCCGGTTGCGGTAGGCGTCGAATTGCCAGCCGTGCGGGGCGGCCAGCACGGGCCCGCGCCCCAGCAGGATCTTGAGCGCCTCGGTGGCGGCCGCGCCCGCGCACAATTGGCAAGCCATGATGGTGGACGGGCCGCGCCGCTGGGCCAGGTTGATGCTGGACGGGTCCATCAGGTAAGCCCGGTGCAGGCCGGCCGGCGCCAGGCCGACGAGAAAACGCAGGGCTTTTTCCGTGTCGCTGCGCTGGCCCCAGCAGAAGTAGTCCTCGAACGTCATGCGGCCCGGCAGGAAGGTCAGCACGGCCGTGCCCATGCCCAGCGGCGCGGCCGTGACGGCCGGCACCCGCAGCCGGGCACAGGCCGCGAACGTGGCCTGGCGCGCCGCGAAGGCGAAGAAGTCGAGGCCGTCCACGTACAGGTCCACGCCGTCGAGGAAGGCGGCCAGGTTGTCCTCGTGCACGCCGTTGGGAAAGCGCGTGAGCGCCAGCTTGGGGTTGATGTCGCGCGCCATGGCGGCCAGCACGTCCACCTTGGGCTGGCCCAGCGTGGACATGGCGGCGCCGGCCTGGCGGTTGAAGTTGGCCAGGTCGAACTGGTCGAAGTCGGCGACGTGGAACGCGCCCACGCCCAGCCGCGCCAGCGTCAGCAGGTGGATGCCGCCCACGCCGCCCATGCCGGCGATGGCGATGCGCTTGTTGCGCAGCACGGATTGCTCGGCCGGTGTGACCCAGCCCAGGTTGCGGGAGAATGCTTCCTGGTACGAAAAAGTATCGCTCATGTCGCCCTCATGGTTGGCAAAGGCTTGCGCGTCGAGTCCGGTTGCCCGGCTCAACACTGTTAGACCATGAGGCCCAAAAAAAAGTTCCGCACGGCCGGCAAGGGCGGTGCGGAACAAAGGCAGAAGCAGGAGACAGCTCAGCAGCCGATCAGTAGTCGATCAGCAACACCCGCCGCGCTTGCCGGCCCCGCCGTAGCGGGCTTCCTGGCGTTCGCGGAAAAATTCCTCGTAGCTCATCATCGGTTCGCCCGGGTGGGTCGCTTCCCGGTGCGACACGTAGGTATCGTATTCGGGCAGGCCCACCATCAGGCGCACGCTCTGGCCCAGGTAGCGGCCGGCCTTGACCAGTTCGACTAACATCACTGCACCGTCGGCATCAGCACCAGCGGGCTCTCCTGGGTGCTGGGCTGGGCGTTGGCGCGGGCCGCCAGCACGGTGCGCACGCCGAACACGAGCACGGCCAGCACCACCACCATGAAAAAGCCGGCCAGCGAGGCGTCCAGGTAATCGTTGAAGATCACCTGCTGCATCTGCGCGATCGACTTGGCCGGCGCCAGCAGCTTGCCGTCATCGAGCGCGCCCTGGTACTTGGCGGCGTGGGCCAGGAAGCCGACCTTGACGTTGGCGTCGAAGATCTTCTGCCAGCCGGCCGTCAGCGTGCACAGCAGCAGCCAGGCCGTGGGCGCCAGGGTGACCCAGGCGTACTGGCCCCGTTTCATCTTGAACAGCACGCAGGTGCCCAGGATCAGCGCGATCGCGGCCAGCATCTGGTTGGCGATGCCGAACAGCGGCCACAGCGTGTTGATGCCGCCCAGCGGATCGACCACGCCCTGGTACAGGAAGTAGCCCCAGGCCGCCACGCACAGGCCGGTGGCCAGCAGGTTGGCATACACGTTTTCCGTCTTCTTCATGGCCGGCACGAAAGCGCCCAGCAAGTCCTGCAGCATGAAGCGGCCGGCGCGGGTGCCCGCGTCCACGGCGGTGAGGATGAACAGCGCCTCGAACAGGATGGCGAAGTGGTACCAGAACGCCATCATGGTCTTGCCGCCCATCACGCCCGACAGGATGTTGGCCATGCCGACCGCCAGCGTCGGTGCGCCGCCGGCGCGCGAGATGATGGACAGTTCGCCCACGTCCTTGGCGGTCTGGGTCAGCATGTCCGGCGTGATGGCGAAGCCCCATTGCGACACGGCATGGGCGGCCGTCTCAGCCGAGGTGCCGATCAGCGCGGCCGGGCTGTTCATGGCGAAGTACACGCCCGGCTCGATGGTGGAGGCGGCCACCAGGGCCATGATGGCGACGAACGATTCCATCAGCATGGCGCCATAGCCGATGAAGCGGGCATGGCGTTCATTCTCGATCATCTTGGGCGTGGTGCCGGAGGCGATCAGCGCGTGGAAGCCGGACACGGCGCCGCAGGCGATGGTGATGAACAGGAACGGGAACAGGCTGCCCGCCCACACCGGGCCGGTGCCGTCGATGAACTTGGTCATGGCCGGCATCTTCAGGTAGGGCGACACCAGCACGATGCCGAGCGCCAGGCCGACGATGGTGCCGATCTTGAGGAAGGTCGACAGGTAGTCGCGCGGCGCCAGCAGCAGCCACACGGGCAACACGGAGGCGATGAAGCCGTAGCCGATCAGCATCCACGTCAGTTCGGTGCCGGTGAAGGTGAACATGGGCGCCAGCGCCGGATTGCCCTGCACGTACTGGCCGCCGAAGATGGCGCCCATCAGCAGGATGAAGCCGATCACGGAAATCTCGCCGATGCGGCCCACGCGGATATAGCGTGAGTACACGCCCATGAACAGGGCGATGGGGATGGTGGCCATCACGGTGAAGCTGCCCCACGGCGAATTGGTGAGCGCCTTGACCACGATCAGGGCCAGCACGGCCAGGATGATGACCATGATCATGAAGGTACCCAGCAGCGCGATCATGCCGGGCACCTGGCCCAGTTCGGACTTGATCAGGTCGCCCAGCGAGCGGCCGTCGCGGCGCATGGAGATGAACAGCACGATGAAGTCCTGCACGGCGCCGGCGAACACGACGCCGGCCAGGATCCACAGCATGCCGGGCAGGTAGCCCATCTGCGCGGCCAGCACCGGGCCGACCAGCGGGCCGGCGCCGGCGATGGCGGCGAAGTGGTGGCCAAACAGCACGTACTTGTTGGTCGGTACGTGGTCGAGGCCATCGTTGTGCTTGTTGGCCGGCGTCATGCGGCGGCCATCGAGGCCCAGCACCTTGTCGGCGATGAACAGGCTGTAGAAGCGGTAAGCGATCAGGTAGACGCAGACGGCGGCGATGACGATCCAGATGGCGCTGATCGTTTCGCCCCGCTTGAGGCCAATGACGCCCAGCGCGCAGGCGCCGGCCAGGGACAGGGCGGTCCAGCCCAGCCGGCTCATGAGCCGGTTCGGTGTGTGTTGCATACTTCCCTCCAGAGAATGTGGAACGCTGCGTTGTGCGCCTGCCCGGCGTGATGTTTTGGCATGCCCGCAGCTTATGGATAGTATTCAGGATCACAATATCTGGAACAAGCGCAGCACTACGCAGCTGCGCTACGTGGAACTACGTAGGGTTTGCTGGCCCGTCCGGCGTAGAATGCGGCACGGAACCTTCTTGGTGGACGCGACATGAAACTGCGGCAAAAAGTCATCTTCCTGGCCATTACGCCGCTGATCCTGGCGTTGTGCGCCATTGCGCTGGCCGTGCGCCACCAGGCCAGCGCGCTGGCCCAGCAGCAGCGCGACACCATCCAGCAAGCCTATTTGGCCAGCAAGGAAGCCGAACTGAAGCACTACGTGGCGCTGGCCCAGCATTCGATCGCCCACCTGGCCGGGCGCGGCGACGCGGCCGCGCTGGACGAGGCCAAGCGCATCCTGTCCTCGCTCAGCTATGGCGACGATGGCTATTTCTTTTTGTACGACATGCAGGGCATGGCCTTGATGCACCCGCGCCAGCCGGAGCTGGTGGGCCAGAATCTGTTCCAGTTGCGCGACGAGCAGGGCAATCCCACCATCCAGCGCCTGCTGGAACGGGCCAAGGCCGGTGGCGGGCTGGTGCGCTATTCCTGGGTCAAGCCATCGAGCCACAAGGCCGCGCCCAAGCTGGGCTACGTGGTGGCGCTGCCGGACTGGGGCTGGATGCTGGGCACCGGCATCTACCTGGACGACGTGGACCAGGCGCTGGCCCGCATCGATGCCCAGCAGTCGGCCAACATCGGCAACACCATGCTGTGGATCGCCGCCATCGCCATCGCCGCCGCGCTGGTGGTGGGCGGCTCCGGGCTGGCGCTCAACATCAGCGAATCGCGGGTGGCCGACGCCAAGCTCAAGGTGCTGGCCCAGCGCGTGGTGGAATCGCAGGAGGAGGAGCGGGCCCGGCTGTCGCGCGATCTGCACGATGGCATCAGCCAGTGGCTGGTGTCGATCAAGCTGCAGATCGAGGCCGGCATCATCCGCCTGGGCGGCGACGCGGCCCAGCGCCAGGCGGCCCAGGCCGTGTTCGAGCACACGGCCGAACAACTGAACAACGTGCTGGGCGAAGTGCGGCGCATCTCGCACAACCTGCGCCCGGCCATCCTCGACGACCTGGGCCTGGCCGCCGCGCTCGACCACCTGGCCCATGAAGTGACGCTCAGCAGCGCCATCCCCGTCCATTTCGTGGCCGACGGCGCCACCGACGATTTGCCCGACGTGGCCAACACGGTGCTGTTCCGCGTGGCCCAGGAAGCGCTGACCAACATCGGCCGCCACGCGGGCGCGCGCCGCATCGATATCGGCCTGCAAGGCGATGGCAGCGGCGTCACGCTCACCATCCGCGACGACGGCGTGGGCTTCGACGCGGACAGTATCGCCCTCCATCCCCAGCACGGAATCGGATTGCGCAATATGATGGAGCGCATGGAAGCGATCGGCGGCCAGTTCGCCATCGATTCGTCGCCGGCCGGCACGCTGGTGACGGCGCGGGCCTTGAATAATAGTTGAGTACTCAATCAATCGCATGAACGATGTCATCAAAATTCTGTTAGTCGACGACCATCCGCTGGTGCGCGATGGCTTGCGGGCCCGGCTCGAGGCCATGCCCCAGTTCCAGGTGGTGGCCGAGGCGGGCGGGGCGGCCGAGGCGCTGGAGCAGGCCGGGCTGTACCATCCCGACCTGGTGCTGATGGACATCAACATGCGCGGCAGCAATGGCATCGAGGCCACGGCCCAGTTCCGGCAAGCTTATCCGGCCATCGCCGTGCTGGTGCTGTCCATGCACGACAAGCTTGAATACGTGACCCAGGCCATGCAGGCCGGCGCCCGCGGCTACGTGCTCAAGGATGCGCCGGGCAAGGATATCGTGGTGGCCATCGAGACGGTCATGTCGGGCGGCATCTACTACAGCGCCGGCCTGGCGCGCCAGCTGGCCAAGGGGCCAGCCCAGGATGACCAGCTGACGGTGCGCGAGCATGAAGTGCTGCGCCACATCGCCAACGGCGAATCGAACAAGCAGATCGCCCGCGCGCTGGACTTGAGCGTGCGCACGGTGGAAACCCACCGCCTCAACATCAAGCGCAAACTGGGCATCGAAGGGCAGGCCGAGTTGATCCGGTTCGCCGTCCAGCATGCCCAGTTCGGACGCGGGGGCTAGTGCCGGCCGGTGCGGCGAACTGGTCTGTGGTGAAAAAGTTGAAGGCCGCTACTAAACCCATTGCGCATTGTTCAACTGTGTCCGGCGGGCGCGCCAATATCTGCTATATTCCCGTTCCCACCAGGGAAAATTGTTACTTGCAAAAAATAAAACGTTGTGCGCGTAACGCTTGGTCAGGCCACGGTTTTGTTGGATAGGTTGCCCAGCAATTGATTGCTCTCCAACAATACTTGGACTAAGATAACGCGCACGACCCAACCGAGATTCCGATGTCCGTGCCTCAACCCAGTCTGTTTCCGCTCGTGCGCCTGCATGCCGTGTCCAATGCTCATAACGAGTGGGTGGCACTGGCCTTCGAATGGTCGGCCGGCACGGACAATGTGCTGCAGGCCGCGCTGACCCTGCTCAACTATCCCGACGCGCTGAGCGCGCTGGCGCCGCTCGACTGCATCCTGCCGCTGCCCGATCCGCGCGTGCTGGAAGCGAACCATCTGGCGTCCTTGCCTGCGCACCGCGTGATCCTGCGCGTGCCGGCCGTGGCCTTGCTCGATGAAGCCATGCAAAAGAAGTGTGGCGCGCTGGCCGAAGCCGGCTACCGCATCATGGTCGATGGCGTGGCCGGCCCGGCCGCCACCAAGGCCGGTGCGCGCGCGCTGCAGTTCAACTGCGCGGCCGAACTGCCGCCCGCCTTGTCGCTGGTGGCGCAGCCGGGGCCGCACCTGGCCAGCCACGTCGACAGTCAACAACGCCAGGCCGAATGCCGCGCGGCCGGATTCAGCTGGTTCATGGGCGACTTCGCGCGCCACCCGGCCGAGGACTCCGCCAGTGGCGACGGCACCTCGCGCAAGCGCCTGCTGGCGCTGCTGGGCATGCTGGCGCGCGACGCCGATTCGCGCGAACTGGAGCAACTGCTCAAGCAAGACCCGGCCCTGTCCTACCACCTGCTCAAGCTGGTGAATTCGGCCGCCTTCGCGCTCAGCACCCCGATCCATAGTTTCGGCCAGGCCATCAACGTGCTGGGCCGGCGCCAGCTGCAGCGCTGGCTGCAACTGTTGCTGTACGCGCGCCAGCAGGACGAAGGCGGCGTCAACCCCTTGCTGCCGCTGGCGGCCGTGCGCGCCTCGCAAATGGAAACGCTGAGCAAGGCCCGAGGCGGCGACCGCGACCAGCAGGACATGGCCTTCGTGGCCGGCGTGTTCTCGCTGCTCGACGTACTGCTGGGCATGCCCATGGCCGACATCGTCAGCGCCCTGAACCTGGACCTGGACGTGGTGCGCGCGCTGCTCGAGCGCACCGGCCCGCTCGGTGAACTGCTGACCCTGGCCGAACAGGCCGAGCCCGCCGCGCTGGACGCGGCCGGCATCGATCACGAAACCTATTGGCAAGGCCAGTTACAGGCCTATCACTGGGCGATCCAGGTGAGCAGGAACTTATAGCCATGCTGGCCCATCCCGTCTCCAACTTCCTGCACCACAGCGCCGCCCTCTGCGACGCGGTATTGCGTTTGCGGGGCCAGGCATTGGCAGAGGAGCTGGGACGCATCGCACGCGAAGTGCTCAACAGCCCAGCGGGCTACTACCTGCCGGCCGACGAGCAGGCCGGCGAGGGCGGCGCCCCGGTCAGCGGGCTGGTGCAGGAAGTACGCTTCGAACACCAGTTGTTCGGCCGCTTTGTGGTGAGCGGGCGCGACGGCTACAGCGCGCTCGATGAACAGCACCTGGCCAGCCTGGCCAGCCTGGCTGGCAGCGTGCTGCAAGTGCATTCGCTGGCGCAGCGCTCGACCCATGCCTACGTGCAGGTGGAAGCCCAGTTGCAACACCAGTCGCAGATTCTGGACCAGATGCACGAATCCGTGCTGACGATGGACTTGAACGGTTTCATCACCAGCTGGAACAAGGGTGCCGAGCGGCTGTTCGGCTACAGCGCCGTGGAAGCCGTGGGCCGCAACATCCTGTTCCTGTACGACGACGAAGACACCGGCTTCCGCGACGCTTTCCTGGAGCAGGGCGGGCGCCTGATGGAAGTGCGGCGCAAGAAGAAGAACGGCGAAGTGTTCTGGGCCAGCCTGTCCCTGTCGCCGCTGTGCGACATCAACGACCGCTCGATCGGCCTGATCGCCTACCTGACCGACATCACCGAGCGCAAGCTGGCCGAGGAACGCATCCACCACCTGGCCTATTACGACGCGCTCACGGGCCTGCCCAACCGCAGCCTGCTCACCAAGCTGGTGGACCAGGCGCTGACGGTGGCCCAGCGCAGCAAGCTGCAGGGTTGCGTCCTGTTCATCGACCTCAACCGATTCAAGCTGATCAACGACACCCTGGGCCGGCACGCCGGCGACGAGTTGTTGCGCGAAGCGGCGCGCCGGTTCCGCGGCGTGCTGCGCGACCAGGATCTGGTGGCGCGGCTCGGCGGCGACGAATTCGCCGTCGGCCTGTTCGACATCAGCCAGCACTACGAAGCGAGCATGGTGGCGCACAAGCTGCTGACGGCGCTCAGTGCGCCGTTCCTGATCGACGGCCATGACTTGCGGGTCGGCGGCAGCATCGGCATCAGTGTCTATCCGCAGGACGGCGCCGACGCGGAAACCCTGCTGCGGCTGGCCGACATCGCCATGTACCGCGCCAAGCAGCAGGGCGACGCCGATGGCGACCACGTGGCGTTCTACAGCCAGGACATGAACCAGGGCATGCAGGAGCGCATGCGCATCGAAACGGGGCTGCGGCATGCGCTGGGCAATGGGCAATTGCTGCTCCATTACCAGCCCAAGTTCTCGATCAGCACGGGCAAGATCATCGGCGCCGAAGCGCTGGTGCGCTGGCACCATCCGGAACGGGGGCTGGTGCCGCCGGCCGAATTCATCCCGCTGGCCGAGGCCACGGGGCTGGTGGTGCAAGTCGGCGAATGGGTGCTGGAAGCGGCGTGCGCGCAGGCGCAGAAGTGGAAAGAGGCGGGCTTGCCGCCGATCCGGCTGGCCGTCAATGTGTCGGCGCGCGAATTCACCTCGGCCCTGCCGGGGCGGGTGACGGAGACGCTCAAGCGCTATGGGCTGGAGCCATCGTGGCTGGAGCTGGAGATCACGGAAAGCACGCTGATGCACAACATTGACCGTGTGATCGGCATCATGGACCGGATTACGGCGCTGGGTGTGACCTTGTCGCTCGATGATTTCGGGACCGGGTATTCGAGTTTGTCCTACCTGAAGCGCTTCCCCATCGATACGCTCAAGATCGATCGTTCGTTCACCACGGGCATTCCCGCCGATGCGAATGATTGCGCGATCGCCAGCACCATCATCAGCATCGCCCAGCAGCTCAAGCACAAGGTGATCGCCGAGGGCGTGGAAACGGTGGAGCAGCTGGCTTTCCTCAAATCGTCGGGTTGCGACGAGGTGCAGGGGTATCTGTTCTCGCAGCCCTTGCCGGCGGCGCAGTTCGAGCAGGCGCTGCGTGATAACTGGCGGCCGGCGCAGGCGGATAAGGCGGCCTGAGGCGGCCTGAGGCGGTCGATGGGCGGGATTAGCTGGCAAGGTAGCGCTGATTCTGTATAATGCTGCCACTCAGGAAGCGTGGCCGAGCGGTTGAAGGCAGCAGTCTTGAAAACTGCCGACGGGGAGACCCGTTCGTGAGTTCGAATCTCACCGCTTCCGCCATAACAAGAGGGAAGAAAATGAAGTTGTTTGGCCTACCCCCCAAACAGCCCCTCAAAACCGATGATACTGAATGAGATAGTTGATCGGTTAGTTTCAAGCAGATGGCCCGCTAACTAGCGGGCTTTTTGTTTTCTAGAGGTAGGTGTTGACGATGACGATCTATTTGTCCATGCGCTGCAGCATGAGACGATGGCCGCGGGCGAAAATCCACAGTCCCCGTCGGCGCTCCTGATGCGGCTGCCGTCATTGTTGGCGTAATAGCGACGCTTCTTGTCCTGCACTGCGCAGTCATTCCGTTCAGGATGGAGGAAGTCCGGGTAATGGCTGACCTCCCGGCCCAGCTACAAGCCTCGGCGGGCCGCTAGCAGGCTGCTGAAATACTGGTTGATGACCTCTCACGCCGGATTGCCGCCCCCCCCCCGTAAAACGAGCTACAAGCGATTTTTTCGACATGGCTAAGGGGTAAAGTTCCCCTTTTGAGGCCGGAATTGGGTATGCGGCAGAGGTATTTCAGCAGCCTGCTAGTCGCGTGCGCTGACTTATTGGGGCGGCGGATTCAGATGCAAATTCACAGAAAGGACGAACAACCTTCAATCAAACTTCATCTATGAGAATTGTGAGGACGCAGGAATCAGCTAGACTAAATTTCCACATGGAAACAATTTAAGTTCGAGAGACCTATCTCTCAGCGCCAATTTGGAGTGTCGAAATGCGTACTGAAACCGTCTCGCAAAGCCAACTGCAAGAAGTAGAACTACTAGCGATCAACGCGGCACTCAACCGCGTGCAGGCCGTGATTGAATTCCAGCTGGACGGTACCATCCTGCACGCCAATGAGAACCTCCTGAGCGCGATGGGCTACCAACTTGAGGAAATCCAGGGTCGTCACCATTCGATGTTCTGCGCGCCGGAGTTTGCCACCAGCGCCGAGTACCGCCAGTTCTGGGACCGCCTGCGCACCGGCCAGTTCGAGCAGGGCGAGTACAAACGCATTGACAAGGGCGGTAAGGAAATCTGGATCAGCGCCTCCTACAACCCGGTGTTCGATGCCGAAGGCAAGCCCTATAAAGTGATCAAATTCGCCACCGACATTACTGCCAGCCGCCTGCGCAACGCCGAGTATGAGGGCAAGGTTAGCGCCATCGACAAGGCGCAGGCCGTGATCGAGTTCGACATGGGCGGCCATGTGCTCACCGCCAATGACAACTTCCTGTTGACCATGGGTTACTCGCTGGACGATATTCGCGGCGAGCACCACCGCATATTCTGCGATCCTGAATTTGCCAACAGCGTCGATTACAAGCGCTTCTGGCAAAAGCTGAACCGCGGCGAATTCGACAGCGGGCGCTATAAGCGGATCGGCAATGGCGGCAAGGTGATCTGGATCCAGGCCACCTACAACCCGATCTTCGACCTGAACGGCAAACCTTTCAAGATCGTCAAGTTCGCCACCGACATCACCGAACAGGTGCTGATGGAGCAGGGTATCAAGGAGAAGGCCGCCTCTGACGCCGCCAAGATCAGCCAGTTGCTCGATGCTGTGGCGCGCGCCTCCAAGGGCGACCTGACCGCCGAAGTCAAGGTGGACGGCGAGGAGCCGCTCGATCAGCTGGGCGGCAGCATTGCCAAGATGATGGGCGACTTACGCGGCGTCATCGGGCAGGTGGTGATGTCGGCCACTGCCTTTGCCGACGATGCCGAAGCTATCGCCAGCCGTGCCGGCGTGGTGGCCGGTGGTTCGCAGGAGCTGGGCGCCACGGTGGAGGAAATGAACGCCACCATCGACGGCCTGACCCGTTCCATCGATGCCATCGCAGGCAGCACCTCCAACGCCAATGATCTGGCCAAAGCCACTCAGGACGAAGCGGCCGCCGGCGCACAGGCAGTGGCGCGCTCGATCGAGGCCATGGACCTGATCAACCGCTCCTCGGAAGATATTGGCGAAATCGTCAAGGTGATCTCCGACATCGCCAACCAGACTAATATGCTGGCCTTCAACGCCGCCATCGAAGCCGCGCGCGCCGGCGAGCACGGGCTGGGCTTCTCGGTGGTGGCCGACGAGGTGCGCAAGTTGGCCGAACGCTCCTCGCAGGCAACCAAGGAAATCTCCAAGCTGATCAGCGAGTCGGTCAAGCGCGTCAACACCGGCACCGCCATCTCGCACCAGGCCAGCGAAGCTTTCGACCGCATCGTCAAGGGCGTCGGCAAGACTAGCGAAGCGATCGCCGAGATCTCGCACGAGGCCAAGGAGCAGCTGATGTCGGCGCGCGAGGTCAGCGTGGCCATCAACCACATCGCCGAAGCGGCCGAGCAGTCGGCCGGCAGCTGCGACAGCATCGCCTCCTCGACCGCCAGCCTGAATACCCGGGCCGGCGATTTGAACAAACTGGTGGCCGGCTTCGTGGTGTAAGCATGGACGCCCTACACGTGGTACCACCGGCGCCACCGGTGGCTGCCGCTGCTCCGGCGGTGGAGCTGTTCGGCTCCTTCCTGCTGGGCGGCGATGAATTTGCACTGCCGGCCCTGTGTATCCGCGAGGTGGTCAATTTCCCGGAACGCATCACCGCGGTGCCGTTGGCACCTTCTTATCTGGAAGGCATGTTTACCCTGCGCGGCAGCGTGATCCCGGTGGTCAACCTGGCGCGCCTGTTCGACCCGCAGGCCGCTGCCCCCGAGCCGACGCACAAGGTGGCCATCATCGATTATCAGGAGGTGCAGGTCGGCCTGCTGGTGCACGCCACCGGCGAGATCCTGCGCGTGCGGCCGGAACAACGCTGCCGCTTGCGTTACGCGGACGGTTCGGCACAAGGGGTAGTGGCCGGCACCATCCAGCTGGAGGATGGGCGCCGCCTGTTGCAGGTGCTCGACATCGAACGTCTGATCCACATCGAGAACGTGCCGCAGGTGCACGCGCTGCGCGCTGCAGGCGCCGAGACCCGCCGTCAGCTGCGGGTGGTGGGCGCGCGTCGCCATGCAATCAGCTTCCGAGCCGCCGGTGCCCGCTTCGCGCTCGACATGCTGGCGATCCAGGAAATTATTCGGGTGCCGGAGTTGGTCGGCTCGGTCCTGAACAGCAAGCTTTGCCTGGGGCGCATGCATTTCCGCAGCCACCAGGTGCCGGTGGTGGACTTCGCCATGCTGGCCGGCGGCACGGCGGCAGCTGCCAGCGACGAACAGCGCGTGCTGGTGGCCCACATCGGCGACGCCACAGTCGGCTTCCTGGTGGACGGCGTGGACAGCATCGTGCACTTCACCACGGATGAAGTGCTGGCTATCCCCTTGCTCAGTAAAACGCGCAGCGCCATGTTCGCCGGCTGCGTCAGCCGCGAAGGGCAGCCGGACGTGATCCTGCTCGATCACGCCAACATCTTCACCAATGGAGAGATCGCGGCGATGGCCCAGGGCCACCGCAACCTGTACCCGGACGACGAGGCGCCAGCCTCCGACAAGGCGTCGGGCAAGCGCGTCCAGCGCCATGTCTACCTGACCTTCCGGGTCGGCGATCTGCTGGCGCTGGAACTCAAGCAGGTGCGCGAGATCATCGATTACGGCGGCGACATCAGCCACCCGCCCGGCATGCCGGATTACCTGTGCGGGTTGATGAATCAGCGCCAGCAGCTCATCAGCCTGGTTGACTTGCGCCGCTTGTATCACATGGAGGCGACCGACATGACCAACGCCAAGGTGCTGGTGATCGAACGCGGCGAGGATCGCTATGGCCTGCTGGTCGACGCCGTGTGCGACATCGTCGCTATCGAGGACAGCAAGCGCTATGAGATGCCCTCACTGATGAAGAAGCCGGGCGAGTCCAGCTGCCTGCAGGCCGAGTCGCACGAGGTGCTGGAGATGCCGCTGCCTGATGGCGACACCAACAGCGTGTGCCTGCTCGATCTCGATCGTTTGATGCAGCGCATCGCACCTGTCGTGTAATGGTTCCTGGATTTTTGAAGCTAAAGCGAATGAACTTCCCATAAGGCGCTGAATGTCGGCTAGCAGGCTGCTGAAATATTGTCTCGGGAGGCCAGCCGAGGCAGTTCATCCAATGTTATCCTGATATCCCCCTACCGCTATGGAAAACTGATGCGCGGTCAGGATACCTTCACCGAAAGCCTGTTCTCCGTGCGCAAGCTGGAGGGCTTCATCCCGGCGAACCATCCGCTGCGTGCTATCCGGTAGATGGCCAATGCCGCGCTGGCGAAGATGAATGGCCTGTTCACCGAAATGGACGAAGCCGACATGGAAGGTGGTCGTCCCAGTATCGCGCCTGAAAAGCTGTTGTGCGCCATGCTGCTGCAAGTGCTGTAGCGTTCGCTCGGAACGCCAGTTGATCGAGCAGGTCCAGTACAACCTGCTGTTCCGCTGGTTTATCGGGTTGTCTATGGACGATGCCGTATGGATGCCGACGGTCTTCACCAAGAACCGACAACGGCGACGGCGGCGACTTCAAAAGCAGCAAGCGCAGCAATGACACCCACCAGTCCATAGCCGATCCGGACTCCCGCTTGTACCGCAAGGGTAATAACACCGGCAGTGAGTTGCGCTATATCGGCCATACCTCAGCGATAACCGCCACGGCCTGATTGCCAGCGCCATGGTGACGAAGGCCGACGGCTATGCTGAGCGCGAAGCGGTCAAGGTCATGATCAACGATACCGCTCCAAACAGAAATGGCGGTGTTAACGCGCTTTCCAGGTTTAACGCGGGGCAGGAACGCCATCACATCCCTTGGCTTCCGGTTCATCATCAGATGGGCGAAGGCGCCGGTTGGTGTGGGATAGCCGGCATGGCGGCGGCGAGCGACCAGCCGGAAGTAGGACGGCGCGCCGTAGTGCTCGCTGCCGTTGGGATTGGGCGCCTAGAGCCCGACATGCCCTGGCGTGGTCGCCGCGCCAGCCCGCTCAATCGACCAGGCACAGGCAATTGCGGCCCGCCTGCTTGGCCTTGTATAGGGCCATGTCAGCGCGCTTGATCAACTCGTCGCCCGAGTAATCGGCGCTGTTGAAGATGGTCGCGCCTATGCTGGGCGAACTGTGCGTCGGCGTGCCCTCCAACGTGTAGGGCTGGGCCAGGGCAAAGCGCAACTTTTCCCCGATCAGTTCAGTCAGCTCGCGAGCCTGGTGCGGTTCCGAGCCCAAATCATGGAGCAGCACGACAAATTCATCGCCGCCTAGCCGGGCCACCGTGTCGTAGGCCCGCAGGTTCTGGGTCAAACGGCGCCCTACCTCGCACAGCAACTCGTCGCCCGCAGCATGCCCGAGCGTGTCGTTGATCGCTTTAAAACGGTCCATGTCCAGCAACAGCACTCCACCATGCTGCCCGTCGCGTACCACCTTGGCCAGCAATTGCTGCAGGCGGTCCATCATCAGGCGCCGGTTCGGCAAGCCGGTCAGCGCATCGTGCATGGCCATGCGCCGTGCCTCCTGCTCGGCCAGTTTGCGGCTGGTGATGTCGGCCCTGATCGCAACGTATTGTGTGGGCAAGCCATCCTCGCCTAGGAAGGGCACGATGGTTGTGTGCACCCAGTACAGGCTGCCATCCTTGGCGCGGTTGCAGACCTCCCCGTTCCACACGTTCCCGCTGGAGATGGTTTCCCACATGTCGCGGAAAAAGCCCTTGGAATGGTGTCGCGAATTGATCAGCCGGTGCGTTTTGCCTATCAGTTCCTCGCGACTGTACTTGGAGATTGCGCAGAATTTATCGTTGACACGCGTGATCACGCCCCGGGTGTCGGTGAAGGCCACGATCGCGTGGGCATCGAGTGCGGCCTTCAATTCGCCCACCTCCCTCATCGAATCGAGCAGCTTCTGGTGTGCCGCCTCAAGTTCGGACGTGTCCGTCAAGATCAGGTACAGGGCGCTGATGCCGCCATCGCCGTCGCCGAACTCCGGGATCACCGTGGCCAGGCGGTGGGCGCTGCTCTTGTCCTGCAGCAGTTGTCGGTAGGTGAACGTCACCGTCTCCCCATGCAGCGCTCGGGTCAGGTAGGGCTTGAACGCACTGTACACTTCGTAGGGTACGCACTCGGACGCGTGCCGTCCTATCAGTTCGCTCGCCTGGACACCGAGGCCGCGCTCCAGCACCGGGTTGACATATTGCAGCTCGAGCGACAGGTTGAGCTTCGCGATACCGCCGGGAACGTTGTTCACCAGTGCCTGCAGCTCGGCGTCGCGCTGCAGCAGCTCGCGCTGGGCAAGGGCCAGGTCCTGGTAAGGCTTGCGCAGCCGGCTCAGGAACATGCCACGGAAGATGAAGCTATACGCGAGGATCTTGTAGAAATGGCCCACAATATTGATCAGGTCCGAAGTCTGCTTGTAATCGACGAACGCGAGTTCGCCGATTGCCGTGATGAAGCTGGCTATCGCCAGCTGCCGGAACGCGTGCCCTTCCTGCGTGCCACGCTTGCTGAACAACACCAAGGCGGCCACCAGGTTGCCCAGGCAAAGCGCGTATTCCAGTTCCGCCTTCAGCGGCGTGACCCCGGTTCCCGGCACGAACAGTGCGGGCAGCAGATGCAGGTAAGTACTGCCGACGATGGTCAGCACGCAGATGGCGACCAGGCCCAGCACCTGCCACAGCAAGGCGCTACCGGGCAAGGTGACGCCCAGCAGCACCAGAAAGATGGTGCCCAGTTCAACCATCCGCCCGCTCAGCCAGAAGAAAATGGCCTGGGTGGTGCTGTTCTGCCCGATCAGGGTCGGCATGCCCTCGTACGACAGCGCATGCACGAGGTCGATCCCGGCCACGGCCGTAAAGCCAAAGATCAGCAAATTGGACAAGTGGCTCTGGCGGCCATCGAGCGACTGCCAGGCCATGATCACCACCAGCACGCTGACCGTGATGGCCACCAGTTCCAGGATCAGGTGCACTTCAGCCATCATCGGCACATTCTCGCCGCGCAAGAATTCCGCAGGCAGGGAGTTAAGCGCGAGCATCAACAGCGCCAGGGCGGTGCCCGACACCAGGCAACGCCAGTGCGGCAGCGCCGCGACGCGCAAGCGATTCAAAGCGATCATCATGAACAGGCAAGCAAAGATTGGTCGAATCAGGCGGCCGCTTGCGCGGCCAGCAAGATGGTTTCTATTTCCGCGGCAGGCACGGGACGGCCGAACAGATAGCCCTGGAACTCGTCGCAGCCGCAGGCCAGCAGCGCCTGCTGCTGCTGCGGCAATTCCACGCCTTCGGCCACCACCCGCAAGCCATAGGCCTTGGCCATCTTGACGGTGGCCTCGATCACCGGCAGGCTGCCCTCGTCGAGCGCGATAACGAAGCTGCGGTCTATCTTCAGCTCCGTCACCGGCAGCCGGTACAGGTAGCTCAGGCCCGAGTGCCCGGTCCCGAAGTCGTCGATCGACAGCTCCACCCCCAGCGCGCGCAACTGTCCCAGCAGGGCACGGGTGTGGCTGGGACGCAGCATGGCCGTCGACTCCGTCACCTCCAGGCAGACCTGGCGCGCTTCCAGCTGGTGGGCGTTCAACAGCGTGTACACCCGCGACACCAGGTCGTCCGATTCAAGCTGCTGCGGCGATACGTTGATCGACATGCGCAACGCCAGCCCCATGGCGCGCCACCGCGCCAACTGCGCTATGGCCTCCTGCAACACCCAGTTGCCGATCTCGCCCATCAGGCCATAGTGCTCGGCCACCGGGATGAACCGCGCCGGGCTGACCCAGCCAAGGCGCGGGTGCTGCCAGCGTAGCAAGGCCTCCAGCGCCACGATGGCGCCGCTGTGCGCATCGACCTTGGGCTGGTAGGCCAGCGTGAATTGCCGGCGTTCCAGCGCTAGCCGCAACTCGCCCTGCAGTTCCAGCTCCGCCCGCACGTCATTTTGCATGTGCTCCTTGTAGACGCTCCACGGCTGGCCGGCCCGCATCGCGAACGCGGCGGCGCTGCGCGCCTGCGCCAGCAGCGCATACTGCCCCCCCGGCCGGCGAACCGGTGCTCACGCCGATGCGGCAGCCGAGCGACACTGCCAGGCCTTCGTTGCCAAAAGGGCGGCGCAGCGCCGCGACGATGCGCGATGCCGTCTGCGCCAGCGTGGTGGTCGGCATGTCCCCCGTCATCACCGCGATAAACTGGGCATCGCCGGTGCGGGCCAGGATGCGCGCCGCCTCCAGTTCGCCGCGCAAACGTTGCGCCAACTCCCTGGCCAGGGCCGTCGCCGTCTCCTGGCCCCAGGAATCGGCGATCACCTGATAGCCTTCCAGCTCGATACAAAAGACGGTCAGCATCACCGATTCATGGCCCGCGGCACGCTGCAGCGCCTGCTCCAGCGCCAGCCGGTTGGGCAAGTCCGTCTCGCCATCCTTGCGCAGCGACTGCTCCAGAATGTCCGAGCGGGTCTGCAGCGCCAGCGCCTGTTGCTGCAACTGGGTTTCCAGGCGCGCGTCGCTGACGCTGAACCACATGGTCGAACTGAAGATGATCGTGGTGGCGAACGCCACCAGGATGGCCAGCTGCTCGCCGCCCAATGAACCCGGCGTCACGCAGATCGTGCCCGCGCTGTAAGTCGCGCCCGCGACGCTGGTGAAGTGGACGGCGAACAGCAGGCTGCCCAACAGCAGCGCCGTCAGCGAACGGCGTCCCAGCCGTTCGGACGGGGCCGCCCCGTTGATCCAGCGTTTCATGTCCAGCGTACAAATGGCCAGCACCAGCGCCAGCAGCGTCGACAACGCGATCCAGCCCGGCGCCCAGCGTATGCCCGGCACCGTGTCGGCCGCGTAAATGCCCATGTAGTGCATGACCGACAAGCCGGCGCAATACGCCAGCACGCCGGGCCAGGCCTCGCCGGCCGTGGCGCCACGGCGCATCGCGCCCAGCAGCGGCCAGGCTGCCAGCATCGACACCAGCAGCGACAACAGCGTCTGGCGGGCGCCGAACGACAGCGTCACACCCGGCTGCCATCCCAGCATACCGATGAAATGGAAAGCCCAGGTGCCAAAGCCCAGGAACACGGCACGCAAGCCCTGCCACAGCAAGGCCTTGCGCTCTCTGGCCTGCGACACCTGGCCGCCCATGGCCAGCACGCCCCACCAGCAATACACGGCCACCAGCCAAGCGCCCAACACGGTGACCGGCGAATGCCGGCTGAATAGAAATCCGATACTGTCCATGCCATCCTTTGTTTTGGCCCCAACCACGGTGGCCCCGCGCTGTCAGGCTGGGTACGGGGTCGTGGGCGTCTCGTTTGATCACGTCGCCGGGACGGATAGTAATGGCTTGCAGTCCGGCAAGCAATGACCATTTTACGTCATAGTTTTGCCAATTGGCATAATGCCGGCGGCCTGATACGGCGGCGCTTCCCGCCTTTGTGGATGGGAATTAAACCAGTTTCAGAAAATGACGCGGCGCACGCGTGGGTAAGCTCTTTTTCGACCATCAAGTCAAATTCATCCGGTGTTCCAGCGACACTGCGGCGATGCCCGCCATCACTTCACTAACGTGTTCGAGGAACGTGATGACTTCTCGTGCATGGTCAGGACGGCGTCGCCCACCAACACCACGCCCGCCCCCAGTCGCCGGTTCGGGCCATCGATCAATGGCTGGATCTCTTTGTTCGCGGTCGCGCTTCGCAATGATGTGCGATGGAATACTCTATCAGGCAAGATTGCTCACGAATCCTTGACGAACAACATAGCTCCCCCGTTCAGCCTGAGCATTTGCGTCCGAACGCCGTTGATTACAATAGGGGAGGTTGTCGCCTTCCCGTGCGCCATGTCGAATCCTATAGCGTCCACGGACGACCAGTTGACGGATCGTTGTCACGGACACCGCCGTTCATGGCCAGTGTCAGCGCCCCGTCGATCGATTTGGATGTACCTCATAGGACGATATGCCATCGTCAGCCACAACGCCTTCCACAGGCGGTTGCTGCAGCTGCGGGCGACGAAGGCGCCCGGCTGTTGACTACTTCGTTGCGATGAGGCTCCATATGGTGTGAGCGAACGCGACGAGTGTCGATGGTGTGATGGCGGCCAAGTACACAGCAGGTTGCCCGTTTGCTGTTTAATGATGTTCTCCACCTCCAGGGGTGCCAGCAGCAATGCGCCGTTGCTCCTTTCCCCGTGCATAAGATAATAGCGTGGGCATCTGAGTCCCTGCCTGAGCCGCTGTCGTGTATAGGCTAGAACGACTCCCATTCACCGTTATTGCCCCGCACCGACTGACTGCTAGTGAGGGCTTTTGGATTGAAAGCATGAATGCTTGCAGCCCGCTTTCCCCCTGCAAAGGCAACCACTTTGGCACGAGCAGCAGTCCCTTTCTGATGTTGGACATGGAAAACTGAAACGGCACGAGATAGCTGTACGGCTTGCTCGTCGAGGCTGGCTGCCGCTGCCGCTGCCTGTTCAACAAGGGCCGCATTCTGCTGCGTTCCTGCATCCATATCCGTCACAGCCTGGTTAACCTGTTCGATGCCGTCGCTTTGTTCGTGACTGGCTGTGGCAATTTCATTAATGATTTCCGCGACCCGCTGCACTGATTGAATAATTTCCGACATGGTCTGGCCAGCGTTGCTGACCAGGCGATTACCCAGCTCAACTTTGCTGACTGAATCGTGGATCAAGTCCTTGATTTCCTTGGCGGCAGCTGCCGAGCGCTGAGCCAGGCTCCGTACCTCCGTTGCGACCACGGCAAATCCACGGCCTTGTTCTCCAGCACGTGCTGCCTCGACCGCAGCGTTAAGTGCCAGGATGTTGGTCTGGAAAGCGATGCCGTCAATTAAGGCGATGATGTCGACGATCTTGTTGGCCGAGGTACTGATATCGCCCATAGTTGTCCGCACCTCGGTTACGGATAGCCCGCCCTTGGTCGCAATCTGGGAAGTGGTCGCAACCAGTTCGCTGGCAAGACGGGCATTCTCCGCATTTTGACGTACAGTCGATGAGAACTCCTCCATGCTGGAGGCGGTTTCTTCCAGGCTGGAGGCTTGCGCCTCCGTGCGTGATGATAGATTCAAATTGCCCTCGGCGATGTCGCGTGTCGCTGCGCCCATGGCATCGACGTTTGCCCGAACGTCCCCAATGATGGCCATCATGTTGACGTTGATCTGCTGTAACGCACGCAGCAGTTGGCCCATATCGTCGCCACTGCTGACATTGACCGCTCCGGTCAAATCGCCCCCTGCTAGGGCGCGGGCAGCCGTAGTTGCCTGGCGCAACGGCACGGTGACTGTGGCTCGCAAAGCCAATCCCAGCACCAGTGCAACGGCGATGCCGGCTGTAGCCAATCCTGCGAACCAAGTGGCCGAGATTCCTGACTGGGAGAAAAAACCAATGCCGCCCATTGCAGCGATTAGCGTGGCAATCAGTGTCAAGCCGACGTTGAAGCGCGTCTGTATTGCCAACTCCCTCCATTCCCGTGCCATTCCGGCTAGACCTGTGCGCACTATCTGGCCTTGCTTAACGGCGAGCCGCTTAGCATTGCCGGACACGATATCCCGATATGTGCGATCCGCCTCAGCGATCTGTGCCCGGCTCGGCTTGGAACGAACCGACATATAGCCGGTGACACGGCCGTTCTCGATCACCGGCGTGACATTGGCCACGACCCAGTAGTAGTCGCCATTCTTCCTTCGATTCTTGACCATCCCGGTCCACGGCAAGCCCGCCTTAAGGGTTTGCCACAGATCGGCGAACGCCTCGGGCGGCATATCTGGATGCCTGACCAAATTGTGTGGCGCGCCAATCAATTCCTCTTCGGTAAACCCACTGACTTCGACAAAATAGGGGTTGATATAGGTAATTTTTCCCTTTAAGTCCGTTTTCGACACAATAGGCTTGCCATCAGCCATTTCGTATTCGAAATTGCTTACGGGTAAGTTCTTTCGCATAAATTCCCCTCATCCTGTCTGTGGACTGCCTCAAATTGGAGGGCATGTAGCAAGCGGCAACGAGTCTCGCCAGCTCTTGACTTGCATTCCGATGACTGATAGTACCATTGCCGCATGGAAATTATCAAATGTTAAATGACTTGATGTAAGACATAATATTCATCATTTAATGTCACTTATTAGATTCTTTATGGAAAGTTTTATTCAATTAGTCCGCGAAAAATCAAAGTACATTAACATTTGAAGTCTAAAAATTTGAGTTTATGTTAATTATTTATGCTGGTTAATAGTTGGTATTAAATAGGTGATATGCCAAGCGTGACATCTCGTTCGACAAGCTGCCGCCGATCATCGCGTAGATTAGAAGATAACCATGCTCTTCTATGTGCAGCATCGCTACCTATTAGGAAACTGTAGAGCTGCCCGCGTAGTCAATGTCCAGTCGGCCACTGTGCAGATGCGCGCCACCTAGGTAGACGCGGCCAGCGCCACGGAATCGCGCGGCAGGATCAGGGCAGCAGTCGCGGCCAGGACGGAAGCCGCAGCGGCATCCGACAAGTCTAGCGCGGCCCGCAAGCGCGCTTTCTCGACCGAACTTACCGAGAACGCGGCGGCCACCAGGATCCAGGCCAGCGGCCCCGATGTCGCTTCCGCGCTCGTGCGGGAGACAGGCGCGGCGGCTGACTCGTTCGCATCCAGCTACATCGGCAATGTCACTATTTCGACCGAGGCGGCGGATACCTAAGATGCCATCCCGTCCTACATTGACGTGATGGCCGAGGCCGTGACGGCGACCGATACGGTAGATGCCGGCGTGGCGACGGTGGCCAGCGTGACCGAAGTCGTCCTGGCCGTAGACCAGGGTGACAGCGCCAAGGAATCGTTTGCCGACGTGCTGGAAGCGGCCACGGCCAGCGACACCAGCAGCCAGACGGTTGACCTCGACCCGGAGCTGGCGGAATTCAACACGGCCATGGGCGCGCAGGACGCCATCACGGCGAGATATGCAGATGTGGTCGAGAGCGCCACGGCCAGCGATAAGGCGGGTTACGCCCTGAGGCCCCCACTAGCGTGGTTGAAGCCGCCAAGGCGGCCAATACCAACGTTGGAACTCGTATCGCTGCCGCCCAGGTGGTGAAAGCGGCCAGCAGCCAGGATCAGGAAAGTGCCCAACTTGCGGCTATGATGACCCCGCGTTGGGGCGGCCAGGTAGCGGGAGCGTTCAACGCTTCTGTCACCGTGACCGAGGCGGAAATGGCCCGCGACAGTGTGCAAAAGTAGCTTGATGTCGGAAACGATGGCACCGCTCACGGTGAGCAGTAGTGGCGTGCCATCGCCGGCCAGTGTGTTGTTCTGGAAGTGGCTGGCGCCGAGCGTGAATTTTGGTGGGGCCAGTACGCCAGCGGCCGCGTTGTCGGCAAAGCTGATAGCTTCGAGCGCCAGTTGCAGAAGGATGTAGCCAGGTTGCGGCTCAATGCTGCCAGCAGGGGCCAGGGGCGGCAACACGGCGGTCCTGGTGCCCGGTTCGCTCGTAAACAAGGTGTCGGCCAGGGTCAGCTCTGGTTCCAGTTAGGCGTTCAGCGCGAACGGTCGTAACGCCACGCTGCAACCTGATGCGGCGCCGTTCTTAGCGCGGGCCTGCAAGATCAAGTAATGTAGTAGGTACTGGTCGTCAATCCCGCCTATGAAGTCAAAGGTAGGTAAAGTAACACTGCCATCGACCACGGTGCCCGCGTAGCCGGCGGCACTTAGGCCCGTCAAATTCTGCTCCGTCCGATTTCAAGTACAGGTTGCCATGTCGAGGCGATGCGAGGATTTAGCCGGAGACAGACTTTCCCAGGCGCTTTTCAAAAGCGGCACGCAGTTCGGCGAAGCCATCGCTGACATCAATCGATACCGTGGCATGGGCCGCAGGAGCTTCTGCATCTAAGGAGCGGATTTTCCGGATGGTATCGATGGCGGCGCGGTTCGCCTCGACCACAACCTTGAGGTCACGCGGGTCGTCGGTTTCATCCACCATGTCGATCAGCCGGTTCAGTACTTTGCGGGCGACAGCCAGCCCGGTGTTCATGTCGTGTATGTCCTGCGCGGCTGCATCAGCCTGGAGCTGGTGGGCTTTAACTGCATCTTCGAGGGCGCGTTCAAAATGGAAGTAGGTGAATGCCAATTGTTGGGTGGTCGAGCAGGCATTAAAATCGCGGTCATACGCTTCAGATAACTGTTGCATTAACTCCTTGCGGGTTGAAAAGATGGTTCGGATTTTCATGCGTGCTGCGGTCAGCATGTACCGTATCGAATCGGCAGTTTCAAAATTCTCCATTCCAGGATCTACAATCGAGAAAGCGAAGCCCTGAAAGGCAACAGAGAGCGGCGCAACGTTGAACTCAGGTATTACTAGCCAGTTGTCCGGGTCCTGCTGGTCAATTAGCCAGTCTTCTAGACCATAGATTTTCTCATCGCCGTTCAGCACGTTCCTTTTGCGCATTAATTCATATTCTTTTTGGGATACTTTTTTCATTGTCCATCGTTACCTATAGGTCGTCGTTTTCATGAAGGTCATGTTCTTCTCGCACTGGTTCGGTTTCAACAAAGGCCGCCCAGTCTCTCATCAGTAGGCGCCGTTTCTTAAACAAGTCGTCACGCTGGTAGGCCGTGACGGTGTCGTTGCCGACGGCGTGGGCCAGCGCCATTTCCCGTACTTCCATGGGGTAGGCAGTAGACGAGGCCACCCAACTAGAAAATGTCGCCCTGAACCCATGCGGTACTGCATCTACGCCCATATCCCTGATGATCTTGGTCAGCGTCATGTCGGACAGTGGTGTAGCAAATTTCCTCCCAGGGAAGATAAGTGGCTCGTCCACTATTCGCGGCAAATTTTCCAACAGTGCGACGACTGGCGGAGAAAGCGGCACGCGCTGTCCACGCATGGCCTTCATTCGGTTGGCCGGAATTGTCCACACCCGCCGCTGTAAATCAATTTCATCCCAAATCGCCAAGCGGGCCTCACCGGATCGGCAGGCCGTCAAGATGACGAATTCCAGGCAGCGCGCCCCTGTGGTTTGTATCTGGCGTAGGTGCCGCATGAACTCGAACATGCTCCGTGCCGGCACAGCACGATGGCTAACGACGGGCGCGACGACTGACCGCGCCGCAAGTAACTTGTCCAAGTTCCCCTTCCAACGCGCCGGGTTATCACCACTTCGATATCGGTGCACCGTGGCCCAGTCCAGCACCAGCTCTATACGATTCCTTACCCGGTTGATGGTTTCGTTGATCGTCACCCAATGCGGTTCCACCACAGCCAGTACATGCTCCAGCTTGATGGTCCCGACCGGCATTTCACCAAGGATCGGGAAAGCGTAGGTTTCCAAAGTGTTAATCCATTGCTTCCCATGCTTCTCGTTGCGCCAGCCCGATTTCTTCGCGTCAATATAGGCTTCAGCACATCTGCGGAACGTCCAGGCGAGCGCTTTTGCCGCTTGCTGTTGCTCCCGGATAGATTCCCTCGCCTCAAGTCTTTCCACGACAGGATCAATGCCCGCGCTTATTTTGTCGCGGACGGCCTGCGCCTTTTCATGAGCCATCGCCAGCGTGACGCCGGGGTAGGCGCCCAATCCGATTTCCCGTCGCTTAACCCCGACCTGAACCCGCAGTACCCATGATCGTGTGCCAGACTTGGAAATCTGAAGCATCAGCCCTGCAACATGTCCGACGGCATGGTAGCCTGGCGTCGTCAGGCGCTTAACTTGAAGCGGCCCGAGTTCTTCCGCAATACGTGGCATACGTGATCTCCCAGGAAGTCCAATTTTCATGACCCGCCATCCTACCCGCCATAAATACTAATACAGAATATGAACGATTGATACTGGCTGAGACAAGAAAATGGCCAGCGTAGGGCCTTCTCCCTCTTGTGGTAAGAAAAATTGAGACTGGATGATGTTGTTTAATAGTCACTGTTTCGCATTGGCGGCGGACACCGCTTCCGCCAGGAAATAAAGAAACCGCCGCAAGGCGGTTTTTTATTTCCTGGCGGAAGCGAGGGGAGCGCCTGCGCGCTCCCCGTGTGAGATTCGAAGGGCATGGCCCTGCAGGGCCATCCCGCCCCGAATCGCCCGACTGCTGGGCGCTGTGCGCCCGGCCTCGCGCGCCGAGGGCGCGCGTCCCCAGCTAATCATCGTTCAGCGATGAAACCCAGCCAGCATTCAAACCACCCGCATCTCCAGCCGACGTCCCAGACACCCCAGCGCCTCCTCAACCTTGTCGATTTTCGTTGCATGCTGCAACTCAATCAAACGATTGACGACCTGTGGCGAGGTTCTAAGCCGTCGGGCCAGTTCAGACGGTCCCACCTTCTGGGCCAGCATCTCATTGAGCAGCAGGACCTTGGCGGCAACGCTTGCCGGGAGCGCCACCATCCGTTCACGTGGCTCTGGGCGCGACGGCGGCGGAACAGGCCGCTTGTCCTCGAAATAGAAATCCATCGCCGAGACCAGGACATCCTCGGCCATTTCCATGGCTTCGTCGTCATCGTCGCCTTGGGTAATGGCCTCCGGAATATCGCGGAATGTGACGACATAACCGCCCTCTGCGGCGGGGGCAAAAAGCGCGGGATACCGCATATCAACTCCTCAAAGTAGCATCGCGACGGAAAAGATCGGGGAGGGGGCAAGTCTAGTTTGTGGCGCCCCCCCCATGACAGCTTTTTCCTTGAAAGTCCCACCGCACAGGCTTAGCCATCTCACAAACTCGCTCTGTTTCACAGCACCCTCTGTCACTGTGCTGACACCCATAAATTAAGCAAAAATGCGTAATCAAGCAACGTCCTTTACACATTTTTGTTTAATTTCGCCATCCGTGCCAGCAATAAGATGATACGGTGGTCAACAGGATCATATGTTTCCTTCTGACGCTGAACCTCCTGAGGCGGCTCAATGGTTGGCGCGGCGAGCGCCGCCAGTGGAAACAGGATCGGGCCGGGCGTGCTGCATGACATTCACATCCGTGATACAACTAATTACAATTTAAAATTAGACGAATATGCTGTATTGCAGCATACTGCACCTGTCTCCTCCAACTCCTCCAAGAATTGGATTTAACCCACCCTTGCCGGTGGGTTTTTTTTTGCTCGCATGGATAGTCCGGACGGGTTCGTTGGCGTACTGGCCCATGTATACTTTCGCCCAGCCCGTGCCCAGGCATGCGCGATACGGGAAAGCAACGAGAAGATAGCGAAGGTTTATGTCCAAGGAAAACCATGTAGTGACGCGGCGCCTGCCGCCCCCCAGGTCGGCGTTCATCGCCACTTCGCCCGAGGACGCCATCGCCAGGAAGCAGGCGCTGGAGGAACGTGATGCGCAAGTGCGCGGCGTGACCTCGATCCAGGCCATGCGCGACGCCATCCAGCGCGCCGCGCGCGACCTGCCCGCCATCGCCGCCGTGCCGCGCCTGGGGCCGCTGGACGCAGCCGCGTTCCGGGTGCAGGCCGAACTGGGCTTGCCGTTCATGCTCAGCGGCATCGTCAACCGCTGGCCCCTGACCAGCCTGCCGCCGTCCATCCTGCGCGAGCGCTACGGCCACGTGCCCGTGCGCGCGCGCGTGGGCGACTACATCAACACGGCCTTCGCGCCGGACCGGGCCATGCGCGATATGACCATGCTGGCCTACCTGGACCTGGTGGCGGCCGGCACGGATGCCTTGCCGCCCTATCTGGGCAACCTGGAACTGCGCGAGTTGAACCGCCTGTGCCACTGGCCCACGTATTTCGACAAGATGGGACCGCCCCGTTTCTGGGTGGGCCCGGCCGGCACCGTGACGCCGCTCCATTGCGATTATGATGACAACATCTTCGCCCAGGTCTGGGGCACCAAGCGCATCTTCCTGTCACCGCCGCACCACGAGGCCTTCCTGTATCCCAAGGAAGCGAACGCCATCCTGTTCGGTTCCCCGTTCGACCCCGAGGCGCCCGACTTCGAGCGTTTTCCGCTGGCGCGCCAGGCCACCATGATCGAGTGCATCGTCGAACCCGGCGACATGCTGTACGTGCCGGCCGGCTGGTATCACCAGGTGCGCGCGCTGACGTTTTCGCTGTCGTCGAACCGCTGGGCGAGGGCGGTGCCGTTCGCGCTGCACGGCGACACCACCGTGCGGCGAACCGCATAGTTGCTTCAAAAAAAAACAACACTTGCGCCATACCGCTGCGCCCGATGGCATTGCCTGCAAGGTCAGGCCGGCCGCCGGCTTTATAATTTGACAGGCAATTCACGTATTCCATTGGCAATAGCTGGTCAGCAATCGCAGTTCGTCTTTTCCTCTCACATCCACCGGCCGCTCGCGGGCGGCACAAGGAGAAACGCATGGCGCATTTCATACAGATTGGCGGTCTCAGGGACAAGTGCTATGTCCAGATTCCCGACGGGATCTGGTCCGCACGCAGCGAGCTGGAGCAGAAACAGATTACCGAAGCGGTGGAGAAGGGATTCATTGCCGATGCGCCCGGCGGCATCGGCATCAAGAAATCACCGCGCTACCACATCAGCATCAAGTCCGACTACCGGCTGTGCACCCAGTTGCGGGCGGAATTTAACAGCGAAACGTTCCGCTCCGACGTGCTGACGCCGTTCGTGTCGCCCTACGCTGGGCGCACCCCGGCCACGGCGGGCGAACAACGGCGCTGGTTCGAGGAGGAGCGGACGGCGCGCTCGAACTACGACCGCAACGTGACGAACGTGGTGTTGAAGTTCCTCACCTTCGATCGCGAAAAAACGCACGCGAACCTGAGCACGCCCTGAGCCGGGCGTTTCAGTAGTCGAACTTGCCGCTGCGCCCGCCGTGCCGGAACAGCGGCTGGGCCGCCTGTTCGGCCCGTGCCGCCGCGCGCGCCTGGCGGGCTTCCTCGGCCTGCCGCGCGCGCAATTGCCGGTGTTCGTCGATGCGGCGCTGGGTGCGCAGGTTGTGCAGGCCGGTCTGGAAGTGGTTGATCTTTTGCCGCATGGCGGCCGCCCACACCAGGCCCAGCACGAGCAGGGCCAGCAGGTAGCCGGCCTGCCAGCTGCCGTAATTCTGGTCGATGATAGGGAAGATGGGGCGCGCCGCCTCCAGGCTGTCCTGGCCGTAGATGGCCAGCGGCACGGCCAGCAAGCCCAGGCCCAGCGTGGCCGCGATGTGCCAACCGCAAGCCTTCAGTTGTTGATCGAGAAACTCTTGTGTGATTGCTGCGCTATCCATGGCGTTCGGTGCGACGCCGGTCTCGGCGTGTGAAACAAGGGGCGAACGGCGCCGGAAAGTGGCCGTTACCGCAAGCATGATTATCCCATCATTTTTCCTCATGGGAAAGTGCGTTTCCATGTGGAATTATCGGGCGAGAACAGTTTCTGCGTTGCATCAACACCGCCCACGCTGGCCGCTGCATGCTGGCAGGACATGAATTTCCAGCCGGAGAGCGACATGCGCCTGCCACCCAAAGTGTTGTGGTCCGAAGGCTTGCCCCTGGGGCCGCAGCAATTGCAGCAACTGGACCGCTACCACGAAGCACGTTTGCAACGCACGGTGGCGGCCCTGCGTCCCCACCTGTGGGGTGTTTGCGCCTTGCAATGGGATAGCGACGGGTTGGCCAACAACCGGCTGACCGCCGAGACCCTGGCGCTGATCTTCCCCGATGGCGAATTGTACGAGGCGCCCGCGTCGTGCCCGCTGCCGCTGACGGTGGACCTGTCCGGCTTGCCGCTGGAGACGCAGAGCTTCACCTTTCATGCGGCGCTGTCGCGCTACCAGGACCATGGCAGCAACGTGATCAACGGCGCGGCCAATGGCGCCCGGTATGCGCCCGTCGAGCGCGACACGCCGGACCTGTATTCGGACGCCGCCAGCGTCGGCGTCAGCTACCTGCAGCCCCACGTGCGGCTGTTGTCGGACCTGGACGCGCTCACCGATTGCACCAGCGTGCCGGTGGCGCGGGTGCGGCGGCTGGCCGGCGGCGGTTTCGAGCTGGACCCGGACTACCTGCCGCCCAGCGTGACGGTGGCGGCCGCGCCGTGGCTGGCGCAGCGCGTCGACAGGCTGCTGGGCAAGCTGGGCGTGAAGATCGAGGCGCTGTACAGCCGTCACCGCCAGTCCAGCAGGAACGTGATCGAAGTGCACAGCGGCGATATCGCGTCGTTCTGGATGCTGAGCACGCTTAACACGGCCGGCGCCGGCCTCACCCATTTTGCACGCTACGGCCAGCACCATCCCGAGGCGCTGTTCGAGCGCTTGATGACGCTGGCCGGCGGCCTGTTGACGTTCTCGCAGAAATACGCGCTGGCCGACCTGCCGGCCTATGACCATGCGGACCCCGGGCCCGGCTTCGCGCGCCTCGATGCCATCATCCGCGACCTGGTCGATACCGTGATCTCGTCGCGCTACGTCGCCATCGCGCTGGCGGTGGAGGCCGACAAGCCAACCCACCACATGGGCACGCTCGATGCGGCCCGGGTCGGCCGCGACACGGCCTTGTGCCTGGCCGTGCAGGCCGACATGGCGCCGTTGGAACTGGTGGCGGCCGTGCCGCGCCTGCTCAAGGCCGGCGCGCCCGACGACGTGGAGCGCGCCATCCAGTTCGCCCTGCCCGGCGTGGAACTGACGCACATGCCGCAGGTGCCGCCGCAAGTGCCGGTGCGGCCCAACACCTACTATTTTTCGATCGAAGGCAAGGGCCCGCTGTACGAGAACATGCTCAAGGCCGAAGCGATCGCCGTCTACGCGCCCATCAACATCAAGTCGCTCAAGCTGGAGCTGTTCGCCATCGCCACCTAGCGCGTGCGACGCCATGCGCGCTGGGACTTGTCAGCGCGCATTTGTTTCGGCTAGTATGGTTGCCGGCACAGCATCGTGCCAACGTCGCTCGGACGGTTCCGGGCGCTTACGTAAAGACAATATGACTACCACTCCTCCAGTGCGCAATTTCGCGCGCATCGACCGCCTGCCGCCCTACGTTTTCAACGTCACCGCCGAACTGAAGCTGGCCGCCCGCCGGCGCGGCGAAGACATCATCGACATGTCGATGGGTAATCCGGACGGCGCCACGCCACCCCACATCGTCAACAAGCTGGTCGAAACCGCGCAGCGGCCCGACACGCATGGCTATTCCGCGTCCAAGGGCATACCGCGGCTGCGGCGCGCCATCACCAAGTGGTACAAGACGCGCTACGACGTGGACTTCGATCCCGATTCGGAAGCGATCGTCACCATCGGTTCCAAGGAAGGCCTGGCGCACCTGATGCTGGCCACGCTGGACCGGGGCGACACGGTGCTGGTGCCCAATCCCAGCTACCCGATCCACATCTGGGGCGCCGTGATCGCGGGCGCCAATATCCGTTCCGTGCGCATGACGCCGGGCGTGGACTTTTTCGACGAGCTGGAACGGGCCGTGCGCGAGAGCTATCCCAAGCCCAAGATGATGGTGCTGGGCTTCCCGTCCAACCCCACGGCCCAGTGTGTGGAACTGGAATTTTTCGAGCGCGTGGTGGCGCTGGCGCGCCAGCACAACATCCTCGTCGTGCATGACCTGGCCTACGCCGACATCGCCTTCGATGGCTGGAAGGCGCCGTCCATCATGCAGGTGCCCGGCGCGCGTGACGTGGCGGTGGAATTTTTCACCATGTCCAAGAGCTACAACATGGCCGGCTGGCGCATCGGCTTCATGGTGGGTAACAAGGAACTGGTGGCGGCGCTGGCGCGCATCAAGAGCTACCACGATTACGGCAGCTTCACGCCGGTGCAGGTGGCCGCCATCGCCGCGCTCGAAGGCGACCAGCATTGCGTGAGCGAGATCGTGGCCCAGTACCAGCGCCGGCGCGACGTGTTGCACAAGGGTTTGAACGAGGCTGGCTGGCCGGTCGACAAGCCGAAGGCGTCCATGTACATCTGGGCCCGCATTCCGGAAGCGTATCGCCACCTGGGCTCGCTGGAATTTTCCAAGCTGCTGCTGGCTGAGGCCAAGGTGTGCGTGTCGCCCGGCATCGGTTTTGGCGAGTATGGCGACGATTATGTGCGCTTCGCGTTGATCGAGAACGAAGCCCGTATCCGCCAGGGCTTGCGCGGCATTAAGGCCATGTTGCGCAAGGGCGAGGGCGCGGGCGCGAAGTAAGCGCCTCGCGGGCTGCAAGGCGGGGAGGGCGTCGCTGGCCGTCTCTCCGCCTGCCAGCCGGGGCCGCCGCTTGTGGCCATATGCGCACTGCGCTTTCCGCTCGCGGTGCGATCTCTTAAGGTGCGTCAAATGCCGTGCGCGTCGCGCAGCGGCACCGTGCCCGCATTTGCTACTGTGGCGTGGATCCACTGCCGCCCGCCGGAGCCACGCACCATGTCCAACGTGCCCATCCGCATTTCCCTGGAACGCTTGCTGGCCAGTGTGCGCTGGCTGGAACAGCGCGCGCGCGCCATCGGCCTGCCGCCCGCGCTGGCGTGCTTGCCCATGCGCTGGCTGTGCTGGTATTACTGCCGCATGCTGCGCAGGAAGATCGTGCGCATGCACCACATCTCGGGCAAGTTTCGCCGCTGGCTGGCGGTGGTGCGCAAGATGGCGTCCGACGCCAGGACCCGGCTGGAAATGCTGGACCTCGACAAGGGCTTGACGGACGCCGTGGAATCGACGAGCAAGTCCTTGCTGGAATTGCGCGACTGCTGCCTGGAGATCGACACCATGTTCGCGCAACTGGGGTATGTGTCGGCCCGTTTGCGGCGGCGGCAGCAGGAACTGCTGCAAGCGATCGCCGACGCGTGCGCGCTGGCCGGCGTGCTGCAGGCCGAGCTGAGCGCGCATGACGATGCCGTGCTGGCGCGGCTGCGCGCGCTGCGCGCGCAGGAACTGGCGGCCTGCGGCCCCGGCCCCGGCGGCTAGCGCGGGCCGCTGTTTTGGTCAGAACCCTTCCAGCACGATCTTGCCCATGGCGCGGTTGCTTTCGATCAGGGCGTGGGCGCGCTTCAGGTTGGCCGCGTTGATCTTGCCGTAGCGCTCGGACAGCGTGGACTTGATCAGGCCCGTGTCCACCAGTTGCGCCACGTCGTTCAGCAGCTGGTGCTGTTGCTGCATGTCGGGCGTGCCGAACATGGAGCGCGTGAACATGAATTCCCAGTGCAGCGACACGCTCTTGCGCTTGAGCAGGCGCACGTCGATGGCGGCCGGGTCGTCGATCAGCGCCACCTTGCCTTGCGGCGCCACCAGTGCGGCGATGGCGTTCCAGTGCTGTTCCGTCTGGTTCAAGCTGGCCACATAGGTCACGGGCGGCAAGCCCAGGCGCGCCAGTTCCTGGTCCAGCGGCTGGCTGTGATCGAGCACGTGGTGGGCGCCCAGCGCGCGCACCCATTGCGCCGTTTCCGGACGCGACGTGGTGCCGATCACGGTCAGCCCCGTCAACTGGCGCGCCAGTTGCACGAGGATGGAACCGACGCCGCCGGCCGCACCCACCACCAGCAGCGACTGGCCGGCCGCGCCGGCGCCGCGTGGCACGGCCAGCCGGTCGAACAGCAATTCCCAGGCCGTGATGGCCGTCAGCGGCAGCGCGGCCGCCTCGGCGAAATCGAGCCGTTCGGGCTTGCGGCCGACGATGCGCTCGTCCACCAGATGCAGTTCGCTGTTGGTGCCGGGGCGGGTCAGCGAACCGGCGTACCAGACGGCGTCGCCAGGACGGAACAGGGTGACGTCCGGGCCGACGGCCTTGACGATGCCGGCCGCATCCCAGCCGATCACCTTGTCTTCACCGGCCGCCGGCGCGACGCCGGCGCGGATCTTCACATCGACCGGATTGACGGAAATGGCGCGCACCTCGACCAGCAAGTCGCGCCCCAGCGCCTGGGGCGCGGGCAGGTCGACGTCGAGCAGGGCGTCGTCGTCGGTGATGGGCAGGTTGTGGCGGTAGGCGATGGCTTTCATGGAAATACTCCGGTTGACTTGAGGAATGGGCGTATCATCATTTATTTGATCTTGCAGAAAAAGCAGGGCTATGCCGAAACACTTTCAAAGGAATGATGAAAATTGCTGCGTCTGGATGATTTGACGGTATTCGTGCGCACGGCCGAGCACGGCAGCCTGTCGGCCGCCGCCCGTGAACTGGAGATTTCGCCGGCCCTGGCCAGCGCCGGTGTCAAGCGGCTGGAACTGGCGCTGGGGCTGCGCCTGTTCGCCCGCACCACCCGTTCCCTGCGGCTGACGGAGCAGGGCGAGCACTACCTCGCGCACGCGCGCGAGGCGCTGCGCCTGCTCAAGGAAGGCCATGAAGCGTTGATCCAGGGCCGGGACGATGTCGCCGGGACGCTGAAAATCGCGCTGCCGTCGGACATCGGCCGCAATATCGTGCTGGGCTGGCTCGATACGTTCCAGCAGCAATATCCGCGCATCGTGCTGCAGCTGAGCGTGGGCGATCGGGTCTCCGACCTGTACCGCCAGCCGGTGGACCTGGCGATACGCTATGGCCAGCTGGACGATTCGAGCCTGGTGGCGCTGCCGCTGGCGCCGCACAACCGGCGCGTGCTGATCGCCGCGCCCGACTACCTGCGCCGCCATGGCCGGCCGGCCACGCCAGCGGCGCTGCGCGAGCACAACTGCCTGCGCTTTGCCATCGATGGCGTGATCCATGACCGCTGGACCTTCCACGGCCCGCATGGCGCCGCGCCGGTGACCGTGGTGGTGGGCGGCGACCGCAGCGCCGACGACGCGGACGTGGTACGGCGCTGGGCGGTGGCGGGCATGGGCATCGCCTGCAAGTCGCAGCTGGACGTGATCGCCGATATCCGCAGCGGCCGGCTGGAACCATTGCTGCCGGAATTCGCCTGCGAGGCGGCGCCGCTGACCATGGTGTGCATGCACCGCAGCCAGGTGACGCCGGCCGTGCTGCATTTGCGCGACTTCCTGCGGGAGCAGTGCGAGCGGCTGCTGGCAGGTTGAAGCGAGGAAAAAATTTGTCGCCGCGTGCTTGCGCCGGGCGCAAATGCCCTTACCATTCGTTCAATCTTATCCGGAGACGCATCCATGACCGATTCCCAGCGCGACCTCTTGAGTGCCGGCTTTTCCCTGACCCTGATCGGCCTGGCCGCTTTCGTGCTGCAGCGCTTTTTCCTGCCGCTGGTGTGGGCCGGCATCCTGTGCGTGGCCACCTGGCCCTTGTACCGGCGCTTGTTGGCGCGGCTGGGCAATCGCACCATCCTGTCGGCGGCGCTGTTGACGCTGGCGTGCGCCGGCGTGTTCGTGCTGCCCGTGCTGCTGGCGCTGACCCAGGCCGCGCGCCAGGCGCCGCAGCTGGCCGCCTTTATCGCGGGCGCCAATACGGATGGCATCGCCGTGCCGGTGTTCCTGCATGGCTTGCCGCTCGTCGGCGAAGCCATCGCCGACTGGTGGCTGGCCACGCTGAGCCAGCCGCATGGACTGGCCCACCTGTTGTCCGGCAGTGGCTTGGGCAGCTTCCACACGGCTGGCGACATGCTCAAGAGCATGGGCGCGGGCTTTTTCCACCGCCTCGTCGATTTTGGCCTGGCGTTGCTGTGCCTGTTCTTTTTCTACAAGGATGGCATGGCGTTGACGCGCCAGATCACGGCCATCGGCAGCCACTGCTTCAGCGAGCAGCGCTGGGCCCGCTACGCGGCCAAGATACCGACCGCCATTCGTGCCACCGTCAATGGCCTGGTGCTGGTGGGCCTGGCCGAGGGCGTGCTGATCGGCGTTGGCTACGCGCTGGCCGGCCTGGCCTCGCCGGCGCTGTGGGCGGCCGTGACGGGCATCCTGGCCATCATTCCGTTTGGCGCGCCGCTGGCCTTCGTCAGCGCAGCCGTCGTGCTGGCCGTGCAGGGCAGTGTGCCGGCCGCCATCGGCGTGGCCGCGTGGGGCGGCGTGGTGCTGTTCGTGGCCGACCATTTTGTGCGTCCCGGCATGATAGGCAATGCGACGCGGCTGCCATTCCTGGCCGTGCTGTTCGGTATCCTGGGCGGCGTGGAAACAATGGGCCTGGTTGGCCTGTTCATCGGTCCGGTCGTCATGGTGCTGTTCGTGACCCTGTGGTACGAGGCGGACGTGTTCGAAAGCCGCGGGGCGGCCGCCAAACCCGATCACAGCGTTTGAGCACGCAAGCGAGCACAGAGGGGAACCCGGCAGTGAGCGCGGAGCCGTTCGCGGTCAGCGCGAACGGCTCCCCGGCCCCGGCATGCATCAGTGCGCTTTCGACAGGATCAGCAGCCAGCGGCGCAGCAGCAGCACTTCCAGGTGGCCTGCTTCGACTCCCGTGTCGAGCTCGATCACGGGGTTGACGGCGTAGTAGCGCTTGCGGAAGTCACGGCACACCAGCATTTCGCGCTTGCCCATGCGGAGCAGGAACGACATCGGTGCGTATTGCAGACCAAAACGGGAACCAAACGTGCTATTCAGTGTTGTCATGACAATTCCTTGGAAGGGAGATGTGTTGAACGAGTCATCAGAATAGCACAACTACTGTATGAATCCACAGGTACTGTACAAATATTCAGTAAAGTGCCAAAACTGTGGTTTTTTCGCCAACGCGCCGTTCTCTGCTGTCTGTGCTCACAACCAGTAGGCCATGATGCGCGCCAGCCACTCGCGCAGGCGCTCGCCGAGCGGGCGCGCGCGCCAGGCCTGGGGCGTGATCTCGATCGAGTCGCGCAAGTCCTCGCGGAACGCGCTCTCCATTTCCGCGCCGAAGCTGTCGCCCAGCACCACCACGTTCAGTTCGCTGTTGTGCAGGAAGCTGCGGGTGTCGATATTGGTCGAGCCCACAGTGGACCAGTTGCCGTCGATGACGGCCGTCTTGGCGTGCAGCATGGCTAGCTTCATGGCGTGCAGGTGGACGCCGGCGGCGAGCAAGTCATCGTAGCTGGACCGGCCCGCGTAGAACACCAGCCCCAGGTCCGATTTGCCGGGCACCACGATGCGCACGTCCACCCCGCGCCGGGCCGCCGCCGTCAGCGCGGCCACGGTCTGCGGGTCCGGCACGAAATAGGCGGAGGTCAGGTGGATGCTGCGGCGCGCCTGCTGGATCGCCAGGCTGTAGGCCTTGTAGATTTCGAACTGGCCGCCGGGGTCGCTGGCCAGCACACGCACGATCTTGTCGCCGGCCCGCGCCGGCGGCGGGAAGTAATGGGCATCGGGCAGGTCGGCCGCGTCCTGGCCGGCCCAGGTGCGCAGGAACACCCACTGGAAGGCGGCCACGGCCGGGCCTTCGATCATCACTTCCGTATCGCGCCAGCCCAGTTGCCCGGCGCTGGCCGGCGGGTTGTGCGAGCGGAACAGCGAGCTGCGCGCATAGGTGCCGCTGATGTTCAGGCCCCCCGTGAACGCCACCTTGCCATCGACGATCAGCAACTTGCGGTGGTCGCGGTGGTTGATGCGCCAGTCGTCGCCGCGCAGCCGCGCCGGGTTGACGGGATTGAACGCCACCAGGTGAATGCCGGCCGCGCGCATGCGCTCGAAGAACGCCTGCGGCACGTCCAGCGTGCCCACGCTGTCGTACAGGATGTTGACGGTGATGCCGTGGCGCTGGCGCTCGATCAGCTGGTCGGCGAACTGGCGGCCCAGCGCGTCCTGGTCGAAGATGTAGGTTTCGAGGTTGATGTGGTCGGTGGCGGCGGCGATCGCGGCCGACATGGCGGCCATGGTCTGCGGGCCGTCGTACAGCAGCGTGCACTTGTTGCCGGCGATCAGGGGGACGCCGGTGGCCACTTCTTCCAGCGCGGCGGCGGTGCGCATGTCCAGCGTGTTGTTGGGCCAGCGCTTGCGCAGCAAGGTCAGCGTGCGTTCGTCGCTGAGCGGGCCGTGGGCGCCGCTGACGCTGGGCGTGGCGGCCGGCGACAGCGTGCTGCCCAATTGCTGGACGTCGGGCAAGGTCGCGCAACTGCCCACGGTCGTGCACAGCAGTACGAGCGCCAGCAAGCGCACGCCTCCCTGCCACGTGCATTGCGTGGCGCGCGCGCCGCGCGGGGCGGCGAGGCAGGGGAGAAGGGCGCGCATGCGGGGAAGCGGCCGGGCCGCACAGGTGAAAACATCAGCTTAGCGTGTTTGCCCTGCGGCTTCCGTGCGCTGGCGTACATGGCCGCCCGCGCGCTCCCGCACCGGGTCAGCCGAGCTGCATCTTGCCGGCGGCGGCCCGCAGCTCGGCGCGGAAGTCCGGGTGGGCGATGGCGATCAAGGCCTCGGCGCGCTGCCTGGCGGACTTGCCGCGCAGTTGCGCCACGCCGTACTCGGTGACCACGTAATTCACGTCGTTCTTGCTGGTGGTGACGTGGGTGCCGGCCGTGAGCGTGGGCATGATGCGCGAGATGGTGCCATCCTTGGCCGTCGATGGCAGCACGATGAAGGACTTGCCGCCGCGCGAGCGGTTGGCGGCGCGCACGAAGTCGGCCTGGCCGCCCGTGCCCGAGTAGGGCATATGGCCCATGCTCTCGGAACCGCACTGGCCCAGGAAATCGACCTGCAGGCTGGCGTTAATGCTGATCAGCTTGTCGTTCTGGCCGGCGATGTAGGGATCGTTGGTGAAATTGACCGGATGCATCTCCAACATGGCGTTGTGGTGCATGAAGTCGTACAGGCGCTTGGAGCCGAGCGCGAAGGTGGCCACCATCTTGCCCGGCAAGAAGGTCTTGCGGCGGTTGGTGACGGCGCCCGCTTCCACCAGCGTCATGATGCCGTCGCCGATCATTTCCGTGTGGATGCCCAGGTCGTTCTTGTTGGTCAGTTGCATCACGACGGCGTCCGGAATGCCGCCGTAGCCGATCTGCAGCGTGGAGCCGTCATCGATCATGTCGGCCACGTATTTGCCGATCGCTTCCTGCACCGGCCCGATCTTGGGCAAGCCCACTTCCATCACGGGCTCGCTGCTTTCCACCACGGCCGCCACTTGCGACACGTGCACGTGGCACTGGCCATGGGCGAATGGCACGTTGGGATTGACCTCCAGCATGATGACGCGGGCCTTGGCCACGGCCGCCATCGTGTAGTCGGCGCCCAGGCTGAGCGAGAAGAAACCGTGCTCGTCCATGGGTGAGGCCATGGCGAACACCACGTCGGCGGCGATCTGGCCCCGTTCGATCAGGCTGGGCAACTCGGAGAAATAGGCGGGCACGAAATCGGCCCAGCCGGCCTGGCCGGCCGCGCGCGAGGCGCCGCCGAAGAACAGGGCCACGTGGCGTACGTGCTCGACCGTCTCGGGATCGAAGTAGGCATATTTGCGCATGGCCAGGATTTGCGCCACCTTGACGTCGCGGAACTGGCGGCGCCGCTTGGACAGGGCCGTGAGCAGGGTGGGCGGCTCCCCGACACCGGACGGGACGATGATGGTGTCACCGTCGCGCAGCAGGCGCAGGGCGTCGCCGGCGGTGCCGCGCTTGCTGTCGTAGAGGGCTTGTGCGGATGGGCGTTGCATGGTTCGTCGGCCTTTCTTTATAGTTGTCTCGTGTAATTTTTTTTGCACTATAAACCAGCAAGCCGAGCGTGCAATGGCCGCGAAAATTAATTTCTGTTTTTGTTGCCGGACGCGTCACAACCCAGCCTTCCGTCAGGGGGCTGTAAGGCGGATCGGGTCTGATACAGGGTGGCGCCGTGGCCGTGGTCAGGGCTGCGGCTGCGCGCAGGCGGGGGCCAGCCAGCGTCCCGTGGTGTCCACCGCCATCTGTTCCGGCGCGCCGCGCGCGCTGGTGGTCACGTTCATGTGCATGGTGAATGCCGTGTCGCCTTGAAAGCGCACCTGTCCCTGGCCGCTCGAGGGCGGGTTGGCGCAGCTGAAGGTGACGTTCATGCCACCGCTCACTTGCTGCGTATGGCTGCTGCATTGCCCTTGCTGGCCGGTGGGCAGTTCATGGCGGGCCGCCATCTCGGGCGTGATGCAGGCGCGCATGGCCACCCCGCCGTCGCCCGACAGGCGCGGCATGGTGGCGCCATTCTGGGCCATCATCTGCTCCATTTGCTGGCGCTGGGCGGGCGGCAGGTTGTTTAGCTGTTGCAGCGCCGCCGACATGGCCTGGTCCACTTCCGGATTGGCGCTCTTCATTTTGCTGCTGAGTTCCCACTGGCCGGGGCGGATGGTTTGCGCGCCCGCGTGGGCGGCAGCGAGGACCAGCAGGATGGCGGGCAGGCGGGACATGGCGGCTCCAGTGGGTGACGGAACTGGCAGCATATACCCAACGGGGCGGCGAGGCGAGCGGCGCGCAAGGTCATCGTTGCGCGCCTGGAGGAAGGATCAGACACCCCGTCCGCTGATCAGGCGCAGCAGCACCATGACGATGGCGACCACCAGCAGGATGTGGATGAAGCCGCCGATGGTGTAGGAACTGACGACGCCCAGCAGCCAGAGGACGAGCAGGATGACGGCAATGGTATAGAGCATGATGGAGTCCTTCGCGTTGGGTGAGCGCCCGGCGCAAGCCGGCGCGCTGGATGGCGCGGCCCTGTCGCCGGCCGTGCCCTGTATGACTAGGATTCTCCCCTTGGCACCGCACGTGGTCTGTACGGTGCCGTACACGCGCGCGGGCGCGTCAGCCCGTCAGCGTTCCGCGCGCAGCGTGCCGTTGACAATGCGCACCGGCTCGCCGGCGCGCCAGTTGCCGGCCGATGCCAGGTGCACGTTGCGGGTGCGGCCATCGTCCATGCGCACCACGACGTTGTAGCTGCTGGTGGACTTCATGTTGCCTTCGATCTGGTTGCCCGCCACCGCGCCGCCGACGGCGCCGGCGATGGTGGCCAGCTGGCGGCCATGGCCGCCGCCCACCTGGTTGCCCAGCAGGCCGCCCAGCACGGCGCCGCCGGCCGCGCCCAGGCCGCTGCCCTGGCCGCGCGTGTGCACTTCGTGGATGGCGGCGATCACGCCGCAGTTGCGGCAGTGCGGCGCCGGCGCGGCGGCCGACGTTGGCGCAGAGGCGGCGGGCGGGGCGGCTGGCGGCGCAGCGGGCGCCGGCGGCTGGGTCGCCGCCAGCGTCACCGGCTGGGCCGCTGACTGGGCCAGCATGGGATCGGTGCTGGGCTGGGCCAGAGGGGCAGGCGCCCCCGGCGGCGGGACGGCCGGCGCGGGGTGCTGGATGGCCGGCACGGGCTGGTAGCCGCTGCCCGAGGACGACGGCAGCCAGCCCAGGATGGCGGCCGTGCCGACACTGCAGAACAGCACGACGGCCACGGCGGCGACGATAAGAATGGGATGGGTGACCTGCCGGGCCGAGGCTTCGTGTATGTGCATGACGCTTCCTGGGTGGATGGGTGGCGGCTTGCATGCCGCTATCAGAATGCAGCGATTTTCCTCCGTTGCCAGTCCCGCTTCTGTGCGTCAGCGTACATACGGGGCGCAAATCGTGGCGTGCGGCCGGCCCTTAATGTCGCTTGTCGATCTGGTTGCCGATCACGCCGCCGACGGCGGCCCCGCCCACCGTGCCGACCGAGCTGCCATTGGTCAGGACCGAGCCGGCCACGGCGCCCACGCCGGCCCCCACGGCCGTGTTGCGGTCGCGCGTGGACATGCCCGAGCAGGCGCCCAGGCCCACCGTGCCGATCAGCATCGCCGTGGTGGCGATCAGTTTCACTGTGCTAGCCATGATGTTCTCCTTGCAGCGGGCGGGCGCCCGCCTGTGATGATGGTTGCAGGCTACGGCGGATCGGGCCGGCAGTCGGTACGCCAGCACACATAGGGGCAGTCAGTGGCGCGCTTGCGCCAGCAGCGGCGCGCAGCCGCTGACGGCCGTGCCGCCGGGGCCGGCGTTGACCAGCGGCAGGATGGCGGCCACCGGCGCCACGATCGCCAGCGCCAGCGCGCCGCCGGCGCGCAGCGCCAGCACGCCCTTGTCCACGCTCACGTCGGGTTGCTTGAAGGTGCCGCGCACGTAGATGGGGGCGCGCAGCGAGAACACGCGCAAGCCCTTGCTGTCGGGCTTGAGCGTCAAGTCCAGCTTTTCCTGCGCCAGGCTGATGGTGCCGCTGACGTTGACGGTGGCGTCCTCGGTGTCGACCACGAACTGGCGCGTATGCATCAGGCCGTTGCTGACGCCAAAGTCCGTCAGCATGCAGTTGAGCCTGACCTGCTTGTCGCCAAACAGCTTGGCCAGCACCACGTTGCCGATGTTTAGCCCCATCTCCTCCAGCAACAGCTTGCTCACGCTGCCCTGGTTGATCACGGTGCGCAGCTCGCCATTGGAGGTGGCCAGCAGGCTGGCCACGGAGTTGCCGGTGGCGGACAGGCTGGCGTCGCCGTTCAGCTCGCCCATGCTGGTACCCTTGACAGCCAGCGCCGGGAACAACTGCTGGAGCTGGAGATGGCGGGCGCTGGCCTTGAGCGTGCCTTGCAGCGCGTGCGGCGTGCGCTGGCCGCTGCCGTCGAGCCGGATGTCGGAACTGAGTTTGCCGCCGGCCACGTCGAACGTCAGCGGCGCCAGCGTCAGCACGCCGTCGCGCAGGCGCAACGCCGTGTCGAGGTTGTGGATGGGCAGCTCGTGCTCGCGCACGATGCGCCGGGCCTGGAAGCGCACGTCGGCGTCGATGCTGGTCCAGCGTTCCGTCTTGAACGATTCCACCGGCAGCACCTTGTCGCCCGGCTGGACCGGCGCCACGCCGCGGGCCCGCTTGCTGGCGTTGGAGTCGGCGCCGATCAGCGGCGCCAGGTCGGAAAACTGCAGCAGGCTGGAATGGACGGCGCCCGTCAGTAGCGGCCGCTTGCCGCCGGTGCGAAACGCCAGGTCGCCGCCGATGTCGCTGGCGCCCACCTTGCCCGTGAACTGGTCGTAATGCCAGTCGCTGGCGTGCGGGCCGAGGCTGGCGCGCAAATGGCCGGCCGTGCGGAAGGCTGGCGTTTCCGGCAGCAGCACGCCGGTCAGGCCATACAGCCGCGCCATGCTGGCGCCGGCCACCTGCAGTTGCAGGTCGAGCGCGGCCAGTTCCGTGGGCTTGGTCAGGGTGCCGGTGACGCGGATGTCGGTGGCGCCCACCGTCAAGCGGGCCGTGAGCGGATAGGGTTGCAATTGCTGCTGCAGCGACAGCACGGCGCCGGCCTTGCCGTCGCCCTGCACGGGCTGGCCGTTCCACTGGCCGCGCAAGCGCCACGCGACGCCGTAGCGCGGGTCGGTGGCCAGCGTGTCGACCTCGGCGGTGGCATCGGCCCTGGTCAGCGCGTCCGTGTAGTGCACCGTGCCCTTGGAGAACACCACCTGCCGCAATTGCAGGCGCCAGGGCGACGGCTGCTCGGCTGGCCGGAAGGTCCAGTTGTCGTGGCCTTGCGCGTCGCGCCGCAGCGCCACGGCCGGCGTGTCGAAACGCAGCACGGGAATCACGATGCGGTGTGCGAGCAGCGGCAGCAGCTCCAGCGTGAACGCGAACTGGCGCACGCTGGCCATGTCGTCCGCGCCGCCGGCCGCCGGCATGGCCGCGGGGTTGCCCAGGTGGACATCGTTGGCCACCAGGTGGGGCAGGGGCAGGTAGTCGCGCCAGCTGGTGTCGGCCGCCGTGTGGCCCTGGCGTTCCCACGTCAGCCGCAGGTCGCCGCGGATGGCGAACGGGCGGCCCAGCGCCTCGCCCACGCGCGCGTCCAGCCAGGGCCGGGCGCTGTTCCAGTCCACGTTGAGCAGCACGGCCACGGCCAGCGCCGGCACGGCGAGGGCCACGGCGGCGACAGTCAGGGCGATACGGGCGGGACGGGACAGGGACATGCGCGGCTTTCATGGTTGTTGAGCGCGCGAGGATAGCGTCTTTGGCCCCGTTTGGGTATGGGGGCAGGCCAGGCAAGGCCGCTGCGGCGGGCGCGCGCTGGAGCCCACGGTGCACAGCCTACACCTGCGCGCACGGTGGCGGCGCGGCATTGGGGCGCCGGGAACTATGTGCGGCAACGTACCGAATCCGGCTCGACATGGGCCTATAAGGGTAGGTATTGTGGCCGCGCTGACGCAGGCGGCCCTCCACGTGATAAGGAGAATGAACATGCGTACTAGTGAATCGGACAAGCGGCGCTGGCCGGCGCTGGCCGGGGCAGCCTTGCTGGCCACATGCGCCGGCTGTGCCAGCCAGAAGACGCCGGCCACGGCCGACGTGGCCGCCTCGCGCGCGGCCGTGAACAGCGCGGCGATCGCGGGTGCCGGCGAACTGGCGCCCGACGAGATGCAGGCCGCGCGCGACAAGCTGCAGCGCGCCAACCAGGCGCTGGCGGCCAAGGATTACCGCACGGCCGAGAACCTGGCCGTGCAAGCCCAGGCGGATGCCAACCTGGCGCAAAGCAAGGCCAGCGCCGGCAAGGCCAGCACGGCCGCCGCCCAGCTGCAGGACAGCATCCGTGCGCTGCGCGATGAAATCGAGCGCAACCGCAGCACCCAACAGCAGTAACAGTGACAGTGATGCAGGGCGCCAACGCTGGCGCCAACCAAGGAGAACATCATGAAAAAAATCATCATGCACCACACGCATGGCATACCGGCCGCGTTCGCGCTGTCGGTGCTGATGGCGGCGTGCGCCAGCACGCCCACCACCACCAGCCTGCTCGACCAGGCCCGTGGCGACTACCTGGCCGCCCAGGGCAATCCGGCCGTGGCGCGCGATGCGCCGGCCGAGCTGCAACAGGCGACCGAGGCGCTCGACCGCGCCAACGCGGCCGCCGCTCACCACGACAGCCTGAACACCATCGACAGCCTGGCCTATGCGGCCAAGCAGCGCATCGCGGCCGCGCAGGAAGTGGCGCGCCAGAAGGCGGCCGAGCGCCAGATGGCCGACGCCGCCGGCCAGCGCGACCAGATGCTGGTGCAGGAGCGCACGCAGGAGGCTGACCAGCAGCGTCTGAAGGCCCAGCAAGCCCAGGCCCAGGCGCAAAGCGCCAACGCCCAGGCCCAGGCCGCCAACGCCCAGGCCAGCGCGCTGCAGCAGGAACTGGCCGACCTCAAGGCCAAGCAGACCGACCGCGGCCTGGTGATCACGTTTGGCGACGTGCTGTTCAATGTCGACCAGGCCGAGCTCAGCGCGCAAGGTATGCGCACGGCCGAGCGGCTGGCCGATGTGCTGCGCCAGCAGCCGGCCAGCAGTGTGCTGGTGGAAGGGTTCACCGACAGCACCGGCAGCGCGGCCCACAACCTGGAGTTGTCGCAGCGGCGCGCCGAGGCCGTGCGCAACGCGCTGGCCAGTATGGGTATTTCGCCCGATCGCATCGCCACGCGCGGCTATGGCGAGGCCTATCCCGTGGCCAGCAATGACAACGCCGGCAACCGCCAGCTGAACCGGCGGGTCGAGATCGTGCTGTCGCAGGACGGCGCGCCGATCGCCAACCGCCATTGAATCCACATTTTGGAAAGGAAGATCATGGATGACATCCAACCCACGCCGCGTAGCGGCATCGACAAGCTGGCCATCCGCGTCGCCGCGGCCCACCTGCAGGACGGCCCCGTCACGGCCGGCTACCAGGGCGACCGCGCGGCCGTGGTGGCATTGCTCAACGACGCGCTGGCCACCGAGCTGGTGTGCGTGGCGCGCTACCGGCGCCACTACTACACGGTGACGGGCCGGCAGAACGCGGCCATCAAGGCCGAGTTCCTGGCCCACGCCCTGCAGGAGCAGGAACACGCGGACTGGCTGGCCGAACGCATCATCCAGCTCAATGGCGAGCCGGATTTCAATCCAGCAACGTTGCTCGCACGTAGTCATGCCGAGTATGATGAGTCTGTCGACGTGCAAGCCATGGTGCGGGCCGACCTGATCGCCGAGCGGGTGGCGATCGAATCGTACCGGCAAATGATAGAACGGCTGGGCACGGCCGACCCCACCACCACCCATTTGCTGATCAAGATCATGGCGGTGGAAGAAGAACATGCGGACGACATGCGCGATTTGCTCGATTGAGTCCGATCTGCGGTAAGGTAGGGCAGGGTAGTCCTTTCACTCACATTACAGGAGCCTCATCATGCTGGAAAACAATATCAGTACCGTGAACAACGACGTCAAGACCCTGGTCAAGGACGCGCAGGCCCTGTTTACGGCCGCCACCGCGCTGACGGGGGAAAAGGCCGAGGAGCTGCGCGGACGCGGCATGCGCGCACTGGACACGGCGCTGGCCAAGGCCCACGAGGCCCAGCAGAGCGCGCTCGAGGCGAGCAAGGAAATGGCCAAGTCGGCCGACGTGTACGTGAAGGAAAATCCGTGGCGCTCGATCGCGCTGGCGGCCGGCGTGGGCTTGCTGGTGGGCGTGATCCTGGGCCGCAAGTAATCCATCGTGGCCCAGACCGATCCGATGGACAAGGGGGCGGTGCCGCCGCCAGGGCTGCTCGCGTCGCTGGCGGCCGTGGCGCGCAGCATCCTGGGCCTGGCCCTGTCGCGGCTGGAACTGGCCGCGCTGGAACTGGGCGAGGTGCGCAACCACTTGCTGCAACTGGTGGTGGTGTTCGCGCTGGCCGTGGTGGCCGGCTGCTTCGCGCTGGCCTACTTCACCGTCACCATCGTCTACCTGGCGTGGGACGCGCTGGGCTGGAAAATCCTGCTGATCATGACGGGCGCCTTCGCGCTGGCGGCGCTGGGCCTGGTCCAGTACGCGCGCCGCATGATACGCGACGGCAAGCTGTCGCTGACGGCCACCATGGCCGAGCTCAAGTCCGACCGTGACATGCTGCTGTAGGCGGAGGAAACATGACGACACAGACGGAACAGGCGGCGCTGGCGGCCGACAAGGCGCGCCTGATACGGGAGGGGGAATTGCAGCGCGTCAAGGTGGCCCATGCCAAGGCCCAGCTGGGCATGGCCATGCAACCCGAAGCGCTGTGGCACAGCGCCGTGGACCAGGCGTCCGCGCTGGCCCAGGCCAGGCTGGGGGGCTTGCTCTCGCCGGGCGGGCTGAACGCCGCCAACCTCAAGCGGCTGTTGCCGATCGCGCTGACGGTGGGTTCCTTCATCATGCGCAAGCGCCTGCTCAAGCCGGCGCTGGGCGTGGGGACCGCGGTGGCGCTGGGCGTGGCCTGGCTGGCGCGCCGCAAGCGCGCGACGGCCAGTGGCGAGTGATCGTGTCGCGTCCCGCATGGCCATGAAAGCGGCAAGCCAGGCTGTCCAAGCGCCGCAGCAGCGGCCGCTGAATCCGGCGGGCATGCGCGTGGTGCTGGTGCTGCAAGGGGGCGGCGCGCTGGGCGCCTACCAGGCTGGCGTGTTCCAGGCCCTGCATGAGAGCGGGCTGGCGCCCGACTGGATCGTGGGCACCTCGATCGGCGCCATCAACGCGGCCATCCTGGCCGGCAACGCGCCGGACGTACGGCTCGAGCGCCTGAGGGCGTTCTGGCACGGCATCGCGCACCGCGACACGGTGGACATGCGCGGCATTCCCGACAGCATGCGCCGCACCAACATCCTGCTGCAGACCTGGGATACCTTGCTGCGTGGCGTGCCCGGTTTTTTCAAGCCGCGCCACTACTCCCTGTTCCCCACCGGCCTGGCCGTGGCGCCCGAGCAGGCCAGCTTCTACGACACGAGCGAGCTGGCCCGCACGTTGGGGGAACTGGTCGATTTCGATTACCTCAACGCGCCCGGCGGCACCCGGCTCACCGTCAACGCGCTGGCCGTCACCAGCGGCACGCTGCGCCGCTTCGACAACCGCGACATGACCGTGCATGCCGACCATATCCGTGCCAGCGGCGCGCTGCCGCCCGGCTTCCCGGCCGTGCGCATCAATGGCGACCTGTACTGGGACGGCGGCCTGTATTCGAACACCCCGCTCGAGACGGTGCTGGAGGATGCGTGCGCCACCGACACGCTGTGCTTCATGGTCGACCTGTGGAACGCGCAAGGGCAGGAACCGACCACGCTGGACGAGGTGCAGACGCGGCAAAAGGATGTGACTTTCGCCTCCCGTTCACGGCGTCACCTCGACGATTATGTGAAAACCCAGCGCATGCGCCAGAAGCTGCGCGAACTGTACCAGGCGCTGCCACCGGGCGCGCAGACGGAACAGACGGCCCGTGAACTGGAAGCGCTCGGCTGCGACACCACCTTGCACGTGGTGCGCCTGCCCTACGCGGGGCGCGACTGGCACATGGCGGCCAAGGACATCAATTTCTCGCGCGGTTCGATCGACTGGCGCTGGGAGCAGGGCTATGCCGACGGCATGCGCGCCGTCGGCGCGGCCGCCTGGCTCTCGTTCGTCAGCGAGGATACGCCGCTGGTCGTGCACGAATTGCCGCCAGCCTGAGCGTGCCCCGGTGGCCGCAGACCGGACTCATTCGAGCCGGTTGTTCTCGTCCCGTATCAGCTTGGCGTTGACCATGTCGTGCTGGTAGGTGCTGCGCGCCTCCTTCAGGCAGGCGTTGCGCTCGGCCGCCGGCTGCTTCTTGCACGCCAGCGTGGCTTCCTGCAGCGCGGCCGCGATTTCCTTGCGCACGGTGCGCAACTGGTCGGCGGCGGTGCTGTCGTGCTGGTACCAGCGGCCCGGGTCGCCGTGCGCGATTTCCTTCTGCTGCTGCTGGGCCACGGCGGGCGGGGTGACGCCTGGCGTGCTGTCCTGCACGGCGGGCGTGGCGCTGTCGCTGGTGGCGGCCGGCGCAGGCGCCGGTGGCTGGGTCTGGGCGTACGCCGAAGCGCACAGGATGGCGCCCAACAGCAACGGCGCCATGCGCAGGGTCGATAGTGCGATGTGGTTCTTCATGATGTACCTCCCGTATCAGGCCGCGTGCGGCCAGTCAGAGTCGGCCGGTGAGCAACATGACGAGCAGGACCAGCACCAGCAGCGCCGTGATGCCGCTGGGCGCGTAGCCCCAGTTGCGGCTGTGGGGCCAGGTGGGCAGGGCGCCGACCAGCAGCAGCACCAGGATTAACAGGATCAGGGTTCCCATGTCGCCCTCCTGGCGTCAGTAGCGGTACAGGTGGCCGTCCACCAGGCGCACCCTGGCGCCGACCTGCATGCCCGCGATGTCATCTTGCTGCAGCACGCGGTAGTCGCCGTTATCCATGCGCACGCTGATCTGGTAGGTGTCGTGCGGCTGGTTGCGGTCGTTCTCGACCTTGTTGCCCACCAGCGCGCCGCCCACGGCGCCGGCTACGGTGGCGGCCGTGCGGCCGCTGCCCGAGCCCACCTGGTTGCCCAGCAGGGCGCCCACCAGACCGCCCGTGACGGCGCCCGCGCCACTGGTGGCGCCACCAACGCGCACCACCTGGATGCTGTCGATCGTGCCATAGCTGGCCGCCATCGACGATGACGCGGGCGAATACGTCACGGCGGCCGGCTGGGTACTGCTGGCGCAGCCGCCAAGCATGGCCGCGGCCGAGGCGGCGGCCAGCGTGATGGCGCCCATGTAGGTGCTGTGTCTCATGTTGTTCTCCCGAAAAGTGTGTCCTCAGCATAGCCAGCGCACGCTACCCGGTCTGTACGCTGCCGCACCCTGTGTCTTGTGTACGGCAACGAACGGATGACTATCCCGTTTGCGCGTACAACTGGACTGTCGGTGCGCCGCCATGCGCGCTGGCAGGCTCGCTCCGGGCAGTTCGTTGGACCATTCCACCAAGGAGAATTACCATGAAATCCGCACATTACATCGCGACGGCCTGCCTGTCCGCCGCCCTGCTGGCCGTCGCCGGTTGCGCTTCCACGCCCAAGCAGGAGGGCACGGGCGAATATGTCGACGACAGCCTCATCACCACCAAGGTCAAGGCCGAGATCTTCAACGAGCCGACCCTGAAATCGACGGAGATCAATGTCGAAACCTTCAAGGGCAAGGTGCAGCTGAGTGGCTTCGTGGCCAATCCGGCCGATATCGCCAAGGCCGCCGAGATCGCCCGCAGCGTCAAGGGCGTGAAGGAAGTGAAGAACGATATCCGGGTCAAGTAGGGAACCAAGCGCGCCGGCGGCCGTCCAACAGCGATAACCCGGCCGTGCGCGCCGTAGGGCGGGGGATTGATGCATTTGGATACAAATTGAATAGTTTATATGTTCGTTGCCGCACAGACCGAAAAATCACGTCCCGGCAATCTGGTGGCTGATGTATAACGCCTGCCGTCTTGCATGGCTGCCATGTCCCGGGAATTGTTTTAAGGAGTAAAAAAATGCATGCATACAGACAAACTCAACATCGCGACGCCAGCCCAGCCCGGGGCCAGGGCCGTGGCGAGCTGCCCGCCCTGCCGGCGCGTGACGCCAGCGCCCGCCCGACCAGGCTGACCCTGGTGGAGCGGCCCGCGCCGCCGCTGGACCGCAAGCCAGCCCTGTCGATGGCCTCCATCGAGCGCGTGCGCTCGACCTCGGCCACCTTGCGTCGCATCGAGAACATGCAAAAACTGATAGGCGAATTGTCCATGCACGAGATGCTGGCCGACGAGATCGCCTGGTTCCTCAAGTTTTCGCCATCCGGCGCCCGCAAGTACATCCGCGATCTGCGCGAGGCCGGCGTGATCGAGCTGGCGCGCTACATCGAGGGCACGGCCACCTATCTGGGCAAGGCCGTGTACCAGATCACGCCCGATCCGGAGCGGGTGCGCGCCTTCCTGGCCGCCATCGTCCAGCCCAAGCGCGAAGGCGCGCCGCCGCGCAAGGAACGCCCCGGCGCGCGCGAGCTGGCCATGGCCGGCAATGGCCGCCATTTCCACATCCTGGCCGACGACACCCATTACGCGATCCGCGTCAACCGCGGCCCCGTGATGCGCGACCCGCTGGTGGCGGCCCTGTTCGGCTCGCCGGGCTCGCAACAGAAGGCCGAGTGAGCCTCGCCTGATGCTGGCGCCTGCGCAAGAAAAATGATTGAATTGACGGCAACCCGCCCCACTTGGGGTGGGTGGCCGGGCATCCCGTCGCGGCCGACTGACACGGGTGCACATGGACGCTTTGCTCTTGGTAGGCTTGACCATCTCGGCGCTGGTGCTGCCCTGGCTGATCCCGCGCTGGCGCCTGCGGCGCGCGCTGGCGCGGCCCTTGCCGGCCAGCGCCGTGGCCGTGCTCGAGCGCCAGATCCCACCTTATCGCCACATGGGGCCGGACCTGCAGGCCCAGTTGCGGCGCCTGGTCGCGCAATTTCTGCATCAGAAGAAGTTCATCGGCTGCGAAGGGCTGGTGGTGGACGACGCGATGGCCATCACCATCGCCGGCCAGGCTTGCCTGCTGTTGTTGAACCGCCCCAGCAAGGTCTATCCGGCCCTGCACACCATCCTCGTCTATCCCACCGCCTTCGTGGCGCGGCGCGACGAGGTGGGGCCGGGCGGCGTCGTCACGCCGGGCCACCAGAGCATGCTCGGCGAATCGTGGGACGATGGCCGCGTGGTGCTGTCGTGGGATGACGTGCAGCGGGGCGCGGCCGACTGGACCGACGGCCACAACGTGGTCCTGCACGAATTCGCCCACCAGCTCGACAGTGAATCGGGCCGCGCCAACGGCGCGCCCTACCTGGGCCACCACGCCAAGTACCGCGACTGGTCGGCCGTGCTGGCGCGCGACTTTCACGCGCTGCGCTGGCAAGCCATGTATCGCCAGCACAGCGTGATGGACCACTACGGCGCCACCAGCCCGGCCGAATTTTTCGCTGTGGCGACGGAAACGTTTTTTGAAAAACCGTGGCAGATGGCCGAGCACCACAGCGAGCTCTACGGAGAATTCTGCAAGTATTACCGGGTCGATCCGCGCGCCTGGCAGGCGCCGCCGCCGGCGCCGGCGCCCGGTCCTGATGCGGCCCACCTGGCCTGGCACGCCCGTTGGTGAAATGTGCGCAAAGCAAATGTGAAATAGTGCATAATCGGAACAAGCCGCGTATGCCCGCCCGTCGCCCGCATCGTGTCCGCCGCCATGTCCTGTTTGCCGCGAGACCATCGCCATGCAATTCGAAGAACTCGAGTTCTTTTCCACCGACGCCCCGGCCCGGGCCCCGGCGGCCGAAGCGGCCTCGCCACTGGTGCGGTTGCAGTACCTGGTCGATAACACGCCGGCCATCATCTACAGCACCGTGCCCAGCGGCGACTTCAAGATGACTTTCGTCAGCAAGAACGCCTACCACGTACTCGGTTACCGGCCCGAGCAGATGCTGGCCGATCCCAACTTCTGGTTCGACCATATTCATCCCGACGACGCCCCCAACATCTTCTCCAGCCTGGCGCTGGTGTTCACGGAAGGCCAGCGCACCTACGAATACCGCTTCCGCATCGCCGACGGTTCCTACCTGTGGATGCACGATACGCTGCGGCTGATCCGCGACGAGCATGGCGTGCCGCTGGAGGTGATCGGCGCGCTGACCGACATCACGGCCCGCAAGCAGATGGAGCAGGCCTTGCAGGCCAGGGGCGTGGAGCAGCAGCAGCTGATCGGCAAGCTGCGCGACGCCCACCAGCAACTGCTGCAATCGGAAAAGATGGCCTCCATCGGCCAGCTGGCGGCCGGCATCGCGCACGAGATCAACAACCCGGTCGGTTTCGTCAATTCCAACATGGGCGCGCTGCAAGGATATGTGGGCACGCTGCTGGGGGTGATCGACCAGTACGAGCAGGCCGTGGCCGGGGCCGGCAATGCCGCGCTGGCGGCGCGCGTGGCGGCCGTGCGCGAACAGGCCGACCTGGCCTTCCTGCGCGAGGATGTGGGCGACCTGGTGCGCGAATCGATGGATGGCCTGAAGCGGGTCAAGGACATCGTCCAGGCGCTCAAGGATTTCTCCCACGTGGGCGAGACGGAATGGCAGATCGCCGACCTGCACCAGGGCATCGATTCCACGCTCAACATCGTCGCCAACGAGCTCAAATACAAGGCCACCATCGTCAAGCACTATGGCCAGTTGCCGCCGATCCGCTGCCTGGCCTCGCAGCTGAACCAGGTGTTCATGAACCTGCTCGTCAACGCCGGCCACGCCATCAAGGACCAGGGCGAAATCACGATCAGCACGGGCACGGCCAACGGCTGGGTGTGGGTGGAGGTGGCCGACACGGGCATGGGCATCGCGCCCGAACACTTGAACCGCATCTTCGAACCGTTCTTCACCACCAAGCCCGTGGGCAGCGGCACGGGGCTGGGTTTGTCGCTGTCCTACGGCATCGTGCACAAGCACGGCGGCAAGATCGAGGTGGCGTCCGAAGTGGGCAAGGGCAGCCGTTTCGTCGTACGCCTGCCGGCCACGCCAGCGAGCTGAAACCACCTGCGGGCAACGTTCGCTGCGCGCCGTAAACACTCCATTCTCCCGATTATTTGTTTTTTTACCACGATCGCATGCGCGGCACCCCACCGCGCCGATTCTGTGGGAAGATCGCGTTGCGCGGATGGTGCAGTGCATCAATTTCGCCTTGCAAGGCACTGCGCACCGCCTGCTGTCCTTCCCGTTCACGCTCCAGGAGTCCATGATGAAATTGCCTGTCCACGCATCCCTGCTGGCCGTCGCGCTGGCGTTTTTCCCTCTGGCGCATGCCAGCAGCAACTTGCCGGCGCTGGGCGCCGACCATGGCGCGACGTCCGTCTCCGGTCTGTCGTCGGGCGCTTTTATGGCGGTGCAATATCAAGTCGCTTATTCGAGCTCCGTGGTGGGGGCGGGCGTGGTGGCCGGCGGGCCGTATTATTGCGCCGCCGGTTCGCTGGTGAACGCGGCCGTGTGCATGGGCCAGGTGCCGTTCCTGCCGCCCAATCCGGCCTTGCTGCTGCTGTCGGCCCAGGGCTTCGCGGCCAGCGGCCAGATCGACCCGCTGACGGATTTGCAGAACGACCGCATCTACGTGTTCAGCGGCACCAAGGACACGGTGGTGTACCAGCAGGCCGTGGACGCCACCGTCACCTTCTTCAAGGATGCCGGCGTGGCCGACGCCAACCTGGTGTACGTGAACAACGTGCCGGCCGGCCACGCGCTGCTCACGCCCGCGTTCGGCAATAGCTGCGGCGCCAACGCGGCGCCCTACATCAGCAGGTGCACGGTGCACCACGCGGCCTACGACCAGCCGGGCGCCATGTTCGCCCACATCTACGGCCACACCAGCGCGCCGGCCAGCAAGCTGTCGGGCAAGATCATCACCTTCAACCAGCGCGAGTTCGCCGATGCCAGCACCGGCATGGCGGCCGACGCCTATGCCTACGTGCCGGCCAGCTGCAATGCCGCCAAGGCATGCCGCGTGCACGTGGCCTTCCATGGCTGCAAGCAGTCGGCGGCCGTGGTGCACGATGATTTCTATGGCAAGAGCAGCTACAACAACTGGGCCGACACCAACCACATCATCGTGCTGTACCCGCAGGTGAACGCGTCCAACGTGCCGTACAACCCGCAGGGCTGCTGGGACTGGTATGGCTACACGGGCATCAACTATGCGTTCAAGTCCGGCCCGCAGATGATGGCCGTGCACGCCATGGTGGAACGGCTGACGTCCACGCCCGGTGCCACGGTGGCATCGGGCCAGTGAGGCCAGCCGTGCTCAGAGGATGATGGAACCGTCGGGCGCCCGCTTCACGTGCAGGATGCCCGGTTCCTCCTGCTCGAGGCGGCGCGCCTCCCGTTCCTGTGGCGTCGGCGGCGGCTGGCCGGCCCGTTCGGCCAGCAGGGCGGCGCGCTGTTGCAGCGCTTCGCGCACGGCCGCCGCCAGTTCGTCCGGCTGCCACGGCTTGGTGATGAAGCGGAACACGTGGGCGTCGTTGATGGCGCTCATGGCCGTGTTGAAGTCGGTCGATGCGCTCAGCATGATGCGCACCGTGTCCGGCGCCAGCGTTTGCAGCGCGCGCAGCATGGCGCTGCCGTTCATGTGCGGCATGCGGTAGTCGGAAATGACGAGGTCGTATTCGCTCAGGCACGCCCGTTCCAGCGCCGTCTGCGGATCGGCGTAGGCCTCGATCCGCAGTTGCGCCGGCGGCAGCAGCTGGCGCAGCGCGCGCTCGAGCGCGCGCAGCATGTTGGGGTCGTCGTCGACCAATAAGATCGTGCTCATGGTGTTCCTTTGGCGAGGCGCACCCAGATTGCCAGCCGCCCCTCGCTCTTCGATTCGAAATCCTGCACTTGCTGGATCATGCGCGCGTCCAGCACATGCTCGGCCGGCAGCAGCATCAGGCCGTCGCGGCTGATCAGGTCGCGCGCCAGCACCATGCCCGGTGCTAGTTCGCCCGACAGCACTTCCACCCCGGCGCCCGGGTCCTCGACCGTGTAGTCGATGATCTGGCGGAACGCGGCCACCACGGCCGGGTCGTAGCGCTTGCCGGCCGAGTCCATGATCAGCGACTTGGCTTCCTCGGGCCGCAGGTGGCGCTGCACCATGGCGCCCTGTTGCAGGTTGAAATAGTCGGCCGCCAGCGCCAGGATGCGCGCGCCGATGGGAATGGCCAGCCCCGAGATCCCGTACGGGAAACCGTTGCCGTCGAAGCGTTCGAGCTGGGCGCGCAGGATGGCGGCGCTGCCGCGCAAGTCCGGCAGCGGCATCAGCAACTGCTCGGCCCGCAGCGGGTGCTTGCGGTACTGGCCCAGCGCCTCGCCATTCATCAGCGTAAGCGGGGTGGCCAGCATCTCGTCCGTGAAGCCGATCTTGCCGATGTCCTGCAGCAGGGCGGCGATGAACACATCCTGCGTCTCGCGCACGTCGAGCTTGAGGGCCACGGCCAGCTTGCGCGCCAGGTCGGCCACTTGGCGCGCGTGCCCCGTGTGCTGGCCGCCGCGCAGCTCGACGATGGTCGACAGCAGCTTGATGGTGGTGATGAAATTGGCCTTGAGCTTGTCGTTGGCGGCCACGGCCGCGTCGTGCGCCACCCTGAGCTGGCGGGTGCGCGCCTCGACCTGGGCTTCCAGGCCCTGGTTGAGCGCCTTCAGTTCCTCGTTCTGGCGCTGGGTCAGCTGTTCCAGCCTGGCCTTTTCCAGTTCCAGTGCGCGCCGCTCGAGCGCGTGGCGCACCACCAGCACGATGTCGGTGTCGTCCCACGGCTTGGTGATGTAGCGGTAGATCTCGCCGCAGTTGATGGCGTCCTGGATCGACTGGATGTCCGAATAGCCCGTCAGCAGCAAGCGCAGCACGCCCGGCCAGCGCTGGCGCACCTGGGCCAGGAAGCGGGCGCCGTCCATTTCCGGCATGCGCATGTCGGAGATCACCAGGTCCACCGGCTCCTGCGCCAGCACTTCCAGCCCCTCTGCGCCGCTTTCAGCCGTCAGCACGCGGTAGCCGCGCGGGCGGAACAGCCGGCGCAGCGCGGACAGGATGTTGGGCTCGTCGTCCACGAACAGCAGGGTGGCGCTGGCCGTCTGCATGACGGGCGGGCTGTGCGGCAGTGCGGCTGGTGTCATAGGCTCGCTTCCTTGGCTTCCTGGTTTTCCCTGGCGTCGACGGGGTGGCGGATAGGCAGGGTGACGCGGAAGCAGGTGCCTTTGCCCAGTTCCGTGCTGACCTCGATCTTGCCCTTATGTTTTTGCACGATACCATAAGCGAGCGACAGGCCCAGTCCTGTTCCCTTGCCCACGGCCTTGGTGGTGAAGAAGGGGTCGAAGATACGCGATACGACGTCGGGCGCGATGCCGCTGCCCGTGTCGGCTACTTCCAGCCACACCTGCTCGCCCTCGGTGCCGGTGCGCACCGTGATCCTGCCGCGCTCGGGGCCGATGGCGTGGGCCGCGTTGACCACCAGGTTCATCACCACCTGGTTGATCTGCAGCGGCAGGCATTCGATGTCGGGAATGGCGCCGTATTCCTTGACCACGTCGGCCTTGTACTTGACCTCGTTGCTGACGATGTTGAGGGTGGAATCGATGCCCTGGTGCAGGTCGGCCCACACCCATTCCTGGTTGGCGTCGACCCGCGAGAAATCCTTCAAGTCCTGCACGATGTGGCGCACCCGGACGATGCCTTCCTTCGATTCATCCATCAGCGAGGGGATGTCTTCGCGCAGGAAGTCAAGGTCGATCCGTTCGCGCATGGCGCGCACCCGCTGCGCCACCTCGGGCGCGGCGATGCTGGCCTCGGCCTCCTGGTAGGTCGCCAGCATCTCGAACAACTGGTCCAGGTAGCTTTGCAGCGTGCCGAAGTTGGAGAAGATGTAGCCGATCGGGTTGTTGATCTCGTGCGCCACGCCGGCCGCCAGCTGGCCGATCGAGGCCAGCTTTTCGGACTGCACCAGCTGCTGCTGGGCCATCGACAATTGCTCGTTCAATTGCTCCAGTTCCACGTTGCGCCGCCGCAGTTCGGCGTCGGCCCGTTCACGCTGGCGGATGTCGTCCTCGAGCCGCTCGTTCACTTCGGCCAGCTGGGCGGTGCGCTTCTCGACCACGCTCTCGAGGTTGTCGTGGGCCTTGCGCAGCGCGTTCTCGGCCACCCGCCGTTCCGTCACGTCGCGCAGGGTTTCGATGGCGCCCACCACGTTGCCCTGGCGGTCGCGCAGCGGGGCGGCCGTGAAGTGCAGCCAGTGGCCGCTTTCGCCGATGTTGGGGAAAAAGTCCTCGCTCTCGAACGCGCCGGGAATCAGGGTCGAGCGCTTGTGCTTGCCCAGGTAATGGCGGTCGATCTCATCCTCCTCGCCCGAGATGATGAGGTCGGCCAGCAGCGGGCGCTGCTTGGGATAGAACGCTTGCCAGTGGTTTTGCGTTCCCACCATTTCCTCCCGGGTCCAGCCCAGCAATTGCTCGCACGCCTTGTTCCAGTGCGTGACCACGTGGCTGGTGTCGATGGCGAAGGTGGCCACCGGGTGGCCGTCGAAAAATTCGGACAGTTCGATGCCGGCGTGGGCCGCGTCATCGCCGCCGGCGTGCGTATCGAAGTGGGCGTTCATGGGTGTCGTTGCTCCGTCAGTGGACCAGGATCTGGCACAGGTCCTGGAACGTCGATTCCGTTTCCGCGAACACGGCCATGCAGGCCGCGTCGCTCAACGCCAGCATACGCCAGCTTTGCTGCGACAGGGGCGGCACCTGGTCGTCCTCCTCGCCGCTCAGGTCGAGCGCATGGGCCAGCGCGTCGGCCACGTGGATCAGCAGGGCCAGCGAGACGGTGTCGGCGCCGTCGGGCTGGTGGTGGCCGGCCACCGCGTCCTGGATGGGGCGTGGAAAATTCCAGTGGGCCGCCAGGGCGCTGCCCACGCGTGCGTGGTCGTGGCCGAAGATGGCATGCTGGGCCGCGCCCACCGTGCAGTCGTGCTGGCGGCGGTAGGCTTCCACCGCCTCGTATTCGGTCCGGTAGCGGGTGGCCAGCACCAGCGTGCCCAGGTCATGCAGCAGGCCGGCCGTGAACGCCGCCTCCGGCGGCAGCCGCACGTGGCGCGCCAGCGCCCGCGCACACACGGCCGTGGCGATCGAGTGGCGCCAGAACGGTTCGAACGCGAACTGGCTGCCCGGTCCCGGCGTGAAGGCGCCCGTCACCGAGCAGGCCGTGACCAGCGTGCGGATGCTGTGCAATCCCAGCACGGCGATCGCCTGGCCGATGGTGGTGACCTTGGTCGGCATGCCATAGAACGAGGAATTGGCCAGCCGCAGCGTCTTGGCCGTGAGCGACTGGTCGAGCGCGATCTTGGCCGCCAGCGCGTGCAGGTCCACGTCGTCCTGCCCGACCGTGGCGAGCAGCTCGGCCACCACGGCCGGCAGCGAGGGCAGGTCGTGCACGCGCTTGATGATCTCGTCCATGCTGAGCATGCTCACTCCTGGTTGCGGTAGTCGGTCAGCAGTTGCAGCAGCGTGGCGTTGGCTTCCTGGCCCGCGCTGTGGCGGAACAGGTGCTGCAACCGCGCCAGCTGGTGCTGGCGCAGCGCGGCCCGCGCCGCCGGCGCGCCGCCGTCCGCATCCGCATCGCCGTGCCCGGGCTGGGCCGGGCGCACGACGACGCACTGCGCCACGCCGCGCCGGCGCAGGCTGGCCAGCGTGGCCTCGGTCAGTATCGCGCCTTGCGGCAACAGCACGGTGCCGTGGCCATCGGACAGCTCGTCGGCCAGCACCATGCCGGCGCCGGCCTGATCGAGCGTGATGCGCAGGTGCGGCGGCTGGTCCATCATGGCTCCTCGCGGTGGCTCAGCGTGATCAGGCTGCCGCGCGACGCCGAGCGCTCGCCCATGGGGTAGACCACCACGTCGTAGCGCTGGCCCGCGATCGCGATCTGGTGCACCGGCTGCTGGTCGGCGCCGGCGCCGGGGAACAGCTCCGGCAGCACCACGCTGGCTTCGTTGCCGAGCAGGGCGCCACTGTGCTGGAACAGGCCGGCGGCGGCGCCGTTGACGAAGGCGATCATGCCGGCGTCGTCCATGCCGATCACGGGCAGCGGCAAGTGCTGCAGCACTTCATGGGCCACGTTCAGGCTGACCTCGTCGCGGCTGATCTGGCGCTGCTTGAGCAGCAGCAGCTCCTCCATGCGGCGGTTGGCGGCGGCCAGCTCGTGGTTGGCGGTGCGCACTTCCAGCTGCAGGCGGGTGTTCTCGTCGGCGATCTCCTTGATCTGGAACGCTTGCGCGATGTGGCCGCGCAGCAGCTCGTCCTCCCACGGCTTGGTGAGGAATTTGTAGATCGCCCCTTCGTTGACGGCGTCCGTGACGGACTGCAATTCCGTGTAGCCGGACAGCATGATGCGTATCGTGTCCGGATACAGCAGCTTGGCCTTGCGCAGGAAGTCCGCGCCCAGCATGCCGGGCATGCGCTGGTCGGACACGATCACGTCCACGGCGTGCTGGGCCAGCACGTCCAGCCCCTCCTGGCCGCTGTTGGCCGTGTAGATCTGGTAATCATCGCGGCGCAGCAAGCGCTTCAGGGCCGACACGATGTTCTGCTCGTCGTCCACCAGCAGCAGGCTGCGCTTTTGCTTCTGGATGCGCAGCAGGTGCGGCGGCAGCGCGCGTCCTTCGGCCCGCATGGCCAGCAATTCCCCGGCCGTGACGGGCGGCGCGAAGTAGTGGCCCTGGATCAGGTCGCACATATTGCGGCGCAGGAAATCGCACTGGGCTTCCGTCTCCACGCCCTCGGCCACCACTTCGATGCCCAGGTGGTGGGCCATGGAGATGATGGTGCGGGCCAGCGCGGCGTCGTCGCTGTCGGTGACGATGTCGCGGATGAACTGGCCTTCGATCTTGACGGCGTCGAACGGGTAGCGCTTCAGGTAGCTCAGCGAAGCGTAGCCGGTGCCGAAGTCGTCCAGCGTGAGCCGCACGCCCAGCGCCTTGAGCCGGGCCAGGCTGGCCGCGCCGGCGCCGCTGTCCTGCATCAGGCACGCTTCCGTGATCTCCAGCGTCAGTGCCGGCGCCAGCACCCCGTGCTCGTTGAGGATGGCGGCCACGGTGCCGGCCAGCAGGCGGTCGCGGAACTGGCGCGGCGAGATGTTGACGGCCACCGGCAGCGGCGCCAGCTGCTGGGCGTGCCAGGCGGCCAGGTCGCGGCACGCCTGGCGCAGCACCCAGTCGCCGATGGTGTCGGCCAGGCCGGCCTGCTCGGCCACACCGATGAAATCGGCCGCCGCCAGCAAGCCCTGGGTCGGATGCTGCCAGCGCACCAGCGCTTCCACGCTGGCGATGGCGCCCGTGCGCAAGTCCACCAGCGGCTGGTATAGCAGGCGCAATTCGTCGCGCGCGATGGCCAGCCGCAGGGCTGCCTCCATGCCGATGCGGGCCATGGTGCGCTGGTTCATTTCCGGCGCGAAGAATTGGTATCGGGCGCCGCCCTGTTCGCGCGCGCGCGTCAGGGCCAGGTCGGCGTAGCGCATCAGGGTGGCGCTGTCGGCGCCGTCCTGCGGGTGCAGCGCGATGCCGATGCTGGCGCTCACGTGCACGGGATGGCCGGCCAGCGTGAACGGCTGTGCCAGCACGACGAACATGTGCTCGCACACGGGCATCACATCGCCGGCGCCATCGACGGCGCCCAGGATGGCGAGGAATTCATGATCGCCCAGCCGGGCCAGCGTGTCGTGCTCGCCCATGCATTGCTGCAGGCGCTGGGCGGCGATGGCCAGCATTTGGTCGCCGGCCGCGTGGCCCAGGCTTTCGTTGACCAGTTCGAAGTTGTCCAGTCCCACGCACAGCAGCGCCACCGCGTGATGGTGCTGGCCGGCCCGCAGCATGGCTTGCTGCAGCCGTTGGTTGAACAGGGTGCGGTTGGGCAGGCCGGTCAGCTCGTCGTGGGTGGACTGCCAGGTGAGGCGCTCCTCTTTTTCCTTGAGCAAAGTGATGTCGTTGAGGATGCCCACGTAGTGGGTGACGACGCCATGCTCGTCGGGCACGGGTGCGATCAGCAAGTCGTTCCAGAACAGGGTGCCGTCCTTGCGGTAGTTGCGCAGCAGCACGTGGGCATCCTTGCGCTGGCCCAGCGCGTGGCGCAGCGTGGCCAGGCCTGGCTGGTCGCGGTCGCCGTTCTGCAGCAGGCGGCAATTGCGGCCCATGATGTCCATCGGCGTATAGCCCGTCATCGCGTAGAAGGCCGGGTTGGCGTACATGATGGGGTAGTCCGGCTCGGTGGCGCTGGTGATCAGCACCCCGTTCGAGCAGGCCGCCAGCGCCCGGTTCGACAGTTGCAGCATGTCCTTGAGCTGGCGCCGCTGGCTGATGTCGGCCACCCACCATACCTGGCCGGCGGGGCCGCCTTCGGTCCCGGCCACGCTGTAGCGCGTCACATGGGTCCATAACAAGGTGTCGTCGCCGGCGCGCCAGCGCAGCTCGTTCTTCTGCGCCACGCCGGGCGTGGCCAGCAGTTCGGCCTGGCCGGCCGCCACCAGCTGGTGGTCGGCCTCGGCCAGCAAGTGGCTGTAGTGGCGGCCTTGCAGCTCAGCGGGCGGGATGGCCAGCATCTGGCACAGGCGGGCGTTGACGCGCAGCACCATGCCTTCGCGGTCCAGGTAGACGATGCCGACCGGCGCTTGCTCGACCGCCAGTTGCAGCTGCACGCCAGCGCTATCTGGCGGCGGCTGTTCCGGTGGCGTGGCGGGGGGCTGGTCGTGCAAATCCATCAGGCGTACCTATCGTCATGAAAGCTTTATGGACAGAAACATAATAAACCGGCGCAATCGATTATAAGGCCTGGGGTGACACGGGCGGTGGGAAGTTTTTCACCCGGCGTGGCGGGGCCGCCATGTTGTTGCGGCTGGTGATAATTTGCGGTGGCGCGTGTAATTTCCCGCTTGATAGTTGCTACAATCAAAACGCCACATTCCGTCCGGCGCGCCACAGGGCGCCCGCCACCGGGCCTGGAGCAGAGCTACATCATGGCCGTGCCTTGTAGTACAGGCATGATTTGCCAGCAGGTTGCTAACGAGTGTGAAAGGGACAGTCTCTATGACACAGGCATGGGTAGAGCTAACGCGGCCCGACGGGCGCGACGTGACGGCCCCCACCGAGGCCCAGCTGGTGGCCGCGCTGGCCGACGTCTACAGCGGCAAGACCACCGGCCCGGACGGCGCGCCCGGTACGGCCGTGCTGCGCTTTGGCTACGACGATGGCTTGATGTACGCGCTGGAAGTGGCCAAGGGCGGCGACGTGCGCTTCGAGGAGTGGTCCGACCGCGATTGCGAGATCGCGCTGGCCAGTCCGCGCCACATGACGGCCTTGCCCCAGGCGGACGCGCTGCAACTGTGGCGCTGGCTGGCCATGCGCCAGGTGGCCAAGATTCGCAGCCAGCCGTGGGTATCGGAGGATTAGTGTGTAAATTGCATCATCCGCGACCCATTTGATCTTGCGCAATACGGCGCTTGATCGCTCTCATAAACCGATGCATTTATAACAAGATCAGGAGGGGAGCATGGACAGCAAACGCGTGGCCGTGGTGACGGGGGGCATGGGGGGATTGGGCACGGCGATCTGCCACCGCCTGTACCGGGCCGGGTTCGCCGTGGCCGCCACCTATTCGCCGGGCAACAGCGGTTTCCAGACCTGGATCGAGGAGCGCAAGGATGAGGGCTTGCGTTGCCGGGCCTACCAGGTGGATGTGGCCGATTACGACGATTGCGCGCGGGCCGTGGCCCGCATCCGCGCGGAACTGGGCGCGGTCGATGTGCTGGTCAACAACGCCGGCATCACGCGCGACCAGCGCTTGAGCAAGCTTGACCTGGACGACTGGCAGGCCGTGCTGCGCACCAATCTCGACAGCGTATTCAACATGAGCAAGCAGGTGCTCGATGGCATGCTGGAACGGCGCTGGGGCCGCATCATCAACATCTCCTCCGTCAATGGCCAGAAAGGCGCGTTCGGCCAGTGCAATTACGCGGCCGCCAAGGCTGGCATGCACGGCCTGACCAAGGCGCTGGCGCTGGAAGTGGCGCGCCACGGCATCACCGTCAACACGGTGGCGCCCGGCTATCTGCGCACCCGCATGGTGGAAGCGGTGCCGGCCGACGTGCTGGAACAGAAGATCCTGCCGCAGATACCCATGGCCCGGCTGGGCGAACCGGACGAGGTGGCGGCGCTGGTGGCTTACCTGGCGTCGGAGGAGGCGGCGTTCATGACGGGGGCCGAGATCGCCATCAACGGCGGCCAGCACATGCGGTGAGCGTTGCGTTAGCGGTGGGGTTTTTCCTCGCGCGTCTGGCAGGCGATGCACAGGCGCGCTTCCGGGCGCGCGTTCAGGCGCGAGTAACCGATCGGTTCGCCGCACGATGCGCACAGGCCATAGCTGCCATCGTCGAACTTGGCCAGCGCGTGGCGCACCACTTGCAGGTGGCGCGCCGTGTGTTCGGCCGTTTCATGCACCAGTTCATTGAGGGTGCGGTTGCTGGCGTTATCGGCCGGCGACGCTTCCACTTCCATCACGGCCGGGGCCAGCACGTCGGCGCCCGGATTGAAGTCGTCGGCCAGCTGGCTCAGCAGGTCCAGCCGGGCTTGTTCAAGCCGCGCATGCAAGCTCTCCCATTGTTCCTGTTCCAGACCGTTCATGACCGCCTCACTGGCTGATGGACAAGGGCCATCCTGCGCGTGGCGCGCAGGATCGCGTTCGGCCCATTGTACTGCAATCGCCGCGCCGTGGTGGCGCCGTTACCGGCCCTGGTGTGCGGCGTGGCGGCTGGTGTCAGGCTGGCGGCGGGGCCGCCGGATCGCGCAGGTCGGCCAGGTGCTGCTTGAGCTTTTCCAGCGGCGCGGCCAGGTGTTCGGGGGCGCCGCTGGCGACGGCCGCGCCCAGTTGCAGCAGCTCGGCGGCCAGCTCGACCAGGTCGCGCAGGCGGTCCAGCGTGCGGATGCGTTCGGCTGCCTGCGCCGTCAGCGCCAGCAGTTGTTGCTGGGCGCCGGCCAGGCCGCCCATGGCCAGCACGGCCGCATCCAGGTACAGGCCGTTGGCGCGCTGGCGCAGCGCCACCTCGTTTTCGAACAGCGCCTGCGCCGCGCCCTGCGACAAGCCCTGGTCGATGGAGGCGCCACGCGCGATGGCCGTGGCGGTCGCGGCGGCGGGGGCCGGTGGCACGGCCGTGGCGCTGCGGATGGCCCGCATCAGGCGCGCGTGCAGCGCGTCGGCGCAGGCGGACAGGCGTTCGGCCAGCGCTTCGATGTCGTGCGCAGCGGGCGGCGGGGGAAGGGGAGTGGACATGGGGCAGGCTCCTTGGGCGTGGGCGGGTTGGTTGAGAAGGTGCGGTGGCTTGGCCGGCGGGCGCCCTGCGCGGCGCTGGCGCGGGCAGGGCCGGGGGAGGGGAAGCCCGGTGTCCGGTGTGAGCGGGCGGGCCGTCAGGGCGCTGGCGACAGGGACGCGTCGTCGGCCGCCTGGTGCTGGCTGGCGCGCACGGCCGCGCTGGCCTGTGCCAGGCTGGCGACGGCCGTATCGTCGGCCTGCTGCAGCTGGGCCAGCAAGGTCTTGTGGCCGGCCGCGATGGCATCGAGGTTGCGCGCCGTGAGCGCCAGGCGGCGGCCGATCAGCCGGTATTCGCTGCGCAGCGCGCGCAACTGCACCTTGGCCAGCGTGGCCAGCAGGCGCTGGTCGGGCGTGTTGCGGTAGGGGATGTTCACTTCCAGCAAGCCCGTGACGAGGGCTTGCTCGTTGTCGTTGCTGCCGGCGTAGGCGCGCAGCAGGATGCGCATGGCGTCCAGCAATGCCTGCAACGGCGCGTCGCCCGCTTGCACCAGCTCGCGCACGGCCCGTTCCTGGTAGCGGCTGCCGAGGGCGTGCGCCAGCAGCCGGGTCAGCCCGGCATAGGCGTTCACGTGGCGCTCATCGAGGCCGCTGTCGGGCCAGGCCTTGATGGCGGTGCCGGCCGATTTGACCTGGTCTTCGAGGTCGTACTGGTTGTCGCCGGCCAGCGTGCCCAGGGTTTGCATGTACAGTTGCACGCTGCGGCCGATGCGCAGGAAGTCGGCGCTGGCGGCGCGCCGGGCCGCGTCCTGGGCGCGTTCGCGGGCGTCCGCTTCCGGGCTCAGGTAGGGTTGCTCGCGCGCGTAGGTGTCGCGGTAGCGCGCGGTCAGGTCGTGCCACGCGCCCAGCTTGGCCGACTCGGCCGCCAGCGCGCGGACTTGCGCCATCTGCGCCGTGCTGCTGGCGCAGCCGCCCAGCGCGGCGGCCAGCGACACGGCCAAGGACAGGGCCAACGACAGGCGGAGCAAGCCGGTGGGAAGGGGCAGGCGCGGCGGTTTCATATCGTCCTTTCGCGGGGAGCGTCGGGACTATTGTTGTGCTACAACTGCCGCTAGATATTGCGGATACGCAAGTCCAACGTCAGGCGGTGAGGGCGGTGCGCCAGCCCAGGCCGCTGGCCGTGTCGGCCAGCGGTACGTATTCGCAGCCTATCCAGCCCTGGTAGCCCATGGCGTCGAGTTGCTGGAACAGGAAGCGGTAATTGATTTCGCCCGTGCCCGGCTCGTGGCGGCCCGGGGTGTCGGCCAGTTGCATGTGGCCGATCAGGGGCAGGTTGGCGCGCATGGTGTTGGCCAGTTCGCCCTCCATGCGCTGCATGTGATAGATGTCGTATTGCAGGAACACGTTATCGCAGCCGCTGGCGGCGATCAGCTCGCGCGCTTGCCAGCTGTGGTTGAGGAAGTAGCCGGGCATGTCGTAGTGATTGATCGGTTCGATCATCAAGGCGATGCCGTGCGGGCGGCACTGGGCCGATGCGTAGCGCAGGTTGTCCAGGAAGGTGTCGCGCGCGCGGGCCGGCGCCAGGCCGGGCGGGACGATGCCGGCCATGCAGTGCAGGCGCGGGGTGCCCAGTTCGGTAGCGTATTCCAGGCCCAGCGCCACGCCGGTGCGGAATTCCTCGACGCGGCGCGGATCGCAGGCCATGCCGCGGTCGCCGGCCGCCCAGTCGCCCGGCGGCAGGTTGTGCAGCACCAGCTCTAGCTGATGGCGGCGCAGGCGCTCGGCGATCTGTTGCGCGTCATAGGCGTAGGGGAACAGGAACTCGACGCCATCGAAGCCGGCCGCGCGGGCCAGGGCGAAGCGGTCCAGGAATGGCGCTTCGGTGAATAGCATGGACAGGTTGGCGGCGAACTTAGGCATGAGGACTCCAGGAAGCGTGAGCCGCTATCGTAATCGAAAAGCTGGCGTGGCGGTGGCGCTGGGCGGCACCCGCCCAGGCCGCCACGGCGCCAGGGGAAAAAGGGAAAATGGGGACGGACCCCGATTTTCGCATTGCGAAAATCGGGGTCCGTCCCCATTTTCCATGGCGCCTGGCGAAAAAAAAGCCACAGCATGCTGTGGCTTGCTGCCCCCAAGGGCTTAGCGGCCGCGGCCGCCGGAGCGGTGCTGCGGGGCCGAGCGCGAGGCGCCTGGACGGCCGCCACCGCCACCACCGCCACCCGCGCCGCGCGGCTTGGCGCCGCCGCCGGTCTTGACACGGATTACCTGGCCGCCACCGCCACCGCCACCGGCGTTGCGGTTGCCACCGCCACCACCGTTACGCTGGCCGCCGTTGCGGTGGCCGGGGCCGCCGCTGCGCAGCTGGATCGGTTGCGGACGGGCGTTCGGATCCGGCTCGAAGCCGGGAATCACGGCGCGCGGCAGGGTCTGCTTGATGAGCTTTTCGATGTCCTTGAGCATGTCGTGCTCGTCCACGCACACCAGCGACACGGCTTCGCCCGTGGCGCCGGCGCGGCCGGTGCGGCCGATGCGGTGCACATAGTCTTCCGGAATGTTGGGCAGGTCGTAGTTGACCACGTGCGGCAACTGGTCGATGTCGATGCCGCGCGCGGCGATGTCGGTGGCCACCAGCACTTGCAGCTTGTTGTCCTTGAACTCGGACAGCGCCTTGGTCCGGGCCGACTGGCTCTTGTTGCCGTGGATGGCCATGGCGCCGATGCCGTCATTACCGAGCTGTTCGACCAGCTTGTTGGCGCCGTGCTTGGTGCGGGTAAACACCAGCACCTGGTGCCAGTTGTTGCTCTTGATGAGGTGGGCCAGCATCGGGTGCTTCTTGTCGCGGTCGACCGGGTGGATCTTTTGCGCGATCACTTCCACGGTCGAGTTGCGGCGTGCCACTTCGATGGTGGCCGGCTTGTTCAGCAGGCCGTCGGCCAGGGCCTTGATCTCGTCGGAGAAGGTGGCCGAGAACAGCAGGTTCTGGCGCTTGGGCGGCAGCGCGGCCAGTACCTTGCGGATGTCGCGGATGAAGCCCATGTCGAGCATGCGGTCCGCTTCATCGAGGATCAGGATCTCGATTTTCGACAGGTCCACCGTGCGCTGTTCCATGTGGTCCAGCAGGCGGCCCGGGGTGGCGACCAGGATGTCGACGCCATGCTTGAGCTGCTTGATCTGGGGATTGATGCCCACGCCGCCAAAGATCACGGTGGAGTTCAACTTGGTGTACTTGCCGTACACGCGCACGCTTTCCTCGACCTGGGCCGCCAGTTCGCGGGTCGGGGTCAGGATCAGGGCGCGGATCGGACGTTGCGACGTGTTGCCCGTCATGGCCATGCCGTTGGCGTCGGTCGACAGGCGGTGCAGCACGGGCAGCGTGAAGCCGGCCGTCTTGCCGGTGCCGGTCTGGGCGCCGGCCAACAGGTCGCCGCCATTCAATACGGCAGGGATCGCCTGCGCCTGGATCGGGGTCGGGGTGGTGTAACCCGTTTCGGTTACTGCACGGACGATAGCGTCGGACAAACCGAGTTTGGAAAAGGACATGATAACTTTATATAAAGATCGGCCTGTCGCCACGGATGGCGCCAGTCGCAGGCAATCGGATTAGGTAAGACAGCGGCAGAGGACTGGTCAGGGCGCCGCAGGCCGGAGTATAACAGCATCCTTGGCCAGATATTTCGCCACGGAAACGAAAAAGGGAGCAAATGCTCCCTTTTTTTTGTAACAAAACTTCTAATTTTCAGCTGGCGATCGTGTTATCTCAGATAAACGGGGTCAGCAGGCCGACCATCTGGCCGAAGATCTTCGGGCTGGCGGCGATGATGTCGCCCTTGTACAGGTAGTCGGACTCGCCGCTGAACTCGCCGACGATGCCGCCCGCTTCCGTCACCATCAGCGAACCGGCCGCGATATCCCAGGGTTTCAAGCCTTTTTCATAGAAGCCGTCCAGGCGGCCGGCGGCCACGTAGGCCAGGTCCAGCGCGGCGCTGCCGGGGCGGCGCACGCCATGGCAACGTTCGGCCATGATGCCGTACATCTTCAGGTATTCATCGAGCGCCTTGGCCGAGCCGGCCACGTAGCCGGTCGACAGCAGGGCGTTGGCCAGGCGGTCGAGCTTGGTGACGCGGATGCGCTTGTCGTTCAGGTAGGCGCCGGCGCCCTTGGTGGCCGTGAACAGGTCGTTGCGCACGGGGTCGTAGATGACGGCCTGGGTGATCACGCCGCGCTGCGACAGCGCGATCGAGATCGAGTATTGCGGGAAGCCGTGCATGAAGTTGGTGGTGCCATCGAGCGGGTCGATGATCCAGGTGTATTCACTCTCGTCGTTGGCGTTCTTGGACGGACCCGATTCCTCGGCCACGAAGGCGTGGTCGGGATAAGCTTTGGACAGCACTTCAATGATGGCCTGTTCGGCGGCCTGGTCGACATCGGTGACGAAATCGTTATGTTGTTTCTCGGTCACAGTGACGCGATCGAGGTCGAAGGAGGCGCGGTTGATGACGGCGGCGCCGCGGCGGGCGGCCTTGATCGCCGTGTTGAGCATTGGGTGCATGTAAGCTTTTCCGTTAAAAGAACGCCACTGCCCGCCCGGACCAAGTCGTCCCGGCGGCACAATGGGGGTACAAGAATGAATTAAAGAGCGAAGCGGCGGCGACAGGGTAAAATCCGGGGTTGCGGGCCGCCTCTGGTGGCAAGCTTGCAAGATTGAATTTTTAGTATCGAAACCGCGCGATAGCGCTATTTTAAATGAACCTGCCCGAAATCAACACGACTCTTTTTCACCGGCTGCGATTTATTCTGGTCCAGACTAGCCGGGCGGGCAATATCGGGGCCGTGGCCAGGGCCATGAAGACCATGGGCTACACCGAGCTGGTGCTGGTGTCGCCCCGCTTCGAGGGCATGCTGGAAGACCCGGAGGCCGTGGCCTTCGCCAGTGGCGCGCTCGACATCTTGCAGGGCGCGCGCGTGGTGCAGACCATGGCCGAGGCGCTCGATGGCATCAACTTCGCGGCCGCCGTGTCGGCCCGGCTGCGCGAATATTCGCCGCCCGTGCTCACGCCGCGCGAACTGGCGGGCCAGCTGGTGGCCAATGGCGAGCTGCGCGCGGCCGTTATTTTCGGCAATGAACGATTCGGCTTGCCCAACGACGTGGTGGCCCAGTGCAATGTGCTGATCAACATTCCCGCCAACCCCGATTACTCGTCGCTCAATCTGTCGCAGGCGGCCCAGGTGCTGGCCTATGAGTGCCGCATGGCGGCGCTGGACGGCCAGCGCGCCGCGACGGAAGTGGGCTTTCAGGGCGAGGCGGCCAGCCTGGCCCAGATCGAGGGCATGTACACCCACCTGGAACAGGCGCTGGTGGCGATTGGCTTTCTTGATGCCAGCAACCCGCGCAAGCTGATGCCGCGTCTGAAGCGGCTGTTCGCGCGGGCCGGGCTGGAAACGGAGGAAGTCAACATCCTGCGCGGCATCGCGCGCCAGATGGCGGCCGTGGCGCAGGGCAAGGATCCGCGCCGGCGCTGACCCACGCCACCGCTACACCACGTCGAACGGCGCGCTGGCGCCGGCGTAGATGTGCTCCATCGCCTGCCGTTCGCGGCCGACGATGGTGGTGACGAATTGCCCGGCCTGCTTCATGCGCTTGAAGGCCGTGAAGCCCCGTTCCAAAAATTGCTGCAAGTCACCCAGCCCGGCCAGCCTGGCCGGCCCGCGCATCATGTGCAGCGTGGCGTTCAGGAAGGGGATGCGCACCAGCTCGCACAAGGACATGCCCAGCGCCTGCACCAGCGCCAGCTGGCGCGTGCGGTCGGGCGCCGTGGTGCAGGCGCGGTAGGCGGCCACGTAATCGTTGAGGTCAAATTGCGTGCCCAGTGCGCGCGCCATGGCCGTGTCCAGCCGCTCCGACAGCGCGTCGAGCACGATCGCTTCGGTGATGGTCTGCAATGCGTTGACGGGCAATAAGCGTTGCATGGTGGGGATGATGCGTTCCAGGTCCGCATCGCGCTGGCTCAGGTCGTGCGCACCGTACAGTTCTTCGAGAAAAAACAGCGCGGCCTCGCGCGAATTGGGCGCGGCCAGCAGGTCGGCGTGGGTGGTGGCCAGCCGCTGCGACTGGAATTGCTTGAGCGCCGTGCGTGCCGCCAGCAGCGCCGGATCGCGTTGCGCGCCTTGCCGCTCGGACTGCACGGCATGCAGTTGTTGCTGCAGGGTTTGCACTAATTCTTCTTTCTTCATGTCACCTTTTTACCAGAACCGGGTAGATGCGGCACTCTATTTTTCCCTTCAAAATCAAGCTTGCCTTTGACGTACACTAGAAAAATAGGCCAGAAGCCATATGAAAAAACCAGAACTGGATGGAGACCATGACCACTTCCCGCAGATCGTTTTTGAAGATCGGCATCCTCGGCGCGGTGACGCTGGCCGCTGGCGGCGCGCTGTACCGCGTCGTGCACGGTCCGGCCCAGCCGCACGCGTTCGCGCTGGATGACAACGCGCGCGCCGTGCTGACGGCGATTATCCCGTCCATGCTGGGCCCGGTGCTGCCCACCGCGCCCGCCGCGCGCGCGGCCGCCATCGCCAACACGGTGGACCGCGTGGCCGGCGCCGTGCATGGCTTGCCGCTGGCCACCCAGAAGGAAGTGCAGGACCTGTTCGGCCTGCTATCGCTGGGACCGGCGCGCCGCTTCCTGGCCGGTGTGCCGGCCAGCTGGAACGAGGCCACCACGGCCCAGGTCGACGCTTTCCTGCAAAGCTGGCAGCACCACCGCATCGCCATGCTGGTCACGGCCTACCAGGCCTTGCATGACCTGATCGCCGGTGCCTGGTATTCCGATCCCGCGCACTGGGATGCGATCGGCTATCCCGGCCCGATCAAGGAATTGAGCTGAACCGTCCGCCATCTTTCTGGAAGTCGCAATGATCAAAACGAATATCCCCCTCACGCCCGCCACGGGCCCGATTCCCGATCCCATCCAGGCTGGCCTGGCCGCCGGCTGGGACGTCACCGATTGCGCCCAGCTGGACGGCGACCGCACGCTGGAGGCGGACGTGGTCATCGTCGGCAGCGGCGCCGGCGGCGGCGTCACGGCCGAGATCCTGACGCTGGCCGGCCTCAAGGTGCTGATCGTCGAGGAGGGCGCGCTCAAGTCCTCGCGCGACTTCAAGATGCGCGAGTCGGACGCCTATCCCACGCTGTACCAGGAATCGGGCGCGCGCAAGACGCGCGACAAGGGCATCAACATCCTGCAGGGCCGCACGGTGGGCGGCACCACCGTCGTCAACTGGACCACCAGCTTCCGCACCCCGCCGGGCACGCTCAATTACTGGACCGAGCGCTTCGGCCTCAAGAGCTACACGCCTGAGGCGCTGGCGCCGTGGTTCGCCATGATGGAGGAGCGGCTCAGCATCCACGAGTGGGCGACCCCGCCCAACGCCAACAACGACTTGCTGCGCCAGGGCGCGGCCAAGCTCGGCATTCCCACGGCCACCATCCACCGCAACGTCAACGGTTGCTGGAACCTCGGTTACTGCGGCATGGGCTGCCCCACCAACGCCAAGCAATCGATGCTGGTGACGACCTTGCCGTCGGCCCTCAAGCGCGGCGCCGTGCTGCTCACGCGGCTGCGCGCGGAACGCTTCCAGTTCAAGGGCGAGCGCGTGGACCGGCTCGACTGCGTGGCGCTGGACGCGGCGGGCCTGGCGCCCACCGGCCGCAAGGTGACGCTGCGCGCCAGGCACTTCGTGCTGGCCGGCGGCGCCATCAACTCGCCGGCGCTGCTGATGCGCTCGGCCGCGCCCGATCCGCATGGCTTGCTGGGCAAGCGCACCTTTTTGCACCCGACCATCATCTCGGCCGGCCTGTTCGAGCAGCGCGTCGATGGCTACGCGGGCGCGCCGCAGTCCGTGTATTCGGACCACTTCCTGCACACCGGACCCATCGATGGCCCGGTCGGCTACAAGCTGGAAGCGCCGCCGCTGCATCCGTTGCTGCTGTCGTCCACCATGCCCGGCTTCGGCGCCCGCCACGCCGACATGATGCGCCAGTTCCCGCACCTGCAAGGCATGCTGGCGCTGCTGCGCGACGGCTTCCATCCCGAATCCGTGGGCGGCGCCGTCATGCTCAACAGCGACGGCGCGCCCGTGCTCGATTATCCGATTACGGATTTCCTGTGGGACGGCGTGCGCCGTTCGCTGCTGACCATGGCCGAAGTCCAGTTCGCGGCCGGCGCGAAAAAAGTCACGCCGGTGCACGAGATGGCCGACAGCTACAGCACCTGGGACGCGGCCAAACAGGCCATCAACAACTTGCCGTACAAGGTCTTGCAGTCCAAGGTGGTGTCGGCCCACGTGATGGGCGGCTGCACGCTGTCGGACGACGAGCGGCTGGGCGTGGTGGGCGCCGATGGCCGCTACCATGGCGTGAGCAACCTGTCGGTGCATGACGGTTCGCTGTTCCCGACCTCGATCGGCGCCAATCCGCAATTGTCGATCTACGGCATCACGGCACGCCTGGCCAGCGCGCTGGCGCAGCAGCTGACGGGCAAGCCGGCGCCGCGCGCGAGCGCGTAGCGCGCCGCGACCACGGGCGCCATCGCGGCGAGGATGAGGGCATGTTGAAACGTATCCTGATCGTGTTGTTGCTGGTGCAGGCCGCCGCCGCGCTGGGCGTGGCGCTGGCCGCGCGGCGCGCGTGGGGGCTGGACTGGTGGGCCGCGCTGGCCATCGGCGTGGGCGCCGTGCTGGCGCTGCGGCTGCTGATCTCGCTGCATAACTTCTACCTGAGCTGGCGCGCCGGCAGCGCCGTGCCGCCCGCGTTCAGACTGTCGCCGCTGGGCTGGCTGCGCCTCGTGCTGTATGAATTTCATGCCTCCCTGGCCGCTTCTTCCCTCCACATGCTGCATGGTACGGCGCCCCACGTGGTGGCCGGCGGGACGCAGCCGCCGGTGCTGCTGCTGCACGGCTATGCCTGCAACAGCGGCTACTGGACCCAGTTGAGCGCCCGGCTGCGCCAGGCCGGCATCAGCCATCTGGCGCCGGACCTGGAACCGCTGGGCGCCGACATCGACCACTACGTGGCGCAAGTGCACGCCAGCGTCGCGCAATTGTGCGCGGCGGCCGGCGCGCAGCGCGTGGTGATCGTGGCCCACAGCATGGGCGGGCTGGTGGCGCGCGCCTACCTGCGCCGCCATGGCCATGCCCGGGTGGCGCGCGTGATCACGCTGGGCACGCCCCATCACGGCACGGCGCTGGCCAGCTGGGGCCTGGGCCGCAACGCGGCCCAGATGCGGCGCGGCAGCAGCTGGCTGCGCGTGCTGGACGCCGCTGACGCAAATTCGCAACGTGACATGATGACTTCCATCTATTCTCACCACGACAACATTGTTGCGCCGCAGGACTCCAGCCAGCTGGCCGGCGCGCGCCATGTGGCGGTGGGTGCCATCGGCCACGTGGCGCTGGGCCGCCATCCGGCCATCCTGCGCCAGGTGCTGGCCGAAATCGCCGCCGTTCCGCTTGCGGCGCGGCGCGTGGACAGTCCCGGCCAGCTTCGATAGACTGTTGTTGTTGCCTAGGCAAAGTCACAGTTGGGGTGACTGGCCAGGCTAACCGGCCGGTGCGTGACTTTCTGTGAGATTTTCGCGTGCACGTTGCTGTATGGTTACTCCTAAGCAGCGCGGCATCCCGTCCACAGGCCGCCATGGCCGTCGCAGGCCGCGATGTGCTCCCCTCCGAGGCGCGACGATGGCAACAGATTTCGGTACCTTGATCCTGAACGAAACGCCGGACGCGGTGGTCCTGACCTCGCCCGCGGGGGAGGTATTGTGCTGGACGCCGGGGGCGCAGGCCGTGTTTGGCTACAGCGCGCAGGAGGCGCTGGGCCACCTGCTGCACGAACTGATCGCGCCGGCCGAGCGCGACGGCGAGGACATGGCCATCCTGCAGCAGACCCTGGCGAACGGCGCGGCCACCTACGAGACCGTGCGCCGGGCCAAGGATGGCACCCTGGTCTATATCGACAGTTCCAGCAAGGCCATCCGTGGTGACGATGGCGCCGTCCAGTACATTTTGTGGAGCAAGAAGGACGTCACCCACCTCAAGATCCAGCGCGACGCCAAGCTGGTCGAGGCGCGCTTTGGCGGCTTGCTCGAATCCATGCCCGACGCCATCATCATGGCCAACGCCAGCGGCCGCGTGGTGCTGGCCAACCGCCAGGCCGAGACCCTGTTCGGCTACAGCCGCGGCGAATTGCGCGGCACCTTGCTCGAGGAATTGATGCCACCCCGTTTCCGCGGGGCGCACGTGGGCTACCGCAGCGATTATTTCGCCGAGCCGCAGGTGCGGCCCATGGGTTCGGGGCGCGACCTGTTCGGCTTGCGCAAGGATGGCGAGGAATTCCCCGTTGAAATCAGCCTGAGCCCGATCGAGACGGAGGAGGGCATGCTGATCATGAGCGCCATCCGCGACAGCAGTGAGCGCCGCCATATCGAACACACCTTGCACGAGAAAAATATCGAACTGGCCAACGCCAACGCGGCCAAGGACCGTTTCCTGGCCGGCATGTCCCATGAATTGCGCACCCCGCTCAACGCGATCATCGGATTTACGGGTACTATGCTGATGAAGCTGCCCGGTCCCGTCAATCCCGAGCAGGAACGCCAGTTGCGCACCATCCAGGGCAGCGCGCGCCACCTGCTGTCGCTGATTAACGATTTGCTGGACCTGACCAAGATCGAGTCGGGCAAGGTGGAGCTCAATTTCCTGCCACTGCAGTGCCGCGCCCTGATCGAGGAAGTGCTGCAACTGTTTCGCCAGCCGGCCCAGCAAAAAGGGCTGGACCTGACGTTCGTGTGCGCGCGGCCGGACGTGGGCCTGATGACGGACCGGCGTGCGCTGCAGCAGATCCTGATGAACCTGATTAACAACGCGATCAAGTTCACGGTGCGCGGCGAGGTGCGGGTGGGGCTGGACGTGGTCACGCGCGGCGACGCGGCCTGGGCCGAGATCAGCGTGCGCGACACGGGACCGGGCATCGCGCCCGAGCAGCAGGGGCGGCTGTTCCAGGCCTTCGCCCAGCTCGACGCGAGCGCCACCCGGCCGCACGAGGGCACGGGCCTGGGCTTGCACCTGAGCCAGAAGCTGGCCGGCCTGCTGCATGGACAGATTGAATTTGAAACCGAGTACGGCGTGGGCAGTACCTTCACGCTGGTGTTGCCGCTCGATTGAGGGCGGTGCAACGATGAGCCCGCCGGGCAACAAGATCAACCAGGAGCGCTAACGTGTCGGCACGCATCCTTATCATTGAAGACAATCCCACCAACATGGAGCTGATGGTGTATCTGCTGCGCGCCTTCGGCTACACCCCGCTCACGGCCAGCGACGGCGAAGCCGGCGTGGCGGTGGCCCGACAGGAGGTGCCGGATCTGATCATCTGTGACGTGCACTTGCCCAAGCTGGACGGCTACGGCGTGGTGGCCGCGCTCAAGGGCGATCCGGCCCTGCGCGCGATTCCGGCGCTGGCCGTGACGGCGCTGGCCATGGTGGGCGACCGGGAAAAGCTGCTGGCGGCCGGCTTTGACGGCTATATCGGCAAACCGATCGAGCCCGACACTTTCGTGAGCCAGATCGAGTCTTTTTTGCCGGGGGCGTCGGCCCCCGGTAAAAGCGACGTCGCCACCATCCTCATCGTGGACGACCACGTGCTGAACCGTGAGTTCCTGATGACCTTGCTCGGCTACGGCGGCCACCGGCTGCTGGAGGCATCCAACGGCGCCGAAGGCTTGAAGATGGTGCACGCCGAGCGTCCGGACCTGGTGATCTCGGACATCCTGATGCCCAACATGGATGGCTACGAATTCGTCACCCGCATGCACAGCGACCCGGCCACGGCCGACGTGCCCATCATCTTCTACACGGCCACCTACCGCGAGCGCGAAGCGATGGCCGTGGCCCAGTCGTGCGGCGTGCGCTGGGTGCTGCCCAAGCCGTCCGACCCGGACGTGATCCTGCGCACCGTGCACGAGGCGCTGGGCATGGCGCCGGAAGTGGAAACCATGCCGGCGTTCGCGCCCGAGCCGCCCTCCGAGGGCCGCTTCCATGGCATCGACCACAAGGTGGCCGAGTACCTTGACGTGCTCGAGGCCAGCAGCCAGCAGATCACGCAGCTGGCCAACCACGGCGAGGGCGAGGAGCAGGCGCCGGAACACCTGTCGCTGATGACGGCGCGCCTGTCGAGTTCGCTATCGAGCCTGCAGGCCGTGAGCTTGCGCCTGACGGCCCTGATCGAGCTGGGCATCGAACTGGGCGCCGAGCGCGACCCGCAGGCGCTGGTGGAAATCGGCTGCCGGGTGGCGCAGAACATTTGCGTGTCCAAGTACGCCTGCATCGGCGTGCTCGACAATGGCGCAACCGAGCTCAGCTATTTCGCCGCCTGCGGCACGGGGCCGCAAGTGCGCGTGGTGACGGGCGCGCCGCGTGCCGGCGTGCTGCGCGGCTTGCTCGAACAGCGGCTGCCGGTGCGCATCAACGACGTTGATGGCGATCCCGGCCGCATCGGTTTGCCGGCCGGCCATCCGCCCGTGCATTCCTTCCTCGGCGTGCCCATCGTGTCGCGCGAGCGCACCCACGGCTGGCTGTACCTGGTCGACAAGCTTGGTGCCGACGAATTCTCCGAAGTCGATGAGCGGGTGGCCGCCACCGTGGCGGCCCAGATCGCCGTCGCTTACGAAAACCTGCTGCTGTACGAGCAGATCAAGCGCCACCACGCCCAGCTCACCTCCGACATGAACGCCCGCATCCGGCTCGACGAGGACTTGCGCCGCTTCCGGCTGGCCATGGACGCCACGGCCGACGCCATCTTCCTGGTGGACCGGGCCGGCATGTGCTTCGTGGACGTGAACGTGACGGCTTGCCGCATGCTCGGCTACAAGCGCGAGGATTTCCTGGAAGTGGGGCCGGACAAGCAGGCCACGGGCGACTTGAGCCGGCTGGTGGACCTGTACGACAAGCTGCTGGCCGGCGACCAGAGCGGGGCCATGACGGAACTGCTGCTCACGCGCCGCGACGGCTCGCTGCTGTCGGTGGAAGTGCAGCGCCGCACGCTGCGCTCGGGCCAGAGCTGGATCCTGGTGGCCGTGGCGCGCGACATCACGGAGCGCAAGGAGGCCGAGCAGCGCCTGCTCAAGCTGGCCCATTTCGACACGCTCACGGGCCTGCCCAACCGCAGCCAGTTCTATGAATCGCTGACCCATTCGCTGCACCAGGCCGGTGAGCACAAGTGGGCGCTGGCCGTGCTGTTCCTGGACGTGGACCGCTTCAAGAACGTCAACGATACGCTGGGCCACACTATCGGCGACGAGCTGCTGCGCCAGTTCTCGAGCCGCCTGGTCGATTGCCTGCGCGTGCGCGACACCATCGGCCGTTTCGGCGGCGACGAGTTCGCGGCCATCCTGATGCTGCCCGAAGGGGCGCAGAACGCCATCGCCGTGGTCGACAAGATCCGCGAAGCCTTGCGCCAGCCGTTCGACCTGAAAGGGCATGAGGTGACCGTCACGGCCAGCATCGGCATCTCCGTGTTCCCCGACGATGGCGCGGACGCCGACACCCTGATCCAGTACGCCGACACGGCCATGTACCGCGCCAAGGAAGCGGGACGGGACGCGTTCCGCTTCTTCACGGCCGAGATGAACGCCCAATCGCTGGCGCGCCTGGACCTGGAGAACGCGCTGCGCCGGGCCATCGAGAACGACGAGTTCGTGCTGTACTTCCAGCCCAAGGTGGACATCAGTTCGGGCCGCATCAGCGGCGCCGAAGCCTTGATCCGCTGGCGCCGTCCCGGCCATGGCATGGTGTCGCCGGCCCTGTTCATCCCGATCCTGGAGGAGACGGGCCTGATCGTGCGGGTCGGCAGCTGGGTGCTCAACGAGGCTTGCCGCAAGATCGCCCAGTGGAGCCGCAGCAATATCGGCCCCGTGCACCTGTCGGTCAACGTGTCGGGCATCCAGTTCTTCGTCGGCGGGCTGGAGGAGGAGGTGATGAAGGTGATCAAGCAGCACGACATCGCGCCCGAGCTGCTGGAGCTGGAGTTGACGGAAAGCTCGCTGATGTCGAACGCCGAGGACACCATCACCGTGCTGCAAAACCTCAAGGCGCTGGGCATCCAGATCTCGATTGACGATTTCGGCACCGGTTACTCCAGCCTGGCCTACCTGAAGCGCTTCCCGATCGACAAGCTCAAGATCGACATCGCCTTCGTGCGCGAGGTGACCAGCAATCCCGACGACGCGGCCATCGTGCTGGCCATCATCAAGATGGCGCACAGCATGAAGCTGGAAGTGATCGCCGAGGGCGTGGAGAAGGATGCGCAGCTGGCCTACCTGCGCCGCCACGGCTGCGATGAAATGCAGGGCTACTATTTCAGCCGGCCCTTGCCGGAAGAGGAGTTCGAGCACATGCTAAGCGAAGGAAAATCCCTGCAGACGCCGGCCGACGAGACGGTGCTCGAGCAGCAGACCCTGCTCATCGTGGACGACGACGCGTTCATGCTGGACGTGCTGACCGACTTCCTGGCCCAGGATGGCTACCGCATCCTGACGGCGCAAACGGCGGCCGAGGGCTTCGACCTGCTGGCGCGGCACCGGGTGCAGGTGATCCTGTGCGACCAGTGCATGCCGCTGATGAGCGGGACGGAATTCATGGAGCGGGTCAAGAACCTGGCGCCGGACACGTTTCGCATCATGCTGTCGGCCTATGCGGATTTGACGCCCATCATGGCCGCCATCAACCATGGCGCCATCGACCGCTTCTACACCAAGCCGTGGAAGGGCGCCGTGCTGCGCGAGAATATCCGCGAAGGCTTCCGCCTGCACGCCCAGCTGTACGGCCCCAGCGCCGTGATCAGCGGCTGAGCGCGGTCGGCGGGGCCGGCGCTATGCCGCTTGCAGGAGGAACTCCACTTTGACGGCGTCATAAGGGAAGACGATGCCGCCGCCCGGGGCATGTTCCAGCACGCCCGCGTGCAGCAGGGTAGTGACGTCCCCGTGTACGGCCTTGACGTCGCGTCCAGCCCGGCGCGCTGCCTCGCGGATGGAGATTTCGCCGGCACCACACAAGAGCTTCAGCAAGTGCCAGCGCTTGGCGGTCAATACTTGCCAAAGCAGTTCCGGTGTGGCGAAGCTGATGCGGGCGCCGTCCTGCGGCTTGCCTGTATTCCAGGCGGCAGTGAAGTCGGACATGGCGTCTGGCGCGGAGCGCACATCAAGAACGACGGTCTTCATCGTTCCACCTCACAATATCTTGCTGAAAGTCGGCGACCAGTTGTTCCGGGCTGCTGAATGCATATTGAAACTGCTTGCCACGCCAGTGCCGGTGGTCGCCCTTGCCGGATTCATTGTCGTAACGTAGCACGCATTCTCCCCTAACGATGTAGGCCAGCCGGTACTGGAAGCAATGCCGGGAGCCTGGCATGGGTACTGGCAGGCGCCATAGCACCAGTTCTGCAAACCGGTCGGCGGACAGGACGATGCGGGTCCGTGCGAGCAGCGTGGCCTTCATGTTGGAGAGGCTAGCAACTGCCTAGGGTGTTGTCAACATCTCCAACGTGGCGCACAGGGTCAGAACTCTTCCCACTCGCTGGCAGCGGTGGCCTTGGCGGGCTGGCGCGCGGCCGCGCGCTGGGCGGCTGCCGGCGTTGGCGTTGGCGTGGCGACGAGTGCCGAGGTGGTGCCCGGCACGGCCGGTGCGGCGCGCCGTGGCGCGGCCGGCGCGCGCGCCGTGTCGATGGTGAACGCGCTCACCGCCTGCGCCAGGTCGCTGGCCTGGTCCTGCATGTTCTGCGAGGCGGCCGCTGTCTGCTCCACCAGCGCCGCGTTCTGCTGCGTGCCCTGGTCCATCTGCGCCACCGCCTCGTGCACCTGCGTGATGCCGGAATTCTGCTCTGCCGTGGCCGAGCTGATTTCGGCCACGATGTCCGACACTTGCCGCACGCTCGTCACCACGTGGCCCATGGTGGTGCCGGCCTGTTCCACCAGGCGGGTGCCGCTGTCGACTTTTTCCACGGAATCGTCGATCAGCACCTTGATCTCCTTGGCCGCCGCCGCCGAGCGCTGGGCCAGGCTGCGCACCTCGCCCGCCACCACGGCGAAGCCGCGGCCCTGCTCGCCGGCGCGGGCCGCTTCCACGGCCGCGTTCAGGGCCAGGATGTTGGTCTGGAAGGCGATGCCGTCGATCACGCTGATGATGTCGACGATCTTGCGCGACGATGCGTTGATCGAACCCATGGTCTGGATCACCTGGTCCACCACGCCGCCGCCATCGGCCGCCACCTGCGAGGCCGACTGGGCCAGCTGGTTGGCCTGGCGCGCGTTGTCGGCGTTCTGGCTGACGGTGGCGCGCAGCTGGTCCATGCACGAGGCCGTCTCCTCCAGCGCGGCCGCTTGCTGGGCCGTGCGCGAGGCCAGGTCGGCCGTGCCTTCGGCGATCTGCTGCGAGGCCAGCTGCACCGCGTCGGCCGAGTTGCGGGCCGTGCCCACCACGCCGGCGATCTGGCGCAGCAGGCGGTTGAAGGCCTGGGCCGTGTGGCCGATTTCATCCATGCGCGCGATTTCCACCTGGTGCGTCAAGTCCAGCGACTGGCTGACCTGTTCCAGCGTGCCGCGGATGTTGCCCAGGCTGGCGTGGATGATGCGGTACAGCTGCAGGGCCAGCACGGCCGTCACCAGCAGGCCGGCCAGCGTCACCGCCACCAGCAGGCGCACGGCCGAACTGTAGGCGGCGTCGCTGCTGTGGCGCACTTCCTCGATCAGTTGCTTGTTGAAAGCGATATGCTCGTCCAGTCCCTTCTTGACGCCGGCCGCCGACACGGCCAGCGGCGTGCCGGCCAGCAGCGTGGCGCGCACGCCATCCATGTCGCCGGCGTGCGAGGCGGCCAGGAACGGCACCAGCGCCTGGCGGTAGGCCGCCATGTTGGCCTTGTCCGCCTCCAGCAGCTTGCGGTCGGCGTCGTCGTAGATGTGCTCTTTCTCGTAGGTGGCGATCACCTCGTCGAACTTGGCGTGGGCCTCGTTGTAGGCCTTGTCGAGCGCCGACTTGTCGTCCAGGTTGGAGAACACGGACAGGCGGTAGCCGGCCAGGCGGCTGTCGGCCAGCGCGCCCTTGGCGCTGTTCAAGCCTTCGATGCTGGGGATCAGGCGGGCCTGGACCATGTCCAGCCGTTGCTGTGCGGCCGAGAGCTGCCACAGTCCATTGGCGCCTACAAAGATCAGGGCCAGCAGGGCCGCCGACAGAGTCAGGATAAGACGCTTGGAGATAGTCATGGGGAGGTGCTTTTCTTCAGGGTTAGGGAGGGTCGTGCGGGAACACCCGGTGGACGCTGCCAGGATGTTAAGTATTGCAGAACCACATTTGTTGGCGCAAGTTGAATTGTGGTGGCAGCGCCGGCAACGCAACGCCCGCGCACGGCGGGCAGTGGTGGTCCCCCATCCTGTCCTGGACGGGGCGTTGCTGGGAGGGGAATCAGGCGAGCAGGACAACGTCCGGCAGGTTGGCCAGCACCTGGTCGTAGGTGGTGTAGGTTTCCAGTGCGTCGATGACGACGGGCAGTGGTTCGGCCCAGATCTCCGGCAGATCGCGCTCCATGGGCGGGCGCACGGCGAACGCCAGCGCTTCCGTGGGCGGCGAGAACTGGGCGGCCACGCCGGGCTTGTTGCCGCGCGCATCGATGCGATACCAGCCGAACTGGGGCAGGTGGACCGCGTTCAAGCCGTGCAGGCAATACGGTGCGCCATCGGTGCCCACGGACAGGCGCTGGTAGCACAGCCCGGCCGGGATACCGTTGGCGCGCAGCAGGGCGGCCAGCAGGTGGCTCTTGGCGTAGCAATAGCCGGTGCCGTGGCGCAGCACGTCGGACGCCTTGCAGGTGACGGGGTTGAGCTTGTAGTCCGCGCTGTGCCGGATCTCGTCGCGCACGAACCCGAAGCAGTTGCGCGCCACCTCCAGCGCTGTCGCGGCGCCCTCGGCCAGCGCGGCGGCCCTGGCGGCCACGTCCGGATGGTCGAAATCGATGTAGGTGCTGGCGGTGAGATAGTTCTTCATGCGATGGAAAAGTTGGGGTCAGTGCCAACTATCATACAGGGGCTCGTGCAGGTTTGTTGGCACTGACCCCGGACTGGCATTTATACTGGCGGGCCTTGCTCCAACTGTCGCCACGCACCCGACCGACGATCATGACGAAAGCCGTTCCCGCTCCCCAGCCAGCCGTGTCCGCGCCCGCGGCGACAGCGAAGCCACCGCGTGCGCGCGCGGCGCGTGCGGGCGGCGCCTCCGACCGGGGCGAGCGCACGCGCGAGCAGATCCTGCGCGCCACGCTGGAAATCATTGCCGCCCATGGCCTGTCGGGCGTGAGCCATCGCGCCATCGCCGCCAGGGCCGAGGTGCGGCTGTCGCTCACCAGCTATCACTTCGGTTCGCTCGAGGACTTGCTGGAGGCGGCGTTCGATGCCTACCACGCCCACACGGAGCGGCGCCGCACGGAACTGGTGGCCACGGTCGACCAGCAGATGGGGCAGTTGCCCGCCAAGCTGACGCCGCAGGTGCTGACAGCCATCGCCGACACCATGGCCGATACGCTGGCCGCCTACATCCACGCTGGCGTACGCGCGCACCGCACGGACCTGGCCGTCGAGTGCAGTTTCCTGTTTGCGTGGAACCTGTCGCCCACCTTGCGCCAGAAAGTGGACCAGCACAGCAAGGGCTTGGTGCAACTGGCCGCCCGCGTGTTCGCCCAACTGGGCAGCCGCGCACCGGAAGTGGACAGCGCCGTGCTGCTGGCCACCATCCGCCAGCTTGAATTCACCCAGGTGTCCACGGGCGTGGTCAGCCCCGTGGCCGACATCAAGCTGCCGCTGTTCCGCCTGCTGCTGGGGCTGCTGCTGGCGCGCGGCGTCACGCCGCCCGGCGTGCCCGCCTGATTTTCGACTGAGTTAATTTGACAACAGTTTTGTTGACAGCGGTTTTAATCAATGTGAATATTGGACGACTGTCCAATTTTGATGTTGAGAGCACCGATGCGGAAACGAAAGTCAATCAAGGCGCTGGCTTGCGCCGCGGCGTCGCTGGCCTGCCTGCTGGGCCACGCGGACGCGGCGGGGCTGAGTGCGCGCCAGTCCCAGCTGCTGGCCAACAACTGCCTGCAATGCCACGCGCGCGCCGGTGTCGACGCGCCGCAGGCCGGCGATGCGCAAGCGTGGAAACCCTACGCGGCCAAGGGCGAGTCGGCCATGCTGGTCAACGCCGTGCAGGGCACGGGCGGCATGCCACCGCTGGGCTATTGCAGCGCCTGCACCGAGGATGACTTCCGCGCCCTGATCCGGTTCATGGCCAGGCTGGCGCCATCGGCCGCAGCCAGCGGCGGCAGCGCGCAGGGAGCGGCCAAATGAAGCGCCGTACCTTCCTGCAGGCGGCTGCTGCCGGTGCCGGTGTGGCGGCGACGGGTCTGCTGGCCGGTTGTGGCCGCAGCGAGGCCGTGCCGCAAAGTCCCGTCGACTTCGTGCCCGGCAAGGCCCTGCCGTGGATGAACTGGTCCGGCAACCAGAGCTGCACGCCGGCCTGGCGCGCGGCGCCGGCCAGCGAGTCTGAGCTGGTCGATGTGCTGGCCCGCGCCAAGGGCGTGGTGCGCGCCGTGGGCGCCAGCCATTCGTTCAGCGCCGTAGTGCCGACCGATGGCACGCTGGTGGCCACCGATTTGCTGAGCGGCCTGGTGTCGCACGACCCGGCCACGCTGCGCGCCGAAATCCTGGCCGGCACCCGCATGCATGCACTGGGGCCCATGCTGCACGGCGTGGGCCAGTCGGTGCCCAACATGCCGGACATGGATTACCCGGCCATGGGCGGCGCCATCGTCAATTCCGTGCACGGCACGGGCCAGCGCTTCGGTTCCATGTCCTCGTGCGTGACGGCGCTGACGCTGGCCACGCCGTCGGGCCAGTTGATCGACTGCTCGGCCGACCGCAACGCGGAAGTGTTCCATGCGGCGCGCACTTCGGTCGGCGCGCTCGGCATCATCTCCCGCATGACTTTGCAGAACGTGGCGCCGTTCCGGCTGGTCGAGACCACGCGCATCGAAACCACGGAAGACGTGCTGGCCGAAATCGCCAAGCGCTGCGCCATGCACCGCAATTTCGAGTTCATGCCGCTGCCCCATTCCTCGCTGTGCGTGACCATCGCCACCGACGAGGCGGGACCAGACGACAAGCCGGCCGGCGAGGACGACCCGCAGGCCGTCAAGTCGCTGCGCACGCTGTGGCAGGCCGTGGGCTGGATGCCGGGCATGGGCGAGGCGGCCTACGACCAGCTGCTCACCACCTTCATGGCGGGCGAGGGTTCCCAGGTGCGCGTGGGCCAGTCATACGACGTGTTCCCGCACGTGCGCGTGGTGCGCTTTCGCGAGATGGAGTACACGCTGCCGGCCGAGGCGGGGCCGGCCTGCGTGCGCGAGATCCTGCGCACCATCCGCGAGCGGCGCCTGCCGATCGCGTTCCCGCTCGAATACCGCTACGTGAAGGGGGACGACATCTGGCTCTCGATGTTCGAAGGCCGCGACGGTTGCTCTATCTCCGTGCACCAGTACGGCGACACCGACCACCGCGCCTACTTCGCCGAGATCGAGCCGATTTTCTGGAGGTACGGCGGCCGCCCGCACTGGGGCAAGATCCACACGCTGGATGCGGCGCGGCTGGCGGCGCTCTATCCGCGCCACTGGAAGGACTTCCACGAAGTGCGGCGCAGCCTCGATCCGCAGGGCCGCATGCTCAACCCCCACCTGAAACACATCTTCGGAGCCTGACATGGTCACACGCCGCACCTTCCTGGCGGCCGGTGGCGCCGCCGCCGTCGCCGCCGCCGCCATCGCCCGGCCGCACGACGAAGGCGGGCCGTATCCGGCCTATTTCGCCGCCATGAACCGCACGCTGCGCACCCAGCGCATCGACCGCCCCGTGCTGGTGATCGACATGGACCGGCTGGACCGCAACATCGCCCGCGTGCGCCAGTCGGCCGCCGTGGCGCCGGCCAAGACCTACCGCATCGTCGTCAAGTCCATCCCCAGTCCGGGGCTGATCGACTACGTGGCCAAGGCGGCCGGCACCAACGCCTTCATGGTGTTCCACCGGCCGTTCCTGAACGCGATGGCGGCCCTGCGGCCGGACGCCGATATCCTGCTCGGCAAGCCGATGCCGGTAGACGCCGTGCGCCATTTCTACGCCGACCTGCAGGGCGCGTTCAAGCCCGAACGCCAGCTGCAATGGCTGATCGACACCAACGCGCGGCTGGCCCAGTACCAGCAACTGGCGCATGAACTGGGCGTCAAGATGCGCATCAATTTCGAGCTGGACGTGGGCCTGCACCGGGGCGGCTTCGACGACCATGGCGCGATGGCGCAGGCGCTGGCCACCATCGCGGCCGATCCGCAGCACCTCGAGTTCGCCGGCTTCATGGGTTACGACGCGCATTTGATGGGGCTTCCCGATTTTCTGGCCAAGCGCGAATTTCCCAAGGTGCGGGCGCGCTACCAGGGCTTTATCGACCTGCTCAAGGCCAGCCAGCCGGCCATGGCGGCCAGGCCCTTGTGCCTGAACGGCGCGGGCAGTCCCACCTTCCGTCTCTACGAAGGCGATGCGCTGCTGAACGACATTTCGGCCGGCACCTGCCTGATGAAGCCCAGTCATTACGACTTGCCGACATTGGCCGAATTCGAACCGTCGGCCTTCATCGCCACGCCCGTGCTCAAGCGGCTGGCGCACACACGGCTGCCGTCGCTCGAATGGACGGCGCCATTGCTGGAAGGGTGGAATCCGAACATGGCGCAGACCTATTTCATCTACAGCGGCAACTGGCTGGCCGAGCCTGAGGCGCCGCCGGGGCTGCATCCACTTTTCGCCTACGTGAGCTCCAACCAGCAGGGCTTGAACGGTTCGGCCAGGGTGCCGCTGGAAGTGGACGATTTCGTGTTCCTGCGTCCGCTCCAGAGCGAGGCCGTGCTGCTGCAGTTCGGCGACCTGCTGGCGCTGCGCGGCGACAAGGTAGCCGCGCGCTGGCCGGTGTTGACGGCGGCGCTGTAACGACAACCGGGACTTGGCAGCCAATTAGCAGCCGCCAGCGACCAAGAGCGGCGAACACGAAAACAATGACAACAAAGGAGACCAGTGTATGCAGATTCGAGACCCTTGGGCAGCCGCCCGTTCCCCATCCTCCGCCGCGCGCGCACGTCCGCTGGCGCTGGCCATCTGGCGCGCGCTGCTGGGCGGCGCGTTCGCCGCCGGCGCCTTGCTGGAGCCGGCGGTGGCGGCGGTGGCGGCTGACGCGCAGCCAGTCGCGCAGGCAGGGCAGGGCGAGGACGCCGCCATCGGCATCGTCACCATCACGGCGCAAAGCCGTACCCAGGCCGCGCAGGCCGTGCCGATCGCCATGCAGCTGATCAGCGCCGACCAGATCGGCAAGCTGGCCGCGCCCAATCTGTCGGCCATGAATGGCTACATCCCCGGCCTGGCCGTCGATGCCGAACAACCGACCCAGCCCAAGTACGCAATGCGCGGCATCGGCACCAGCGACTTTGGCATCGGCACCGATTCGCCGGTGGGCGTGTACGTGGATGGCGTCTACACGGGCAAGACGGGCGGCGCGCTGATGAACTTCAACGATACGCAGCGGGTCGAAGTGCTGAAAGGGCCACAGGGTACGCTGTTCGGCCGTAACAGCGCGGGCGGCGCCATTTCCGTCATCACGCGCGAACCGTCGCAGGAGCGCGCGGGCGAGGTGCATCTGCGCGCGGGCAACCACGGCCTCGCCTACATGGATGGCCTGCTCAACGTGCCGCTGAACGAGTCGATGGCGCTGCGCGTGACTGTGGTGGACCAGTACAGCAAGGGCTGGCTGCGCGACGCGGCCACGGGCGAACACCTGAACGGCAACAGCGACTGGGGCACGCGCGCCACGCTGCGCTGGAACGCGCCGGAGCAGACCAAGGTGCTGCTGTCGTGGGAACATGAGAAGCTGGACCAGAAGGCGCGCCCCGCCATCGGCCTGGTGGCTTTGCCGGCGGCGCCCGGCGTGCCGACTGTGCCCGTCAATCCGCAAGCGTACCTGGACCCGCGCACGGCGCCCGTCTACAACGACGCCATCGGCAACGCGGAGGCGCGCGATTTCGATGGGGTGACCCTGCGGGTCGAGCGCCCGTTCGGCTGGGGGACCTTCAACTCGACCACGGCCTACCGTCACTTCAAGTCGCGCAACCTGGAGGACAGCGACGGCACCAACCGCATCAACACCCACCTCGACACCATCAACTATGAGAGCAACGGCAGCTGGCAGCAGGAGTTCAAGCTGTCCGGCAAAACGGCGCTGGTGGACTGGGTGGGCGGCGCCAGCTTCTTCTACGAGAACGCGCACCAGACCAGTCAGATCGACATGAACACGGATACGCTCGACACGGTGTTCAACAACCTGGCCGGCATGCCCGTCTACACGCTGCTGGATGGCGCGGCGCAGCAGTTCGGCATCCCGGCCAAGTTCTTCGGCAACAGCTGGCAGGAGAGCATGATTAACCGCGGCCAGTCCAAGGCGTATGCGCTGTTCGCCGACACCATCTGGCACGTCGCGCCGAAAACGAATCTGACGGCCGGTGTGCGGTTGACACACGACGACAAGCGCTTCTCGTGGTATAGCCCGAACCGCGCCGCGCCGGGGCTGGACGCCACACTGGCGGCCTTGAATGCGCAGGGCTTCTTCCCTGGCCTGGTGCAGGCCGGCGCGCTGACGCCGGATCAACTGCAACAGGTGATGGGCGCGCTGACGCAGAACATCGAGTTCAATAATCCGTCGGCGGCCACGGCGGCCGTCAGCGCCCACAAGGGCTGGACCGACGTCAGCCCGCGCGTCGTGCTGGACTACAAGCTGACCCCGGCCGTGATGGTGTATGGCTCCGTCACCAAGGGTTATCAGGCTGGCGGCTTCAACGCGCTGGCCGTGGCGGGCAAGTACGAGCCGGAGACGATCTGGAATTACGAGGCGGGCGTCAAGAGCTATTTTCGCGAGCAGCATCTGCTGGTCAATGCCTCGCTGTTCCACTACAAGTTCTCCAATTTGCAGTCGCTCAGCCTGATCGGCAATACGGGATCGGCCATCCCCAGCTACCAGGTCAGCAGCAGCAATCAGGTGGCCACGGGCCTGGATGCGGAAGCGCGCTGGCAGGCCACGCGCGACTTGCGGCTCACGTTCTCGTCCGAGTACATCAACCAGAAGTACCAGCATTTCGTCACCGGCGACGGGGTGGACCTGAGCGACCAGCCGGTGGGCGCGCCATTGTGGTCGGCCGCTGCCGGTGTCGATTACACGTGGCGAAATGCGTTCGGCGGGACGGTCAACCTGAGCGCGCAGCACGCCTACACGGGCGCCACGCGCTGCAACGCTGACGCGCTGCAAGGGGCCTGCCTGCGCACGCCCGCGTTCACGGTGGGCGCGGCGCGCCAGCATAGCGACCTGCGCTTGGGCTGGGAGGCGGACAGCGGCAACTGGGGCGTGGCGCTGTTCGTCAACAATGTGTTCGACAAGCGCTATGTGAACCGCATCGACAACACCTCGGCCGGCATCATGGGCACGCCGTTTGCGACGGTGTCGGAGCCGCGCCGGATCGGGGTGGAGTTGCGGGCTAGTCTGTAAGGATGATAGAGGGGGGGACCTGCACAGGCCGTGCGGGCTCCTGTCGAAGGGACTCGCGCCAGCCGGGAGCGAGACCGTCGGCCCTATTACGGTAACGCGAGCTTGCTTCTGGCAGGTACTTCGGGCATACCACCCAATGCCTGGCAAGCGACGATATAGTCGTCTACGATTTGGTGAAAGTTCGCTTCGAATTCGACCATGTTTTCAGCGTGGAACATGATGATGTCATCTACATCGTCAACACGGCCGACGATAACCTTGTCTTCGGGATCGAGGGTTAAGCTCGCGGTATAACCGCGGTAAGTCATTGTGTTGCTCATGATTTGATACCCATGCGTGTAAGCAGTTCGCGGATTGCGAGGACGCGATAACGCAGTGCCTCTTTGCCGGGATGAGGTCGATGGAACGTTGCCCGCCGTCCTTGCCATTCAAACGTCACTGAGGAACCAGGCCCCTCAACGACGCGACAATCAAGCGCGCTCAACAGGGACTCTATGCGTGCCCATTCGATGTTGCCGTTGACTGGATCAGCGAAAATGGCCGCCAGTGTCTTACGGTGCTTGCTGTTCACTTGCCGATGATAGCACGGTGTATCTCGCGCCCTTGCGGCCTTGATCAATATCGCGCGCAGACAAAAAAACGCCGGCCCATCGCTGGTGCCGGCGTCATCAGGCTGAGCCCGTGTCAGCTTAGAAGTGCACCCCGCGCAGCAGCTGCTGCATGGCGATCTGCTCGGACGACAGTTGCGGTGCCTTCTTGCCGTCGCCGCCCTTGGCTGCGTCGGAGTCGGGGAACATGCGGAAGGTCGTGTTGAGCACGATCTGCGCCACGCGCGGCATCAGCGCGTGCAGCACCTGGCCGAAGATGCCGACCCGGGTGGCGATGCGCACCGGCTTGTAGACGATGGCCTGGCCGATCATGTCGGCCGCTTCCTCCGGCGACAGCGTCGGCACGTTCTGGTAGATCTTGGTCGGCGCGATCATCGGCGTGCGTACCAGCGGCATGTTGATGGTGGTGAACTTGATGCCCACGTCCGACAGCTCGGACGAGGCGCAGCGGGTCCACGCTTCCAGCGCCGCCTTGGAGGCCACGTAGGCCGAGAAGCGCGGGGCGTTGGTCAGCGTGCCAATCGAGGAGATGTTGATGATGTGGCCGCGCTTGTTGGCGATCATCGACGGCAGCAAGCCCATGGTCAGGCGCAGGCAGCCGAAGTAGTTGAGCTGCATGGTGCGTTCGAAGTCGTGGAAGCGGTCGAAGCTCGATTCGATGGCGCGCCGGATGGAGCGGCCGGCGTTGTTGACCAGTACGTCCACGCCGCCGTGGTTTTCGAGCAGCACCTGCACGAAGCGGTCGCAATCGGCCATGTCGGCCACGTCGGCCTGATAGGTGATCAGCTGATGGCCGCGCGCTTCCACTTCGGCCTTGGCTTCGGCCAGCTTGTCCAGGTCGCGCCCGCAAATGATGGTGATGGCGCCCGCTTCGGCCAGCTTGTGGGCGGCGGCCAGGCCGATGCCCGACGAGCCGCCCGTCACCAGTACCACCTTGCCGGCCACCTGGCCGCGCAGGGTGTGGTCGATCTTCAGGGCCGGGTCCAGGTTGCGCTCCCAGTAATCCCAGATCTTGGCCGCGTAGCTGTCCAGCGGCGGGCAACTGATGCCGCTGCCCTTGAGCGCGGCGGCTGCGTCGCGGTTGTCGAAGCGGGTGGGGTAGTTGACGAAACGCATCAAATCGTCCGGCAAGCCCAGGTCCTTCATGATGGCATCGCGCACGCGGCGCACCGGCGTCAGCGCGAACACGCCCTTGCGGATCGATTTGGGGATGAAGCCGAACAGGGCGGCGTTGATGCGCAGGCTCATGGTGGGCGCGTGGGCCGCGCGGCACAGGGTGTTGAGCACTTCGCCCACGCGCATCGGGTCGGGGTCGGTCAGGTGGAAAGCACGGCCGTCCAGCTTGGGCAGGTGGGAGATGTGGTCCATCGCGTTGACCACGTAGTCGACCGGGACGATGTTGATGCGGCCGCCTTCGATGCCGATGGTGGGCATCCAGGGGGGCAGCAGCTGGCGGATGCGCTGGATCAGCTTGAAGAAGTAGTAGGGGCCGTCGATCTTGTCCATCTCGCCCGTCCTGGAGTCGCCCACCACCATGCCGGGGCGGTACACGCGCCACGGGGTCTTGCATTCCTGGCGCACGATTTTTTCCGATTCGTGCTTGGAAGCAAAATACGGGTGGTCCAGGCCTTCCGCCTCGTCGAACATGTCTTCGCGGAAGATGCCTTCGAACATGCCGGCGGCCGCGATCGAGCTGACGTGGTGGAAGGTGCCGGCCTGGATCGCGTTGGCGAACTCGACCGTGTTGCGGGTGCCGCCGATGTTGGTGGCCAGTTCCTCCTCGGGATCGGCCGCCATGTCGTAGATCGCTGCCAGATGATAGAAATGATCGATTTTTTTCGTCAGGTTCTTGATTTCATCCTTGGAAACGCCCAGCTTCGGTTTGCGCAGATCACCATATACTGGAATGACACGGGTCTTGGTGGTGCCCCAATATTCGAGCAGGGCGGGCAGCTTGTCGCGGCTGCTTTCGCGCATCAGGATATGCACGACACTGCCTTTGCGCGCCAGCAGCTTCTTGACCAACCGTTTGCCGATGAATCCAGTTGCCCCTGTAACAAAATACTGCATTCGACTTCTCCTTTTGTGTTTTTGGTAATCCGCTGACGCATCATTACAGGCCCGCTTATGATTGGCAAGTGCCGTGTTTTAAGGGCGAGACACATTAGAACGGCAGCTCTATCGCATTAGAATCACGTCTCTAGTTTTGCTGTCTAAAATGAAATTATGTAAATCCGAATCAATGAAAAACAAACAGGAGCGCACCATGGTAAAGAAACTGAAGACTCTGGCAAAAGACGACGACAAACAACTGGCTAACGCCGTGCGTAATTCGGCTCAGCAAATCTGGCAAGCCGGCCTGGGCGCTTTCGCCAAGGCCCAGGAAGAAGGTGGCCGTGTGTTCGCCAAGCTGGTCAAGGAAGGTACCGAGCTGCAAAAGCGTACCCGCAGCCTGGCCGAAGAAAAAGTATCGGACGTGCGCGACACCGTCAGCGGCCTGGCCGATGGCATGGGCAAGCAAGCGGCCGGTTCGTGGGACAAGCTGGAGCAAGTGTTCGAAGAGCGCGTGGCCCGCGCCCTGAGCTCGATCGGTGTGCCCACCAGCAAGGACGTGCAAACCCTGAGCAAGCGCGTGGAACACCTGAGCAAGGCCGTTGAACAGCTGACCGGCAAGAAGCTGCCAGCCGCCAAGGCCGAGCCGAAAGCGGCCGCTGCCAAGAAGCCTGCTGCGAAAGCTGCGCCAGCCGCCAAGGCCGCCGCTAAGCCAGCTGCCAAGACTGCCGCCAAGGCCGCACCGAAAGCCGCCGCCAAGCCTGCCGCCAAAGCCGCCGCCAAGCCTGCAGCGAAAGCCGCGGCCAAGCCAGCGGCCAAGGCCAAGCCAGCCGCCAAGGCCAAACCCGCCGCCAAGCCAGCCGCCAAGGCCGCCATCAGCTTTCCGACCGTCGCTTCCGTGAAAGCGGCCGCCGAAGCCAAGAAGCCCGTGGTCGCCGCAGTGAACGCCACCGCCACGACGGAAACGCCAGCAGCCTGAGCCAGCGGACACGGCGCCGATTCCCCTCGGTCCTCACCCCGGCCTGTGCACGGGCCGGGTCCGGGGGGAACACTTGCGTAGCAGATAAATCGGGGACGGACCCCAATTAACCGGGTTGCATCCCCGATTAATTGGGGTACGTCCCCAATTAATTGATGAAGCACTCTTTTTTTTGCACAGTATCGTCCTCACTCTTGTGGCATGGAAACACCCCACGAGTAAGTATCGCCGGTAACACCTGAAGAAATGTAGTACGCCATGCCCAAGATTGCCGCAACACCCCGCAAGTCCCCCCGCCGCGCTGGCGCCGCCGCGCCGCGCCGGGCGTCCCGCGCAGCGCCACCCAAGCCCCGCATCGGCCTGGCACTGGCCGGCGGCGGACCACTGGCCGCCGTGTATGAAATCGGCGCGCTGGCCGCGCTGGAGGAGGCGGTGGAAGGGCTGGACCTGAATGACGCGAAAATCTATGTGGGCGTGAGCGCGGGCGGCATCATCGCCGCCGGCCTGGCCAATGGCGTCACGCCGCACCAGATGTGCCGGCTGTTCATCGAGAGCGATGTGGACGCTGTCGATGGCGCCATCCTGTTCAAGCCGGAAACATTGTTGCGCCCGGCACTGAAGGAATTCGGCAAGCGCATGAGCGCGGCGCCGGGGCTGTTCGCGAGCGCGCTGTTCCATTACGTGAGCCGGCGCGGCACGCTGGCCGCCTCGTTCGAGCGCCTGAAGGAATTGCTGCCGGCCGGCTTCTTCTCGGGCGATGCGATCGGCGACTTCCTGGCCGCCACGTTTTCCCAGGCCGGCCGCAGCAACGACTTCCGCAAGCTGCGCCGCAAGCTCGTCATCGTGGCCACCGATCTGGACACGGGCAAGGCCGTCCGTTTCGGCACGCCGGGTTGGGATAGCATGCCCATCTCCGTGGCCGTGCAGGCCAGCTCGGCTGTACCCGGCCTGTTCCCGCCGGTGGAGGTCGATGGCCACCATTTCGTCGATGGCGCGCTGCGCAAGACCATGCACGCCTCGATCGCGCTGGAGGAGGGCGTGGACCTGTTGCTGTGCGTGAATCCTATCGTGCCGTACAACGCCCGCTTCCAGGAGGGCGCGCGCAAGCTGGCCAATGGCGGCTTGCTCGATGTGCTGTCGCAAACCTTGCGCTCCATCCTGCATTCGCGCCTGGAAACGGGCCTGGCCAGCTACCAGATCAGCCATCCCGAGGTCGATATCGTGCTGTTCCAGCCCAGCGAGGACGATGCGGAACTGTTTTTCACCAACATTTTCAGCTACAACAACCGGCGCCGCATGTGCGAGCAGGCCTACCAGAATACGCGCCTGATGCTGTGGGAGCAGCGCGACACGCTGGGCCCCAAGCTGGCGCGCCACGGTATGCGCCTCAAATTGTCCGTGCTCAGCGACACCAGCCTGTCCCTGGTGAGCCAGAAGCCGGCCCGCAAGGCCACCACGCGGCTGGACAATGTGCTCAACGACCTCGAACGGTATTTAAAAGTAGCCCATGGCCATTCAACGCACGGCAGTTTCTAAAGTAGCAGCTTCGGTGTTATGCTTGCAGGAGAATAAAGAGAGATCGCCTGCTATGCTACAAAAAGCTCCCCGCCGCACCCGAGAACGCATCCTGGAATTATCCCTGCGCTTATTTAACGAATTTGGCGAGCCGAATATCACGACCACCGTGATAGCCGAGGAGATGAATATCTCGCCGGGTAATCTGTACTACCACTTCCGCAACAAGGACGACATCGTCAATTCGATCTTTTCGCAGTTTGAGGCGGAAATCGAACGCATCCTGACCGTGCCCGATGGCCGCCGCTCCAATATCGAGGACGTGTGGCTGTATTTGCACCTGATGTTTGAATTGATCTGGCGTTACCGTTTCTTTTACCGCGACCTGAACGACTTGTTGTCGCGCAACCGCAAGCTGGAACTGCATTTCAAGCAAATCCTGGCGCACAAGATCAAGGTCGCCAAGCAGCTGTGCGAAGACTTGCGCACCGAACAGTCGATGGAGGCCAGCGACGTGGCCATCGACGCCATGGCCACCAACATGGTGGTGGTGGCGACCTATTGGCTGTCGTATGAATACGTGCGCAACCCACGCAAATACACGGAACAGCAATCGATGGCGGACGCGCTGGCGCGCGGCTGCTACCAGGTGCTGTCGCAGATCGGCCCTTACCTGCGCGGTGAAACCAGCGTGCTGTTCCAGAAGTTGTCTGAAGAATATTTGAAGAAGCTGAAATAAAAAATCGAAATAACTCTCGGAGAAAACTATGGCATGGAGTAAATTCCCGCATCCTGACGATGCTTATGTGTACACGGCCGCCAGCCTGAAGAAGAACTGGGCCCGTCTGCACGTGGGCGATGCGGAACCGTTCCCCAAGGACGCGCGCCTGGTCGAGGCGTGGATCGCCTTCCATGCGGGCGATTTCGAGCGCGCCACCAAGATCGGGCTGGACGTCGGTGTGGACGGCTACTCCGTGGCGCACAAGGCCACCTGCATGTACGCCACCTACCTGGAAAAGAGCGAGAAGAAAAAGATCGCGACCTTCGAGGAAGTGGCCGAGCGCTGCGAGCGCCAGCAGCAGGAGCAGCCCGACAACGCGAACGGCTACTACTGGCATGCCTACGCGCTGGGCCGCTATGCCCAGGGCATCTCCGTGGTCAAGGCGCTGGCCCAGGGCGTGGGCGCCAAGGTCAAGCACAGCCTGGACATGACGCTCAAGCTGGCCCCCAAGCATGCGGACGCCCATATCGCGCTGGGCACCTACCACAGCGAGATCATCGACAAGGTGGGCGCCATGATCGGCGGCCTGACCTACGGCGTGAAGAAGGAAGAGGGCTTCAAGCACTTCAAGAAGGCGCTGGAACTCAATCCCGACTCGGCCATTGCCCGCATCGAGTATGCTAACGCCTTGGTCATGCTCGACGGCAAAAAGAAAATGGACGAGGCCGTCGGTCTGTACGAGGCTGCGGCCGCTTGCGAACCACGCGATGCGATGGAGCGGCTGGACGTGGAACTGGCGAAAGAGGAACTTGAGGATTAATCGGCTGTGACAAAATCGATCTGCGTGTACTGCGGCGCCAACCCCGGCGCCAGCCCCCGTTATGCGGACGCGGCCCGCGCGCTGGGGCGCGCGCTGGTCGAGGACAATATCGCGCTGATCTACGGCGGCGGCAATGTGGGCCTGATGGGCATCATCGCCGACGAAGTGCTGCGCCTGGGCGGTGATGTGACGGGCGTGATCCCGACCGCGCTGATGGAGCGCGAAGTGGGCCACATGGGCCTGACGCGCCAGTTCATCGTCAAGGACATGCATGAACGCAAGGCCATGATGGCCAAGCTGGCCGACGGCTTCATCGCCATGCCCGGCGGCATGGGCACGCTGGAGGAATTGTTCGAGATGCTGACGTGGTCGCAGCTGGGCATTCATGCCAAGCCGGTCGGCCTGCTCAACGTGGACGGTTTCTACGACAGCCTGATGGGCTTCATCAACCATGCCAGCGGCGAAGGCTTCATCCGCCCGCAGCACGCGGCCCTGATGATGGTGGAGTCTGATCCGCAAGCGCTGGTGCAACGCCTGCGTTCACGCCACGCCGCCGCTTAACTCCAGAGTCGCTGGCCGGCCGTATCGAGCTGGGTCAGGTACAGCCGCAGGTCGAACTCGTACTGGTGGTAGTTCGGTTCCATGTAGGTGCACAGTTTGTAGAACGCCTTGTCGTGCTGCTTTTCCTTCACGTGCGCCAGTTCATGGACGGCGATCATGCGCAGGAATTCCAGCGGCACTTCCTTGAACACGGTGGCCACCCGGATCTCATGCTTGGCCTTGAGCTTGCCACCTTGCACGCGCGAGATCGCCGTGTGCAAGCCCAGCGCGTGGTTGATCACGTGGATCTTGCTGTCGAATTCCACCTTGTTGATCGGCTCGGCGTTGCGCAAGTGCTCAGTTTTCAATTCCTGCACGTAGTGGTAGAGCGCCTTGTCGGTGCGGATGTCGTGCGCCTTCGGGTAGCGCTTGAGCAGCACTTCGCCCAGGCGGTTTTGCGCGATCAGCTGCGACACCTGGTGCTGGGTCTGTTCGGAATAGGCGCTGAGGTACTTGAGGGCGGACATGATGGAAAGGCAAGAGCGGGCCGGGCAGGGGAGGCGGAAATATACCACAGCCGCTCAAAACGCCGTATGATGAGGCCGTGTCTTCGCCGCTGTGCTCGTCCCGCTCTTTCCTCCCATGCGTACCCACGTCAATTCCCTGGGCTTGCTGATCCACGGCGATCCCGTCATTCCTTTTGTTTATCCCGATCACATCGACCGCACCAGCCTGGATGCCTTGCCATCCCAGCCCGGCATCTACATTTTTCGCGATGACGATGGCGAGGCGCTGTACGTGGGCAAGAGCGTCAACATCCGCCAGCGCGTGCTCAGCCACTTGCGCACGGCCGAGGAAGGCAAGCTGCTGCAGTGCAGCCGCCGCGTGGATTTCGAGTGCACTGGCGGGGAGATCGGCGCGCTGTTGCGCGAGTCGCAATTGATCAAGCAGTTGCAACCGCCATTCAATCAGAAACTGCGTGGCTTGCGCGAGATGTGCGCGCTGCGCATGGCCGGCAACCTGCCGGAAGTGGTGTTTTCCAGCGCGGTGGACTTCGCCCGTACGCCCGGCTTGTATGGCCTGTTCGGCACGCGGGCCGCTGCGATGGAGGCGTTGCGCGACGTGGCTGACCGCGCCGGCCTGTGCTGCGCCACGCTGGGCCTGGAAAAAGTGGCGCGTGGCCGGCCGTGCTTCGCCCGGCAACTGCGCCGCTGCGCCGGGGTGTGCGTGGGCGCCGAGAGTGCCGAGGCACACGGCGCGCGCGTGCGGGCGGCGCTGGAACCCTTGCATATCGCGCCATGGCCATTCGCGGGCGCCATTGGCATCGTCGAGCAAGCGCATGGCGTGCGGCAGGTGCACGTGGTGGACCACTGGTGCTACCTGGGGCCGCGCGGCAAGGGACGGCGGCGCAGCAAGGCCACGCCGCACTTCGATTGCGATGTCTACCACATCCTCGCCAGGCCGCTGTCGCAAGGCAGCCTGACGCTGGCGTTGCCCTAGGACTGTTCCCGCGCGCGCTCGAAGCTGGCGCGGGTGGTGTCCTCGTCGCGATGGCCGAAGGCGTAGTGGGCTTCGAGCCACATGACGTTGATGATGGCGGCCGACAGTGCCAGCCCCAGGCCCAGTATCCAGGTGAAATACCACATGATGTTGTCCTTTCAGTATGCCGTGTGTTCGTTGTCGCGGATCTGTTCCAGCGTGACCTTGCCGCGCATTACGCGGTAGACCCAGCCCGTATAGCTGAGCACGATGGGCAGCATGATCACCACCACCCAGAACATCACGGCCAGGCTCTTGTGGCTGGCCACGGCGTCCCAGGCCGTCAGGCTGCTGCCCGGCGCCAGCGATGACGGCAGCACGAACGGGAACATGGCCGCGCCCGCCGTGAGGACGATGGCCGCCACCGTCAGGCCGCTGGCCAGGAAGGCCGCCACCGTGCGGCGCAGCAGGCTCAGTACGATGACCAGCACCGCGCCGGCGAACGCGGCGACGGGGAAGGCGCGCGTGAGCGGCCAGCGGGCATAGTTGTCCAGCCACGCGCCCGTGGCCCGCGTCACCGTCTTGGCGACGGGCATGAAGGCCGTATTCGCATCGGGCATGGCCGTGATGCGGTAGCCTTCGATGCCGTAGGCCACCCACAGGCCGCCGGCCGCGAACAGCGCCATCGTCACGACGGCAGCGACCATGGCCAGTGCACGGGCGCGATGCGCGATGGCGCCGTCCGTCTTTTGCTGCAGGAAGGTGGCGCCATGCATGGCCAGCATGGCCACGCTGAGCAGGCCCGCCAGCAGGCCGAAGGGATTGAGCAGCTGGAAGAAGTTGCCCGTGTATTCCATGCGCATGGTGCTGTCGTACTGGAACGGCACGCCTTGCAGCAGGTTGCCGAAGGCCACGCCGAAGATCAGCGGCGGCACGATGCCGCCCGCGAACAGGCCCCAGTCCCAGGCGTTGCGCCAGCGCGGGTCGGCCAGCTTGCTGCGGTAGTCGAAACCGACCGGACGGAAGAACAGCGCGAACAGGCACAGCATGAGCGCGATGTAGAAGCCGGAGAAGGCGGCCGCGTACACCAGCGGCCAGGCCGCGAACACGGCGCCGCCGGCCGTGATGAACCAGGTCTGGTTGCCTTCCCACGTGGGGCCGATGGTGTTGATGATGACGCGCCGTTCGCCGTCATTGCGGCCCAGGAAGGGCAGCGCCATGCCGACGCCGAAGTCGAAGCCGTCTGTCAGCGCGAAGCCCAGCAGCAGCACGCCGACGAAGCACCACCAGATGATCTTGTAGGTTTGATAGTCGAATAACATGGTCGCTCCTTAGTGCGCGGGCGCGTGGCCCGTTTGTTCCCAGTGGTACTGGCCGGTATGCAAACTGCTCGGTCCCAGCCGCGCGAACTTGAACATCAAGCCCATTTCGATCACCAGCAGCAGCGTGTAGAAACCGATGAAGCCGGCCAGGCTGAAGTACAGGCTGCCCGCTTGCAGCGACGAGGCCGACAGGTGGGTGGGCAGGATGCCGGCGATGGTCCACGGCTGGCGGCCGTACTCGGCCACCACCCAGCCCAGTTCGGCGGCCAGCCACGGCAGCGGAATGGCGCACACGGCCAGCCGCAGCAGCCAGCGTTGCGGCGCCAGCCGCTTGCGCACCAGGAAGTAGAACGCGCTGCTGAAAATGAACAGGAACAGCAAGCCCAGCCCCACCATGGCGCGGAACGACCAGAACAGCGGCGCCACCTTGGGGATGGTGTCGTTCACGGCCAACTGGATCTGGGCGTCGGTGGCGTCGGTCACGTTGGGCGTGTATTTCTTCAGCAGCAGGCCGTAGCCGAGGTCGGCCTTGACGGCGTCGAACGCGGCGCGCGCGGCCGGCGAGGTGTCGCCGCCCTTGAGCCGGCTCAGCGCCGCGTAGGCCGTCATGCCGCGCCGGATGCGGGCCGCGTGTTCCAGCTTGAGTTGCTTGATGCCGACCACTTGCTTGTCGGCCGAGCGGGTGGCGATCAGGCCCAGCACGTAGGGAATCTTGACGGCGTAATCGGTGCGTTCGGCCGCGTCGTTGGGCAGGCCGACGACGGTGATGCCGGCCGGGGCCGGTTCCGTCTCCCATTCCGCTTCGATGGCGGCCAGCTTGACCTTGTTCACTTCGCCAGCCGTGTAGCCCGATTCGTCACCCAGCACGATCACGGACAGCGAGGACGCCAGGCCGAAGCCGGCCGCGATGGCGAACGAGCGCAGCGCGAACGGGATGTCGCGCGCCTTGAGCAGGTAGAACGCGGAGATGCCCAGCACGAACATGGAGGCCGTCACATAGCCGGCCGCCACCGTGTGCACGAATTTCACTTGCGCCACCGGATTGAAGATCACGTCAACGATGCTGACCAGCTCCATGCGCATGGTGTCGTAGTTGAATTCCGCGCCCACCGGGTAGTTCATCCAGCCGTTGGCGATCAGGATCCACAGGGCCGACAGGCTGGAGCCGAACGCGACCAGGAAAGTCACGCCCAGGTGCTGCACTTTGCCCAGCTTGTTCCAGCCGAAGAAGAACAGGCCGACGAAGGTTGATTCGAGGAAGAACGCCATCATGCCTTCGATGGCCAGCGGCGCGCCGAAGATGTCGCCCACGTAGTGCGAGTAATAGGCCCAGTTGGTGCCGAACTGGAATTCCAGCGTGATGCCGGTGGTCACGCCCATGGCGAAGTTGATGCCGAACAGCTTGCCCCAGAAGCGGGTCATGTCCTTGTAGATTTCCTTGCCCGTCATGACATAGACGGATTCCATGATGACCAGCAGCCAGGACAAACCCAGCGTGAGCGGGACGAACAGGAAGTGATACATGGCCGTCGCGGCGAACTGCAGGCGCGACAGGCTGACGACATCATCGAGCGGAGTCATTTTTCATCTCGGAAGTTGGGGGAGAGGGATTGGATGCCGGCGCGCCATCCAGCAAGTGCTGCTGGACTTCGGCGCTGGGCATCCGCATGTGGTGGGCCTGCGGATGGGAAAAGAAGGCGTGCCACAGCCAGAACAGCAGCGCGCCCTTCAGTACGAGGGCCAGGCTGATGGCGAGCCACAGCGGCAGGCCGCGCCGGCTGGCTGTGGGCGGCCGGTTCATCGGCCGTCCCGTTCGCGGGTGGTGGCCGGCACGCTCGCATCGGCGTCGGCGGACGGCGCGGCGTCGGCGCGGCCGAAGCGGAATTTGTCGCGCACGGATTCACCCACGTCCAGCAGCTTCTTGACGGTGGAACCCATCTTCATCAGCGAGGCCAGCGTGTCCGGCGACAGGCGCTGCACGTCGTCGAACCACGCGCTCGACAGTTCGATCAGCTCATACATTTCACGCATCCTTTGCTGGGCTACGCGGTCGGCGTCCGTGGTGGGTGTTTCCAGCAGCGCGTCGCGCAGCATGGACAGCGTGGGCTCCACTTCGCGCCGGCGGCGTTCCTCCAGCAAGGCCTTGAAGATTTCCCACACGTCCTTGGGCGGCTCGAAGTATTCGCGCCGGTCGTTCGGCTGGTGCAGCAGTTTGACCAGCCGCCACGATTGCAGTTCCTTCAACCCCATCGAGACGTTGGAGCGCGAGAACGACAGCGATTCGGCGATCTCGTCCGCGTTCAGTGGGCGGGCGCTCACGTACAGCAGGGCGTAGATTTGGCCCACGGTGCGGTTGATGCCCCAGCGGCTGCCCATTTCGCCGAAATGCAGGATGAAGCGTTGCGCCAATGGTGTGAGATTGATCACGATACGTGTCCTTTTGAATTTTCAGTAATTCCTGAAATTATAGAAGGTTTACGAAAAGTGCGTAGTCGGCCTAGCTATTTCGATGTAGAGCGGGAAAAAACGTTGCGCTATATAATGCGGTATATTGCGATTTCGCCATGGTGGAAAGGAATGTGTATGTTGCGGAAAGTTGGTGTGGTGACGGCGCTGTTGCTCGGTGCAGCGGCGGGGACGGCCAGCGCGGCCGATATCACGGTGTCGGCTGCCGCCAGCCTGACGAACGCATTCAAGGACATCGCCCAGGCTTATGAACAGGCCCACGTGGGCGACAAGGTGCAGCTCAATTTCGGCGGCTCCGATGCGCTGGTGCAGCAGATCGCCAAGGGCGCGCCGGTGGACGTGTTCGCCTCGGCCGACCAGGAGGCGATGGACAAGGCCGAGAGCCAGAAGTTGCTGCGCCTCGGCAGCCGCGCCAACTTCGCCAGCAACCGCGTGGTGCTGATCGTGCCAGCCAGCGGGGGCGCGGAGCTGCATGGCCTGGGCGACCTGACCCAGCCTGGCGTGAAACGCGTCACGCTGGGCAACCCGGCCAGCGTCCCCATCGGCCGCTACGCCAAACACGCGCTGGAACAGGCGCGGCTGTGGGCGGCCGTGGAACCGAAAGCCATCTACGCCACCTCCGTGCGCCAGAGCCTCGATTACGTGGCGCGCGGTGAGGCGGACGCGGGCTTCGTCTATGCCACCGACGTGGCCGTGCAAAAGGACAGGGTGAAAGTGGTGGCCACCGTGCCCACCGAAACGCCGGTCAGCTATCCGATCGCCGCCACGGCCGGCAGCGCGCAGCCCGAGGCCGGACGCCGCTTCGTCGCCTTCGTGCTCACGCCCGTGGGCCAGGCCATCCTGGCCAAGTATGGTTTCGGCCGTCCCTGAAGCCGGCGCTTAACGATGGATAACCCCGATGGATAACCCCGATGGATAACCCGGCCTGGATCGCATTGGCGCTGTCGCTCAAGGTGGCGGGCTGGGCCACGGCCATCGATTTGCTGCTGGGGCTGGCGCTGGGCTATCTGCTGGCGCGCTGCCGTTTTCCCGGCCGCGAAATGCTGGACGCCATGCTGACCTTGCCGATGGTGATGCCGCCCACCGTGCTCGGCTACTACCTGCTGGTGCTGATTGGCCGCAACGGCTGGCTCGGCGGCTGGCTGCAACGCAGCTTCGGCATCAACCTGATCTTCACCTGGCAGGCGGCCGTGATCGCGGCCGCCGTGGTGGCGTTTCCGCTGGTGCTCAAGGCGGCCCGCTCCGCGTTCGAAACGGTGGACCGTCAACTGGAGCAGGCCGCCCATGTGCTGGGCATCTCGTCGTTCGGCGTGTTCCTGCGCGTGACCATGCCGCTGGCGTGGCGCGGCGTGCTGGCCGGCACCTTGCTCGCCTTCGCCCGTTCGATGGGCGAATTCGGCGCCACGCTGATGGTGGCCGGCAGCATACCGGGCAAGACGCAAACGCTGTCGATCGCCGTGTACGAAGCCGTGCAGGCGGGGCAGGACGACAGCGCCAACATGCTGGTGCTGATCACCTCCGTCACCTGCATCGTGGTGCTGGTGCTGGCCAGCAAACTGACGCCCAAGCGTCTCGTCAACGATTGAGCCACCATGCAGATCCAGGTTGATATCCGTAAGAAGATGCGCTCGGGCGCCCGCACGTTCACGCTGGACGCGCAATTTACCTCCGACAGCCAGCGCATCGTCATCTACGGCCCGTCGGGCGCCGGCAAGAGCCAGCTGATGAAAGCCGTGGCCGGGTTGATGACGCCGGACGCGGGCCGCATCGCGCTCGACGGCCGCCTGCTGTTCGACCGCGCGGGCGGAGTGGACCTGGCGCCGCAGCAGCGCCAGGTGGGCTACCTGTTCCAGGATTACGCGCTGTTCCCCCATTTGAATGTGCGGCAGAACATCGCGTTTGGCCTGGCGCGAGGCTGGTTCAATCCGCGCGCGCGGGCCGATGACGCGGCCGTGCGCCACTGGCTGCAGGCGTTCGAGCTCGAGCACGTGGCGCACCAGTTTCCACACGAACTGTCGGGCGGTCAGCGCCAGCGCGTGGCGCTGGCGCGGGCGCTGGTGCCCGATCCGCAGGCGCTGCTGCTGGATGAGCCGTTCGCCGCGCTCGATCCCAGCCTGCGCGCGCGCATGCGCTCCGAGCTGGACGCGCTGCAGCGCCGGCTGGCCATCCCCATGATTTTGATCACGCACGATCCCGACGATGCGCGCGTGTTCGGCGAACACATCCTGCGCATGGAAGACGGCAAGATCGCGCCGGTGCGCACCTTTGAATTCCCGGAGTTGAAAGATGGAACACGACAAACGAGCACCTGACGGCGCGCCACCGCAACTGGCCTTGCAAGGCAATGTGTGGATGACGGTGGGCGGCGAGAAGCTGGGTGGCCAGGACCGCGTGGCGTTATTGGCGGCCATCGCGGAAACGGGTTCCATCACGCGCGCGGCCAAGGCCGTCAAGATGAGCTACAAGGGCGCGTGGGACGCCATCGACGCCATGAACAACCTGGCCGGCGCCACGCTGGTCGAGCGCGTGGCCGGCGGCAAGGGCGGCGGCGGCACGCGGCTGACGGCGCGCGGCGCGCAGCTGGTGGCCAACTTCCGCCAGATCGCGGCCGAGCACGACCAGTTCATCGCCCATTTGAGCGCCCAGTCCCACGGCCTGGCCGACGATTTTTTATTGATACGGAAAATGCAGATGCAAACGAGTGCGCGTAACCAGTTCAGCGGCACCGTCATCGCCCTGCGGCGCGGCGCCGTCAACGACGAGGTGGTGCTGGAGATCATGGGCGGGCAACAGGTCGTGGCCACCATCACGCGCGACAGTTGCGACAGCCTGGGCTTGCGCGAGGGCGCGCCGGCGTTCGCGCTGGTCAAGGCCTCGTCCATCATCGTCATGACGGATGCGACCGGCGCGCGCCTGTCGGCCCGCAACCAGCTGGCCGGCACGGTGGTGCGCTTGCAGCCGGGCGCCGTCAACACGGAAGTGAGCATCGCCTTGCCGGGCGGCGGCACCATCGCCGCCATCATCACGCGCGACAGCGCCGAAGCGCTCGATCTCGCGGTGGGGGCGCCGGCCACGGCCATCTTCAAGGCGTCCAGCGTCATCCTCGGCACCGCCGGCTAAGTTCAGACCTGGCCCCACGGCAGGAACTTGGCGGGCGTGGTGCCCAGGATGCGGCGGAACAGGGCGATGAAGCTGCTCACGCTGTCGTAGCCGAGGTTCATGGCCACCGTCGTCACGGACTCGCCCGCCGTCAACAGTTCCATGCCTTTCTGCAGGCGCGCGATCTGGCGCCATTCCACCAGCGACATGCCGGTTTCAGCGCGGAAGTGGCGCGTCACGCTGCGCCGCGACAGGCCGATCCGTTCGGCCCAGCCATCGAGGTCCGTTTCATCGGCCGGGTTCTCGGCGATGCTGGTCGCCATCGCCAGCAGGCGCGGATGGCGCGGCATGATCAGGCGCAGCGGGTCCGGTTCGGCCCGGCTTATCTCATCGAGGAACACCATCATCAGCCTGTGTTCGGCCGCGTCGGCGGGCGTGCCTTGCGGCCAGCCGCGCATGCGCTCGAACAGGGCGCTGGCCACGGGCGACAGGCGCAACACCTGGGGCTGCGCTGGCAGCGCGTCGCACAACGTCGGCGCCAGGTGCAGCGTGTAGCCGGCCAGGCCGGGACGCAGCTTGCTGCCGTGCACGCTGGCGCCGTGCGCCATCTGCGGCGGCACCCAGCCCAGGCGGCCCGGCGGCAGCACGGTACGGTTGCCGCCCGCTTCCAGCACGATCAAGCCCTGCAAGGCGATGTACATCTGGCCTTCCGGATGGCGGTGGATGTGCTTGCCTTTATCTGTCCCGGACAGATCGGCATGGGTGGGCGTGAGCAGCATGGGGAAGTCGGCCGTGAGCCGGCGTTCTTCGAAAGGAGGAGGGTGCAAATGCATATTGTGGCCCGATCGCGTTATCTCTTGTCTGGCGCCAGTTAGCCGGACGACGGCGCTGCTGGCATGCTAGGAACTTTCATTTATAGCAAGGATTTAACATGACTGCAATCGATACCGAAGAGGTGCTGGCCCTGTTGCGGAGTGTGGGAGCATCCTTGTGCGACACGTTCTGGCAACTGGAGCCGGTGGTGGAACTCGATGAGATGGCGGCCGCCTTCCAGCGCATCGACGGCCAGGCCTCGGCCGCGCTGCGCGGTGGACTGGCCGAGCTGTATCCGCGCATCGGCTGGATGGAAGGCGAGTTCGAGGGCGCCGACAGCGACGACGAGGAAGCCGTCGCCTTGCTGGCGCAGGGCGAATACTGGATTTGCGATGCGATCGATGGCGCGGCCCAGTACCTGCGCGCGATGCCGAACTGGGCCATGTCGCTGACGCTGGTGCGCGAAGGCGTGCCCGTGTTCGTGGCCGTGTTCGACGCGGCCCACGACGAGATGTTCCACGCCGTGTGGGGTGGCGGCGCGTGGTGCAACGGCAAGCCGGTGCGCGTGAACCAGCGCGAGAGCCACTACAACGGCGTGGTGGCCACCAGCCAGCCGCCGTTCGCCGTCAAGCAACCGCGCGCCGTGGGCCGTGCCGGCCGGGCGCTGAGCGCCATGCTGCCCGACGTGGCGGCCGTGCGCAACCTGGGCCCCACGTCGCTGCAACTGGCCTATGTGGCTTGCGGCCGGCTCGACGCGTTCTGGGAATTCGGCGAGGACGGTTTCAACTGCATGGGGCCGGCGCTGCTGGTGCGAGAAGCCGGTGGCATGGTGAGCCAGGTCGATGGCGCGCCTTACCGCCTGCTGTCGGCCGACATTGCGGCTGCGCCGCCCCGCGTGCACGCGTCCATGCTGCTGCGCTTGCAGGAAGTGCTGGCGGCGTAAGCGACACCAAGGCGTCAGTGCCGGCGCCGGCAGCACGGTCAGGGCGCCGCACGGACGGCGCCGGCCGTGGCTGCCGCGCGGGCGTGCTCACGGCCGTGGCGACGGTCAACTGGCGTCTTCCTTGCCCCCCTGGCGCGTGGCGCTCTTGTCCTGTTGTTGCGAGCTGGCGGCGGCGCGCACCTTGCCGTTCTGGCGCGCCGCCAGTTGCCGGTTCTCGCCACCCTTGCGGCCTATCTCTGCCATATGCTCGCGGTCGCGGCTGACGGCCTCGCCGCCTTTCTGGCCGGCGCGGCGCGCTTCCTCGGAATCGAACTCGTGCGCCGTGCCTTTCTGGTGGGCCGCCTGGCCGCCCTTGCTGGCGATTTCGCGCTGCTGCGCCTCGCTCATGGCGGCAAAGCCGCGCTTGGCCGTGCCTTTTTGCGTGCCGCCTTTACCCTGCTCGCTACCTTGATTGCTGGCCATATCGACCTCCTTAGTCATGGGAAATGATTGTTTATCGCAGGGCACCGCGTTGTGGCGCCGGCGAACCGGGCACGTTCGGCTGCCCTGCGTGGTTAGAGATGGGCCGCCGGCGGAAGTTCCATGTGGCGTGGCCCCAGGTTCAGTGCGGCCGCTGGCCCGCGTGTTCGTCCGCGTGGCCGTCGCCACCGTGGATGCCGGCCTGCAGTTGCTCGACCGCCTGCTGCTGGCGTTCCGTCGCTTTGGCCGCTTCCTCGGACGCGCGGCGCATGGCGTCCTCGGCCAAGGCCGTGGCCGAGCGGCTCAGCTTGGGCATATGGGTTTCCGTGGCGCGGGCCAGGTCGTCGCAGGCATGGGCCATGGTGTCGGCCAGCTTGCGCTGGTACTCGCGCAGCGGGCCGTTGGCGGGATTGAGCTTGCTGCCCAGCGCCGCGCCCAGTTCGGCCGCGTTGCCATCGGCCATTGAGCGCTGGCATATCTGGCCCAGGTCGGCCAGCATGTCGCGCGCCAGCTGCAAGTTCAGTTCGCCGACTTTGTGCATCGTGTCGAGCAGGTGTTGGCTCACGTCGGTGGAATAGGTGATCAGGGCGTCGCAATGCGACCGTAACGCGGGGGGGATGAGTGTATCCATGGCGTATCCTCAAGCTGGCGGTTGGAAACGCCCGGCGGCGCCGGGCGGCAAGTGCTCACTTGGGATAGACGCTGGCGGCGCGCGGAAGTTCCGCCGGCGCGTGAAGATGAGGGCTGGGGCGGCGCGGGCCGCCCCCGTGTGCGCGTTTAGTCTTGCGCCACCTGCAGCACCAGCTTGCCGAAGTTCTTACCTTCAAACAGCATGTTGAGCGCTTGCGGGAACTGGGCTATGCCTTGCACCACGTCTTCCTTGCTCTTGATCTTGCCTTGCTTGAGCCACTGGCCCAGCGCGGCCACGCCCAGGTGGTAGCGGTCGGCGTAATCGAACACGACGATGCCTTCCATGCGGGCCCGGTTGACCAGCAGCGACAGGTAGTTGGCCGGTCCCTTCACGGGCTCCGTGTTGTTGTACTGCGAGATGGCGCCGCAGATCACGATGCGGGCCTTCATGTTGATGCGGGTCAGTACGGTGTCGAGGATGTCGCCGCCCACATTGTCGAAATACACGTCCACGCCTTGCGGGCAGTGCTGCTTGAGGCCGTCACGCACGGAATCGTGCTTGTAGTCGATGCAGGCGTCAAAGCCCAGTTCGTTGACGACGAAATCGCATTTTTCCTTGCCGCCGGCGATGCCGACCACGCGGCAACCGAGCTGCTTGGCCACCTGGCCCACGGTCTGGCCCACGGCGCCGGCCGCGCCCGACACCACCACCGTCTCGCCGGCCTTGGGCTGGCCCGATTCGAGCAGGCCGAAGTAGGCCGTCATGCCGGGCATCCCCAGCGTGTTGAGGTAGGTGGTCAGCGGCGCCAGCGTCGGGTCGACCTTGTAGAACGCGCCGGCCTTGTCGTCGGCCTTGCCGATCCAGTAGCGCTGCACCCCCGTGCCGCCGGATACATGGTCGCCCACGGCGAATTTGGGCGAGCGCGAGGCCAGCACCACGCCAATGCCGCCGGCCCGCATCACTTCGCCGATGGCCACCGGGCGGATGTAGGACTTGGCGTCGTTCATCCAGCCGCGCATGGCCGGGTCCAGTGACAGGTACAGCACCTTGACCAGGATTTCGCCGTCGGCCAATTCGCGCACCGGCTCCACCACCTGCTGCCAGTCGCTGGCCTTGACCATGCCCACGGGGCGGGCGGCGAGGCGAAATTGCAGGTTCTCCAAGACGTTCGTTGTCATTTTTTCTTCCTCTGTAAGGGTAGGTGGCGTCCACTATACCGCATAAATGCACGACCGTGCTATTTCCGATTTTGTGGCCAGTGGCGATGCCTTTCTGCCCACTTTTTTACGGCAGGGGCTCCGGCATGCGACAATATCGCCCTTGTTCAGATAACGCATCATTGCCCAATAGCAGCCATGACCCACCCCGAATACATTTTGACTCTCTCCTGCCTGGATCAGCGCGGTATCGTTCATCGCGTATCGGGCTTCCTGGCCGACCACGGCTGCAACATCATCGACTCGGCCCAGTTCGGCGACGGCGAATCGCGCCTGTTCTTCATGCGCGTGCACTTCGCGCTGGAGGATAGCGCCGTGGGCGACGCGCTGCTGCGCGCCGATTTCGGGCAGCTGGCGGCCGAGATGGGCCTGGACTGGGAACTGCGCGACGCGCGCTACAAGCCGCGCGTGATGCTGATGGTGTCCAAGATCGGCCACTGCCTGAACGACCTGCTGTTCCGCTACAAGAGCGGCCTGCTGCCGGTGGAGATTCCGGCCATCGTGTCCAACCACATGGACTTCTACCAGCTGGCGGCCAGCTACAACATCCCGTTCCACCACCTGCCGCTGGCCACCGGCGCGCCCAAGGAAGCCAAGGCCGCGCAGGAAGCGAAGATCATCGAGCTGATGAACACCCACGGCATCGACCTGGTGGTGCTGGCCCGCTACATGCAGATCCTGTCGCCCGAACTGTGCGCGGCCCTGAAGGGCAAGGCGATCAATATCCACCACTCCTTCCTGCCCAGCTTCAAGGGCGCCAAGCCGTATGCCCAGGCCCACCACCGCGGCGTCAAGCTGATCGGCGCCACCGCCCACTTCGTGACGGGCGACCTGGATGAAGGCCCCATCATCGAGCAGGACGTGGAGCGCGTGGACCATTCGATGGACGCCGAAACGCTGTCGGCCATCGGCCGCGACGTGGAGTGCGTGGTGCTGGCGCGCGCCGTCAAGTGGTTCGTCGAGCACCGCATCCTGCAAAACGGCGAGAAGACCGTCGTATTCAAGTAATCGTTTATATCATTTACAGAGTTTCACAAGATGGCCCTCAAAGCGACAATCTACAAAGCCGATCTGCAAATCGCGGATATGGACCGCAACTACTACGAGAGCCAGGCGCTGACGCTGGCGCGCCATCCGTCCGAGACGGACGAGCGCATGATGGTGCGCCTGCTGGCCTTCGCCATCCACGCCAACGAGGCGCTGACCTTCACCAAGGGCTTGTTCGACGTGGAGGAGCCGGACCTGTGGCAGAAGGACCTGACGGGCGCCATCCAGCTGTGGATCGAAGTGGGCCAGCCGGACGAGAAGAAGCTGCTCAAGGCTTGCGGCCGTTCCGAGCACGTGGTGGTGTACAGCTACAGCGCCACCAGCCATATCTGGTGGAAGCAGCTGGCCAACAAGGTCGAGCGGTGCAAGAACCTGACCGTGATTAATTTGCCGGCCGACGCCACCGCCGAGCTGGAGAAAATGGCCCAGCGCACCATGCAACTGCAATGCACGATACAGGACGGCCAGATCTGGCTCACGGACGGCACCGCGACGGTGGAAATCGGCCGCGAAACGTTCAAGGCCGAGCGCTGACCTTTTCCCGAAAAAGGACAGCATAAATCAAGTTCGCCGCAGCTGTTCGCGTGGCGAAAATGCGCACTCCGCTATAATCGCCCCATGTCCAGGAAATCGAACCTACGCGCGTTGCACATCTGGATCGCATGCTTTGCGATTCTCATGAACGCGCTTGCGCCGTCGATTTCCCATGCCGTCGCCTTCATGCAGGGCCAGCCGCCGAGCTGGGAAATCTGCCGCAGCACACTGCAGGCCGCGCCGGCCGGCGAAATGCTCCAGGCCATACTGGCCGATGGCGCCGACAAACAGCCGGCGCCGCACAAGGCCATGTTCAGCATGGACGATTGCGGCTATTGCACGCCACACGCCGGCAGCTACGGCCTGTTGCCTACGCTCGTCTCCGGGCTGGGCCTGTTCAGCACGCACTCGATACAACCGTTCCTGTTCTACCGCTCGCCCGCGCCGCTGATGGCGTGGTCGGCCTCGCGCCCGCGCGGCCCGCCCGTGGCCTGATTGCGGCTTGCATGCGGCCTGCCTGCGACCTGATGCCGGTCACATTCCGCGCGCCGCGCCGTTCCCCGCACCGCACCCGTAATCGTATAGCCCAGGCGCCTGACCGCGCCTGAATAGAATGCCGCCCCGCGCGGCCCCGCGAGTACCGCCGTTGTGCCTCCGTCGTTGTCCGCGCCGATCCGGCCCGGCAGCCTGACCCGGCACCGCACCGGCCCGTACCGCCACTTGAAGAGAGAACGAACATGAACAAGCAAATCCTGACCTTCCTCGCATCGATGACGATTGCCTCCTGCGCCATGGCCCAGGTTACCGTGAAGGATGCATGGATACGCGCCACCGTGCCCACCGCCAAGGCCACCGGCGCCTTCATGCAGCTGCAGTCGGCGCGCGACGCGCGCCTGGTCGAAGTACGCTCCAGCGCGGCCGGCGTGGTCGAGATCCACGAAATGGCGATGGAAGGCCAGATGATGCGCATGCACGCCATCACCGGCCTTGATCTGCCGGCCGGCAAGCCCGTGAATCTGGCCTCGGGCGGCTACCACGTGATGCTGCTGGACTTGAAGCGCCAGTTGAAGGAGGGCGACACGGTGCCCATGACGCTGGTGATCCAGAACCAGGACAAGAAGACCGAGACCGTCTCGCTGTCCGTGCCCGTCAAGGCGCTCAACTATACCGCCCCCAAACATTGAGCCAGCGGAGCGTGCCATGACATCACGTATCCGTATCAAGCCGCTGGTGCTGTTGCTTTCCCTGCTGGGTGCCGGCCACGCCGTGGCCGATGAAGCCCAGCCGATGACGGTGATCGCCATCAACGGCGGCCGTCCCAGCTCGCTGCCGACCCAGATCCCCACCACCATCGAAGGCATCACCGGCCCGCAGATCGAGGAGCGCATCAATGCCCTCGACAGCGAGGACGCTCTCAAATACCTGCCCAGCCTGAACGTGCGCAAGCGCTACGTGGGCGACTACGACCACGCCGTGCTGGCCAGCCGCGCCTCGGGCACCGGCAACAGCGCCCGTTCGATGGTGTACGCGGACGGCATCCTGCTGTCCAACCTGCTCGGCAACGGCGCCACCTACACGCCGCGCTGGGGCCTCGTTACGCCCGAGGAGATCGAGCGCGTGGACGTGCTGTATGGCCCGTTCTCGGCCGCCTACGCGGGCAACTCGGTGGGCGCCGTGGTTGATTTCCTGACCCGCATGCCCACCCGTTTTGAAGCCCACTTCAAGCTGTCCGGCTTCGGCCAGGCGTTCCAGCAGTACGGCACGGACGCCCATTACTTCGGCAAGCAGGGCAGCGCTGCCATCGGCGACCGCCAAGGCGCTTGGTCGTGGTGGCTGGACCTGTCGCGCCTGGACAGCAACGGCCAGCCCATCGCCTACGCCAACAAGCTGACCAGCAAGGGCGTGCCCGGCAGCGCCGGCCTGCCCGTGACGGGCGCGCTGGCCGATCGCAACCCCGTCAACCAGGACTGGCTGATCCTGGGCGCCACCAACCAGATCCACACCATCCAGGACCACGCCAAGGTCAAGCTGGCGTATGACGTGTCGCCTGTGCTGCGGGCCAGCTACACGCTGGGCTGGTGGAAGAACGACGCCGAACGCCATTCCGATTCCTACCTGCGTGACGCGGCCGGCAACGCCGTCTACACGGGCGACGACAAGAACCGCATTAACGTCGGCGGCAAGACCTACACCTTGCTCGCTTCCGACTTCGCGCCCAGCGTGGGCGATCTTGAACACCTGATGCACGGTCTGTCGCTGAAAAGCCATGGCAAGGGCGTGTTCGACTGGGAAGTGGCGGCCAGCCTGTATGACTACCACCGCGACCTGGTGCGCACCCCGACCGTGCTGGTGGCGAACGCGCAGACCAACGGCCAGGGCAACATCACGGACATGGGCGGCAGCGGCTGGAACACGCTGGCGCTGAAAGGTACGTGGCGCCCGGACGGCATGGCCGGCGCCCACATCGTCGATTTCGGCGTGCAGCGCGATAGCGCCAGGCTGCGCACCCACGTGTTCAGCAGCGGCGACTGGCTGCATGCGGCCGATGGCGCGCCGGTGTCCGACTTCAACGGCGACACCCGGCTAGAAAGCCTGTTCGCGCAGGATACCTGGCGTATGGCGCCGGCCTGGAAGGCCACGCTGGGCGCGCGCTTCGAGCACTGGCAAGCGTTCGATGGCCAGATCGGCGCCAGGGGCAAACTGCTGCCGTTCACCGACCGCAGCGAATCGGCGTGGTCGCCCAAGGCCGCGCTGGCGTGGAGCGCCAGCGACGAATGGACGATGAAAGCATCGGCCGGGCGCGCCGTGCGCAACCCGACGGCGGCCGAACTGTTCCAGGGCGCCATCGTGGACGGCAAGATCCTGTACACGGATCCCAACCTGAAGGCGGAAAAGTCGTGGACCAGCGAATTGACGGCCGAGCGCCTGAACGCCGACTCCAGCCTGCGCGCCACGCTGTTCCATGAAGTGACGCGCGACGCCCTGTATTCGCAGCCGCTGACGCCGACCGTCAACACCATCCAGAATGTGGGCAAGATCCGCACCACGGGCGTGGAGTTCTCGCACCAGGCCGACAATGTGCTGCTGTCCGGCTTGAGTATCACGGACAGCCTGACCTACGCCGATTCGCGCATCGTTGCTAATGATGCCTTCCCGGCCAGCGTGGGCAAGCTGCAACCGCGTGTGCCGCGCTGGCGTGCCAACTTCCTGGCCGCCTATCAGGCCAACGCGCGGTGGAGCGGCACCTATGGCGTGCGCTACAGCGGCAAGCAGTACGGCACGCTCGACAACAGCGACCCGAACGGCAACACGTACACGGGTGTGTCGAAATACCTGGTGATGGATGTGCGTGTGCGCTGCCGGCTGGACCAGCATTGGACGGCGTCGGCCGGTATCGATAACCTCAACAACGCGAAGTATTGGGCCTTCCATCCCTACACCCAGCGTACGCTGGTGGCGGAACTGAAGTACGACCTGTAAAGCAAAAAAATGCCCGGAGCGATCCGGGCATTTTTCATTGGTGCGCCCAGCATGGGCGCACTCCTGTGGGTGCAAGTCCCGCCGCGAGCTGACCACAGTGAGCGAAGTGAAGCGCAACTGCGGAAGGGTAACTGACTGTGGGAAGGAAGCGTGGAGCATAAATC
>NZ_JACEZS010000110.1 GCF_014042365.1 Rugamonas fusca
TCGTGCCATCGTAGATATCCAGATCGAGCGTCACGCCGACCGCGTTGACGTTGCCGGCCAAAATGCCGGAGATGAGGTCGCGCAGCCGGAAAGAGGCATCCACCCACCCCAACAACGCGCCGCGGCGTTCAGCCATGGTGCCGTGCGCCATGCCAGGCCGGTAGACCGGCAGGAACAGCAATACGCCACCGCCGCCGTCACCAGCGGACTCTTGCACCAGCTGCGTGTGCCCAGACAAGATGGCCTGGTCATTGT
>NZ_JACEZS010000111.1 GCF_014042365.1 Rugamonas fusca
AGCATCCGGTTGAAGGGCTGATACCGCCGGGGCGATTTATCGCGCTGGCCGAACAGAGCGGGCACATTGTGCCAATCGGCGCGTGGGCCTTGCAGACGGCGTGTCGGCAAGCCAGGCAATGGCTCGATACCTATGGTGATGGCCTGATGGTGGCGGTTAACTTATCGGCGGTGCAGTTTGCAGACGGTAACTTGTTCAATACCGTCACCGAGGCGTTGACCCGGTCCGGCTTGCCGTCGTCGCTGCTGGAGCTGG
>NZ_JACEZS010000112.1 GCF_014042365.1 Rugamonas fusca
AGTGACGGGCATCCACGCCCCCGCCTCGCTCAAGGGTTATGAGGACGTGCTGCTGTCCGAGCGCGAGCGCCTGTTCATCGAACAGGGCGGCCCGCGCTCCAAGTTCACGCTGGGCTTCGACTACGTGGCCGGCGCGCTGGACACGGACCTGAAAGTGATCCACTACGGCCCGCAGACGCTGGGCACCTTCGACGGCACGGCCGCCGGCGTGCCCAACGCCCACTACGAAGCCAAGACCTCGGCCGACCTGGCGTT
>NZ_JACEZS010000113.1 GCF_014042365.1 Rugamonas fusca
TCGTGCCATCGTAGATATCCAGATCGAGCGTCACGCCGACCGCGTTGACGTTGCCGGCCAAAATGCCGGAGATGAGGTCGCGCAGCCGGAAAGAGGCATCCACCCACCCCAACAACGCGCCGCGGCGCTCAGCCATGGTGCCGTGCGCCATGCCAGGCCGGTAGACCGGCAGGAACAGCAATACGCCACCGCCGCCGTCACCAGCGGACTCTTGCACCAGCTGCGTGTGCCCAGACAAGATGGCCTGGTCATTGT
>NZ_JACEZS010000114.1 GCF_014042365.1 Rugamonas fusca
AGAAGTGCGTTGAACGTTCGTTGATACAACTTCATTACTCAATCCTTACGCTTGTATAAACGGTATAAATCGTTTATACTGCTTCTTCCAGATTCGAGCTGTCGCTGCCCCGTTGGGAGCGAAAGCTGTACAAGTCAAAGCTTGATGACCATAGCAAGTTGGTCCCACCCCTTCCCATCCCGAACAGGACCGTGAAACAACTCTGCGCCGATGATAGTGCTGCAACCAGTGTGAAAGTAGGTTATCGTCAAGCT
>NZ_JACEZS010000115.1 GCF_014042365.1 Rugamonas fusca
TACTTCGACCGGTTGGGCGTACCACGCCTGTCTTAACCTCAACTACTCGAACCGCCCGGTGCGGACCCGCATGCCGGGTGGTGTGGCAGGGGACCGGTCAGCTATGCTGGCCGCCCCTATGCCGATGTGCGCCCAGCATGGGCGCACTCCTGTGGGTGCAAGTCCCGCCGCGAGCTGACCACAGTGAGCGAAGTGAAGCGCAACTGCGGAAGGGTAACTGACTGTGGGAAGGAAGCGTGGAGCATAAATCATG
>NZ_JACEZS010000116.1 GCF_014042365.1 Rugamonas fusca
GTGGCGAGCCATTATCTTCCCAACTATTTGGGCTGGCATTGGGCTGTTGATCGGAACCGTGTCGCCAGCCCAGAAGATTTTCTCAGCTCTGCCGTGGGGCGCTTCCCACACTTAACGGGGACATAGCATCGGCATAGGGGCGGCCAGCATAGCTGACCGGTCCCCTGCCACACCACCCGGCATGCGGGTCCGCACCGGGCGGTTCGAGTAGTTGAGGTTAAGACAGGCGTGGTACGCCCAACCGGTCGAAGTA
>NZ_JACEZS010000117.1 GCF_014042365.1 Rugamonas fusca
TTCGACCGGTTGGGCGTACCACGCCTGTCTTAACCTCAACTACTCGAACCGCCCGGTGCGGACCCGCATGCCGGGTGGTGTGGCAGGGGACCGGTCAGCTATGCTGGCCGCCCCTATGCCGATTGCGCCCAGCATGGGCGCACTCCTGTGGGTGCAAGTCCCGCCGCGAGCTGACCACAGTGAGCGAAGTGAAGCGCAACTGCGGAAGGGTAACTGACTGTGGGAAGGAAGCGTGGAGCATAAATCATGA
>NZ_JACEZS010000118.1 GCF_014042365.1 Rugamonas fusca
TGATCCGAAGATCAGTGCGACTCTAGAAAGGAGGTGATCCAGCCGCACCTTCCGATACGGCTACCTTGTTACGACTTCACCCCAGTCACGAATCCTACCGTGGTAAGCGCCCTCCTTGCGGTTAAGCTACCTACTTCTGGTAAAACCCGCTCCCATGGTGTGACGGGCGGTGTGTACAAGACCCGGGAACGTATTCACCGCGACATGCTGATCCGCGATTACTAGCGATTCCAACTTCATGCAGT
>NZ_JACEZS010000119.1 GCF_014042365.1 Rugamonas fusca
CCGGGACGCCAATCGGGATGGTGCCGTCAAGTGGCTCTGTACAGTAGACGAGACGTTCGGATGATTTCTGATCGTTTTGTTTATAAGGAGGGCCGATCATGGAGACAACGCTACAGGTAGCACTGGATGTTGGCAGCCGCTGTCACCGCGTTGCGGTGGGGACAAATGGCGGTGAGCTACTCGACGAGTTCGACGTGGAGCACACTGCGCGAGGCTTCGCACAATTCTTTGTTCGTGTGAGCGG
>NZ_JACEZS010000011.1 GCF_014042365.1 Rugamonas fusca
GCAACGCAAGGCTGCGCTTCATGCTGACCGAGATGTTTTGCAATTGCTGGGCAACCTGATCCTCCAGCTGCCGCTTTTGGTAATAAAGCCGCACCATGCTGGTGCCGACGTACAGGCAAGCCAGGAAGGCCAGTAGCCACGAAATCGCCGCATAATCCTTCGGCCGTCGCTGGCGGGGTGCGTCGCTTGAACTAGAGGGTGAAACCATATGCAGTCTTTACAGTAGCGCTCACTCTCGACGTCTTGGCACTGGCAGGCTGCCTTACGCGTGGTGAGTGGCTGAACTTCAAAAAATGAGTAAGCAAGGGAAACGCGGCAGCCTCAGCGAAGCGTCGTTGCGATGTATTGTTGTTTCATCTCGCGACGCAGCGCCACCGCGTCAGGTGCGGCCGGCGCCCCGGACTGGACACGGAATATCTGCACGGTCTCAGTCACAGAACGCGCCATCTCCTTGAGTGAATTGGCCGACGCCGCGATCTGCTCGACCATCGCGGCGTTCTGCTGTGTGATCCCATCTAGTTCCGCGACCGCTAGATTGATCTCCGAAATGCCAGACAACTGCTCACGGGCCGCGCCGCTGATTTCATGCACCAGGGAGGTGACACTGCGCACGCCGGTGACGGCATCGTGCAAAGTTGCCTGCGCTGCTTCCGTTTTCGCATAGCCTTGCCGCACCTTGTCGTCGGAGTCGTCGATAAGCTGTTTGATTTCCTTGGCGGCGCTGGAGGTGCGCTGCGCCAAGGCGCGAACTTCGGTCGCCACCACCGCAAAGCCGCGTCCCTGCTCACCGGCCCGTGCCGCCTCGACTGCGGCATTGAGCGCCAGAATATTGGTCTGGAACGCGATGCTGTCTATCATCTGGGTGATCTCGCCGATGCGTCCGGACGCGGCCTGAATTTCCAACATCGTGCCGTTGACATCATCCACTGCGACTCTGCTGCGTTCGGCCACGGCGCTCAGCTGCTCGGCCATCTGGTTGGCCTGTTCGGCCGCGTCGGCGGTCTGGCGTACTGTGCCGGTAATCTGCTCAATGGCGGTAGCCGTCTTTTCCAGATTCGCCGCCTGCAGCTCCGTGCGGCACGACAGGTCCAAGTTGCCCTGCGCTATTTCGCCTGCGCCTTGCAGCAGCGCCAGGCTCTGTTCCCGCGCATCGCGCACGATAGACAGCATGTTGACGTTCAACTGGCTCAGGGCTTGCTGCAACCGGCCCATCTCGTCGTGACGGCTGTGTTGCACGGTCTGACTCAGGTCACCTGCGGCCATGGTATTGGCGGCTTTGATCAACGCATCAAGCGGCTCGACGACGCGCCGCGTCAGGTATTGCCAGCCACACAGCAGGGTCAAGAGCTTGAAGCCAGCCAGCAGACCAGTGGCCATGCCCCCGTCTTGCGGCATCAGAGCCGTGGCCATCGCGTTGGTCAGCACCACCGCCAGCAGCGCCAGCAAGATATCGGTGGACAGGCCGAAGCGCAGCCAGCGCGCCAGCCGCCCCCGCCAATCGTCGCGCACCAGGCGGCCGCCGGACAGGCGCGGCGCCCGCCTGCCGCTGCCCGGTGCCAGCCGCAGCTGGGCGTAGAGCTCCTCGGCGGCACGTATTTGTTCGCGTGTCGCCTTCGTGCGTACTGACATGAAGCCAACCGGCTTGCCGTTCTCCATCAACGGCGTGGCGTTGGCCATCACCCAGTAGTAATCGCCATTCTTGCGGCGATTCTTGACCGGCGCCGCCCACGGCTTGCCGGCGCCGATGGTGGCCCACATGTCGCGATACGCTTCCGCCGGCATATCCGGGTGCCGCACCAGATTATGCGGCTGGCCCAGCAATTCCTCCCGACTGAACCCACTCACTTCGATGAAAGCGGGGTTGCAATAGAGAATGCGCCCCTTGGTGTCGGTCGTCGACACCAACGTCATGCCTTGGGCCAGGATATATTCGATTTGAGTGATGGGCAAATTGGTGCGCATGCCGTTGTACCTCAAGATTAAGAGATGCTGCCTTGAAAAAATAAACCGCGTGCGCAGCAAGCGGGCACGCGATGGCATTGGCGCCTTGGGCAAGCGCCATCAAACAAAGAGACCGCCGGCCAAGGCTGACCAGCGTCGGATGCGGTCCGCTTAGAACTCTTCCCAATTGTCCGTGCCGGTCTTGCGAACGCTCGATGGCAGGACGGACCGCGCCGGGCGGCGCGGCGCCGCCAGTGCCTGCACGCTGGCAGGCACCGGAACGTCGGTCAACTTGAACACGCTCACTGCTTGCACCAGATCGCCGGCCTGGTCCTTCAGGCTGGCCGCAGCAGCCGCCATTTCCTCGACGAGGGCGGCGTTCTGCTGGGTAGCCTGATCCATCTGCCCCACCGCCTCACCGACTTGCGCCACGCCCGTGCTCTGCTCGCCGCTGGCGACGCTGATTTCGCCCATGATGTCGGTAACGCGCACGATGCTCTCGACGACGTCGCGCATTGTGCTGCCCGCCTGGTCGGCCAACGCGCTGCCACGTTCGACTCGCTCCACACTGGCGCCGATCAGCTGACGGATTTCCTTGGCAGCCTCGGCACTGCGCCCGGCCAGCGAGCGCACTTCCGTGGCCACCACGGCGAAGCCGCGCCCCTGTTCGCCGGCGCGCGCCGCCTCGACGGCGGCATTGAGCGCCAGGATATTGGTCTGGAACGCGATACCGTCGATGACGCCGATAATGTCGGCAATCTTCCTGCTGGCCGCATCGATCTCCTTCATGGTATCGACCACCTGTGCCACCACGCTGCCCCCCTGCTGTGCGACCGCCGACGCGCTTTGCGCCAGCTGGTTGGCCTGGCGGGCATTGTCAGCGTTCTGTCGAACGGTCGTGCCCAGTTCCTCCATACTGGCTGCGGTTTGCTCCAGCGCGCTGGCCTGTTCCTCCGTGCGACCGGACAGATCCATGTTGCCGCTGGCGATCTGGGCGCTGGCCGATGCCACGCTCTCGGAGCCGCCGCGTACCTGGCCAACAACGCGCACCAGGCCATCCTGCATGGCTTTGAGCGCCGTCAGCAGCTGGCCGGTCTCGTCGCTGGATTCGACGCGCACCACGGACGTGAGATCGCCGGCGGCCACGTTACCCGCCAGTTGCACAGCCTGTGCCAGCGGCCCGACGATCGACCGGGTAATGGCGATGCTGGCCGCCACGGCGACCAGCACCGCCAGCGCGCTCAACACCAACACGCGCCGCGTGGTGACCCGACCGTCGGCCAGCGCCTTGGTGGTCGCCTCCTGCATCTTCTGGGTCTGGAATTCGATCAATTTGCCCAGCGTGGCAACATAGATGTTCTGCGGCTCGCGCAACTCGTTGAGCACATAGGCCCCCGCCGCCTCGACCTTGCCCTCCGTCAGCAGCGCCACGGCTGCCTGGCGCGCCTTGATGTAGGCGTTGCGCTTTTGCTCAAGGTCATTGGCCAGCTGTAAGCCCTGGGGGGTGTTGGCCAGGGCCTTGAGCTGGTCGAACATGGGCGTAATCCTGGCCGTCGACTCATCCACCTTGGCCAGCGAGGACTTCAACTCCGCCGGGTCCTGTGCGCCGATAATGGCATTGCGCAGGTAGCGCGCCTGCAAGTTCACCTCATTGCGGATGTCGGTGGAAAGCGCCACCTTCGCGTACCGGTCGTTGACGATGACGTCGGTGGCAGTGTTGACACTGTCCATGCTGGTAAGCGCAACGGCGGCAATGGCGATGATGAGCACCGTCAGCAGGGAAAAGACGGCCGCCAGGCGGGTGCCGATTTTCATGTTCTTGAATTTCATGGATTAGTCTTTCTTTGGTGTTGCATACAATCTGGTTCAGGCCACCGGAGTGTGCGCGTCGGCCGCGTGCGCCGGCAGCACCGCGCCGCTGGCGACAAGTTGCTCGATGTCGAGCAAGATCAACATGCGTTGCCGCTCTGGCAGATCGATGGTGGCGATGCCGTTGACATGCAAGGTGGCGGCGGCGACGCCGCATTCCGGCACCGGCCTGATCTGGTCGTGCCGCAGCTCCACCACGTCGGAAACGCCGTCCACTACCATGCCAACGACGCGATCGCCAATATTGAGTACGATCGTCACGGTGTGACCGTCGTAGGCCACGTCGGCCATCCCCAAACGGATGCGCATATCGAGCACAGGAACGATGAGCCCGCGCAGGTTGTGCACCCCAAGCACGTGCGCCGGCGCATTGGCAATACGCGTGGGGACTTCATAGCCGCGTATCTCCTGCACCTTGAGAATGTCAATGCCATACTCTTCGGCACCGTTGCGGAAACTCAGGTATTCCCCCGCCCCGGCTGCGGACGATTGCATGGCCTGGGCCGTGCTTGCTGCTACTGCGGTGTTCATCTTCTTGGTCTCTTCCGTGAGTGATGGGCGAGGCTGCCACGGCGGGGCCGCGGCGCTGCCTTTGCGGCGGCTACGCCCCAGGTCAAAATGTGTGGCGGGTGCCGGCCATGACGGCGCGTGCATTGCTGTTGGCCGCAACGGCGGTGGCGTAGACCGGGCTGAAGTTCATGTTCGCCCCCTGGTTGCGCACCCGTGCGCCCACCAGGTAAAGAAGGGTGCGCTTTGACAACAGGACGTCGAGGCCGACGGCACTTTGCGAGGCCTGGTTACCCACATTCGTGTGATCCGTGATGCGGTAATAGCCGGTCGTCAGGTTGACAGCGGGCGAGATATCCCACCCGGCGCCCAGCGTCCACATCCCCAGGCTCGCCGCTCCTCCCGGCAATACTGCATGGGCCGGATTGGTGGCACGGTAGAGCGCCCCACTTACCTTGTAGGCGTTCCAACGGTAGAGCGCGCCAAGCGATACCAGGCGGTTGGTGTTGGCGGTCGGCACCAGCCCTGCGGCGGCCACAGCGGCCGGCGCCTTGTCGCCGAGCGCCTTGCCATAGAGCGCGGTGGCAACCGGTACATCATTCCCATAACCGTTGTAGTACAGCGCCGACAAGGTCCAGTCGTTCGCCCGATACACGGCGGTGAGGCTCTGCTGGGAATTGGCACGAACGCTCCCTCCGCTTTCGCCTGCCGCATAGCCGACGTTGAACGTCACGTCACCGATTGTCGGCGATGTGTAGACCAGGGCATTGTCGTTGTAGATGGTGCCGAATGCGACATTGGAATTATTGCCGATGAATGCCTTGCTGGCGCTGTTCAAGGCCACGAGGCCGTTCAAGGCACTGCCGAAATAGCGGGCGCCACGCGCATCCGTGCTAGCCATGGCAAAATACGTCGGCGACGCCTGCCGACCCAGCTTGATGGTGCCGAAGTCCCCGGACAGGCCGATGACCGCCATTTGGTTGAACAGAGAGGTGGCCGAATTGCTGTTGGGGCCACCGCCGCTGCCGTTCGCAAGGTTCACGTTGCCCTGCAATTGGAACAGCGCCTTGAGCTGCCCGCCCAAGGTCTCGTTGCCGCTCAGGCCCCAATTGCTGGTGCTGATGCCGCCGTCCTTCAACGCCCGCAAGGTGCCAGCATTGACTTTGCCCGGCAGATAGCCCGTCCCGCCACTGGTGTTCGTGATGTTTAGCAGCCCCGCATCCAGTGCGCCATACAACCGGACATCGGATTGGGCCATGACATGCCCGGCCATCACTGCAAGGCCGGTCGCGTAGAGTCCTTTTCTTTTCATTCTCAGGTACATTTTCATTGAGTTGGACGCGCAAAGACCATTGCCACCAGCGGGCAATGGTCGAACGCGTGGTGTCTTCTTGCGCCGCGCTTGCGGCGGCGCGACCGGCGTCAGGCTTCCCGTGTCGCCATCGACTTGCTATGGCTGTGGGCTGACGCCTTCATGATTTGGCGCGCAGCCAGTCCGAAGCAGACTGCTGCCAGGCCGACAGCCATGTCCGTGCCCATCAGGACCGTGGTCAATGGATGGGCGACACCGAAGGCGGCCATCCGGTCACTTGCGAAGCCAAGCAGCAGCGTTCCCAACGCGAGCGCGATAACGTTAATGCACATCATGGTGAAGCCGACGATGGAAGCACGCAGATGACCAGGTACGCTGCCCTGGATCAGGCTGAGTGCGCTGCCGTACACGGAAAACGGCAGGAATGCGCTGGCTGCCAAGCCCACGGTCAGCAGCGCGCTGTCGGCCGCAACGAACCGGCTGGCCAGCATCAGCGGCGCGCACAGCAGGGTCGACAGCGCCGGAAACAGCGCCAGGCGCCAGCGCGAACCACGCGCCAGCCGATCGGCCACGTAGCCGCCGCCGGCCGCACCGACGCAGCCAAATGCGATTTGCAGCATGCCGATCTGGCGGGCGATCTGGGCTTCGGCCGCGCCCCGCTCACGTACCAGCCATAGCTGCAGGAACGTGCTCTCCGCCAGCACCAGGTGCACCACGACAAAGCCTGCCAGCACCAGTATCAGGGCCGGCTGGCTGCGTATGCAACGCAATACGGCGCCCAGTTGCGGTAGGAAATTCTCGCCGCGTGCGGCATGACCCCGCGGGCCCGTATCGCGCACCAGCGCCACGCCCAAGGCCATCGCCACGCCCAATCCACCGAGCACGAGGAAGGTGCCGCGCCAGCCGATACTGGCCCCGACTGTTCCGCTGAGCAGATATGCAAGGCCGATGCCCAGTGGTATGCCCATGAAAAACAGGCCGTTGGCCGTGCTGCGCCGGCGCTGGTCAAACAGGTCGGCCAATATGGCCGTTGCTGACGGCACCAGGGCCGCCTCGCCGGCCGCCACCAGGAAGCGCGCCGCCAGCATTGCACCAAAGCCATTCGCCAGACCAGAGGCGGCCGTGCAGAAGCTCCAGATCAACATGCCGCCGGCGATAATGACTGTGCGACTGTAGCGGTCTGCCAGCGTACCGAACACCAGCACCATGACGCTGTAGCTGAGCACCCATGCGGCCCCGGACAGAAAACCGAACTGGGTGTTGGTCAGAGAGAGGTCCTGCGTGATCTGGGGCGAAAAGCCCAGCAGCATGCTGCGGTCCACATAGGCAATAATATTGATAAACAGAAGTACGGTCAGTACCAGCTTGGGATAACGCGTGAGCATCTTGTGACCTCTAAGGAATGTATCGTTGCGCCGACTGGCGCGGTAACGCGGCCGCGCATGCGGCGCACGAAATGGCAGGCTGGCTCCCCGCGAGGAAGCCGTGCCGCCGGCGCCGTCTCAGTCGCGGCCCTGTTCACCCAAGAAAGCTTGCAACTGGCGCACCACCCAGGCTGGCTGTTCCTCGGCGATCCAGTGGCCAGCGTCCTCGACCACGCCGCCCCGTACAGTATGCGCCACACGTTGCCACGATTCCATGGCGGCCATGCCGCGCCCCACGCCGGGGGCACCGCCGCCGTAGCACAGCACGGGCATGTCCAGCTTGCCTTCGGCCAGGAAGGCCTGGTTGTCGGCCACGTCCTGCGGCAAGGCCCGGTAGTAATTGAAGCCGGCCCGCATGGCGCCAGGCTGGCTGTAGGCGCGCACATATTCGCGCTGCGCATCCTCGCTGATGGCGTCGGGGCGGGCCCCTCCCTTGCGGAAGAAGTAGCGCAGGTAGACGTCTTCGCGTCCGGCGACGAGTACTTCCGGCAAGTCCGGTTCGCCGTGGAAACCGAAATGCCAGCGCGCCATCGCCGCCAGCGGCGCGCCGTCGCCCGGCACCGGCACGTCGAACACGGAGATGCTACGCACAGCCCGCCGGTGCTGGGCTGCCAGCGCGTATGCGACCGGTCCGCCCCAGTCGTGCGCCACGACATGGAACCGCTCGCAACCCAGTTCGTCATGCATGAGGCGCCACACGTCCTGGCTCACGGTGCGGGTGTCGTAACCGCCGGCGGGGCGGCTGGAGTCGCCCAGGCCGCGCAAGTCCACCGCCACCACGCGGTAGTCGGCCGCCAGCGCGGGCAGGATGTCGCGCCACATGTACCAGGTCTGCGGCCAGCCGTGCAGGAACACCACAGTCGGCCCGCTGCCAGCGGTCACGTAATGCAGCCGGACGTCACCCAGTTGGGCGTAATGATGGGAGAGTGCTTGTGTCATGAATAGCCCCTGCTCAGACTGGGTAGGTGCGCAGGAACCGCACTTTGTGTTCGAGAAATGCTTGCTGGATGGAAGCACACAAACCGTCATTGTCGATGGCATCGACCGGGTGGATATTTTTTAGCTCAGCGCCCAAGGCGCAGATGCGTTGTTTGATCTTCATCGATTCGTCTCCAAGATAGCATGTTCATAGCACGCAGTTATCGTCTTAAATCGTCGCCTACCTATACGGCGCGCTTGGACGTTGGCTTACTATAGCTTTACCTCATTTATTTGGCCTGCCTTTTGGCGAAAAAAAACTGTCATTTCGTGCAAAGTGCCCAATTCCAGGCAAATAAGCTGCCAAGACATTCTGATGAGCCCCAATGCGGACAGTCATCCTGGCCAATTTCCCCGATGTGCCCCGTCGGCCAGGGCTGCCACTCGAGGAGGTTAGTTGCTGCGGCCGGTCCAGTACGGGCTGCTGAGGCCTGACGGCCTCGGTTCGATACTTGCGTTGCCAGTTGCGCATGCTTGCCGACTGCGGCAACAGTTCGATTTTCTTGAATTATTCAGACCGGGCTGGCTATATTTCATTACGTTAGAATGCCATTTGACGAAAATATGCCATCATTTTGCGCAAAAAGACGCCGAATACGGCGTATGTAACCAAGGAACACAGAATGACCTTCATGCGTGCCGCCGTGCTAGCCAATTTTCCCGACGTAGCACGTCAACTGGGCCTGGACCCAGAGACGGAATTGCACAAGGTAGGATTGTCGCTGGAATACTTGACCACACCAGACCGCCACTTACCTAGTGATGACGTGGTTCGGCTGATCGAAGATCTCGCCAAGAACTCTTCTTGCGACACGGTGGGGCTACGCCTATCGCAACCGCGCAGCATGTCCGGCTTCGGCGTGGTGGGCTTGGTGTTGGCCCAGCAGCCAACGCTGCGCGCGGCGCTGCAGATGGTGTTGCGTTACCTGCCGTTGATCAATGAATCGCTGGCCCTGCGGCTGGAACTGGATGGCGAAGTGGCCCTGCTAACGGAGGAAATACTGACTACCACGGTCATGCCTGTGCACCAATCAGTGGAGTTGGCACTGGCCTCCAACCTCAAGCTGTTTCGCACCCTGCTAGGTGCGGAGTGGAGCCCGCGCTGCATATATTTTCGCCATGGGGCGCCGCGCTCGCTGGAACTGCATAACCAGATTTTCCACTGCCGCTGCGTATTTAACAGCGAGTTCAATGGCATGAGCTTCCCTGCGTATGAACTGGATCGCCCGAATACCACAGCAGATCCGGACATGGCGCACTATGCGGAACATCTTATCGGCGCCCTACCTGATCAAAGAGAGGAAACCACCACGATGCGAGTACGCCGCTTGCTGCATTTGTTCATGCCCTTGCAGCGCGCCGGCATCCGACCGGTGGCGGAGGCGCTCAAATGTAGCGTGCGTAAGCTTCAGCTGGACTTGGCAGCCGAGCACACCAATTTCGGCGACCTGCTCAACCAGATTCGTCGCGAGCGCGCAAAACTGTACCTGCAACATTCGCGCTATAGCATAGATCAGGTCGCTTCGCTGCTCGGCTACACTCAGCCAACTTCATTTACCCGATGGTTCCTGGTCCAGCATGGCCTGCCTCCAAGTACATGGCGTCGCCATTGCCAACTTAATATGCGCGGTGGCGCAAACATGGGCGTTTCCTGAGCTTGGACCCCATTGCCATTTACGTACCCAGATTCTCGGCGTGATGGCGGGCCCGGTCCGGGATGATTGCGGCCCCCAGTGGTCCATGATCGGCGGCACCAGAGCAGGTGGCAGGCGTGTGATCGCTGAATTAGACTTGTTCCGGAGAATATCGACGACGTCGGGGCGGTGCTGATGCGCTCCAAAGCGCAGGGGCAGCGGTTGGTATATCGACGACTTGAACTCTTTGTACAGCATGCAGCGCATTACGGCCATGTATGCCATCGAACAGTAGATCGGTGGCATGACTGGTGGGGAGTAAGCGGAGTTGGCGCTATTTGAATGTGGCGACTGCTTTCACGCCCGGCCAAATAAGGCCGGGGTGTGTTACCAAGAAAGTTTGTCCGGAGATTACTCAGCAAGCTTTGCCGGAACAATTTTTCTGTTCGGCAGCCCATCCAGGACATCATTGGCGGGTACGGGGGGAGGGCTAGTTCAGTACTGGTCAGTACCTTAGTTTCTTGATTTCAAAAGAAAAAAGCCCCATGAAGGAGCTTTAGTCTACTGGTGCTCGGGCCGAAATCGAAAAGTGCGCTGAAAGCCGCATGAATGCTTGATTCTTCGATGTTACTCATGCCGCATGGATGCAAACATGGATGCAAAAGGTTTTTCATTCGTGGCGACGGGAGCGTTGCCGTCACAAGCCGTCAATGTGGACGGCAGCGACCCATTGTATTTCTTGATTAAAATTTCGCAGCGATAGTTTCCTGATGTTGGCCTACAGGGTTACGCGGCGCCACGCTGTTGCCGATCCCAGCCCGGATACGGCCGGGCCAAAGGCGTCAGTTGCAGCCCACGACCCGACGGTCTAATTGCTGGCGCGTCGCAGGAGCAGGCGATGGCCATCAGGGAAAATCCACACTTCCCCATGGGGGACGACGATGCGGACAGCATCATTGCTCACATAAGCTAGGCGCTTCTTTCCTGCATCATTTTTCTCATCTTGTTCTGGATAGAGAAATGCCGGGTATAGGCTGACAGCCGGGCCAGGCTGCAAGCTTGGGCGGAGCGCAAGGAAGTTGGCGAGCCGGGCCGTAGCGCGTCTCACGACAACGCGGTTTATGTAGTGCAGAACGCGCATGGCGCCACCGGCAGCTGGAAACGATGATGTCCCATTATACGGCCGCGTTGCGCCGCGCCCGCCACAAGGTGCCCAACGGAAACGAAAATCAAGATGCCCTGGTGAAGGCTCTGGGTGAAGCGGGCGCCTGGTGACGGTGGAGCTGAGGAGCCGTCGGCGTGATTACGAATATGCCAAAATGGCTCAACGCCAGTGCATCATCGATAGGGCCAAACGAGACGCGGATTTTTTCATGCTATCCTGACGCGCAGGCAGTCATTGACGGAAAAACCATGCAAGCAGATTTTGATCGGTTCGGAATTCCCGTTGAAAACATCAAGGCGGCGGAAAGATGGGCGACCAAGCAGCGAGGAAAGTATCTGTATCACACCCGCGTCCCGACCCGAAAAGAAGTTTCCACGCTGTCCCCGCAAGAACTTGCGCCGCTCCTCATCGGCTGGATGGTACATAGTCCGACGGAAATTATTCCGAGCCGGGTCCAGGTGGAACTTGTGTTGGAACTCTTGAGTCAGCGCCGGGACGTGGCCGACCTGTCGAACCTGGTGGCCATGTGCCAGAACTACATTCGCGGCCAATAGCGGATAGGCGCCTATCGTGGCGCTGTTGCGTGCGTGTTGCGCGGCGTGTTACGTCAAGTGTGCGCATGGCGCAGCGCAACGACTTTTGCATGACGAATTGAGGCGGAAATGAAGTACGTGCGCGTTGGCTGTGCGTACTGCATGCGTACCTCGTTCGACTGGCCGTCCCGCTTCCCCCTCATCGCTTGATGCCAATACCATCCCACCACCCCATGCAGTCGTTCGCTGCTGGCGAGCGCCGTTAAAGGCGGCGCATCCCGTCCAGAAAAATATATGCCGCGTTTATAGGTAGCGGCGCACATTTTAGAAATAATTTACGGGGCAATTGCTAAGCTCCTCGCTATCGATTTTTTGATATCGAGTACCGCAATGCAACCCTCACACGCCATCAAGCCTGCCAAGCGTCGCGTCCCGCTCCTGCCGGGACCGTTGTACCTGATGAAGCTGACCGTGGCAGCAGAATCCGTCACCATGTTGCGCCAGATCGTGAGCCGCGTCTGCGGCGACGACTTGCAGTTCATGCGCATCGAACACTGCGCCCAGACCCGCCAGACCCACGTTTGCCTGTGCATAGCGCAGCGCGCTGCAGAGCCGATGCTGGACGCGGTGGCGCTCAATCTGCCGGACGCCCACTTCGGCACGATCCGCGAGCCGAAGTTGCGCTACCTGGTGCGCTCGCTCCGCGACGACGACCGATGACGATGCAAGCGCCGGCCTTTACTGGACATATACGCGGCGGCCGCCACTTTATATAAATCTTTTAGACGTTTCCCGCTAACCTGCCTCATACCGAAACCACTTCGTGGGAGGGGATATGGATGAACAAATCTATCGCACCAAGCACCAGGATGCCGAACGGCGCAACCTGCCGGTGCATGACCGCTTGCGTTACGCCCACAGCGCCAATCTGCGCGCCTACCTGTTGCTCGGCGTTGTGGCGCTGACCTGCGGTCTGGCCTTTCCGGTCGCCGACAAGGGGCATGTCGCCGCCGACACCGGACGTGCCACCTCCGCGCCCCTAGCACGCCAGGCAGCAAATCCGACGCCGTCGACCACTGGGCCTGTGCCACAGCTTTATTTTCACGATACGCGGCGCGAGGCCGCAGGGCAGCGCGACAAATCGCCATTGAACGGCACCGATGCCGGCATGCTGGAGGCGGTGCAGCGCCGTATCAACGCCGTACAGAACGCGGCGCCGGGCAGCATCATGCCGATTCCGATCGAACTGGTGACGGACGCCCGCACTGCCGCGCCGGAAATCAGTTTGGCAGAGGCGCAGCGGCAGGCGGAAAGCGTTGCCGCCGGTCGCAGGCTGAGTGTGGAAGCGGTGCGGCAACTGGTCAGCGCCAGCGCGCAGGCCAGGCGCGACGACCAGCGGCAAGTCAACCTGCTGGCACTGAACCTGACGCTGGACCTGGCCGCCACCGGCGTGCAGTAGCCGTCCCAGCGCTTGCCGGACACGATGCACATGATACGTCGCGCCACCGTTGATGACATCCCCGCCTTGCTTGATATCGAACAGGCCAGCTTTCACGGCGACCGCATCAGCCGCCGCAGTTTCCGCCGGCTGCTGACGGGCGGCAGCGCGCTGACTTTGCTCGATGCCTCCGGCGGCGCACTGCGCGGCTACGTCACGTTGCTGTTCCGGGCAGGCTTGCCGCGTGCCCGTGTGTATTCGATCGCCACCCACCCGCAGTACCTGGGACAGGGCGTGGCCGCCGCGCTGCTGATGACGGCCGAGCAGGCCGCGCTGGAACGGGGCTGCCTGGCCATGCGGCTGGAAATCCGCAAGGACAATGCGGCTTCGCTGAGCCTGTTCCAAAGTCGTGGCTACCGCATCTTTGGCCAGCACGCTGGCTATTACGAGGACGGCATGGATGCCTTCCGGCTGGAGAAGACCCTGACCCGTCACCTGCGGCCGGAACTGGCGCGGGCGCCGTATTACCGGCAGACGCTGGGCTTCACGTGCGGCTCGTCCTGTCTGATGATGGCCATGAAGGCGTTCCAGCCTGGGCTGGAACTGAACCGCACGCTGGAACTGCAACTGTGGCGCGAGGCGACCACCATCTTCATGACCGCCGGCCATGGCGGCTGCGGCCCGCATGGACTGGCGCTGGCGGCCCGCCGCCGTGGCTTTCCCTGCGCGATCTATGTCAACGGCCATGGCATCCTGTTCCAGGATTCCGTGCGCAGCGCGGAAAAGCGCGAGGTCATCCGACTGGTGCAGGAGGATTTCATGCGCCAGGCGGCCGAAAGCCGCATCCCCACCCATTACCGCTTTGCCGGCGCCGCCGAACTGCTGCAATGCTACGCGGCGGGCGGCATCGCGCTGGTGCTCATTTCGACCTACCGGCTGACCCGCGAGCGGGCGCCGCATTGGGTCATCATCACCGGCTGCGACGATCATTTTTTCTACATCCACGATCCTGACAACTCCGGCAACCGCAGCGGCGAGGAGCGCATCAACATGGCGATCGCCAGGCACGAGCTGGAACGCATGGCGCGATACGGGCGGCTTGGGAACAAGGCGGTCGTGGTGATCTACCCGCCCAGCGTCACGCCGCCGGCGATGGATGCCCAATGACTTCGCGGCCTTGCCTTGCCAGCGCCGTACGCGCCAGCGTTGACTGTCGTTCCAGCAACTGGCTCGACTTGTTCCGCCGCTAGCCCTCTCTCACCTTACGCGCACTTGACCGCACATCCATGTCTACCTTTCAACTGAACGATGCCAGTGTTCCCCATCAATCCGCCCAGCCGCGCTGGCACCGCCTGGAACACGTCCCCGCCGATGAACCCGAGCCGGCGCCGCTGCTGGTGCTGGAGTGCGACAAGGACCGGCCGCCAGGCTGGCCGGCGGAACGCTGTGTCAACGCCGCAAGCTACCTGAGCGCGGAAGCGCTGCACTATCCGGCCGGAACCCGGGTGATCAACCTGTGCCGGGGCTACAAGTACCTGTCGCCGGGTTACTACTGCTCCTTGCTGGCAGAGGCACGCGGTCACCAGGTGTTCCCCTCGGCGAAGACGATCAACGATTTGTCCAGCAAGGCCATCTACCAGCTCGATCTGGGGGAACTGGAACACACGCTGCAGGCGGCGCTGGCGCAGTGTGCCAAGCTGGCCGTGCCCACCAGGATGTCGGTCGACGTCTTCCTTGGCCAGGCCGACTATGCGCCGCTGGCGGCGCTGGCGCGACGGGTCTTTGCCGCTTTTCCCGCGCCCATGCTGCGGGTGGAAATCGAGCTGGCGGACAGGTGGCATATCCGCGCCGTGCGCACCCTGTCGCCGGCCTCGCTGGAGCCGCCGCATCAGGCGCGCCTCGATGACGCACTGCAGGATTTTGAGGCAGCCGGTTGGCCGGACGACGCGCCCCGTCAACGCCCCTGCCACGTCGCCATCCTGCACGATCCGCTGGAGGCGCTGGCGCCCAGCAACCCGGCGGCGCTGGCACGCTTTGTCCGGGCTGGACAAGAACTTGGCATCGACGTCACGCTGATCGAAAAGAAGGACTTCCTGCAGCTGGAAAAATATGATGCCTTGCTGATCCGCGAAACCACGGCGATCCGGCACCACACCTATCGCTTCGCCAAACAGGCGGCGCGGGCAGGCATGGCCGTGATCGACGACCCGACCTCCATCCTGCGCTGCACCAACAAGATCTACCTGGCCGACTTGCTGCGGCTGCACGGTGTTCCCACGCCGCGCACCTACGTGTTGCAGCGCGGAGATACGGAGGACATCGCCCGTCTTGAGCAGGAGATAGGCTACCCGATGGTGATGAAGGTGCCGGACGGCGCGTTCTCGCGGGGCGTCTCGAAGGTGGCCGACCGGGGGCAGTTTCTGGCTGGCGCCGCCGAATTGTGGCGCCATTCTTCGCTGCTGCTGGTGCAGGAATACATGCCCACCGAATTCGACTGGCGCATCGGCGTCCTGAACCGGCGCCCCATTTTCGCCTGCCAGTATTTCATGACCCAGGGCCACTGGCAGGTGGCCAAGCGCGATGCCAGCGGCAAGTCGGAGTTCGGCATGGGGCGCGGGGTGGCGCTCGACGCCGTGCCGCCGGAGCTGCTGCGCTGCGCGCTGGAGGCCGCCAACCTGATTGGCGACAGCCTGTATGGCGTGGACATGAAGATGACGGCACGCGGTCCGGTCGTGATCGAAGTGAACGACAACCCCAACATCGATGCCGGCATCGAGGACGGGGTGCAGGGCGATGAGCTGTACCGCATCGTGTTGCGGGAGTTGGCGCGGCGCGTGTCTGCGGGAGGCTGAGGGCGCACCACCCGGCTTTTCCATCAATCTATACGCCCTGTTTACACCACGCCCCCCACTTTTTAGACCGTTTTTACGGGGAAGCCGATAAGCTGTTTCCTATCGTAATGATCGAAGCGGAGGGCGCAAATGCATCCCTATTTTTATCCGAAGGCCGCGCAGCGGCGGCCGTTGCGCGGTCCTGTCAGCAGCACGCCGCCAGGCCGGAACGCCAGCGCGCCATGCCTGATGCAGATGACGGTGGCGACGGATTCCGCGACGGCGTTACGGCAGATTGTGATGCAGATTTGCGGCGATGCGCTCGACTTCTTGCGCATCGAAGCGTGCGAACACGGTGCCCGGATCAAGGTCTGGCTCTGTGCCAGCCGCGTGCTGGTATTGCAGGTGATGGATACCGTGCTGCATGTGTTGCCGGATGCGGAAATCGGGCGCTTCTCGATCCGCGCCGGTGGCGCCGCCGCTGCGCGCAAGCTGATGTGAACGCGAGCGCCAGCCCCTTTCAACCTTGACCGCTGGTGTGTGCCGGCGGCTTTTTTATACCCACCACAGGAAGACCGCAACATGAAGAAACTGATTCTCGCAACCGCTGTTCTGGCCGCATTCGCCGGCGGCCAAGTCCACGCCGAGGACGCCGCACCGGCCGCCAAGCCTGACAACGAGACGACCTTCAATGCCGCCGTCGTGTCGGATTACCGCTATCGTGGCATTTCGCAGACCCGCCTGAAGCCTGCCCTGCAAGGTGGCTTCGACTACACCAACAACCCCACCGGCTTCTATGCCGGCACTTGGCTGTCGACCATCAAGTGGACCAAGGACGCGGGTGGCAGCGGCGATATCGAATGGGACCTGTATGCGGGCAAGCGCGGTCAGGTGACGGAGGCCGTGTCCTATGACGTAGGCGTGCTGAGTTACGTCTATCCGTCGAACGACCTGGGCCATGTGGCCGGTTTCGCCAACGCCAATACCACCGAAATTTACGGCCAGATCGGCGCCGGCCCTGCCTATGTGAAATATTCGCACGCGCTGACGAACCTGTTCGGCTTCGTCGATAGCAAGAACAGCGGCTACCTGGACATCGGCGCCAATATCGAAGCGGGCGAAGGCATCACCATCAACCTGCACGCCGGCCACCAGAAAGTGAAGGGCACGGATGTGGCCAGCTATACCGACTGGAAGATCGGCGCCACCAAGGACTTCGGCGTGGTCAGCGGTGCGCTGGCCGTGATCGGCACCAACGCCAATGAAACGGCCTACGCTTCGCCCGCCAACGGCAAGTTCCTGGGCAAGACAGCACTCGTCTTGACCGTCAGCAAGACTTTCTAAGCCCGTTCCGGCCGGTCCTTGCCGACTGGTCAGACACTCCCCCGGGCTGCTTGCCGGGGCCGGATCCGCAGTCCGGCCCCGGTTTTTTTCGCCGGAGACAGGCGCGACAGACAAGATCGCTGCCGCGTCTGAATTTTTACACCTTGTTTACGCGGCGGCGCCTAGTCTTTACAACACTTTTAGGCCGTCTCCGCTAACCTTCTTACTATCAAAACAAGACCTTTTAGGGTGATGACGATGGACATAGTATTTATCGGTGCGATCGTGGCCTTCCTGGCCGTGACGGTGGCCTTTGCCGCCGGTTGCGACAAACTGGGAGGCACGCAATGAACACCTTTTATGTGATCGGGGCGCTGGCCTCGGCTGGCCTGCTGGTGTATCTGGTGGTGGCCTTGCTGAAAGCGGAGGAACTGTGATGACCATGCAATCATTCATGCTGCTGGCGGTCTTCCTGGCCGTGCTGCTGGCGCTGGCCTACCCGCTGGGTATCGTGCTGGCCCGCGTGGGCGACGGTTCTGCCGTGCCCGGGCTGGGCTGGCTGGGCAAGCTGGAACAGCTGCTGTACCGCGCCGCCGGCATCGCCGGCAAGGACGGCAAGGTTGAAGGCCAGAACTGGAAGGCTTACGCCGTCGCTCTGCTGGCGTTCAACGCCCTGGGCGCGCTGGCCGTGTACGGCCTGCAGCGCGTGCAGCAATGGCTGCCGCTGAATCCACAGGCCATGGCCAACGTCAGCCCGGATTCGGCCTTCAACACGGCCGTCAGCTTCGTCTCCAACACCAACTGGCAGGGCTACAGCGGCGAACAGGCCATGAGCTACCTGACCCAGATGCTGGTGCTGGCGGGTCAGAACTTCTTCTCGGCCGCTACCGGCATCGCCGTGGCCTATGCCCTGATCCGTGGCTTCTCGTCGCGCTCGGCCAAATCGATCGGCAACTTCTGGGTCGATATCACTCGCTCCACGCTGTACGTGTTGCTGCCGCTGTCGCTGGTGTTCGCCGTGTTTCTGGTGGGGCAGGGCGCGATCCAGAACTTCTCGGCCTACAAGGAAGTGACCCTGCTCGATCCCGTCACCTACACCCAACCAAAAGTGGGCGCAGACGGCCAGCCGCTGAAGGACGCCAAGGGCGAACCTGTGACGGAAACGTTGACCACCACCACCCAGACCATCGCCATGGGGCCGGTCGCCTCGCAGGAAGCGATCAAGATGCTGGGAACCAACGGCGGCGGCTTCTTCAACGCCAATTCCGCGCACCCTTATGAAAACCCGACGCCGCTGGCGAACTTCTTCCAGATGATCGCTATCTTCCTGATCCCGGCCGGCCTGTGCTTCGCCTTCGGCCGCATGGTGGGCGACCTGCGCCAGGGTTGGGCCGTGCTGGCCGCGATGACGCTGCTGTTCGTCGTTTGCACCGTCGCCGTGATGGGCGCTGAACAGCAGGCCCACCCCGCCCTGCAGGCCATGGGTGTGGACCAGGGTATGAGCGCCCTGCAGGCCGGTGGCAACATGGAAGGCAAGGAAACCCGCTTCGGCATCAGCGCATCGACCCTGTTCGCCGCCGTTACCACGGCTGCTTCCTGCGGCGCCGTCAATTCCATGCATGACTCCTTCATGCCGCTGGGCGGCATGATCCCCATGCTGCTGATCCAGTTCGGTGAGGTGATCTTCGGCGGTGTTGGCTCGGGCCTGTACGGCATGCTGATCTTCGCCATCCTGGCCGTGTTCATCGCCGGCCTGATGATAGGCCGTACGCCGGAATACCTGGGCAAGAAAATCCAGTCGTACGAAATGAAGATGACCTCGATCGCCATCCTCGTCACGCCCACGCTGGTGCTGGCCGGCACCGCCATTGCCGTGTTGACGGACGCGGGCAAGGCAGGCATTGCCAACCCTGGTGCACACGGCTTCTCCGAAATCCTGTACGCCTTCAGTTCGGCGGCCAACAACAACGGCAGCGCCTTCGCCGGCCTGTCCGCCAACACGCCGTTCTACAACACCATGCTGGCCATTGCCATGTGGTTCGGTCGCTTCGCCATGATTGTGCCGATTCTGGCCGTGGCAGGGTCGCTGGCTGGTAAGAAGCGCCTGGAGGCCAATGCCGGCACCATGCCCACCCACGGCCCCATCTTCGTCGGCTTGCTGGTCGGCGTGGTGGCCCTGGTTGGCGTGCTCAATTACGTCCCGGCGCTGGCGCTCGGCCCCGTGGTCGAACACTTGCAGCTGTTCGCTCGTTAATCTCAGGAGTACAAGATGTCACAAGCTCAAACGTCTCAGAAAGAGATGACGATCTTTACCAACCCGCCAGCCAAAAAGCTCAAGCTGTTCGATTCCGAACTGGTGGTTCCGGCGATCATCGACTCGTTCAAGAAACTCAGCCCGCGCACCCAGCTGCGCAGCCCCGTGATGTTCGTCGTCTACGTGGGCAGCATCATCACCACGCTGCTGTACGTGCAGTCGCTGGTGGGCCAGGGCGAGGCGCCATCCGGCTTCATCCTGGCCACCTCGATCTGGCTGTGGTTCACGGTGCTGTTCGCCAACTTCGCCGAAGCGTTGGCCGAAGGCCGCAGCAAGGCCCAGGCGGCCTCGCTGCGCAGCCTGAAGCAGACCGTCACGGCCAAGAAGCTAGCCAGCCCCAAGCACGGCACCACCTGGCTGCCGCAGGCCGCCACCGATCTGCGCAAGGGTAACTACATCCTGGTCGAAGCTGGCGACGTGATTCCCATCGACGGTGAAGTGATCGAAGGCGTGGCATCGGTCGACGAGAGCGCCATCACGGGCGAATCGGCGCCCGTGATCCGCGAGTCGGGCGGTGACTTTTCGTCCGTCACGGGCGGCACTCGCGTGCTGTCGGACTGGCTGGTTGTGAAAGTGACGGCCAACCCCGGTGAAACCTTCCTCGACCGCATGATTTCGATGGTGGAGGGCGCCAAGCGCCAGAAGACCCCCAATGAAATCGCCCTGACCATCCTGCTGGTGGCGCTGACCATCGTATTCCTGGTGGTGACGGTAACGCTGCTGCCGTTCTCGCTGTTCTCGGTGGACGCGGCCAAGGCCGCCGGCATCGCCAGCAGCCCGATTTCCATCACGGTGCTGATCGCGCTGCTGGTGTGCCTGATCCCCACCACCATCGGCGGCCTGCTGTCGGCCATCGGCGTTGCCGGTATGAGCCGCATGATGCAGGCCAACGTGATCGCCACCTCGGGCCGCGCCGTGGAGGCGGCCGGCGATGTGGACGTGCTGCTGCTCGATAAGACGGGCACCATCACGCTAGGCAACCGCCAGGCATCGGCCTTCTTCCCCGCCCCGGGTGTGACGGAGCAGCAGCTGGCCGACGTGGCGCAACTGGCCTCGCTGGCCGATGAGACGCCGGAAGGGCGCAGCATCGTGGTGCTGGCCAAGCAGCGCTTCAATATCCGCGAGCGCGAAATGGGCGCGCTGCACGCCGTCTTCGTGCCGTTCTCCGCCAACACCCGCATGAGTGGGGTGGACGTGGGTGACCGTCAGGTACGCAAAGGTGCGGCCGACACGGTCAAGAAGCATGTGGAGGCGCTGGGCATGCCGTATCCGGTTGAAGTGACGCGCACCGTGGACGACGTGTCGCGCCGTGGCAGCACGCCGCTGGTGGTGGTGGATGGCGGCCGCGTGATGGGCGTGATCGAGCTGAAGGACATCGTCAAGGGCGGCATCAAGGAGCGCTTCGCGGAACTGCGCCGCATGGGCATCAAGACCGTGATGATCACGGGTGACAACAAGCTGACGGCTGCCGCCATCGCTGCTGAAGCCGGAGTGGACGACTTCCTGGCCGAGGCCACGCCCGAGGACAAACTGAAGCTGATCCGCAGCTACCAGGCCGAAGGCCGCTTGGTGGCCATGACGGGCGACGGCACCAACGATGCTCCCGCGCTGGCCCAGGCCGACGTGGCCGTGGCCATGAACTCGGGCACCCAGGCCGCCAAGGAAGCCGGCAACATGGTGGACCTCGATTCCAACCCCACCAAGCTGCTGGAGATTGTGGAAATCGGCAAGCAGATGCTGATGACACGCGGCTCGCTCACCACCTTCTCAATCGCCAACGACATCGCCAAGTATTTCGCCATCATCCCGGCCGCGTTCGTGGGCACTTATCCGGCCTTGAAGGCGCTCGACGTGATGCACTTGGCCAGCCCCAACTCGGCCATCATGTCGGCCGTGATCTTCAACGCGCTGATCATCGTGTTCCTGATCCCGCTGGCGCTCAAGGGCGTGCAGTACCGCGCCATCGGCGCTGCCGCGCTGCTGCGCCGGAACATCTGGATCTACGGCGTGGGCGGCGTCATCCTGCCCTTCGTCGGCATCAAGCTGATCGATATGATCCTGGCCACCTTGCATCTCGTCTAACCGCCGGCGCCGCCTGTTCCTTGCCCGGAGCGGGCGGCGCGGCTACCCTAATCAGGAGTTACCATGTCTTCCATCATTCGTCCCGCCGTCGTCCTGTTCGGCGCGCTGACCGCCATCTGCGGCGTGCTCTATCCGCTGGCCGTGACCGGCATCGGCGCCGCCGCCTTCCCGGCGCAAGCGGCCGGCAGCATCGTTGAAGCCGGCGGCAAGCCGGTCGGCTCCAGCCTGATCGGCCAGGCATTCTCCTCGCCCAAGTATTTCTGGAGCCGGCCGTCGGCCACCTCCCCCATGCCCAACAACGGCGCCGGCTCCAGCGGTTCCAATTTGGGGCCGAACAACCCGGCCCAGACCGACGCCGTCAAGGGCCGCGTTGCCGCATTGCAGGCGGCCGATCCCGGCAACAAGCTGCCCATCCCGGTCGACCTGGTGACGGCCTCGGGCAGTGGCCTGGACCCGGAAATCAGCCTGGCCGCCGCCAACTACCAGGTCCACCGCATCGCCGCAGCGCGCCAGCTCGATACGGCACGGGTGCAAGCCTTGATCGAGGCGCAGCGCCAGAACCAGTACCTGGGATTCTTTGGCGAGGCGCGGGTGAACGTGTTGGCGCTGAACCTGGCGCTGGACGCGGAACCGGGCCAGAAGCGTTAAACTGGCCGCTGCCGGCCATTTCCACAAGTATCCATGTTCCCCAACGATAGCGAACGACCCGACCCGGACGCCTTGCTGGCGCAAGTGCAGGCGCAGGAGCGCAAGGCGGCGCGGGGCAGGCTACGCATTTATTTCGGCGCTTCGGCCGGCGTGGGCAAGACCTACGCCATGCTGGGCGCCGCCCGCAAGCTGCAGGCCGACGGCCAGCAGGTGCTGGTGGGCGTGATCGAAACCCACGGGCGAAGCGAGACGGCGGCCATGCTCGAAGGGCTGGACGTGCTGCCCCTGAAGAAAATCGAGTATCGTGGCAAGCAGATCGCCGAATTCGATATCGACGCTGCGCTGGAGCGCCATCCACCGCTGATCCTGATGGACGAGCTGGCGCACTCGAACGCGCCCGGCTCGCGCCATCCCAAGCGCTGGCAGGACGTTGATGAGCTGCTCGACGCGGGCATCGACGTGCTCACCACCGTCAACGTCCAGCATCTGGAAAGCCTGAACGACGTGGTGGGTGGCATCACGGGCATCCGGGTGGCCGAGACGGTGCCCGACACGGTGTTCGACGAGGCCGACGAGGTGGTGCTGGTCGACATTCCCGCCGACGAACTGCTGTCCCGCCTCAAGGGCGGCAAGGTGTACCAGGAACAGCAGGCCGAGCGCGCATCCAAGAATTTCTTCCGCAAGGGGAATCTGATCGCGCTGCGCGAGTTGGCCTTGCGCCGTACGGCCGACCGGATCGAGGACGACGTGCGGGCCTACCGGGTCGAGAAATCGATCGACGACATCTGGAAGACCGGCGCGTCGCTGCTGGCGTGCGTGGGGCCGACCCCGGACGCCGATCACACGGTGCGCAGCACGGCGCGCCTGGCCAGCCAGCTGGGCACGGATTGGCACGCCATCTACGTGGAGACGCCGGCGTTGCAGCGCCTGTCCGCCCAGCAGCGCGAGCGCATCCTGAATTCGCTCAAGCTGGCCGAGACGCTGGGGGCCACGACGGCCGTCCTGTCGAGCGGCGACATCGCGCCTGCGGTGGTGGATTATGCGCGCAGTCACAATCTGTCCAAGATCGTGATGGCACGCGGCGGCGCCGGCCGGCCGTGGCGCCAGCCCCTGATCCGGCGCATGGCCGCCTGCGCGCCCGACATCGACCTGATCGAAATCGGCGAGTCGCCACATGAGCCTGTCGTCGCGCCGTCACGGCTGCGGCCGGAAGCCGACGCCGAGCTGGAGGAGGGCGACGCCAAGCGGCGCGTCGCGGGCTACCTGTGGGCCGCTGGCTCCGCGCTGGCGACGGCGCTTCTGGCCACGCCGTTGCTGACCTACCTGGACCTGGCCAATATCGCCATGCTGTTCCTGCTGGTGGTCATGCTGGTGGCCGTGCGCCATGGCCGTGGGCCGTCGGTATTGGCCACCTGTGTTTCCGTGGCCTGCTTCGACTTCTTCTTTGTGCCGCCGCGCTTCACGTTCGCCGTGTCGGATTTCCAGTACCTGATCACGTTCGCGGTCATGCTGGCGGTCGGCCTGATCACGGGCCGCCTGACCTCCGGCTTGCGCTTCCAGGTCAGGGTGGCTTCGCACCGCGAGGCCCGGTCACGCGCCTTGTATGAATTTGCCCGCGAACTGTCCGGCGCGCTGCAGGTCGAACAGATCTTCGAGACGACGCGCAGCTTCATCCAGAACGCTTTTCGTGCCCGCGCCACGCTGCTGGTGCCTGATGACGACGGGCGCTTGCAGTTGCCGCCGCAGGACCCGTCCGATGCCGCCGCCATGGCCCATCTGGCCGTGTTCGACAGCGGTATAGCCCAGTGGGCCTTTGACCACGCCGAGTGTGCCGGCCTGGGAACGGACACGCTGCCGGCCAGCCGCATCTTCTACCTGCCACTGGTGGCGCCCATGCGCACGCGGGGCGTGCTGGCGATCCAGCCTGAACACCGGCGCTGGATCATGATCCCGGAACAACGCCAGCAGCTCGATACCTTCGCCGCGCTGGCCGCCATTGCGCTGGAGCGGGTGCACTACATCGAGGTGGCGCAAAACGCCTTGGTGGACATGGAGTCTGAACGGCTGCGCAACTCCTTGCTGGCCGCCCTGTCGCATGACCTGCGTACGCCGCTGACCTCGCTGGTGGGCTTGTCCGAATCGCTGGCCGGTTCGCGTCCGCCGCTATCGGAGCAGCAGCGGGAGCTGGCCGGCGCGCTGCATTTCGAGGCGCTGCGCATGAGCGCCCTGGTATCGAACCTGCTCGACATGGCGCGCATCCAGAGCGGTGAAATCAAGTTCAACCTGCAATGGCAGGCGTTGGAGGAGGTGGTGGGCAGCGCGCTGCGGGCTGACCGCTTGCAGCTCAAGGACCACGTGGTGCGCACCGAGCTGGCGCCGGACCTGCCGCTGCTGCGCTTCGACGCGGTGCTGATTGAACGGGTGCTGTGCAACCTGCTGGAGAACGCCGCCAAGTACACGCCGCCCGGTTCGCACATCACCGTCAGCGCAGCCTTGCGTGGCATGTTCGTGGACGTGACGGTCTATGATGACGGCCCCGGTTTACCGGCGGGCCGCGAAGACGCGATCTTTGAAAAATTTACCCGTGGCGAACGGGAGTCCGCCAAGCCCGGCGTTGGCCTGGGCCTGGCGATTTGCCGTGCGATCGTCGAGGCGCATGGCGGCACGATCGTGGCGGCGCCTTCGCCCGCCGGCGGCGCGGCCTTCGTGTTCACGCTGCCGGTGGGCAGTCCGCCCCCCATGCCCGATCTGGACGCCGACCACACAGGACCAAGCGATGAATGAACCCATGCCCACCGCCTTGCTGGTGGAGGACGAACCACAAATCCGGCGTTTCCTGCGCACCGCGCTTGAAGAAGAGGGCTGGCAGGTGTTTGAGTCGGGCCTGCTGCAACGGGGGCTGATCGACGCCGGCACCCGCACCCCGGACCTGATCGTACTTGACCTGGGTTTGCCGGACGGCGACGGCATCGATTTCATTACGGATATCCGCAAGTGGTCAGCCGTGCCTATCGTTGTCTTGTCGGCGCGGGTCAGCGAGACGGAAAAGATACGTGCGCTTGATGCGGGTGCCGACGACTACCTGACCAAACCGTTCGGCATGGGGGAGTTTCTGGCGCGGGTGCGCGCCACGCTGCGCCGCCAGCGCCAACCGGAGGCAGGGCTTGGCGGCACCGTCCGCTTCGGCGACGTCGAGGTGGACTTGAAGGGACGCTGGGTCAGCAAGGGGGGGAAGCGTGTGCACCTGACGCCGACTGAATACCGCTTGCTGGCCCTGCTGGTCAGCAATGCCGGCCGGGTCATGAGCAACCCGCAATTGCTGCGGGCGATCTGGGGGCCGTCGCAAGTCGAGAGCGGCCACTACCTGCGCATTTACATGGGCCATCTGCGCCACAAGCTGGAGGACGATCCGGCCCAGCCACGTTACCTGCTGACGGAAACGGCCGTTGGCTACCGCTTGCAGCTGCCTGGTTGACGGCGCCGGCCGCCATGCTGGCGATGTTTACGCAATGTTTACACAGCGGCGACATTTTTTTACAGCATCTTTAGGGCGTGCGCGCTAAGCTTTTATATACCGAAACCACGAGGTCATAGGTATATGAGCGAACATCGAGTCGATTGGAGCCGCCCGGTCGCGGCGCACCATGGACGGCATATCCATCGCAAGAATCTGCGGGCACTCTATCTGCTCGCCGCGACCGGACTGATCAGCGTGATATTCCAGCTGCTGCTGTTCTGGCTGAGGGCGCTGTGAGCGCCGCCTGTCCGGCGTCCGCGCAGTTGAACGCCCCGTTGCCGGCGACCCATCCACCCAGTCACCGGCTCGCCGGACTGGCTCTGGCCGCGCTGGGCATCGTGTTCGGCGACCTCGGAACCAGCCCGCTGTATGCCCTGCAGGAAGCGTTTCACGGCGGCGCCGGGGTGGGCGCGACACCGGACAATGTGATCGGCGTCGTATCCTTGTTCCTGTGGTCGCTGATCCTGATGGTCAGCATCAAATACGTGCTGGTGCTGATGCGGGCCGACAATCGTGGCGAAGGCGGTCTGCTCGCCTTGCTGGCCCTGCTGATCGGCGACCGCACCGACCGCGAGGCCAGCAGGCGGGCACGGCGCTGGATTTACCTGGCCATGATAGGCGCCGCCATGCTGTACGGGGATGGGTTGATCACCCCGGCCATCTCGGTGCTGAGCGCCGTCGAGGGGCTGGAACAGGCGACCCCTGCCTTCCAGCCCTACATCGTGCCATTGACGGTCGTCATCCTGGTTGGCCTGTTTGCGATTCAGCCGCTCGGCTCCGGTCGGGTAGGAATCGCCTTCGGCCCCATCCTGGCGCTCTGGTTCATCGTGATTTTTGTGCTGGGCCTGGCATCGCTGGCGCAGACGCCCGCCATTCTGCGGGCGCTCAATCCCGGCAACGGCTTGCGCTTCTTCGTGCAGAACGGCTGGCATGGCTTCCTGGCGCTTGGCGCCGTTGTGCTGTGCCTGACGGGCGGGGAGGCGCTGTATGCCGACATGGGCCATTTCGGCGCCCGTCCCATCCGTGTGGCGTGGTATGGACTGGCCCTGCCAGCCTTGATGGCCAGCTATCTGGGGCAGGGGGCGCTGCTGCTGCGCGACCCTGGTGCCGCCAGCCATCCGTTTTATGCGACCGTGCCGGGCTGGGCCTTGTATCCCATGGTGGCGTTGGCCACGCTCGCCACAGTGGTGGCCGCGCAAGCGCTGATTACGGCCGTGTTCTCGTTGACCCGTCAGGCGTCCCAGCTGGGGCTGAGTCCCCGCGTGACCACCCGCCACACGTCCGACAGTACGGCCGGCCAGATCTACCTGCCGGCGCTGAACTGGATCTTGATGGTGGGGACTATCGCGCTGGTGCTGGCCTTCCGTTCCTCGGCCAATTTGGCCGCCGCATTCGGCCTGGCCGTCTCCACCACGATGGCGATCACGACGATCCTGTTTGGCGCGCTGGCCGCCGTGCGCTGGCGCTGGCCACGCTGGCGCATCGCGCTGGTAGCGGGCATATTCCTGTTCATCGACCTTGGCTTCCTGGCGGCCAATGCGATGAAATTTGTCGATGGCGGCTGGCTGCCCTTCGTCATCGGTCTGCTGGTCTTCCTGCTCACGGTGGCCTGGTTCACCGGGCTGCGTGTGTTGCGCGCTTCTCGCGCCGATTCCGGCTATCCTGTCGACATCCTGATCGACAGCCTGGCGCTGTCGCCCCCGCACCGCGTTGCCGGCACGGCCGTATTCATGATGCCGCCGGGAACTGCCGCACCCGTCGCGTTGCTGCACCATCTCAAGCACAACCAGGTGTTGCACGAGCGCGTCGTGTTGCTGACGCTGCTCACGACGGATGCGCCCCGCGTGGCCGAGGGCGAGCGCTTGACGGTGGACTGCATGGCGGCCGGCTTCGTCAGGATCGTCGCCCGCTATGGATACATGGAAGAGGCCAACGTGCCGGCGTTGCTGGAGCATGCATCGCCGGCATCGGGGCAGCTTTTGTACGATCCCATGAGCACGTCGTTCTATCTGGGGCGGGAGTCGCTGGCGCTGCCTGCCCATGGCAACTGCGTGCTGCGGCTGCTGTTGCGGATATTTATCTGGCTGCACAAGAATGAGTTGGATGCCACGGCCCACTTCCGTATGCCGCCGAACCGTGTGGTGGAACTGGGTGGCCGGCTAGACCTCGTGCTGTCCGATAACTAGGGAAATAGCGTGGAGCGCTATTTGCGGGGCAGCAAATAGCTGGGCCAGAACAGCGCCCACCACAGCACTCTCAGGCCGCCGCCAACGTCGATGTGACCCATGTCCGGCAAGGGAAACGGGATCTGCTTGAGGCGCATGACGGCCAGGCCGACGTTGAGCCAGATGATGGCCAGGTATTCGGTGCGGGTGTCGAACGTGTAGTCGACCAGTAGCGGGACCAGCAGCACGGTGCCATAGGCGATGACCATGGCAAGCGAGAAACGCAGGAATTGATGGAGGGTCATGATGCGGTGCCAGGTCGGCCTGGTCATGCGGAAGAAAACGGTGCCGCCAGCATAGCCGCATCAATCTAAAAATATTGTAAAACTTGGATGGCCAAGTATAAAGGAAGCGTAAATCTTCAAGTTGTCCGGCGGGCCAGAGTGGGACGTGTTCCCGCTGGCCAGTATTGGCAAGACGGTCAATGGCGTTGATGCGCGCAATTTTAATTTCGGCCGGCACCGAACCTGCAAAACCTACGAAAGGGGCTTTTGTAGGTTTTGCAGGTGGCAGGGCATCATCCTTTTCAAAATCAGTCGGATGCCCTACCTGCTTCAATACCTATCTTAGGCCGCTTGCACGAGCGCCGCTGGGTTGACCAGATAGCATTCGCTGGGCCGCCCCCCGGTTCGGCGGACCTCGCGCTGCAGCCACTCGTACTCGACCAATACCTCCAGTGCCTTGCTCACGGCATCGGGTGTCGCCATACCCGTCCAGCATTTCTGCGCCACTTGGCGCGGCGTGAACGTGGTACCCAGCTGACCTGCTAGGATCTTCTTTAATAACAGGGCTGCTCCTGCCGTTTCTGGGGTAGCCGCTGCCGCATAAAGGCGGGTCGCGTGGCCACGGAGGTGGACGCCCCATGCGATCGCTCGCAGCAGTTCAGCTTGTCCGATCACCAGGCCGCTGCCTGGCGTATCGATCTTGGCGAAAATCAACGCGAGGGCTGGGATCAGCTTCCGGTACTTGGCCAAGTGTGATTCCAGGGCCGGGTGCAATTCGCCGCGCAGTAACTCCTGTTCAAGGTCGACGCGCCAGTCGTTGAAGATGAGTTGAGCTTCAGGGCTGAATCGCCAAATCTCCTGCTCATCATTAGGGTCATGGTCCAGGTCCGCGAGGCGTTCGTAGATGCGCCATGCGTCCTCCCGGGCTGCGACGTCGGGCAACTGGTCTACATTGTGAAACTGCCCCTTGGGATCGGGCCAAACGGCAAGGCCGAACCGCTGCAGGAGGCCGTCATCTGACCGTCCCCCTGATACCGCGCCACGGACGTAGTCTTGCACGCGGCCGGGCTGCATGCCGCCGAGCATAGCCAGGCAGACACGCTTGATCCGCACCGTGCCACGGCCAATGCGGTCGAAAGTGTAGTCTTTGTCACCGTCGTAACCTTGAAGGTAGAACGCCCTCGCGCCTTCCTGCCCCGGCTTGTCCATCATGGTCAACAGACCGTGTAGTTCATCACGGTAGGACAGCACCCCCCATGGGTTGGCTAACATCAGCTCCCCCAATTTCTCGAACGTGGCGTCGTTGACGATATGCCTGCGCAACGTCGGCTCGGGCGGTACTTCCACGGCCTGGAGCAGGGCGCGTGCCGCAGCGGGGTCTTTGCCCACGAGGCCTTTCGCCTTCTTTTCATTGTCGGCACTTTGTAACACAGTCAGCTTGCTGTCGAGCAACCACGTGTTGCGAGCCGCGATCCATCGATCATATTGATCGGCCTCCAAACGATGCAGCGGCTTGAGCACTTCGGCCAGCGCCGGGCTTTTCATCGTGCCAGGACGACCGCAAATGAGTCCCCACATGTTCGGTACGACGTGCCAGTCGTCATGCTCCTTGGGCTGGATTACGGCCCTGGCACCGATCAGGCTTGACGCGGCGACCAGGGCGCCAACGGCCGGAAAGTCTGCCGGGCACTGCATGCGGTTGGCGATGTCCATCACCCAGGGCCGCAGCTTTTCGGGCAGCAGGGAGGGATTGAAAGGAGGAACGGCGGGCAGGGTGTTGGGCAGTTCGGTCGGCGCGCCCCACCGTTCAATGTCAGGTTTGTTGTCTACGGTTTCGCCCTGCCTTTCGATCTGTTCATCGAGGGCGGCAAGGCCGAGCATGAGTTCGTTACGCATTGATGAGGTCCAATCCAGAAAAGAAGCGTTGGCTAGCGAGGACGAGGCGGGCATGCTGTTCGTCCGACAGCGGCGTGCCAGACGCCATCAGCCGCGAGAATTGGCCGATGGTCAGTGCTTCTCCTGCCAGTGCGGCCAGGATGAGGTGTGCGTTGAACGGGCGCTTTACTGGCCGGTAGCCATGCGCTTTGGCGTGCGCGTTCTGAGGGTAAAGATCCGTGAAGTTCAGACCAAGCTGTGCGAGGATTTCGCAAGCACCGCAGCCGGCGAAGCAGTGCAGGAGCACGATCCCGCTGTCTTTCTCCACGATGGCCAAGCTTGGGTGCTTGTCGTTGTGTGCCGGGCACAGGGCGACATACTGTCCGCTTCCTTTTTTTTGCACACCGTCCAGCTTTTCGAGAATCAGCTCAAGGCTCATTTCGTTTTCCTTTTGAGTAATTGCTGTCGATTCAAAACCGCGTGCTGTTCCGTGAGATGTGCGCCTGCCTCCGTCGCCGGATGACGCTGTATCTCATGCTTGGTTTGCCAGCGTGCGCGTCCTCTTGGCCTTGGCCTACGCGATCACCATTGGTCTACATGCCGCCTGGGCGGACTTGTCGAGCAGGATGGTGCTGCGGGCGTCGGCCGGGAGGACGACGGATGGCACGCGGATCAGGTGAGGCGGATTAGGTAGCCTTGGATTCGTTGATGCGGGCGGCTTGCCACGCGGCGATGTCCGTGGACAGCCAGGCAACGGCACGGGGGCCGACGTTGATCGCGGCTGGGAAGTTACCGGCTTTCATATCCGCGTAGATCGAGCTGCGGGATTTGCCGGTCTTGGCCATTACTGCGGCGAGGCGGAGGAATTGCATATCTTGCGTCATAGAACGCTCCTTGAATGGAACGAACGCAGAGTCCAGCAACCACAGGATGTCAGTCAATGCGCCTGATTCTTTGCATTTGCAAAATGATAACAAATGCAGAAAGCTGCACGAAATTTGTTGACCTGACAGGACTGAGAAGTTAACCTTGATATTGTCCCTCTAGACAACATCAGCCGGATTTACGTTCGTATGGTGTGTTTCAAATAACGCCCCCGGCACCGGCAAAGTGCATGGGGCGTTGCCTTTTCAGTTGGGCGTTTTTGAACGTCCCCGTTCATGTTTAAACGCTAACTGAAAGCCATTTTAGGCCGCTTGTTTTCTGCTCTCCAAAGGATATTTGGAAAATATTTCTCTTGCTTTTTTGTGTTTTTTCCGGTCACAACGATTAGTTGCGCCGCGCAAATTTGCGAAAGCCTATACCTAAAGGCTTTGATTCGTGACCACAAGTAGGGCTTGTGGGGCGCGCAGTGGAACTATTCGGAGCTATTGTCGTTTTTTTGATACAAATTCCACGCGAGGACAGGGATTAATGTCCGTTGACAGCCGGTCTGAAGCTGGTTGCGCAAGTCACAGCTGGCGTTCGCTGGCGATTTCGACCTCATGCCGCCTTATTGAAATTTCCTGCCACCACATGACGATCCAGTCTGATTTCGTCCAGGTAGTCAGCCCAGCGCTGCATCATGTCTCTGCGGGCTGGCAAGTGTGCGGTGCGGTTGTAGGCGCGGCCGTTGGGGTCTTTCACGGCGTGAGCAAGCTGGTGTTCGATCAGGTCAACCCGCTCGCAAAGTATCTCGTCCAGGATCGTCCTGGCCATTGCGCGGAAGCCATGCGCGGTCATCACGTCCTTGCTGTATCCCATAACGCGGAGGGCGGCATTGATGGTATTGTCGCTCATGCAGCGCTCACCTGTTCGGATGCTGGGGAACACGTACCTGCCGTGTCCTGTCATTGAATGCGCCGTCCGTAAGAGCGCTACGGCTTGCCTGGACAGCGGGACCAGGTGGTCCGCCTTCATCTTCATCTTGTTGCCCGGGATGCGCCATTCGGCGGCGTCCAAGTCAAATTCGGCCCACTCGGCAGCACGCAATTCGCCAGGGCGCACGAACGTCAGGGCCAGCAGCCTGATGGCCGCGACCGTATAGGCGTGGCCTTCATATGCATAGATGGAGCGCATCAGCTCACCGGCCCGTTTCGGTTCGGTGATCGCAGCGTAGTGCGCTTTCGGCACGGCCGATAATGCGCCGCGCAGGTCTGCCGTCACATCTCGACAGTCGCGGCCGCAGGCGACTGCGAAGCGGAACACCTGTCCACAGAGTTCTTTCATCTTATGTGCCGACGCCTTGGCCCCGCGAGACTCAACTATGCGCAAGGCAGCCAGCACGTCGATCGGCTGGATGGTGGAAATGGGCATTGAGCCGATGGCTGGGAAAATGTTGCCCTCCAACCACCTGGTGTTTTTCCGTTGTGTGCTGCTGGCGCGGTCCGGCGCCGTTCTGGCTAGCCAGTCGCGGGCGACCGCCTCGAAGGTGTGGGTGGCCTCGTCGTTCTTTTTCTGCTTCTCAGCGCGCTTGGCTTGTGCTGGGTCGATGCCGTTGGCGCGCAGCTTATTTACTTCCGCTCGCTTTATCCTTGCCTCCGCCAAGGTCACTTCGGGGTAGGCGCCGAGAGTGAGCCGGTTTTGCTTGCGGTTGGGCTGTCGGTAGGCCATGCGCCAGATCTTCGAGCCGGATGGCGTGACCTCAAGATACATGTTGCCGCCGTCGGCCAAGGTGTAGGTCTTATCCTTGGGCTTGGCGTTCTTGACTGCGGTATCCGTGAGTGGGGTGGCGAGCTTGGGCATTTTGCATCCATCCGATTGCGGGTTTTGCATCCATGGATGAAAGTATGGATGCAAAAACGCTGGATGTAAATGGACGGCAATAGCGCTAAATAAACAAAAAACCCGCGCTCTCAGAGAGAGAAACGCGGGCTAGTGTACGGCTTTGGACTTCTATAAACATGTTCTTGGTGCCTCGGGCCGGAATCGAACCGGCACGCCTTGCGGCGGCGGATTTTGAGTCCGCTGCGTCTACCAATTTCACCACCGAGGCAACGCGACACGCATTATCACTGATTTGCAACTGCAGGGCAACCCTGGCGGCCCATTATCTCGTGGCCCTGGCCCCTGATGGCTTGCGGGGCCGCCATTTTCGGCTAGGAAAAGCGTCACCGGCTGCTACCATGAAATATGCGCCGCGCGGGGGCGCGGCGGGCCCGGCAGTATCGGGCGGGATAGTCCGGAGGCGAAATCATGTACGGGAAAATGATGAGCATCGCGCTGGCCTGCGGCATGCTGGCCAGCCCCGCCATCGCGCAACAGCAAGCGCCGGCCGTGGCTGGCGACAGCGCCCAGGTCAGGATCAGCAAGAATGTCGCGGCCACCACGCCGTACCATCTGGCGCCCCAGGAATTTGGCGCCTATGCCCAGCCTTATCTGCTGGAAACGGGACTGGTGCTGACGTTCGAACAGCGGCGGCACCGCTATTACACGCAGATACGCAATGAAGCGAAGGTGGAAATCTTTCCCTTGGCGGCCGGGGTGTTCACGTCCGCGGACGGCACCCTGTTCGTGTTCCGCGACGGCGGCGACACCATCGCCGTCAGCCACCTGGAGCGCATGCCGTTCGCGCAGCAGGCCCGCGTCACGCCGGGACGGGTGTACCTGGCGTCGCGCTGACGGCTGGCCGGCCGCCGGGAGCGCGCCGTGGCCGCGTGGTGAGCGTTATGGCGCCGGTTGCCAGTGGGCGTAGCGCCGTTCGATCTTGCCGAAGGTGCCGTCGCGCCGCAGGTCGGCCGCCGCCATGTTGAGCTTGTCCACCAGCCGGTCCGGCACGGTCCGGTTGCAGGCCAGGTAGACCTGCACCTGATGGAAGACGAGCAGGGGACCGATGACGCCTTTCCAGGCTGGCCGGTCAGGGCCGGGGCTGCCGGGGCGCATGCCCACGGCCCACAAGTCTATGCGCTTGAGCAATAGCTTTTCGGGATTGGCCAGGTCGTTGGTGGTGGCCTCGACCTGGAAGCCACGGCTGCGCAGGTAGTCGTCGCGCGCGTCGCCATTGTAGGTGCCGATGCGCAACGGCCGTGCATCCTCCAGCGTGCGCAGGGGGAAGCTGTGGTCGAGCCGGCCATAGAACACCCAGTCGGCCTGGTCGGTTGGCCCCACCCATTTGAACAGGGCTTCGCGCTCGGGCGTGCGCGAGGTGGAGTAGACACAGGTGGCCGGCTGGGTCTGCGCCATGTGGTAGGCCCGCTTCCACGGCAGCACGTCGAGCCGGTAGGGCGTGCCGGTACGGGCCATGAGCGCGCGGATCTTGTCCGTCTCCCGTCCCGTCACCTGGCCATGTTCGCGCATGCTGGCCGGCGCCGCGTTCTCAGTGAGCAGCGTCAGCAGGTCGTCGCAACGGGCCGGGCCGGCGTGCAGCAGCAGCGCGACGGCCAGCCCCGCCGCCGGGCGGAGCAATGGGGTAGGCATGGTGGATGGCGAGTGCGCCGGGCGGGAAGCGCCCGGCTGGTAGGTCTAGCATAGCAGCAAGGGGCCGGCCTTGTCGCGCTGGCCGCGTTGCTTCGCGTCAATCGGCGCGGCGGTACAGGCGGAAGCGTTCCTCGCGGTCGGCCGGGCGCCGGCCTTCCCACAGCAATTGCCATTGCCGGCCCCGGTGCTGGGGCAGGATTTCCTTGTCGTCGCGCACGCGGATACTGTCTTGCAGCAACAACACCTGGCAGCGGCCGCCGGCCATGCCCGTGAACGGTAAATGGGCGTAGTAGGCGAACGAGGCGCGCTGGGCCGGGCCCACATTGGTTTCGATGCAATCGACGCCGGGCGGCAGCTTGTCGGCGATCTGGTGTGCCACGCTGGCGTAGCTCTTGCTGTAGTTCATGTCGGGCAGGAACAATGTCATCAGCAGGATCCAGATCAGGATCAGGCCGCCGGACGACAGCACCACGGCCCGCCACAGCACGGCCGGCTGGCGCGAGATCCGCCAGTGCACCAGGGCGATCCAGCCGCAGCTGGCGGCGGCCGCCACCAGGAAGGCGGCCAGGCCCAGTTCGGGCTTGAAGCCGGGCACCAGCTTGAGCGCGTTCTTGGCGGCCTGGGCCGGCCAGCCCGTCAGCTTGGCGCACCAGAAGATCCAGATGATGGCCGCGCCCAAGGTCAGCACCATCACGGAGAACCAGTCGATGGCGTTGATGGCGCCCCGTTTCATGGTCAGCAGGCCGAAGGCGGCCATGATGGACAGGGCCGGCAGCAGCACCAGCAGCTGGCCTTGCTCGGGATTGGGGTGGAACAGGGCCAGCAGCGCGCCCATGGAGACGAAGGTGACGGGCACCACGATGTGCAGCACGTGGCGCTGGCGGCGCCAGGCGTACACGGCCCAGCCGGCGAACGGCCAGGCCGGCCAGAAGAACCACAGGCCGACCCGGAAGAAGAATTTCAGCGAGTGCACGGTGGGCAGGGTCAGCTGGAGTAGGTTCCACGCCATCCAGCCCGGCACGGGACTGGCGCCGTACGGTTGCAGCCACTGGGCCGGCAGCACCCAGGCGGCGCTGATGGCGCCGGCCACGAGCACGGCCAGCAGCAGGTCGCGCAGGCTGCGCCCGGCCGGCAGCTCCAGGAAACGGGTGCACAGGAACAGGGCCAGCGTGAGGAAGGCCGGCGTCATCCAGCCGCGGTTCAGTGTGAGCAAGCCCAGCGCCAGGCCCGTCATGGCCGCGTTGCGCAGCGACGGCGTTTCCATGTAGCGCACGGCGCGGTACAGCAGCAGCGCCACCAGCGATACTTGCAGCGCTTCGGACGTGGTTTCGTGGCTGTGCAGCAACAATCCCAGGCAGCCCAGGTAGATCAGCATGGCCGCGTCGGCCAGGGTGCGGCCGAAATCCCTGGGCTCGGGCTGGCCGCCGAAGGCCAGCCGCAGCGGCTGGGCGTCCTGGCGGCGGCCCAGGCTGAAGGTGGCGTACCACAGCGAACCGACGCCCAGTAGGAACACGGCCACGGTGGCCACGCGCGCGCCCAGCACGTCACCGAGCAGCCAGCCCGTCAGCTTGATGCCGATGGCGCCCAGCCAGAACGCCAGCGGTCCCTCGTCGGGCATGGACAGGCCGGCGATATTGGGCCACAGCCAGTCTTGCCAGCTGCCGTGGGCCATGGTCCACATCACGCCGAAGCTGGCCGCGTCATCGTTCTTCCACGGTTCGCGGCCGATCAGGCCGGGCAGGATGTACAGCAAGCCCAGCGCGAACAGGGCCCAGCGTGGCAACGCGAGGGTGGCGGCGGCGGGAAGGCGGACTGGCTTCATCAGAGACGGTGCGAAATAAAAGGTAGACGGGAGTATGCAGGAAAACCGGGCAGGCGACGGGGCGGAAAACAAAAAAAGGCAGCCGTAGCTGCCTTTCTTGTGGTCGCGGCGGAATTAACCGGCGGCGACGGACGTTTTGGAACCGACGGAACCGAACTTCTGACGGAATTTCTCGACGCGGCCAGCGGTGTCGACGATCTTGTGCTTGCCGGTGTAGAACGGGTGCGATTCAGCCGACACCTCGATCTTGACCAGAGGGTATTCTTTACCTTCGTGGGTGATCGTTTCGCGGGTCTGGATGGTCGAACGGGTGACGAACTTGAAGTCGCACGACAGGTCGTGGAACACAACTTCGCGGTAATCTGGATGGATATCAGCTTTCATTTATCGCCTCGGTATGGGTAGGTAGCCAAACAGCACTTCGTCGGTCCGCCTGCTTCTTGACCCGATTGCCGCTCACTTGCCAGTGGTTGAATTAATGCAACCGAAGATTATACAGTCCTTCGATCGGCGCGGCAAGCGGGCAAAAAAATGGGAGGCGCGCGGCCTCCCATGGTCAGGCGGTGTTAACCACCCCTTCTCATCATGTCGAAGAATTCGGCGTTGGTCTTGGTCGCCTTCATCTTGTCGAGGATGAACTCCATCGCTTCGATCTCGTCCATCGAGTACAGCAGCTTGCGCAGGATCCAGATCTTTTGCAGCTGGTCCGGCTTGATCAGCAATTCCTCGCGGCGGGTGCCGGACTTGTTCAGGTTGATGGCCGGGTACACGCGTTTTTCCGCCAGGCGGCGCTCCAGGTGCACTTCCATGTTGCCGGTGCCCTTGAATTCCTCGTAGATCACGTCATCCATGCGCGAACCGGTCTCGATCAGGGCGGTGGCGATGATGGTCAGCGAGCCGCCTTCCTCGATGTTGCGAGCCGCGCCGAAGAAGCGCTTGGGGCGCTGCAGGGCGTTGGCGTCCACACCGCCGGTCAGCACCTTGCCCGAGGCCGGGATCACGGTGTTGTAGGCGCGCGCCAGGCGGGTGATCGAGTCCAGCAGGATCACCACGTCCTTCTTCATTTCCACCAGGCGCTTGGCTTTTTCCAGCACCATCTCGGCCACCTGCACGTGGCGCGTGGCCGGTTCGTCGAAGGTGGAGGCCACCACTTCGCCGCGCACCGAACGCTGCATCTCCGTCACTTCCTCGGGACGTTCGTCGATCAGCAGCACGATCAGGGTCACGTCCGGATGGTTGGCCGTGATGGCGTGCGCGATGTGCTGCAGCATGACGGACTTGCCGGATTTGGGCGAGGCCACCAGCAGGCCGCGCTGGCCCTTGCCGATCGGCGAGATCAGGTCGACGATACGGCCCGTGATGTTTTCCTGGCCGTTCATTTCCCGTTCCAGGCGCAGCGGCTCGTTCGGGTGCAGCGGCGTCAGGTTCTCGAACAATATGCGGTGTTTCGACGCTTCCGGCGATTCGCCGTTCACCTTGTCTACCTTGACCAGCGCGAAATAGCGTTCGCCATCCTTGGGCGTGCGCACTTCGCCTTCGATCGAATCGCCCGTGTGCAGATTGAAACGGCGGATCTGCGACGGGGAAATATAGATATCGTCGGTCGAGGCCATGTAGCTGGCGTCGGGCGAGCGCAGGAAGCCGAAGCCGTCGGGCAGCACTTCCAGCGCGCCGTCGCCGAAGATCTGTTCGCCGGACTTGGCGCGCTTTTTCAGGATCGCGAACATCAGTTCCTGTTTGCGCAGCCGGGCCGCGTTGTCGATATCCAGGCCGATCGCCATCTCCAGCAGCGCCGAGACGTGTAAGGCCTTCAATTCAGATAGATGCATATGTGTTGAGTGTCCCGTGACGGGAAAGTAAAGGGTGGGGGAGGGAAGTGCGTGGGGTTGATCACATGGACGCCGCCATCGGGCGTCCTGCCAGTCGCGGCGGCGTCGCGAACGCGGCGCCGCCGGTGGGCTGCATGATACTTAGATATTGCTGTCGATGAAAGAGGTCAGTTGGCCTTTTGCCATGGCGCCCACTTTCTGGGCCGCCGCCACGCCGTTCTTGAACAGGATCAGGGTGGGAATGCCGCGGATGCCGAACTTGGCCGGCACGGCCTGGTTGGCGTCCACGTCCATCTTGGCGATCACGATCTTGCCGTCATATTCCTTGGCCACTTCTTCCAGGATGGGGGCGATGCTCTTGCAAGGACCGCACCATTCAGCCCAGAAGTCGACCAGCACGGGGCGGTCCGATTTCAGTACGTCGGTGTCGAAGGAGGCATCGCTGATGTGTTTGATATTTTCGCTCATGTTTTCCTCAGTCAGAGGGTCAAAGTGGGATTAGTGGTCGCCTATGGCTCAGCCTTTCCTGGCCATCGACGCGCTGGAACGACAAGGAGCACGTGGTGGCGGTCTGCTGGAATTCAATCTGCGGAAGGGGTGGCAAGAAAGGTCGGCAGGCGGGGATGGCTGAAATAATAACCCATTTTTCAGGAAAGGGGGCGGATTGCCGCAAATGTTTGAATGACCCGTCAGGCCAGCCGGACCAGGGCCGTGCGCAGCGCGTCCAGCCGCAGCGGTTTGGCCAGCGCGCCCAGCAAATGCAACTGGTGGAAGCGGGCCAGCGCGCTGGCCGCGTGCAGCACGGCTTCCTGCTGCCCGGACAGCAGGATCAGGCCGCCGCCGTAGCGGCGCGCGGCCAGCGCCTCGAGCAGCTGGAAGCCATCCTGGCCCGGCATGCACAGGTCGGCCACCACCACGGCCGGGCGCGGCTGGGCGCCGTCCAGCGCGGCCGCGCCAGCGGCGCCGTCGCCGGCCTGCAACACGGTGGCCACGCCCAGCTCACCGAGCATGTCGGCCAGCATGGCGCGCTGGAAGGCGTCGTCGTCCACCACCAGCACGCAGGGCGCGCTGGCGATGATGGCCGGGTGCGGGGCGGCGTTCATGGCGCCACGCCCGATGGCGCGCCGGCCCCGGCACGCCGTGGCCGGGCCGCCGCCTGCGCCAGCAAGCCGGCCAGCCGCTCGCGCGCCAGCGGCTTGGCGCAGGCGCCCAGCAAGGCCAGGCCGTGGGCCTGCGCCAGGCGCTCGGCCGCCTGCAGCACGCCCACGTCCAGCCCGGACAGCAGCACCACGGCGCCGTCGTAACCCTGTTCGGCCAGCAGCCGCAGCAGTTCGATGCCGTCCAGCTCCGGCAAACCCAGGTCGCAGATCAGCAGGTCGGGGCCATCGGCACGCAACAGCTCCAGCGCCCGCAGGCTGCGCGTTTCGCAGCGCACGGCGTGCGGGCCGAGGCCGGCCACCATGTCGGCCAGCAGCTCCAGCGTGAACAGGTCGTCGTCCAGCAGCAGCACTTGCAGTGCGCGCGGCGCGGCGCCGGGCGTCGTCGTGGGAGTGGGGGCGGGCCGGTGCATGCTCAGCGCTCGTCGGCGAACGTGGTGTGGGTCATGATCTGCTCCGTTACCTGGCCCAGCAAGGGCCACAACTGGGCCAGCAGCGCGCGCGCCGTGGCGTCGGCCGTGGCGTCGCCGCCAAGGTGTTCCAGTTGCAGGCACAGGTCGGCCATGCCCAGCGCGCCCACGGTGCGGGCCGCGGACTTGATGCGGTGGCCCAGCTCGCGCACCGGCTGCAGCTCGCCCCGGTCCAGCGCGGCCTCCATCTGGCGCAAGCCTTCCTCGGTGCTCTGCAGGAACTTGAAGGCGAACTTGCGCACCTTGTGCGGGTCGTAGCCGAGCAGGCGGGCCAGGATCGACAGGTCGATCACGGCCGGATCGCCACCGAGCGTGGCGCGGAACGCGGGGGCGCCGCGCGGCGGCGGCGGCAGCGGCGCGCTGCGTTCGGGCAGCCAGCTGGCGATGGTCTGGTACATCAGGTCGGGCTGGATGGGTTTGCTGATGAAATCGTCCATGCCGGCGTCGATGCAGCGTTCGCGGTCCTCGCTGGTGGCGGTGGCCGTCATGGCCAGCACGCGGGTGTCGGCCAGGCGCGGGTCGGCGCGGATCCGGCGGGTCGCTTCCAGGCCGTCCATCAGCGGCATCTGCACGTCCATCAGCACGCAGTCGAAGGCGGCCTGGCGCAGCAGCTCGAGCGCCTCGGCGCCATTGTTGGCCAGGCATACGGAGGAGCCGGCATCCTCCAGCATCTCGAGCGCGATCTGCTGGTTGAAGCTGTTGTCCTCCACCAGCAGGATGCGGGCATCCTTGAGCGACTGCATCACGGTGGCCGTGCGGGCCGACGCCACCAGTTCGGCCGCCGCGTCGCTGACCTGGTGGATGATGGCCGGCACGGTGGCGCCCGAAACGCCCAGGCGGGCCGTAAACCAGAACGTGCTGCCCTGGCCCGGCGCGCTCTCCACCCCCACTTCGCCGCCCATGAGCTGGGCCAGCTGCTTGCAGATGGCCAGCCCCAGGCCCGTGCCGCCATAGGCGCGGGTGGTGGACGCGTCGGCCTGCTGGAACGACTGGAACAGCTTGTCCATCTCCTCGGGCGACAGGCCGATGCCGTGGTCGCGCACGTCAAAGCGCAGCAAACAGCTGTGGGCGTCGGCGGCCAGCTGGCGCACCCGGATATCGATCGCGCCCTGTTCGCTGAACTTGATGGCGTTGCTGGTGTAGTTGATCAGGATCTGGCCCAGCCGCAGCGGGTCGCCGCGCAGCACGGGCGGCAGGGCCGGATCGAGGTCGAAGGTGAGCGTCAGTTCGCGGCTGGCGGCCTTGGGCGCCAGCACCGTGGTCAGGGTCTGGATCACGTGCTCGAGCGCGAAGTCGGTCTGCTCGATGTCGAGCCGGCCCGCCTCGATCTTGGAGATGTCGAGGATGTCGTCGATGATGCCCAACAGGTGCTCGCCGGCGAAGCGGATCTTTTCCAGGTAGTCGCGCTGGCGCGGATCGAGCTCCGTCTTCAGGGCCAGGTAGGCCATGCCGATCACGCCATTCATGGGGGTGCGGATCTCGTGGCTCATGTTGGCCAGGAACTGGCCCTTGGCCTGGCTCGCTTCCTCGGCCAGGCGCTTGGCCTGGTCCAGCTGTTCGGTGCGCTGGGCCACCCGTTCCTCGAGGTGCTCGTTCAATTCGCGCAGCGCCTGCTCGGCGCGCTTGCTGTCGGTGATGTCGAGCGACATGCAGATCAAATAGGCCGGCCGCCCATCCTCGTCGAACACGGGTTTTTTCAGCACGCGCAGGTGGCGTTGCTGGTCCAGCACGCGGTGCCAGATGGTTTGTTCATAATCGATCAGCACCCCGCCGGCGAACGCTTCGCGGTCGCGCTGGCGGAACGCGGCCAGTTGTTCGGGCGAGTGCATCACGCTGTCGTCGCCGTCGGGCAGGTCGGCGTAGGCGAAGCCCAGCTGCTGCTCGCAGGCGTGGTTCATCAGCAGGAAGCGGCCGTCCGGGTGCTTGATGAACAGGCCGGTGGGCATCATCTGGATGATCTCCTGCAGCCGCTGCTCGCTGCGCCGCAGCGCATCCTCGGCCGCCTTGCGCTCGCCGATGTCGGTCAGGCTGGCCACCACCAGCGACACCGCGCCCTGGGCGTCCGTGACCGGCTCCGCGTTCACGGACAGCCAGCGCACGGCGCCGCCGGGCAGGTGCAAGCCCATCACAACCTCGCGCACCGGCAGGCCCGTGGCCAGCGCCCGCTGCAGCGGATGGCTGTCCACGTCGTAGGCCGTGCCATCGTCGCGCAGCGCGTCCCACAGGCCAGGGGCGCCGTGTTCCAGCATGCGGGCCGCGGCCGCGTTGCTGTCGACCAGGCGGCCGGACCCGTTCAGCACCACCAGGCCGTTGGTAACGGCGTTGAAGATGGACGCCTGGCGCTGGCTCGAATCGCGCAGCGCCGCCTCGGCCGCCCGGCGCGCCGTGATATCGGTCAGCATGGCCAGCGTGCCGCCGTAGCTGCCATCCTCGGCGTAGATGACGGTGGTCGAGAGCAAACACCACAGCATGCTGCGGTCGCGCCGGTACAGGCACACGTCGCCCTGTTCCGGCTGGCCCGAGGCGCGCTGGCGCAAGTGCTGCTGCAGCCGTTCGGCGCTGGGGGCGTCCATGAAGTCCGTCATGGGGCGGCCCAGCATGTGTTCCACGTCGTAGCCCAGCATGCGGGCCATGGTGGGGTTGACGAAGTTGGTCTGGTCGCGCGCGTCGCACATCCAGATGCCTTCGGCCGCCGTCTGCACGATCAGGCGGTAGCGTTCCGTGCTCGAATGGAGCGCCTCCTCGGCCCGCTGGCGCTTGGTCATGTCGCGCAGCGCCACCACCGACAAGTCCTGGCCCGACAAGGCGATCGGCGACAGGTGCAGCATGGCGGGGAAGCGGCTGCCGTCGGCGCGGCAGGCCATCAGCACCCGGCCCGGCAACTGGGGCCGCGAGAACAGTTCGCGCACGTGGCCGTTGCTGCGCATGGCGTCGGGCACCAGCTGGTCCATCGAGCGGCCCTGCATGGCGCTGCCCTCGTAGCCGAACACGCGGGCGCAGGCCTGGTTGGCGTAGCGCACCTGGCCGGCGCGGTCGGCGATCAGCATGGCGTGCGGCGTCGCCTCGAGGATGGCGCACACGCGCGCCTGCTCGGCCGCCATGTGCTCGCTGATGTCGGCCAGCGTGCCGGCCGCGCGCACGGCGCGGCCCTGGCTATCGCGTTCGAGCACGGCGCCACGGGCCTGCACCCATTTCCAGCTGCCGTCGCGGCAGCGCATGCGGCATTCGCTGATGAGGCGTTGCGGCTGGAGCTCGGGTGTGGCCTGGTCCAGGAAGACGGCGATGGCGGCGCGTACGCGGGCCTGGTCGTCCGGGTGCACGTGGGCCAGCCAGGCGCCCGCTGCGGGCTGGAATTGGCCGGGCTCGTAGCCCAGCAGCGCGCAGTAGCGGGCCGACGGCTCCAGCTTGCCCTCCTGCGGCAGCCAGTTCCACATGCCTTCGCCCGAGCCTTCCAGCGCCAGGGTGGCCAGGCGCTGGGCGCCGCCCAGCCGGTCTTCCGCTTGCTGCAAGGCCGATTTCAGCGCGCGCACGCGCCACAGGGCGCCCGCCGCCAATGCCAGCAGCGCCAGTAACGCGGCGCCGGCCGCCAGCGCGCCATAGGGCAGGTCGACGCGGGCCGGCGGCGGCCGGTACAGCAGGCCGTCCGGCGCGAAGCCGGCCGGCAGCATGCCCTGGGCCGCGAACAGGGCGGCGATGGCGCGCCACCGTTGCGGATTGCTGTAGCCCAGTTCGATCAAGCCTTGCTCCAGCAGGGGGGCGATGTGCTGGGCCTCGTACATCAGGTGTTCGCGGCTGTGCCGTTCCGGGTAGCGGGCGCGGATCAGGTCGGCCAGTTCGCCCTGGTGGGCCATGGCGTACTGCCAGCCGCGCAAGGTGGCCTCGCGCATGGCGCGCGCGCGGGCCGGGTGCTCGCGTAACTCCGTTTCGGTGGTGTACAGGTTGTCGCCATAGAAGTCCATGCCGGCCGTCCGTGGCGACAGCAGTTCGTAGCTGGTGTTGCCGCGGCTGAGCACATAGGGCGCGTCGGTCGAATACACGGACAGCACGTCGACCCGGTTTTCCAACAGCACGTTATCATCGAGCTGGTAGGGCAGCCGCGTCATGCGTTCGAGCGGCACTCGCTCGCGGCGCAGGTAGGCCGTCAGTTCCTCGCTGCCGGGCGCCAGCATGATGCGGCTGCCGGCCCATGGCAGGCGCTTGCCGTCCGCGTCGCGCCGCACCAGCAGGGCGGCGGCCGAATGCTGGAAGATGGCGGCCAGCACCACCACCGGCTGGCCGCGGGCCCGGTCCAGCAGCAGCGTGCTGTCGCCGGTGCCGTACTGGGCATGGCCATCCACCACCTGCTGCACGGGATCTTCGCCGGGGCGCGCTTCCTGCAGCGTCACGTCCAGCCCGGCCTCGCGGTAATAGCCCTGGGCCTGGGCCGCGTAGTAGCCGGCGAACTGGAACTGGTGCTGCCACTTGAGTTGCACCACCACCTTCTCCGCGCCCAGCGCCGGCAGCGCGGTGGCGAACAACAGCACCCCGGCCGCCAGCCAGCGCGGCGGACGGCGCCGATGCGGTATGCGGTGGGGCGCTGGACGGTTGGGCAACAAGGATATCCCTTTCATGCGGCAAGCGGGCGCGCGCCGGCGCCGGCTTTTATTCCGGTCAACTATAGCATCGAAATTTTGCCCGTAGTGTTAACTTTTGCGATACGGAACTGCCGCGCCCGCGCAGTGTGTGTTGGCGCAAATTCGCCCGCCGTTACGGGCGTTCTGGTGACAAATGGTGAGAATGTGTGGACGAAAAAGTGCTAAGTGGGATGAGGCTGGATGGCCCGGCGGCGGGCCGGGCTGCGATGAAAGAATATTTCATTTCACAGCCCTGGATGAAATTAAATTACGAGAAGCTGCCGGCGAACTGGTAGCGATGGCCCGGATGCCACATGGTGGCCAGCGAGGCCACCCTGCCGGCCGAATGGGTTTGCCGTTTCAGCACCAGGCAGGGCTGGCGCGTGTCGATGGCCAGCATCTCGGCGATCTCGCGCGGCGGCGCCAGCGCCTCGATGCTGTAGGTGGCCCCTTGCAGGGGCGCGGCCGCCATCAGGTATTCGTTGGGGGTGAGGTGGCTGAAATCCTGTTCCATGTAGTCCGGCGCGCACAGCGGGTTGACCCAGCGGTCCTCGACCTGGATCGGCACCCCGTTCTCGAAGTGGACGATGACGGAGTGGAACAGCTGGTGGCCGGGCGGCAGGTCGAACTGCTTGGCCAGCAGCTCGCCGGCCTTGCCCCGTTCCAGCAGGCGCAGGTTGGAACGGTGCACGTGGCCACGCGCCCGCACCTCGTCGGCGATGCTCTTGATCTCCAGCAGCGTGGCCTGGTACTTTTGCTGCGCCACGTAGGTGCCGGCGCCCTGGCGGCGGGTGAGCACCTGTTCGGCCGTCAGTTCGCGCACGGCGCGGTTGACGGTCATGCGCGAGACGCCGAACTGGCGCGTGAGCGCCTGCTCGGACGGGATCACGTCGCCTTCCTTCCATGTGCCGGCGGCGATCTGGGCCAGCAGGTAATCCTTGATGCGCTGGAAAATCGGGGTGTTTTCTTGCGGGGCTGACTGGTCCAAACGGCTTCTCCGTAGGCCGGCCTGGAGTGGACGGCTCGCCGTCATTTTAGCATTGGCGCGGGCGCGGCCGTAAGTGGGGCGGCCGGCGCCGCGATTCAAAAGCAAGCGCCGGAGTGCGGGGCTGCATGGCGGCGCCTAACATGGCATCATCCATCCTTAACCAACGGAGCGGGCCATGAGCCAGACCCCTTACGCCAGCGACGAACAGCGCTGGGCCGCAGTACAACAGCGCGACGCCAACGCCGACGGCGTGTTCTATTATTCCGTGCGCAGCACGGGCGTGTACTGCCGCCCGTCGTGCGGCGCGCGGCCAGCCTTGCGCCGCAACGTGGCCTTCCACGACAGCCGCGAGGCGGCCGAGCAGGCCGGCTTCCGGCCCTGCCTGCGCTGCAAGCCGGACCAGCCGCCGCTGGCCGAGCGCCAGCGCGCCATGGTGGCCCAGGCCTGCCGGTTGATCGCGGCGGCCGAGTCGGAGCTTGACCTTGACACCTTGGCCGCCGCCGTCGGTGTCAGCCGCTTCCACTTCCACCGCCTGTTCAAGGCCCACACGGGCATCACGCCCAAGGCGTATGCGGCGGCCGAACGGGCGCGCCGGTTGCAGGACGGGCTGGCTGCCGCGCCATCCGTGACGGAGGCGATCTACGCGGCCGGCTTCAATTCCAGCGGCCGTTTCTACGCCCAGTCGCCGGCCGTGCTGGGCATGACCCCGCGCGCGTTCCGGGCCGGCGGCAGCGGGGCCGAGATCCGCTTCGCCATCGGCGCCTGTTCGCTGGGCGCGATCCTGGTGGCCAGCACGGCGCGCGGTATCTGCGCCATCCTGATGGGCGACGATCCCGATGCGCTGGCGCGCGACCTGCAGGATCGCTTTCCGCAGGCCGAGCTGCGCGGCGCCGAACCCGATTACGAGCAAGTGGTGGCGCGCGTGGTGGCGCTGGTGGAGGCGCCTGGCATCGGCCTGGACTTGCCGCTGGACGTGCGCGGCACGGCGTTCCAGCAGCGCGTGTGGCAGGCGCTGCGCGCCATCCCGGCCGGCAGCACTGTCAGCTACACGGAACTGGCCGAAAGGGTGGGCTTGCCGAATGGCGCGCGCGCCGTGGCCGGGGCGTGTGCGGCCAACGCGCTGGCCGTGGCCGTGCCGTGCCACCGCGTGGTGCGCAACGATGGCGCATTGTCCGGCTACCGCTGGGGCGTGGAACGCAAGGCGGCCTTGCTCGAGCGCGAAGGCGTGCAGCGCGGCGTGATGGAGCACGAGGAGGCGCTCAGTGAAGAACGGTGAACTCGATTTCGGCGCCGGCCTGCCGCCGCGCCAGCCGCGCAAGACGGCACCGGGACAGGCAGCGGTGCCGGCCGGCGCCACTAGCGCTCGCGGCGCGAGCAGTGCGACCAGTGCGACCAACGCGATCGATGCGGCCAGCGTGACTGGCGCGGCCAACGCGGGTAATGTGGGTAGCGCGGCGGATGCTGTCGCTGCCGAACAGGCAGCCCGCCAGGCCGCCGCGCGGCGCGCCATTGGCGCGGCCGTCGGCATCGCCACCCACGTGGCGGGGCTGGACTGGCAAGCCATCGGCGAGGAACTGGACATGAACGGGTACGCCATCGTGCCGGGCATGCTGACGGCCGACGAATGCGCGGCCATGGCGGCCCAGTACGAGCAGGGCCAGTTGTTCCGCGGCCGCATCGTGATGGCGCAGCATGGCTTTGGCAGTGGCGAGTATCAGTACTTCCGCTATCCGCTGCCGTCCACGGTGGCGGCGCTGCGCCAGGCCCTGTATGGGCCGCTGGCGGCCATCGCCAACCGCTGGCATGGCCTGCTGGGCATGGACACGCGCTTCCCGGCCGAGCATGCGCAATTCCTGGCGCGCTGCCACGCGGCCGGCCAGCAGCGGCCCACGCCGCTGTTGCTGCGCTACCGTCCCGGCGACTACAACTGCCTGCACCAGGACTTATACGGCGAGCACGTGTTCCCGCTGCAGGCGGCCGTGCTGCTGTCGCAGCCGGGTGCGGATTTCGAGGGTGGGGAGTTCGTGCTGACGGAGCAGCGTCCGCGCCAGCAGTCGCGGGTGGAAGTGGTGCCGCTGACGCGCGGCGACATGGTGATCTTCCCCGTGGCCGAGCGCCCGGTCCAGGGCGCGCGCGGCGTGTACCGGGCCGGCATGCGGCATGGCGTGAGCCGGCTCAGGTCAGGCTTGCGCCATACGCTGGGGGTGATTTTTCACGACGCCACCTGAGAAGTAGTGAAGCGGGGTCAAGTCCGGCATCGCGCCACAATTTGGCAGGTTGCCGGACCTGACCCCGCTTTTATTACGACGCGGTCTGCACGCTTTTCTGCGTCTGGTACAGCCGCGCATACAGGCCGCCCTGGGCCAGCAGCGCGTCGTGGCTGCCCATTTCCGCGATGCGGCCGGCGTCCATCACGACGATGCGGTCGGCGTTCTCGATGGTCGACAGCCGGTGCGCGATGACGACCGTGGTGCGGCCCCGCATCAGCACCTCCAGCGCGGCCTGCACCAGCCGTTCCGATTCCGTGTCCAGCGCGCTGGTGGCCTCGTCCAGGATCAGGATGGGCGCGTCCTTGTACAGCGCGCGGGCGATGGCCAGCCGCTGGCGCTGGCCGCCCGACAGCCGCAAGCCGTTCTCGCCCACGGAGGTCTGGTAGCCCTGCGGCTGGCGCATGATGAATTCGTGCGCGTGCGCGGCGCGCGCGGCCGCCTCGATGCGCTCGCGCGACGGCGCCGGGTCGCCGTAGGCGATGTTGGCCGCCAGCGAGTCGTTGAACAGCACCACATCCTGGCTCACCAGCGCGATTTGCTGGCGCAGCGCGTCCAGGCGGTAGTCGCGCAAGTCCACGCCGTCGAGCGTGATGCGGCCGCCGCTGACGTCGTAGAAGCGCGGCAGCAGGCCGGCCAGCGTGGTCTTGCCGCTGCCCGAGCTGCCCACCAGGGCCACCGTCTCGCCGGCGGCGATGTCCAGTGACACGCCGTCGAGCGCGGGACGGGCCTCGGCGTCGTCCGGGCGGTAGTGGAAGCTGACCTGTTCCAGCGCCAGCCGGCCGGCGGCCCGTTCGATGGTGCGCTCGCCGCGGTCCGGTTCGGGCGCCGTGTCGATCAGGCCGAACACGGATTCGGCGGCGGCCAGGCCGCGCTGCATCGGTTCGTTGATCTTGGTGAGGTTCTTGATCGGCGACTGCATGGCCATCAGCGATCCCATGAACGCGACGAAGGCGCCCGGCGACAGCGCGCCGGCCTGCGCGCGCAGCAGCGCGAAGTAGATCACGGACGACAGCGTGATCCCCACCAGCAGCATGATGGCGGCCGAGTTCATGGCGGCCGTGGACGCGTGCTTGACGGCCAGTTGGCGATTGAGCTTGACCACGCGGTCGAAGCGGCGCTGCTCGTACTGCTGGCCGCCGAAGATCTTGACCACGCGCTGGCCGCTGATGCTCTCGTCGAGCACATTGGTCAGTTCCCCCATCGCGTGCTGGGCGCTCTGGCTCAGGTGGCGCATGCGGCGCCCGGCGAAGGTGACGATCAGCGCCACCAGCGGCAGCAGGCCCAGGCAGAACACGGCCAGCTGCCAGTCGATGGAAAACAGCGAGATCAGGTAGCCGACCGTGGCCACCGAGTCGCGCACGGCCACGTTGATCACGTTCAGGCCGGCCTGGGCCACCTGGGCCGCGTCGAACGCCACGCGCGACAGCGTGGTGCCGGTGGAGGTGCCGTCGAAATAGCGGTTGGGCAGGCGCAGGATGCGGGCGAACATGGTCTCGCGCAAATTGGCCTGGACCCGGCTCGACAGCCAGGCCGCGCCGTACTCGCCGGCGAAGCTGGCCAGCATGCGCACCACGGCCAGGCTGACGATGATGGCGGGGATGGTCCACAGCGCGGCGCGGGTGGGGGCGTGCGGCAGCAGGACTCCCAGCAATTCCTGCATGGCGCCCAGCAGGCCGGTGGCCGGGCCGGCGCTGCGCGTCAGGCTGCTGGCCGGGGCCAGCGCGTCCACCACATTCTGCAACTGGCGGATCAGCAGCACGTCGGTGGCCGAGGCCACACCCACGGCCGTCAACGTGGCGACGGCGATCCAGACGTAGGGGCGGAACTGGCGCAGCAGGCGCAGGTAGAGGAGTCGGCTGTTCACTATGGTGTGCGGTGGTCGGCGAAGGCGACATTGTACCTGTAACGGCGGCGCCGGCTGGCGCCGCGCGGGCGCCGCGCGGTGTTGCGTTCGCGAAACACCTTGCATGTGAGAAGCTAATTCTCACCAAATATCACTCGCGCGATGAAACAGGATGAAGTTAGACTGAACTCGTCCCGGCGTGCAGGCACAGCGCGCCGCGGGCCGTACTTCGCAGGCTGTTGCCATGACAACAGGAGGCTAGATGAAAGCACAGATACAGTGGGCGGCCGCGGCGCTGCTGCTGGCGGCCATGGCGGCGCCGGCGCGGGCGGAGCTGGTCATCATCGTCAACCCGCAGAACGCCGCCACCCGCATGTTCCCCTCGCAGGCGGCCCAGTTCTTCCTGGGCGGATCGGTGTTGTTCACCCCCATCGAGCAACCCGAGGGATCCGCCATCCGGGCCGAGTTCGACAAGAAGGTGCTGGAGAAGACGCCGGCCCAGGTGGAAGCCATCTGGTCCAAGATCGTGTTCACGGCCAAGGGCAAACCGCCTAAAGAATGCAAATCCAGCGCCGAAGTGAAGAAGGCGGTGGCCGAGAACGTGAACGCCATCGGCTACATCGAAAAAGCGGCTGTCGATGAGACCGTGAAGGTCATCGCCACCGTACCTTGAACGCCCTGTCCTGAACTGGAGATAGCTCGATGAACAAACATATCATGGCTTGGGCGATCGCGTTGCTGGCATCCGGCAGCGCCGCCGCCATCGACCTCAGCGACGATGGTTCGCTGAAACTGACCGGCTTTTACAACCTGACCGGCGCCAAGGTGCTGAGCGGCTCGGCCCAGGGCAGCAGCACGCCGTGGACTTACCAGCAATGGAAGTGCCCGTGCACGGTGCAGGGCTGGGAATACGCCTCTGTCTACGAGAAAAGCGAAGGCTGGCAGTTCGACCGCGAATCGCTGGTGGGCTTCCAGCTGAAGAAGGAATTCTCGCCCACGCTGTCGGCCACGGCCCAGGTGCTGGTGCGGGCCAACAATCCCAACCGCGGCTCGCGCCCCACGCTGGACTGGGCTTATGTGACATGGCAACCGTCGGCCGATTCGGCATGGACGCTGCAGGCCGGCCAGTTCCGCATCCCGCTCTACTACTACAGCGATTACCTGTACATCGGCTACGCCTACCCGTGGGTGCGGCCGGCGCCGGACGTGTATGGCTGGCCGATCTACGCCTATCAGGGCGCCAACGTCACCTACCGCACGCAGTTGGGTGCGACCGACTGGGCCGGCACCTTCCACGTGTGGGCCGGCGGCTACACCCAGCACAACGACGCCTACGACACGCTGATCTACTACACCACGCCCACCCACGAATCGTGGAAGGACATGGTGGGCGGCTACGTGTCGGCCAACAATGGCGTGTTCGACGTGCGCGGCATGATGATGTGGTACAAGGACACCACCTGGCAGGACGCGCCCGGCGGCGGCCGCACCACGCTGGTCGACGCGCAGGGCACGCGCATCATGGGCATCTCGGCCAACATGGACTACAAGGACTGGCTGGTCAAGTCGGAGCTGGACCGCTATGAGCAGGTGGACGACGCCAAGGGCATCAACAACGTCTACAAGTACGCGCTGATTGGCGTGGGCTACCAGTTCGGGGCGTGGACGCCGATGTACACGTTCTCGCGCTACACGACGGTGACGGAACCGATCGAAGCGCGCAACACGCAGTATTTGTCGCTGCGCTGGGACTTCCGCAAGAACATGGCGCTCAAGGCCCAGTACGACGTGAGCAAGGACAAGTCGCACTATGCCTATCCGTTCTTTGGCGACTCCAAGCTGATTTCCATTTCGCTGCAGGGCTTGTTCTAGTCCACCATCGCGTCACCGAACGCCGCACGTGCCGACAGGGCCGTGCGGCGTTTTGCATTGGTGCCAGCCGTTGGCACAAACCAGAGTCCAAACCGGTGTCAGGTCTGTCATTCGGACAGTCGCAGCGTTTCTTTGATCTTTCCGGTGGCGCGTTTGCTCATTTGCCATAGCGGCTTCAACGAGGGCCACCTGCCATACGCGATACCGGCACTGTTTGATCGAACGCAAAGGTGCGGCCTGCGTGTCCGAATGACAGACCTGACACCGGTTGCTGGTTGCTTTTAGCAGGGGGGTAAAATTCGGTTGACTTAGTTGTATAGACAACTTATGCTTCAAGGATGCGCAGGCTGCGCGTCGTGTATCGCGTCCGGCCGCCCCCAACAACCTTGAGGAGATACCATGACCACCCCGAACACCGCCCTGGACAACGATCCCCGCTACGACGCCACTCGCGACATCCGCGCCCCGCGCGGCCCCGAGCGTACCTGCAAGAGCTGGGGCGCCGAGGCGGCCTACCGCATGATCCAGAACAACCTGGACAAGGAGGTGGCGGAAAATCCCAAGCACCTGGTGGTGTACGGCGGCATCGGCCGCGCGGCCCGGAACTGGGCCTGCTACGACCAGATCCTCGCTTCGCTGCGCGAACTGGAGGACAACCAGACCTTGCTGATCCAATCCGGCAAGCCGGTCGGCGTGTTCCAGACCCACGAGGACGCGCCGCGCGTGCTGATCGCCAATTCCAACCTGGTGCCCAAGTGGGCCAACTGGGAGCACTTCAATGAACTGGACCGCAAGGGCTTGTTCATGTACGGCCAGATGACGGCCGGCAGCTGGATCTACATCGGCACCCAGGGCATCGTGCAGGGCACCTATGAGACGTTCGCGGAAGCGGGCCGCCAGCACTTCGGCGGCGACATGAAGGGCCGCTGGATCCTGACGGCGGGCCTGGGCGGCATGGGCGGCGCCCAGCCGCTGGCCGCCACCATGGCCGGCGCCGTGTCGCTGACGGTCGAGTGCCAGCAGAGCAGCATCGACTTCCGCCTGCGCACCCGCTACCTGGACAAGCAGGCCGCCACCATCGACGAGGCGCTGGAACTGGTCAAGCACCACACGGCGCGCGGTGACGCGATTTCCATCGGCCTGCTGGGCAACGCGGCCGAAGTGCTGCCGGAACTGGTGCGCCGCGCCAAAGAGGGCGGCCTGATTCCCGACCTGGTGACGGACCAGACCTCCGCCCATGACCTGATCAACGGCTACCTGCCGCGCGGCTGGAGCGTGGCCGACTGGAAGAGCGCGCAGCAGGATCCGGAGCGCCACGCGCGCCTGAAGGCCGCCGCCGCCGATTCGTGCGCCGCCCACGTGCAAGCCATGCTGGAATTCCAGGCGCTGGGCGCGAAGGTGGTCGACTACGGCAACAACATCCGCCAGGTGGCGTTCGACCAGGGCGTGCAAAACGCGTTCGACTTCCCCGGCTTCGTGCCGGCCTACATCCGCCCGCAGTTCTGCGAAGGCCGCGGTCCGTTCCGCTGGGTGGCGCTGTCGGGCGACCCCGAGGATATCTACAAGACGGATGCCAAGATCAAGGAACTGTTCCCGCACCACGCGCAGGTGCACCGCTGGCTGGACATGGCGCGTGAGCGCATCGCCTTCCAGGGCCTGCCGGCGCGCATCTGCTGGCTGGGCCTGGGCGAGCGCCACATCGCCGGCCTGGCCTTCAACGAGATGGTGCGCAATGGCGAGCTGAAGGCGCCCATCGTGATCGGCCGCGACCACCTGGACACGGGTTCCGTGGCCAGCCCGAACCGCGAGACGGAGAGCATGAAGGATGGCACGGACGCCGTGTCCGACTGGCCGCTCTTGAACGCCCTGCTCAACACGGCCGGCGGCGCCACCTGGGTCTCGCTGCACCACGGCGGCGGCGTGGGCATGGGATACTCGCAGCACTCCGGCGTGGTGATCGTGGCCGACGGCACGGACGCCGCCGCGCGCCGCCTGGGCCGGGTGCTGGTCAACGACTGCGGCTCGGGCGTGATGCGCCACGCCGATGCGGGCTACGAGACGGCCATCGCCTGCGCCAAGCGCAACGGCCTGAACCTGCCGATGATCAAGTGAATCGGCCCGAATCAGATAATTCAGGAAACCACAATGAAACAAGCACAGAAAAACGCATGGACCCTCAAGCCGGGCAAGATCACCCTGTCCGAACTGCGGGCCGTCTGGAATGACGCGGGCCGTTTGACGCTGGCCGCCGAAGCCTATCCCGTGATCGAAGCATCGGCCGCCGCCGTGCAGGCCATCGTCGCCAAGGGTGACGCGGCCTACGGCATCAACACCGGCTTCGGCCTGCTGGCCAAGACCCGCATCCCGGACGAGAAGCTGGAGCAGTTGCAGCGCAACCTGATCCTGTCGCACTCGGTGGGCACGGGCGAACTGCTGTCGGACGGCGTGGTGCGCCTCGTGATGCTGATGAAGATCGGCAGCCTGGCGCGCGGCTACTCGGGCGTGCGCCCGCTGATCGTCGACACCCTGATCGCGCTGTACAACGCCGGCATCATGCCGGCCATTCCCGCCAAGGGGTCGGTGGGCGCCTCGGGCGACCTGGCGCCGCTGTCGCACATGACGCTGGCCATGCTGGGCGTGGGCGAGGTGCGCGTGAACGGTGAGCTGATGCAGGCCGCCGACGCGCTCAAGGCCGCCGGCATCGCACCCGTGGTGCTGGCCGCCAAGGAAGGGCTGGCGCTGATCAACGGCACGCAAGTGTCGAACGCGCTGGCGCTGCATGGCCTGTTCATGGCCGAGCGTCTGCTGGAAGCGGCCATGGTTACCGGCTCGCTGTCGCTGGACGCGGCCAAGGGCAGCGATTCGCCGTTCGACGCGCGCGTGCACGAGGTGCGCGGCCAGCCGGGCCAGATCGCCGCCGCCGCCATCTACCGCCAGCTGGTGACGGGCAGCGCCATCCGCGCCTCGCACCTGGTGGGTGATGAGCGCGTGCAGGACCCGTACTGCCTGCGCTGCCAGCCGCAAGTGATGGGCGCCTGCATGGACCTGATCGCCAACGCGGCGCGCACGCTGCTGATCGAAGCGAATGCCGTCACCGACAATCCGCTGATCTTCCAGGACGCGGCCGGCGGCCTGCCCAACATCGTCTCGGGCGGTAACTTCCACGCCGAGCCGGTGGCCTTCGCGGCCGACACGCTGGCGCTGGCCATCGCGGAAATCGGCAGCATTTCCGAGCGCCGCATTTCGCTCCTGATCGACGCCACCTTGTCCGGCCTGCCGCCGTTCCTGGTGCGCGACCCTGGCGTCAATTCCGGCTTCATGATCGCCCACGTGACGGCGGCCGCGCTGGCGTCGGAGAACAAGTCGCTGGCCCACCCGGCCAGCGTGGATACCATCCCCACCTCGGCCAACCAGGAAGACCACGTGAGCATGGCCACCTTCGGCGCGCGCCGGCTGGATGACATGGCCCACAACACGGCGACCATCGTCGGCATCGAACTGCTGGCCGCCGCGCAGGGCATCGACTTCCACCGCCCGCTCAAGACGTCGCCGCAACTGGAGCACGTGCACGCGCAGTTGCGCCAGCAGGTGCCGTTCTTCGACGCCGACCGCTTCTTCGCGCCCGACATCGAGGCGGCCAAGCAGATGGTGTTGAAGGGCGACTTGAGCGCCTCGTGCAAAAACCTGTTCGCGCCGCTGCATCCGTAATCCGGGAGGGATGACGATGGACTTTCAATTCAAGGCGGGCAGCATTCCGCTGCTGGTGTCGATGCCGCACGTGGGCACCGACATCCCGGACGAGATCGCGGCCCGCATGACCCCGGCCGCCGTGGAGAAGGCCGATACGGACTGGCATTTGGTGCGGCTGTACGATTTCCTGGCCGAGATGGGCGCTTCCACGCTGTCGGCGCGCTGGTCGCGCTACGTGATCGACCTGAACCGCCCGCCGGAGAACACCAACCTGTATCCGGGCCAGGACACGACGGGCCTGTGCCCGCTCGACACCTTCCATCGCGAGCCCTTGTATCCGCAGGGCGGCGCACCGGACGAGGCGGAAGTGCAGCGCCGCTTGCAGCTGTACTGGCGTCCCTACCACGCGCAGTTGCGCGCGGAGCTGGACCGGCTGCTGGCCATCCACGGCAAGGTGGTGTTGTGGGACGCCCATTCGATCGCCTCCGTCGTGCCGCGCTTCTTCGAGGGCAAGCTGCCCGATCTGAACTTCGGCACGGCCGATGGCGCCAGTTGCGCGCCCGGACTCACGGAAGCGATCGTGTCCCACGCGCGCGCGCAGCAGCACTACACGGTGGCCGTCAACGGCCGCTTCAAGGGCGGCCATATCACGCGTCAATACGGCAAGCCCGATGCGCGCGTGCATGCGATCCAGCTGGAGATGTGCCAGTCCACTTACATGAACGAGCGTGCGCCGTTCGCTTATCGTCCGGACCTGGCCGATCAGGTCAAAGGATTGCTGCAGCAGATGACACAGGCCGCAGCCGATTGGGCTCGCGCATGATGGCCGGCCGCGCCTTGTACGCGCGCCACGCGCTGCTGCCCGAAGGCTGGCGCCAGGACGTGCTGCTGGAATGGGATGCGAGTGGCAGCCTGACGGCCGTCACGCCCGATGCGTCCCAACCGGCCGGCGTGGAGGTGGCGCAGTACGCGCTGCCAGGCATGATCAACCTGCATTCGCACAGCTTCCAGCGCGCGCTGGGCGGCAAGACGGAGCGGGCCGGCGATGGCCCGGACAGCTTCTGGACCTGGCGCGAGCTGATGTACCGCTTCGCCCGTAACATCACGCCGGCGCAGATGGAAGCCATCGCGGCGCAACTGTACTCGGAATGCCTGCGCCACGGCTACACGGCCGTGTGTGAATTCCATTACGTGCAACGCACGCCGGATGGCGCGCTGTACCCGCGTCCGGCCGAGACGGCGGAGCGGGTGATTGCCGCCGCACGATTGGCCGGCATCGGCATCACCATGCTGCCTGTGTTGTATAGTTATTCGGGCTTCGGCGCGCAGGCGCTCAAGCCGGAGCAGCAGCGTTTCCGCACGGACGTGCGCGACGTGCTGGCCGTGATCGAGGCGCTGGAAGCGTTGCGCGACGGGCAGACGGAGGTGGGCGTGGCGCCCCATTCGCTGCGCGCGGCGACGGTGGAACAGATTGGCCAGGTGCTGCAGGTATTGCCGACCGAGCGCCCGGTGCATATTCACATCGCCGAGCAGCAGGCGGAAGTGGCGCAGTCGCTGGCCTGGAGCGGACGCCGCCCCGTGCAGTGGCTGATGGAAAACATGGCTGTGGACCAGCGCTGGTGTCTGATCCACGCCACGCATTTATTGGACGATGAAGTGGCGGCGCTGGCGGCCAGCGGCGCCGTGGCGGGCTTGTGCCCGACTACGGAAGCGAACCTGGGCGATGGCCTGTTCCCCCTGCAGGATTACCTGGCGGCCGGTGGCCGCTTCGGCATCGGCAGCGACAGCCATATCTCGCAGGGCGCGGTGGAGGAGTTGCGCTGGCTCGAATATGGGCAGCGTTTGGCCCAACAGCGGCGTAATATTGCGGTATCGTCCGCGCAGCGCAACGTGGGCGACTTTTTGTGGCAGGGCGCCCTGCAAGGCGGGGCGCAGGCGGCGGGACGGCCGCTGGGCGCGCTGGCGCCCGGCAAGCGTGCCGACGTGATCGTGCTGGACGACGACCATCCCAACCTGTTCGGGCTGGCGCTGGACGAGGTGCTGGGCACCTTCATCTTCAGCGGCAACGACAACCTGGTGCGGGACGTGATGGTGGGCGGCCAGTGGGTGGTGCGCAAGCAGCAGCACGTGGCGCAGCAGGCCATCGCCGCGCGCTTCCGGCAAACCTTGGCCGAACTGAGGGAGTTCCGATGACCCAGCTGATCCAGTACGCAAGCCTACGGCCCACCCCATGGAAGAACGGTGGCGGCAGCACCACGGAAATCGTCGTCATGCCGCCCGGCGCGGACTTCGACCATTTCGACTGGCGCGTCAGCCTGGCCACCATCACCCAGGACGGACCGTTCTCGCCGTTCCCCGGCATCGACCGCTCGCTGGCGCTGGTGGACGGCGACGGCGTGCTGCTGGACTTCGGCAACGAACGCTTCGTGCTCAGTCCCAGCGAACCGTTGATCGAATTTCCCGGCGAAGCGACCGTCGAAGCGACCATCACGGGTGGCCTGACGACGGACTTCAACGTCATGACGCGGCGCGGCCGTTGCCGCCACCGGCTGGAACGGCGCGTGGTGCGCGGCCGGCAGGAGCTGGTGCGGCGCAGCGCCACCACCGTGCTGTTCCTGGCCGAAGGGGAAAGCCTGACCCTGAGCAGCGCCACGGAACGCATCGCCCTGGTGCGCTACGACGCCGTGGTGCTCGACTCGGACCAGGCGTGGACCATGGACACCATCCAGGCCACCGTGCTGGTGGCCGACATCATCCCCCATTAATTACTTGAGTACTCAAGCACAAGCGAAGACCGACGCATGACCGCAGACTGGGACACCCTGTTCATCAACGTCAATCTGGCCACCATGGCCGACGGCTATGGCGAGCTCCGTGACGGTGCCATTGCCGTGCGCGACGGCCGCATCGCCTGGCTGGGGCCGCGCACCGAACTGCCGCCCGGCGCCCAGGACTCGGCCCGTGCCGTGCACGATGGCGGCGGCTGCTGGCTCACGCCTGGCCTGATCGACTGCCACACCCATATCGTCCACGCCGGCAACCGCAGCGACGAATTCGAGGCGCGCCTGAACGGCGCCACCTACGAGGACATCGCCCGTGCCGGCGGCGGCATCATGTCCACCGTGCGCGCCACCCGCGCCGCCACGGAAGACGAGCTGCTGGCGCAAAGCATGCCGCGCGTGGCCAGCCTGCTGGCCGAGGGCGTGACCACCATCGAGATCAAGTCCGGCTACGGCCTGGACCTGGAGACGGAAGCGAAGATGCTGCGCGTGGCGCGCCGCGTGGGCCGCGAGCTGCCGGTGAGCGTGGCCACCACCTTCCTGGGCGCGCACGCGCTGCCGCCCGAATTCGCGGGCCGCCCCGAGCACTACATCGCCGAAGTGTGCGGCATGCTCGACACGCTGGCCGAACAGGGCCTGGCCGACGCCGTGGACGCGTTCTGCGAGCGCATCGGCTTTTCGGCCGAACAGACCGAGCGCGTGTTCGTGGCCGCGCGGCGCCACGGCCTGCCCGTCAAGCTGCACGCCGAGCAGTTGTCGGACCAGGGCGGGGCGCAGCTGGTGGCCCGCTACGGCGGGCTGTCGGCCGACCACCTGGAACACCTGAGCGCGGATGGCGTGGCCGCCATGGCGCGCGCGGGCACCGTGGCCGTGCTGCTGCCGGGCGCCTATTACTTCCTGCGCGAGACGGTGCAGCCGCCCGTGGCGGCCCTGCGCGCGGCCGGTGTGCCGATGGCGCTGGCCACGGACTGCAATCCCGGCACCTCGCCCATGACGTCGCTGCTGCTGACGATGAACATGGCTTGTACGCTGTGGCGCCTGACGCCGCAGGAGGCGCTGGCCGGCTGCACCGTGCACGCGGCGCGCGCGCTGGGGCGCCAGCACGACATCGGCAGCCTGGCCGTGGGCAAACGGGCTGATTTCGCGCTGTGGCGCATCGACCGGCCGGCTGACTTGTCGTACGCGATCGGCTTCAATCCCTGCGTGGGCGTGGTCAATTCGGGCGTCTGGCGCTCGCCCGTGATTTAGAGGGAATCCTCGAATTTCCGTCCGTGCGGCGGTTTGATCAGGTACATTATCACGAGCGTTTTTCCCGACTCTCAGCTTGTACCAGGATCGCCATGCCCGTGTTACCGCCGTCGTTCGCCCTGAAATCCCACGTTTCCACCGTGCTGCTGGCGCTGGCCGCCCAGGCACTGGCGCAGGATCCCGCTCCGGCCACCTCGCCACATACGGGCGACGCTGGTGCCACTACGGCGGCCGCCACGCCGGCCGCGGCGCCGGCCAATCCGCTGGCGGCCATGCTGGCGGCGGCGTCCGCGCCCAAGCCGTTCCTGGAAGTGGTGCGCGGCGCAGCCCACGTGCCGGGCTTTTTGCCGCTGTACCAGAAGGATGAAAAAGTGTGGCTGGAGCTGCGCCCGGAGATGTTCGACCGGCCCATCTTCATGTCCATCAACACCACCAACGGCATCGGTGAGCGTGGCCTGTACGGTGGCCAGATGGGTGAGAGCCAGGTGGTGTATTTCCACCGCATCGGCAACCTGGTGCAGATGATCGCCAAGAACACCCGCTACAGCGCGCGCGGCGGCACGCCGCAGGCGCTGGCCGTGTCGCAGGCGTATTCGGACAGCCTGCTGGCCGCCGCACCCGTGGCCAGCGCGCCCCATCCGCAGACCCACGGGGTGCTGATCGAGGCCAATGCGTTGTTATTCAGCGACATCCCCGGCTATTCCACCCGGCTCGAATACGCGTACCGGCTGCCGTTCGTACTCGATGCGCGCAACAGCAGTTTCGTCACGCTGCGGGCCGACGAGGCCATGACGGGCTTGCGTGTGAGTGCCCACTATGCCGTGCCGCGTATCGGCGCGTCGCCCATCACGCCACAGCCCGTGGCGCTGCCCGGCCCGCCCACCACGCTGCCGGACCCGCGCAGCATGTTCCTCGGTTTTTACTACAGCTTCATGCCGCTGCCGGCTGAACCGATGCACGCGCGCCCGGCCGACGACCGCATCGGCCACTTCGTTACCACCACCCAGGACTTCACGGACGATGTCCGGCCCACCACGGCCAGCCACGTGATCGAGCGCTGGCGGCTGGAGAAGAAGGATCCGGCGCTGCCGCTGTCGGAACCGAAGCAGCCCATCGTGTACTGGCTGGACAAGAACATCCCGGAAAAATACCGCAAGTCCGTCGAGCAGGGCGTGCTGGCCTGGAACGCCGCGTTCGAGCGGATCGGCTTCAGGAATGCCATCGTCGTGCGCCAGCAAACGGAGCAGGACCACTTCGACACGCTCGACGCGCGCCATGCGTCGATCCGCTGGTTCATCGGCAGCGACGCCGCCTTCGCCGTGGGGCCATCCCAGGTCGACCCGCGCAGCGGCGAGATCCTCGATGCCGATATCGCCATCTCCGACGTGTTCGCGCGCGATGCCCGCCGCGTGGCCGGCGAGAGCGGCGAGAGCGCAGCCGCCACGGTCGCGCAAGCGGCGGGCGACGGCGAAACGCATTGCGACTACATGCTGGACTCGGCCCAGGAAATGGGCTTCGCGCTGGACCTTTTGGAAGCGCGCGGCGAAGTGGGACTCGATAGCCCGCAGGCCGACGCCTTGGCCCAGGCCTACGTGCGCTCCGTCGTCATGCATGAAGTGGGGCACACGCTGGGCCTGCGCCACAACTTCCGCGCCTCCACCGTGTACGACCTCAAGCAATTGCAGGACCCCGCGTTCACGCAGCGCAACGGCATGACCGGTTCCGTGATGGACTACGCGCCGTTCAACCTGTCCGTCAAGGGCGAGCGCCAGGGCGAATACGTGGCCTCCGCGCTGGGGCCGTACGATTACTGGGCCATCGAATACGCCTATAAACCGATCGCCGCGGAGCAGGAGAAGGATGAACTGGCGAAGATCGCGGCCCGCTCGAACGAGCCGCAACTGGCCTTCGGCACCGACCAGGAAGTCGATGGCCGGGCGGCCGACCCCGATGTCAATGCCTTCGACCTGGGCAGCGATCCGCTGGCCTACGTGGAGCGGCGCCTGACCCTGTCGCGCGAGCTGTGGGACCGGCTGCAGACGCGCCAGCTCAAGCCCGGCGAAAGCTATGAATCGCTGCGCCGCAGCTTCGACTATGGCTTCGTCCAGTTCGCGCGCGCGTTGCCGGTGGTGGTCAAGTACGTGGGCGGCCAGACCTATCTGCGCGACCACGCGGGCACGGGGCGCGCCACGTTCACGCCGGTCTCCCTGCCGCGCCAGCGCGCCGCGCTGCAGATGTTGACGGGCAGCCTGTTCCAGGCCGACAGCTTCAAGTTCGCGCCCGCCATGATCAGCCGCCTGGGGCCGGACCACTTCGAATCGCGGGGGCGGCCGGACGTGTCGGTGGGCGGGCGCGTGCTGATGCTGCAATCGGCGGCGCTGGATCAGCTGATGTCGGACGCGGTGGCCACCCGTGTGCTCGACGCGCAGGAAAAGCTGGACGACGGCAAGAAGGCGCTCAGCCTCGACGAGCTGTATGGCACCGTGCAGTCGGCCGTGTGGAGTGAACTGAGGACGGGCAAGGAAATCACGGGCATGCGGCGCAACCTGCAACGGGCCCACCTGAAGCGGCTGGCGACCATGCTGCTGCGTCCGACGGCCACCACGCCGGCCGACGCGCGCAGCCTGCAGCGCGAGCATGCGCTGGAGCTGCAGCGCCAGATCCGCGCCGCGCTGGCCAAGCCGGGCAGCCGCGAGAACAAGGCGCACCTGGACGAGTGCTATGAAACGCTGAACCAGGCGCTCAAGGCGTCCATGGTGCGCCTGGGCGCCTGACGTTCCCCCGCGCGCACTCGCGCCCGCGCACGTACGCGTACGCGAGCCGGCGATGGTAAGCTTGCCCCACTGGCGGAACGATAGGGGAGGGCGCGTGCGCGAACGTAGCGGGTGGGGCAACGCGGTGCGACCGCTGGTGCGGCTGCGATGGCTGGCCGCGTGCTGGCTCCTATGCGGATGCGCGATGGCGGCGCCGTCGACATCGCCGGCGGCGGCAACGCCGGCCGATGGCGCGCAAGCCACGCTGCGCATCGGCTCCAAGCGTTTCACGGAATCCTACATCCTGGGCGAGTTGCTGGCGCAAACGGCGGCGCCGTATGCCCGCACGGAACACTTGCAAGGGCTGGGCAACACGGCCATCGTGCTGGCCGCGCTGCGGGCCGGGAAGATCGACCTGTATCCCGAATACTTGGGCACCATAGACCAGGAAATCCTGCGCCACAAAGCGCCGGCCACGCTGGAACAGATCGGCCGCGAACTGGCGCCGCTGGGGCTGGGCGTGGCCGTGCCGCTGGGTTTTAACAACACTTACGCGCTGGCCGTGCGCGGCGCTCCCGATGGCCCACGCACCTTGAGCGATCTGGCGGCCCGTCCCACGCTGCGCTTTGGCCTGTCGCATGAATTCATCGGCCGCGCCGACGGCTGGCCCGGACTGGCGCGGCGCTATGGCTTGCCGCAACAGCCGGCCGGCCTCGATCACGGCATCGCCTACGACGCGCTCAGGCAGGGCCAGGTGGACGTGATCGACATCTATTCGACCGACGCCAAGATCGCCCGCGACGGCTTGCGCGTGCTCGACGACGACCGCCACTATTTTCCCCGCTACGACGCCGTGCTGCTGTACCGGCTCGATGCGGCGGCCCGCTTTCCGGCGGCATGGGCGGCGCTGGGGCGGCTGCAAGGCCGCATCAGCGCGGCCGACATGATCGCCATGAACGGCGCCGCCGAGATCGACGGCCAGAGTTTTGCGGCCGTGGCGCGCGGCTGGCTGGCCGCGCATCCGCTGCCGGCGCCATCGGCCGCGCCGGCCATGCCGCCAGCGCGGGTGTCATCGTCCGTGCCATCGCCCACGCCAACACTGGCGTCATCGGCCGTGGCGACGCCGGCGTCATCCGCCCCGCACGATGGCTTGCTGGCCAAGGTCTTCGACGACAAGCTGTGGCTCCTCACGCGCCAGCACATCACGCTGGTGCTGGTCGCGGTGGCACTGGCCTGCCTGGCGGGCATCCCGCTCGGCGTGCTGGCCGCCTATGTGCCGCGTTTGCGGCAGGTGGTGCTGGCGCTGGTGGGCGTGCTGCAAACGGTGCCGTCGCTGGCCCTGCTGGCGTTGCTGATCCCCTTGCTGGGCATAGGCGCGGTGCCGGCCCTGGTGGCGCTGTTCGTGTACGCGCTGCTGCCCGTGGTGCGCAATACCTGCACCGGTGTGCTGCAGGTGCCGCCAGGGCTGCGGCTGGCGGCGCTGGCCCTGGGGCTGCGTCCGTACCAGCGTTTATGGCACGTGGAGCTGCCGCTGGCGCTGCCCGTGATCCTGGCCGGCGTGAAGACGGCCGCCGTGATGAGCGTCGGCACGGCCACCATCGCCGCCTTCATCGGCGCCGGCGGCTATGGCGAACGCATCACCATCGGCCTCGCGTTGAACGACAACGCCATGCTGCTGGCCGGCGCCATTCCGGCCGCCGTGCTGGCCCTGCTGACCCAGGGAGCGTTTGAATTGCTGGAGCGGCTGGCGGGACGGGCCGCGTCACAGCGTGTGTAGTTTGGCCCGCACCACGGCCACTTCCCGGTGCAGCAGGCGTTCGGCCTGGAAGTCGTTCTCGCGCTGGGCGGCGATGGTGTGCAGGTGGCGCTGGCAATGGTCCAGCCGCCAGCACAGGTAAGCCTTGTAGAGCAGCAAGGCGAAGGGCGGCAACTTGTTCATGGCGGGCTCCCGGACGTGGTGACAATCCATGGTACGGCTCGCCACGGGGCGGGCTTTGTGCCGCGTCAATGGGCGCCGGCCGGCGCGCGCGAGTTAGTGCGATGTAAGCAATATTGAGCTGGCGTAAGCAAATGTAAAGTACCTGCGCACGCCGCCGGACGGGCGATTATAGTGAAGGCGTTGCTTCAATCTCCCCTCCCACTCAACATGGGTTCAATCCCACGCGGCGCCTGGCGCTCGTGGGATTTTTTTTCAACACAGAAAAACCGTGTTACGTCCCCGATTTTCCCGTGGCGCAAAATCGGGGACGTAACACGGTTTTTCCGTCCGTTAAGCCGCTGCCAGTTGCTGCAAGGCGTCGCCGGTGACGCGGCAGATGCGCCAGTCCGGCATCACGTCGGCGCCCACGCCACGGTAGAAGTTGATGGCGTTTTCGTTCCAGTCCAGCACCGACCATTCGAAGCGGCCGCAGTTGCGCGCCACCGCCAGTTGGGCCAGCGCCACCAGCATCTGCTTGCCGTAACCCTTGCCACGGCACGATTGCTTGACGTACAGGTCTTCCAGGTACAGTCCCTTGCGGCACAGGAAGGTGGAGAAGTTGTGGAAGAACAGGGCGAAGGTCACCACCTCGCCCGCTTCCTCGCCCACGATGGCTTCGCAGGCGGGGTGGGGACCGAACAGGCCGTCTTGCAGCATGGCGGGGTTGGCCACCACCAGGTGTTCCAGTTTTTCGAACACGGCCAGCTCGTGGATCATGCTGAAGATGGCGTCCACGTCGGCAGGGGTGGCGGGGCGGATGGTCAGTTGCGGCTTGCTCATGGATTATGCGGCGCTTTCAAGTTTGGGGTTGACGGAAGGGGCGGGCGCGTCGGCCCGCAAGGCCCAGGCCACGCTGGCCAGGCAGACCAGCATGCCCAGCCATTCCAGCGGGCCGGGGCGGAAGTGTTCGAGCCGGATCGACAGCAGCACGGAAATGACGGGCGTGACGACGCCGATGTAGACGGCCTTGTGCGAGCCGATGCGCAGGATCAGCGTGAAATAGGCGGCGAACGCGATCACGGAACCGAACACGGCCAGGTAAAACAGGCCGCCCCAGTAACGGGCCGTGGCCGGCAGCGTGAACGACTGGCCGCTGACGAGCACCCAGGCGGCCACCATCAGCGTGCCCCACAGCATGGACCAGGCCATGGTCAGCAGTACGTTGGACGATTGTTGGCGCACCTTGACCACCAGTACGTTGCCGACTGAGCTGGAGAGGGTGGCGCACAGGGCCAGTCCCAGGCCCAGCAGGAAGTGGCCGTTGCCGGCGCCGGCCACGGCCGTCCCGGCACTGGCGATGGATTGATAGAACAGCAGCGTGACCCCGGCCATGGCGGCCGCGCCCGCCGTCCAGATGCGGGCCGTCAGCGGCGTGCCCAGCATCAGGTGGCTGCAGATCGGGGTCCAGAACACCATCAGCGCGAACAGCACGGCCACCAGGGCCGATACCAGGTATTGCTCGGCCGTGTAAGTGCAGATGTAACTCAGGCCGAAGCTGGCGATGCCTTGCAGCAGCAGCCAGCGCTGGGTGCGCCATGGCAGGCGCAGCCTGTCGCCGCGCGCCGCGCACCAGGCGAACAGGACGGCCGAGGCGATGGCGAAGCGGTAGACGACGGACACGGCCGGCGCTACCTGGCCCAGCTGCAAGGTGATGGCGAAGAAGGTCGAGCCCCAGATCAGGCAGGCGGCAAGAAACAGGATGGGAGAGGACATCGCTGCAGTATACCGGGCTTGCCGGAAACTTGCTCGCCAGCTACTTTATTGACAAATAGACCACATCCGTGCTTGATGTGGCGCAGTGGCGGGGAAGAAGGCGCGGCGCCGGTCATCCAACTGGCTATTATAAAAAAACCATCCTTTCCCACCGGAGACGCTCATGCCTACCTCGCTGCGATTCAAAGTGGCCACCCTGATCGGTTACGTGCTGTTGAGCACGGCCGCCGTTGTCGCGCTGGCTGACGATAGTCCCGCGCGTGGGCAGCTCGCGTTTGCCATCGCGGGACGACCCTAGGCGACAGGGCCGGCCCGGGCCCTGGTGGGGGCGCCTGTGGCCGCGCCGCCGGAGTGCTACCATGGCGAGGTTGCCAACCTTGGCGCCGTCCAGTGCCCGTTCATGTCCACGCCATCCCTCCGTCCAGCCCAGGCGCCATCGGCCGCGCGCAAGCGTTGTTTTGATCCCGTTGTCGACCGCCATACGCGGGTGCTGGTGCTGGGCAGTTTGCCGGGCGAGCAATCGCTGGCACTGCAGCAATACTACGGCAACCGCCAGAACAAATTCTGGGGCTTGATGTCGCAAGTGCTGGATATCGACCTGGTCGCGCTGGAGTATGCGGCGCGCCTGCAGGCCTTGTTGGCCCATGGTGTGGGCTTGTGGGATGTGGTGGCCGAAGCCGAGCGGACAGGCAGCCTCGATAGCGGTATTCGCGACCACGCCAGCAACGATCTGCTGGCGCTGGTGGCAAGCCTGCCGCAGCTGGGCCTGATCGCCTTCAATGGCGGCACTGCCGCCCGGCTGGGGCGCAAGCAACTGGCGTCCGATGCGGCGCGCTGGCGCTTGCTCGATTTGCCGTCCAGCAGTCCCGCCTACACCTTGCCGTTTGAACAAAAAATGGCGCGCTGGGCGGCGCTGCGCGAGGCCTTGGCCTGAGTGGGCCGCGGCGACCTCACGGCCCCACGGGCACGATATTGAGCACGCCGTCGTCGTTCAGGCCAATCAGGATGAAGCCGTCGCCCGAGATCACCATCTGGCGCGGCGCCAGCTGGCGCCCCACGGGCACGAACTTGAGCTGCTGCAGCAGCACGCCGGCCGCGCTGTAGACCCACACGTCGGCCGCGGCCGACTTGCCGGCCACGCCGCAATAGACCCGCCCATCGCTGCCCACTTCCACGTTGTCGGGCGCGCTGTTGCCGCTGGGAAGGTAGGACAGCGTGCCCAGGTCGTTCGTGCCCAGCACGCTGCACTGGGTGGGCGTGCTGCTGGCCGCGTACAGCGTGCTGCCGTCGGCGCTGGTGGCGATGTCCTGGCCGGCGCTGCCGTTGCCCAGGTGGGTGGCGGCCGGCAACTGCGCCGCGAACAGGGTGCCGCCGGCCAGGTCCGCGTAATCGAGGGTGTAGGTGGCCAGGTGCACGGCCGTGCCATCCTCGTCCTGCACATACAGGCGCTTGCCGTCGGCCGCCGCGCTCAGCGTGCCGCCCTGGATCGGCAGGCTGGCCAGCAGCTTGCCGGCGCTGTTGTAGATGCTGCCGTCGTTGAGGGCCACCAGATCCACGCCGTTGGGGTGCAGCAGGGTCAGGCGCGAACTGCGGTCGGGCTGGTGCGCCAGCGGCCAGCGCGCCAGCACGGCCTTGGTGGCCAGCACGCGCACTTCCAGCTTGCTGTTGTCGAGGTCGTACGCGTACAGCAGCGTGCCGTCGGCCGACACGGCCATGTCGCCCAGCGCGCCGCCAAAGCCGGTCAGCGTATCGGCCAGCTGGCCAGTGTAGACGTTGTAGATGTCGATGGTGGTGCCGCCGTTGTGGGCGTACACCAGCGGCCGGATCGGATCGGCCACGATGTTGCGGTACAGCGGGTGGGGCGACACGGGCGCCGTCGGGCTGGCCGTGCCCTTCCAGAACGCGACCCGGATCGGGGTGGCGGCCGCCATGGCGGGGTCGGTCGGGGTCACCGTCACGGTGGCGTAGTTGAGCGAGTTGGGCGCCAGCGTGCTGGGGTCGGCCGACAGGGTGAGGCTGGCGCCGCTGCCGCTGGCCGTCAGCCAGGGCTGGTCGCTGGCCGCGGTCCAGTCGGGCACCAGGCCGTAGTTGTCGACGATGGTCACGCGCCGCGTCACGCGCGACCAGCCGGGCGAGCCGCTCATGGCCACGCCCAGCTCGGAGGGCAGCAGCTTGTGCTTGTCCTTGTTGATGGTGAGCGCCACCGGGGCCGTGACGATGTCGCCATTGACGGTGGCGGCGGCCACCATTTGCACCGTCGTGCTGCCGGCCGGGGCGGCGGCCGGGTTGGCCGTGATGGTGACGGTGCTGCCGGCCGCGCCCACATTGCCGCTGGCCGCGCTGCTGCCGGCCCAGGCCGGCACGGCCGAGAGCAGCCACGGCCATTGGTTCGTGCCCGTGTTCAGGCTCAGCGTCACGTTGCGGGGGCTGAAGTCGCGCCCGTACGTGCCGCCCAGCGTCACGGCGGCGTTCGAGGCCAGCAAGGTGGCGCGCACCAGCTTGAGTGACACGGGTAACTGGCGTGGCGTGATGCCGTCGGCCGTCAGGGTCAAACTGGTGCTGTAGTTGCCGCTGGCCAGGGCGCCGACGGTCGGGTCGATCGACAGCGTGGTGGTGGCCGGAGTGTAGCCCTGGCTGGGGCTGGCGCGCAGCCAGCCCGCGCCGCTGGCCGCGCTCCAGCGCGTGGCCTGGGCGTTGTCGGTGGCGAACTGCACGTCCTGCGAGGCGATGGGCGCGCCATTGATGGCGGTGAAGGCGACGCCGTCGCTGCTGAGCTGGAAGCCCGGCGCCAGTACCGTCAGCGACACGGGCACGGTGGCTACCAGGCCGTCGCCGGCCGTCAGCGTGATGGCGGTGCTGTATTGTCCGGGCGCCAGGCTGGCGGGCGTATAGCTGGCCGTGAGGGTGGCGTTGCCGCTGCCGCTGGTGCTGCTCAGGGTGAGCCAGGCGGCGCCGCTGGCCGCGCTCCAGCTGCGCCCTGTGGCCTGCACGCTGATGGCGGCCGGCGCCGGCGCGGCGCCGCCCTGGTGCATGGTGACCGTCAGCGGCGCGGCGCTGCTGGCCGTGAAGGGGGCCGAGCCGGCCGGCGCCACTTCGATGGCATAAGGCAGTTGCATGGGCGAGCCGGGAAACTGGCTGGCGCACGCGCTGTCACGGCACAGCTTGACGGTGAAATTGCCCTGGTAGCTGCCGGCGGCCAGCGTGGCCGCCGTCTGCAAGGTGGCATGGTAAGACTGGGCGCTGTCCTGCACCAGCTGCGCGTTGGGCAGCAGCACGCCGGCACTGTCGACCAGGTAGGCATAGACGGCGGCGCCGTTGAAATCGGCGGGCCGCGCCACGGCCGCGTTGACGGTGGCCGTGGCGGTGGTGCCAGCCACGGCCGAGATGGCCACCTTGTCCGGGCTGAACGTGAGCGCCGCGCTGGTGGCCGGGGCCGGCGTGCCCCCCGCGCCGCCGCCGCCGCAGGCGGTCAACAGGGAGGCGAGCGTAAGAGCGGACCAGAGTCGGTGCATGGCGGTATCCTCGGGCGGACAGTTTATATATTTTACAATTGTTGCGCATGCGCAACATTCTGTCAAGCCGTTGTGGTGGCCGGCGCAACACCTGGGCCCGCGCGCGGGCCGGCCATTACCGGGTCGCCTGGGCCTCGTAGGCCTTGAGCCGGTCCAGCTTGGCCGCGTACAGGTCGTGGTCGCCGCGCGTGGTGCTGTTTTCCATGGCTTGCTTCATGTGGATGTCGGCCCGCGCCAGGTCGCCCAGCTTGAACGAGGCCACGGCCAGCCAGAAGTGGAATTCATGGTAGTCGGGCGAACGGTCCAGCTCGCGCTGGAACAGGTCGCGCGCGCGTCCGTAGTCGCCGGCGCGCATCGCCTGCTGGCCCTGGTTGAAGAAGTAGAACGGCGGATACGGTTCCAGCTGGGCCAGCCGCGCCCGCAGCGCCTGCGCCTCCTGGGGCCGGCCCAGTTCGGCCAGCGCCTGGGCCAGGTTGTACAGGAACACGGTGTTGTCAGGTGCCTGGTTCCACGCATAGCGCAGCACCTGCTCGGCCGGCGCCACGTCGCCGTGGTGCTGGTAGATCACGCCCAGCGTGTTGTAGGCGTTGAGGAAGGCGGGATCCTGGCCGACGGCGCCGCGGGCCCACCAGTAGGCGTCGTCGAGCTTGTTTTGCACCAGCAGTTCGGCGGCCCGGTTATTCATGTACATGGCCACCACGGTGCGCTCCTCCAGCGGCTGGGCCTGCTGCTTGGCCAGTGCCGGGATGGGGATGAAATCGACCGTCATGTACTGCGCCGAGTTGTAACCCTTGCTCAGGTCCAGCTTGGGCTGGCCCAGGATCAGGTTCACGTGGCCGCTGGAGAAATACAGGTTGCCGCTGCGGCTCCATGCGTCATCCATGGTGATGCGCTGGTATTGCACTTCCAGCCCCAGCTTGTTGGCCAGCGCGGCCGTCATGATCACCAGCGACAGGCAGTTGCCGCGCCGCGCCTCGAAGGTTTGCTGGGCGTTGCGGGTGACGGCCGAGTCGTACTCCAGTTGCAGCTTGTCGCGCCGGTACAGGGCGTCGAACAGGGCCTGGCGCTTATCCTTGCCATGCTGTTGGTGCAGCACCTGTTCCTGCAGGTAGGCTTCCATGGCCGGGGTGACGGCGAACAGCTGGTCGGTGCTGATGGGGGCCGACGGCGGCGCGAACAACTGGTCCTGGAACAGGCGCGCCGGCGGCACGGCCGCGACGCGGTTCTGGGGCAGGCCGGCGCAACCGGCCAGCAGGGCGGCGCACAGGATAACGAAACGGCTCAACATGATGATTTCCTCCGCGGCGCCCACGCGGGGCGGGACGCCGGTTTTATGCGGCGGCGCTGGTAGCCTGCACCGCCCAGGCCGCGGCTGGGGGCCGCTAGAGGCCAAGTATCCTCGGCTCCCTAGCCCCTGTCAAACGGCTGGAGGTGCGTCCCGATCGGCCCGGACCTTACCGCGCCGGCGGCGCCAGCGGGGCCCCGCCGGCGTCGAATCCGGCGGCCACGGACAGCTGGCCCAGGCCGATGCTGGCCAGCGCGTCGCGCACATCGGCCACTTCCGTTTCCAGGTCCGCGCCCGGATCCAGCGGCTTGTCGTAGGCGGCCAGTGGTTCGCCATCGAGGTACAGACAGGTGCGCAATTGCGGCGCATGGTCGGCGCCGGCCGGGCCGACGGTGGCCGTGGCCTGCTCCGGCGCGGCGCCGCGCGCCGCCAGCGCCTGGTTCAGCGTGGCCAGCAGTTGCAGCATGTCGTGTTCGGCCACGCCCTGCTGCTTGGCGCCGAAGAACAGGTCCTGGTACAGGAAGTTCAGTTCCAGCGGCCGCGCACCTCCCAGGCAGCGCCGCACCAGCGGCCCGTACTGCTCGGTCCAGCGCTGGTAGCGTGCCATGCGGCGCGCGAAATAGGCGTCGGCCGCCGCCTCGCCGGCTGGCACCCGGTAGAACGGGTCGTCGGCCCGCTTGAGCGCGAAGCCGACCAGGAAGCGCAGTTCCACGGCCGCGTCCTCGGGGCCGAATGGTGTCGCCGTCCAGCCGGCCAGGCTGCGTTCGATGGCCGGCGTGGGCACCAGTTTCTTTTCCGTCATCGAGGTGGCCGCCTCGCGCACCATCTCGTGCAAGTTGCTGTAGGTGATGCGGTCGATCTCGCCCAGGTCGTAGGCGTGGCCGATCAGCACCACCTTGGCCTTGGGACTCTCCAGTTCGCCCTGCTGGAAGCTGGCCAACAGGGCGTCGTAGGCCTGCGGGTCCTGAAAATCCTGGGCCGGGTCCAGGCCGCCCGTGCTGTGCACGAACACGGGGATGGCGAAGGCGTCGATTTCCAGCGTGGGGGCGTTGTCGCGCCGCAGCAGCACGGTGCCGGCCGCCTCCTCGATGGCTTCGCGCAGGTAGCGGCAGGCGCCCACGTCCTCGTCCTGGGCCAGTTCGATGGCGCCGTACAGCACCTCGTCCTTGTGCTGGTTGAGCAGCTTGCGCACCAGCTTGTGGAAGGTGGTCGCGCGCTGGCGCAGCAGCTCGCTCATGGTGTCCGGGTCTTCCTGCTCGGCCAGTTCCAGGGCCAGTTCGCACAGGTTGCGGGTCAGCAGTTCATCCTTGAGTTCGGGCGTGTCGGCCGGTTTGCGGGACACGGGGCGCTTGTTTTTTGACATGGTTTCCTGAAATGAGGGGGCCGTGCGGACGGCCCCGGCGCGGGCGACTGCGCGGTGTCAGCGCTCGTTGTGAAAGGTTTCGTGCAATTCGTCCAGCAGGTCGGCCGTCTCGTCCTCGGACAGGCCCAGGTGGCGGCAGGCCGGGGCGCCGCCTTTGTCCCACTCCAGCGAGACCGGGTTGCCATGGTAGCGCTGGATGCCTTTTTCGGCCAGCACCGACAGCGCCACCAGCGAGCGCACGGCGTCGTCCGTGGCCGGGTCGTCCAGCACGCGGTAGTCGTGGTGCAGCAGGATGGCCCACGACACGTCCGGCGACAGGCCCCAGTTGCGCGCCAGCAGGCAGCCGATGGCGGCGTGGTTGGTCTGGTGGCGCGCGTCTTCCACTTCCGTGAAGCGGCGCACCGGGTCGTTGCTGGCGGCGGCGAAGGTGTCCACGTAGCCGGGGAAGCGGTTCATCAGCAGCGGCACGCCGATGTCGCAGAACAGGCCGAAAGTGTGGGCGATGTCGGGCGGGGCGATGCGCAGCTGGCGCGAGGTGTAGACCAGGGCCTGGGCGCGCCGGGCCGAGGTTTCCCAGAACTGCTCCAGGGTGGCGCCGTCGCCTTCGATGGCTTGCTTGGCCAGCAAACCCGTGAGCAGGGCCGCGCAGTGGTTGATGCCCAGGAAGTTGATGGCCTGTTCCACCGACTTGGCCTTGCGCCCGGCCCCGTAGAACGGCGAATTGGCCAGCTTGAGCAGGGCGCCCGACATGCCCACGTCGTTGCCGATGATGCGGGCGATGCGCCGTGGCGACGGGTCCGGCTCGGCCAGTTCCTGTTGCAGGTCGACCAGCAGGCTGGGCCGAGGCGGGATGCGGATCGAACGCAGCAGGGCGTCTTCCACCGTGTTTTCGACTGGCAAGGCTGGGGCTGCGGCTGGGGTCATGATGGTTTTCGGGTTACGGGACGGCGACGGCGCGGCACTAAAACCAGCACTATAAACCAGCCGGGCGCCTCGCGCCGAGTCCGCTCACTTCCGATTATCGCCGCTTCCCGCTCCCGGTTGCGCGATTTTGGCGTGAAAATGTGTCGCCGATGGCGGATTTTCACGCGCGGCGGGCGCGCCGCAGCCCGTTTCGATGTCCATTTGTCATGTTTGCCGGTCCCGGCCGGGTGGGCTGTGGCCTGCTGGGCAAGATTGCCGCCGGGTTGTTGGCCGCCGCGGCGGCCGGAGCCGGGGCGGGCGCCGTTGGCGTCTCCCCCGCGTCGAGCTGGAACACGGCCACCGCCTGCGTCAGGTTTTCCGTCTGCTCCTGCAGGCTGGACGCCGCCGCCGCGGCCTGTTCCACCAGTGCCGCGTTCTGCTGGGTCATCTCGTCCATCTGGACCATGGCCTGGTTCACTTCCGCGATGCCTTGCGCCTGGTCGGCGCTGGCGCTGCTGATGCGGCGGATGATGTCGTTCACCTGGCGCACGGAAGTGGCCAGCTCGCCCATGCGCTCGCCGGCCTGGCGCACCGAGCTGCTGCCCGTGTCGATGGTGGCCACGGAGGTGGCCACCAGGTCCTTGATCTGGCTGGCGGCGGCGGCCGAGCGGTGCGCCAGCGTGCGCACTTCGGCCGCCACGATGGCGAAACCGCGTCCCTGCTCGCCGGCGCGGGCCGCCTCGACGGCCGCGTTCAGGGCCAGGATATTGGTTTGCAGGGCGATGGCGTCGATCACGCCCGTGATGTCGACGATCTGGCCGGCGCTGGCGCGGATCGAGTCCATCGTCGCCACGGCCTCGCCCATGGCCGCGCCGCCCCGTTCGGCCAGCTGCGAGGCGCCGTCGGCCAGCTGGCAGGCTTGCCGCGCGTGGGCCGCGTTGTCGCGCACGGCCCCGGTCAGGCTGTCCAGGGCGCTGGCCGTCTGCTCCAGCGAGCCGGCCTGGCGTTCCGTGCGGTTCGACAGGTCCAGGTTGCCGCTGGCGATATCGTGCGCGGCCAGGTCGATGTTCTGCACGGCGCCCAGGATGGTGCGCAAGGTGGCGCTGAGCTGGGCCATGGTGCCGTCCAGCAGGCGGGCCGTGTGGGCGATCTCGTCGTGGCCATCGTTGGCGCGTCCGGGCGCCAGCTGGCCGGCGGCCAGCTTCACCACCACGGCGGCGATGGCGTGGATGTCGCGCAGCATGGCGCCGCGCACCCGCATCGTCACCACCAGCGACAGCGCCACCGACAGCAGCAACAGGCCGGCCATGGTCAGGCCCAGGGTGTGGAATTCAGCCTTGGCGCGTCCGTGCGCCTGCACGCTCAGTTGCTGCTCGAGCGCCGCCAGCTTGGCCAGTGCGCCGTTTAGGCGGCTGAACTGCTGCTCGGCCTTGGCCATGGAGTTGGCCGCGATCGACTGGTCCACCTGGGCGATCTCCATGGTCTCGCGCACGGCCTTGCGGTAGGCGGCCAGCGCCGCGGTGGAGGCGTCCACGAACGGCCGCTCGCCCGGTTCGGCAACGGCCGCCAGCGCCGCCAGCTGGGCCCCGATGGCGGCGTGGCGGGCCCGCAGTTCCCGGGCCAGCGCGCCGATCCGGTCCTGGGTGAAGCTGCCGTTGGTCCAGGCCAGCAATTGGTAGATGTTGGCGTGCGCGTGCTTGGCCTCGCCGCTCACGTCGGCGGCCGCCTTCAGGCGCGCCGCGCGCACCTGCACCAGGTTCTCCAGCGATGCGTTCTGGCGCACCATGCCGTAGTAGCCGGCCCCCGAAGTGCACATCAGCAGTACCAGCACCAGGCCGGGCGCCAGCAGCAGTTTCGGACCTATCCTCAGTCGCTTCAGCATGGTGGCTCCCGGCGCGGTTGAATGGCGGCGATGGCTCGCTTTATTTCTTGTAGATGCCCGCTTCCAGCACCACGTCGCCGACCCGCAGGATGTAGGTGGTCTTCGGTTCGATCTTGCCGCTGGTGGGGTTGCGGTACTGGTAGTCGACCCAGCCTTTGCCCTGCTTCTGGGCCAGCTCGATGATGTCGCGCCGGTAGCGCTTGCCGCTGGCGTCTGGCACGTCGAGCAAGTCCTTGCCGACGATGGAAGGATTGATCGGGTGGGCCAGCACGATGCCCGTGTGCAGGTCGCGCATGTCCACGTACAGTGCGCCCTGCACGAAGTCGGGGTCCCTGGCGCTGATGCGTTTCATCATTTCTTCGCGGCCGTGGCTTTTCATGTAGGCCGCGCCCCGTTCGGCCATGGCGATGGCGTCCTTTTCAGTCGGTTCGGTGGCGGCGTGGGCGGCGCCGGCCAGCCCGGCCAGCAGGAGGGCGGCGGTGGCGGCGGTGCGTGGTAAGCGGTTCATGGCAGTCCTTGATGGGGTGGTAAGTGGGGAAAAGTTGCCTGTGCGCATGGCGTACTGTACGCCGCCGCTGTCATCGCCCATTTGCGTTATCGCAAGCGGGCGGCCCGGTGTGACGCCGGCGGGCAGCGCGCGTCAAGCACTTATTCCACAACGCAACTTTTTCACCCGCTAGTTGATGTGCGGCAACCCCGAGCGCGCCGCACGGCCTAGCATGGAATTCCCGGCAACCCCAACGCCACAGGAGCCCGCCATGACTACCGAAGCTGCCAGCGTCAAGTTCAAGCCCTACATCCGCCAGACCATCGCCCAGGCGCCCCAGTGGGCCGCCATGGCGCCCGAGTTGCGCGAAGCCGTACAGGTGGTGTCGCACGTGCTGCCGTTTCGCACCAACGCCTATGTGATGGAGCACCTGATCGACTGGAACAATATCCCGGACGACCCCATCTTCCGGCTCACCTTCCCGCACCGTGACATGCTGCCTGCGCACGAGTACGCGCGCTTGCGCGAGCTGGTGCTGGGCCGCGCCGACCAGGCCGCGCTGGTCAAGCTGGTGCGCGAGATCCGCATGCGCATGAACCCGCACCCGGCCGGCCAGATGACGCACAACGTACCGCGCGTGAACGACGCGCCGCTCAAGGGCCTGCAGCACAAGTACAAGGAGACGGTGCTGTTCTTCCCCAGCGCCGGCCAGACCTGCCACGCCTATTGCACCTTCTGCTTCCGCTGGCCCCAGTTCGTGGGCATGGACGACATGAAGTTCGACGCCCGCGAATCGAACGAGCTGGCCGGGTACCTGAAGCAGCACCCGGAGGTGACGGACGTGCTGATCACGGGCGGCGATCCGCTGATCATGAACACCCGCTCGCTGGCCAGCTATATCGAGCCGCTGCTGGTGCCGGAACTGGCCCACATCCAGAACATCCGCATCGGCACCAAGTCGGTGGCGTACTGGCCGCAGCGCTTCGTGACGGACGCCGACGCGGACGACTTGCTGCGCCTGTTCGAACGCGTGGTAGCCAGCGGCAAGAACATGGCCATCATGGGCCATTACAACCATGCCGTTGAACTGCGCCAGCCCATCGCCCAGCAGGCCGTCAAGCGCATCGTCGGCACGGGCGCCACGCTGCGCATGCAGGGGCCGCTGATCCGCCACATCAACGAGGACCCGAAAAGCTGGGCCGAGCTGTGGCAGACGGGCGTGCGGCTGGGCGCCATCCCGTACTACATGTTCGTCGAGCGCGACACGGGGCCGCGCGAATACTTCCAGCTGCCGCTGGTGAAGGCGCACGAGATCTTCCAGGCCGCGTACCAGATGGTGTCGGGCCTGGCGCGCACCGTGCGCGGGCCGTCCATGAGCGCCTTCCCCGGCAAGGTGGTGATCGACGGCGTGGCCCACATCGGTGGCGAGAAGGTGTTCGCACTGCAGTTCCTGCAGGCCCGCAACGCGGACTGGGTGCGCAAGCCGTTCTATGCCCGCTACGACGAGCAGGCGACCTGGATGGACGACCTGCGCCCCGCCTTCGGTCGCGACAAGTTCTTCTTCGAGACGGAAGGCGATGGCCATCCCTCCACGCCGCGCAAGGTGATCCCGCTCACGCCGGCCCGCCATGACGAGGATGGCGGCGCTTCCTGCGCGGTCCACAGCAACGTGGCCTAGGGAGAACGCCATGGCCACGCCCACGCGGCAACCGGGACAGCTGGGCGGGCCGGCCATGTTCTGCCTGGTGTTCCTGCCGTTCGCGCTCGGGCATTACCTGTCCTGCCTGATGCGCACCGTGAACGCCATGCTGGCGCCGCAGCTGGTGGCCGCGCTGGGCCTCACCCCCGGCCAGCTAGGACTGCTGACCAGCGCCTTCTTCTTCGCCTTCGCGCTGGTGCAGCTGCCGGTGGGCATGGCGCTGGACCGCTGGGGGCCGCGCCGGGTGCAGCCGGTGCTGCTGCTGGTGGCGGCACTGGGCGCGCTGGCCTTTTCGGGCGGGCGCAACTTCAGCGAACTGGTATGGGCGCGGGCCGTGATCGGCTTTGGATTGGGCGGCTGCTTCATGTCGGCCGTCAAGGCTGTCTCGACCTGGATCGCGCCGGCCAAACTGCCGTCCGTGCACGGCTACCTGATCGCGGTGGGCGGGCTGGGCGCCGCCTCGGCCACCTTGCCGGTGCGGCTGGCGCTGCACTACACGGACTGGCGCGGCCTGTTCATCGGCCTGGGGCTGGCGGCGGCCGCCATCGGCTTGCTGATCCACGTGCTGTCACCCACGCCGCCGCCCACGCAAGGCGCGCCCCTCACGCGCCAGGCCGTGCTGGCCGTGTACCGCCACCCGGCGTTCCGCGAGACGACGGCGCTGGTGCTGGTGCCGCATACGGTGTTCTTCGGCATGCAGGGCCTGTGGATAGGGCGCTGGCTCAGCGACGTGGCCCGCTTCTCCGACGCGGCCGTGGGCTATTTGCTGTACCTGGGCATGGCGGCCATCATCTTCGGCGCCATCTTCGTCGGCATGGTGACGGAATGGGCTGGCCGGCGCGGCGTGCGGCCGCTGACGGTGGCGGCGGCCGGCATCGCCCTGTTCATCGCCGTGCAGCTGGGTTTTGTGATCGGCTACGCGCCCAGCTACCAGCTGCTGTCGGTACTGTTTACGCTGGTGGGCACCAGCACCGGCATCGAATATGCGATCGTCGCGCAGAGCATGCCGCCGGCCCTGACGGGGCGGGCCGCCACCTGTTTGAACCTGCTGATTTTCCTGGGCGCGTTCGCCGTGCAAGCCGGCTTCGGCCAGCTGGTGGGCTGCTGGCAGGCCAACCTGCTGCACCAGTATCCGGCTGCGGCCTACCGCTGTGGCTTCGCCGTGCTGGTGGCGCTGCAGTTGCCGGGACTGTTGCATTTTGTGTGGCGCCAGTGGCGCCCGCGCACGCCGGCGCGCGCGAGTGGCGTGCGCGGGGGTAAAATCACCCTGCCATCCGGCAGTCCGGCGCATTGACTCCGTACTCAACTGGGGAGGTTATGCATGACCACTTCCGTGTTCGCCACCTTGCCACCCGACTGGCAAGCCTGGATCAGGGATAACCTGGCGCGGGACTGCAGCCCGCGCGACATGGCCGACAGCATGGCCCGTTCGGGCCAGTACAGCATGGCGTTCGCGCGCGCCGCCATCGGCGAGGCGCTGGGCGCCGACCCGCTTGCGGCGCGGGATCAGCAGCAAGGAATGCCCCAGGTCGACACGAGCGCCAACTGGCTGGCCGTGGCGGGGCGCGAGGTGGCCATCCTGTGCGCGCTGCGCCAGCCGCGCGTGGTCCTGCTGGGGAACGTGCTGGGCGAGGCAGAGTGCGACGCCATCGTGGCGCACTGCGAGCGGCGCTACACGCGCTCCACCGTCACCAGCGAGGAGGATGGGGCCAGCACCGTGCATGACGGGCGCACCAGCGAGATGGCCTTCATCCAGCGCGGCGAATGCGCGCTGGCCGACCGCATCGAACAGCGGCTGGCCGCCATTGCCCAGTGGCCGGTCGAGCACGGCGAACCGTTCCAGTTGCAGAAGTACGGCGTGGCGCAGGAATACCGGCCCCATTTCGACTGGCTCAATCCCGACGCGGATGGCCACCGCGCCCACCTGCGGCGCGGCGGCCAGCGCCTGGCCACTTTCATCCTCTACCTGAGCGACGTGGAGCAGGGCGGCGGCACGGCTTTTCCCAACATCGGCCTGGAAGTGTTCCCGCGCAAGGGCAACGCGCTGTTCTTCCTCAATACGGACGCCAGCGGCCGGCCCGACCAGCAAACCCTGCACGCGGGTTGCCCCGTGGTGCGCGGCACCAAGATCATCGCCAACAAGTGGCTGCGCGAATCCGTGTATTAGCCTTCGGTTAGAATGGCGGGCTTGAACCAACCCGCTTAGGCAACCAAGGAACAGTATGAGACTCGTGCGTTACGGCCGTCCCGGCAAAGAGAAACCAGGCTTGATCGACGACTTCGGCAAGCTGCGCGACCTGTCGGGCGTGATCGACGATATCGGCCCGGAGCAGTTGTCGCCCAAGGCCTTGCGCAAGCTGGCCAAGCTCGATCCCGAAACGCTGCCGGCCGTGCGCGGCAATCCCCGCTACGGCGTGCCGCTGGCCAAGGTGGGCAAGTTCATCGGCATCGGCCTCAATTACTCGGACCATGCGGCCGAGGCGGGCATGCCCGTGCCCAAGGAACCTATCGTGTTCATGAAAGCCACCACCTGCCTGAACGGCCCGGACGATCCCATCATGCTGCCGCAGGGTTCGAAGAAGACGGACTGGGAAGTGGAACTCGGCGTGGTGATCGGCACGCGCGCCCAGTACGTGAGCGAGCAGGATGCGCTCAAGTACGTGGCCGGCTATTGCGTCGTCAACGACGTCTCCGAGCGCGCGTTCCAGCTCGAACGCGGTCCGCAATGGGACAAGGGCAAGGGCTGCGACACTTTCGGCCCCGTCGGCCCGTGGCTGGTGACGCAGGACGACATCTACGACGTGCAGCAGCTGGACCTGTACCTGGACCTGAACGGCAAGCGCATGCAGACCGGCAGCACCTCGACCATGATCTTCACGGTGGCCCAGCTGGTGAGTTACCTGTCGACATTCATGACGCTGGAGCCGGGCGACATCATCGCCACCGGCACCCCGCCCGGCGTGGGCCAGGGCCGTAAGCCGCAGCGCTTCCTGAAGAAGGGCGACCAGCTGCGGCTTGGCATCGCCGGACTGGGCGAACAGCAGGCCGACGTGATCGCCTGGCAAGCGCGCCCTTAACACCCAGCAAAATCGGGGACGTAACACGGTTTTCCCGTATGGGAAAACCGTGTTACGTCCCCGATTTTGCTAGCGGACAGCGGCCAGCGCCCGCGCCAGCGTTTCGCCCAGCCGCGCCACGATCTCGGCCAGGTCGGCCTCGGTGGCGATGAACGGCGGCGCCAGCAGGATATGGTCGCCGCGCCGGCCGTCGATGGTGCCGCCCATCGGGTACACCATCAGGCCGCACGCCATGGCTTGCTCCTTGATGGCGGCGTGCAGCTTCAACTCCGGCGCGAACGGTTCCTTGCTGTCGCGGTCGCGCACCAGTTCCAGTCCCAGGAACAGGCCACGCCCGCGGATGTCGCCCACGTGCGGATGGGCGCCGAAGGCGCGCTCCAGCTGGCGCCGCAAGGATGCGCCGCGCACGGCCACCTGGGCCAGCAGATTGTCGCGCTGTATCACCTGCTGCACGGCCAGCGCGGCGGCCGCCGCCACCGGATGGCCCATGTAGGTATGCCCATGCTGGAACACGCCGCTGCCTTCGCGCAGGCGCGCCACCACGGGCGCGCGCGCCAGCACGGCGCCGATGGGCGCGTAGCCGGCCCCCAGACCTTTGCCCAGCGCCACCAGGTCCGGCACCACGTCTTCCTGTTCGATCGCATACAGGGTGCCGGTGCGGCCCATGCCGCACATGACTTCGTCCGCGATGAACAGGATGCCGTACTTGTCGCACAGGGCGCGCACGCCGCGGAAGTAGCCCGGCGTGGGCGGCACGGCGCCGCCGGTGGCGCCCACCACCGGCTCGGCGCAGAAGCCGATCACCCGTTCTGGTCCCGTCTCGATGATGCACGCCTCCAGTTCGGCCAGCAGGCACAGGGTGTAGTCGTCCACGCTCTGGCCGGGCGCGCGGTCGCGGTATTCGTAGCAGGGCGAGACACGCGCCACGTCCATCAGCAGCGGTGCGAAATGCTGGCGGCGCCACTCGTTGCCGCCCAGGGCCAGTGCGCCCAGCGTGTTGCCATGGTAGCTCTGGCGGCGGGCGATGAACATGGTCCGTTCCGGCTGGCCCGATTCCACGCAATACTGGCGCGCCAGCTTGAGCGCCGTCTCGATCGCTTCCGAGCCGCCCGACACGAGGTAGACGTGATTGAGGTCGCCTGGCGCGTCCGCCGCCAGCCGGGCCGCCAGCTGCTCGGCCACTTCGGTGGTGAAGAAGCCCGTGTGGGCGTAGGCGGTGCGGTCGATCTGCGCGTGCATGGCGGCCAGCACGTCGGGGTGGCCGTGGCCCAGCGACGATACGGCCGCGCCGCCGCTGGCGTCGAGATAGCGGTTGCCGCTGGCGTCGCGCACCAGCATGCCGGCGGCGCCGACGGCGGTGGGCGGCTGCTGGCGCAGGTTGCGGTGGATGATGTGGCTGGCTTGGCTCATGGCGTCCTCGTTGACTGGGCGGGAAAGGTGACAGCCGAGGATATACCGGAGTGGCTCGCGTCCTGTTGATATTTGCCGAGGAGTATGGTTTTTCCCGTGCGCCTGGCGATCAGCCGTATGGGCGCGCGAGACGGCGATCCGCTTGGGGCGGGCCAGATCGCGCGCGCCATCGTTGCCTGTTTATGGAGGCGGCATCAGGAAGCTGGACTGCGCGAGGTTGAACAGGCCGGCGGGCAAGCCTGCGGGGTTGTAATAGTTGGACTTGTTCGCGTCGAGCACACTGGGCTGCCATGGCAGCGGCCCCGCATACATCAAATCCGTGGGACTGGTGTTGACATGGCCCCCGGCGACCTGGTTGGGCACGCCGTCGCTCGCTCCACCCAGCGTATGCACGATTTCATGCAGCATGGCGAAGTCCAGATAGCCGGCGGCGGCCGAGGGGCTGGCCGCGAAATGATTCTGGTCGCAAGGCGTCACGCCTGCCACGTTGGCCAGGCCGTGCAAATACATCACCATCACCTGGCCCGCCAGGTAGGGCGGGCGTGGCGCATCGGCACACGTGCGGGGATTGCTGCCCTCGTAATACACGGTGTAGATCTTGCCCGCGCTGACCAGGCCCGCTGCCACCAGATCGGCCTCGATGGTGTCGCGCTTGCGCACGCCTTGCGCCTCATAGTCCGCGTCGCTGCGGGGCAGGCTGACGAAGGTGACGTCCAGCCGGCCGCCCGCCGTGTCGAATCGCAGCCGGCGGCCGCCGGTCTGGGTCGCCAGCCAGTTGTTGAACGACCCGGTCGAGTTGACCAGTTGGTCACTCAAGTCCAGTCGGCGGTCGGCCGTGCCGGCAGGCACGGCATAGACGACGTGTACCTGTGATCCGCTGGCATCGTCCGGCCGGTCCGTGCTGCTGCGGGCTAACGACAGCAAGGTGCTGTCGATGACGGCCTGGAACGCCGTCAAATCCGTGCCGCCGGACACCGCGGCCAGCATGGCCCGTACCTGGTCCGCGGCGGCCTTGCCGCTGTACGACTGTGCCAGCACCGTGGTATTTAACGCGGAAGTGAAGCTGGCGCTGGCGGCCACCCGCTTGTTGATCAGGGCCGCGTCCAGCAACCCTTGCGCGCTGGCGTTGACCAGCGCCGCCCCCATGATCGACAGCGACGCATTGGCGCGGCTTAATCCCTGGTGGTCGATCGCATCGATCCAATAGGCCAGGCCGCCGCTGAGCGGGGCGCGGCCCAGCACATTCTGGTAGATGGCCCGCACGAAAGTCTCGGTGTCGCCGCTGTACAGCCTGCGTGACTCGTCACTTTCCCCAAAGGAGTCGATCAGGGCGCGCACCCCCGCGTTGTCGCGATAGGCGGAACTGAGCTGCTGGATGTCGGTCGGCGCGCCCAGCGCGGCCAGTTGCGCTTCGAAATTCGGTAGCGCGCCGCTGTCGGCCGCACGGCCGAAATAGGCCAGATAGAGTTGCTGGACCAGTGGCCCATAGTCGGCCGCCGGGGCGGGCGCCGCAAGACGTTGGGCGCCAAGTCGTGATACGCGTGCCGTCGTATCGGGTGTGGCGTTGTTCTGATCGCCGCCGCAGCCGGCCAGCAGCAGGATGGCCAGGCCGGCCACCGCTCGGATTATCCTCATTTGACCTCGTCATCGTTATGCCCGCCGCCGGCATCGGGCAACGCGCCATCAAAAAAATTTCACCAAAGCAATTATATGACAAGCGTCAATAATTTTGCATACTGATAACTTGCGGTGTTGTTCCGGTGGTATGACTTTATTGATGGCGATGTCTGGCGCCTGAACGGCCGGCTTGTCGTCTGGCGCTATTTGCGCGAATATGGGCCTGCGCTTCACAACAGGAAAAGATGCAATGACTGACCGCCTTCCACCCATCGCGTTCGAGCGATTGAGCGCCGCCCAGCAGGTGGCGGCGCAGGCCGTGATCGACGGCCCGCGCGGCGCGCTGTACGGCCCGTTCGTGCCCTTGATACGCAGCCCGGAACTGATGGAGGCGGCCCAGCGCATGGGCGAATACCTGCGCTACCGCAGCGCGATCGGCACGCGCCTGTCGGAGCTGGCGATCCTGGTGACGGCGCGGCAGTGGAGCCAGCCGGTGGAATGGGCCATCCATGCGCCCATCGCGCAGGACAGCGGCATCGCGCCTGCCATTATCGAGGCCATCGCGGCGCGCCGCCGGCCCGAGGGCATGACGGAAGACGAGGCGCTGGTGCACGACTTCTGCATCGAACTGCAGCAGCGCCAGCGGGTTGGCGACGACACCTACGCGGCCGCGCTGGCGCGCTTCGGCGAGCACGGCGTGGTCGACCTGATGGGAATAAACGGTTATTACACTTTCCTGGCGATGGTGATGAATGCGGCGCAGACGCCCGCGCCGCCATCGCGCGCGGCGCCGCTGCCGGACTAGCGGCGGGCGCCACGCCGAGGCTTCAGTCTTAAGCCAGCACCTTCTTGAGCCACGCGCTGATGTGCACCACTTCCTCCTGGCACACCGAGTGCTGCATCGGGTATTCGTGCCATTCCACCTGGTAGCCCAGCTGCTTGAGCAGGTCGCGCGACTGTTCGGCGCGCGCCACCGGCACCACCGGGTCCATGCGCCCGTGCGCCATGAAGATTGGGGTGGCCTTGCTGGCGGCCGTGTGTTCGGCGATGGCCTTGTCGGCGATCGGCACGTAGCCAGACAGGCACATCATGCCGGCCAGCTTGCCGGGCTGGCGCAGGCCTGTTTGCAGCGTCATGGCGCTGCCTTGCGAGAAGCCGGCCAGGATGATGCGCTCGAGCGGAATGCCGCGCGCGTTCTCGCGCGCGATCAGCGCTTCCACCTGGCCTTGCGACACGCGCAGGCCTTTCTCGTCCTCGTGGCGACCCAGGTCGGTGGCCACGATGTCGTACCAGGCGCGCATCACGTAGCCGCCGTTGATGGTGACGGGCATCATCTCGGCGTTGGGGAACACGAAGCGGATGCCGGGCAGGCCGGCCAGGTCCAGTTCGCGCACCATGGGCACGAAGTCGTTGGCGTCGGCGCCCAGGCCGTGCATCCAGATGATGGCGACGCTGGGGTTCGGGGCCGATTCGATGTCGATGGTTTGCAGCAGAGTGCTCATGGCTTTCCTTGCTTTTCTTGCGTAAGAGGGGGCGGTGGCCAGTGCGCCGGCGGCCTGTACGGCCTGCGCAGCCCATGCCAAGGCGGCGCGCCGGCGCATGCGGATCAGGTGGCGGCCGGGCGCAGCGCCGACTTGGGACGAAACGCCTTGCAGACGGCCGGATCGGTTTCCATGTAGGGGCCGCCGATCAGGTCCACGCAGTAGGGCACGGCGGCGAAGATGCCGCCCACCACGCTGGCGCCGTTGGCGTCCTTCAAGCCTTCCAGCGTTTCCTGGATGGCCTTGGGCTGGCCGGGCAGGTTCATGATCAGGGCCGCGTGGTCGGCCGTCTCGCGGATCACGGCCGTCTGGCGCGACAGGATGGCGGTCGGCACGAAGCGCAGGCTGATCTGGCGCATCTGCTCGCCGAAGCCGGGCATCTCCTTGCTGCCCACGGCCAGCGTGGCCTCGGGCGTGACGTCGCGCCGCGCGGGGCCGGTGCCGCCCGTGGTCAGCACCAGGTGGCAGCGGGCCTGGTCCACCAGCTCGACCAGGGTGGCCTCGATCAACGCACGCTCGTCGGCGATCAAGCGGGTCTCGACCCGGAACGGGGTGGTCAGCGCGCGCGTGAGCCAGTCGCGCAGGGCGGGGATGCCCAGGTCCTGGTACACGCCGCCGCTGGCGCGGTCCGACACGGACACCAGGCCGATCACCAGTTCCGCATCGTTACTCATCGTCGTACTCGCCGTCTTCCCCGGCCACTTCGTCGCTGGCGGCCGGCTTGTTCTTCTTGGCCTCGACCTGCTTGAGGATCTGGAAAATCTCGCGGTAGGCCTTGGGCGGCTTGTTCTCGGCCTGCTCCTTGCGGGCGTTGCGGATCAGGGTGCGCAGGTGCTGCGCGTCCAGTTCCGGGTTCTCCGCCAGCAGCACGGTGAGCGCCTTGTCGTCGGCCAGCAGCTTCTCGCGGCGCCGTTCCAGCGCGTGCATGGCGGCCGTGTCGGCCTTGGAGGCGCCTTTCCAGCCGTCGATGGTCTTCTGGATCAGGGCCACTTCGGCCTCGTCCAGCGTGCGCATCTTCTTGCCCACGAACTGCATCTGGCGGCGCCGGCCTTCGTGGTTGGTGATGGTCTGGCATTCGAGGATGGCGTCGCGCACGTCCTCGGGCATGGGCACGCGCTTGACGCGGTCGCGCGGCTCGGCCACCAGCGCCTCGCCCAGTTCCTGCAGCGCGTTCATCTGGCGCTTGAGCTCCGATTTGGATGGGCGTTCGTATTCCTGCTCGAACTCGGATGATTGGTAGCCGACGGCACCGCGGTTAGGATTTACCATAATATTAACTTGCGGTTTGGCGCAAAGGCCGCCCCTATAAACTGTAAACGACTGCTATGATAACTGTTTTAGCGGTCATCCGAAGAAATCACCACATGAGCGACTCCGTTTTTACCCATAGCCAGGACCAATTGAAACAGCTCGCACGCGACGTGCTCGGGTACGCCCGCGAGAAAGGCGGCACCGATTGCGCCGTCGAGATCAGCGAGGGCAGCGGCCTGTCCGTCTCGGTCCGCAAGAGCAAGATCGAGACGATCGAGCAGAACCGCGACAAGGGCATGGGCGTGACGGTGTTCATCGGCCAGAAGCGCGGCAACGCCAGCACCTCCGATTTTTCGCCGGCTGCCCTGCGCGCCACGGTGGAAGCGGCCTACAACATCGCCTGCTTCACGGCCGACGACGATTGCGCCGGCCTGGCCGACGCCGACATGCTGGAAATGGCGCCGCGTGACCTGCAGCTGTTCTACCCCTGGCATATCTCGACCGAGCAAGCCGTGGCGCTGGCCCAGCGCGCCGAGGCGGCCGCGTTCGCCGTCGACCCGCGCATCACCAACAGCGAGGGCGCCGGCGTGCACGTGCAGCAGTCGCACTTCGTGTCGGCCAATTCGCGCGGTTTCATCGGCGGCTATCCCTATTCGCGCCATACGCTGTCGGTGGCGCCCATCGCCGGCAAGGGCGCCAAGATGCAGCGCGACGACTGGTACAGCTCGGTGCGCGATCCGGCCAAAATGTCCTCGCCCGAGGCGATCGGCCGCTACGCCGCCGAACGGGCACTGGCGCGCCTGAACGCGCGCAAGATCGACACCCGCACCTGCCCCGTGCTGTTCGAGGCGCCGCTGGCGGCCGGCCTGTTGGGCGCCTTCGTGCAAGCCACGTCGGGCGGCGCGCTGTACCGCAAGTCCACCTTCCTGCTCGACTCGCTGGGCAAGGCGGTGTTCCCGTCCCACATCCAGGTCACGGAAGACCCGCACATCATCGGCGCCGTCGGCTCGGCCCCGTTCGACGAGGAAGGCGTGCGCACCGTCAAGCGCGACGTGGTCAAGGATGGCGTGGTGCAGGGCTACTTCCTGTCGACCTATTCGGCCCGCAAGCTGGGCATGAAAACGACGGGCAACGCGGGCGGTTCCCACAACCTGTCGCTCACTTCGTCCAATACAAAACCGTCGGACGACTTCGTCGCCATGTTGAAGAAGATGGGCACCGGCCTGCTGGTGACGGAGCTCATGGGCCAGGGCACCAACTACGTGACGGGCGATTATTCGCGCGGCGCCTCCGGCTACTGGGTCGAGAATGGCGTAATCCAGTATCCGGTCGAGGAGATCACCATCGCCGGCAACATGAAGGACATGCTGGCCCAGATCGTGGCCGTGGGCGCCGATGTGCTGGTGCGCGGCACCAAGCAGACTGGCTCCATCCTGATCGAGAAGATGGTGGTGGCCGGCGCCTGATCGCCCGTCGATCTGCGCCGCAGTGCAGCACGGCCGCCTTGTGCGGCCGTCTTTATTTTCGTTGCAAGCTTTCCGCACTACTCATACACTGTGACGTGCATCAGCGTTATGCCTTCACACACACAGAGGAGATAAACAGCATGGAACGTCGTTCCTTCCTGAAGAAAGCGGCAGCGGGCACGGGCGCCGGCGTGATCGCCGCACCGGCCCTGGCGGCCGACGCCCTGCCCACCATCAACTGGCGCCTGGCGTCGAGCTTCCCCAAATCGCTCGACACCATCTTTGGCGCGGCCGACACCTTCACGCGCCGCGTGCACCAGCTCACGGGCGGCAAGTTTAATATCCGCAGCTTCGCGGCCGGCGAGATCGTCCCCGGCCTGCAGGTGATGGACGCGGTGCAGGCGGGCACGGTGGAGATGGGCCACAGCGCCTCGTACTACTACTTCGGCAAGGACGCTACCTTCGCCTTCGACTGCGCCGTGCCGTTCGGCCTCACGTCGCGCCAGCACACGGCCTGGTTCGACCAGGGCGGCGGGCGTGACCTGACGCGCGAGTTCTTCAAGGGCTACGGCATCATCAACTTCCTGGGCGGGAATTCGGGCACCCAGATGGGCGGCTGGTTCCGCAAGGAAGTCAAGACCGTGGCCGACCTGAAGGGCACCAAGATGCGCATCGGCGGCTTTGCCGGCAAGGTGATGGAGCGCCTGGGCCTGGTGCCGCAGCAGCTGGCCGGTGGCGACATCTACCCGGCGCTGGAAAAGGGCACCATCGACGCGGCCGAGTGGGTCGGCCCGTACGACGACGAAAAGCTGGGCTTCTACAAGGTGGCGCCGTACTACTACGCGCCGGGCTGGTGGGAGGCGGGCGCCAATTTCTCGTTCTACGTCGGCATCAAGGAATGGGAAAAGCTGCCCAAGGAATACCAGGCCGCGCTGGAAGTGGCGACCTATGAGGCGCACGTGGTGATGCAGGCCGAGTACGACGCCAAGAACCCGGTGGCGCTGGCGCGCCTGCTGAAGAACGGCGTCAAGCTGCGCAACTTCCCGAAAGACACGATGGACGCGTGCTACAAGGCGGCCAACGACGTGATGAACGAGGAAGCGGCCAAGAACGCCAAGTTCAAGAAGATCTACGAGCCGTGGAAGCGCTTCCGCCAGGACCAGAACCAGTGGGCCTCGGTGGCCGAGGCGACCATGCAGAACTACCTGATCAGCGCCGGCCGCGGCGGCCGTTAAGCCCGCAATGAACAATTGGGGACGTGGCACATTATCCCGGTGTGTGCTACGTCCCCATTTGTTTTTACGTAGTGTCCCTTATTGAAGCGCGGCGGCATACGGGGCGATACTGGTAGTTTTCCCGCCAGAAAACTTGTTGATTTTATTATTCGGCGGTTCACCATCAACGGAGATATCAACATGCGCAAATTCATTTCGGCATTCCTGGTCAGCGCGCTGTGCCTGGTCAGCAACTGCTACGCGGAAGAACACGGGACGGCCGAGCAGGCCGTGCAGATGGTGCACAAGGTGATCGCCGCCATCAAGGCCAATGGCCGCGACAAGACCATCGCGGAGATCAATACCCTCAGCCCCACCTATCGCGACCGCGACCTGTACGTGACCATCATGGACTTGAAGGGCGTGGAACTGGCCCATGGCGCCAACAAGCGCATGCAGGGCGTGAACCTGATCGACATCAAGGACCAGGATGGCAAGCTGTATATCCGCGAGCGCCTGGAAATGGCCAAGACCAAGGGCAAGGGCTGGCAGGACTACAAGTTCGTCAATCCCATCTCCAAGGAACTGGAGCCGAAGTCCATGTATTTCGAAAAATACGAAGACCTGATCGTCAGCTGCGGCATCTACAAGGACAAGTAAGCATCTACTTTCCACAGCGCGCGCTGGCCGGCTGGCCGCACACGATCAGCCGCTCCACGTCCGGGTTGCCCAGGTAGTCCAGGTGGGCCAGGTCGGGCCGCTCCAGCAGCCCAAGCCAGGTGGGGGCGTTCGAGACGAGGACGTTGAACACCACCACGCCGGCGCCGTCGTAGCGTTGCGGCGGCAGGGTGTAGGACAGCAGGTCGTTCGGGTCGGTGAAGCCGACCAGCACCAATGGCGGCGTGATCACCCCCGCCTTCGCCGGCGTTGTCGTTGCCACCGCTGCGCCCGCGCGGCGCAAGGCCAGCAGCTGCTGCAAGCTGTCTGGCGGTGCGGCCGGGGCGCGCATCTCGTTGCCAGCCGCCAGCGGCTGATCGGCCATCGCCAGCAACGGAATCTGGTTGGCCGCCATCACCAGGTAGCGCAGCCGGTCCACGGCTTGCCGCGCCAGCCGCGCCGCCGGCGAGGCACTGTCTTCGCTTGTCATGCGCAACAGCGTGTCGAACAGCAGCTTGCTGCCCATGCTGTGCGAGATCACCACCAGCGGCACTTGCGCCGCCTGGCTCCCCGCCTGTTCTTCATTTTCCTTCTGCCGTGCCGCCAGCACCTGCACGATGGCGTCGCGCATGGCCAGCTGCATCCGCTCGCGCGCGGCGCCTTCGTAGATGATGGCGTCGGGCAGGCAGTCGTCCACCAGCGTGTCCTTGCCGCGCGCGTTCAGGCGTGCGCGCGTGAGGCCGAGCGTGGGCTGGCCTGCGCATTCGGGGGATGCTTCGCTGTGGTCGTAGCACAACTGGCTTTTGATGCGGCGGGTCAGGGGCGACCAGATCAAGGCGTCCACGCGCAGCTTGCCGTAGCGGGTGGCCAGTGTGGTGGGGACAATCTGCACGCGGCCATCCTCGGCCGGCGGCGGGGCCGGGGCCGGCCCGGGCGATGCGGCGCCCATGGCCTGGCCCAGCTGGGTGGCCACGCGCGGGGCCCAGCTGGCGTCGTGGCTGCAGATGCCGTGCACCAGCAGCACGTCGACCGGCTGGCCGCCGGCATTGGCCAGCAGGTCGGCCAGGCCGGGGAAGCGGGTGTCGGCCTGCAGGTTCACGGGGGGATGGTAGGGCGTGCCGCACGCGGTCAGCAGCAGATTGGCCAGCATGGCCAGCATGCAGGCCCGGCGTGGCGACGGGCAGGTGGGCAGCTTCATGGCGGATCTCCGTAGCGGCGCGTGGGCGCGCGATGGAGTCCAGTGTATTTTTCCTGCGGCCGCCAGCTTTGCGGCGCCGCAGGGGAGGCGCTGGTATGTGCCCTGCGTGTTGCCTGTTGATGGCCTGGGTGTGGCCTGGGTGTGGCCTGTCCGTGGCCTGTATTTGGCCCGTGTGTGGCCGGTGCGTGGCCTGTGCGTGGCCAGCGTGCGGCGGCTGGGCGATTGGCGTGGTTTAGTGCGGGCGGTGCGGATTGGTGCGCCGTCCCAGCACGATGTGCAGCACGAACAATGCCCCCGTGGCCAGCCCCACCACCCAGTGCAGCGCCGACCACACGGGGCGGTCGCTCTCGCCGGCCAGGTAGTACAGGCCAAAGCCGGTGGCGATCAGGAACAGCATGGTGATGATCATGCCCCAGCCCGTGGCCAGGTTGCGGCCGGCCTTGAGGGCGCGCCGGATGTGGGCGTTCATCAGGCTACCCAGGAAGAACAGGGTCAGCATGACGGCCGCGCCGTGCAGCTTCATCGACCACGGTTCCAGCGGGTGCACGGTTTCGCCGAATTGGCCGGCCTGGCGCAGCCAGTAGCGCGCCACCAGCCAGGCGGCGCCGCTGGCCAGCAGCAGGGCCAGGCTGGCGTACACGCAGCGGCGGTGCCAGCGTTCCAGCTTGAGGTTGATATGGAGCCGGGCCGCGGCCCGTTGTTGGGTGGTCTGGGTATGCATCGCCGAGATTATAAGCGAAGCGCGCTGGCGCCCATGGCGCGCAGCGCCGGATGGTTGCAGTCGCCGCTGGCCAGCACCACCTTGGTCAGCGCGTCGGCCACGGCGCAGCTTTCGGCCCGCACGGAGACGCTGGCGCCATCCGTGATGGGGGCGCCGTCGCGGCCGTCCACCAGCGCGCTGACGGTGTGCCCGGCGTGCTGGCGCGCCGTGAAATAGTTGGCCGAGGTGGCCAGCGCCTCGTTGCGGATGGTGACGCGGGCGCCCGCCTGCGCCAGCGCGCGCGGATCGCGGATCGCCACCGGCCAAGGCGCTTCGCCCATGGCGCGCAGGTCGCCGCCGGCGTTGACGCAGGCGTTCACCACGCCGGCTTCGCGCAGCGCGGCGATGGCCAGGTCCACGGCGTAGCCCTTGGCGATGCCGCCCAGGTCCACCCACCCCGGCGCCGCCTTGCGCACCATGTGGTTGGCCTCGCAGCGCAGCACCGTCACGCCGGGGCGGTAGGCCGGCAGGTCGGGGTGCGGCGCGGGCAGGCAGTTCCAGTCCACCAGGCGCGGCGCGCAGGCGATGTTGAAGATGCCGTCCGATTGATCGGCCACTTGCTGGGCCAGGTGCAGCACCTGCCAGGTGTGGGGATGGACGGCGATGGTTTCGCTGGCCCAGGCCAGGTTGAGGCGGGCCACGTCGCTGGCGCCGTCGTGGAAACTCATCAGGCGGTGCACCAGCGCCACTTGCGCGAACGCTTGCGTGATGGCCTGTGAGGCCGCTTGCTGGGCGTCCGGGGCCAGGTCGGCGCCGGCCACGGTGATCTCCACCATGGTTCCCAGCCAGGGCTGGGCGCGCCGTATCATTTTTTCAGTACCACCTGGGCGATGGCGGCGATGCGCCGCACGCCATCCGTCAGGTGGGTGCACGACAGCGTGGCGCCGCTGATGTTGGCGATGCCGTCGCCGATGGCCAGTCCCGCTGGCGCCGTCTTGCCGACGAACTGGCGGCGCCAGGCCGGGGTGCGGATTTCGCCGCCGTGGCTTTCGCGGTAGGTCAGGATTTCCACTTGCCGGATGGTGGCGTCCGGATTGAGGCCGACGGCGTACGAGATCAGCTCGAACTTGCCGATCACGTCGTCGAGCACCATGTAGCCGAGCAGGGCGTCGCCCTTGTAGGCGCCGAACACGCGCCAGTTCACGGAGCGGGCCGGCAGGCCGGCCAGCTTTTCCACCTGCTGCATCTGCGGCAGGGTGAGCGCCACGTTCTGTTCGCGGAAGCTGGTGGCGTCCGCGAACATGAGTTTTTGCGCCTGCTCCACGTTCAGGTACTGGGTGGCGAAGGCGGGCGCGCAGGCGGCGCCGGCCGCCAGCGGGATCAGGGCAAGGTAGCGCATGGCCGGCCCCCGTATCAGTAGGAGAAGCCCACGCCCAGGTTCAGGCGGTCGCGGGTTTTGTCTTCGCGGAATTTCTGGTAGTCGGCCTTCAGCACCACGCCTTCGCCCACTTTCAGGTTGGCGCCCACGGTGGCCACTTTCTCGTCCGTGCCGGTGGCCACGTCCAGCCCTTGCGGCAGGGCGGCGTAGGTTTTGGCCGTGTTGAACTGCTCGTAGCGCACGAAGGGGCTCAGCACGTAGTCGCCCGACTTGAGCAACTGGTAGGCCGCCTGCATATACCAGCCGGCGAAGCTGCTCGGCACCGGGGTGGGGCTGCCCACCAGCGTGGCGTTGAGCGCTTCCGTGTTGCTGATCTGGCCGCGCGCATACAGGGCCGCCAGGTCCCAGTGGCCCGGCGTGTAGCGGGTGTGCAGGTCGTACACGGTGACGCGGGCGTCCTGGCCGGCGAAACCGGCCGCCTTGTGGCCAGCCTTGCCGGTGAAGACGGAGCCGCCCACCAGCAGGCCGGGCACGCCGCGCCAGTTCAGGGCCGCGTGCACGCTCAGGTCGCGCGACTTGGCTTGCTGGCCTTCCTGGTGGATGGCGCCCAGCGGCGATTCGCGGCCTTCTTCCGAGGCGGCGTCCCACTTGCCCAGGTCGAAGCCGGTGGTGATGCCCGTGTCCCAGGTCAGGCCGGCGGCCGTGTCGCCCGACAGGCCCACGCCCACTTCGCGCCAGGTGGACGGAATGATGGCCGTCTCGACGAAGTTGCGCTCGACGCCGTAGTAGGCGGTCGGCTCGTGGTTGGTGTTGAGCAGACCCGATGGGATCAGGAACAGGCCGGCCTTGCCGCGCAGGCCGTTGGAAAATTCGCGCTCGATGTACAGTTGTTCGATCTCGCTTTCGCCCTTGTCGTCAGCCGAGACGACGGCGTGTTCCCATTCGAACTCGGAGACCATCTTGGTCTTGTCGTCGAAGCGGTGGGTGATGCCGATCACGGCGCGGCGCACGTCGGCCTGGGCCGCGCTGGCGTCCTTGGTGGGGCGGTTGTAATTGATTTCGCCGTAGCCGGTGACGATGGTTTTCGGTGCGGAGGCGGCTGCCAGTTCGGCGGCCGCTTGCGGTGCGGCGGCAGGTGCAGCCGCAGCGGCGGCTGGCGCTGGTGCCGGAGCGGCGGCCATGGCTTGCTGGCGCTGCTCGACGGCTTCCGTCTTCTTCACGCTGGCGCGCAGTTCCGCCTTCAGCTGTTCCAGTTCGGCGGCCATCTTTTCGATTCGCTGCATCAGTTCCGCCTCGCCGGCCGTGGCGGCCAGCGGTGCGCCCAGGAAGGCGGCCGCCAGGGCTGCGGCGATCACGCGCTTGTTCATCATCTTGCTCATCGTTTGGCTCATCTTGTTCTCTCTCGTCTGCGGGTCTTAAGGTTGATTCTTGTAGCCGTCGGTCAGGGTGCCGAGGAACTGCACCAGGTCGTCGATCTCGGCCGGCGACAGCGCGGGCGCCATGCCGGGCTGGCGGTTGTAGGGCACTTCCTTCACGTTCACGTTGGCGCGGTATTGGGGCGGCATGTCGTTGAACTTCTCTACCGTGCCGTCGGCGTTGACCGGATACCACAGCGCCGGATTGGTGTCGCGCGTGACGTAGAAGCGCACCACGTCGGTCAGGTTGCTGAACGCGCCGTTGTGGAAGAACACCTTGCGCGTGGCCACGTTACGCAGCGTGGGTACCTTGAAGGCGCCGCACAGGTCGGCGCGCTCGGACAGGTCGGTGCGGTCCGGGCCGCACAGGCCCAGGTCGAAGTAGCTTGGGTCGGCGGTGGCGGCCAGGCGCGGGTTGCGCGGCACGCCCAGGTTGTCGAAGGTGAAGTCGGTGAACAGGGGCGCCGCGCCGTCCGCGCCGCGCGCGCTCGTGTGACAGGCCGCGCAATTGCCCTTGGTGGGGTTGTTGAACAGGGCCAGGCCGCGCAGTTCGGCGTCGGCCAGTTTCACTTTACCGGCCAGGAACAGGTCGTACTTGGAATCGTAGGGGTGGAACGACGGGTCTTCCAGCTGGAACTGCTGCAGTGCGTAGGTCATGCGGCTGAACGCCTGCTCGGGCTGGTCGAGGATGGTGTCGCCGAACTGCTGGCGGAAGCGGGCCGCGTACGACGTCTGTTTCAGGCGCGCGATCACGTCGGCTACGCTGGCGTTGGCCATTTCGTGCGGCGCCAGGAACGGACGCTGGCCCTGCTCGGCCAGCGACTGGGCGCGGCCGTCGCGGTCGAAACCGCCCGTGGGCGTACCATCCTTGGCGAACGCGAAGGCGGGCGTGCGTTCCAGGTAGCGCAGCGACGGCACGGCGCGGAAGCCGGGCGTGGTGCCGTCCGGGCCGCCCGGTTCCGCCGCCAGCGCGCTGGTGGGGCCGTGGGCGTTGGCCGGGTTGTGGCAGCTGGCGCAGGACTGGCGGCCGGAGGCGGACAGCGACTGGTCGCTGAAGATCAGCGCCCCCAGTTGGGCCGGTTCGCTCAGGCTGGAGGTGGGCGTGGGGGCGGTGCTGTTACCGGAGGTGGAACCGCCGCCGCAGGCGCTCAGGGCCAGCAGCAGGGCGGCGCCCGCCAGGCGCGTCATGGTCGCGGAAAGAGTCATTCGCATTGCAATGAAGTTGGTGGTTTAACTGCAAATGAGAATGATTATAATTTGCGATTTGTTTGAAGGCAATACGCCGGTTGGCCTAGCTTGATTTGGTGGGGGGGATTCGAAAGAGGCAAACGAGGGTCAGGTCCGGCATTCCGACATGAGTTCGTGTCTGAATGCCGGACCTGACCCCCCACAGATGTAAGTGAGTACTTACTGTGCGCGCAGCGCTTGCAACACTGGTTGCAGGATGGACTTGCCCAGTTCGGCGCTACGGGCGCCGCTCCAGCCCGCTTCGGGATCGGGATCGTTGGCGTTGTCCTTGAATGGCATTTCCAGCGTCAGCGACAGGCAGCCGAAGGCGTGGGTCACGTAGGGCGAACCCATGGTCAGCGTCTCGGCCGTGAACGGGGTGGCGCCGTAGCCATGTTCGTCCTGGAAGTCCGGGCTGGCGATCTTGAAGTCGGCGATGAACTTCTGCTGGGCCGCCGCCTGCTCGGCCGTGAACTCGGGCAGCGATTCGCTGCCGGCCACGAACACGTAGGGCAAACCTTCGTCGCCGTGCACGTCGAGGAACAGGTCGCAGCCCACTTCGTGCATCTTCTCGCGCACCAGGAACACTTCCGGGCTGCGCGCCATGGTCGGGTTCATCCACTCGCGATTGAGGTTGGCCCCGGCCGCGTTGGTGCGCAGGTTGCCGCGCACGGCGCCGTCCGGATTCATGTTCGGCACCACGTAGAATTCGGCCTCCGCCAGGCACTGGCGGCCGAACGGGTTGGCCGGGTCCAGCAGCGCTTCGACCATGCCTTCGACGAACCATTCAGCCATCGTTTCGCCGGGATGCTGGCGGGCGATCACCCACACTTTTTTCTCGGCGGCCGGATTGCCGATCACCAGCATGTTGAGGTCGCGGCCGTCCACGGTGCTGCCCAGGTCCACCAGCTGCACCAGCGGCGACAGCTGTGCCGAATCGAGCAGGGCAAGGTGGCGCTCCCACGAGTAGGGCTCGAAATAGGCGTAGTACACGCTGTCGTGGGTAGGCGTGTGGTCGATCGTCATGACCTGGCCGTCGAAGCTGGTGGGCACGCGGAACCAGGTTTCGCGGTCGTAGCTGGCCACGGCCTCGTAGTCCTTCCAGCCGTCCGGGTAGGCGCTCTGGCCGGCGTTCAGGAAGCGCATGGTGAGCGCCGTCTCGCGCGCGCCCTGCACGCGGAAGAAGAACCACTGGGTGATGTCGGCGTGCGAGTCCTTGCGGATATTGAGCTCGATGGCGGAAGGGTCGTCCGCGCGCAGCACGTCGATCGCGCCGGCATCGAATTGATGGCTGATTTTGATGGGCATTGCTTAGGGTCCTGTTGGATTCAGAGAAAAAAGTGGACTGCGCTTGTGGCGCAATTGTCGCAATGATACAAGCTTTGGCGCCGTGCAGCCCGCAAACGGGGCGTGCGCGATTGCCCCTCTGGCAAGATGGCTCTACACTTAACGGCCCGCTTGTCGTTCCAGTGCAACCAACTTTGGAGTCCAGTTCATGCAGCGTCGTTCCTTCCTCACCAAATCGGCCGCCGGCGCCACCGCCGCCGCCTTGTCCGCGCCAGCGCTGGCGCAAAGCCAGCCCGCCATCAACTGGCGCCTGACGTCCAGCTTCCCCAAGACGCTCGATACCATCTTCGGCGCCTGCGACAAGTTCAGCAAGCGCGTGGCCGAGCTCACGGGCGGCAAGTTCGTGATCCGCAATTTCGCGGCCGGCGAGATCGTGCCCGGCTTCCAGGTGCTGGACGCGGTGCAGGCCGGCACGGTGGAGATGGGCCACACGCCGTCCTACTACTACTTCGGCAAGGACCCCGCGTTCGCGTTCGACTGCGCCGTGCCGTTCGGCCTCACGTCGCGCCAGCAGACCGCGTGGTTCGACCAGGGCGGCGGCCGTGAGCTGATGCGCGAATTTTTCAAGGGCTACGGCATCGTCAACTTCATGGCCGGTAACACGGGCACCCAGATGGGCGGCTTCTATCGCAAGGAGATCCGCTCCGTGGCCGACATGAAGGGCATGAAGATGCGGGTGGCCGGTTTCGCCGGCCGCGTAATGGAGCGCATGGGCGTAGTGCCGCAGCAGATTCCGGCCGGCGACTTGTACGCGGCGCTGGAAAAGGGCACCATCGACGCGGCCGAGTGGGTGGGGCCGTATGACGACGAGAAACTGGGCCTGGCCCGCGTGGCACCGCACTACTACGCGCCGGGCTGGTGGGAGGCCGGCCCGCAGCTGTCGTTCTACGTCAACCACAAGGAGTGGGACAAGCTGCCCAAGGAATACCAGGCCGCCATCGAAGCGGCCAGCTACGAGTGCCACGTGGTGATGCAGGCCGAGTACGACGCCAAGAACCCGGCTGCGCTGGCGCGCCTGCTCAAGGCCGGCATCAAGCTGCATACGTTCTCGAAGGACATCATGGACGAAGCCTACAAGGTCACCCAGCAGGTGATGGAGGAGGAAGCGGCCAAGAACGCCAAGTTCAAGAAGATCTACGAGCCATGGAAGCGCTTCCGCCAGGACCAGAACCAGTGGGCCTCGGTGGCCGAAGCGACCATGCAGAACTACCTGATCAGCGCTGGACGCAAGTAAGGCGCTGTGCCAGCCAGTCGCTCACCAGCGGCCACAGGATGGCTTCCTGCTCCCGTCGGAAGAAGCCGAAGTGGCCGATGCGCTTGAGGCCGAACTGGCCGGGACTCAGTTCGCGGTAGTCCACCTGCGCGCCGCGGTAGGCCTCGTGCAGCATGCGCGAGCCTGATTCCAGCAGCAGTTCATCATCCGTGAACGTCAGCCCCAACACGGGCTGGCGCACGCGCGCGTACGCCTCGCGCGCGCCCGGTTCGCCTTGCAGCAGGTAGTCGGGCTGCAGGCACCAGTGCCGCCACTGATACATCACGCGGCGCGGTATGTCGCCCACCACGCCGATGCGTGCGCCGGGGAAGTAGCCGAACACGGGACACAGCAACGGCGTGAACACGTGCCACATCAACGGCGCCTTGCGGCGCACGCCGGGCTGGTTGTGGCGCAGCGCGCCGCTGCCGACGGCGATGTTGATCACGCCGCTCACTTTTTCTATCGAAGGCAGCAGCGGCACCGTCTGGCCACCGAGGCTATGGCCCAGCACGAACAGCGGCAGGCCTTCCTGCGCGGCGCTGGCGTGGTGCAGCACCGCGTCGTAATCCAGTGTGACCCAGTCCGTGATGTTGGCCGTGCAGGCGCGCCGCGCGCCGTGCCGCGATTCGCCCATCCCCCGGTAGTCGAAGGTCCAGACCCGGTAACCCTGTTTGGCCAGGAAGGCGGCGAAGTCGTTGTAGAACGATTGGGGCACGGCCATGGCCGGGCCGATCACGAGGGTGGCCCGCACCGCCTGGGCCGGTTCGTGGGAATACGCGGTCAGCGCGTGGCCGTCGTGGGCGTGCAGGGTGTGGCGGGTACGGGTCATTTGCCTGGCTCCTTGTGGGCGGGGCGCTGCAGAGATAGGGTGGCGGCCAAGGCTTCGTCCGTGGCCAGGCTGCGCCAGGCAGCGGCGCTCAGTTCGTCGATGGCGGCGCGCGGGTCTTGCCGCAGCCTGCCACCCAGCCAGTGGCGCGCCAGTTCCTGCGCGGGGCCCAGCAGCAGCGGGGCGTACAGCTCGGGCGCGAGACGGCGCAAGATCCCTTGCTGGAACCAGGGCTTGAGCAGCGCCAGCATGGTTTTGAAGTGGTCGGCTGTCAGCTGGCGGATAGCCTGGTCGTGGGCCGGGCTCACAGCTTGCCGCCGCGCGAACAGGAAGCGCGCCAGTTCGGGCCGCGCCACGATCCAGTCCAGGTGGGTAGCCAGCAGGATGTGGATGGCGGCGCGCGCATCTTCCGCTTCGCGCACACCGGCCAGCAGGCCGTTCCAGTAATCGTCCAGTCCCTGCGCGAACAGCGCGGCGGCGATGTTTTCCTTGGTGCCGAAGTGGTGGTAGATGCTGCCCACAGAGGCCTGGCTGCGCTGGCGGATATCGTCGATGGTGGCCGCTTCGATGCCTTTTTCGGCGAACACGGCAAGCGCGGCGGCCAGGATGGCGCTTTTGCGGTCGAGCGGGACGGTGGTCTCGATTGTCTTCATGACTAGAATATTGTTCTAGAATCTAATTCTAGTCAAGAACATTGTCGGGTAGAGGCATCCGTGCAAAGCCGGAAGCGGGCAATGTCCGCCTTGTTGGCTGCCCTGGGCCCCTCTGGAGATGCTTCTATTTCCGCTTCTATTTTCTTCTGCTTTCTTCGGCATGAACCTATTTCGCGTTTTCCGATCTAAAGAGAAGGATGCAGAAAAAAACAGAAGGAGAAATAGAATGGAATCCACAGTGAGCCTGCCCCTCCACAGCAGCACCTTATCGCGGCTGGTCGCGCACCTGCGCCAGGACAACGGTGGCCCGCAAGATCTGGCCGAGGCCATATCCCATGCCGTCAACAGCTGGATCAACGCGCGGGAAGTGCGGCATCTTGGCGCGGACGCGGACAGCGTGCGCGGCTATCAATGGAAGTCGCTGTTCCTGCCGGAGGGGACGGTGCTGCGTTCGTGGAGCTACGGCGAACATAACTACGCACGGGTGGAAGGCGATCGCATCATCCACCGTGGACAGGCCGTCTCGCCCAACCAGTTCGCGCAGTCGTTCGCCCGCACCACGCGCAATGCCTGGACAGACCTGTCTATCCGCAGGCCCGGCGACGAGCGCTTTTATCTGGCCAGCAGCCTGCGCCGTGAGCAGGCCAGGCAAGCGAAACTGGCGGCGCCTGCCGCCCCGCCGGACGACATGACCAAGTTTGTGCTGGCGCTGTTGGCGGCCAAGATTCCCGCCCCGGTCGTGCAACTGCCACCCGCTCCGGCGCCGCGCAACGTGCCGCCCGGCCCCGGCTGGAACCTGCCCGAACGGCGCAAATTCCGCTTCCGTATCGAGGACGTCGCATTTGAATGATGATCCGGGAACCAATGGCGATCAGCGCGTCTCCCCGGGAAACGGCGCGGCTCAGCGCAGCCCGCCGAAGCGCTGGTAGAAGCTGTCGTCCGCTTCGGGGGCGTGTTCGTCCTCGCGGCGCAAAGTGGCCATGATGAACTCCTCGGCTTGCGCGAACACGAGGCGGTAGATGTCGCGCGCCAGTTCATAAGCCTGGGTGCCGGGCCACGGGTCAGGCAGCAGTTCCACGGGCAGTTGCGGATCGTGCAGCTGGACGCGGCGGTAGGCGTGGATCAGCAGGCTGCGCACGACGAACGCCTGCTGGGTAGAGACGGCGGGCTGCGGCCGCAGCAAGTCCAGCAGCGGCGTGAACTGGGCCATGAAATTCTGGTAGCCCGCTTCCACGTCCGACAAGTCCCAGCCCTCGGCCACCATGTCGCTCAGCGGGCGTGCGCTCACCTGCGGCAGGGTGCTGGCGCGGCACACGTACAGCTTGCCCTGCACGCCCACGCGGCCCAGCAGCGCTTCCAGCACGTCGGCCTCGGCGGCCGGATGGCCGAAGATGCCGGGCGCGATCATGCTGTAGCCCTGCCACAACAGTTCCTTGCGCAGCGCGCTGCGTTCGGCCGGTGTGATGTTGCCGCCGGCGCTCAATAACAGGGTCCAGTTGCCGTCCCAGTGCAGTTGCAGCGGTGCGTAGATGCGGCGGTAGGCGCGGCTGAACCGGGCCATGGCGTCGGCCGGAATCGCGTACGAACTGCGGCGCCCGTCGCGCTGCGCGCCCAGCCAGCCTTCCTGCGCCAGGCGGAACACGGAGGTGCGCAGCAGCCGGTCGTTCACGCCGAACGGCTCCAGCAGGTTGATCAAACTGCCCAGCCACACCATGCCGCCGTGCGGCACGATGGCGTCGCCGAAAATGGTCACCACCAGCGACTTGGAGCGGGGTGGCTCGGTGGCCAGAAAATGGGCTATCCAGTCGTCGCAAGTCATCGTTGTCGTCATGGGCAAAATCTGTTTCCGCAAATTTAATGATTCAAACCAGGCAGCAGTTTACTTTGCCCCGGCTTGGGCGCAGGATTATTTTCACACTTGCATATGACAAGATACGAAATTTCGATGTGACTCAAAAAATGTGTAGTCAAACGAAATTTCGTATCGTATGATGCGTTCTTCTCACTTGGAGATCAATCATGTACGCACAGATGGTGGAAACGGGGCTCAAGCAAGTTCGCAACCTGGATGACATGAGCGCGGAAGAACGCGCGTTCCAGGAGCGCATCGATGCGGGCGTGAAGATCGAGGCCAAGGACTGGATGCCGGACGCCTACCGCAAGACGCTGATCCGCCAGATCTCGCAGCACGCGCACTCGGAAATCGTGGGCCAGCTGCCCGAGGGGAACTGGGTCACGCGCGCCCCCACGCTCAAGCGCAAGTCCATCCTGCTGGCCAAGATCCAGGACGAGGCGGGCCACGGCCTGTACCTGTACAGCGCGGCCGAGACGCTGGGCGTCTCGCGCGACGAATTGCTGGCCGCCCTGCACGCCGGCAAAGCCAAGTATTCGAGCATCTTCAACTACCCCACGCTGTCGTGGGCCGACATGGGCGCCATCGGCTGGCTGGTGGACGGCTCGGCCATCATCAACCAGATTCCCCTGTGCCGCTGCTCGTACGGCCCGTATTCGCGCGCCATGATCCGCGTCTGCAAGGAAGAATCGTTCCACGCGCGCCAGGGCTACGACATCATGCTGGCGCTGGCGCGCGGCACGCCCGAGCAGAAGGCCATGGCGCAGGATGCGCTGAACCGCTGGTGGTGGCCATCGCTGATGATGTTCGGCCCGTCGGACGCGGCCTCGGTCAACAGCGCCCAATCGGCCCAGTGGCGCATCAAGCTGTTCTCCAACGACGAACTGCGCCAGCGCATGGTGGACCAGACCGTGCCCCAGGCCGAGTACCTGGGCCTGACCATTCCCGACCCCAAGCTCAAGTTCAACGCCGAGACGGGCCATTACGAATTCGGCGAAATCGACTGGGACGAATTCCACGCCGTCCTGAAGGGCAACGGCCCGTGCAACCGCGAACGCCTGGCCACCCGCGTCAAGGCTTACGAAGACGGCCAGTGGTTCCGCGACGCGCTCACGGCCTACGCCGACAAGCACGCCACCGCCAAGGCCGCGGCCTGAAAAACACCAAACCGAGGAGAATCGCATGAGCAAAGAATGGCCATTGTGGGAAGTGTTCATCCGCAGCCAGCACGGCCTGGCGCACAAGCACGTGGGCAGCCTGCACGCACCGGACGCCGAAATGGCGGTCAATAACGCGCGCGACGTCTACACCCGCCGCAACGAAGGCGTGAGCATCTGGGTGGTGCGCGCGGCCGACATCGTGGCCAGCAGCCCGGCCGACAAGGGTGCGCTGTTCGAGCCATCGAACAGCAAGGTGTACCGCCATCCGACCTTCTTCCCGATGCCGGAAGAAGTCAAGAACCTGTAAGCGGGAGCGCGCACCGTGGATCACAACAAGTTCGACTATCTGCTGCGCCTGGGCGACAACGCCCTCGTGCTGAGCCAGCGCATCTCCGAATTGTGCGGCAAGGGGCCGGCGCTGGAAGAGGACATGGCGCTCACCAACGTCTCGCTCGACCTGCTGGGCCAGACCCGTTTGTGGTACAGCTACGCGGGCGAGCTGGAAGGCGAAGGCCGCGACGAGGACCGCCTGGCCTTCCACCGCGACGCGCACCAGTTCCGCAACTGCCTGCTGGTGGAGCAGCGCAACGGCAACTACGCCGACACCATGATGCGCCAGTTCTTCTTCGACACCTGGCACTACTTCCTGATCGGCGCGCTGACCAAGTCGTCCGACGCGCGTATCGCCGCTATCGCGGAGAAGTCGCTCAAGGAAGTGACCTACCACCTGCGCCGCAGCGGCGACCTGGTGGTGCGCATGGGCGACGGCACGCCCGAGAGCCACGCCAAGGTGCAGGCCGCGGCCGACGCACTGTGGATGTACACGGGCGAGATGTTCAACTACGACGCCGTCGACCAGGCCATGGTGGACGCGGGCGTGGCGCCGGCCGCCGCGCCGCTGCGGGCCCAGTGGCTGGAACACGTGGCCGCCATCTTCGCCGAGGCCACCCTCGTCATGCCGTCGCCGGACGCGTGGATGCAAAAGGGCGGCAAGCAGGGCGTGCACAGCGAACACCTGGGCTACCTGCTGGCCGAGATGCAGTTCCTGCAGCGCGCCTATCCGGGCGCGGAGTGGTGATGGCCATGCAAGCCGCCGCCGTCACCGCCGAGCAGGTGTGGGCCTGGCTGGCCGAGGTGGCCGACCCCGAGATTCCCGTGATCTCGGTGGTGGACCTGGGCATCGTGCGCGCGGTCGACGTGGCCGAAGGCGGCGCCTGCACCGTCACCATTACGCCCACCTATTCCGGCTGCCCGGCCATGCAGGTGATCGCGGACGCCGTCACGGACGCCTTGCGCGCGCGCGGCGTGGCCGACGTGCGGCTGCGGACCCAGCTCACGCCCGCCTGGACCACCGACTGGATGAGCGAATCGGGCAAGGCCAAATTGCGCGGCTACGGCATCGCCCCGCCAGTGCAGCAGGCGATTGATATCAGCGGTCTGCGCGATGGCGTCAAACGGGGTGCCTTGCCGGGACTGGGCGCGCAACCCGTCGTCGCCTGCCCGCAGTGCGGCTCCACCCACACGGAACTCACCAGCCAGTTCGGCTCCACGCCCTGCAAGGCGCTCTACAAGTGCCTGAATTGCCGCGAGCCTTTCGACTACTTCAAGTGCCACTGACCACCATGAGCAAATTCTATCCGTTGACCGTCTCGCAGGTGCGCAATGAAACGCGCGACACCATCGCCGTCACCTTCGCCGTGCCGCCGGAACTGCGCGACAGCTTCGCGTTCCAGCAGGGCCAGCACCTCACGCTGCGCACCCACATCAACGGCGAGGACGTGCGCCGCTCGTATTCGATCTGCTCGGCGGTGCAGGACGGCGCGCTGCGCGTGGCCATCAAGCGCACCACGGGCGGCCTGTTCTCGGGCTGGGCCAACGACACGCTCAAGCCGGGTGCCACGCTGGACGTGATGCCGCCCATGGGCCACTTCAACGTGCCGCTCGACCCGCAAAGCCGCCGCCGCTACGTCGCTTTCGCGGCCGGCAGCGGCATCACGCCCATCCTGTCCATCATCAAGACCACGCTGGTGGCGGAGCCCAACAGCAGCTTCACCCTGTTCTACGGCAACCGCGCTTCCTCGTCCGTGATCTTCAAGGAGGAGCTGACGGACCTCAAGGATCAATACCTGGAGCGCCTCAATCTGGCCTATGTGATGAGCCGCGAGCAGCAGGACATCGACCTGTTCAACGGCCGCATCACCAAGGAAAAATGCCAGCAGTTCCTGCAGCACTGGATAGCCATCAAGGACTACGACGTGGCCTTCATCTGCGGCCCGGAGGACATGATGCACGGCGTGTCGGAGGCGCTGCAGGAAGCGGGCATGCCCAAGGCGCACATCAAGATCGAACTGTTCGCCGCCAGCATCCCCAAGCACCAGCACCAGAAGCGCGCGCTCGATCCGGCGCTGGCGCGCCACGAGACGCAAGTGACGGTCATCATGGACGGCAACCACACCACCTTCACCATGGACAAGGACAAGGAATCCGTGCTGGACGCGGGCCTGCGGGCCGGCATCGACATGCGCTATTCCTGCAAGGGCGGCGTATGCTCGACCTGCCGCTGCAAGGTGGTGGACGGCAAGGTGGACATGGACGTCAACTATGCGCTGGAAGACTACGAGATCGCCCGTGGCTTCGTGCTGAGCTGCCAGAGCTTCCCCGTGACGGACACGCTGGTGGTCGATTTCGACCAGGCTGAATAAAAACACCAACCGAACAACCCTACGCGAGACGCCATGAACTACGAAAACATCCTGTTCGAGATCACCGACGGCATAGCCCAGCTCACGCTGAACCGCCCGGACAAGCTCAATAGCTTTACCCAGGCCATGCACGATGAAGTCAAGCACGCGCTGCACCGCGTGAACGGCGACAAGAGCGTGCGCGTGTTCGTGCTCACGGGCGCCGGGCGCGGTTTCTGCGCCGGTCAGGACCTGGCCGACCGCGCCGTGGAACCGGGCGCGCGCGGCGTGGACCTGGGCGACTCGGTGGAGAAGAACTACGCGCCGCTGGTGCTGGCGCTGCGCGCGCTGCCCATGCCTGTCATCTGCGCCGTGAACGGCGTGGCCGCCGGCGCGGGCGCCAACCTGGCGCTGGCCTGCGACATCGTGCTGGCCGCCAAATCGGCCAGTTTCGTGGAAGTGTTCTGCAAGCTGGGCCTGATCCCGGACACGGGCGGCACCTATTTCCTGCCACGGCTGGTGGGCACGGCGCGCGCCATGGGCATGGCCATGCTGGGCGAGAAGCTCAGCGCCGAGCAGGCCGAAGCCTGGGGCCTGATCTGGAAGTGCGTGCCCGACGACGAACTGGCGGCGCAGACGGCCGCCATGGCAAAGCATTTTGCCAGCGCGCCCACCAAGGGTCTGGCCTTCACCAAGCAGGCGCTGTACGCCAGCCCGGCCAACACCCTGCAACAGCAGCTCACGCTCGAATGCGGCATGATGAGCGAACTGGGTAACAGCGACGATTACCGCGAAGGCGTGGCCGCCTTCATGGCCAAGCGCGCGCCGAATTTCACGGGTAAATGACGATGGCCGCGCTCCCGACTTCGCGCACGGTGGCCGTGATCGGCAGCGGCGCCATGGGCAGCGGCATCGCCCAGGTGGCGGCCGCCGCCGGCTACACCGTCAAGCTGTACGACACCCGGCCGGAAGCGGTGTCCAAGGCCATCGCCGGCGTCATCGGCATGTTCAACAAGCTGGTGGAAAAGGAGCGCATGAGCGCGGCCGACGCGGCGGCCGCCGGCGCGCGCCTGCAGGCCGCCGCCACGCTGGCCGACGTGGCCGGTGCGGACCTGGTGGTGGAAGCCATCGTGGAGGATCTGGACGCCAAGCGCGCCCTGTTCACGGAGCTGGAAACCATCGTCGGTGACGACTGCATCCTGGCCACCAACACGTCTTCCATTTCCGTCACGGCCATCGGCGCGCCACTGCGTGCGCCGCAGCGGCTGGTGGGCATGCATTTCTTTAATCCCGTGCCGCTGATGGCGCTGGTGGAAGTGGTGAGCGGGCTGGCCACGGACGCCGCCGTGGCGGCCACCGTGTTCGACACGGCCGCCGCCTGGGGCAAGAGCCCGGTGCACGCCAAGTCCACGCCGGGCTTCATCGTCAACCGGGTGGCGCGGCCGTTCTACGCGGAAGGCTGGCGCTTGCTCAACGAGCAGGCGGCCGATGCGGCCACCATCGACGCCGTATTGCGCGAGGCGGGAGGCTTCCGCATGGGCCCATTCGAGCTGATGGACCTGATCGGCCATGACGTCAATTTTTCCGTCACCCGCTCCGTGTTTGAAGCCTATTTCAATGACCCGCGTTTCACCCCGTCCGTGCAGCAACAGGAGTTGGTGAACGCCGGTTTCCTGGGCCGCAAATCGGGCCGTGGTTGCTATCCGTATGGCGCAGGCGCAGCCGCGCCGCAACCGCGCGCCGAGGCGCCGCAGCCTTGCCCGGCACAGGTCAACTATGAAGTGGGCCCGGGCACGCACAGCCCCGTGATCGAAGCGCTGGCTTCGCGCCTGCGCGAACATGGCATCAGCGTGCCGCTGCGTCACGCGCCGGAAGGCCATGCGAGCGGTGAGGCGCCAGCCTTCCACTGCAACGGCGCCGCCGTCTACCTGACGGACGGCCGCACGGCCACCGCCCGCGCGCGCGACAACCAGCACGCCGACACGGTGCTGTTCGACCTGGCGCTGGACTTCGCCACGGCCAAACGGATCGCCGTTGCCTGCGCCGACCAGTGCTCGCCGGCCGCGTTCAACGCCGTCGTCGGCCTGTTCCAGGCGGCCGGCTTCACCGTCACCCGGCTCGACGACGTGCCGGGGCTGGCCGTGATGCGCACCGTCGCCATGCTGGCCAACGAGGCGGCCGACGCCGTGCACCAGGGTGTGTGCAGCGCCAAGGCGGCCGACATCGCCATGCAGAAGGGCGTGAACTATCCGCGCGGCCCGCTGGCCTGGGCCGACGCCGTGGGCGTGGGCCATGTCGTCAACGTGCTGCACAACCTGGCCGCAGGCTATGGCGAGGACCGCTACCGCGTCTCGCCACTGCTGCGCCGCCGTCAAGCTTGCGGAGCCGCCATCCATGCATAACGTCGCCAATAAGGACGCCCACCAGGAGGCGCACAAACAAGCGCACAAACAAGCGCACCAGGACGCGCACGCCCACCGCCCCGCGCTGACGTCCGAACAGGCGCAGGCGCTGGCCGAGGCGGCCGGCGCCGCCATGTACGCGCGCGATCCGGCCAGCCAGGGGCTGGGCATGACCCTCGACTCCATCCGTCCCGGCTATGCGCGCATGAGCATGCCGGTGCGGGCAGATATGCTGAACGGGCACCAGACCTGCCACGGCGGCTTTATTTTCGCGTTGGCCGACAGCGCCTTCGCGTTCGCGTGCAACAGCCACAACCAAAACACGGTGGGCGCCGGCTGCACGATTGAATACCTGGCCCCCGGCCGGCTGGGCGACGTGCTGACCGCGGAAGCGGTGGAGCAGGCGCTGGCCGGCAAGAGCGGGGTCTATGACATCCGGGTCAGTGACCAGAGCGGGCGGGTGCTGGCGCTCATGCGCGGCAAATCGCACCGCGTGAGCGGCGAGGTGACACCGCCGCCGCAATCACAGCAATCGCCGCAATAGCCGCAGCCGGCCGCACCGCAGGGCTGATCCGCCGCACATCGCAGCACCGGGCGCCGTGGCGCCCGCAAGGAGAGAGCAATGGTAAATCGTATTCCCGGCCCGGACGATCTGGAGCCCATCGAACGCGCCAGCAAGGATGAATTGCAGGCGCTGCAGCTAGCGCGTCTGCAATGGTCGCTGCGCCACGCCTACGACAACGTGCCGCACTACCGGGCCGCGTTCGACGCGGCCGGCGTGCACCCGGACGATTTGAAGACGTTGGCCGACCTGGCCCGCTTCCCGTTCACGGGCAAGAAGGAGCTGCGCGATAACTACCCGTTCGGCATGTTCGCCGTGCCGCGCGAGCAGGTGGTGCGGGTGCACGCGTCCAGCGGCACCACCGGCAAGCCGACCGTGGTGGGCTACACCCAGAACGATATCGACACCTGGGCCAACGTGGTGGCCCGCTCGATCCGCGCGGCCGGTGGCCGGCGCGGCGACATGGTGCACATCGCCTACGGCTACGGCCTGTTCACGGGTGGCCTGGGCGCGCACTACGGCGCCGAGCGGCTCGGCTGCACGGTGGTGCCCATGTCCGGCGGGCAGACGGAAAAGCAGGTGCAGCTGATCCAGGACTTCAAGCCGTCCATCATCATGGTCACGCCATCCTACATGCTCAACATCGTCGAGGAGTTCCAGCGCCAGGGCCTGGACGCGGCGGCCAGTTCGCTCAAGGTCGGTATCTTCGGCGCCGAGCCTTGGACGGACGCCATGCGCGCCGAGATCGAACGGCGCGCCGGCATCGACGCGGTGGACATCTACGGCCTGTCCGAGGTGATGGGGCCGGGCGTGGCCAGCGAATGCATCGAGAGCAAGGACGGCCCCGTGATCTGGGAAGACCATTTCTACCCCGAGATCATCGACCCGGAAACGGGCGAAGTGCTGCCCGACGGCAGCGAGGGCGAACTGGTGTTCACCTCGCTCACCAAGGAAGCGCTGCCCGTGATCCGTTACCGCACCCGCGACCTCACGCGGCTGCTTCCGCCCACCTCGCGCTCCATGCGCCGCATCGGCAAGATCACGGGCCGCTCGGACGACATGCTGATCATCCGTGGCGTGAACGTGTTCCCCAGCCAGATCGAGGAACTGGTGCTGAAGATGCCCAAGCTGGCGCCCGTGTACCAGCTGGTGGTCTCGCGCGAAGGCCACCTCGACAAGCTGGACGTGATCGGCGAGCTGCGCCCCGAAGTGTCGGGCCGCCTGACGGAGTTCGAGACGCAAGCGCTGTCGCGTGAACTGGAGCACCACATCAAGACCTACGTGGGCGTGAGCACCAAGGTGCGCCTGCTGGCGGCCAACAGCATCGAACGCACGCTGACGGGCAAAGCCAGGCGCGTGGTCGACAAACGCCCAAAATCCTGAATCCCTTCATCGATCCATCCTAACGAGGAGCCTACGTGAACGACGCCTTTATCTGTGACGCCATCCGCACCCCCTTCGGCCGCTACGGCGGCGCCCTGGCCGGCGTGCGCGCCGACGACCTGGCCGCGCTGCCCATCGCCGCCCTGATGGCGCGCAACCCCGGCGTGGACTGGGCCACCGTGGACGACGTCTACTACGGCTGCGCCAACGGCGCCGGCGAGGACAACCGCAACGTGGGCCGCATGGCCGCGCTGCTGGCCGGCCTGCCGGTGGAGGTGCCGGCCAACACCATCAACCGCCTGTGCGGCTCCAGCCTGGACGCGGTGGGCATCGCCGCGCGCGCCATCAAGTCCGGCGAGGCCAAGCTGGTGATCGCCGGCGGCGTGGAAAGCATGACGCGCGCCCCGTTCGTGATGGGCAAGGCCGACAGCGCGTTCTCGCGCGCCGCGAAAATCGAGGACACCACCATCGGCTGGCGCTTCGTCAATCCCCTGATGAAGGCCCGTTACGGCATCGACAGCATGCCGGAGACGGCCGAGAACGTGGCCACGGAGTTCAACATCAGCCGCGCCGACCAGGATGCGTTCGCCGTGCGCAGCCAGCAGCGCTGGGCCGCCGCCCACGCGGCCGGCGTGTTCCGCGACGAGATCGTGCCCGTCACCCTGCATCAGAAAAAAGGGGAGCCCAAGGTGGTGGACACGGACGAACATCCCCGTCCCGACACCACGCTGGACATGCTGGCTAAATTGAAAGGCGTGGTCACGCCCGACGGCAGCGTCACCGCCGGCAACGCCTCGGGCGTGAACGATGGCGCCTGCGCCATCCTGCTGGCCTCGGCCGCCGCCGCCGAACAGTACGGCTTGAAAAAGCGCGCCCGCGTGGTGGCCATGGCCACGGCCGGCCTGGCGCCCCGCATCATGGGTTTCGGGCCGTCGCCGGCCACCAAGAAAGTGCTGGCCCAGACGGGCCTCACGCTGGCCCAGATGGACGTGATTGAATTGAACGAAGCGTTCGCCGCCCAGGGCCTGGCCGTCACGCGCGACCTGGGCCTGGCCGACGACGCGCCGCACGTCAATCCCAACGGCGGCGCCATCGCCATCGGCCACCCGCTGGGCGCGTCCGGCGCGCGGCTGGTGCTGGCGGCGCTGAACCAGCTGGAACGCACGGGCGGACGCTATGGCCTGTGCACCATGTGCATCGGCGTGGGCCAGGGTATCGCCCTGATCATCGAGCGCGTGTAACGCAAAGGAGCGGCCCCATGGTCAAAGTCTATCAAATCAACGGGGTCACGCCGGTGGTCCATCCCACCGCCTACGTGCACCCGAGCGCGGTGCTGATCGGCGACGTGGTGGTCGGCCCGCGCTGCTATATCGGTCCGCTGGCCGCGCTGCGGGGCGACTTCGGCCGCCTGATCCTGGAGGAGGGCGCCAACCTGCAGGACACCTGCGTCATGCACGGCTTCCCCGGTTGCGACACGGTGGTCGAGCGCGACGGCCACATCGGCCACGGCGCCGTGCTGCACGGCTGCCGTATCGGCCGCAACGCCCTGGTGGGCATGAACGCCGTGGTGATGGACAAGGCCGAAGTGGGCGCCGACAGCATCGTGGCCGCAATGGCCTTCGTCAAGGCCGGCATGGTGGTGCCGCCGCGCAGCATGGCCGTGGGCTCGCCCGCGCGCGTGCTGCGCACGCTGAGCGACGACGAGATCCGCTGGAAGAGCGACGGCACGGCGCAATACCAGGAACTGGCCGTGCGCTCCCTGCAGACGATGCGCGAAGTGGAAGCGCTGACGCAAGTGGAGCCGGACCGCAAGCGCATCGAATGGGAAACCTCGCTGCCGCTGCACCTGCACAAGAACGCCGCGCCTTGATACAACAACCCGGCCCGCCGCGCGGGCCTGACCAAGCATCGAACGGAGACAAGAGTATGGCTCACACCCCCACCCTGCAAAGCCTGATCGGCGGCCGCTGGCTCGGCGCCGAGGCGGCCACGCCGCTGCACAACGCATTGACCAACGCCGTCATCTACCACACCCACGCCGAGCGCATCGACTTTGGCGAAGCCGTCCACTACGCCCGCAACACGGGCGTGCCGGCCCTGATGGCGATGGACTTCCAGCAGCGCGCCGCGCGCCTGAAGGCGCTGGCCCTGTACCTGGTGGGCCGCAAGGAGGAGCTGTACGCCATCTCGCACCTGACGGGCGCCACCCGCGCCGACAGCTGGGTCGACATCGAAGGCGGCACCGGCACCCTGTTCGCCTACGCCAGCATGGGCAGCCGCGAGCTGCCCTCGTCCAACGTGCTGCACGAAGGCCCGGCCATGTCGCTTGGTAAAAGCGGCGGCTTCGCCGGCACCCACATCCTGGTGCCGCGTGGTGGGCTGGCCGTGCACATCAACGCCTTCAATTTCCCCATCTGGGGTCTGCTGGAGAAATTCGCGCCCAGCTTCCTGGCCGCCATGCCCTGCATCGGCAAGCCCGCCACGGCCACCAGCTACCTGACGCAAGCGCTGGTGCGCATGATGCACGAATCGGGCTTGCTGCCCGAAGGCGCGCTGCAACTGGTGATCGGCGGCACGGGTGACCTGCTGGACCGCCTGACGGGTGCCGACGTGGTCACCTTCACGGGATCGGCCGACACGGCCGCGCGGCTGCGCACCAACGCCAACCTGGTGGCCAACTCGATTCCCTTCACGGCCGAAGCGGACTCGCTCAACTGCGCCATCCTGGCGCCGGACGTGACGCCGGACGATCCCGAGTTCGACCTGTTTGTCAAGGAAGTGGCGCGCGAGATGACGGGCAAGGCAGGCCAGAAGTGCACGGCCATCCGCCGCATCATCGTGCCGCGGCAGCAGGTGCAGGCCGTGGGCGAACGGCTGCGCGAGCGGCTGGCCAAGGTGGCCGTGGGCGACCCGTCGGTGGAAGGCGTGCGTATGGGCGCGCTGGCCTCGAAGGAGCAGCAGCGCGACGTGGCCGAACGGGTGGCCATGCTGGCGCGCGGGAACGAGATCGTGTTCGGCGCCGGCGACGGCTTCAAGCCCGTGGGCGAAGGCGTGGAGCATGGCGCCTTCTTCGCTCCCACGCTGCTGCTGTGCCGCGACGGCCTGCGCAACGACGCCGTGCATGACGTGGAAGCGTTCGGTCCCGTCAGCACCATCATCGCCTACGACGGCATGGCCGAAGCGATGGCGCTGGCCGCGCGCGGCAAGGGTAGCCTGGTGTCCACGCTGGTGACCAAGGACGTGCGCACGGCCGCCTACTGCGTGCCGCTGGCGGCCGCCTCGCACGGCCGCGTGCTGATCCTGGACCGCGAAGCGGCCGTCGACTCCACCGGCCACGGCTCGCCGCTGCCGCAGCTCAAGCACGGCGGGCCGGGCCGGGCCGGCGGCGGCGAGGAACTGGGCGGCATCCGCGCCGTGCGCCACTTCCTGCAGCGGGCCGCCATCCAGGGCTCGCCCACCATGCTGGCTGCCGTCACCGGCGAATACGTGCGCGGCGCGGCCGTGCGCGAGAGCGAGCAGCACCCGTTCCGCAAGTACTTCCAGGACTTGCAGATCGGCGACTCGCTGCTGACCCACCGCCGCACCGTGAGCGAAGCGGACATCGTCAACTTCGGTGGCGTCTCGGGCGACTACTTCTACATGCACTTCGACGAGATCGCCGCGCGCGACACCCAGTTCGGCAAGCGCATCGCGCACGGCTACTTCGTGCTGTCGGCGGCGGCCGGGCTGTTCGTCTCGCCCGCGCCCGGACCCGTGCTGGCCAACTATGGCCTGGACAACCTGCGCTTCATCACCCCGGTGGCGATCGGCGATACCATCCGCGCCCGCCTCACGTGCAAGCGCAAGGTGGACCGCAACCGCACCGACGACAAGGGCGTGGGCCAGGGCGTGGTAGCGTGGGACGTGCAGGTGACCAACCAGCACGACGATCTGGTGGCCAGCTACGACATCCTGACGCTGGTAATGAAGCGCTAATCAGCATAATCGGGGTCAGGTCCGGCATTCAGACACGAGCCGAGCCGAATATCGGCCGAGCCTGTGTACGATTGTTGGCACTGACCCCGTCGTCGCTGGCGAGGCGGACCGCGGCCAGGCGCGCGCGCACGAAGGCCTCGAAGGCGTCGGCCGCCAGCGGCCGGCTGTAGTAGTAGCCCTGGATTTCGTCGCAGCCCTGCTCGCGCAGCATGGCCAGCTGCTGTTCCGTCTCTACCCCTTCCGAGATGGTGCTCAGGCCCAGCCCGCGCGCCATGCTGACGATGGCCGCCACGATGGCCTGGTCTTCCGGGTTATCGCCGATGTCGCGCACGAAGCTGCGGTCGATCTTGAGTTTGCAGATCTTGAACTGCTTGAGGTAGCTGAGTGACGAGAAGCCGGTGCCGAAATCGTCGATCGCCATGCGCACGCCCCGCTCGTGCAGGCTGTTCATGGTGTGCACGGCGCCGTGCGGATCGTGCATGGCGACGCCTTCCGTCAGTTCCAGTTCCAGGCAGTCCGGCGCCAGCCCCTCCTCGCGCAGCACCTGGCTCACCAGCTCCGGCAAGCCGGGCTGGCGGAACTGCGCGGCCGACAGGTTGACGGCCATCGTCAACGGCGGCAAGCCCGCGTCCCGCCAGGTCCGCGCCTGGCGCACGGCCTGGCGCAGCACCCACGCTCCCAGCGGCACGATCAGGCCACTGTGTTCGGCGGCCGGAATGAACTCGTCCGGCGCCACCTCGCCCAGTTCCGGGTGGCGCCAGCGCAGCAGCGCTTCCGCCCCCACCACGGCGCCGCTGTGCAGCGCCACCTGCGGCTGGTACACCAGCTGCAACTGCGCGCTGCCCAGCGCCTGGCGCAGCGCCGCCACCAGTTGCAGCTGGCGCGTGAAATGGGCTTGCATGGCCGGCGCGAACAGGCGGTAGCCGTTGCGCCCTTCATGCTTGGCGCTGTACATGGCCATGTCGGCCCGCTGCAGCAGCAGCTCCAGCTCGGTGCCGTCGTCCGGGTAAAGGGCGATGCCGATCGAGGCCGACAGGTTCAGGTCGTACTGCTCGATCCGGCACGGCGCGGCGACGGCGGCCAGCAGCTGTTGCGCGCGCGCGGGGGCCTCGGCCCGTCCGGCGCCGCGCAGCAGCAGCACGAATTCGTCGCCGCCCAGCCGGCAGCCCACGTCGTCGTGGGCCAGTTGGGCACGCAGCCGGCGCGCCAGTTCGGCCAGCACGGCGTCGCCCGTGCCGTGGCCCAGCGCGTCGTTGATGTCCTTGAAATTGTCCAGGTCCAGGAACAGCAGCGCCACCGGCTGGCCGGCCCGGCCGGCGTCGGCGAACGCCTGGCGGGCCAGCAGCTGCATCTGGTTGCTGTTGGCCAGGCCCGTGAGCGGATCGAAATGGGCCAGGTAGCGCACCTGTTCCTCGGCCGCGGCGCGGCTGGCGTCGCTGCTGGCCAGCTTGGCGCGGGTGGCCGCCAGCCAGCCTTGCACGCTGTTCTCGCGCCCCGGTTCCACCGTGATCGGGGTGACGAAGTCGCCCCTGCCCAGCCGCGCGATGCTGGCGTGCAGCGTCGTCACGGAGGCGCCCAGCGTGGTGCGCAGCAGCCACAGCACGCGCAGCAGCAACGTCACCAGCAGCACGCCGGCCAGCAGGAAGGCATGGCGCGCCCACACGGCCCGCTGTTTCGCATCGCGCACGCTGGCGTCGGTGCGCTGTTCGAGCCGGAGCTGGAATTGCATGATGGGGCGCATGATGTCGGCCTTGGCCTGGTGGTAGGTGGCATCGTTCAGCATGCGGCTGGCCTGCGCGCGAACCGCCGCGTCGGCGTGCGGGGCGGCCAGCGCCATGGCCGATTGCTCGATGCCCGTCAGGCGGTCGGAACTGGCTTTCGATTGGGCCAGCAGCGCCAGTTCGGCCGGCGTGATGCCGGCCTGGCGCATCAGCGTCAGCAGCGGCACGGCCGGGCCGTCGGCGCGTGGCGCATGGCCGTCGGCCGGCACCAGGTCCCAGTAGATGATGTGGTAGTCGAGCGGGCGGGGGGCGCGGCCGTCGCGGATGGCCAGGATGGTGTCGTAATGGCGGCGGAAGGCCGGTTCGCCCGTGGCCGCGTAGCTGCGCGCCATGTGGGTCAGGTCGTCCGACGACTGGCGCAGCTCCTCCGACAGCAGCTCGCTCTCGTGGCGCAGGTCGTTGGCGCGGTCGATCCGCTTCTCGCTCCACACATACAGTGTGAACGCGGCGCAGAACAGCAACGACAGGCCGGCCGTCAGCCAGGCGTAGCGCGCGAATCCGGTAGCGTCGGTCGTTGCCATGATGAAACAGATTGTCGGGAACGCCGCCCATCAGGCGGGCGGCATCCCTGACGACTATAGCATCGTGACAGTCACTTGGGCTTCCCTGTTGGCGCGCCTGCCACCGAAGTTTCACCCGGCATTGACTTGCGGCAGGAATCGGCGGCCGCGGCCGTCGCCGTCGGGCACTACTTGCGTTGCAGGCGGAACGGATCGTCGATGCTGTAGGCCGGCTGCGTGAACCATTTGGGCCCCGTTTCCGTCATGTAGAAGTGATCTTCATGGCGCACGCCGAAGTGGCCGGGGATGCAGATCATCGGCTCGTTCGAGAAGCACATGCCCACGTCCAGCGGGGTCTCGTCGCCGCCCACCAGGTAGGGCCATTCGTGGATGTCCAGGCCGATGCCGTGGCCGGTGCGGTGGGGCAGGCCGGGCAGCTTGTAGCCGGGGCCATAGCCATCCTCCTCGAGCGCGCGGCGGGCGGCGCGGTCCACGTCCTCGCACGGCACGCCCAGCCTGGCCGCGTTGAAGGCGGCCAGTTGCGCTTTCTGCTCGCTGGCCCACACGGCCCGCTGGTGCTCGCTGGGCTGGCCGTACACGTAGGTGCGCGTGATGTCGGAAATGTAATTGTGCAGCTTGCAACCCGTGTCGATCAGCACCGTGTCGCCCCGCTTGAGCGTCTGCACGTAGCTCACGCCATGCGGGTAGGCCGTCGCTTCCCCGAACAGCACGATGCAGAAGTAGGAACCCGAGGCGCCCACCTTGCGGTGTGCGCGCTCGATGAACTGCTCCACCTCCACCGTCGTGATTCCTTCGCGCAGGATGCTGGCCGTGGCCACGTGCACGGCCAGCGTCATGTCCTTGGCGCGCTGCATCAGGGCGATTTCGGCGGCCGACTTGCGGCTGCGGCACCAGGCCGTCACGGTGCGGGCGTTTTCCAGCGTGTAGCCGGCCGCCAGCGGGCGGATGCCATCGACGATGAAGAAGGCGGCGCTTTCGCAGATGCCCACGCGCGGCGGGCGGTCCGCGTCCGGCGCCACGCCCATGCGGCGCAAGGTGGCGATGAACAGGTGGTAGGGGCTTTCATGCTCCTGCCAGCAGTTGACGTGGCCTTCGACCTGCATGAAGTCCTTGATCGTGCCTTCCTCGAAGGCGGGGGCGATGTATTCGAGCGCGCCGTAGGCCGGCAAAATGGCGCCCACCATACGCTCGCTGGCCGACCAGCGGGTGCCGGTGAAGTAGGTGAGATTGGCGCCGGCGTTCACGTAAATGGCCGCGATGCCCTGGTCGCGCATATAGGCTTGCGCCTTGAGGATGCGTTGCTGGTATTCATCCTTGCCGATCGGGACGGCGCCCGTTGTCATGTCGGAAAGGGTGGCCAATGCCTGGTCGATGGTGCTGCCGCCGATGGTCATATTGTCTCCTGTGGGTGTGTCCTGGGAGCGCGGAGCGTCGTGTCTGCGCTGCGTCGATGATAGCAGTTTCAGCCGTGGCGGCGGTGGCCTGGGGCCGCCCAAAATGCAGGCAAGTGGTGGAAGATGTACAATTGCCCCTCCGGCGCCCCATCGCCATGCTTTAGATGCAACTCCATCAACTTGCAACCTCTACCTGTATGACCACTGCCAATTTCCCGAATTACTACTCAGAAACGGTGACCGAGGTCCATCACTGGAACGACACGCTGTTCAGCTTCAAAACCACGCGCAACGCTGGCTTGCGTTTCCTGTCCGGCCAGTTTGTGATGATGGGCCTGGAAGTGGAGGGCCGTCCGCTGGTGCGCGCCTACAGTATCGTGAGCCCCCATTACGACGATTTGCTGGAGTTCTACAGCATCAAGGTGCCGAACGGCCCGCTGACGTCGCGCCTGCAGCACCTGAAGGTGGGCGACACCGTGCTGGTGGGCAAAAAGCCGACCGGCACCCTGATCAAGGATAACCTGTTGAAGGGCCGCAACCTGTACCTGCTGAGCACGGGCACGGGCCTGGCGCCGTTCATGAGCATCATCCGCGACCCCGAGTACTACGACGATTACGAGCACATCGTGCTGGTGCACGGCGTGCGTTTCGTGAGCGAATTTGGCTACAAGGACTTCATCGAGGCCGAGCTGCACGACCATGAATACCTGGGCGAGCTGATCAAGGACAAGCTGATCTACTGCCCCGTGGCCAGCCGCGAACCGTTCGTGCGCTCGGGCCGCATTCCCGAACTGCTGGAAACGGGCGCGCTGGCGGCCGAATTCGGCCTGGAGCAGCTGGACCCGGAGCAAGACCGCGTGATGATCTGCGGCAACCCCGCCATGCTGCATGACCTGTCCGAGATGCTTAAGGCCAAGGGCTTCAAGGAAGGCAACATGAACAACCAGGGCAGCTACGTGGTCGAACGCGCTTTCGTCGAGAAGTAAGCCGTCGCACCCGCCGCCCCGGCCGCCACGGCCGGGGCGGTGCTTAGTTTTTCCCTTCCTTCAAACGACGCAACTGGGCGGCCTGGTAGGCGCCAAAGGCGTCGTTGAACAGGCAGCGGATCAGGGGATCGTCCACGATCTCCGCGTCCGCGATCTCCTCCTCTGTCACCGCGTCGAAGCGTGCATCGTTGATGCGCATGTACATCGACGTCAGCGATTCGCCCAACGCCAGCGCCGCATACACCTTGGCCAGCGGCGCTTCCGTCGTCCAGCCCAGCGGGCTGTTGTCGTCATCGGGCAGGCGCGCGATGCCGTCGCCATGCACCCGGTAGCGCAAGTGGCTGACCGTGCCGTCATGATCGTACAGCGACAGGCGCCACACGCGCGGCTGGTCGAAATAGCCGCCCGGTTCCAGCGCCATCCCCGCGTATTTCTCCAGCAGTCCCGCGTGGCAGTAATCGAACACCGTTTGCGCCTGCTGCGCCGTCAGCGGCGCGAAGTGGCGCGCGATGTCGGCCGTCGTTGGCGGCGCCGCGTGGCCATCGTACTGGTAATCGACATCCTGTTCGCCGACGGGGATCACCCACGGCAGTGGCGCCGAGGGCCGCAGTGACGTCGCGTCCAATTCCACCGATACGGACGGGTTCAGGCGCACCACGCGCGCCTGCGGCAGCGCCGCCTCCACCGTCTGCTGGAACAGCCGGTAGGTGAGCGGGAAGAAGGCGCGGTTGTACCACGACCATGGCTCCTGCCGGAACTGGCAGGAGCTGGGCACCACGTAGCGGGGATTGAGCACCTTGAGCTGGTCCAGCCACTCGGCCGGAACCTCCACCGGGTCGATTTCAGACCGCGACGGCATCAGCACCTCCACCTCGCGCATGGTCTGGAACGGCCACAGCACCATGTCCCACGGCCCTTCGCGCGCCAGCACGCCCAGCGTGACGGGGGCGATCCAGGCGTCGACCACATTGAGCACATTCATTCCCCCGGCCCGTACCTGGAACATGGAATCCACGTCGGCATCGATGGCTTCGCGCGGGGTCACTTCCATGGCGCCGATGGCGACCGCCTCGTCGATGCGCAGCGCATGCACGTGGCGGAAGCCCAGTTCGCGCAGCATGGCGAACAGTTCCTCGAACAGGCAGTACAGGTAGATCGGCGTGTCGCGGTCCAGCAGGTCCAGGCTCTCGAGCGAGCAGTGGTCGTCGTGGAAGTGCGAGATGAAGACAGCGTCGAAGTGCTGTCGCCTGATCTGCTCAAGGTCGAAGCGCACGTCGGGAAAGGCGTGGCAGTTGCGGCTGAACGGATTTTCGAAGATGGGGTCGAAGGCGATGCGCGTGGCGCCGGATTCGAATACATAACCGGCGTGCAGGATACGGGAAATTTTCAGGCTCATGGGGGCCTATTTTATCCTCCCCGCATGGGCGAACCGCCCGGCGCGGCATTGGGCAGGGGGCCGGGCCCGGGGCCGGCGCCATTCTGGGGCGGGATGAACAGGTCGTGCGGGTAGGTGAACACCCAGTCGGCGTAATGGCCTTTTTGCCGCAGCCCGGCGTCGTCGTCGTCGAAATTGTCCTGCTTGATGGGCTGCCGGGCCGACAGCGAATGCACGCCCACGATGCGGCCCTGCACCAGCACCAGCGCCCATTCCGCCTTGCCCGTGACGGGATCGGTGTACAGGCGGCGCAGGTGGCGCGTGGCGCCGGCGAAGCGCGGGTCCTTGAGCAGTTCGTCCAGCGTTTGCGGATATTGGTTACGCCCGTTGGCCTTGTAGTAGCTGGCGATGGCGTTGCGGAATTCGTGGCCGATGAACAGCAGCTCGCGCTCCTGGTCGCGCCGCGCCGCAGTCGCGTACAGGTCGCCGGCGATGGTCAAGCCTACGCCCATGAAGGCCACCATCAGCAGCGTCCACAAATAGGCGAAGCCGTTTATGCGCCGCCGCCTCCGCGCCGCGTTACAGCTGGCCATACGGTACTCCCTCGCGCGTGCTGCCCTTGGCGCCGCTGCGCACGTCGGCCACGCCCGGCTTGTCCACGTCGGGCGAGGGCAGCAGCTGCCAGGTGGACGACGACTCCGTCACCGGGTCCAGCGGCACCGTGCGGAAGTAGTGCTGCGCCACCAGGTCGGCCAGCGCGGACGGGTATTCGCCCTTGTCGGCGTAGTATTTGTCGATCCCGCTGCGCAGCACTTGCAGGTTCTCCTTGAGCGCCACTTCCTTCGACTTTTCCACCGAACCGAAATAGCGCGGCAGGGCGATGGTCAGCAGCAGCGAGATGATGGCCAACACCACCAGCAGTTCGATCAGCGTGAAGCCGCCCTGGGCGCTTTTGAGCTTGCGCATGGCCGTCACCATTGCTTGAGCGGCACGCCGTTCAGGCCCACCGCGTCCGAGCGCGAGGCCACGTCGAACACGTCCTCGCCTTCGGTGGGGTTGTCCGGCGGCGAGGCGTAGCTGCGCCTGGCCCAGCTGGCCGCCGCGCTGGTGCCGGGCGGCGCGAACGGGTCGCGCGGCAGGCGCCGCAGGAAGTACATGTTCTGCTTGCGCGGGCTGCGCTGGTCGGGCACGCCGTCCACCAGGTCTTCCAGCTTTTTCGGATAGCCCGATTCACCCAGGCCGGGCTTGATGTGGCCGTTGTCGGCGGCCCGCTTGTAGGCGTCGATCGCCTCGCGCAGCTCGATCAGGGCGGCGCGCAGCTGGCGCTCCTTGTCGCGCTGCAGGGCCACCTGCGCCATCGGCACGGCCACCGTGGCCAGCGTGGCCATGATGGTGAGCGTGATCATCAGCTCGATGAAGGTGAAGCCGCGCTGGCGCGCGGGACGGGGCGTCACGGTCATTGTCCTTTCTTCGGCGCGTAGGGGATGCCGCCCGGCGGTATCGGCTTGGCGGACGATGACGCGGACGGCGCCACGTTGTTGTCGCTGTCGGGAGCGGCTGGTGGTTCGGTCGGGGGCGACATGGGCGCATCGGCTTCGGCCGCGGCGGCGCCACCCGTCATGGCCGTGGCAACGCGCGCGGGCGCGGGCTGGCCGGCCCCTGCGCCGGCGCCGGCCGAAGCCAACACCAGGCCGGCCGCGCCGCGTCCGCCGATGTCGGTCTCGGTGCCGGAGTTGAATTCGGCCGCGCTCATTTCCGGGCGCTGGATGGCGCGCAGCACGTGCGGCGTGATCGACAGCACGATCTCGCTGCGGGTGCTGTCGTCCTTCTGGCTGCCGAACAGGCGGTTCAGCACGGGCGCCTCGCCCAGGCCCGGCACCTTGTAGGCCGTCTTGCGGTCCTCGTCGTTGATCAGGCCCGCCAGCACCTGGGTTTCGCCATCGTGCAGGCGCAGCACGGTGGCGGCGCTGCGGGTGCCGATCTGGTAGGCCTGGGTGCCGGATTTGCTGGTGATGTCCTTGACCACGCTGCTCACTTCGAGGTTGATCTTGATGGCCACTTCGTCGTCCAGGTAGACGTTCGGTTCCACGTCCAGCTTCAGGCCCACGTCCACGTAGTTGACGCTGTCCGAGCTCACGCCCTGGTTGGTGGTGACGGTGATGACGGGCACCCGGTCGCCGATCAGCACCTTGGCCTTGTCCTTGTTGCGCACCCGGATGCGCGGGTTGGCCAGGATATTGCTGTCGGTGTCCGTGCCGGTGGCGTTGAGCGTGACGGAGCCCAGGCCAAGCGCGATGTTCTCGCCGTTGATGCGGTGCAGGTCAGCCAGCTTCAGGCTGCCCGGCAGGCTGTTGCCCTGGCCGAGCAGGGTCAGGCCGGCGCCGTCGGGCCAGCGTATGCCCAGCTCCTGGCCACGCGTGCGCTTGACCTCCAGCACCTCGACCTCCAGCATCACTTCGGGGTCGGCCACGTCCTGCACGGCGATGATGCGCTCGGCCATGCGCACCATTTCCGGCGTGTCGCGCATCATGATCATGCCGATCCGCTCGTCCGTGACGATGTCGCGTGCCTTGAGCAGGGTCTTGAGCGTGAAGGCCACCGTCTTCACGTCGGCATTGGCCAGGAAGAAGCTGCGCACCACCAGCTGCTGGTAGTCCTTCACCTTCTGCGGCGTGTTGGGGTAGATGGTGATGGCGCGCTCGCCCGTCACCGTCTGCTCCAGCTGGTTGGCGCCCAGCAGCATGGAGATGGCTTGCTCGATGCTGGCGTCGCGCACCGAGATGGTGGCGCGCAGGTTAGGATCGACGTCGCGGTCGAACACGAAGTTCAGACCCGACACCTTGCCGATGAAGTCGAACACGGAGCGCAGCGGCGCGTCGCGAAATTCAAGCGTGACGGGCTTGCGGTAGGCGGCCGCCAGCCGGCCGCCGGCCGGGTGCAAGCGGGTCTGGGCGTCGGCGATGCGGGTCTTCAGGCGCAGCGCGTCGCGCTGGTTGGGGCGCTCCAGCAGCAGCGGGCGCAGCACGTCCTGCGCTTGCGCGAGGTTGGCGTCGCCGCCCTTGGCCAGCAGTTGTTCCGCCTCGGCCATGATCTGGCGGTGGCGCACGTCCTGCGCCAGCGCGGCCAGGCCCTGGCGCGCCACGCTGTTGGCCGGATCGACCGACAGCGCCTGGCGGAAGCTTTGTTCGGCGCCTGCCGCATCACCCTGTTCGCGTTGCAGTTCGGCGCGGGCGTTGTAGCTGTTGACGATCTTCAGTTTGCGGTTCAGCAGCACCATGCGGTATTCGGCGTTGTGCGGATCGTCGCGCACGGCCTGTTCCAGCTTGGCGATGCCCTGGTCGACCTGGCCCGCGTCAAGCAAGGCGTTGCCTTCCTTGTAGCTGGGACTACCGGCGCAGCCGCACAGCAGGGCGCTCAGCGACAGGACGGCGAAGGCGGCGTGATGGTTCAATTGTTGTCCCCTACGGCTAAGGTCTGGCGCTCGTTGAGCGGCAGGTAGATGAATTGGAGCACGCCATTGGCGGCGCTTTCGAGCAGGTAGTTGTCGTCGATCTTTTCGCCGGGACGGGCCACCACGTTGCGCCCGTCCTGCTGCAGGAACCAGGCGCTCTTGCCATCCTCGACGAAGCGGCCCATGAACTGGAACGGCAGCGGCGGCGCGCCCGTTGGCGCAGCTGCCGCGCGCGCCGGTTGCGCCGCTTCGGGTACTTGCGGCGGCAGCACCTTCTTGGGCGCGTCCGGCTGCCAGCTCTGCTTGGCGAACAGGTTGCCCAGTTCATCGTCGCTCACACGGGGATGAATTTGCAGGTCCAGCCATGGTTGGGGGGCGGGGCCGCCATTGGCATCGGCAGGCGCGCCCGCCATATTGGTGCCGGCGCCGTGCGCTGCGCCGGCTGCCGCGCCGTTGTTGCCAGCGGCCGCGTTAGCGCCAGCGTCGCTGGCGGGACGGGCAGTGGTGGCAGCAGCCGGTTCACGCGTAGTGGCGGCGGCCGGCCCGACCACGCCACCGTCCTGGTCGGGCGCGAACCATGCTGCCAGCAAGGTGGCGGCGGCGGCCACGCCGAGTACCATTTTTCTCATCGGCGCGCTCCCCGCAGCCGCACCAGCAGCACAAACTGGATGCGCGCTTCCACCTCGCCGCTCTCGATCTGTTCGCGCTTGAAGGCCACCGAATCGAGCGTCAGCGCCGGCACGGCCTGCAGCGCGCCCACGATGAAGTTCTGCACGCTGGCATAGTCGGCCCGCACCGGCAGCGTGATCTGGTAGCGCAGGAACGATGCCTGGCTGTCCTGCTCGGCCTTGTACTCGGCCTTGGCCAGCGTGACGCCGCTGTCCTGGGCCACCTTGGCCAATGCGCTCAACTGGTCGGGAATGGTGTCGTGCGCGGGGAGGTAGGCGTAGAACGCGGCCACGCCGTCCGCTTCCGTGGCCACGGGGATGGCGGGCGTGGCGCCCGCGCGGGCGGCGACGGCCAGCTGGCGGCTCAGGGTAGCCTGGCGTTGTTCGAGTTGCGCGCCATGCCAGTACGCCAGCGCGGCGAGGGACAGGCTGGCGGCGCCGGCGATGGCAGGCAGGCCGGTGCGGCGCAGCGCGCGGCGCGTCTGCCATGCGAGACGGGCCGACAGGTTGGGCGGCAACGCCAGTTTCGGTGTGCTCATTGATGCCATTGGGCCTCCATCTGGAAGCGGTAGGGGTGATCCGGTGCGTTCGCGTTCATTTCATGCTTGACCAGGTAGACCGACTGGAATAGCGGTTGCTGGTTGAGGAAGGCCAGGTAGTTGATCATGTCCTGCATGGTTTCCGCCTCGGCCGCGATCTTCAGCGCCCCGGCGGGCGTCGTGGATGTGCCGGCGCCGGCGTCGGCAGCGGGCTGGCTGTTCAGGTCCAGCGCCAGCAGGGCCACGCGCACGTCGCGCGGGGGCTGCACGGTCTTGATCAGGCGCGCCACGGGCAGGTTGAGCTGGCGCACGGCCGCCGCCACCGCCTTCACCTGCTGTTCCAGCGCGCGCTGCTCGGCCGGCGCGCGCGCGGGGCGGGCGATCGGACGTGGGCGGGCCTGGGCCAACTGGCTTTCGAGGCGGGATACGGCCTGCTGGCGGGCGCTCCAGTTGATGGCGGCCGGCGCCAGTGCGAGCAAACCCGCTGCGAGCAGGACCAGGCGCCAGCCCGACAGCGGAACGCCGGCGGGCAGGAAGTTGACGCGGCTGACGTGGCCGGCGGGCGGCGGCAGCAGCCGCGCCAGCCGGTGGCGCAGGCGTACCATGGCCGATGGCGGCGGCGATCCCGGTGGCGGTCCGGGCGGCGCGCCGGGAGGGCCGGGCGGCAGGTGCGCCGGTGGCTCGTGGTTGAAATTCATGCCGCCTCCTGGGCCGCACCCGGCGCCTGCACGGTGCCGAACGGACTGTCGGCCAGCCGGAATGGCGGCGGCAGCACGTCGGCACCGGCCGCGCGGGCCAGGCGCAGGCTGGCGCCGCTCAGGTCGACCACGGCGACGTCGTTCAGCTGCGCCAGTTCTGGCGCGCGCAGCGTCCAGCGCTGCCAGGCTGGTACCAGCTCGCCGTGCCAGGCCGCGCCGCAGGGCTGGGCCGCGATGGCCGTGACGCGGCCGCCGGCCAGCGCGGCCAGCGTCAGCCGGCCCGCCTCCACCACGGCCAGTGCCTGCGGGCGCGAGGCCAGCAGCGCGCGCAGCGCCACGCTGATGGCCGGCTCGATGGCGCGGCAGCGCTCACCGGCCGCCACCCGAAGGTCGGCCAGCAAGGCCGGGTCGATGCCGCACGCGAGACGTGGCTGGCCATAGGGGGCGTCGTCGGCCGCCACGCTCCAGCCGCGCGCCGCCTCGCCGTACAGGGCCGCCAGTTGCGATTGCAGGAAGCGGGTGGCGCCCGGCTCGGCCAGCAAGGCGTCGCTCCACGGCGCCACCAGCATCTGGCACCAGCGCCCCGCCAGGCTCAGTTCCAGCGGCAAGCCGGCGCCGATCTGACCGGACCGGGCCAGCCATGCGCGCAGCGCGTCCACGGCAGGCTGCCAGTGGCCAGCCGGATTGTCGATCGCCACGCGCACGGCGCTGGCATCCAGTGGCCGGCCGCCGCGGCAGACCACCGCCAGTAACTGCTGGGGCGCCAGGTGCACGCGCAGCGTGCGCGCACCCAAGCCTGCGCCCAGGCCGGTGCCCGCGCGCTTCCCCAGGCCCGCGCCTAAGCCCGCACCCTGGCTGGCACTGGCGCCATCGTGCGGGCCGCCACGGTGGCGCCCATAGCGGCGCGCGTTAAGCCACATGCTTAGCCCGTCAATAAGTGACACGATTGAGCTCCGTTAAAGTCGTTTCCCCCAGCCGCACCAGGTCCAGCGCCGCCTCGCGCGCGGGCCGGAATGCCATCGTGGCCGCTTCCTCCTTCATGCGGCCCACGGGCGCGCGGGTGCAGATCATTTCGCGCATGGCGTCGTTCAGGATCAGCACTTCGGCCACGGCCTTGCGGCCCTTGTAGCCGGTGCCGCGGCAGTGGCCGCAGCCGGCGCCGGCCTTGAAGCGCCAGCCCTGCACCTGCTGCGGCGTCAGGCCGCTGTCGCGCAGGTCTTGCGGGTCGGGCGCCACCTCCACCGCGCAGTGTTCGCAGTTCAGGCGCAGCAGGCGCTGGGCCACGATGCCATTCAGCGCGGCCGCGAAGCTGTACGGGTCCACCCCCATGTGCAGGAAGCGGCCCACCACGTCGAACACGTTGTTGGCGTGGACCGTGGTGAACACCAGGTGGCCCGTCAGCGAGGCTTGCACGGCGATCTGCGCCGTCTCGTCGTCGCGGATCTCGCCGATCATGATCTTGTCCGGATCGTGGCGCAGGATGGAGCGCAGCCCGCGCGCGAAGGTCAGGCCCTTCTTCTCGTTGACGGGTATCTGCAGCACGCGCGGCAGCCGGTATTCGACCGGGTCTTCGATGGTGACCACCTTGTCGCGCCCCGTGTTAATTTCCGTCAGGGCCGCGTACAGCGTGGTGGTCTTGCCCGAGCCGGTGGGTCCGGTCACCAGCAGCATGCCGTGCGGCTTGGCGGCCAGGCGCCGGATGTGGGCGATGGCGTCCTCGTTCAGGCCCAGGCTTTCCAGCCGCAGCGACTGGGCCGCCTCCGTCAGCGCGCGCCGGTCCAGCAGGCGCAGCACGGCGTCCTCGCCGAAGATGTTGGGCATGATGGAGACGCGAAAGTCGATCTCGCTGCCTTTCACGCGCACCTTGAAGCGGCCATCCTGGGGCACGCGGCGCTCGGCGATATCGAGTTCGGCCAGCACCTTGATGCGCGAGATCACCTGCTCGGCCATCTGCAGGCCCTGCACCTGGCCGGCCTGCACCAGCACCCCGTCCACCCGGTACTTGATGACGAGGCTGGCCACGTCGCATTCGAGGTGGATGTCGCTGGCCTGGAACTTGAGCGCGTCGTAGATGGTGGAGTTGACCAGCTTGACGACGGGGCTGCTGTCCTCGCTGATGCGGATCAGCGAAATGTCCTCCACGTCCGTATCGTCGCCCGGCCCGGCGCCATCCTCGCCCAGCATGCCGGCCATGGCTTGCTGGGCCGATTCGAGCTGGGCCAGGTAGGCGGCCAGGTCGTCCCCATGGGCCAGCGCCACCGTGAACCCGACCGGCACGGCGTAGCCGGCCCATTGCAGCACGTCCTCGGCCAGCGGATCGGCGATCACCAGCACGGGCGCACCGCCATGGCCGGCTTCGTGCAGCAGCACGCAGTCGCGCTGGGCGCAGTCCGTGTAGGGCAGCAGGTCGAACGCCGGCCGGGCCGCTTGCAGCCGGGCCATGGGCCAGGCCGGGTAGTGGAACAGCGCTGCCAGCTGGCGCGTGAATTCCTCCGGCGTAAGGCCGGCCAGCTCCTGCAGCACGGCCAGCTGCGGCCGGCCCTGTTCCATGGCCGCCGCGCGCGCCGCCTGCAGCAGGGCGGGGCCGAGGATGGACGGTTCGCGCGCGTTCATGACAGGCTCCCGGCCAGTTCGAAGATCGGCATGTACATCAGCACCACCACCCCGCCGATCACGACGCCGATCACCGTCATCAGCAGCGGTTCGATCAGGCGCGAGGCCCAGTCCACCCAGCGCGCGAATTGCTCGTCGTGGAATTTGGCCGAGCGCTCCAGCATGTCGCCCAGGCGGCCCGTGTTCTCGCCCACCTTGAGCAGCGACTGGGCCACGGGCGTGGCCAGGCCATGCTGTTCCAGCGCGACGGAGAACGGCAAGCCCTGTTCGACGGCGCGCCGGGTCAGCGCCAGTTGTTCCTGCTGGGCCGGCAGCAGCATGGCGTTGGTCATGGCCAGCGCCTTGGCCAGCGGGATGCCCGCGTGCAGCAACAGGCTCAGGGCGCGGTAGCAGCGCGCCAGCCGGAATTCGGCCGCGCGCGCGGCCAGCACGGGCAGGCGCAGCACGGCCAGGATCAGGCGGGCGCGCAATTGCGGGTGGCCCAGGGCCAGCGCCGCGCCGCCCACGGCGCCGCCCAGCGCGCCCAGGCACAGCCACGGGTGGCCCGCCAGCGTGCGGCCAAAGCCCAGCAGCAGCTGCGACATGAACGGGATCTCGCGGCCCGAACTTTCATACACGACGCTAAAGCGCGGCACCACGTAGCCGAGCAGGAACAGCGTGACGAGGGTGCCCACTACCAGCAGCATGGCCGGGTAGATGGCGGCCGATACCAGCTTCTTGCGGATGGCGTCGAACTGCAATTGGTAGGCCACGTAGCGGGCCAGCGCTTCGGGCAGGTTGCCCGAGCGTTCGGCCGCATGCACGGTGGCCACGTAGATGTCGGGGAAGATCGCTGGCAGGCCGGCCAGGGTGTCGGAAAAGCTCTGGCCCTGCTGCAGCGCGCGTTCGATGGCCACCAGCGTGGCGCGCGCGCCGGGGCGATCTTCCTTGTTGCGCAAGGTGGCGATGGCTTCGCCCAAATTCAGGCCCGCTTCGAGCAGGGCCAGCAGCTCCTGGCTGAATTGCAGCAGGGGGAAGGGTTGGGCGCGGCCCGCGACGGCGCCGCGCGCGTCGTCGGCGCCCACGGTGCCCGTCGTGCCGGCGCTCGCGACGGCCAGCACGCGCCAGCCCTGGCGTGCCGCCAGCCGGATCGCTTCGGCTTCGCTGGCCGCCTCCAGCGCCACGCTGTGGCGGGCGGCGCCGGCGCCTTGCACCTGCAACTGGAACCGCATGTCAGGTCCGGGCCCGGGCGTGTTGCAACGGCGCGGGGGAGGGCACGGAGGGAAAATTCGGTGTACGCATCGGTGGTTCACAATCGAAAAAATCTCAGCGGTCGGGGCAGCCCTGCGCTACCTTAGATCGCTGCTGCAAAAAATGCAATGTTGTCATGCTGCCGGCGACACCGATACAACAGCGCCGCCGGCATGACTGCTTTACGCGATTACTGGGTCAGCACGCTGACCTTGTCGAGCACGAACGACGTTTGCAGCGACGAGTCCTCCGTCTCCGAGAACGACAGCGTCACGGTCTGGCCCTTGTAGGGCAGCAGGTTGAAGCTGTGGAGCTGGTAGCCCGAGGCCGCGTTCACGTTGCTGTAGGTGGCCAGCGTGGCCAGCGTGGTGCCGGCGCTGTTCTTCACGCTCACCGTCAGCTTGTCGTAGGCGGTGCTGCCGCTTTCGGCCGTGTCGATGTGCAGTGCGAAGCTCAGCGTGGCGCTGGTGGCCGTCGATGGGATCACCACGGCCTGGGTCAGCTTCTCGGTGACGGCGCTGCCGTTACCGCCCATCCAGGCGAACTTGCTGCCTTCGTAGGCCGTCTCGCCGCTGAAGGAGCCGATGTCGCCCGTGTTGCCGCTCCAGCCCGTGGTGCCGGACTCGAAGCCGCCGTTGGTGACGCGCTCGGTGGTGCCGCCGGTGCTGCTGACGGTCAGCGTGGCGTTGCCCGAGGTGGCCGTCACCGGCGTGGCCGACGAATCGGTCACGGTGGCGTTGAACACGGCGCCGTTGTCGGTGCTCTGGGCCGTGAAGCTGTAGGTGGCCGCGCCGGCGCCGCTGATCAGGGCGCCGTTGCGGTACCACTTGTAGGTGTAAGGCGCGGTGCCGCCCGTGGCGCCGACGGCGAACGATGCCGTGGAACCGGCCGCCACGGTGATGCTGGCCGGCTGGGTGCTGATGGTCACGCCACCGCCACCGGCCGCTTCATCGACGTCACTGCCCACGTTGATGGCCGCGTAGGCGCGCTGCACGGCGATCGCCTCCTTGCTGCCCACGCCATACAGTTCCTCGGCCGACGCGAGCACCTTGGAACGGGCGTCCGCGTAGTTGGTGGTGGAGGTGAACTTGGTGGTGTTGGCCTTGAACCAGATGCGCCATGCCTTGTCGTTGCCGATGCCGGTCATGTTGGCCGGGCTCTTGACCAGGTAGCGGCTGTAGTAGTCGCTGGTGGAATCGGCGCTCGAGCCTTGCGACAGGAAGTAGAACATGCGGTTGTTCGGGCCGGAGCTGTAGTGCACGTCCAGGTTGGAGATGGAGCTGCTCCACGCGTCAGGGCTGCTGCCGTCCTTGCTCGGCTTGTACATCCAGCGCAGCGGCTGGCCGTCCTTGGAGATGTCCTTGCCCATCATCCAGTCGTTGCCGGTGGCCGGCACCACGGTGCCGGTGCCGCCGCCGTGGGCGTAGGCTTCGATCATTTCGCCGCCGATGTCGGAGTTCGATTCGTTCAGGCCACCGGATTCACCCGAGTAGTTCAGGTTGGAGGTGGAGTCCGTCACGCCGTGCGACATCTCGTGGCCGATCACATCGATCGAATCGAGGCTCTTGAAGCTGCTGCCGTCGCCGATGTACATGCACTTGCAGCCCGAATCGTAGAACGCGTTGTCGTAGGAATTGTCGACGTGGACGGCGATGTAGGTGGCCGTGTTGTTGCCGTCCAGGCTGGACCAGCCCAGGACGTTCTTCATGCCGTCGTAGGTGTTCATCAAGCCCCACAGCGAATCGACGGCGGCCGTCTGGCCGTTGGCGCTGGTGGTGCTGCCGCCGCTGTAGTTCTGGCCATCGCCCCAGGTGTTGCTGGTGTTGGTGTAGATGCTGCCGGCGCTGGGGCTGCTGGCCGAGCTGTGGTTGGCGTTGGTGATGGCCATGCCGCCGTAGGTGCCGCCCACGCCGCGCGTGGCGTCCTTCATCGAGTAGGTGCTGCCGCTCAGGGTGGTGTTGATGGGCACGGAGCCGCTGTACTGGCTGTTGCCGGTGCCGACCACGGTCTGCAGCGCCTTCCACTGGGCGATCACGGCGCCCGTCTTGGCGTTGACCACGGTGTCATGGTAGACCAGGCGCTTGCCATCGGCCATGCGGGTGTGGACCAGGTAGGCCAGCTCGTAGTGGTCGATCACCTGTTCCAGGTCGAGCGCGTTGAGCTCCGATTCAGCCTTGTTCAGGGCCGAGGCCACGCGCACCGATTTCATGACGGGATAGACCAGCAGTTCCGAGGTGGGCATCCAGCGGTGCACGCCACGCGGCGCCACCTGCTTGACCACCAGCGCGATGGCGTCGCTGCCGCTCAGGGTGGGCGTCAGGTCCGGTGCGGCCGGGGTGGCCATGGCCACGCGACCCCGCGCGTCGGCCACATGCACGCCGGGACGGCGCTCGGACACGGACTGGCTGACGATGTCGCCGGCCGCGTTGGTGACGACCACGGCTTCCGAGCCGAACACGCGCAGGCCGTTGTAGGTGTGGTTCAGGCGCACGATCTTGGTGCCGGCCACGCCAGGATGCTGGCTGGCGATCTGGAAGCTGTGTTGCGCACCCAGGCCCAGCGCGCTGTCCTTGGCGCTCAGCTTGGCCACCAGGCTGGCGCTCTCTTGTGGAGAAGCCAGGGCGACGGGAGCCGCCATCAGGGGACCGGCCGCGTGGGCGGCGGTGGACGCCATCACCGGCAGGGCGGCGATGGATGCGGCAAGTAAGGTCTTACGTAAATTCATCTCTTCTCCATGGGGTATGTTCGTTCGATTGAAGGTCTGGCCGGGGGTAACGGTGGCCAGCCCGGCGTTTTCCACGTCCGCCTGGCGGGGTGGCCGGACAGGCGCTGGATGGAGCGAAAACAGCGGGCAGGGGCACACTATGCTGTTGGCCGGGGCCAAGTCAAAAAACTTGGGAAATTGGTCGCACAGCGCAAAAATGTTAAAAATGGGACATTCTCAAAAGCATCAACGGCGCCGCTTTTACCGCAAATTGGCGTGGGAATCGCGCACGATAGGGCGGTTTTGTGTGAATTGCGCCACGAAATAGGTGTAACACTCTAAATTTGTGCCATACGCAACACTTCGGCTGCCTTAACGCGAGGTAAAGGTTGCGAATTTTTAATATTGCGATTTACACTAGGTTGCAACGCGGGCGGAATACCATTCCGGCCGACATACAAAAAGCGCGGGGCACGACCCTCGGCACATCGCGCATATCGGGAACCACAGGAAGAAAAACATGACTGCTCACCCACGTCTGTCCAGACACTATCGCTTATCCCGCAACGTGATCAGCGCCGCGCTGCCCCCTCCCACATAAGCCGTCCCTGTCCGCGCCGCGCGCGCGGCGCCAGCGCCATGCCCACCCAGCCCGGGTGCATGGCGCCCTTGTCATTTCAGTGGATATGTTCGCCGTCGGGCGCGGGCCAGGTGCCGGCCGCGCTGCGTCGGCGACGCAAGTGGGAGTTCACTATGCTGTCGATAGCTACCAAAGTAGAGCGCATCGTCATGGAGTCGGCGTTCTTGACCGAAGGGCTGGGCCGTGGCCTGATCAATTTATCGGAACTGGCGCGCCAGCTGCAGCCGCAGCTGGAGAGCGATTTGTGGAAGCCGGTCGGCCAGGCGGCCGTGGTGATGGCGCTGCGGCGCGTGTCCGAGCGCCTGCCGCCCGTGCGCGAGAGCCAGATCGTGCTGGCGCCGAAGACGGGCGAGCTCACCACCCGCACCGAGCTGACGGAATTCACGTTCCGCTATTCGGAGCACACGCATGAATGCCACCGCCAGTTGCTGGCGCTGACGGAGCCGGTGCGCGGCGCCTTCATGACCGTCACGCGCGGGGTGAACGAGGTGATGGTGATCTGCAGCCGGCCCCTGACCGGGGTGGTGGAGCAGGTGTTCGCCGGCGAGCGCCTGCTGGCGCGGCTGGAAAACCTCAATGCGGTGACGCTGCACCTGAACCCGGAAACGTGCCGCACGCCGGGCATCTACCACGCCGTGCTCAAGCAGCTGGCGTGGGACAAGATCAGCCTGGTCAACATGATCTGCACCTACACGGAATTGACGCTGCTGCTCGAGCAGAGCCAGACCGGGGCTGCGTTTTCCGTGCTGTCGAAGATCGTGGCGCCGTCCCGGCCGGGACTGGCGCGCTAAGCAGGCGGGCGCGCCGCCGGCCCGCCATCGCCGGCGGGCATTGCCCTGGGCTTCCCTTTTAAGCCATCCAGAAGAACACGGCCGTCATGCGCTTGTCGGCATGGTCGCAGCCGAAGTAGCCGCTGGCCGAGTGCACCAGGTTGGCCTTGTACAGCAGGATGCGGTTGTAGACGTTATCGACCCGCAGTTCCTCGTGCCAGGCCTGCGGCGGCAGGCTGGTGACACCGAGCGCCTCGCGTAAATTGGCGTGCGGCGGGCTGCAGACATTGCCGCCCAGCGTGCCGTCCGGGTAGCGCAGCCGGTAGAACGAGGTGCCGGCCGCCGGCAGCGGATCGGGCGACAGATAGATCACGGCCGCATAGCGGCACAACTTGGTCGAATCCGTGTGCGGCCGCGCGCCCGATTCGATGCCGCCCACCAGTTGCACGTAGTTGTGATTGAGCGTGCTGCCCTGGGGCGTGGCTTCCTGCCACAGCCGCCTGGCGCCCGTCACCTTTTTGACCCACGCTTCCACCTGCGCCAGTTCGTCGGGCAGCAGCGCGCCGGCGCTGCGCATGCCGGGCCAGGGTTCGGGGCGGTGCGGCGCGCCCAGTTCCCACTCCTGTTTGCCGAAGCAGCGCTGCGAGACGGTGTCCGCGTTGGGCAGGATGCCGTCGGCCACCCAGTAGTCGCGCCCCAGCTGGGGCTTGCGATAGGTGAGGGTGGGGCGGCGGGCCGGTGCGGGCGCGGGGGAGCGGAGGTCGCGCATCACTTCTTGTCCGTGTCGGTCGAGAAGTTCAGCTGCGGCGCCTCGTCATCCTGCTTCGGTTCGGCCGGCGGCGGTGCGCTTTCCTCGCTGGACGGGGTGTCGATCTTCAGTTCCAGCTGTTCGTGCATGTCGACCTTCTTCTCCACCGACACCAGGCGCGGGAAGCTGATGATCAAGGCCACCATGATGATCTGGATCAGCACGAACGGGATGGCGCCCCAGTAAATGTCGGACGTCTTGACTTCCTTCGAGGCCACCGAGCGCAGGTAGAACAGGGCGAAGCCGAACGGCGGGTGCATGAACGAGGTCTGCATGTTCACCCCCAGCAGCACGCCGAACCAGATCAGGTCGATACCGAGCTTGTCGGCCACGGGACCGACCAGCGGCACCAGGATGAAGGCCAGCTCGAAGAAGTCGAGGAAGAAGGCCAGCAGGAAGAACATCAGGTTGACGACGATCAGGAAGCCGGTGCTGCCGCCGGGCAGGGACGACAGCAGGTGCTCCACCCACAGGTCGCCGTTCACGCCGCGGAACACCAGCGAGAACACGGTCGAGCCGATCAGGATGAAGATCACGAAGCAGGCCAGGCGCGTGGTCGAGTGCATGGCCTGGCGCGTCAGGCTCCACGACAGGCGGCCGTTGAGCATGGCCAGGATGATGGCGCCCATGGCGCCCATGCCGCCGCCCTCGGTGGGCGTGGCCAGGCCGACGAAGATGGTGCCCAGCACCAGGAAGATCAGGGCCAGCGGCGGGATCATGACGAACACCACCCGTTCGGCCATGCGCGACAGCAGGCCCAGTTTCAGGTGGCGATTGAGCAGCGCGAACAGGAAGGAACCGACGATGCCCACGGCGGCCGAGAAGATGCCCAGTTCATCGGCCGCCAGCGTTGGGTGGCTGGCGCCGTAGTAGCGGGCGAACGCATACGAGGCGCCGACCGCGCCCACCAGCAGGGCCAGCAGCGAACGCACGCCGGAATCGCCGTTCGGCTGGCGCAGGTTGCGCGCCTCCAGCGGCAGCGCCGGCACCATCTTGGGCCAGAAGATCGAGACCAGCAGCACGAAGCCGGCGTACATCACGGTCAGCAGCAGGCCGGGCACGAAGGCGGCCTTGTACATGTCGCCCACGGAGCGGCCCAGCTGGTCGGCCATCACGATCAGCACCAGCGACGGCGGGATGATCTGGGCCAGCGTGCCGGAAGCGGCGATCACGCCCGAGGCCAGGCGCTTGTCGTAACCGTAGCGCAGCATCACGGGCAGCGAGATCAGGCCCATCGAGATCACGGAAGCGGCCACCACGCCCGTGGTGGCGGCCAGCAGGGCGCCCACGAAGATCACGGCATAGGCCACGCCGCCGCGGATGGGGCCGAACAGCTGGCCTATGGTGTCGAGCAAGTCCTCGGCCATGCCGGAGCGTTCCAGCACCAGGCCCATGAAGGTGAAGAAGGGGATGGCCAGCAGCGTGTCATTGGCCATGATGCCGAAGATGCGGTTCGGCAGCGCCTGCAGCAGCTCGATGTTGAGCAGGCCCAGCTCGATGCCCACCAGGCCGAAGAACAGGCCGTTGGCGGCCAGGGAAAACGCCACCGGGAAGCCCGATAGCAGGAAGATCACCAGGGCGCCGAACATGATGGGCGCCAGATTCGCTGTCAAGAATAATTCCATGTCTCGCGTTCCGCTCTTGTGTGGGTAGGGGGATTACTGCAGCTTGTTGGCGGCCTTGATGGCCGCGATTTCTTCCTCGGGCGTGGCCACGTGCTTGGCGAATTCATGGCCGTCGATCTTGCCGGCCAGGAAGGCGATGCGCTTGATGATCTCGGACACGCCCTGCAGCACCATCAGCACGAAGCCGGCGGGCACCAGCAGCTTGGCCGGCCACACGATCAGGCCGCCGGCGTTGCTCGACATTTCGCCGCTCTGGATCGAATTGATCGCGAACGGCACGCCGAAGTACAGGATCACCAGCGAGATGGGCATCAGGAAGAACACAAAGCCGAACAGGTCGATCCAGACCTGGGTGCGTTTGGAGAAGCGGCCCGCGATCACGTCGATGCGCACGTGCTCGTCGCGCTTGAGGGTGTGGCTGGAGGCGAGCATGAACATGGCCGCGAACAGATACCACTGGATTTCCAGCCAGGCGTTGGAGCTGGCGTTGAAGATGTAGCGCACCAGGGCGTTGACGGTGCAGATGGTGACGGCCGCCAGCAGCGCATAAGCCACGGCGTTCGCCACTTTTTCGTTGAGCAGGTCGATGGCCCGCGATATCGACATAAACATTCCGGTCTCCTCGTTCTCGTGTAGGTGTTACTACCGGGGCGCTGCGTTGGCGCCCTGGGGGGAAGGTTTTGCATGCCGCCCGTGGTGCGGGTGGCATGCGGTGCGGACACGCGCCGCGCGGCGCGCTTAACCGGCGGCCAGCTGGGCGCGCACGCGGGCGATGGCGGCGCGCACCTGGTTGGGCGCGGTGCCGCCCACGTGGTCGCGCGCGGCCACGGAGCCTTCCAGCGTGAGCACGCCGAACACGTCGTCCGTGATCAGGTCGGAGAAGGCGCGCAGCTGCTCCAGCGACAGGTCGGCCAGGTCGCAGCCCTGGTCCACGCAGGCGCGCACGGCGCGCGCCACGGCTTCGTGCGCGTCGCGGAACGGCAGGCCTTTCTTGACCAGGTAGTCGGCCAGGTCGGTGGCCGTGGCGTAGCCTTGCAGGGCGGCGCCGCGCATGGCGTCGGGCTTGACGCTGATGCCGCCGGCCATGTCGGCGAAGATGCGCAGCGTGTCGACCACCGTGTCGACGGTGTCGAACAGCGGTTCCTTGTCTTCCTGGTTGTCCTTGTTGTAGGCCAGCGGCTGGCCTTTCATCAGGGTCAACAGGCCCATCAGGTGGCCGTACACGCGGCCGGTCTTGCCGCGCGCCAGTTCCGGCACGTCCGGGTTTTTCTTCTGCGGCATGATGGACGAGCCGGTGCAGAAGCGGTCGGCGATGTCGATGAAGCCCACCCGTGGGCTCATCCAGATCACCAGTTCCTCCGACATGCGCGACACGTGGGTCATGATCAGCGAGGCGGCGGCCGTGAATTCGATGGCGAAATCGCGGTCCGAGACGGCGTCCAGCGAGTTGTGGCAGACGTCGTCGAAGCCCAGGGTCTTGGCCACGCGCACGCGGTCGATCGGGAAGGTGGTGCCGGCCAGCGCGGCCGCGCCCAGCGGCAGGCGGTTGACGCGCTTGCGGCAGTCGGCCATGCGCTCGGCGTCGCGGCCGAACATTTCCACGTAGGCCAGCATGTGGTGGCCGAAGGTGATGGGCTGGGCCACCTGCATGTGGGTGAAACCGGGCAGGATGGTGTCGGCATTGTCCTCGGCCAGGTCGGTCAGGGCGCCGCGCAGGGAGGCCAGGAGGGCCAGGATGTCGTCGATGGCCGAGCGCACGTACAGGCGGATGTCGGTGGCCACCTGGTCGTTGCGCGAGCGGCCCGTGTGCAATCGCTTGCCGGCGTCGCCCACCAGTTCGGTCAGGCGTTTTTCGATATTCAGGTGCACGTCCTCCAGGTCCAGCAGCCATTCGAACTGGCCGGCGTCGATTTCCTGGGCGATCTGCGCCATGCCGCGCTCGATCTCGGCGCGGTCGGCGGCGCTGATGATGCCTTGCGCGGCCAGCATTTCAGCGTGGGCCAGCGAGCCCTGGATGTCGGCCTTGGCCAGGCGTTTGTCGAAGAAGACGGAGGCCGTGTAGCGCTTGACCAGGTCGGAGACCGGTTCGGAGAAACGCGCCGACCAGGCTTCGGCTTTTTTGGAGAGTTGTGCTGTCATGGTGATAAGAAGAGGCTAGGTGGACCGGATGATTTGATTGATTATAAACAAGGATGGCCCGCCACAGCATAAATAGGGCCGGATCGGGTGCGATTGGGGGCCGCGGCGGGGGCAAATGGCGACAATTCGTCCAGGACCGGGGCGCACAGCATGGCCGCAAGGCCATCCTGCGTCGCCACGCATGAGCGGAAACAGGGATATATTTGCGCGCTCATAAACCCAGCAGTCAAATCAGGTATATTGTCTCCTGAGGCGGGAGTATTCTGGCCCGGCCTGTTTTTCCTGGATCGGACGAGATATGCGAGTGCTCAAGACTTTGCTGGCTTATCTGGGGAGCGTGGTGCTGTTGTGCTGCGCGACGGGCAACCTGTACGCCGACGAGGCGCCGGCGCCCAAGGGCTCGCTGGTGATCATCGGCGGCGGCCTGCGGGGCGATAACGCTGAAGTGTGGCAGCGCATCGTGCAGCTGGCCGGCGGGCCGGGCGCCCGTATTGCCGTGTTCCCGTCCGCCTCGGCCTATCCCGAACAGGCCGGGCTGTCCATTATCCAGCGCCTCGACCAGTATGGCGCCGACGCCTTCCTGGTGCCGGTGGCCGTCAAGCTGGCCGACAGCGATTTCCGCAAGGCCGCCGACGACGCCGGCCTGGCCGACGCCGTGCGCCAGGCCGGTGGCGTGTTCTTCGCCGGCGGCGACCAGGGCCGCATCACGCGCGCCCTGCTGCGCGAGGATGGCCAGCGCAGCGCCATCCTGGACGCCGTGTGGGAAGTGTACCGGCGCGGCGGCGTGATCGCCGGCACCAGCGCCGGCGCCGCCATCATGAGCAGCACCATGTTCTACGAACCGAAGACCGTGCTGGCCACGCTCAAGCAGGGCGTGACGGAGGGGCGCGAGATCGCGCCGGGCCTCGGTTTCATCGGCGACGACGTGTTCGTCGACCAGCACCTGCTGGTGCGCGGGCGCTTCGCGCGCATGATCCCGGCCATGCTCAAGAAGGGCTACCAGATCGGGCTGGGGGTGGACGAGAACACGGCCATGGTGATCGACAGCCGGCGCGAGGTGGAGATCGTCGGCTACACGGGGGCGCTGCTGATCGATTTGTCGCGCGCCACGACGGACGAGGCGGCGGCCGAATTCAACGTCAAGAATGTCGTGATCAGCTACCTGGACCACGGCGACAAGTACAACCTGGCCACGCGCCGCTACACGCCCGCGCCCGACAAGGCGGCCGGCAAGCTCGATCCCAACCGCCCCTTCTCGAAGATGCCCGTGTTCAGCGGCGACATCCTGGGCAGCAACGCCGTCGTCCAGCTGATGGAAAAGCTGATCGACAACAGTCAGGAGGAGGCGCTGGGACTGGCCCTGTCGCCGCCGGGCGAGGCGTCGCCGGACCTGGGCTTCGAGTTCAAGTTCACCAAGACGGCCGACAGCGTGGGCTACCAGTCGTCCATGGCCGAGGCCTATTCGATCTACAACCTGCGGCTCGATATCCGGCCGATACACTTGCAGCTGCCGCTGTACCAATACAAGTAACCGGGCGCGGCCAACCTGGGCTGCCCGCTTTTTCTTGCCCCTCCGGTATCCGGAACGGAATGACGGATCTACAATACGGCCCACTTGCCGATTGATTCCGTTTCCAGGAGCCGCCATGAAGTCTTGCCTGTCCTATCCCGCCGCACGCCGGTTGCTGGGCGCCGCGCTGATCTGCGCCGCCACGCTGCCCGCTTATGCCGCCGCGCCGGCGCCCGCCACCATGCGCCTCGACTACCTGCACACTGGCGACGCCACCGCCGAGCAATACGCGATCGAACGGGTCGTGGTCGAACCGCTGCCATGGCCGGGCAATATGGCGCGCACGGTGGATGACACGGACCGTGGCGTGAACAAGGTGGAAGTGGTGGACCAGGCCAGCGGCAAGCTGCTGTATTCGCGCGGCTTTTCCACCGTGTTCAACGAGTGGCGCAGCACGGCCGAGGCGGAGAAGGCCAGCCGCGGCTTCGAGGAATCCGTGCGCTTCCCCAAACCGGAACACGCCGTCACCGTGCGCATCCTCAAGCGCGACGAGCACAACGCGTTCACGCTGGCCTGGAGCACGGAGCTGGACCCGGAGGCGCCGGACGTGGTGCGCAAGCAGCAACCGTCGGCGCTGCGCCCGATTCCCATCCACGTGAGCGGCCCCTCGCCCGACAAGGTCGACCTGCTGATCCTGGGCGACGGCTACACGGCCGGCGAAATGAAGAAGTTCGAGGCCACGGCGCGTCGCATGGCCGGCCAGCTGTTTTCCGTGTCGCCGTTCCGCGAGCGGGCCAATGACTTCAACGTCTGGGCGCTGGCCGCGCCGACGCCGGAATCGGGCGTGTCGCGCCCGTCCACGGGCGTGCATCACGCCTCGCGCCTCGGCACGCGCTATGACATCTTCGGCAGCGAGCGCTATGTGCTGGCCACCGACAACCGCGCGTTGCGCGAGCTGGCGCAGAACGCGCCCTACGAATTCATCGAGATCATCGTCAACAACGACACCTACGGCGGCGGTGGCATCTTCGGCCAGTTCAGCACGGCGGCGGCCAACAGCGACTGGGCCAAGTATCTGTTCATCCACGAATTCGGCCATCACTTCGCGGGCCTGGCCGACGAGTACTACACCTCGCCGGCCGTGTACCAGCCCGGCGGTACGCGGGTCGAGCCGTGGGAGCCCAACGCCACGGCCCTGCGCGATCCGGCCAACGTGAAGTGGAAAAAGTTCGTGGCGCCTGGGACGGCGCTGCCCACGCCGTGGCCGAAGGCGGAGTTCGAAGCCTATTCGCGCGACACCCAGCAGCAGCGGGTGGCGCTGCGCAAGGCGCAACGGCCGGAGTCCGAGATGAGCGCGCTGTTCAGGCGCGAGCTGGCGCACGAGGAGGAGATGTTCTCGCGCGTGCCCACCCGGCACGCGGTGGGCGCATTCGAAGGCGCCAATTACGAAGCGACCGGCTACTACCGGCCGCAGTTGCAGTGCATGATGTTCGACCGCAGCGAACAATTCTGCACCGTGTGCCAGGACGCCATCAGCACCATCATCGACCTGTATTCGCGGCCGGCGCCGCGCTAAACGAAGGGGAGGGTGCCAGCAGGAAATTGTCGAGCTTGGTTAGGTATCGCACAGAGCGGCTACGGTGCGCCCCTTAATCTGCACTTCGCTTAACTGAACCTTAAAAAGGAGTAATGATGACCAAACTGATGACCGCCCTGCTGGCCTCCGTGCTGGCCACCGCCGCCTGCGCCCAGGCACCCGCCGCACCGCAAACGGACGCCGCGCAAACTGCCGCGCCGGCAGCCGCAGCGCCGATGGCGCCCGCCGCCCCCATGGCCCCGGCCACCGAAGCGCAAGCAGCACCGGCCGCCGCGCAAGCGGACGCCAACGCGGCCGCCGTCAAGGCCGACGCGACCGACATGAAAGCCGCTGCGGCAGCCGAACAGCCAGCCATGGACGCCAAGCCGGACGGCGCGCAAGCGCAGCAGGCCAAGGCCAAGCCCAAGGCCAGGCATCACCGCACCAAAGTCGCCAAGGCCGAGCAGCCAGACACGATGAAGTAAGCGCCACTGGCCAAACTAAATGGGGACGTAGCACAATTTAAAATTGTGCTACGTCCCCATTGACGTTCGGTGGCCGGTGGCCGGTCAGGCGATGGCCGTCAGCGTCTCCGGCTTGATCTTCGAGGCCAGCGGCTTGCCCTTGCGGGCCCGCTTGCCGATGTGGCCCAGCAGCGTTTCACCGACAATGCGCAGTTCTTGCGGCTTGGCGCCACGGCCGATGCCGTTCACCAGCACGCCCTTCTGGCTGATCGGACGGGCCGCCACCAGGTTTTCCTTGGCGTCCAGCTCCATCAGGATCACGCCGCGGCCGCCATTGGCCAGCGTCTTCATCTCGTCCAGGCCGAACACCAGCAGGCGCGCCCCTTCCGATACCACCGCCACGGCGCTGGCCGTGGCCGGCACCACGGCCGGCGGCAGCGGCAGGTCGCCTTCGTCGAGCGTGATGAAGGCCTTGCCGCCCTTGATGCGGCTGACCATGTCGCCGGCCTTGGCCAGGAAACCGTAACCGGCCGTGGTGGCCAGCATCAGCTGGGTGGTGGCCGGTCCCGCGTAGTAGTGCTGGATCCGCGCACCGCCGGACAAGTCCACCAGCGTGGTGATCGGCACGCCGTCGCCGCGCGCGTTGGGCAGCGCGGCCACCGGCACGGAATACACCTTGCCGTTGTTGCCGAAGCCGAGCAGGGTGTCGACCGTGCGGCATTCGAACGCGCCGTACAGCGCGTCGCCGGCCTTGAAGGTGAACTGGGTGGCGTCGTGGCCGATGCCGGTGCGCGCGCGTACCCAGCCTTTTTCCGAAATGATGACGGTGACCGGTTCGTCCACCACCTTCTGCTCGGCCACGGCCTTCTGCGCTTCCTCGATCAGCGTGCGGCGCGCGTCGCCATACTGCTTGGCGTCCGCTTCGATCTCGCGGATGATCAGGCGCTTCATCGACGACGGGTTGTCCAGCAGGTCTTGCAGCGTCTGTTTTTCCTTGCGCAGATCGGCCAGTTCCTGCTGGATCTTGATCGCTTCCAGGCGGGCCAGCTGGCGCAGGCGGATTTCCAGGATGTCTTCGGCCTGGCGCTCCGACAGCTTGAAGCGCTCGATCAGGGCCGCCTTCGGTTCGTCCGAATTGCGGATGATGTGGATCACTTCATCGATGTTGAGCAGGATGGTCTCGCGGCCTTCCAGGATGTGGATGCGGTCGTCCACCTTGCCCAGCTTGAACTTGCTGCGCCGGGTCACCGTCTCGAAACGGAAATCGATCCACTCCTGCAGGATCTCGCCCAGGCCCTTCTGGCGTGGACGGCCATCGCCGCCTATCATCACCAGGTTGATCGAGGCCGACGTTTCCAGCGACGTATGGGCCAGCAGCATCAGCATGAATTCCGTCTGGTCCTGGTTCTTCGACTTCGGCTCGAACACGAGGCGCACGGGCGCGGCGCGGCCCGATTCGTCGCGGATGGTGTCGAGCGAATTGAGGATCAGCGACTTGAGCGCCAGCTGTTCCGGCGACAGCGCCTTCTTGCCCAGCTTGACCTTGGGATTGGTCAGTTCCTCGATCTCCTCCAGCACCTTTTGCGACGAGGTGCCGGGCGGCAGTTCCGTGACCACGGCCTGCCACTGGCCGCGCGCCAGTTCCTCGATCTTCCAGCGGGCCCGCACTTTCATGCTGCCGCGGCCGGCGGCGTACATCTCCCGGATCTGCGACGGCGGGGTGATGATCTGGCCGCCGCCGGGGAAGTCCGGGCCGGGGATCAGCGCCATCAGCTCATCATGGCTGATCTTGGGATTGCGGATCATGGCCACGGTGGCTTGCGCCACCTCGGTCAGGTTGTGCGACGGGATTTCCGTGGCCAGGCCGACGGCGATACCGGAGGCGCCGTTCAACAGCACCATCGGCAGGCGCGCCGGCAGCAGCGACGGTTCCTCGGACGAACCGTCGTAGTTGGGCTGGAAGTCGACCGTGCCCAAATCGATTTCGTCGAGCAGCAGGCGGGCGATCGGGGTCAGGCGGGCTTCCGTGTATCGCATGGCGGCCGCGCCGTCGCCGTCGCGCGAGCCGAAGTTACCCTGGCCGTCGATCAGCGGGTAGCGCAGCGAGAAGTCCTGCGCCATGCGTACCAGCGCGTCGTACACGGACTGGTCGCCGTGCGGGTGCAGCTTACCGAGCACGTCGCCGACCACGGTGGCCGACTTGCGCGGCTTGGCCGTGGCGTTCAGCCCCAGCTCATTCATCGAGTACAGGATGCGGCGCTGCACGGGCTTCTGGCCGTCGCACACGTCGGGCAGGGCGCGGCCCTTGACGACGGAGATGGCGTAATCGAGGTAGGCCCGTTCTGCGAAGGTGGACAGGGTCAGCGTTTCGCCGCCGTCGGTGGGGCCGCCGGGCGTGCCCGCGTCATCCGGCTCCGGCAGGGGATCGTCAAAGAGATTAGCTTGAGTCATGGTCTAGTCGTTAGGTATTCTCGGGGGATCAGATGTCGGCTTCGGCTTCGTTGCCGTGTTCCTCGATCCAGGCGCGGCGGGCTGCCGCTTCGCCTTTCCCCATCAGCATGTTGAAGCGGGCGGCCGATTCCGTGTGCGCGTATTCACCCAGCGCCACCGGCAGCAGGCGGCGCGTGTCCGGGTTCATGGTGGTTTCCCACAGCTGCTCGGCGTTCATCTCGCCCAGGCCCTTGAAGCGGGAGATGGCCCAGGCGCCATCCTTGACGCCATCCTTGCGCAGCTTGTCCTCGATGGCCACCAGTTCGCCATCGTCGAGCGCGTACAGCTTCTGGATCGGCTTCTTGCCCCGCGCCGGCGCGTCCACCCGGTACAGGGGCGGACGGGCGATGCAGATATGGCCCTTGGCGATCAGCGCCGGGAAGTGGCGGAAGAACAGCGTGAGCAGCAGCACCTGGATGTGCGAGCCGTCCACGTCCGCATCGGACAGGATGCAGATTTTCCCGTAGCGCAGGCCGGACAGGTCGGGCGTGTCCTCGGCCGTGTGCGGATCGACGCCGATGGCCACGGCGATGTCGTGGATCTCGTTGTTGGCGTACAGGCGGTCGCGGTCCGTCTCCCACGAATTGAGCACCTTGCCGCGCAGCGGCAGGATGGCCTGGAATTCCTTGTCGCGGCCCATCTTGGCCGAGCCGCCCGCCGAGTCGCCCTCGACCAGGAACAGTTCATTGCGCTGCACGTCCGACGATTCGCAGTCCGTCAGTTTGCCCGGCAACACAGCCACGCCGGACGATTTTTTCTTCTCCACCTTCTGCAGCGAGCGCAGACGGGACTGGGCCTGCTTGATGACCAGTTCGGCCAGCTTCTTGCCATATTCGACGTGCTGGTTCAGCCACAGTTCCAGCGGCGGCTTGGCGAAGGTCGAGACCAGGCGCACCGCGTCGCGCGAGTTCAGGCGCTCCTTGATCTGGCCCTGGAACTGCGGGTCCAGCACCTTGGCCGACAGCACGAACGAGACGCGTGCGAACACGTCCTCGGGCAGCAGCTTGACGCCCTTGGGCAGCAGTGAGTGCATCTCGACGAAGTTCTTCACGGCGCCGAACAAGCCTTCGCGCAGGCCCGATTCGTGGGTGCCGCCGTTCGGGGTGGGGATCAGGTTCACATACGATTCGCGCACCACGGCGCCTTCCTCGGTCCACGCCACCACCCAGGCCGCGCCTTCGCCCTCGGCGAAGCCTTCCGCGTCCGGGCCGGCGAACTGCGCGCCTTCGAACAGGGGGATCACGGTTTCGCCATTCGAGCATTGGGCCAACGCTTCCGTCAGGTAGCCGCGCAAGCCCTCGTTGTATTGCCAGGTCTGGGTGTCGCCGGTCTTGGCGTTGGTCAGCGTGACGGACACGCCGGGCAGCAGCACGGCCTTGGAGCGCAGCAGCCGTTGCAGCTCGACCTGCGAGATCAGCGGCGAATCGAAGTATTTTGGATCGGGCCAGGCCGTGACGCGGGTGCCGGACTTCTTGCCGTCGCGCGGCGCGGGCGCCGACGACAGCGGCTCGACCACGTCACCGTGTTCGAAGGCCAGCTTGTGCAGGCCGTTACCGTCCGGCTCCTTGCGCCACACGGTGATTTCCAGCCGCTTGGACAGCGCGTTGGTGACCGACACGCCCACCCCGTGCAGGCCGCCCGAGAACGCGTAGGCGCCTCCCGAGCCCTTGTCGAATTTGCCGCCCGCGTGCAGGCGGGTGAACACGATTTCCACGGTCGGCACGCCTTCCTCCGGGTGCAGGCCGACGGGGATGCCGCGGCCGTCGTCCTCCACGGTGATGCTGCCGTCCGCGTTCTGGGTCACGACGATGTTCTTGCAATGGCCGCCGAGCGCCTCATCGGAGGCGTTGTCGATCACCTCCTGGATGATGTGCAGCGGATTCTCGGTACGGGTGTACATGCCCGGGCGCTGCTTGACGGGCTCCAGGCCCTTGAGGACGCGAATCGATGATTCGCTGTAGTCGGATGCGGGTTTTTTAGTGGCCATACGTGGTCAGGCTTGTCAATTCGATACTGGGTTTATGTACAGGTTTATGCAAACGCCTGCGTATTCTATCCTCAACGGGCCGCCAAGGTGGTATTCACGCGGCCGGGATGGGGCACAAACTGTGGTTAAATAGGAAAAAAGCGCTCCAATTCCTATGGCAACCGAGCATTTCCCCTTCGCCGTGCGTCTGCTCGGCTTCGCGCCGGACGAGGCGCAGATCCTGGCGGCCCAGCTGGCGTGCGCGCCCGGCCCGGGGCCGGCGTATTTTTGCCTGTCCGAACACAGTTTGCAAGAGCCCGACCTGTTGATCGCCAATGGGGACGACCTCAAGGCGCTGGCCGCGCTGTCGGCATTAACGGCCGGCGCCCTGCGTCCGGCCCTGATCCTGGGCCGGCCGGCGCTGGCCCTGCCTTATCTGAACCTGGAGCGGCCGCTGGACTGGGACGCCGTGTACGCGGAGCTGGCGCAACTGGTGGCGCGCCGGGCCGACGCCATGGCCAAGCTGACGGCGGCCGGCATGCCGCCGCTGCCCGAGCGGCGCCGGCGCGAACGGCTGGACCTGGACCTGACGGATCCGGCCGACTACGCGGCCATGCGCCGCCGCCCCGCGCGCGGTACGGTGCTGGTGGTCGACCACAACGCCACCTTCGCCACCCACCTGGGCAAGCTGCTGCAACCGCTGGGTATCCCCGTGGAATGGGCCGGCAGCGAGAAGGAGGCCGTGCTCACCTGCGGCGCGCGGGCCGTGTCCGTGGCGCTGATCCATACGGCCATGCATCTCGATCCGTATTTGCTGTGCGCCGAACTGCGGGCCAGCGGCGGGCCGCTGCAGCCGGCCGTGGTGCTGCTGGTGGCGCCGCCGTTCGTGTACGACGCGCGCAAGGGCAGTGACGCGGGCGCCGAAGGCTTGCTCGACCTGCCGGTGACGGACCCGCTGCTGCGCGCGACCATCAAGAAGCTGATGGGCATGGCCTGAATGGCCAGCCGTGGATTTATACACGGCGTTTACATCACGCTCCCGCCTTTTTAGCCCGTTTTTACACGACCCTCTTTAAGCTGGTTGCCATCGCCGCGCAGCCGTGCGGCGCGACCATCGGGCCGCATGCCGCCCTGCACGGATGCGCGCCTCATCATCCCATACCGAGAGAACCAGAATATGAAGAAACTGATGCTTGCCACCGCCATCCTGACCGCCTTCGCCGGCGGCGCCGTCCGCGCGGAGGATGCCGCGCCGGCCGCCAGGCCCGATAACGAGACGAGTTTCAACGCCGCCGTCGTGTCGGACTACCGTTATCGCGGCATCTCGCAAACCCGTTTGCAGCCCGCGCTGCAGGGCGGTTTCGACTACACCAGCAATCCCACGGGCTTCTATGCCGGTACCTGGCTGTCGACCATCAAGTGGACCAAGGACGCGGGCGGCAGCGGCGATATCGAATGGGACCTGTACGCGGGCAAGCGGGGCCAGGTGACGGAGGCCGTGTCGTATGACGTGGGTGTGCTGAGCTACGTCTACCCATCGAACGACCTGGGCCACGTGGCCGGCCTCGCCAACGCCAACACGACGGAGATGTACGGCCAGCTTGGCTATGGACCGGCCTACGTGAAGTATTCGCACGCGCTGACCAACCTGTTCGGCTTCGTCGACAGCAAGAACAGCGGCTACCTGGACCTGGGCGCCAACATCGACGCGGGCGAGGGCTGGACCATCAACCTGCACGCGGGCCACCAGAAAGTCAAAGGCACGGACGTGGCCAGCTACACGGACTGGAAGCTGGGCGTGTCCAAGGACTTCGGCATGGTCAGCGGCGCGCTGGCCGTGATCGGCACCAATGCCAACGAAACGGCCTACGCTTCGTCGGCCAACGGCAAGTTCCTCGGCAAGACGGCGCTGGTCGCCTCCATCAGCAAGACCTTCTGACCTGAGCGGCACCCGTGCGGCCGTCGCGGGCCGCATGCGCGCCGTGCTCATAATGTGCAACTAAATGGTTGCATTTCTCCGGTGCGTGTCCTATCCTGATCTGGCAACCATGTGGTTGCATAACCGCAGACGAATGGAAAGGAGAACCGCAGCATGACTACCGCAACGGAAACCGACCGTATCGAACGCAGTATCCTGATCAACGCCAGCCGCGCGAGCGTATGGCGCGCCCTGTCGGACGCCGAGCAATTCGGCGTCTGGTTCGGCGCCGACATGGCGGGCCAGAGCTTCAAGCCCGGCCAGCGCGCGCGGGGGCGCATGACCATGGAAGACATGCAGCACATCTTCCTGGACGTGGTAATCGACCGCATCGAGCCACAAGAGCTGCTGTCGTTCCACTGGCATCCCTATCCAATGGACCAGAGCATCGACTACACGCAGGAGCAGCCCACGTTGGTCACGTTCACACTCAAGGACGCCCCCGGCAAGGGTATCCTGCTGACGGTGGTCGAGACGGGCTTCGACAACATCCCGCAGCATCGCCGGCGCAAGGCGTTCGAGATGCATTCGGGCGGCTGGGAGTACCAGCTCAAGAATGTGGAACGCTATGTCACGCAATAGTACGCATCACCACGACAAGGCAAGCGGAGGCGGCACCTCCGCGCCTGCGCCCTCGCTGGCCCACGTGTTCGCCGCGCTTGGTGATCCCACCCGTTTGAAACTGGTGTCCGCGCTCAGCGCCGGCGGCGCGCTGTCGATCGCGCAGCTGACCCAGGGCACAGCCATCAGCCGCCAGGGGGTCACCAAGCACTTGAACGTGCTGGCCGAGGCGGGCGTCGTGAGCGATATCCGTCTGGGCCGCGAACGTTTGTGGCAGTTGGACCCGTCCAGCATCAACGACGCCAGGCACGCGCTTGACGCCATCGGCCGCGAATGGGAGCAGGCACTGTTCCGCCTCAAGCGCTTCGTCGAGAAGGACGCCTAGCAGTCGCCGTTTTTACGGCTTGTTTACACCCGTTCCCTGAGTCTTTACACCACTTTTAGACCGCTCCCGATAACCTTCTCACTGTCAAAACAAGACTCGTGAGGGGCGAAATGGATATCGTTTTTATTGGTGCGCTCGTGGCCTTCCTGGCCGTGACGGTGGCCTTTGCCGCCGGCTGCGACAAGCTGGGAGGCCAGCAATGAACACCTTCTATGTGATCGGGGCGTTGGCCTCGGCCGGTCTGCTGGTCTATCTGGTGCTGGCGCTGCTCAAGGCGGAGGAACTGTGATGACCATGCAATCGTTCATGTTGCTGGCGCTGTTCCTCGTCGTGCTGCTGGCGCTGGCCTACCCGCTGGGCATGGTGCTGGCGCGCGTGGGCGACGGCTCGGCCGTGCCCGGCCTGGGCTGGCTGGGCAAGGTGGAGCATCTGCTGTACCGCGCCGCCGGCATCGCCGGAAAAGACGGCAAGGCCGAAGGCCAAAACTGGAAAGTCTACGCCGTGGCCCTGCTGGCGTTTAACGCCTTGGGCGCGCTGGCCGTGTATGGCCTGCAGCGCGTGCAGCAATGGCTGCCCCTGAATCCGCAGGCCATGGCCAATATCAGCCCGGATTCGGCCTTCAACACGGCCGTCAGTTTCGTCTCCAACACCAACTGGCAAGGCTACTCGGGCGAACAGGCCATGAGCTACCTGACCCAGATGCTGGCGCTGGCCGGCCAGAATTTCTTCTCGGCCGCCACCGGCATCGCCGTCGCCTATGCGCTGATCCGCGGCTTCTCGTCGCGCTCGGCCAGATCCATCGGCAACTTCTGGGTCGACATCACCCGTTCCACGCTGTACGTGCTGCTGCCGTTGTCGCTGGTGTTCGCCGTGTTCCTGGTGGGGCAGGGCGCGATCCAGAACTTCTCGGCCTACAAGGAAGTGACCTTGCTCGACCCTGTCACCTACACCCAGCCGAAGGTGGGCGCCGATGGCCAGCCGCTGAAGGATGCGAATGGTGAGCCGGTCACGGAAACGCTGACGGCCACCACGCAGACCATCGCCATGGGCCCGGTCGCGTCGCAGGAAGCGATCAAGATGTTGGGCACCAATGGCGGCGGCTTCTTCAACGCCAACTCGGCCCACCCGTATGAAAACCCGACGGCGTTGTCGAACTTCTTCCAGATGATCGCCATCTTCGTCATCCCGGCCGGCCTGTGCTTCGCGTTCGGCCGCATGGTGGGCGACCAGCGCCAGGGCTGGGCCGTGCTGGCCGCGATGGCGCTGCTGTTCGTCGTCTGCACCGTGTCGGTGATGAGCGCCGAGCAGCAAGCCCACCCGGCGCTGCAGGCGCTGGGCGTGGACCAGCAAATGAGCACCCTGCAGGCCGGCGGCAACATGGAAGGCAAGGAAACCCGCTTCGGCATCAGCGCCTCCACACTGTTCGCCGCCGTCACCACGGCCGCCTCCTGCGGCGCCGTCAATGCCATGCACGACTCGTTCATGCCGCTGGGCGGCATGATCCCCATGCTGCTGATCCAGTTCGGCGAAGTGATCTTCGGCGGCGTCGGCTCGGGCCTGTACGGCATGCTGATCTTCGCCATCCTGGCCGTGTTCATCGCCGGCCTGATGATAGGCCGCACCCCGGAATACCTGGGCAAGAAAATCCAGTCGTATGAAATGAAGATGACCTCGATCGCCATCCTCGTCACGCCCACGCTGGTGCTGGCCGGTACCGCTATCGCCGTGCTGATGGACGCGGGCAAGGCCGGCATCGCCAACCCCGGCGCGCACGGCTTCTCGGAGATCCTGTACGCGTTCAGCTCGGCCGCCAACAACAACGGCAGTGCGTTCGCCGGCCTGTCCGCCAACACGCCGTTCTACAACACCATGCTGGCCATCGCCATGTGGTTCGGCCGCTTCGCCATGATCGTACCCATCCTGGCCGTGGCCGGTTCGCTGGCCGGCAAGAAGCGGCTCGAAGCCAACGCCGGCACCATGCCTACCCACGGCCCCATCTTCATCGGCCTGCTGGTGAGCGTGGTGGCCCTGGTGGGCGTGCTCAATTACGTACCAGCGCTGGCGCTCGGCCCCGTGGTTGAACACTTGCAGCTGTTCGCTCCGCAGTTCGTTCGTTAATCTCAGGAGGTCAAGATGTCACATACGCAAACATCTCAACAAGGGATGACGATCTTTACCCATCCGCCCGCCAGGAAGCTCAAGCTGCTCGATTCCGAGCTGGTGATGCCGGCCATCGTGGATTCGTTCAAAAAACTCAGTCCGCGCACCCAGCTGCGCAGCCCCGTGATGTTCGTCGTCTACGTGGGCAGCATCATCACCACGCTGCTGTACGCGCAGTCGCTGGTGGGGCAGGGCGAGGCGCCGTCCGGCTTCATCCTGGCGACCTCGATCTGGCTGTGGTTCACGGTGCTGTTCGCGAACTTCGCCGAAGCGCTGGCCGAAGGCCGCAGCAAGGCGCAGGCGGCCTCGCTGCGCAGCCTGAAGCAGACCGTCACGGCCAAGAAACTGGCCAGTCCCCGTTACGGCAGCACGTGGGCCCCGCTCGCTGCGACTGAACTGCGCAAGGGGAACACCATCCTGGTCGAAGCGGGCGACGTGATCCCCATCGACGGCGAAGTGGTGGAGGGCGTGGCCTCGGTCGACGAGAGCGCCATCACGGGCGAATCGGCGCCCGTGATCCGCGAATCGGGTGGCGACTTCTCGTCCGTCACCGGCGGCACCCGCGTGCTGTCGGACTGGCTGGTGGTGAAGGTGACCGTCAACCCCGGTGAGACCTTCCTCGACCGCATGATCTCCATGGTGGAAGGCGCCAAGCGCCAGAAGACCCCCAACGAGATCGCGCTGACCATCCTGCTGGTGGCGCTCACCATCGTGTTCCTGGTGGTGACGGTGACGCTGCTGCCATTCTCGCTGTTCTCGGTGGACGCGGCCAGGGCCGCCGGTATCGCCAGCAGCCCGATTTCCATCACGGTGCTGATCGCACTGCTGGTGTGCCTGATCCCCACCACCATCGGCGGCCTGCTGTCGGCCATCGGCGTGGCCGGCATGAGCCGCATGATGCAGGCCAACGTGATCGCTACCTCGGGCCGCGCCGTGGAGGCGGCCGGCGACGTGGACGTGCTGCTGCTCGATAAGACGGGCACCATCACCCTGGGCAACCGCCAGGCCTCGGCCTTCTTCCCCGCGCCCGGCGTGATGGAGCAGCAGCTGGCCGACGTGGCGCAACTGGCTTCGCTGGCCGACGAAACGCCGGAAGGGCGCAGCATCGTGGTGCTGGCCAAGCAGCGCTTCAACATCCGCGAACGCGAGATGGGTGCGCTGCACGCCACCTTCGTGCCGTTTTCCGCCAACACCCGCATGAGCGGCGTGGACATCGGCGCGCGCGCCGTGCGCAAAGGCGCGGCCGACACGGTCAGGAAGCACGTGGAGGCGCTGGGGCAGCCCTATCCGGCCGAAGTGACGCGCGCCGTGGACGACGTGTCGCGCCGCGGCAGCACGCCGCTGGTGGTGGTGGACGACGGCCGCGTGATGGGCGTGGTCGAATTGAAGGACATCGTCAAGGGCGGCATCAAGGAGCGCTTCGCGGAGCTGCGCCGCATGGGCATCAAGACCGTGATGATCACGGGCGACAACAAGCTGACGGCGGCCGCCATCGCGGCCGAAGCTGGGGTGGACGACTTCCTGGCCGAAGCCACGCCGGAGGACAAGCTCAAGCTGATCCGCAGCTACCAGTCCGAAGGCCGGCTGGTGGCCATGACGGGCGACGGCACCAACGACGCCCCCGCGCTGGCCCAGGCCGACGTGGCCGTGGCCATGAACTCGGGCACCCAGGCCGCCAAGGAGGCGGGCAACATGGTGGACCTCGACTCCAACCCCACCAAGCTGCTCGAGATCGTAGAGATCGGCAAGCAGATGCTGATGACGCGCGGCTCGCTCACCACCTTCTCGATCGCCAACGACATCGCCAAGTACTTCGCCATCATCCCGGCCGCCTTCGTGGGCACCTATCCGGCCCTGAAGGCGCTCGACGTGATGCACCTGGCCAGCCCCAATTCGGCCATCATGTCGGCCGTGATCTTCAACGCGCTGATCATCGTGTTCCTGATCCCGCTGGCGCTCAAGGGCGTGCGCTACCGCGCCATCGGCGCCGCCGCGCTGCTGCGCCGGAACATCTGGATCTACGGCGTGGGCGGCGTCATCCTGCCGTTCGCGGGCATCAAGTTGATCGACATGGTATTGGCCATGTTCCATCTCGTTTAACCGGTTCGCGCCGTCCCGCGCCCGTGTCTGCACTCGGGCGGGGCCGGCGCACTCACACTCTGGAGTCATCGTGTCTTCCCACACCTTTTCGACTATCCGTCCCGCCGTCGTCCTGTTCGGCGCCCTGACCATCATTTGCGGCGTGCTCTACCCGCTGGCCGTGACGGGCGTGGGCGCCGTCGTTTTCCCGGCCCAGGCCAGCGGCAGCATCATCGAAGCCGGCGGCAAGCCCGTCGGCTCGGAACTGATCGGCCAGGCATTCTCGTCGCCCAGCTATTTCTGGGGCCGTCCCTCGGCCACCAGCCCCATGCCCAACAACGGCACCGGCTCCGGCGGCGCCAATCTGGGCCCCAACAACCCGGCCCAGATTGACGCCGTCAAGGGGCGCATCGCCGCCTTGCGCGCCGCCGATCCCGCCAACCCATTGCCGATTCCGGTCGACCTGGTGACGGCTTCCGGCAGCGGCCTCGATCCCGAGATCAGCGTGGCCGCCGCCCAGTACCAGGCGCGCCGCGTGGCCGCCGCCCGCCAGTTGAGCCCCGAGCGCGTGTTCGCCCTGGTCGCGGCCCACCGCCGGAACCAGTATCTGGGCTTTTTCGGCGAGCCGCGCGTCAACGTGCTGGCGCTGAACCTGGCGCTGGACGCGGAGTCGGGCCAGAAGCAGGGCCAGAAGCGTTAAACTGGGCACTGCTTGCCATTTCAATAGGTATCCATGTTCCCCAATGATAGCGAACGACCCGACCCGGACGCCTTGCTGGCGCAGGTACAGGCCCAGGAACGCAAGGCGGCGCGGGGCAAGCTGCGCATCTATTTCGGCGCTTCCGCTGGCGTAGGCAAGACCTACGCCATGCTGGCGGCCGCCCGCAAGCTGCAGGCCGACGGCCAGCCCGTGCTGGTGGGCGTGATCGAAACCCACGGCCGCAGCGAGACGGCCGCCATGCTCGAAGGGCTGGACGTGCTGCCGTTGCGCCAGGTCGACTATCGCGGCAAGCAACTGGGCGAATTCGATATCGATACGGCGCTGGCGCGCCGTCCACCCCTGATCCTGATCGACGAACTGGCCCACTCCAACGCGCCCGGCTCGCGCCACCCCAAGCGCTGGCAGGACGTGGAGGAATTGCTGGACGCGGGCATCGACGTGCTCACCACCGTCAATGTGCAGCACCTGGAAAGCCTGAACGACGTGGTGGGCGGCATCACCGGCATCCGCGTGGCCGAAACGCTGCCCGACACCGTGTTCGACGAGGCCGACGAAGTGGTGCTGGTGGACTTGCCGGCTGACGAACTGCTGGCCCGCCTCAAGGGTGGCAAGGTGTACCAGCAACAGCAGGCCGAGCGCGCGTCGAAGAATTTTTTCCGCAAGGGGAACCTGATCGCGCTGCGCGAACTGGCGCTGCGCCGCACGGCCGACCGCATCGAGGACGACGTGCGGGCCTATCGCGTCGAGCAGTCGATCGGGGACATCTGGAAGACGGGCGCCACGCTGCTGGCCTGCGTGGGGCCGCGCCCGGGCGCCGAGCATATCGTGCGCAGCACGGCGCGCCTGGCCAGCCAGCTCGGTTCGGCCTGGCATGCCGTGTACGTGGAGACGCCGGCCCTGCAACGCTTGCCGGCAGCCGAGCGCGAACGGATACTGAACACGCTCAAGCTGGCCGACAGCCTGGGCGCCACCACGGCAGTGGTGACCGGCGATGATGTGGCCGTGGCCGTAGCGGATTACGCGCGCGGCCATAACCTGTCCAAGATCGTCATGGCGCGCGCCAGACGGCGCCGCCGCCCGTGGCGCCGCCCCCAGTTGCGCCGCGTGGCCGAACATGCGCCCGAAATCGACCTGATCGAGATCGGCATGCCGAACGAGGATGAGCAGGGCGCGCCCGCGCGCGCCCGCCCGGAGCCGGACGGCGACGGCGAGGAGGACGACAGCAAGCGCCTGGCCGGTTACCTGTGGGCCGGCGCCGCCAGCCTGGCCACGGCGCTGCTGGCCACACCCATGCTGGCCTACCTGGACCTGGCCAACATCGCCATGCTGTTCCTGCTGGCCGTGCTGCTGGTGGCCGTGCGCTTCGGGCGCGGTCCGTCCGTGGTGGCCACCTGCGTCAGCGTGGCCTGCTTCGACTTCTTCTTCGTGCCGCCGCGCTTCACGTTCGCCATCTCCGACCTGCAATACCTGGTCTCGTTCGCCGTCATGCTGGCCGTGGGCCTGATCACGGGCCACCTGACGGCCGGCCTGCGCTTCCAGGCCCACGTGGCCTCGCGCCGCGAAGCGCGTTCGCGCGCGCTGTACGAGTATGCGCGCGAGCTGTCCGGTGCGCTGCAGACGGAGCAGATCTTCGAGATCACCCAGCGCTTCATCCAGGGCGCGTTCCGGGCCCGCGCCACGCTGCTGGTGCCGGACCCGGACGGCCGCCTCAAGCTGCCGCCGCAGGACCCATCCGACGCGGCGGCCATGGCCCACATGGCCGTCTTCGACGCCGGCATCGCCCAGTGGGCCTTCGACCATGCCGAATGCGCGGGCCTGGGCACGGACACGCTGCCGGCCAGCCGCATCTTCTACCTGCCGCTGGTGGCGCCCATGCGCACCCGCGGCGTGCTGGCGATCCAGCCCGAGCACCGGCGCTGGATCATGATTCCCGAACAGCGCCAGCACCTGGACACCTTCGCGACGCTGGCCGCCATCGCGCTGGAACGGGTGCACTACATCGAAGTGGCGCAGGAGGCGCTGGTGGACATGGAATCGGAACGGCTGCGCAATTCGCTGCTGGCGGCCCTGTCGCACGATTTGCGCACGCCGCTCACGTCGCTGGTGGGCATGTCCGAATCGCTGGCCGGCTCGCGTCCGCCGCTGGCGCCCGCCCAGCTGGCGCAGGCCAACGCGCTGCACGACGAGGCCCGGCGCATGAGCGCGCTCGTCTCCAACCTGCTCGACATGGCCCGCATCCAGAGCGGAGAAGTGACCTTCAACCTGCAATGGCAGCCGCTGGAGGAGGTGGTGGGCAGCGCGCTGCGCGCCAGCGGCGCGCAACTCAAGTCGCACGTGGTGGCCACCAGGCTGGCGCCGGACCTGCCGCTGCTGCGCTTCGACGCCGTGCTGATCGAACGCGTGCTGTGCAACCTGCTGGAGAACGCGGCCAAGTACACGCCGCCCGGTTCGCACGTGACGGTGGCCGCCGAGCCGCGCGGCACGTGGGTGGACGTGATGGTCTATGATGACGGCCCGGGCCTGCCGCATGGGCGCGAGGAAGCCATCTTCGAGAAATTCACCCGCGGCGAACGCGAGTCGGCCAAGCCGGGCGTGGGACTGGGGCTGGCCATCTGCCGCGCCATCGTCGAGGCGCACGGCGGCAGGATCAACGCAGCGCCCTCGCCGGCCGGCGGCGCCGCCTTCGTGTTCTCGCTGCCCGTGGGCAGCCCGCCGCCGTTGCCCGAGCCGGAACCCGAACGACAAGGACATAGCGATGAATGAACCGATGCCGACCGCGCTGCTGGTCGAGGACGAACCGCAGATCCGCCGCTTCGTGCGCGGCGCGCTGGAGGACGAGGGCTGGCAGGTGCACGAGGCGGCCACGCTGCAACGCGGCCTGATCGACGCCGGCACCCGCAAGCCCGACCTGGTGGTGCTGGACCTGGGCCTGCCCGATGGCGACGGCGTGGACCTGATCGCCGACTTGCGCAAATGGTCGGCCGTGCCGGTGATCGTGCTGTCGGCCCGCGCCAACGAGGCCGACAAGATCCGCGCCCTGGACGCGGGCGCCGACGACTACCTGACCAAGCCGTTCGGCGTGGGCGAATTGCTGGCCCGGGTGCGCGCCACGCTGCGCCGCCAGCGCCAGCCCGCCGCCGGCAACGCGGGACCGGTGCGCTTTGGCGCGGTGGAAGTGGATTTGCCGAACCGGCGCGTCACGCGCGCCGGCCAGCACGTGCACCTGACGCCGACCGAATACCGGCTGCTGGCCGTGCTGGTGGCCAACGCGGGACGCGTGATGACCAACCCCCAGCTGCTGCGCGCCGTGTGGGGGCCGTCGCAGGCCGAGAATGGCCACTACCTGCGCATCTACATGGGCCACTTGCGCCACAAGCTGGAGGACGACCCTACCCAGCCCCGCTACCTGCTGACGGAAACGGCCGTCGGCTACCGGCTGCAACTGCCGTCCTGACGGCGCGCCGCCGGGGGGACCCGGTGCAGGCGGCGGCGCTGGCCGGCAATGTGCCCGCCAGGCGACGCTGCGATCCTTATGCGAACGGCGCGCTGACGGAGTCATTACAAAAAATGACAATTCCCGTGCCTGGAAGTGGGGGGGGCGGCGTCACGCGTGGTGCGCCGGCCGGGGCGGGCGCTTAGCCGTGATACTGGGGATTGGCGGTGACGTAGGTGCGCACCGTGCCGACATTGACGCCGGCCGGCGCGATCCTGGCCAGCTCGAACGTGATCTCGCCCTGCAAGGTATCGAAGTGCCAGGTAAAGTTCTGGTCACCGACGCTAAAGCGGATGGTTTCGCCATTGGTGACGTTGATCCACCTGGTGTCCGGGGTGATGACGATGGTGCGCACGGCACCGGCCGTCGGGACCTGGCTGCCGTAGTCGGCGCTGGTGCCGGTGTAGCCCGAAGCGTGGGCCTGGCAAATGGCGGCGCTGCTTGCCAGGCTTGCCAACAGGATGGCCATGGCCGGATGTCGGATGTTCAGCATGAAAATCTCCTTGATGGTTGGCTGGTGAGTGCGTTGTCGCTCGCCGGTGTCGGCAGGGCGTGCGCCGGTGAAGGCAAGCAAGGCAACGCGGGACTGGCCGCTGCATGATGTGGATGGTAATCCAAGATGAACCCAAGGCCGGGGATTATTTGCGCAATGGCCTGTCCGAGGCGGGCGACGTCGTCGACATGGCCGTGCGCCGCCTGCGCCAGAAGGTAGACGAACCGTTTGCCAGCCGCCTGATCCATACGGTCCATGGTGTAGGCTCCCGTTGCGAAGGCTAGCCATGGGCCGCCTTTCGCTGGCCGCGCCCTGGCCTTGCTGTTTGCCCTGCTGTCGTTCGCCGTCATCGCCACCGTTGGCGTGGCCTGGTACAACGGACGGATCGACAAAGGCGGCGCGCCGAAGGCATTGCCGCCGTTGATCGATGGCTTCAACGCCATGCTGGGCCGGCCGCGGCGCCACCATCCCGCCACACCATCTGAGCCGCCTGTTCAACCGCTTCCATCGCGCCGACGCGGCGCGTATCGGCTCGCCAGTGCCAAGTGGACTGGGCTAGTCTCGTGCGCAGCATCAGGGCGCTGCAACAGGGGCGCTGGGGCGCCACCAACACGGACGGGGTGACGCGCTTTACGCTGCATTTTCCGGCGTCGGGCAGGACGATCAAGGCATTTTTGCACCGAAACGGGGCGTTTTTGCCGCTGTGCAACCTTATAACAACAGCGCAAGGAAAGTTGCGAAAAATGTTAGGAAAAATGCTTGACAATAAATAATTTTCAACAGTACCATCCTTGCAACCTTATAGTTTAAATAAGTTTAATCCTATATTAAGTTTGCGGGGGCAGTGACATGGCTTCGACTTATTGCTTGAATCCGACGGTGACGCTGGAACTGACGAATAGCCCGAGTTCGGAAAAACGTCGGTATTTGCTGAGCACGAATGGACGCCAGTATTACGTGGATGCCGCCGTCGGTGATATCGTCGCCGGACTGCAATCGAATCAGGATCCGGATGACATATTCGGGAGCGTTACGCGCCAATTCCGTATCACGCGGGAAGCATTCGATGAGTTACTTAATGTGAAACTACCCGCCATGGGGGTATTGCAATCGCCCCATCCGGCCGGCATGCGCGCCTCCCCGGCCGATCCCGAATCGATTACCTTCCTGTTTCACCTGATGCCGCGCGCACTGGCCGGGCGGCTCGCTGGCGGCGCGGCCGCCCTGTTTTCCAGGCCGGCCGCAGCCGTGACGCTGCTGGCCGCGCTGGCCATCCTGGCCGTCGCGTTGACGACGGGCAAACTCAGCCTGCTCGCGCTCGAAAGCATGATCGCGGCGCCGGCCAGTTTCACCGCCGCCCAATACGGGCAATTGTATCTGATCCTATTCGCGGCCGCGGTGATTCACGAGCTCGGCCATTTATCCGCGGCCAAGCGGTTCAATTGCGAAATTGACCGTATCAACGTCGGGGCCTATCTTATTTTCCCGGTGTTTTACGTCAATATGTCGAACACCTGGAAACTTTCGGCGCGCCAGCGTATTGTCGTTAATCTCGGCGGCATGTATTTCCAGTTTATTTACACAATCGCGCTTTTATTGTTCGCGCAGTATTCGGCATCACCGCTGGTGATGTATGCGTTTTATACCTCGCTGTATATTATTCTGGTTAATCTGAATCCATTTTTGAAATTCGATGGATATTGGGTGTACGGCGACTATTTCGATATTATTAATTTGCGCCAGCAACATCTTAAATTGCTGGGACAGTTCATGCACAGCGCGCCAGGTAAATGGATCGCCATCTATCGCGCCGCCTGGCAGGCCAATGCGGGGCTGGCCGCCTATGTGGTGGGCGCCACGCTGTTCCTGACCTATTTCGCCTGCATGCTGGCGCAGTTCCTGCTCCAGTTCCTGGTCGACTTCCCGGGCAAGTGGGATGAACTGACCGGGGCCATGCGCCAGAGCAATGACATCTGGGGCAACGTGGATGCGTTCACGCATCTTGCCTATCAATGCTTCCTGCTGTTCGCCTTTGCGATGATCGCCCGCCGCACGCTGTCGTTCCTCGTCTCAGCCTGGCGTTACGGACACGACGGAGCGCGCCAGCAATGAATCAGCCATATGTCGCGGCGCCGGCCGATGCCGGCGAACTGCACCTGTACAAGTTGTCCGAGGCCGTACAGCTGACCCCCACGCCCGATGGCGGAACCGTGCTCAAGCATATGATCAGCGAACGTTCCTACAAACTGGGCAGCAAGGAAAGCCGGGTCGTCCATGCCATGCAAGCGGGGGCGCCGCTGGAGTCCGGCGGCCACGCCGGCATCGACCCGGCCTTCGTCGCCAGCGTGCTGGGCTTTTTGCGCGACAAGAATATTGTGGTGGACCGGGATCATGCGGTCGCGGCCGACTACCTGCTGATCGAAGCGGGCGCGCCTTGCTGGGGCCAGTCGGCCACGCTGCCGACGTGCCAGCCGGCCGATGTGTGCTACGTCGGCGTGCCCTATGGCTATGGCAATGGCGTGTCCGCCGCCACCAAGGATGCGCCCATGGCCGTGCGCAACTGGCTGCGCACGCATCGCCTGAGCCGGGAAAACATCCTGAACGAACCCAACATCGCCGGCTACTTTCCCCCGGCGCTGGGGGCGCGCGCCCGGAACCTGCGTGCGCTGCACCAGCAGCAGCGCGTCAAGGACCTGGGCGACCTGTACATCTATCCCTATGAGAACCCGGTGGCCGTCTTCGCCCGCCTGGAAAAACTGGCGGCGGTCCTGGCGCGCCGGGGCGTCGTTCCCGTGTTCATCGGCGGCGACCATTCGATCACCTGTCCCATCCTCAAGGGGCTGAGCGCGCAATGGGGGGCGTTTTGCGTGCTGCACTTCGACGCGCACAACGACTGCTATCACACGGCGATCGATGCCTTGTTCGCGCCGGTGTCGAACAATCACCACGGCAATTTCCTGTCGAGCGCGCTGGCGCAATGCAGTGGCATCCGGCAAGCCTACCAATGGGGGATACGTGGGGTCAACAACCTGGGCGCCGTGCTGCCGGCGCGCGTCGTCAGCCGCCCCGCCGGCGAACTGATCCACCTGTTGCAGACCGATCAGCTTGCCGAATTGCCGGACGCGCTGCCCGTGTACGTGACGATCGATATCGATGTGCTGGACCCCAGTATCGCGCCCGGCACGGGCAGTCCTATCCCCGGCGGCATCACGTGGGAGCAGCTCTTCCTCGCGCTCGGCAAGCTGTTGCGCAACAAGCGCGTGATCGGCATGGACTTGGTCGAGCTTGACCCCAGCGCCGACGCCAGAGGTGTCACCATGCATGGCGCGGCCCATCTGTTGTCGCTGCTCCCCGGCTTTGTGGAGGCAGCATGACGATCCGGTTAGCCGACTACCTCCTGGCCCGCGACACGGCCGTGGCCAGCCAGGTTGCCAGCAAATACACGGACGTGGCAGGCGACCCCCACATGCGCACCCGGCTCGAGCGCCTGACGGCGCTGATGCTCGAATATTTCTTGCCCGAATTGCGCGGTGCCGACCTCGGCCCCATCGTCGATAACGTTTTCCGCAACCAGGAATGCGCCGCCTATGAAGCGTCGGTGGAGCTCGGCGAGGATTACCCGGATTTGCTGGACCAGCTGATCCAGGTGGAGCCGGCCGGCCGGCTGGCGTCCTCGCTGGGCAAACGGGCGCTCTACTGCGCCTTCCACCTCGATTCCTACCGCTTGCTGATCGCCTATCTGCGCATCCAGTGCGAACGGCCGGTGGGCTTGCTGGTGACGCCGGACGTGATCGCCGCGCAGCGCGATCAAATCAATGCCATCGGCGCGTCCGCCTTGCCGGGCGCACCCGAACGGACCGATGTCCGGCTGTTCGACGCGGAATCGTTCGAGGGCCTGGGCGATGCCTTGCGCTTTCTTGGCAAGGGCGGCTTGTTGGTCATTTATATCGACGGCAACTCGGGCTTCGGCGGCATGGCCGCGCGCCACAAAAGCATGGCCCGGATTCCATTCCTGGGCGGTCAGATCATGGCCCGCCTTGGCGTGGCGCAGCTCGCCTCGCGCCTGGCCATGCCCATCGTACCGCTGTACGTCGAGAACCTGGACAACGGCTGCCGCCGCCTGCACTGCCTGCCGGAACTGGCGCCGCCGGCCCAGGGCTCGCGCGCGGCGCAGATCGAGACGACGCGGCAGTTGTACGCCATCCTCGAGCAGCGCATACGGCGCCAACCGGCCAGCTGGGAAGGCTGGCTGTACGTGAACCGCTTCGTCGAGCAATTGCCGCCCGCAGCGGGGCAGGGCGGCGCCGATGGCGCGCACACGGGGCCGTCCATTGCCCCGCAACAGCGCGCCCCCTGGGCCGCCGGCGAGCCGCTGGTGTTTGCCCACCGTGCCTACACGCTGCTGCCCTATCCCGGCGCCACCGTGTTGATGTGCAAGCGCCGGCTCAGTTACCAGCTGGTGTCGAAGGCGGCCGTCGCGGTGCTCGAGCGCGCGTTCCACGGCCCGGTCGACGCGGCGGCGCTGGCTGCTCCGCAGGCGATCGCTGAACTGGTCAGGCTGGGCGCGCTCGTGCCCCGCTCCAGCGCCATGGCCACGTAATACCGAACATGCTGTTCCAGCCAGCTGCGCTGCCAGCGGACACGCTGCAGGCAGCTGGCGTAAGAATTTACCCGGGCCACCCGGGTATTTGCCGGCCACGGCCAGTGGTATTTATCAATCAGGAGATTGCAATGAAAAACGAAGTGTCGAAAGTCGAGATCGTGGAAGTCAAGGCCGACGAGCAAGCCGTCTCGGAGCTGCTGTCGATCGAAGAACTGGAAACCCGCCTGGAAATGGTTGCCGCCTCGTGCAGCCGCTGCTGCGCCAACAGCTCCAAATAATGAGGCTGCGGTGGTTGCGCTCCTGAACACGATGTCCGAACACATCGCCCCAGGAACGCTCATCCCGCCGCCAGCCGCGTCGTTCGCGTGATAGCGAACGGGAGCATGCAACCATCGGGCCTTCCATGCGAGCGCACAGGGGCCCGATAACCCGGCAATTTGCCCGGCGCTATCCGGGCAATTGCCAGCCACGACCAGTGGTATTTACCAACAAGGAGATTGTAATGCAAAACGAAGTCGCGAAAGTCGAGATCCTGGAAGTCAAGGCCGACGAGCAAGCCGTGTCCCAGGCGCTGTCGATCGAGGAACTGGAAACCCGTCTGGAAATGGTGGCCACCTCGTGCAGCCGTTGCTGCGCCAGCGCCAAGTAATGCCGGTGGCTGACGCCACTTGCTGATCCAGGCGCCGCCCGGCGACGGGCGGCGCCTGCCAGGGCGTCAATCAAAACATATCAGACCTTGTTGCGAACGTTGAGGAGATGCCATGTCGGCACGTTGTTGTCTGGTGGTGGGAGCCAGCGGAAATATAGGGGCAAGCATTGCGCAGGCATTGCTGCACGGCGGGCGGCGCGTCGCCATGACGCATTCGCCCCGCACCGAAGCGCCGCGTCTTGATCCCGGCGAGGAAGCCAACGCCCGCTGGTACGCGGTCGACGTCTGCGACAGCGCGGCCGTGACCGCGCTGGTGGCGCAAGTGGAGCGCGACTTTGGCACACCGCCGGACCTGGTCTATTGCGCCGGCATCACGCGCGACCGCTCCATCCCCCTGTTGTCCGACGACGAATGGGCGCAGGTGATCCAGACCAATCTGACTGGCGCCTTTCATTTCGTCAGGGCCGTGACGCGACCACTGATGCTGGCCGGCGATGGCCGCATCGTGCTGATCGGCTCGGTCACCGGCAGCAAAGGCAATCCCGGGCAGCTCGCCTACGCGGCCGCCAAGGCGGGGCTGGAAGGCATGTGCCGGGTCGCCGCCGTCGAGCTGGGCCGCTTCGGCATCAATTGCAACGTGGTGTCGCCGGGCGTGATCGACAGCAAGATGGTCGATGACACGGCCACGGCATCGATCGACAGGCTGGTCGGCAACACGCCGCTGCGGCGCCTGGGCAAGCCGGCCGAGGTGGCCAGCCTGGTGCGCTTCCTGCTCGACGAAGGGGGCAAATACATCACCGGCCAGACCATCCAGGTCGATGGCGGCCTGACGGCGCACTAGATAACCGTGAAGGAAAAAGAATTGGAACTCGCAATCGCTCAAATTAAGGAAATCGTCGAATACGCCCTGGACCGTGAACTGGACGCGTTTTCGATGGCGGCCGATTTTTACGAAGCATACATGATGGATTCGCTGGGCGCCGTCGCCCTCGTGGTGGAAGTGCAGAAGCGCTGCGACGTGCGCATCCCCGACGAGCGCATGCCGCAGGTACGCACCGGCGAGCAGCTGGCCGCCATCGTCGCCGAACTGCGCGGCGCGGCGACGCTGCACGAGGTGGCCGCGTGATGCGCATGGAGAACTTGCCGCAAACGCTGGACTACCACCAGATCGTGCGCCTGGTTCCCTACCGCTCGCCCTGGCTGCTGCTGGACCGGGTGCTGCGCTGGGACGACAAGCACATCGTCGTGCAAAAAGCCATTTCCGGCGCCGACCCCATGATGGCGGCCCACCTGTCCGACGGGCCGTCCATCATGCCGGGCGTGCTGTACATCGAACTGGTCGGCCAGGCCGCCATGCTGCTGGGCGTGCTCACGGGCGCCAGGCAGGACGCGCCCGGGGCCGCGCCGGCCGAGCATGCGACCGACGTGCTGGCCCGCTGCAAGGGTGAATTCATCTCGCCCGCCTACATCGGCGAAGTCATCACGGCGGAAGTGACCATCAGCGACAAGATCGCCGGCAAGACCATCTACGACGGCATCGTCAAGGCCGGGGAGCGCCTGGTGTGCAAGGTGTCGGGCATAGGCGCCACGCTGAGCCCGTCCGTCGTTGCTCAACCAGCTGCAGCGGGATAGCGCCATGATCGAACAGTATCGTGAAGAAATCGCCATCGCGCGACCATGTTACGCCATCGCCAATATCGGCGACTCCTGGCCCGCATGCTGGCAGGCCCTGCTGGCGGGCCAGCGCAACTTTGTCGCCGGCAAGGACATCCTCGGCGCGTGGCCGGACACGCCGCCGCTGTCGGCCATCGGCGCCTTCCCCGGCCTGCCGGGCCAGCCCGCCTACGAGTACCGGGCCCGGACCCTGGCCACGGTGGTTGGCCAGCAAATGAAAGCGGCGGTCGATGCGTTTTGCGCCCACCATCGGCAGGCCCGGCTCACCTTGATGATCGCCAGTTCCCATTTCGACCCCGGCCCCTTGTCGGCCCTCGTCGACCACCGCCATGCGCAGCGCGCCGACGCCGACCTCGCGGCGCCCACCTGGGAAGGCGTGCTGAGCGTGCGCCTGGCCGAGGCCATCAACGCCGGACTGGAACGGCAGCTGCCGGGCATCGACGTGTCGGCCGCGTGCGCCTCGTCGCTGGTGGCCCTGTCGTATGCGGCCGACCGCATCAATGCCGGCCTGTGCGATGCGGTCTTGCTCGTTGGCATAGACGTGCTGTCGCGCGTGGCCTCGGTCGGCTTCAGCAACCTGGGCGCCATGTCCGAGCGCGGCTGCACGCCCTATGACGTCGAGCGCGACGGCACCACCGTGGGCGAGGGCGCCGTCGCCATGCTGGTCGCGCGCCGCAGCCTGCTGGCGCACAGCGGGGTGCAGGGCATCGTCGCCGGCACGGCCACCAATTGCGATGCGGCGCACATGGTCGAACCCAATCCGCAAGGGGTGTCGCAAGCCGTCTTCGCCGCGCTCGAACAGGCACGCCTGCAACCGTCCGACGTGCGGGCCATCTTCTGGCATGGCACCGGCACGCGGCAGAACGACAAGACCGAAGCGGCCGTCGCGCAACTGGTGTTTGGCGACCGCTCGCCGCCCTGCACCTCGACCAAGGGATCGCTGGGCCACACCATGGGCGCGTCGAGCGGCTTCAACGTGCTGGCCGCGTGCGAGGCCAACCGGCAGCAAGTGCTACCCCACGTGGCCGGCACCACCCGTCCCGAGTACGCCAATCTGTCGCTCGTGCTGGGCCAGCCCCAGGCGATCGAACCGGGTCCCATGCTGATCACCGCCCTGGGCTTTGGCGGCATCAATGCCGCCGCCGTCATCTTTCCCGTACAGGAGCTTCAATGAAGGCGCAACTTTTGCACAATGGGCCTTACCTGCATGCCCTGGGATGGCTCCAGCATGACTACCGCGTCGTCGCGCGCACGCTGGGCGAGGCCTGGCAAGGCACGGACAATCCGGTCGTGTTCGACGGCGCCGGCGCCTATGCGCTGCGGCCCGGCCCGCGCCTGCCGGACGACCTGCCGCCCGCCGTGGCCCGTGGCAGCGGCGTGGCGCGCTCCCGTTCGGCCGCCAAAAGCACGGTGTACGCGGCCATGGTGGGCAAATGCCTGCTCCAGACCCTGGCCGCATCCCACATCGACGGCCAGCGCCTGGGCGTGGCCATCGCCGCCACCTCCGACACCACCGGGATCTCGCTGGAGTTCGAGACGGTGGGCGTGCGCGATGGCTGGCACCGGACGGACACCATGCTGCTGCCCAGTTCCATACCGAGCGCCATCACGACGCAAACCTCGGCCGTCTTCGACACCCATGCGGCCGCCATCGCGTTCGACGATGGCGCGCGCGGCATGTGCGCCGCGCTCGAGTATGCGTATCTGTCGTTCCTGCACGGCCGCGCCGATGCCTTCCTCGTGATCGGCGCCGACGAGATCTGCCCCGTGCACGCGCAAGCGCTCGAGGCGCTGGGCGATGGCCGCCCTCGCGTGAGCGGGGCGGCGGGCATGGTCCTCACGCGCGCGCCGCTGGCCGCATCGGAGCACTGGCAACTGGCGATCTGCGCGCAGGCCGCCGCAGGCGAGGCCATCGAGCTGCCCGGCGACTGGGACGATGCGGCGCGGCTCGCCATCAATCTGCCCAACGCGATGAACAACTTGACGGCGGCCCTGCTGCCGCTGGCCATGCAGCAGTTGCTGAGCGGGGCCACGCAGCGCGCGCTACTGCTGTTCAACATGGACAGCGCCGGCGGCAGCCGCTTTGTGCTCGGCTTGCAGCGCCGCGCCTGAACACAGGATGAAGGGAGTGAAGAGCATGAAATTGCATCGTATGAGCTGGTGTTTGCTGGGCGCCCTGGCCACCGGCGCGCACGCCCAGGTGACGGAGCTGGCCCATCCCCAGTGGCAGGCGCTGTATGAGGCCGACCAGCTGGCGCAACTGCAACGTCAGGCGCGCACGCATCTGGCTGCGCATCGCCATGACCCCGATGCCGTGCTGGCGCTGGCGCTGGCCGCCGAGGCGGACGCGGACCAGGGCGAGGTGGCGCTGACGCAGGCGCGCAGCTGCGTCGACCAGCAGCCCCAGGGCGCACCCTGCCAGCTCGCGCTGGGCATGCTGATGAGCCAGCAGGTCGCCAACGGCAGCCCGCTGACGGCCGTCCGTTACGGCGCGGCCATCGGCCAGGCCTTCGCGCAGGCCGTACAGGCGCAGCCCGCCTATCTGCCGGCCCGCGCGGCCCTGGTCGCGTTTTATCTGAACGCACCGCGCATCGTCGGCGGCGGCGCCGACAAGGCGCGCGCCGCCGCCGCGGCGACCCCGCCCGAACAGGCCCAGTACGCCAAGATCCTGCGCGGCCAGATCGCCGCCCATGACGACCAGTTCGACCAGGCGCTCAAGGAATTCCGCAGTGTTAACGCGGGCGACGATGCGCACCTGGCGCGTCGCCTGCGTTTGGCGCGCATGGATTTCGGCCTGGCCCTGATGGAGGATGGGCAGGGCGAGCGGGCCCGCGCCGTGTTCGCGGAGCTCAGCAAGGATTTCCCCGACCGTGCCGAAGGGTTTTATGGCCTGGGCCGCTGCGCGCTGCAAGCGAAACAGTTCGATGCCGCGATCGCGCAACTGGACCAGGCCGGCAACCTCGCCGGCGCGCCGACGCTGCCCATCGACCAGCGCCTGGGCGAGGCGTATGCGGGCAAGGGCGACAAGCACAAGGCCAGGCAGTTGCTGGAGCGCTTTCTCAAGCAGCCCGGCATGCTGAAGGGGAACGTGGACGGCGCCCGGAAATTGCTGGACGAGCTGGGCTGAGGTGCGTTGCGTCCGGGCCGCGCCGGCGCGGCCCGGACCGGCCGCAACAAATTCGATGTACAACTTCGTTGTTGAAAGAGGCAGGTTTGGAATACAGTCATCTTACCGATCCGGGCGCCGCTGGCGTCGGACCGCAATGCAGTCAGGAGCAGTACCGTCGCGATCATCATGACGTGACAGGGGAGCAGGCCGAGACGGTTGGACAGCGTTTCGCGCTCGCCGTGGCCGCCCGGCCGCACGCCGTCGCGCTGGTGGAAGGCCAGCAAAGCGTGAGCTACGCCCAGTTGGCGCTGCGCGCAGAGCGCCTCGCCTGCGCGCTGGAACAGGCGGGCGTGCGCAGTGGCGACTTCGTGGCCCTGACGCTCGAACGGGGCATCAATCTGATCGTGGCCATGCTGGCCATCGTGCGTACCGGCGCGGCCTACGTGCCCATCGATCCCCGTTATCCGGCCAGCCGGCGCGACTACATCCTCGGCGATTGCGGCGCCAGCGCCGCCGTGGTGGCCGACGGCGCGGGCGTGGCCGTGCGGCCCCTGCAGCCGTCGCGCCGCCCCGTGCTGCCGGCCGGCGCCGGCCGCCTGCTGTACGTGATGTACACCTCGGGTTCGACCGGCAAGCCCAAGGGTGTGATGGTCACGCACGCCAATGTGCTGCGCCTGTTCGCATCGACCCGTGACGAATTCGGCATCGCGGCCAGCGACGTCTGGTGCGGCTTCCATTCGCCATCGTTCGACCTGTCGGGGTGGGAAATCTGGGGGGCCCTGTTACATGGCGGCCGTCATGTGGTGACGCCGCGCGACGTGGCCCGCGATCCCGAACGCTTCGCCGCACTGCTGCATCGGGAACAGGTCACCCAGCTGATCCAGACGCCGTCCGCGTTCCGCAACCTGATGCCGGCCTTGCTGTCGGCCGGATGTCCGGCCAGCCTGCGCATGATCGTGTTCTGCGGCGAGAAGCTGGACTTCCAGGCGCTGCGCCCCTGGGCCGCGCAAGTGGGCCTGCGGCGGCCGGCGCTGGTCAATATGTTCGGGCCGACGGAAACGACCATCGTCGCGACCCACCACCTGGTCACCGAGCGCGACCTGGATGGCGATGGCCCCAACCCCATCGGTGCGCCCATCGGCGATTTACGCATGCGCATCGTGCTGCCCGATGGCAGCGACGCCCCGCTCGACACCCCGGGCATGATCCACGTGGGCGGTCCGGGCGTCGCGGCCGGCTATCTGGGCGCGCAAGCCCTGACGGCGGCCCATTTCTACACGGCGCCCGACGGCGACGGCACCCTGCTGCGCTGGTACGACACGGGCGACGTCGGCATGCGGATCGCGCCCAACGCGTTCGCCTACGTATCGCGCGCCGACCGCCAGCTGAAGATTCGCGGCTACCGGATCGAGCCGGGAGAGATCGAGCAAGCGTTGCGGGCCTGCGCGGAGGTGGTGGACTGCATCGCCACGGCCGCCGATTTCCCCGACCACGAACGCCGCCTGGTCGCCTGCGTGATCGCGACCGAGGCGGGGCTGCGCGATCCGCTGGCCATGGAACAGCGGCTGCGCGCGGCGCTGGCGGCGCAGTTGCCGGACTATATGCTCCCGTCACATTTCTACCTGGTGCGGCAGTTCCCCATGAACGAGAACGGCAAGCTGGACATCGCCGCCTGCGTGCGCGCGCCGCAAGCGGCGCGCACGCCGGGGCCGGACGGCGACGCCGCCCTGCATGGCTTGCTGCGCAATATCTGGTCGCACATCCTGGGCTGCGGGCGGATCGGCGACGACGACAACTTCTTCGCCCTGGGCGGCACCTCCATCACGCTGGTGAAGATGCTGGGCGCCGTGCATGCGCTGTACGGCGTCAAGCTGATCCTCGACGTGTACGAAACGCCCGTCACCATCAACGTGGTGGCGCAGGCGATACGCGAGCAGCGCGGGCCGGATCAGGTGACACGGTGACGCGCCATGGCTGACTTTTCCATGTCCCCGGCCGGCGTGCCCGCGCACGCCCGGACCATGCGCCTGGTCCAGCAGCTCGACGATTGCCGCGGCTTCCTCGCGTCCTGCGAGCAGCCGCCGCGCGTGTTTTCGCGCGCGCCCATGGACGAGGCGGCGTTCGATGCGGCCGAGCGGGCGCTGGCGGCCCTGTGCGAGGCGCTGGCGTTGCCGCCGTTCCGGTGCTGCGCGCGCCGCCCGTCCGACGTCAACAGCCTCGATCTCGCCCTGAGCCGCTATCTGGCGTTCGGCCCGGACCTGGCGTTGCCGGAGCCGGCCCAGGCGCGGGCCGTGGTGGCGCAATGGCGCCTGACGGCTTGCAGTCCGGTGGTCGAGACCATCGCCACCGGCGGCGGGCCGGCGCGGCTGGAAACGTGGCCCGCGCCGCGCCCGGCGCCGGACGCGCCCACCATCGTGCTCGTGCCCCTGTGCGGCGTGCCGATGGCCGCGTTGCGGCCCGTGATGCGCGCGCTCGCGCGCCAGCACACGACCTTGTGCTGGGAGTCGCCCGCACTGTTCGGCGACGATCCGCTGGCGCGCATCGCCGCCGACCCGGTGGGCGCGCTGGCCGGGGAGGTGGTGGCGGTGATCCGGGCCCGCCGGCTGGAGCGGGTGCACCTGGTGGCGATCTGCGCGGCGACGGCGCCGGCGCTGGTGGCGGCGGCGACGCTGGGCCCGCAACTGGGGTCGCTGACGATCTGCCACGCCGCCGTCAAGGTCGGCGACCACGATCCGGCCACGCCGTTCGAGCAGCAATACAACACCATGTTGCAGGATATTTGCGCCAGCGAGGCGCAGGCGCGCACGCTGCATGCCACCTTGCTGGAACCGGGCTTCGCCATGAGCTTGCCGGCCGAGCTGGCGCCGTTCATCCTGCATCCGTACACCCGCTTCGCGCTGCTGCGCCGCCATGCGCTGGTCCACAGCGCGGCCACCAGTTTCGATGCCAGGACGGTGGCGCCGCGCCTCGCCTGTGCCACGCGCATCCTGACCACCAGCGCCGACCGCATGGTCCATCCCGAGCAGTCGCGCCGGCTGGCGCAGCTGCTGCCGCGGGCCAGCCTGCACGAGTTCGACAGCGGCAACCACCTCGATGTGCTGCTGGACGGCAATCCCTTCCTGCCGCTGATTACGTCCTTCATTGGACAACACTGCGGGCGCCGGCCGGCGTCCGCCCACCCCGCCCCTGCCATTCTCACTGAGGACTAATACCATGCCCTATTCTTTTCCAATGCACCGCAAGCTTGCCGCCGCCACCGTCCTGGCCCTGACCTTCGGCGGCGTCATGTACGGCGCCCAGGCGGCCACGGAAGCCCAGTACCAGGCCGCGTTCCGGCATTTCTCGGCGGCCGAACACGACAATGCGGAGATCAAGCAAGCCTACCAGGCCTTCGACTCCCTGCGCGCGGCCGAGCCGGGCGATCCCGTGCTGCTGGCCTACACGGGCGCCGCCCATGCCTGGATGGCCACCACGGCCACCGACCCGATGGCCTCGCTGGGCCTGGTCGATGATGGCGTGGCCCAGATCGAGAAGGCGCTGGCGATGCTGAAGCCGGTCCACGACGCGCCCAGCTATGGCGGCGATCCGGCCAGTCTGCTGGTGCGTTTCACGGCGGCCAACACGTTCCTGAGCTTGCCCGAAGCGTTCCACAAGGGGCCGCGCGGCGCCAGGCTGCTCGATGACGCGATCCGCAGTCCCGCTTTCGCCAAAGCCTCGCCCGCGTTCCAGGCCAACTTGCTGATGCGCGCCGCGACTCAGGCCCGGCAAAGCAAGCGCACCGAGCAGGCCCGCCAGTACGCGCAGGCCGTGATCAGCAACAAGCTGCCCCAGGCCGGCGAGGCGCAGGCGCTGTTGAAGCAACTGGGACACTGACATGGGCGGACCAGGTTTGCCGCTCACCCTGAGCCAGGTGCGCAAGACCTACCGCATGGGCCAGCACGTGATCCCGGCCTTGCAGGGGGTCGATTTGCAGGTGCGTCAGGGCCAGTTGCTGGCGCTGACGGGGCCGTCCGGCAGCGGCAAGAGCACCCTGCTCAACATCTGCGGCCTGATCGACGCGCCCGATGCCGGACAGGTGTTGTTCCAGGGCGAGCACGTGGACGTCAACGACGTGATCGCGGCCACGCTGCGGCGGCGCGACGGCATCGGTTTCGTATTCCAGAATTTTAATCTCGTACCAGTGATGAATGTCTTTGAGAATGTTGAATATCCGCTGTTCGTGGCCGGCGTGCCCAGCGGGGAACGGCGCGCGCGCGTGCTGACGATACTGGAGGAAGTCGGCCTGGGCGAGCATGCGCGCCACCGGCCGGACGCGCTGTCGGGCGGCCAGCGGCAGCGCGTGGCCATCGCGCGGGCGCTGGTCAAGCAGCCGGCGCTGGTGATCGCCGACGAACCGACGGCCAGCCTCGACACGGTCACGGCCGGGCAGATGCTGGACCTGATGCGGGCCAGCGCGCACAAGCATGGCGCCGCCTTCCTGATCGCCAGCCACGACGAGCGCCTGACACGGCGGGCCGACCGCGTGATCGCGCTGCGCGACGGCGTGATCGTGCCTTCGGACGAGGAGCGGCCATGTCTGGCGTAACCCACCCCCAGGGCGACGCCGGGCTGCAATCGTGGCTGCGCTGGCTGCGCTTCGCGGCCGCCAACACGATGCGCAACAAGCGCCGCTCGCTGGTCACGCTGGGCATCACGGCGCTGGGCGCGTGCGCCATCCTGGTGGCGGCCGGCTTCGCGCTGTTTACTTACCACGGCCTGGCCGAGAGCAGCGCGCGCAGCACCGGGCACTTGATCCTGGCCAAGCCGGCCGCGTTCGACGATGACGAGGACGTGCCGCTGCAAACGGGCCTGGACCACTGGGAGGCGCTGCGCAGCGCGCTGCTCACGGACGAGCACGTGCGCAACGTGCTGCCCAGGATCGAGTTCACCGGCTTGCTCAGCAACGGCGACAAGTCCGCCGTGATGCTGGCGATCGGCATCGATCCGGATGCCGAGTTCGCCGTCCGGGGGCCGTTCCTGCGGGTCAAGGACGGTGACGTCATCACGGGCGACAACAGCAACGAGATCGTGATCGGCGCAGCGCTGGCCCATACGCTCAAGGCCAAGGTCGGCGGCCAGCTGACCCTGCTGGCCACCACCACCGAGGGCGCCTTCAACGCCGTCGATGTGACCGTGCGCGGCATCGTCAGCTCCGGCGTCACCGAACTGGACAAGCGCCTCGTCTATTGCGACCTCGGCACGGCCCAGCGCTTGCTGGCCACGCACCGGGTCAGCAATGTGGGCGTATTCCTGGACCGCATGGACGGCGTCGCAGCGGCCCAGCGGCGGCTGCAACAGCTGCCGCTGGTTCGCGCCCAGGGCCTGCAAGTGAAAACCTGGCTCGACTTCTCGGACGTGTACCGCAGCGTCAAGAGCCTGTACGACATCATCTTCGGTTCGCTGGGCGCCGTGATCGCGCTGATCGTGTTCATCGTGGTGGCCAACGCCATGGCCATGGCCGTCGTCGAGCGCACCCGCGAGATCGGCGCACTGCGCGCCATGGGCACCTTGCCGTCGCAATTGATGCGCATGTTCGGACTGGAAGCGCTGTTGCTGGGCGGCGGCGGCGCCGTGCTGGGCGCCTTGCTGGCCTTGCTGGTGGCCGGCCTGCTCTTGCTGCTCAACGTGCAGATGCCGCCCCCGCCCGGCAATACCTATGGCTATCCGCTGCTGATCGATCTGAGCTGGAGCATGACGCTGCTGGTCGTCACCCTGTTCCCGCTGCTGTGCGCGGCGGCCAGCCTGGCCGTCACGCGGCGCAGCCTGAACCAGAGTGTGGTCGATGCGCTGGCCCACGTTTGAAGCACCACCATTGGAGAGACGCATGCAACCATTATGGATAGCCTTGTTCGGCCTGGGCGCCTGCGCGACCCTGGCGCAAGCGGCCACGCCGGACGCCCAGGAGATGATCAGGAAGGCCGATTATTACCGCGCCAGCAGCAGCAATGTGCAGGTGCAGATGCGCATCGAAGTCTATGCGCGCGACGGCAGCCTGGAAAAGCGCCGCGACTACATGGTGCTGACGGAAACGGGCCACAAGACGCTGGTGCTGATGCAAAGCCCATCCGAGCAGGGGCAGAAGGTGTTGATGCTGGGCGACGACTTCTGGATGTTCCTGCCCTCGAGCCAGCGTCCGATCCGCATCACGCCCACCCAGAAGCTGCTCGGCGAAGCGTCCACCGGCGACATCGCCACCCTGTCCTGGTCCGAGGATTACACGGGCCAGGTGGTGGGCGAGGAAGCGTGCGGCGCCCAGACGTGCGTGCACCTGACGCTCAACGCCAAGCGCGGCGGCCTGACCTACCAGCGCATCGAACTGTGGCTGGGCAAGGCGAAGAAGGAGCCCGTCAAGGCCGACTTGTACGTGCAGTCCGAAAAGCTGGCCAAGAGCGCCTCGTTCGCGATGGAAAACGGCATGGTCAGCTACATGGATTTGCAGGACCTGGTGTCGAACCACAAGATGACGCGCGTCACCTACCTGTCGCACAAGGAGCGGGCCATCCCCACCGAGTGGCTCAACCCCATGTTCCTGGCCCGTAACCCCAACCTGGAGTAGTGATTTGCGCGTAGTCATGCTGTGCTCGCTTGTGCTGCTGGCGCCCGCGCCAGGCCGGGCGGAGGAGGGGCATCCGGCAGTGGAGGTCAGCGGGTGGCTGCGGTTCCGGCTCGACGATCCCCATGGACAGCCGAATTCGACCTTGTACCAGGCCCAGCAGCTGGGTTTGCCGGGGGGCGACGCCGCGCCATCGCTACGCACCCTGAACGCGGACGTCAAGCTGGTGGCCGGCCCCGTGGTGGCGTCGGCCGCCTTGACCCAGTTCAAAGTGGGGGCCGATGCCTGGTCGAGCTATGCCAGGTTCAATGAGCTGAACGCCTCCGGCGCGGCGCTGGGCTGGTACTACACGGTGGGCCGCAAGATCGTCTCCTGGGACGTGGGCTGGGGCTTTCGCCCCAACGATCTGATCCAGCAGGAAGCGCGCATGCTGCTGACCGATAACACGCTGCAAGGACGGCCCTTGCTGATGGTGGAGAAATTCGATGACGATGCCGCCCTGTCCCTCGTGGCCGTCAATCCCACCCGCTCCGCGCACAGCGTGGGCGGCGACGAACCGGCCCTGGCCGGCCGCTATTTCCGCCACCAGGGGGCGGTCGATCTGTATGGCTTCGGGCGCTGGGGCGAGCGCACGCACGCCAGCGTGGGCGCCTCCCTGTCCTGGGTCGCGACCGATAGCACGGAGTGGCATGCCTCGTGGAACAGCGCGCAGGCGCTCGATACGCTGTGTGTGGATGTGCCGTCAGGGCTGGTCGGTGAAACGCCGGCCCGCGATTGCACGGTGGGTCGTCGCCAGCGCGTATTACTCGGCAATACCTGGTCCAGTGCCAACAACGTCAATCTGATCACGGAGTGGTGGTGGGATGGCGGCGCGCCGAGCCCGGCGACGTGGCGCGACTGGACGGCCCGCAATCGCCTGCTGGCGCACATGGCCTCGTCGGCGCCGGTTGCCGGCCGGGCGCCGCTGGCGGGCAATCTGGCGTGGCAAAGCGACGCCCTGTTGCAGACCAATCTGCACCGCAGCAACGTGCTGGTGTCATTCAACTGGGGTTACGACGGGTATGCCATCAGCGTGTACCAGCTGTGGCATCCCGCCGACGCGGGCCGCATCGCGACGGCGACGGTGGGATGGTCGAGCGGGGCGTGGGACTGGAACGTCGGCGCGCGCTGGTATGGCGGACCGCGCACCAGCGTGACGGCGCAGCTGCCGACCAGGGACCAGGTGTATTTTGAGTCCAGCTGGAAGTTTTAGCGGGGCAGGCGCCGCCACCCGGCGCGCCGCCGCTGGGGCAGCGCCCGTCGTCGACGTCGCTGGCCTGGGCGGCTTGAGCGGCCTGGTCGATGTGCGGCTGCTCCGCCACCGGGCGGGCGCCATCATGCTGCCCATCCACCTGTTGCGGTTCGATCAGGCGCAGTTCGCGCCGCGCCAGTTTGCGCAACACGGCCTGCCCTGCCCACCCGACATCGCGTGCAGCGTCCCCCATCGGCAGGCCGAATTTTTCTTTGGCCGGCTCGCGGCGCGGCAGGCGTTGCGCGGCGCCGGCTGGCACGGGGCGCAGGTCGGGCGCGGCAAGCACCGGCAGCCAGTGTGGCCGGCCGGCGCCGTTGGCGCCATCAGCCACGACAAGGGGTTAGCGGCAGCTTGCGCGGTGTCGGCCCGCGCCTTGCATGGCGTGGGCATCGACATCGAATCCGTGCCCGATGCGGCCGCGGCCGCGGCGGTGGAAACACAGGTGTTATCGGCGGCGGAGCTGCGCCTGCTGCGCGCGCACGGCACGCGGCCGTACCGCGTGCTGCTGGCCATCGCGTTCTCCGCCAAGGAGAGCTTCTACAAAGCCATCTCCCCTGTGGTGGGCCGCTACTTCGGCTTCGATGCCCTGCGGATCGAGCAGTTCGATACGGCGGCGGGCCGGCTGCGCTACACGCTGCTGCAAACGCTGGCGCCGGCATGGCCCGCCGGCCAGACCGGCCAGATGGATTTCACCATGCTCGACGCGCACACCGTGCTGACCGTGTGTGCGTGGTGACTGTGGTGGCGGTGGCGGTGGCCGCTTGCCGCCGCCCGCCAGCGGCTGAAGGCCGCGCGCTTATTTGCTCAGCGTGCGCATGGCCCGTTCCAGCCCTTCCATCGTCAGCGGGAACATGCGGTTGTTCATCAGCTGGCGGATGATGGAGACGGACTGGCGGTATTGCCAGATGCCTTCCGGTTCCGGATTGAGCCACACGAACTTGGGAAACGCGTTGGTGAAGCGGGCCAGCCATTCCGAGCCCGCCTCCTCGTTGTTGTACTCCACCGAGCCGCCCGGCTGCAGGATCTCGTAGGGACTCATGGTGGCGTCGCCGACGAAAATGAGCTTGGTGTCGGGCGGGTACTTGCGCAGGACGTCCCAGGTGGCGAAGCGTTCCGCGTGGCGGCGCCGGTTGTTCTTCCACAGGTGGTCATACACGCAGTTGTGGAAGTAGAAGAACTCCATGTTCTTGAATTCCGTGCGCGAGGCCGAGAACAGTTCCTCCGTGCGCTCGATGTGGTCGTCCATGGTGCCGCCCACGTCGAACAGCATCAGCACCTTGACCTTGTTCTTGCGCTCGGGGCGCATCTTGATGTCGAGGTAGCCGGCGTTGCTGGCCGTGGCGCGGATGGTGGCGTCGAGCGCCAGTTCCTCCTCGGCTCCTTCGCGCGCGAATTTGCGCAGCCGGCGCAGCGCCACCTTGATGTTGCGCGTGCCCAGTTCGCGTTCGCCGTCGTAGTCCTTGTAGGCGCGCGCTTCCCACACCTTGACGGCCGTGCGGTTGCCGCCCTTGCCGCCGATGCGTACCCCTTCCGGGTTGGTGCCGCCGTGGCCGAACGGGGAGGTGCCGCCCGTGCCTATCCACTTGCTGCCGCCTTCGTGGCGCTCCTTCTGTTCCTTGAGCAGTTCCTTGAGCCGGTCCATCAGCTTGTCGTAGCCAAATTTTTCCAGCTGGGCGATCTGCTCCTCGGTCAGTTCGCGCTTCATGCGCTGCACCAGCCAGTCCAGCGGGATGGCGCTGTTGGTCTCGAACGCGGCGTTGATGCCCTTGAAGTACTGGGCGAAAGCGCGGTCGAACTTGTCGAAGTGGGCTTCGTCCTTGACCAGCGCGAGCCGCGACAGGTAGTAGAAATCGTCCATCGACGGTTCGATGACGTTTTTCTGCATCGCTTCGAGCAGGGTCAGGAATTCCTTGATCGTGACGGGGATCTTGGCGTCCTTGAGGGTGAAGAAGAAATCGATCAGCATGGTCAGCGCCCTCCGCTCTGGTGCAGCTTGTAGTGCAAATGGGCTTTGATTTCAGGCCACTCGCCGCGCACGATGCTGTACATGACGGTGTCGCGCACGGTGCCGTCGCGGCGCAGCGCGTGGTGGCGCAGCACGCCGTCGCGCTTGGCGCCGAGCCGTTCGATGGCGCGCTGCGACGTGTGGTTGAAGATGTCGGTGCGCAGGCCGACCACGGCGCAGCCCAGCGTGTCGAACGCATGGCCGAGCAGCAGCAGCTTGCAGGTGGTGTTGACGTGGCTGCGCTGGCGGCTGCGCGCGTACCAGGTGTAGCCGATTTCAAGGCGGTCCAGTTCCGGCACGATGTCGTGGAAGCTGGTGGTGCCCATCACGGCGCCACTGGCCGCGTCGACCACGGCGAACGCGAGGCGCGACGGGCGCATGGCGATGGCCTTGTCGATGTAGGCGTCCGTCTCCTCGGGTGTGGGCACGGAGGTGATGCGCAGCTGCCACAGTTCGCCGTCGGCGGCGGCCGCGCGCAGGCCGTCCGCGTGGTGCGGCGCCAGCGGTTCGAGCCGCACGCCGTTCCATTCCAGCGTGACGGGGACGGGGGAGTGCAGGGCGGCGTTCATCAGCGGTTGGTCCGGGCCATGCACACCAGGCGCTCGAACAGGTGGATGTCCTGTTCGTTCTTGAGCAGGGCGCCATGCAGCGGCGGCACGATGGTCTTGGCGTCCTGGCTGCGCAGGGCTTCGGCCGGGATGTCCTCGGCCATGAGCAGCTTGAGCCAGTCGAGGAATTCGGAGGTGGATGGCTTCTTCTTCAGGCCCTGCACGTCGCGCACTTCGTAGAACGTCTGCAGGGCCTGGGCCAGCAGTTCGCGTTTCAGGTTGGGGTAGTGGACCGACACGATCTGTTCCATCGTGTCGCGGTCGGGGAATTTGATGTAGTGGAAGAAGCAGCGGCGCAGGAAGGCGTCCGGCAATTCCTTCTCATTGTTGGAGGTGATGATGACGAGCGGGCGGTGCCTGGCCACCACCATCTCGCGCGTCTCGTACACGTAGAACTCCATGCGGTCCAGTTCGCGCAGCAGGTCGTTGGGGAATTCGATGTCGGCCTTGTCGATCTCGTCGATCAGCAGCACGACAGGTTCGGGCGCCGTGAACGCCTGCCACAGCACGCCCTTGACGATGTAGTTGTGGATGTCGCGCACGCGCTCGTCACCGAGCTGCGAATCGCGCAGGCGCGACACGGCGTCGTATTCATACAGGCCTTGCTGGGCCTTGGTGGTGGACTTGACGTGCCACTGCATCAGCGGCATGTTGAGCGCGGCCGCCACTTCCTCGGCCAGCATGGTCTTGCCGGTGCCCGGCTCGCCCTTGATCAGCAGCGGGCGTTGCAGCGTCAGCGATGCGTTGACGGCCAGTTTCAGGTCGTTGGTGGCGACGTAGTTGTCGGAACCCTCGAAGCGCGGGGCGGGTGCTTGGTTAGCGTGCATGGATGGCGGTCTCACTGTGGAAAGGGGGAAGGATGCTGCGGTTCGCAGAAGTTATCGCTGAAGTATAAGACAAGTCACTAGAGGCTGGCTTCAAAGCGGGGTGGGAACGGCGCGCCACGCCTAGCGAAGATCGGCCGGTTTGTCCATGATTCTTGATAGACTATGGAAACATTCTTGAGTTAGAATCGGCGATTGATAGCGCAAAAGTCAAGTTTTGCGCTTGGGCTGTATCCGATTCCTATTGATTACTTAGCCACCACACCATGAAAAAAATCTACGCACTTCTCGTGCTCGCAGGTTTCGCCCACACCGCCTCGGCGGCCGACATCGTAGGGAACGCCCAGGCCGCTCCCGCCAAGATCGAAATGTGCATCGGCTGCCACGGCATCCCCGGTTACAAGGCGACCTTCCCCGAAGTGTTTCAGGTGCCTATGATTGGTGGCCAGTCGGCCAAGTATATCGAGAATGCGCTCAAGGCTTACCAGAAGGGCGAGCGCAAGCACCCCTCCATGAAGGGCATCGCGGCCAGCCTGTCGGACCAGGACATCGCGGACGTGGCGGCATACTATTCCCAGCAAACGGCGAAATAAGGACTGAACCGATGAAAAAACTGATCACCGCCCTGTTCTGCTCGGCCGTCTCGCTGTCCGCTTTCGCCAGCGGCAATATCGAAGCCGGCAAGGCCCTGACGGAAAAATACAGCTGCTTCGCCTGCCACGGCAAGGATTTCAACACCCCGATCGATCCCAGCTATCCCAAGCTGGCCGGCCAGCACAAGGATTACCTGGAGCACGCGCTGACGGCCTACAAGCGCGGCGACGGCGCCAACGGCCGCGGCAACGCCATCATGGGCGGCCAGGTCAAGCCACTGAGCAACCAGGACATCAAGGACCTGGCCGCTTACCTGCACAGCCTGCCTGGCACGCTGTCCACGCCGCACCGCTAAGCCGGCATCGCCAGGCCCTGCACGGCCCATCAAATCGGGGACGGACCCCAATTTTCGCTATGCGAAGATTGGGGTCCGTCCCCGTTTTGATGGGCCGGTGGTTATTTGAGGCGGCGCCGCACGCTTTCCACGTAGGCGTCGCCGTCGAGCGGCAGGCCGGAGCGCTGGGCCGTCCAGATCATCTCGCCCAGGCATTCCATGATCTGGTGGTGCGCGTCGTGGGCCGAGTCCAGCCGCAAGGTGAGGGCGGTGGCCGCCTCGCGGATGCCGGGCGGCTGGTCGATCGAGATCTGCTCGTCGATCGACAAATGCATAGCCAGGTGCAGGAAGGGGTTGGTCTGGCCGCTGTCGACGCTGAAGTCGCGCGCCAGCGCCGCTTCCACGTCGCTCAGGAGGTCGTCGTATTCGGGGTGGTGACGGATCCAGTCGGCCGCCATGGCTTCGATGGGGCTGAGGATGTCGTTGGCGCGCTGCTTGCGGAACGTCTCGCAGAAGAAGCGGCGCACGTCGTCGGAGGAGGGATTGAACATGGGTGGTATCAGGGATGGAACAGCCAGCCGCCATTGTACCCGCTGCGCCAGGCGCGCACCCGCGACGGACATCTCGCCTGGCGATGCGGCCGTGCAGCAAAACGGGCGGGACCGCCATCCGGCCGTCCCGCCCGCCCATACTGCCCATACGGTGAATACTGTTTTGGCCCGATGACCGTCAGCCGCCCGCCTTGACCACGTCCGCCGCTTCCTCCTGCACGGCCGGGGCCAGGGCCGCCGGCGCGGCCGGGGCGATGGTCACCGGCGTCGCCGGTGCCTGGCGGGGCGGGCGTGGCTGTCCGCGTCCGGCCGGGCCGCCGGCCTGCTGCTGGAGCGCTTCCGGCTGCGCACCCGGCTGCGCCGCGGCGCTGGCCGGCACGCCTTCCGCGCACGGCGCCGGCGCCGTCACGGCCCGGGGCGCGTGCGGCTGGCGCAAATAGCGCGACGTGTGGCGGTGCTGGCTGTTGCCATGCGCCGGCCAGGTCAGGAAACGCGACAATTCCTGCAGCGCGCGCTGGTACACCTCGCGCTTGAATTCGATCACCACGTCCAGCGGCACCCAGTAGTCATGCCAGCGCCAGGCGTCGAATTCGGGATGGTCGGTCAGGCGCAGGTTGACGTCGTTGTCGCGCGCGCACATGCGCAACAAAAACCAGATCTGCTTTTGCCCCCGGTAGTGGCCGCGGATTTCCCGCTTGATGAAGTGGTCAGGCACCTCGTAGCGCAGCCAGTCGCGCGTGCGGCCGACGATCTTGACGTGCTCCTGCCTTAACCCGATCTCCTCTTCCAACTCCCGGTACATCGCCTGTTCCGGCGTTTCACCGTACTTGATACCGCCTTGCGGAAACTGCCATGAGTGCTCGCGCACCCGCTTGCCCCACCACACCTCGTTATGGGCGTTCAGCAGGATGATGCCGACGTTGGGCCGAAACCCTTCACGATCGAGCATGTTGCACCTCAAACTTTCTGCGACTAAGCGTCCGGCTTACATTTTTGCCCACAAATTGGCGTGCCGGCACGGTTTTCGGGGTACGAAAACGGCCGCAACGCCATCAATTGAACGCATTTGTATAAAGTATGGACGCATCAGCCAGCTAATCCTTTAAAATTAGGTTGATTATAACCCTCTCTTTTTAAAAAGAATTCACCGTTATGCGCGCCTCCCGATTTTTTATTTCCACGCTTAAAGAAGCGCCAGCCGATGCCGAAATCGTCAGCCACCAGCTGATGATGCGGGCCGGCATGATCAAACGCCTGGGCTCGGGCATCTACACCTACATGCCGATGGGCTTGCGGGTGATCCGCAAGGTCGAAGCGATCGTGCGCGAAGAGATGAACGCCGCCGCCGCCATTGAACTGCTGATGCCGCTCGTGCAGCCGGCCGAACTGTGGCAGGAAACGGGCCGCTGGGACAAGATGGGGCCGGAACTGATGCGCGTCAAGGACCGCCACGGCCGCGACTTCGCCATCCAGCCCACGTCCGAGGAAGTGATCACCGATGTTGTCCGTTCGGAAATTAAATCCTATCGCCAACTGCCGTTGAATTTTTACCACATCCAGACCAAGTTCCGCGACGAGCGCCGCCCCCGCTTCGGCCTGATGCGCGGCCGCGAGTTCACCATGAAGGATGCCTACTCGTTCGACCGCGACCTGGCCGGCATGCAAGCGTCGTACAAGGTCATGTATGACGCCTACACCCGCATCTTCAACCGCTTCGGCCTGAAGTTCCGCGCCGTGGCGGCCGACAACGGCGCCATCGGCGGCACCGGCTCGCACGAATTCCACGTGATCGCCAGCACCGGCGAGGATGCGCTGGTGTACTGCCCGACCTCCGACTACGCGGCCAATATGGAAGCGGCCGAGGCGCTGCCGCTGGCGGCCGCCCGTCCGGCCGCCACGGAAGCCCTGGTCAAGGCGTCCACCCCGAACGCGACCAAGTGCGAACAGGTGGCCGAGCTGCTGGGCCTGCCGTTGAGCCGCACCGTCAAGACCATCGCGCTGACGGTGGACCACGAGCAGGATGGCAAGGTCACCCGGCAATACTTCATGTTGCTGCTGCGCGGCGACCATGAACTGAACGAAGTCAAGGTCGGCAAGGTGCCCGGCCTGGCCGCCCACCGCTTCTCGACCGAAGCGGAAATCCTGGAAGTGTACGGCTGCGTGCCCGGCTACCTGGGCCCGATCGGCACCAAGGCCCCCGTCACCGTGGTGGCCGACCGCACGGTGGCCAACATGGCCGACTTCGTGTGCGGCGCCAACGACGCCGGTTTCCACTACACGGGCGCCAACTGGGGCCGCGATGCGCTCGAACCGGCCCTCGTGGCCGACCTGCGCAACGTGGTCGAAGGCGACGCCTCGCCGGACGGCAAGGGCGTGCTGGCCATCGAACGCGGCATCGAAGTGGGCCACGTGTTCCAGCTCGGTACGGCCTATTCGGAAAGCATGAAAGCCACCTTCCTGGACGAGAACGGCAAGCCGGCACCGCTGCAGATGGGCTGCTACGGCATCGGCATTACCCGCATCCTGGGCGCGGCCATCGAGCAGAACTTCGACGACAAGGGCATCATCTGGCCGACCGCGCTGGCCCCGTTCGAGCTGGTGCTGTGCCCGATGGGCATGGACCGCAGCGAGCTGGTCAAGGCGGAAACGGAGCAGCTGTACGCGCAAGCCCAGGCGGCCGGCATCGACGTGATCGTGGACGACCGCGGCCTGCGTCCGGGCGCCATGTTCGCTGACTGGGAACTGATCGGCGTGCCGCACCGCGTCGTGATCGGCGAGCGCGGCCTGAAGGAAGGCAATCTGGAATACCAGGGCCGCCGCGATACGGAAGCCACGGCCGTGCCGCTGGCCGACATCATCCCCTTCATCAAGGGCAAGCTCGCGGCCTGACCGTGGACACCCTGACCGCCCCCCGTCCAGCCAACGGCGCCGACCGGCGCCGCTGGTGGGCCCGGCCCCAGCGCTGGGCGATGGCGCTGGCGCTGGCCACGGGGGCGCTGCACGGCCCCAATGCCCACGCCGGCAGCCAGAAGGAGGAGGCGCTGGCCGACTCGGTGCGGCTGGCGCTGTCGAACGCCATCCTGGACGCCCGTCCGCCCAAGCCCACGTTCCGCAATCCCGCCGACCAGCAGCGCTACCAGGTGTGGCTGGCGCAGATGTCGGCCCGCTTGCAGCGGCGCCTGCCGGACCAGCAGGTGCGCACGGAATTCCTGGAAACGGCGTGGTACGAGGCGCACCGGGCCGGCCTCGACCCCGGTCTCGTGCTGGGCCTGATCCAGGTGGAATCGGCCTACCGCAAGTACGCCGTGTCCATGGTGGGCGCGCGCGGCTACATGCAGGTGATGCCGTTCTGGACCAACGTGATCGGCGACCGCAACCGCAGCGCCCTGTTCAATATGCAGACCAATCTGCGCTACGGCTGCGCCATCCTGCGCATGTACCTGGACATGGAAGCGGGCAACCTCTATTTGGCGCTGGGCCGCTACAACGGCAGCCGCGGCCGCCCCGAATATCCGAACGCCGTGCTGTCGGCGTGGCAGAACTGGAAGTTCAAGTCACCGCTGTAGGCAAAGAAAAATCGGGGACGTAACATGATTTATCTTGTGGGAAAAATCGTGTTACGTCCCCGATTTTGTGGGCGGGAAAAAAAACGCCCCGGCCGGTCGGGCGGGGCGGTTCGCTCGGCGCGCATGGCCGCCAGCGCTTAGGACAGGTGCGCGGAGATCAGCTTGGTCATCTCGAACATCGACACCTGGGCTTTGCCGCCGAATACGGCCTTCAGCTTGTCGTCGGCATTGATCATGCGGCGGTTGGCTGGATCCTGCAGGTTGAGCTTCTTGATGTAGTCCCACACTTTCTTGGTCACTTCAGTGCGCGGCAACGGGGCGGCGCCAACCACGGCGGCCAGCACGGCCGACGGCGTCATTTCCTTCATGAAAGCGGCGTTCGGTTTGCGCGGTGCGGCCGGAGCGGCTGCTTTTTTCACGGCGGGTGCTGCTTTTTTCACGGCGGCGGGCTTGGCGGCCGCCGCTTTCTTGACTGGTGCTGCTGCTGGGGTTTTTTTGGCTGTTGCCATCTTCTAGCCTCCTTAACGAACACATGGAAAATTGCGCAATTGATCGCACGGCTAATATTGGTGGGGATTGTCCGGGGATGCAAGTGTTTTTCGCGTTTTTTCCCGGAAACACCACTTAAATCAGGGGGGCGGTGCGCTCACGCACGGTTCAGGGGCACCAGCCCCTGTCTTTACACGTAAAAACACCGCCTGGCGCGGGGCGCGCAGGCGGTGTCGCCAGTACTGCCAAGGATGACGAAACAGGGCTTAACGCAGGCCCGGCATCATGCCTTTCATCGAGCGCATCATCTTCATCATGCCGCCGCCCGACAGTTTTTTCATCATGGTCTGCATCTGCTCGAACTGGGTCAGCATGCGGTTTACTTCCTGCACCTGCACGCCGGCGCCGGCCGCGATGCGGCGTTTGCGGGTGGCCTTGATCAGCTCCGGCTTGGCCCGCTCGAGCGGCGTCATCGAATCGATGATGCCGACCATGCGCCGCACCTGCTTGTCGGCCTGGTCCATGTTGGCGTTGCCGGCCGCCTGCTGGAACTGGGCCGGCAGCTTGTCGACCAGGCTGGCCATGCCGCCCATCTTCTTCATCTGGCCCAGCTGGGCCTTGAAGTCGTTCATGTCGAACTTGCCGCCGACCTTGATCTTTTGCGCCAGGTCGGCCGCCGCCTTGGCGTCCACCCCCTTGCGCGCTTCCTCGACCAGGGCCAGGATGTCGCCCATGCCCAGGATGCGGTTGGCCATGCGCTGCGGGTCGAACGCTTCCAGCCCGTCCAGTTTCTCGGACACGCCGGCGAACTTGATGGGCTTGCCCGTGATGTGGCGCACCGACAGCGCCGCACCGCCGCGCGAGTCGCCATCGAGCTTGGTGAGCACGATGCCGGTCAGCGGCAGCGCGTCGTTGAAGGCCTTGGCCGTGTTGATGGCGTCCTGACCCAGCATGGCGTCGACCACGAACAGGGTTTCGATCGGTTTCACGGCGCCGTGGATGGCGGCGATCTCGCGCATCATCTCTTCGTCGATACCGAGGCGGCCGGCCGTGTCGATGATCAAGACGTCGTGGTAATGCTTCCTGGCCCAGTCCAGCGCGGCCAGCGCGATGTCGACCGGCTTGTCGGCCGCCGTGGACGGGAAGAAGTCGGCGCCCACCTGGCCGCTCACCGATTGCAGCTGGGCGATCGCGGCCGGACGGTAGACGTCGGCCGACACGGTCAGCACTTTCTTCTTCTTTTGTTCCTTGAGGTACTTGGCCAGCTTGCCGACGGTGGTGGTCTTACCGACACCCTGCAGGCCGGCCATCAGGATGATGGCGGGCGGCTGCTGGGCGAAGCTGAGCTGGGCGGCTTGTTCGCCCAGGTCGGCGCCCATGATGGCGGCCAGTTCGCGCTGCACCACGCCCACCAGGGCCTGGCCGGGCGAGAGCGAGGACAGCACTTCCTCGCCCATGGATTTTTCCTTGACGCGGGCGATGAACTCGCGCACGGCCGGCAGGGCCACGTCGGCCTCCAGCAGCGCCAGCCGCACTTCGCGCAGCATTTCAGCGGTGTTGGCCTCGGTCAGGCGGGCCTCGCCGCGCATGGTCTTGACGACCTTGGCGAGACGCTGGGTGAGATTATCTAGCATGATGAACCTGGAATCAGTCTGGAGGTTGGCCGGCCGGGGCCGGACGATGGCCGCCATTTTACCCCATCGTGGCGCCCCCGCCACCCGCCCCGCTTATGGCAGCACCAGGCGCAGCACGGCCGAACCGGCGATCACGGCGAAGGTGTGGGGGCCGGTGGGCACCAGCGCCGTACTGTAATCGAACTGGACCGGCAGGGCACCGAAGAAGGCACGCTCGCCGCTGCCGGCGATGTCGGTGCGGCTGCCGTCGGGCGCCAGCCGGTACAGGACGCGCTTGTTGTAGTCGGCCTGGTACACATAACCATCGGGCGCCGCGTTCAGGCCCGGCGGCAGGCTGGCGATGGTGCTCACCACGCCCTGCGGGCTCAGCTTGCGCAAGGTCGTGTGGGCGCTATTGTGCTGGTCGTAGTCGGACAGGTAGACGTTGCCGTCCGCGTCGGCCCCGAGCAGGGTGGGGCCGCCGAAGCGGGCCTCGGTGGCGGCGCCGTCGCGCTGCAGCGGCACGGCGCTGTTCGGACCGGGCTGGCCGGCCACCAGCGTCATGGCGCCGTTTGGCTGCAGCCAGTAGATCGCGCCGCCGTCCATGGGCAGGTGGTTCGCGCCGACCGGCCGCAAGGCCAGCAGCAGCCGGCCGGCCGCATCGACCACCAGGCCCGACGGCTTGCCGTCGGCCGTCTGCGGCAAGGTGCTGACCTGGCCGGACGGCGTGGTCTTGCGCACCACCAGCCGATGCTGGAACGGGCGTGCGTCGTTCGCGCCGCCGTCGATGGTGTACAGATTGCCGTCGTGGTCGGCCGCCATCATGCCGGGATCACAGTAGTGCGCCGCGGCGCCCTGGCCATCGGCGGGCAGGCCGCTGCCGTTGTCCAGGCCGACGAACGGATGGCGCGTACCGTCGGCGTCCAGGCGCACGATGGCGGCCGCGCCGATGGCCAGCAGCGCGCCGTCCGCACCCATGCGCAGGAAGGTGTCCGGCGTGCCAGTGCGCCCGCACTGTCCGGCCCACAAGCCGGCCGGATCGTTCTGCCGGAACAGGGTGTGAATGGTACCGCCAGCGATGCGGCGCACGTCATAGGAGTTGGCGCTGTTATCAATGGGACGGTCCAGCACCAGCACGGCGCCGCTGGCGTCGAGCGCCACGCTGCGCGGGCCTTGCAGGCCGGCGCTGGCAGCGTCGCCGTCGGTGGGGCCGGGGCCGAGGCGGGCCAGCGTCGTGACGACGCCTTTCGTGCTGACCTGGCGCACGCCGCGCTCGTCCGCCACATACAGGGTGCCGTCCGCGCCGCCCACCATGTCGAACAGCGTGCTGAAGCGCGCCGCGTCGCCGCTGCCATCCACGTCGGGCGAGGCGCCCTGTCCGTGCACACCGGCCAGCACCTGATAGCTGCCATCGGCGTTCATCTGGCCCACGTGGTCGCCCGCCAGCAGGTAGACCGTGCCGCCGGCGCCAGCCACCAGGTTGGTGGCGGAGACGCGGTCGGGCAGCTTGCCGACGGTGGTGGCGCTGCCGTCGGCGTGCAGTTTGCGCACGTAATACGTGTAGCGGTCGCCCGCGTTGGTGACCCAGATCGATTGCTCTTGCAGCAGGTAGACGCTGCCGTCGGGTGCCACGCTGAGCGCGATCACGGCGGCCCCGTAAGCGCCGTCGCTGATGAGCCAGTCGTCATGGACGATGGTGGTGACGTTGCCGTCGGCGCTGATCTTGCGGATGGTCGGCTTGCGGGATTCGCTGTAGTCGGCCACGTACAGGTTGCCGGCGCCATCGCGCGTGGCGTTCAGGATGCCGCCGAAGCGGGCGGCCACGCCTGGTCCATCGAGGATGAACTTGCCGCCGATGTCGCCGGCGATCAGGCTCAGCCCAGTCGGCGGCAGCAGTTGCAGCACGATGGTCTTGCTCAAGCCGCCGGACGTGGCCGTGATCGTGACTTGGGTCGGCGTGGCCACTTGTGCCGGCGGCAGGTAATTCACGCTGGCGCCGCTGGCCGCGCTCAGGCCGCCGATGCTGCCGGGCGCCAGTTGCCAGGCAACGGTGCCGGCGCCGTCGAGCGCGGCCGTCAGCGCCAGCGGCTGGCCGCCGGCGTGCAGTTCGGGGGCGCTGCCGCTCACCGTCAGCGTGGTGGCGGGGGCGGGTGTGGCGGGCGTGGCCGGGGCCGGCGTGCCGCCGCCGCCACCGCAGGCGGCCAGCGCCCCGCTCAGGATCAGGGAAGACAGGAGGGCGCGCAGGGTGCCGTGAGGGAGATGGGCTGACATGGATTCAATACTTAAGCTAAATAAGAAAAACTGCAGCTGGGGCGGCGGCTGCAGGCAAGGACGGCGACGGCACGGGCGCTGCGCAGGAGCGGATTCGACGTTGTGGCGGCATGGCAAAAAATCAACGATGCGCATTATGCATCGCGGTGCGGGCGCCGAGTCTCTCGCATTGTCACAACTGTTTAACTAAAGGGAAATCTTGCTATGATGCGGACAGAAATACGGCTGCAGGCCGCTAATTAGAGGAGAGAATGGATGAAACTGACAAGCATCGGCAAAATAGTGGCGCTTGCGGCGCTGACGATGGCGAGCGCGGCCCAGGCCCAGGCACAGGAAGTGGTGCGGCTGGGGAACCTGAAATTCGCCCACTACGGCGCCGTGTCCTATATTAAGGAGATCGCCCCCAAGTGCGGCATCAAGGTCGATGAGCACGTGTTCGCCAAGGGGCTGGACGTGATGCAGGCCATCATCGCCGGCGAACTGGATGTGGGCACCACCGCGTCCGAGGCGGCCATCTCGGGCCGCGCCGGCGGCGCGCCCATTTATGCCGTGGCCGGCTTCGCCAAGGGCGGTGCGCGCCTGGTGGGCCGGGCCGACCTGCACATGAAGAGCGTCAAGGACTTGAAGGGCAAGAAGGTGGGCGTGACCCGAGGCGGCATCCAGGAAGTGCTGTTGCTGGCCGAATTGCAGCAGGCCGGCATGACGGCCTCGGACCAGCCGGGCAAGGACGTGCAACTGGTGTATCTGGCCTACGCCGACTTGAACCAGGCCATGCTGGGCAAGAATATCGACGCCATGATGCAATCCGAACCGCAATCGTCGCAGGCCATCAACAAGGGCTATGGCAACGAAATGCTCAAGCCGTATGACACGCCGATCGGCGCGCCCGTGCGCACCATGGTGATGACGGAGAAGTTCTACAAGGAGAAGCGGCCGCTGGCCGAGAAGTTCATGCGTTGCTTCGTGGAGGCCACCAAGACCTTCATCGACAACCAGGCCGTGGCCGAGAAGTATGTGCGCGAGGTGGTGTTCAAGGGCCAGCTGAGCAAGCAGGACTTCGACGATGCGATCGGCAATTCGCCGTATTCCTACGACATCACGCCCGAGCACATCCAGGTCACCACCGACATCATGGTCAAGACCGGCGTGGGCCGCATGGCCAAGCCGCCCGTGGCCCGCGACTGGGTCAAGACGGACTTGCTGGACGCGGCCAAGAAAAGCCTGAACGTCAAATAAGAGAGGACATCCATGGCAAAGTCGCAGTGGCGCGAGGCCGGCGTGGGGCTGGTGCTGCCGGCCCTGGTGATCGCCGTGTGGCAGGGCGCGGCCTCGCTGGGCTGGGTCAACCCGCAGGTGCTGCCGTCGCCGTGGGCCGTGGTGCACAAGTGGTTCGAATACCTGCTGCCGTTGCAGCCGTACGATCCGGCCGCCGGCAGCTGGCTGCGCTGGGCCTGTTCCGGTGAGCTGATCGGCGACGCCATGGGCAGCTTGTACCGCGTGCTCGTCGGCTTCGCCGTCGGTGCCGGGCTGGCCTTGCCGCTGGGGCTGGCCATGGGCGCCAGTGCGCGCGTGCACGCGTGGCTCAATCCGCTGGTGCAGCTGCTGCGGCCGATTCCGCCGATCGCCTACATACCGCTGTCCATCCTGTGGTTCGGGCTCGGTAATCCGCCGGCCGTGTTCCTGATCGCGCTGGGCGCCTTCTTCCCGGTGCTGATGAACACCATCGCCGGGGTGCGCCAGGTGGACGGTATTTATATCCGCGCCGCCCGCAACCTGGGCGCCTCGGGCCGCACCATGTTCCTGCGGGTGATGCTGCCGGCCGCCGTGCCTTATATTTTGTCCGGAGTGCGGATCGGGATCGGCACGGCCTTCATCGTCGTGATCGTGTCGGAAATGATCGCCGTCAACAATGGACTTGGTTTCCGCATCCTGGAGGCGCGCGAATACTTCTGGTCCGATAAGATCATCGCCGGCATGATCAGCATCGGCCTGATCGGGCTGGGCATCGACGTGCTGATGAACCGGCTGAACAACCACCTGCTGCGCTGGCACCGCGGCCTCGATAACTGAGCCCTCTCATATATGAGCGACATGAACGTCCCCCATATCGTCATCAGCCACGTCGACAAGGTCTTTCCCGGGGCGGGGCGGGAAGTGGTGGCGCTGCGCGACATCAACCTGGAAATCCCGCGCGGCCAGTTCGTCTGCCTGCTGGGGCCGTCCGGTTGCGGCAAGTCGACGCTGCTCAACGCCGTGGCCGGTTTCGCCCTGCCCAGCGCCGGCAGCATTCTGGCCGACGGCCAGCCCGTCACGGGGCCGGGACCGGCGCGCGGTATGGTATTCCAGGAATACGCGCTGTTCCCGTGGATGACGGTGGCCGACAACATCGCCTTCGGCCTGGAGATCAAGGGCCAGCCCAAGGCCCAGATCGCGGCCACGGTGGACCGGCTGCTGGCCATGCTGTCGCTGAGCGAATTCCGGCATCGTTATCCCAGGGATCTGTCGGGCGGCATGCGCCAGCGGGTGGCCATCGCGCGCGTGCTGGCGCTCGATTCGCCCATCATGCTCATGGACGAGCCGTTCGGCGCGCTCGACGCGCTCACGCGGCGCAACCTGCAGGACGAATTGCTGCGCATCTGGTCCGAGCTGAAAAAGACGATATTGTTCGTCACCCACAGCATCGAGGAGGCGATTTACCTGGCCGACCGCATCATCGTCATGACTTACCGGCCGGGCACCGTCAAGCGCGACCTGCTGGTGGACTTGCCGCGATTGCGCGACCCGGCCGCGCCCGAATTCAACGCCCTCAAGCGCGAACTGGGCCAGCTGGTGATGGAGGAGCAGCAGCGCCACCACAACGACGAAATCCGCGTGGCGGCGGTGGATTGAGCCGCGTTTGCCGGCCAGGTAGATGGCGCGGCTGCGCACCGGGGACGGACCCGCATTGTGTGCCGCCGACTGCGGCCATGCTGTCTGACCAAGGGTCCTTCCCCTGAGCCGCCGGCTGCAAACGAGGGGACGGCCCCGCATGGTGTACCGCCGACTGCGGCCAAGCTGTCTGACCAAGGGGGCTTCCCCTGAGCCGCCGGCTGCAAACAAGGGGACGGACCCTTCATCAGTTGGCGTGGCCGCAGTCAGCGCCCCATAATATGGGTCCGTCCCCGATTCAGGCGCCTGAAGCCGAGACCACCCTCGGCCCGAATTCCGCCCGCCATGGTGTAAACTGACCGCTATGCAGACTTACTTCCTCATCTCAGCCGCCGTGCTGTATCTCGTGTGCGCCTTGCTGCCGTCGCGGCAGGGGCCGTTGATCGCCATCCTGACCGGCACCGCCTGGCTGCTGCATGGCGTGACCCTGTGGTTCGAAGTGACGGCGCCCGGTTCGCTGCGCATCGGTTTCGCCGCCATGCTGTCGGCCGCGCTGTGGGTGTCGGTGGCGGCCTACTGGCTGGAAAACCGCAACTACAGCCTGGACGGCTTGCGGCGCATGGTCATGCCCAGCGCGGCCGTGGCCGTGGCGCTGGAGGCGCTGTTTCCCGGCAATCTGGTCGCGCTCGAAGGCAAGTCCGTCATGTTCGGCTGGCACATCGCCATCGCCACGCTGGCCTACAGCACGCTCACCATCGCCGCCTTCCACGCCGTGCTGATGGCGCTGCAGGAGTCGCGCCTGCACACGCGCACCACGGCCGGCGGCGGTTTCCTGGCCAGCGCGCTGGACCAGTTGCCGGCCCTGCTGACGATGGAAAAGCTGCTGTTTCGCATGATAGGCTTCGGCTTTGTCCTGCTGAGCCTGACCGTGTTGTCGGGCATCGTATTTTCCGAACAACTGTTTGGCCAGGCCCTGAAGTGGGACCACAAGTCCGTCTTCACGCTCATGTCCTGGCTGCTGTTTGCCGCGCTGCTGGCCGGCCGCCGTTTCCGTGGCTGGCGCGGCAAGACGGCGCTGACCTTCACGCTGGCCGGATTCGCCACCTTGCTGCTGGCCTACGTCGGCAGCCGTTTCGTGTTTGAAGTCGTTTTACATCGGGGATTTGTTTGATGAGTCGTCTTTTGTTCTGGCTGGCGCTGGCGTTCCTGGTGCTGTACGCCATCCGCACCAAGCTGCGCGAGTTGCAGGGCGGCCAGCGCCCGCGCGATCCGCGCCAGCCCGAGCGCCCCGCCGCCCGGCCGGCCGCCCGCGGTCGCGCCAACGCGGAAGTGGAAACCATGCTGTGCTGCGCCCATTGCGGCATCTATTACCCCGCCTCGGAAACGGTGCAGGCCGGCGGCCGCGATTACTGCTGCGCCGCCCACGCCAGCCTGCCGGCCGCCTGAGTAGTGACTGCCTCCCTGCCAGCGCTGGCGCCCGAATCGCGCGCGACCCGCGCCACCTTCTGGCGCTCGCTGCAGACGCTGAACGGCACGCGCGTGGTGATCGCGCTGGTGCTGCTGGCCTACCTGAGCGTGGACAGCCGCGGCCTGCGCGCCGCCGGCCAGTTCTTCTATGGCGAAGTGTGCCTGGGTTACCTGGTGCTGGCGCTGGCCTTCGCGCTGATGACGCTGTACGTGCGGCGCCGCTTCCTGCTGCAACTGATGTCGCAGATCGCCTGCGACCTGGCCATCATCTCGCTGCTCTACATCGCCGCCGGCGGCGTGCGCAGCGGCCTGGCCATCCTCTACCTGTTCCCGCTGGCCGGCACGGCCATCCTGGCGCCGCTGCTGCTGGCGCTGTTCTGCACCTCGCTGGTCACGCTGTTCCTGCTGGGCGAGAGCGGCTGGCGCATGCTGCTGATGGAAGGCGACATGGTGGTGCTGCAGGCCGGCCTGTACGGCGCCGCCTTCTTCGCCACCGTGTGGGTGGTCAACCGCATGGCGGCCCGGCTGATCGGCCAGGAGGAACTGGCCATCGAACGCGGCATCGAGATCGGCGTGCAGCAAGCCGTGAACCGGCTCGTGATGGCCAACGTGGGTGACGGCATCCTGGTGGTCGATCCGCAAGGCCAGGTGTTCGCCGGCAATCCGGCCGCCCAGCAGATGCTGGGGCTGGCCGGGCCCGACTTACGCTTTCGCCTGGGCGACGTGGCGGCCCTGCGGCCGCTGGCGCAAGCCTATGACGACTGGCTGGCCGATCCCGCCCAGGGCACGGCCTATGTCACCATCAAGCCCGGCGCCGAACCGGCGCTGGACGGCCTGCCGGCGGCCGGCAGCGGCCGGCCCGACCTGGCCGCCCACTTGCAGGCCCGCTTCGCGGCCGTGGACACGGACGGCCTGGGCACGGAGCGCAGCGTGATCTTCCTGCAGGACGTGACCGGCATCGAGAACCAGGCCCAGCAACTTAAGCTGGCGTCCATGGGCCGGCTCACGGCCAGCATCGCGCACGAGGTGCGCAACCCGCTGTCGGCCATCGGCCACGCCACCGCCCTGTTGGCCGAGGACCTCGACAGCGCCGTCCACCTGCGCCTGCTCAAGATCGTGGGCGACAACGTGAGCCGGGTCAACCGCATGGTGGAGGACATCCTTCAACTGTCGCGCAAGGTACAGCCCCATGGCGAACCGCTGGCGCTGGACCAGTTCCTGGCCGAGCTCAAGACGGAGTTCGACGAAACCCACGGCCTGCCCGGCGACGTGCTGGCGCTGACGGCCACGCCCGGCACGCTGGTACGCTTCGACAGCCTGCACCTGCGCGAAGTGGTGCTCAACCTGCTCAACAACGCCGTGCGCTACGCCAGCGGCGCCCCGGCCAGCATCCGCCTGACGCTGGTGACGGGCCGCGCGCGCCGCCTGGAGCTGCACGTGCAGGATGACGGCCCCGGCATCTCGGCCGAAGTGCGGGCCCATTTGTTCGAGCCGTTCTACACCACCTCCAGCAAGGGCACGGGGCTGGGACTGTATCTGGCGCGCGAATTGTGTTTGAATAACGAAGCCATGCTCGACTATGAATACCGCTTCGAGCCGGCGCCCGGCCCGGACGGCACGCCCCGTTCCAGCGGGCGGTTCGTGATCACCTTTGCCCGGCCGGCCGCCGCGCCAGCGGCCGGGTAAGCCATTGCGCTACAACAGAAAGGCAGTCCCTGATGAGTGTTCCCCGTGTGCTGGTCGTTGACGATGAAGCCGATCTGCGCGAACTGCTGGAAATCACCCTGATCAAGATGGGGCTCGACGTGGACAGCGCCGCCACGCTGGCCGAGGCGCGCGCCCACCTCGCGCGCACGGAATTCGCGCTGGTGCTGACCGACATGCGCCTGCCCGACGGGCTGGGGCTGGAACTGGTGCGCGAAGTGTGCGCCGCCTACAAGAATACGCCGATCGCCGTCGTCACGGCCTTTGGCAGCGCCGACAATGCCGTGGTGGCGCTCAAGGCCGGCGCCTTCGATTACGTGTCCAAGCCGGTGGCGCTGGACCAGTTGCGCATCATGGTGCAGTCGGCCCTGCGGCTCAACGTGCCCGCGGCCGGCCAGGCGGCCAGCGCCGGCCAGCCGGCCAGCCGCCTGAAGGGCACCTCGGCCGTGATCCAGGCGCTGCGGGCCCAGATCGCCCGGCTGGCCCGCTCGATGGCGCCGATCGCCATCACGGGTGAGTCGGGCAGCGGCAAGGAACTGGCCGCGCGCGAGATCCACGCCCAGAGTTCGCGCGCCGGCAAGCCGTTCGTGGCCGTCAACTGCGGCGCCATTCCCGAGGCGCTGATGGAGGCCGAGTTCTTCGGCTACCGCAAGGGCGCGTTCACGGGCGCGGCCGACGAGCGCGATGGCTTCTTCCAGGCCGCCAACGGCGGCACCCTGATGCTCGACGAGGTGGCCGACCTGCCGCTGGCCATGCAGGTCAAACTGCTGCGCGCCATCCAGGAGCGGCGCGTGCGCAAGATCGGCGCCACCACCGAGGAGCCGGTGGACGTGCGCATCATCAGCGCCACCCACAAGAACCTGGCCCAGTGCGTGGAGCAGGGCAGCTTCCGCCAGGACTTGTTCTACCGGCTCAACGTGATCGAGCTGTGTCTGCCGCCGCTGCGCGAACGGCTCGACGACCTGGGGCCGCTGACGGACGCCATCCTGGAACGGCTGGGCACTTTTGAACACAAGGTGGTGCTGGGGCCGGGCGTGCTGGAGGCGCTGCGCGGCTACAGCTTCCCCGGCAACGTGCGCGAGCTGGAAAACATCCTGGAGCGGGCCCTGGCCTTCGCCGACGATGGCGTGATCGAAGTGGGCGACCTGGCCCTGAAGGGCGCGAAGATGGTGGAGGCCGTGGTGCCGTTGCCGTCGCCGGCGCCCGGCTTCGCGCAGCAACTGGCGGCCACCGAGGCGGCCGCGTTCGGGCTCGATGGTGCCCAGTCCCTGCCGGATGGCGGCGCGGCCACGCCACCCGCGCCTGTGCCAGCGCCCGCCGTGGGCGCCGCACCCGGCGCGGCCGTGGCGGTGGCATCGGGGGGCGCCACCATGGCCTTGCCCCACCTCGACGCACTGCCGGCCAACCTGCCCGAATACCTGAACCAGATCGAGCGCGACATCATCCAGCGGGCGCTGGCCCAGACCCAGTACAACCGCACCCAGGCGGCCCAGCTGCTGGGCATCAGCTTCCGCCAGCTGCGCTACCAGATGCAAAAGTTGAATATCCAGGAGCCGGAGGCGTGATGCCGCCAGGTTTCGCGCTGGATGCGCAGGGCTGGTGCGCCGGCGCGCAGCGCTACGACTCGCCCCACGCGGACGCGCGCCCGGACGGCACGGCCGTCACGCTGCTGGTGGTGCACAACATCAGCCTGCCGGCCGGCCAGTTCGGCACGCCCCACGTGTCCGACTTGTTTACCGGCCGCTTGGACTATAATGCCGATCCCGCGTTCGCGGCCTTGCGCGGCTTGCGCGTGTCGAGCCACTTCCTGGTGCGGCGCGACGGCCGCGTGATCCAGTACGTCTCCTGCGATGCGCGGGCCTGGCACGCGGGCCAGTCGGCGTTCCAGGGCCGCGCGGCCTGCAATGATTTTTCGATCGGGATTGAGCTCGAGGGCACGGACACGGAGCCGTTCGAGCCGGCCCAGTACGCGGCGCTGGCGGCGCTGACGCTGGCCCTGCAGGAACGCTATCCCCTGACCGATGTGCAGGGCCATGAACACATCGCGCCAGGCCGCAAGACGGACCCCGGACCGTTGTTTAGTTGGCAAACGTACATCGAAACCTGGGCACGTCTGCTGAAGGAAAAGGCAGCCGGGCAGGCGCGGTTAGTACCTGCTTACCGGCAACTGCGCTTCCCTGTAGGCGTTCCTGAAAGTCAACCGAAAAATTGATCTGAAATAAAAAATTTCCACTTGTCTTGCCCCATGCTGACCACTACAATCAGTGTATCGAATAAGCCGATTCACTAAATGTAGTGGTATCTCAAGTCCCAGGTTCCAAGCGGTATCGGCCTCGGTCCACCAGCATCAGGAACCCTTATTCACCCTTTTTGTCGCTGTAACACCAGCCGCAGTACCGGGCTGGCCGCTTCATTTTGGCTTTTTTTTAATACAAACACACGCCGCGCAGCCACGACTGCACGCTGTTATCGGGGAGCTTAAATGCAATCTACTCAAGACACTTCCATCCAACCTGCGCTGATGCCAGCAGCGACCGCGGGTATCGTTGGTGGCCAGGCCACGGCAGCGGCAGCGTTGGGCGACTACCGCATCATCCGCCGTAACGGCGCCGTGGTCGCGTTCGAGCCGTCCAAGATCGCCATCGCCATGACCAAGGCCTTCCTGGCCGTCAATGGCGGCCAGGGCGCCGCCTCGGCCCGCATCCGCGACCTGGTGGAACAGCTGACGGCCGCCGTGGTGGCCGCGCTGGTGCGCCGCCAGCCGTCGGGCGGCACCTTCCACATCGAGGATGTGCAGGACCAGGTGGAGCTGTCGTTGATGCGTTCGGGCGAACATGACGTGGCCCGCGCCTACGTGCTGTACCGCGCCAAGCACATGGAAGAGCGCCGCCTGCAGAAGGAGGCGGCCGGCGCCGCCAAGGTGGCCGCACCGCAGATCCACGTGACGGAAAACGGCGCGCGCCGCCCGCTGGACATGGACCAGGTGGCTGGGCTGATCAACGCGGCCTGCATCGGCCTGGAAAAACACGTGGACGCGGACGCCATCCTGGCCGAAACCGTCAAGAACCTGTATGACGGCGTGCCCGTCGAGGAGCTGCACAAGTCCGCCATCCTGGCTGCCCGCGCGCTGATGGAAAAGGACCCTGCCTACTCGCAGGTGACGGCCCGCATCCTGCTGCACACCATCCGCAAGGAAGTGTTCGGCCAGGAAGTGGCGCAAGCCGGCGCCGCCGCCGCTTATGTGAACTACTTCCCCCAGTACGTGGCCAAGGGCATCGCCGCCGAGCTGCTGGACCCGAAACTGGGCGAATTCGACCTGGCCCGCCTGGCCAAGGCCCTGGTGGCCGACCGCGACCTGCAGTTCGGCTACATCGGCCTGCAAACCCTGTATGACCGCTACTTCCTGCACGTGCGCGACGTGCGCATCGAAATGCCGCAGGCGTTCTACATGCGCGTGGCCATGGGCCTGGCCCTGAACGAGCAGGACCGCGAAGCGCGCGCCATCGAGTTCTACCACCTGCTGTCGTCGTTCGACTTCATGAGCTCCACGCCGACCCTGTTCAACTCGGGCACGCTGCGCTCGCAGCTGTCGTCGTGCTACCTGACCACCGTGTCGGACGACCTGGAAGGCATCTACGACGCCATCAAGGAAAACGCGCTGCTGGCCAAGTTCGCCGGCGGCCTCGGTAACGACTGGACCCCGGTGCGCGCGCTGGGCGCCCACATCAAGGGCACCAACGGCAAATCGCAGGGCGTGGTGCCGTTCCTGAAAGTGGTCAACGACACGGCCGTGGCCGTGAACCAGGGCGGCAAGCGCAAGGGCGCCGTGTGCGCCTACCTGGAAACCTGGCACATGGACATCGAGGAATTCCTCGACCTGCGCAAGAACACCGGCGACGACCGCCGCCGCACCCACGACATGAACACGGCCAACTGGATTCCCGACCTGTTCATGAAGCGCGTGATGGAAAAGGGCGACTGGACCCTGTTCTCGCCGTCCGACTGCCCCGACCTGCACGACAAGGTGGGCAAGGCCTTCGAAACGGCCTACCTGGGCTATGAAGCCAAGGCGGCCGCCGGCGAAATCCGCGTCTGCAAGAAAGTGGCGGCGCTGGACCTGTGGCGCAAGATGCTGTCCATGCTGTTCGAAACGGGCCACCCATGGATCACCTTCAAGGACCCATGCAACATCCGTTCGCCGCAGTCGCACGTGGGCGTGGTGCACAGCTCCAACCTGTGCACGGAGATCACCCTGAACACCGGCCCGGACGAAATCGCCGTCTGCAACCTCGGTTCGGTCAACATGCCGGCCCACATGAAAGAGGGCAAGCTCGATCACGTCAAGCTGCAAAAGACCATCCGCACGGCCATGCGCATGCTCGATAACGTGATCGATATCAACTACTACGCCGTCGACAAGGCCCGCAACGCCAACATGCGCCACCGTCCGGTGGGCCTGGGCGTGATGGGCTTCCAGGACTGCCTGCACATGATGCGCGTGCCTTACTCGTCGATGGAAGCGGTGCAGTTCGCCGACACCTCGATGGAAGCGGTGTGCTACTACGCCTACCTGGCCTCGACCGAGCTGGCCGAGGAACGCGGCCACTACGCCTCGTACAAGGGCTCGCTGTGGGACCGCGGCATCCTGCCCCAGGATTCCGTCAAGCTGCTGGCCGAGGAACGCGGCGGCTACCTGGAAGTGGACAGCTCGTCCTCGATGGACTGGGCGCCGGTGCGCGCACGCATCAAGCAGTTCGGCATGCGTAACTCGAACTGCGTGGCGATCGCCCCCACGGCCACGATTTCCAACATCATCGGCGTGTCGGCCTGCATCGAACCGACCTTCCAGAACCTGTACGTGAAGTCCAACCTGTCGGGCGAGTTCACCGAGATCAATTCCTACCTGGTGCGCGACCTGAAGGCACGCGACCTGTGGGACGAGGTGATGATCGCCGACCTGAAATACTTCGACGGCTCGCTGACCAAGATCGACCGCATCCCGCAAGACCTGCGTGACATTTATGCAACCGCGTTCGAAGTGTCGCCAAGCTGGCTGGTGGAAGCGGCATCGCGCCGCCAGAAGTGGATCGACCAGGCCCAGTCGCTGAACATCTACATGGCCGGCGCCTCGGGCAAGAAGCTCGACGAGACCTACAAGCTGGCCTGGCTGCGCGGCCTGAAGACCACCTACTACCTGCGCACCATCGCCGCCACCCACATGGAGAAGTCGACCTCCAAGACCGGTGCCCTGAACGCGGTGGCCGTGGACGGCGGCATGTCGGCCAGTGCCCTGGCAGCGGCGGCGCCAGCGGCTGCGGCCGCGCCGGTGGCCGAAGGCGCGGCCTGCTACCTGCGTCCGGGCGATCCCGGTTTCGAGGAATGCGAAGCCTGCCAATAAGCCTGTACTAATATGAAGAGTGAACCGTCCCGGCCCGCCGGGCGGTTCTGTTTAGACCGAATTCAGAAGGAACACACCATGTCGCTGTCCTGGGACGAAGAAGCCGCTCCGGCGGTACCGCAAGCAGTCAACCAAGCCGTGCTGAACGGCGAAGCGAGCGCCGAGCAAGTGGCGCTGCGCGTGAACGCCGACGATAAACGCATCATCAACGGCAAAACGGACGTCAACCAGCTGGTTCCGTTCAAATACAAATGGGCCTGGGACAAGTACCTGGCCGGCTGCGCCAACCACTGGATGCCGCAGGAAGTGAATATGCAGCGCGACATCGAGCTGTGGAAGAACCCCAACGGTCTGACGGAAGACGAGCGCCGCCTGGTCAAGCGCAACCTGGGCTTTTTCGTGACGGCCGACTCGCTGGCCGCCAACAACATCGTGCTGGGCACCTACCGCCACATCACGGCCCCCGAGTGCCGCCAGTACCTGCTGCGCCAGGCGTTCGAGGAAGCCATCCACACCCACGCCTACCAGTACATCGTCGAGTCGCTGGGCCTGGACGAGGGCGAGATCTTCAACGCCTACAACGAGATCAAGTCGATCCGCGACAAGGATGAATTCCTGATCCCGTTCATCAACAACCTGACCGATCCCACCTTCACCACCGGCACCGTGGAAAGCGACCAGACCCTGCTCAAGTCGCTGATCGTGTTCGCCTGCCTGATGGAAGGCTTGTTCTTCTACGTCGGCTTCACCCAGATCCTGGCGCTGGGCCGCCAGAACAAGATGATGGGCGCCGCCGAGCAGTACCAGTACATCCTGCGTGACGAGTCCATGCACTGCAACTTCGGCATCGACCTGATCAACACCATCAAGATGGAAAACCCGCTGCTGTGGACCCCGGCTTTCAAGGAAGAGATCAAGAACCTGTTCCTGAAAGCCGTGGAGCTGGAATACGCCTACGCCGAAGACACCATGCCGCGCGGCGTGCTGGGCCTGAACGCGCCCATGTTCAAGGGCTACCTGCGCTTCATCGCCAACCGCCGCGCGCAGCAGATCGGCCTCGAGCAGCTGTTCGACCAGGAAGAGAATCCCTTCCCATGGATGAGCGAGATGATCGACCTGAAGAAGGAGCGCAACTTCTTCGAAACCCGCGTCACCGAATACCAGACCGGCGGCGCGCTGAACTGGGATTGATTCCCGACCTACACCGCCGCGCGCGGCGAGGATGAACGACGAGGCCAGACGAATTTTCGTCTGGCCTTTTTTCATGTGCGCGACATTTTCCGGTGCTGCGAAAGCGCGCCTGCGATGGCATGCGTCGATACGAATTCGATGCGCGGCAAGCCGGTCGCGTGATCGTCCACACGCGCGCTCGCGCGCACCGCTGCCGCATTGTCCTTGCCAAGCCGCGCACTGTGTCTCATAATCGCGACGAATTTAAAAACAGTGTGGAGCAAAAGCTTCGCGCGCAGTTGAAGCGCCACAGCGCGCGCCGTGAGTTGGAACCGGTGCAGTCGAAAACGCAGAAACCCAATTGGCATAAGGGTTAGTTTGAAGTCGGCAAGTTGTGTGACGCGCCCGCGCGCAAGACTTCGTGACCGCCAGAGTGGGCCGCGCGTGCATGGACGTGATGCGCGGCCACTGCGAATTGGCAAGCGCGCGCGAATCGCGGCGCCTATCCTGTTAAAAAAGCTGGCGAAATCCTTGCGCGCCTGTTGCGCACCGACAAGGTTTTCGTGTACTTTACGAGATTGAAAAGGCGTGCTAGCGAAAGCGTGGAAAAAGAAGCCGCGCGATGCCGCGACGATGCCGCCGCAGATCGAAAAAATGGGATTCAGATTCGCACGAATATGCACAAGACCACACCGTTTTTTTTCGACCGCCTTGCCTGATTGAGTTCAGGTTGGGCGGTTTTTTCTTTGAAAAATAAAACCGTGTTGTGGCTGCGACGGAGGTTAACGGTGCTGAGCATACGCCCGACACACCGCGGATGTCGCAACAAGATTTGGACGCAGGCGCCGGCCGCAAAAGGGACGGCGTGCTGTGTCGATGGCTGAAGCGCTGCAATCGTGAGGAGTTGCAGCAGTTCAGCTGGTGCCGAATTCATTAGCGCAAACCGTTGTTTGCGCCGATGAATAATTCGCCTGTCCCCATCCGGGGCCGGACGGGTTTTAATCTTGTGCGTGAATCTTTCCCATCCCAGATGAAGGAGAACAAAAATGGCAACAGCCGCTAAGAAATCCGAAGTAAAGAAACCAGCCGCCGCCAAGGCTGCTCCTGCGGCCAAGAAGCCGGCAGCAGCCAAAGCCGCTGCCAAGCCGGCCGCCAAAGCCGACGCTAAACCCGCTGTGAAGAAAGCCGCCGCTAAACCAGCAGCCAAAGCCGCCGCCAAGCCAGCAGCCAAAGCTGCCGCCAAGCCGGCCGCCAAAGCCGCCGCCAAGCCAGCCGTGAAGAAGGCTGTCGCCAAGCCAGCTGCAAAAGCCGCAGCAGCCAAACCAGTCGCCAAGAAAGCCGCAGCCAAGCCAGCAGCCAAGCCAGCTGTGAAGAAAGCGGCAGCCAAGCCAGCAGCCAAAGCAGCAGCCAAGCCAGCAGTGAAAGCCAAAGCAGCCGCCAAGCCAGCAGCCAAGGCCAAAGTGGCCGCCAAGCCAGCAGCGAAGAAAGCCGCCGCCAAGCCAGCGGTGAAAGCCAAAGCAGCTGCCAAAGCAGCAGCCAAGCCAGTAGCGAAGAAAGCTGCCGCTAAACCCGCCGCCAAGAAAGCGGCAGCCAAGCCAGCCGCCAAAGCAGCCGCCAAGCCAGCAGCCAAAGCCGCGGCCAAGCCGGTAGCGAAGAAAGCCGCCGCCAAACCGGCAGCCAAGAAGGCCGCCGCCAAGCCAGCCGCCAAAGCTGCGGCCAAGCCAGCCGCCAAAGCTGCCGCCAAGCCGGCCGCCAAAGCTGCCGCCAAGCCAGCCGCTAAAGCTGCCGCCAAGCCAGCCGCCAAAGCCGCCGCCAAGCCAGCCGCCAAAGCTGCCGCCAAGCCAGCAGCGAAGAAAGCTGCCGCCACCAAGCCCGCAGTAAAAGCGGAAGCGAAACCGGCTGCCAAAGCTGCTGCGAAGCCCGCAGCAAAAAAGCCGGCTAAGGCTGCGGCCAAACCAGCCGCCAAGCCAGCAGCGAAGAAAGCCGCCGCCAAGCCAGTAGCCGCCGCAGCAGCACCTGCAGCCGCAGCACCAGCCGCCGCGCCAGCAGCGGCTGCACCGGCAGCCGCACCGGCCGCCGCCGCGCCAGCAGCCAAGCCAGCCGCCAAGAAGGCCGCACCGAAGAAGCCTGCCGCGCCCAAGGCCGCCGCCAAGCCAGCCGCCGCTCCTGCAGCGCCAGCCGCACCGGCCGCACCGGCCGTCAAGACTGTCGTGGCACCAGCTGCCGCCTGGCCTTTCCCAACCAGCACCCGCCCTTCCTAAGAAAAAGCGTGGATGCCTGTTAAGGCAAGCGACCGCTGTGTGAGACAATCACACAGCGGTTTTTTTTTGGAGGGAACCCGTGCTTAGTATTATCAAGTTGATCGTCGATGCCGCCGCCACGCTGTTGGGCGGCGCCTTGCTGTTACGTTTCTGGATGCAAGCGATACGTGTTCGCCCACCATCGTCCGTGGCGCAATTCACCTTTCAACTGTCCGACTGGCTGGTGCGCCCGCTGCGCCGCATCGTGCCCGGCGTGGGCGGCTACGACTGGGCCAGCCTGATCGGCGCCTACCTGATCGTGCTGCTGGCCACCTCGGTGCTGTTCCTGGCCGGCTGGAGTGCGCCGGCCGTGCTGCTGGCCGCCTGCCAGCGCTTCCTTGAATGGATCTTGTACGGCTTCATGGCGCTGCTGGTGGTGGAAGCCATCTTCAGCTGGGTCAACCCGCACGCGCCGCTGGCGCCGTTCGTGCGCGCGCTGAACGACCCGCTGCTGCGCCCCATCCGCCGCGTGGTGCCGCTGGTGGGCAACCTGGACCTGTCGCTGCTGGTGGCCATTATCCTGCTGCAAATCGCGCAGCTGGTGCTGGGCATGCTGTTCGCCGGCCGATGAGCCGCACCTGGTGTTCACCGTTGCCGGGCGGCGTACGGCTGGCGGTGCAGATACAGGCCAACGCCAAGAAGACGGAAGTGGTGGGCGTGCTCGATGACGCGCTCAAGATCAAGCTGCATGCCCAGCCCATTGAGGGCAAGGCCAACGAGGCGCTGATCCGCTTCCTGTCCGATACCTTGTCCGTGCCGCGCAGCGCCATCGCGCTCACGCACGGCCAGACCAACAAGCGCAAGCTGCTGGAAATCAGCGCGGCCAGGCTCACGCCCGATGGCGTGGCGGCGTTGCTGCTGGGGGAGGCGGCCTAGTTCCCGTTACCGTGTCCCGAAACGAAAATGCCCCGCCTGCGTCGCCGCAGCCGGGGCATTTCTTATCGCGCTTTGTGCTTAGTAGCAGAAGCGCAGAACCGGGGTCACAGAAGCGGGGTCAGGTCCGGCAAGCTGCCAAATTGGCGCGATGCCGGACCTGATAATCATCTAGCCAACCTCCCTCCGGCATACGCCGGGGGTACAGTAAGCATTCAATGTCGAGTTGAACTTACGTACAGGGAGGCTGGTATGAGCAAGTATAGCGGTATCGAT
>NZ_JACEZS010000120.1 GCF_014042365.1 Rugamonas fusca
TGGTAGGGCTGGTTGGACTCGAACCAACGACCCCCGCGTTATCAACACGGTGCTCTAACCAGCTGAGCTACAGCCCCAAATGCTGTTCTTCTTGATTTACAGTCGATAAGTGTGAACGCTTGAGGATTGATCCGAAGATCAGTGCGACTCTAGAAAGGAGGTGATCCAGCCGCACCTTCCGATACGGCTACCTTGTTACGACTTCACCCCAGTCACGAATCCTACCGTGGTAAGCGCCCTCCTT
>NZ_JACEZS010000121.1 GCF_014042365.1 Rugamonas fusca
CAGGTTGTTGACGTTGAACAGGCGCCAGTGGCGCTCCAGTATCAGGCGATCCAGCGGACGCGCCCAGCCATTGTATGCTTCCATGGCCACTTCAACTGGTCGATCCTGCGCGTGGCCGCTCACACGAACAAAGAATTGTGCGAAGCCTCGCGCAGTGTGCTCCACGTCGAACTCGTCGAGTAGCTCACCGCCATTTGTCCCCACCGCAACGCGGTGACAGCGGCTGCCAACATCCAGTGCTA
>NZ_JACEZS010000122.1 GCF_014042365.1 Rugamonas fusca
GTTCGAGACCAGGACGTTGATAGGCTGGGTGTGGAAGTGCAGTAATGCATTAAGCTAACCAGTACTAATTGCCCGTACGGCTTGTCCCTATAACCTTAGCAGGTTGTGGTGAATAAGAAGTGCGTTGAACGTTCGTTGATACAACTTCATTACTCAATCCTTACGCTTGTATAAACGGTATAAATCGTTTATACTGCTTCTTCCAGATTCGAGCTGTCGCTGCCCCGTTGGGAGCGAAAGCT
>NZ_JACEZS010000123.1 GCF_014042365.1 Rugamonas fusca
CTATGGTCATCAAGCTTTGACTTGTACGAGTAGTCGCTCCCAATCGGGCAGCGTTACTCAGAATCTGGAAGAAGTAATTGGGTAATGAAGTTGTATCAACGAACGTTACAACGCACTTCTCATTCACCACAACCTGCTAAGGTTATAGGGACAAGCCGTACGGGCAATTAGTACTGGTTAGCTTAATGCATTACTGCACTTCCACACCCAGCCTATCAACGTCCTGGTCTCGAAC
>NZ_JACEZS010000124.1 GCF_014042365.1 Rugamonas fusca
CAGGGAGGCTGGTATGAGCAAGTATAGCGGTATCGATCTGCACGCGAACAATTGCGTGGTCGTAGTCAGCGACGAAGAAGACCGGATTTGTTGCGAAAGGCGCGTGCCCAACGACCTGACGAGGATAATCGCTCTGCTGGAGCCGTTTCGCGCCGAACTGGCCGGCGTCGCAGTGAAGTCGACCTTCAATTGGTATTGGCTGGTGGACGGCTTGCGTGCCGCCGGTTTCG
>NZ_JACEZS010000125.1 GCF_014042365.1 Rugamonas fusca
GGGTGTGGAAGTGCAGTAATGCATTAAGCTAACCAGTACTAATTGCCCGTACGGCTTGTCCCTATAACCTTAGCAGGTTGTGGTGAATAAGAAGTGCGTTGAACGTTCGTTGATACAACTTCATTACCCAATTACTTCTTCCAGATTCTGAGTAACGCTGCCCGATTGGGAGCGACTACTCGTACAAGTCAAAGCTTGATGACCATAGCAAGTTGGTCCCACCCCTTC
>NZ_JACEZS010000126.1 GCF_014042365.1 Rugamonas fusca
TGGTAGGGCTGGTTGGACTCGAACCAACGACCCCCGCGTTATCAACACGGTGCTCTAACCAGCTGAGCTACAGCCCCAAATGCTGTTCTTCTTGATTTACAGTCGATAAGTGTGAACGCTTGAGGATGATCCGAAGATCAGTGCGACTCTAGAAAGGAGGTGATCCAGCCGCACCTTCCGATACGGCTACCTTGTTACGACTTCACCCCAGTCACGAATCCTA
>NZ_JACEZS010000127.1 GCF_014042365.1 Rugamonas fusca
TCTTTTAGAGATCAAGTGCTGTATGTTCTTTAACAATCTGGAAGAAGTAAAAGTAAAGATTATTTATTGATTACTTTGACGTCAAAATCAAAGTAATGGGTAATGATTGTATGTATCAACAAACGCAACAACGTAGTACTTCTTATTTCTATAACCGCTCCTTGTTTAGTCGCAGGGGCTAAAGTTATAGGGACAAGTGAATAAGTGCACATGGTGGATGCC
>NZ_JACEZS010000128.1 GCF_014042365.1 Rugamonas fusca
TTGCCGGGTAGCTAAGTTCGGAAGAGATAACCGCTGAAAGCATCTAAGCGGGAAACTTGCCTTAAGATGAGATTTCCCGGAGCCTTGAGCTCCTTGAAGGGTCGTTCGAGACCAGGACGTTGATAGGCTGGGTGTGGAAGTGCAGTAATGCATTAAGCTAACCAGTACTAATTGCCCGTACGGCTTGTCCCTATAACCTTAGCAGGTTGTGGTGAAT
>NZ_JACEZS010000129.1 GCF_014042365.1 Rugamonas fusca
GGGTGTGGAAGTGCAGTAATGCATTAAGCTAACCAGTACTAATTGCCCGTACGGCTTGTCCCTATAACCTTAGCAGGTTGTGGTGAATAAGAAGTGCGTTGAACGTTCGTTGATACAACTTCATTACTCAATCCTTACGCTTGTATAAACGGTATAAATCGTTTATACTGCTTCTTCCAGATTCGAGCTGTCGCTGCCCCGTTGGGAGCGAAAGCT
>NZ_JACEZS010000012.1 GCF_014042365.1 Rugamonas fusca
CATTTCAATGTCGAGCGGATGGCCAAAGCCACCGCTGACCCCGTGAGCCACACCCCCGTCATCGGCTAGATTACACCTCCAACGTCAGGGATGTCGCCCCCTTACAAATCCGATGATAGACCCCGCCTCTCGGACCTGACCCCGCCTCTCAAAAAAACGGCGTCCGCGCGAACGCGGACGCCGTAGCGTCTCCCCCACTCTCTTTATTTGGTCCGCTTATTGCACCAACGGCGAATCCGCGCCTTCCAGTTCCACGCCTTCGATGTCGGCCTGGCCCACCAGGATGTGCAAATACTGGTGCAGCGCGCGCTGCCAGGACTGGCGTTGCAGCTCGTCGGCGATCTGCGCCTGCACGGCGTCGAACGGCAGCGCTTCGCCTTCGATGCGGCGCATCGCTTGCACGATGTGCAGGCCAAAGCGCGTTTCCAGCAGGCGCCCGGCCAGTTCACCGGGCGCCATCCGGAACAGCAGCTGTTCGAATTCGGGCACGCACTGGCCCCGCGCCAGCTGGCCCAGGTTGCCGCCCACGGCGCCGGACGGGCAGTTCGAATACTGGCGCGCCAGCTCGTCGAAACGGTCCGGGTTCGCTTGCAGCTCGGCCAAAATCAGTTCGGCCGTGCTGCGCACCAGATCCAGTTGCACGGACGGGGTGACCTGGAACAGGATGTGGCGCGCTTCCACCAGCGCGCCGCTGGAGAAGCGTTCGATCTGGCTCTGGTAGTAGCGGCGGCACGCGGCCTCGTCCACTTCCGGCACCTTCACTTCACGCTCGAACAGCGCTTCCACACGGGCGTCGTCCGTCTCGCCCGTGATGCCCAGGCGGTCGGCCTCCTGCAGCAGCACCTGGCGCAACACCACTTCGTGCACGGCCTGTTTCAGGGGATTGGCCGCGTCCTCGTGGTGCGGCAGTTCCTGCTCGATGGCGAGGTCGCTGACCTCGATTCCGTTGACGGCGATACCCATGTTGAGACTCCTGATTAATTAACGGGTGCGAACCAGCTGGAAGGCGCGGCCCAGATAACCGACGGCGCCAAAGCCGCTCCACACGTGCACCAGACGGGTGAACGGGAAGATCACGAACAGCGACATGCCCATGAACAGGTGCAGCTTGAAGATCAGCGGCGCCGTTTCGATGAAGCCGGCCGCGTCGCCGCGGAAGGTCACCACGTGCTGGGCCCAGGTCATCAGCAGGACCATCATGTGGCCGTCCATGTGCGAGGCCGAGGCGCCGATCGAGATCAGGCCCAGGGTCAGCGTCACCAGGATCCACAGCAGCACGATCTTGTCCTTGAAGGTGGTGACGGCGCGCACGCGCTCATTCGAGAAGCGGCGGGCCAGCAACAGCAGCAGGCCGATCATGGCGCACGAACCCATGATGCCGCCAGCCGTCATCGCGATCAGCTGCTTGGTGCCGTGTTCGACGCCCAGCGCGTCCCACACGGCCACGGGGGTCAGCAGGCCGGCCGCATGACCGAAGAACAGGCCCAGCACGCCCACGTGGAACAGCGGGCTGCCCAGGCGCAGCGCGCCCGTGTGCAAGGTCTGGCTGGACTCGGACTTCCAGGTGTACTGTTCGCGGTCGAAGCGAATCAGGCTACCGAGCAGGAAGATGGCCAGCGCGATGTAGGGATAGATCCCGAACACGAATTGATGTAAATAGTTCACTGCAGTCTCCTTCAGGCACGCTGCGGCGCGGCAGCCGCAGCCTTGGGATAAAAGTTAATCGGTTGCGGGCCGCTGGCCAGCGACGTCTGGAGCAGCGGCTCGACGCCGTCGGCGCCGGGGCCGAAGGTTTCCAGCGCTTCGTCCATGTCGCGGATGGGCGGCTCGGCCAGTTCCTCGGCCGCCACCGGGCTGTCCGCTTCCAGCAGGTCGAACAGCACGGCGTACGGGCTGGCGTTGGCCTTGAGCTTGCGGCCGATGTAGGCCAGCACGTGGACCGCGTCGCCCAGCAGGCGCAGACCTTCGTCGCGCTCCTGCTGCGACAGGAATTCGAGGAACAGCGGCACATAATCCGGCAGGTCGTTGCCGACCATGTCCAGGCCATGCTTGCGGTACTCGGCCAGCAGGTCGACCATGGCCTGACCGCGGTCGCGCGACTCGCCGTGGATATGCTCGAACAGGTGCAGCGAGTGCGACGGATTGCGGTCGAACGTGGCCACGTACTGCTGTTGCAGATCGATCAGCGGAGTGCTGGCGATATGCTCGAACAGGCCGGCCAGGCTGGCCTCCCATTCGGGCCGTTCGGCCAGCGCCTGCCGCAGTTCCGGCAGGGCGTCGCACAATTCCTGCTCCGGGTAGAGCAGCAGCGCGGATAAGACTTGATAGCTTTTCATCTTCATTCCTTGGTGGGCTAAGCGGGCCGCGTCATCAGACGTCCAGCACTTCCTTCTTCTTGCGCGATTTTGGCATCGACATGAAGATGGCCGAACCCTGCTTCTTCTTGCCGAACAGGCTGTGGTCGGACACGCCGTCCGAGCAACCGTTGCCGAAGCTGAAGCCGCAGCTGCCCTTCTCGTTGAAGCTGTCCTCGGCCATTTCCTTGTGGCTGCTCGGGATCACGAAGCGGTCCTCGTAGTTGGCGATCGCCATGATGTGGTACATGTCCTCGACCATGTGCTTGTCCAGGCCGACCTGCTTGAGCGGTTCCAGGTTTTCCACCCCTTCCACGCTCTTGCCGCGCATGTAGGCACGCATGGCCAGCATGCGGTCCAGCGCCTTGAGCACCGGCACCTGGTCGCCCGCCGTCAGCAGGTTGGCCAGATACTGCACCGGGATGCGCAGGCTCTTGGTGTCGGGCAGGATGCCGTTCTTGCCCAGCACGCCCGATTCGGCCGCGGCCTGGATCGGCGACAGTGGCGGGATGTACCACACCATCGGCAGCGTGCGGTATTCCGGGTGCAGCGGGAACGCCACCTTCCATTCCACCGCCATCTTGTAGACGGGCGAACGCTTGGCCGATTCCAGCCACGAATCGGGGATGCCCTGGCGGCGCGCCTCGGCGATCACTTCCGGATCGTGCGGATTGAGGAACAGGCCCAGTTGCGACGGATACAGGTCGCGCTCGTCGGCCACCGATGCCGCCGACTCGATCTTGTCGGCGTCGTACAGCAGCACGCCCAGGTAGCGGATGCGGCCCACGCAGGTTTCCGAGCACACGGTCGGCTGGCCCGCTTCGATACGGGGGTAGCAGAAGGTGCACTTTTCGGCCTTGCCCGAAGACCAGTTGTAGTAGATCTTCTTGTACGGGCAGCCGGAGATGCACATACGCCAGCCGCGGCACTTGTCCTGGTCGATCAGCACGATGCCGTCGTCCTCGCGCTTGTACACGGAACCGGACGGGCACGACGCCACGCAGGTCGGGTTCAGGCAGTGTTCGCACAGGCGCGGCAAGTACATCATGAAGGTGTTCTCGAAGGTGCCGTACATCTCCTTCTGCATGTTGTCGAACAGCTTGTCCTGGCTGCGCTGGGCGAATTCGCCGCCCAGGTCGTCCTCCCAGTTCGGGCCCCATTCGATCTTGTCCATCTTCTTGCCGGTGATGACGGAGATCGGACGGGCGGTCGGAGGCGTTTCCGACAGCGGCGCGTTCTGCAGGTGCTCGTAGTCGTAGGTGAACGGCTCGTAATACTCGTCGATATTGGGCAGGTTCGGGTTGGCGAAGATGTTGGCCAGGATTTTCAGGCGGCTGCCCTGGCGCGGCTCGATCTTGCCGGCCGCCGTGCGGCGCCAGCCGCCGTTCCACTTGTCCTGGTTTTCCCACTGCTTCGGATAGCCGATGCCGGGTTTGGTTTCCACGTTGTTGAACCATGCGTATTCCACGCCGTCACGGCTGGTCCACACGTTCTTGCAGGTGACGGAACAAGTGTGGCAACCGATGCACTTGTCCAGGTTCAGCACCATGCCGATTTGCGCTCTGATTTTCATATGATTTTACCTCGCTATCGTTGACGGTTTCAGGCCTTGGAGGACAATGGGCCTTCCAGCCAATCGACTTTATCCATCTTGCGCACCAACACGAACTCATCGCGGTTGGAGCCGACCGTGCCGTAGTAGTTGAAGCCATACGACAGCTGGGCGTAGCCGCCGATCATGTGGGTCGGCTTGGTGACGGCCCGCGTGACCGAGTTGTGGATGCCACCGCGTTTGCCCGACGTTTCCGCGCCAGGGACGTTGATGATCTTCTCCTGGGCGTGGTACATCAGGGTCATGCCTTCCGGTACCCGCTGGCTGACGATGGCGCGCGCCGTCAACGTACCGTTCACGTTGAACACCTCGATCCAGTCGTTGTCCACGATGCCGGCCGCCTTGGCGTCGATCTCCGACAGCCACACGTGCGGGCCGCCGCGCGACAGCGTGAGCATGCGCAGGTTGTCCGAGTAGGTCGAGTGGATACCCCACTTCTGGTGCGGCGTGATCCAGTTGAGCGCGATCTCCTTGTTGCCGTTCGGTTTGGCGCCCAGCATGGCCGCCGTGGTCTTGGTGTTGATGGCCGGCTTGTACACGCACAGACCTTCGCCAAAATCACGCATCCACAGGTGATCCTGGTAGAACTGCTGGCGGCCCGTCAGCGTGCGCCATGGGATCAGTTCATGCACGTTGGTGTAGCAGGCGTTGTAGCTCACTTCTTCCGACTCCAGGCCCGACCAGGTGGGCGAGGAAATGATCTTGCGGGGCTGTGCCTGCACGTCGCGGAAGCGGATCGAATCATGCTCTCGCGGCAGGGCCAGGTGGGTGTGGTCGCGGCCCGTGATCTTGGACAGCGCATCCCATGCCTTGACCGCCACGTGGCCGTTGGTTTCCGGCGCCAGCGACAATATCATCTCGGCCGCGTCGATGGCCGTTTCCAGGCGTGGCTGGCCTTGCGAGATACCCTCTTCCAGCACGGTGCGGTTCACGCCGCGCAGCACGTCCACTTCGTGGCCGGTCTTCCAGCTGATACCCTTGCCGCCGTTGCCGATCTTCTCGAGCAGCGGGCCGATCGAGGTGAACTTCTTGTAGATCTGGGTGTAGTCGCGCTCGATCACGGTCATGCTCGGCATGGTCTTGCCTGGCACGGGTTCGCACTCGCCGGCGCGCCAGTCCTTCGGATCGAACGGCTGGCCCAGTTCCCCAGGCGTGTCGTGCAGCAGTGGGGTCAGCACCAGATCCTTCTGCGTGCCCAGCGCGGCGCCGCCGATTTCCGAGAACTTCTTGGCCAGGCCCTTGTAGATCTCCCAGTCCGACTTCGATTGCCACAGCGGTTGCACGGCTTCCGACAGCGGGTGGATGAAGGGGTGCATGTCGGACGTGTTCATGTCGTCCTTCTCATACCATGTGGCCGTCGGCAGCACGATGTCGCCGTACAGGCAGGTGGTGGACATGCGGAAGTCCAGCACCACCAGCAGATCGAGCTTGCCTTCCACGGCCGGGCGCACTTTCACGTCGCGTGGCTTGATGCACTGGTCTTCATCGCTCATCAGCGCATTCTGGGTGCCCAGCAGGTACTTGAGGAAGTACTCGTGGCCCTTGCCCGAGCTGCCCAGGATGTTGGAGCGCCACACGAACATATTGCGCGGGAAGTTGGCCGGATTGTCCGGGTCATCGCACGAGAAGTTCAGCTTGCCGTCCTTGATCTGCTGGACGGCGTAGGCGGCCGGGTCCTGGCCTGCTGCCGCGGCGGCGCGCGCCACTTCCAGCGGGTTGGTTTCCAGTTGCGGTGCGGACGGCAGCCAACCGAGGCGCTCGGCCTTGGCGTTGTAGTCCAGCAGCGTCATTGGCGCGACATCCGGGCCGGCCGTTGGCGAAGCGATTTCCTCGGTGTGCAGCTTCTCGTGGCGCCACTGGCTGGTGTGGGCGTAGAAGAACGAGGTGCCGTTCATCTGGCGCATCGGACGGTTCCAGTCCTGGGCGAACGCCAGCGGGGTCCAGCCGGTCTGCGGACGCAGCTTTTCCTGGCCCACGTAGTGTGCCCAGCCGCCGCCCGACTGGCCCACGCAACCGCACATCATCAGCATGTTGATGATGCCGCGATAGGTCATGTCCATGTGGTACCAGTGATTCAGGGCCGCGCCCACGATCACCATGCTCTTGCCGCGGGTCTGGTCCGCGTTCTGCGCGAACTGACGGGCCACGGTGATCACGTCGGCCGCTTTCACGCCGGTGTGCTTGACCTGCCATTGCGGGGTGTAAGGCACGTCGTCCTCGTAGCTGGTGGCCACGTTGCCGCCGCCCAGGCCTCGGTCGATACCGTAGTTGGCCATGGTCAGGTCGAACACGGTGGCGACCAGCGCGGTGCTGCCGTCGGCCAGCGTGAGGCGCTTGACGGGCACGTTGCGCATCAACAGGTCGCTGGCGTCCTTGCCGCCGAAGTAGGCGAAGCCCACGGGCACCACTTCATCGGCGCAGCCGATCAGCGACAGGCGCGGATCGACAGGCTTGCCGTTGCCGCCCTGTTTCATCTCCAGGTTCCACTTGCCCGACTCGCCCCAGCGGAAGCCGATCGAGCCGGCCGGCGCCACGATCTCGCCGCTGGCGTCGTCGATGACCAGGGTCTTCCAGTCGGGATTGTTGGTTTCGTCCAGGTTGTTGGCCAGGTGCGAGGCGCGCAGGAAGTACTCGGGCGCCAGGGTGCCGTTCTGCTCCTTGAGCAGCACCAGCATCGGGAAGTCGGTGTATTGCTTGGCGTAGTCCTTGAAGTACTGGGACTGGCCATCGGTGTGGTATTCCTTCAGGATCACGTGGCCCATGGCCATCGCCAGTGCCGCATCCGTGCCCTGTTTTGGCGCCAGCCAGATGTCGCCGAACTTGGCCATTTCGCCGAAGTCGGACGACACGGCCACCGTCTTGGTGCCCTTGTAGCGCACTTCGGTGTAGAAGTGGGCGTCCGGGGTACGGGTCATGGGCACGTTCGAGCCCCACACCATCAGGAAGGTGGAGTTGTACCAGTCGGCCGATTCGGGCACGTCGGTCTGTTCGCCCCACACTTGCGGGCTGCTTGGCGGCAGGTCGCAATACCAGTCGTAGAAGCTCAGGGCCACACCGCCGATCAGCGACAGGTAGCGGGTACCGGCCGCGTAGCTGACCATGGACATGGCGGGAATCGGCGAGAAGCCGACGATACGGTCAGGGCCGTACTTCTTGATGGTCAGGGCGTTGGCGGCCGCGATCATCTCGTTGCAGGTGTCCCAGTCGGCGCGCACGAAGCCACCCAGGCCGCGCACGGACTTGTACTGCTTGGCGCGTTCAGGGTTCTGGCTGATGTAGTCCCAGGCCGTGACCGGGTCCATGGTCTTGCGCGCTTCACGCCACATGTCCATCAGGCGGCCGCGCACCATCGGATACTTGACGCGCTGGGCCGAATACACGTACCAGGAATAGCTGGCGCCGCGCGGGCAGCCGCGCGGCTCGTGGTTGGGCAGATCGGGCCGCGTACGCGGGTAATCGGTCTGCTGGGTTTCCCACGTGATCAACCCGTTCTTCACGTACACCTTCCAGCTGCAGGAGCCGGTGCAGTTCACGCCGTGCGTGGAACGCACGATCTTGTCATGCTGCCAGCGTTGGCGGTAGGCGTTTTCCCAAGTGCGATCCTCGTGGACAACTGCCCCGTGGCCGTCGGAAAACGTTGATTTTGTTTTGCTGAAGAATTTCAGGCGATCCAGAAAATGACTCATGCTGCCTCCTCACTTGCACCCTGTGCGGTACCAGGAACTAAACACCTCCTCACGCAACATGCGTGAGGCCGTCGATACCATGCAGTCTACGCAGGGGGGTGTTTAGTGTGAATCGGCAAGAAGTCTTGCGGATGGGGCGAGAAGGACTAGGCCGTTTAGGTCTTTGTGACTAGGCCGGGCGTGGATTCCGTGACAGCGACGTTGCTGGCGGCCGTCAGCAACTGTTGATAGGACAGCAAGCGCCCACCGCCCGCGCGCACGTACTCCCGCGCGTGGTGCGCCGACGAGAAGGCGGCTAACTCGCCCCTGCCCTGCCCCTGCCCTTGCTGGCCGCGCAGCACGTAGGTGGCCTGGCGGGCCGCCACCCAGCCGCCGGTACTGGCGGCCGGGGCGCCCGCGTCCTGGACGAAACTGGCCCGCACGAAGCCGGGCTGCTCGACCGAGGCCAGCATGGCGAACATGGCCGACAGCGAGCAATAGAACACGGGCCGGCCCTGGTCGTACTGGATCTGGCCCGTGGGCGCCGTGGCGCAGGACGCGGCCTGTGCGGACGGCGGCGGCGCCGGCCGGGCGTCCGCATCGGCCGGCTGCAGCGACGGCGCCAGCAACAGCACCCGCAGCAATCCCGCCAGCGCCAGCGCCTGGGTGGCCACGCTCAGATAATGGCGCTTCCTCGACAACATGGTGTAACCTTCCCTTGCACACGGCGCCATCCGCGCCCAGGCCACCATTGTCCGGAACGGCACACGCAAATAATATGATGTGGCTCAAGGATTTCCGTGACAGCCCTCAGCCAAAAGGACTAGGCCCGCTAGCCACTCGCGCCGATGGCGACGACCGCCGTGCCGGGTTATACATACGGCTGGCGCGCGCGCACGCACCGCGTGTCGCATCGCGCCCGCACAATGAAAGGAAGCACCCGTGAATATCGCCAGTTTTACCGACCTGCTGTCAGCCGCCGCCCTGCAGGCGGAACCCCAGCGCCTGCTGTTTACCTTTACCCGCGCCGAATACGAGGCCGTCGACCCGGCCAACGCCGGCGCGCCGCGGCGCGGCACGCTCACGCCCGTGATGTGCGTCGACAAGCAGGTGGGGGAGCTCGACACCTTCGCCAACCTGGCGGCCGAGTCGCGCGCCATGGGCGCGCCTTGGGACGTGGTGTTGGTGACCAGCCTGTCGGGCAGCGCCGGCCAGTTGCCGGACGCGCGCCAGACGGAAGGCGCGCTCAAGGACATGGTGCAGGCCATCCAGCAGGGCCGCATGGAGCGCTTCCTCGCGTTCGACGCCGACGGCGAACTGCTGCGCTTTTCCTGACCGCCCCGCCGGCGCCGTCAGTGGGAGGCGCGCCGCAGGCCCGCTTCCAGTTCCGGCCCCGTCATGGGGGGCGCGAACAGGTAGCCCTGTCCGTAGTCGCAACCGGCCGCCACCAGCAGTTCGCGCTGGCGCGCCGTCTCCACACCTTCCGCCACCACCGTCATGCCCAGCTTGTGCGCCATCGCCACGATGGCTTCGCACAGGGCCAGGTCCGGCGCGTGGCTATCGATCCGGTGCACAAAGCTGCGGTCTATCTTCAGCACGTCGAGCTCGAAGCGGGTCAGGTAGGCCAGCGACGAATAGCCGGTGCCGAAATCATCGAGTGAAATCTGCATACCGGCCGCGCTGAAGCGGCGCAATGTCTCCGTCAATTCCGCGCTCACGTCCAGCAGCAAGCCTTCGGTGATCTCGATGCCGACGCTGCAAGTCGGCAAACCCAGCGCGGCCAGGTAGGCCAGCCAGCGCTTGCACAGCCCGACATCGTTACGGAACTGGAGCGGCGACACATTCACCGCGATCTGGAACGCGGAGCAACCGAGCGCCATCACCCGCCGCACCTGGTCGGCCGCGCACCGGAGCACCCAGTCACCGATCTCGACGATCATGCCATTGGCCTCGGCCAGCGGCACGAAGTGCGATGGCGGCACGGCGCCCCGCCCCGGATGCTGCCAGCGCAGCAGCGCCTCGGCCTTGCGCACGCGCCCCGTGGCCAGTTCGACGATGGGCTGGTAGTGCACCGCCAGCTGCCCTTCCCGCAACGCGTCGCGCAGGTCATTGCTCAAGCCTATGCGCTGCTGCATCGCGTCCAGCAAGGCGAGGCTGAAGCGGCTAAAGCGGTTGCGGCCCGCGCCCTTGGCCGCGTACATGGCCTGGTCGGCGTGGCGCAGCAGGTCGGCCATGGTGTCGCCATCGTGCGGGTACTGCGCGATGCCGATGCTGGCCGACACGTATGCCCGCTCCCCGCCCAACTGATAGGGCGCGGCCACGCTGGCCACCAGCCGCCCGGCCAGCGCATCCAGGCTGGCCAGCTGCGCCCCGTCCGCGATGATCACGGCGAATTCGTCGCCGCCCAGCCGGGCCGCCTGGCCGGGGCCGCCGAGGCAGGCGTCGATGCGGCGCACGGCCTCGACCAACAGTTCGTCGCCCCGGTCGTGGCCCAGCGTGTCGTTGACTTCCTTGAAGTGGTCCAGGTCCAGCAACAGCAACGCGAACGGCGCCGACGGCGCCTGGTCCAGCCGTTGTTGCAGGCGCTCCTTGAACAGGTAGCGGTTGGGGGCGCCCGTCAGGCTGTCGATATTGGCCTGGTGCCAGATCAGCAGTTCCGCGCGCTTGCGTTCCGTCACCTCCACCAGCGAGAACACCAGGTACTCCACCTCGCCCGCACCGTCCAGCACGGGCACCAGGGTCCAGTCCCAGTAGGTCACGCCCCGTTCGGGCTGGTCGGCGAACTCGAAGGCGCGCGTGAAGGTGACGTAGCCCTGCTTGCTGCGCAATACGTCCTCGAAAATCAGGCGCGCGTCGGACGGGAACAGCTCGAAATGGTTGCGGCCGGCGAAATCGTTGATGTCGCGCCGGCAGGCGTCGGCATAAGTCTGGTTGACCCGCACGAAGTTGAAATGGCGGTCGAGGATGACCAGGCTGGCGACACTGTGCTTGAAGTAGGTGTCGGCCAGCTTGAGCTGCTTGAGTACCTCGTCCTCCGGGGCGCTCGGAGCCCGAGTTTCCGATTCCGTCATGGCGACACCACCCCGCAAGCGACGCGACTATTGGTCGATAACCCAGCGTTCAGGCTAGCCAACTTGTTTCAAATCGTCAAGTTCTGCTGCAACTCCCTGTAGCAATCGCGACAAGAGGTTGCACGGAGGCATCACCGATCCCTGCTCATTCCGCCAAGTACCAGTAGCCGGCGTTGACCCAGCGCGTGAGCGCGGCCAGGATGGCCGGCTGGGACAACCACGGCGCCAGCGACGCCGCATCGAGCCGCTCATGGTCGCACAGGACGGGCACAAAGCCGGCGCCCTCGGGGCCGAAGTCCAGGCGCTCGCCATCCACGTAGCACACGCCCTGCCCCGCCGTCGCGTCCACGTAGAAGCAGCGCAGGCCGCCGGTGCGCAGCAGGGTGCCGTCGTTGGCGAGCGCTTCGGCCAGTTCCCGTTCGTCATAGGGCGATTCCAGCGCCTGCAGGTCGAGCTGGCACTTGTTGCGCGACAGGTAGCCGCCGGCCACGTCGGCCAGCAGCGCTTCGTCATCGAGCACGGCTTGCAGCTGGGCGCGGATACGGGCGAAGTCGGCGCCGTCGATGCGGCCCTGCTGCGTGTGCAGGGGACGGCCAGGGTCGGCCAGCAGTTCGTTGCCCAGTTCCTTGTCGATCAGGTGGTCGGCCAGCGCGCTGAACATGTCGCACGCGGACCTGGCGCGAAAGCCGACGGAAAAACTCATCGCGTGTTCCAGCGTCACGCCGTCGTGGGGGAAGCCGGGCGGGATGTAGAGGATGTCGCCCGCTTCCAGCACTTCATCGATGATGGGCTCGAACGGGTCCGTGTGCAGCAAGGCTTCGTGGGCCGCGAACTCGCGGTGGTTGCCGCGCGCGCCCACGCGCCAGCGGCGCTTGCCCGAGCCCTGGCAGATGAACACGTCGTAGCGGTCGATGTGGGGACCGACGCCGCCGTCCGTCGTCGAATAGCTGATCATCACGTCGTCCAGCCGCCATTTGGGGAGGAAAGAGAATGGTTCGACCAGCGCCTGCACTTCCGGCGACCAGTGGTTGGCCGCCTGCACGATCAAGCACCATGCGCGTTCACCGAGGTGCTCGTAGCTGTCGAACGGCCCGGTCTCGGCTTGCCAGCGGCCATCGCGGCGATACACGAGACGCGATTCGACCTGCTCCTCGCAGGCCAGGCCGGCCAGTTCATCGGGGCTGATCGGATCGTCGAACTGGCGGAAGCCTTGCCGGATCAGCAGCGGTTGCCGTTGCCAGTAGTGTTGCAGGAAGTGTTCGGGCGTGATGCCGGGCAGGTGTAAGGTGTGCATGCGTGGTCAATGTGGAGAGAATAAGCGAGGCCGCCGTTGTATCACCGGCGCACGCCAGTCGATAGCAACGGGATCAAGACCGCGCGAGGATGTTGCGGATAGTTTGCTACGTCCCGCTTTTTTCGGGCGGGGCGTCGGCCGAGGGATCGGCCACTTCCTGCTGCGTCGCGTCCGCTTCGGTCTTGGCGTTCAGGCCGAACTTCTCCCAGCCTTCGCCCCACAGTTCGATCGGGTGCTGGGTCCGTTCCGAGCCGTTGCCGCAGGCGAGCGAATCGACCGGGCAGTATTTGTCGCAGCCCCAGCAGATGCGCTCGGGGTGCTTGGGATTGATGGGGAATACCTTGGCCATGCCATACTCCTTCTGCTTCCTTATCCGCGCCGCTCCAGCGGGCAGACCAGCGGCAGAAATTGCTGCTGGCGTGGCGAATACGCCATCAGCGCGCCGCTTTCAATATCAAAATACCAGCCGTGCAGCTTGACCAGCCCCTGCTCGACCCGCTCCCTGAGCCAAGGGTAGGTCAGCAGATTGTCCAGCGAATGCAGGATGCTGGCCAGTTCACACGCCTTGTGCTGGTGTTCCTCGCTGCGGTGGGCCAGGTCGCGCTTGACCTGGTTGGCCACCGGCTCGGCGATCTTCATCCAGCGGCCCACGAAATCCGTGTCGGCCAGCTTCTGGCGTGGCCCCATCAGGGCCCGGATGCCGCCGCAGCGGGCATGGCCCAGCACGATCACGCGCGCCACTTCCAGGTTGCAGATGGCGAATTCGATGGCCGAACTGACGCCCGGCGGCGCGTCCGGCGTGCAGGGCGGCACCAGGTTGGCGATATTGCGCACCACGAACAGGTCACCCGGTTCGCTGCCCGTCAGCAGCATGGGATCGACGCGCGAATCGCAGCAGCCGATCAGCAGCGTGGCCGGCCGCTGGCCCGCCCGCAGGCTGTCGTACAAGGTTTGCGAATCGCTGAAATACTGTTGCTGGAACCGGCTGAAACCGCGCAGGAATTTTTCGATGGCTTCCATTGCTCCTCCCGCGCTCAGACCGGCCGGCCCTGCGGCTTGCGCAGGCTGCGGGCGGCGGGCTGCGCGGCCAGCCCCTTGCGGGCCGGACGTTCGAACGGCAGCACGTTGGCGCAGGGCTGCTGCTGCGCATGGTGCGTGTGCGGTGCATCGACCTTGAACACGGCCACCAGTTCGGACAGGCCGTCGGCCTGTTCCTGCAGGGCCTGGGCGGCGGCGGCCACCTCCTCCACCCGCACGGCATTGCTGCGCGTGCCCTCGTCCATCTGGCTGACGGCCTGGTTGATCTGCTCGATGCCGGCGCTCTGCTCGGCGCCGGCGCGGCTGATGTCGGCGATGATGGCCGTCACCTGGCCGATGCTGCTCAGGATCTCGTGCATGGTGGCGCCGGCCTGGTCGACCAGTTCCGCGCCTTCGGCCACCTGTTCCTGCGATTCCTGCACCAGTTGCTTGATCTGGCGCGCGGCGGCGGCCGACTGTTGCGCCAGCTGGTGCACTTCATTGGCCACCACGGCGAAGCCCTTGCCATGCTCGCCCGCGCGGGCCGCTTCCACCGCCGCGTTCAACGCCAGCAAATTGGTCTGGAAGGCGAGGCGGTCGATCAGGCCGATGATGTCGCCGATACGCGCGGCCGACGAATTGATGGCGCCCATGGTGCTTACCACCTTCGCCACCACGGCCTCGCCCGCGTTGGCCACTTGCGCGGCCGATTGCGCCAGCTGGTTGGCCTGCTGGGCGCTGGCGCCGTTCTCGCGTACGGCCACCGTCAGCTGTTCCATCGACACCGCCGTCTGCTGCAAGGCGCTGGCCTGCTGTTCGGTGCGTTCTGCCAGTTCCACGTTGCCGGCCGCGATGCTGTGGGCCGCGCCGTTGATGGCGGCCGTGCCGCCGCGCACGTCGCCGACAATCTTCGTCAAGCTGGTGTTCATGTCGGCCAGCGATTGCAGCAGCTGGCCCGTTTCATCGTTGGTCTCGACGGCGATGCGCTGGGTCAGGTCGCCGGCGGCCACGCTGCCGGCCACGCGCACGGCCTGCTCCAGCGGCCGCACGATGGCCCGCTGCAGCAGCACGCCAATCACGGCCGACAGCACCAGGCCAAAGGCGATGCCCGTCAGGCAGGCCAGGCGCACGCGCTGGTAGATCAACTGGCTATGCTCGAATTCCGCGTGCGCGCTGCTCAGGTGCAGCGCCATCAGGGCGTCGATGTGCTTGCGCACGGGGACGAACAGGCGGGCCATTTCGCCGCGCATCAAGGTGCGGGCGGCGCCGTGGTTGTCGCGCCGCAGCGCCTCGATGGCCGGCCTCAGGCCCTGGGCGACAAATTGCTGGCGCGCTTCGGCATAGTCGTGCGCCAGCGCCACTTCCTCGGGATGCAGGCCGTTCTGCACGTAGGTATCCCACATGCGCGCGATCTGCGCCATGCGCTGCTCGACCTGCGCCATCTCGGGCTGCACCACGTCCGGCGCTTCATTGAGGGCCTGGGCCACGGCCAGTTGATTGGCGTCGATCAGGCGCACGATCTGGTCCAGCTGCGACATGGGCAGCATGCGCTGCTCGTAGTTGTTGCGCAGCGTGTCGTTGGCGCCGGCCAGGCTGACCAGGCCAATCACGCCGCCCAGCACCAGCAGGACGGACAAAAACCCGATCACGAACACGAGTCGTAAGCGGATGGTGAGGTTGTTGAACATGATGACTCCAGGCGCGTGCGCCACATCGGCTGACAGGAACTTCCTAGCCGGCGCAGGCACGCAGTTTTTCTTCGTCGAGGATGGTGACCTTGCGGCCCTTGAATGCGATCAGCTGTTGCGAACTGAGATCGGCCATGATGCGCGAGAAGTGCTCGGGTGTGAGGTTCAGGCGCGACGCCAGCACGGCCTTGGCCACTGGCAGCGTCAGCTCGGCGCCGGTGTCGGCGCTACGGTCCTTGAGCAGGTAGGATACGACGCGCTGGGTGCCCGAACGCAGCGAGTACGACTCCATGTCGCACATCAGGCTGTGCATGCGCTGGCTCAGGCCGGCCAGCATCTTGCAGGCGAACGCGGGATCGTTCTCGATCTCGCGGAAGATGGCCTGCTTGGACACGTGCAGCAGCAGCGAGTCGGCCATGGCCTGCGAGGACACGATGTAGGGGCTGCCCATGAACATCAGCGCTTCGCCGAAGCTGTGGCCGGGGCCGACCAGCTCGATCACCTTCTCGGCGCCCTGGGCGGAGGTGAACGACAGCTTGATCTGGCCATACAGCACCACGTGGAAGCCCACGCACGGATCGCCGCGCTGGAAGATGATTTCGCCGCGCTCGGCCCGCACTTCCGTCGTGCCCAGCGCGATGCGGTCCAGTTCTTCCTGGCGCATCGAATTAAACAGCGGTACCCGTGACAGGAAGGTTTGTACTTTGATCTTGGTCTTGTCCATCATGTCCTCAAATCGTCCTTGAATAACGGATCGGGCTGGGGCCTTCCTCGCGCGGGGCGTGCAAATAGCTGTCGAAGGCCATGCACACGTTGCGGATCAACAGGCGGCCGCGCATCAGGACCTTGATGCCGTCGCCATCGACGGTCAGCAGGCCCTGTTCCTCCAGCGGCTTCAAACGGGCCAGGTCGGCGGCGAAATAATCAGCCGGGTCCTGCTTGCCGGGGATGGCCAGGTCGGCGTAGTTGAGTTCGAAGTCGCACATCAACTTGCCGATCACGCTGCGGCGCAGCAGGTCATCCTCGGTCAGGTCGATGCCGCGCGCGATCGGCAGTTGGCCCGCGTCCAGCCGCTCGTAGTAGGCCGACAGCACCTTCTCGTTCTGGCTGTAGCTGCCGCCCACGTCGCTGATGGCCGACACACCCAGCGCCACCATGTCGGCGTCCGCGTGGGTGGAATAGCCCTGGAAGTTGCGGTGCAGCTCACCTTCCACCTGGCTGCGGGCCAGGTCGTCCTCGGGCAGCGCGAAGTGGTCCATGCCGATGTAGACGTAGCCGGCCGCCGTCAGGCGGGCGATGCACAGGCCCAGCATCTCCAGCTTGGTTTCACCGTCAGGCAGCGTGTCCGCATCGATCAGGCGCTGGGCCTTGAACAGGTGCGGCATGTGGGCGTAGTTGTAGATGGCGATGCGGTCGGGCCGGGCCGCGATCACCTTGTCCAGCGTGGGGCCCATGCTGGCCACGGTCTGCTTGGGCAGGCCGTAGATCAGGTCCACGCTGATGGAGCGGAACCTGGCCGCGCGCGCCGCTTCCAGCACGGCGATGGTCTGCTCGTAGGGCTGGATGCGGTTGACGGCTTGCTGCACTTCGGGGTCGAAGTCCTGGATGCCCAGGCTGATGCGGTTGAAACCCTGGCGGCGCAGCGTGTGGATGCGTTGCGGGGTGACGGTGCGGGGGTCCACTTCGACCGAGAATTCGCCTTCCGCGTCGGAGACGAAGTCAAAATGCTGGCGCAAATAGGCCAGCAAGCCGTCCATCTGCTGGTCGGTCAGGTAGGTCGGGGTGCCGCCGCCAAAGTGCAGCTGGTCGACCTGGTTGATGCCGTCGAACAGCCTGGCCTGCATGGCGATCTCGCGCCGCAGGTAGTCCAGGTAGGTCACGGCCTTGCTGTGGTCCTGTGTGATGATCTTGTTGCAGGCACAGTAGTAGCACAGCGATTCGCAGAACGGGATGTGGATGTACAGCGACAGCCCGCTAGGTGTCCCCCGGGCCCGCACCCGTTTCACGGCCTCCTCGTACTGTTGCTGAGCATAGCCTTTGGCGAAACGGTCCGCCGTCGGATAGGACGTGTAGCGCGGTCCCATCTGGTTGAGCTTGCGCACGAGCGCAGCATCGAACTCCACCGACGGCGTGAGCGGGATGACTTTGGGGGTAGACATATTGTAACTCCAGGTTAGGCGTTGACCGCCAGGTAGACTGTTTGCAGAAAGACCGCGATCGTGTCGCGGTCTTTCCGAGCCGGTCTTTTAGCAAGGCATGGCGGCACCCTTGCGAGAATAGCACCACCAAGTAATGGCGATGCAGCTCAGATAAAAGCCGATGAAGCACCACAGGGCCGTGTCGGGGCTGCCCGTCATGGCGATCGAAGTACCGTAGCTCTTCGGAATGAAGAAGGCGCCGTAGGCGGCCATGGCCGAGGTGAAGCCCAGCACGGCGGCGCCTTCCTTGTTGGCGTCCACGATCGCTTGTTCCTGGGCGGCCTTGGGCTTGCCGGCGGCGGCGCGCTGGTGCTCGGTCAGGAAGATCACGGGGATCATGCGGAAGGTCGAGGCGTTACCGACGCCGGTGCCGGCGAACAGCGCCATGAACATCCAGAAGAAGCCCGTGAAGTTGCCGGCCACGCCGTCATGCGGGGCGAAGTGCAGCACGCCCAGCACGGCGGCGATCATGAAGATGAAGGTCCAGAAGGTGACGCGGGCGCCGCCCAGCTTGTCGGAGATGATGCCGCCCACCACGCGGGCCAGAGCGCCCACCAGGGGGCCGAGGAAGGCGTACTGCAGCGGGTTCACGTCGGGGAACTGGGTTTTCATCAGCAGCGGGAAGGCGGCCGAGTAACCGATGAAGGAACCGAAGGTGCCCGTGTACAGCCAGCACATGAGCCAGTTGTGCTTGCGCTTGAAGATCACGGCTTGCTCGGCGAACGAAGCCTTGGCCGAGGCCAGGTCATTCATGCCGAACCAGGCCAGCATGCTGCTGACGGCGATGAACGGCACCCAGATGAAGCCGGCGTTCTGCAGCCACAGGTTGCTGGTCTGGCCCAGTTTGCCGATGGTTTGCGCTTCGCCGCCGATGGTGCCGAAGATGCCCATGGTGATCACCAGCGGCACCACGAACTGCACGGCCGACACGCCCAGGTTGCCCAGGCCGGCGTTCATGCCCAGCGCATAGCCTTTCTGCGCTTTCGGGAAGAAGAAGCTGATGTTGGCCATGGACGAGGCGAAGTTGCCGCCGCCGAAGCCGCACAGCAGGGCCAGGATCAGCATGGTCGGATAGCCGGTGCTGGTGTCCTGCACGGCGAAGCCGATGCCGATGGCCGGGATCAGCAGCGAGGCGGTCGAGATCGTGGTCCACTTGCGGCCGCCGAAGATGGGTACCATGAACGAGTAGAAGATGCGCAGCGTGGCGCCCGACAGGCCGGGCAAGGCCGTCAGCCAGAACAGCTGGTTGGTGCTGTACTTGAAGCCGATGGCGGGCAGCTTGACGACCACCACGCTCCACACCATCCACACGGCGAAGGCCAGCGCCAGCGCGGGAATGGAGATCCACAGGTTGCGGTTGGCGGTACTTCGTCCCGTCGCTTGCCAGAAGGCCGGGGTTTCCGGCTCCCAGGTATTGATCATGTATTTGCTCATACTATTCTCCTGATTTCACTAATATTTTTGGGGTCCGATGGTTTCATGCGGCCGCTGCCCGGCGGGCGCCGCTCGCTGCCGGCGCCGCGGCGGCCGGGCGGAACGAGAAGTGCATCCACACCAGCGAGACGCAGACGGTGCCGTACAACAGCATGAAGGCGCTGGAACGTACACCCGTCAGGTCGACCAGGGCGCCGAACATGATCGGCAGGATGAAGCCACCCAGGCCGCCGGCCAGGCCCACCACGCCCGATACGGCGCCGATGTTGTCGCTGAAGTCGTCAGCGATGAACTTGAAGACGGAGGCCTTGCCCACCGCCATGGCCGTGCCGACGATGAACAGCAGGGCCGTGAACATCCAGGGTGCGACGGCCAGGTGCAGCACCATGTCGCCCTTGACGGTCTTGACCACCATGTCCGTGGGCGGGTACGACAGCAGGAAGAAGCACACCCAGCACACCCACATCACGGCCCAGGTGACCTTGTGGGCGCCGTAGCGGTCCGAGATCCAGCCGCCCACGGCACGCAGCACGCCACCGGGCAGCGAGAAGCAGGCAGCCAGCAAGGCGGCCAGCTTCAGGTCGAAGCCGTATTCGGCCACGTAGTATTTGGTCATCCACAGGGCCAGGCCCACATAGCCGCCGAACACGACGGAGTAGTACTGGCAGTAGCGCCATACGCGGCGGTCCTTGAGCACCTTGAGCTGCTGGGCGAACGTGACGCTGCCCGATACCAGGTGCGACGGATCGCTGTAGGTGAAGACCCAGAACGCCAGCGCCGTCACCAGCATGGCGCAGGCGTAGACGGTGGGCAGCATCTGCCAGCCGAACGCGGTGATGATGGCGGGGGCGACGAACTTGGTCAGGGCCGAGCCGGAGTTACCGGCGCCGAAAATGCCCATGGCCAGGCCGCGGCGCTCCTTCGGGAACCAGCGCGCCACATAGGGCGTGCCGACCGAGAACGAACCGCCGGCCAGGCCGACGAACAGGCCCAGCACGAGGAACTGCCAGAATTCCGTGGCGCGGCCGATCATATAGATGGGAATCACGGTGGCCAGCATCAGCGCGAAGAACACGATACGGCCGCCGAAACGGTCGCACCAGATGCCCAGCGGGACGCGCACCAGCGAGCCGCTCAGCACGGGCATGGCGGCCAGCAGGCCGAACTCCGTTTCGTTCAGGCCCAGCGTCTTCTTGATCGGAATACCCAGCACGGCGAACATCATCCAGATCGCGAAACAGATGGTGAAGGCCGTCGTACTGCTGACCAGCACCTGGATCGCCTTATTCTTGTTTTCCACTTTGCTTCTCCTGACACACTATGGGATGACGTCAGGTTACGCGTCCGCAACAAGAGACACTATTACCCGTAGGGCTAAAACCCGGACGGCAATCAGGCTAGTGCCATCAGCCGAAAGAACTAGTTGCCACATCCCGTCGTTGCAATAACTGCATGGGCGCCACGCCGCCCTGCCCCAGTCCCAGCCCACCTGCCCCGCCGGGCGTGCCCACCAGGTCGGCCAGCGTGGCCCGGTCCAGCACCCCCAGGTAGGCCGCCGTGGCCTGGCCCAGCAAGCCTTTCAGGCCGCAGCAGCTGGCATAGGGGCACACTTCGCGCGCTGCGTCGAAGCAGGCCGCCATATAAAAGTCGTTCTCCGTGTGGCGCACCACGGCGCCCACGCTGATGTCCTCGGGCGCCTTGGCCAGGCGCAGGCCGCCATTGCGGCCGCGCACGGTCTGCACCAGGCCCGTCAAGCCTAATTGATAGACCACCTTCATCAGGTGGTTCTTTGAAATGCCATGCTGGCTGGCGATATCCTGGATCGTCACCAGCCGGCCGGGCTGGCCCGCCAGATGAATCAGCGTGCGCAGCGTGTAGTCGGTATATGCGGTCAGCCTCATGGCTCCCCCGTTGTTTATATTGCAATTCTCTACGCGAAATCGCCTCGCGAGAAGGCGTTGTTGGATTATTGATGCATCCAAAATATTTGTTCATAACTTGGATCAAGAAAAACATACATTTGTTATGCTTCTTTAAAACACGGGCCTATGATGCGTATCAGACGAGTGCCAATTGAATGACTCGCCCTGATTTCAAACACCAACCATGAGGAACTTAGCCATGCACGCTACGCGCAAACTCTGGACCTGGCTGGCTGTCATCTGTGTTCTATCCTTCTCCGTACTCGGGTGGGTAGGCGCGGAGATTTACCTGACAGCCCCGCCTATCCCTAAACACATCGTCAGCACCGACGGCCAGCAGCTCTTTACGGGTGAGCAGGTCGAGCGCGGCCAGGAAGCATGGCTGTCCGCTGGCGGCCAGCAACTGGGCACCGTCTGGGGCCACGGCAGCTACGTGGCGCCGGACTGGTCGGCCGACTGGCTGCACCGCGAAGCGCTGGCCCTGCGCGAGATCTGGGCCCAGCGTGAATTCAAGGTGCCGTTCGAACAGCTGAACAAGGCCACCCAGGGCGCGCTCAACGCACGCCTGCAGGAGGAAATGCGCCATAACAGCTACGACAAGGCCACCGACACCATCACGCTGTCGCCTGACCGTGCCGAAGCCGTGCGGGTGGTCGCTGAGCACTACATGGGCCTGTTCGGCACCGATCCGAAACTGGAAGCGCTGCGTATCCAGTACGCGATGAACGCCAACTCGCTGCCCGATCACGACGACCTGCAGGCGCTGCCAGCGTTCATCTTCTGGTCCTCGTGGGCTGCCGGCACCGACCGTCCCGGCGCCACCTTGCTGAGCTACACGAGCAACTGGCCCAGCGAACCGCTGATCAACAACCGCCCCACGGCCACCGCCGGCATCTGGTCGGTCGCCTCCATCATCCTGATGATCGGCGCCATCGCCGCCATGATCATGTACCACTCGACCGCCAAGGAAGAGGAAGATCCCGTCCCGCCGAAGAATGACCCGCTGTTCAGCCTGAAAGCCACGCCTTCCATGCTGGCCACCAAGAAGTACTTCTTCGTCGTCATCGGCCTGATCCTGGCCCAAGTGGGCATGGGCGCCATCACGGCCCACTACGCGGTCGAAGGCCACAGCTTCTTCGGCTTCCCGCTGGCCGACATCCTGCCGTTCACCGTCAGCCGCACCATCCACACCCAGTTCGCCGTGCTGTGGATCGCCACCGCCTGGCTGGCCACGGGCCTGTACATCGCCCCCGCCATCTCGGGCCACGAGCCGAAGTACCAGAAACTGGGCGTGAACCTGCTGTTCTACGCGCTGCTGTTCATCGTCGTCGGTTCCACCGCCATGGGCTGGATCGGCTCCGTCGCCCACAAGGGCAGCGCCTTCCAGTTCTGGATCGGTAACCAGGGCCTGGAATTCACCAGCATGGGCCGCGTGTGGCAAATCCTGCTGTTCGTCGGCCTGCTGTTCTGGGTCACGCTGCTGGGCCGTGGTCTGTGGCCCGCGCTGAAAAAACCATCGGAAAGCCGCGGCCTGATCGCCATGGTGTTCCTGTCGGCCCTGTGCATCGGCGGCTTCTACGCCACCTCGCTGACCTGGGGTCGTGGTACCCACTACTCGATGATCGAATACTGGCGCTGGTGGCTGGTCCACCTGTGGGTGGAAGGCTTCTTCGAAGTGTTCGCCACGGCCGTCATCGCGCTGCTGTTCACCCGCCTGGGCCTGATCCGCGCCGCTACCGCCAACAGCGCCATCGTGCTGGAAACCATCGTGTTCCTGTTCGGCGGCATCCTGGGCACCCTGCACCACCTGTACTTCACCGGCACGCCGACCTTCGTGATCGCCATTGGCGCCATGTTCTCGGCCCTGGAAGTGGTGCCGCTGTCGATGATCGGTGTCGAGGCATACCGCAACTACCAGCGCTCCAAGGCCGCACCATGGGTGCAGAGCTACAAGTGGTCTATCCTGTGCTTCATCGCCGTGGGCTTCTGGAACACGGTGGGCGCCGGCCTGCTGGGCTTCTCGATCAACACCCCGATCGCGCTGTACTACATGCAAGGCCTGAACCTGACGGCCGCCCACGGCCACGCCGCCCTGTTCGGTGTGTACGGCATGCTCGGTATCGGCCTGATGCTGTTCTGCCTGCGTGGCCTGGTGGCACGCGCCGCCTGGGCCGACAGCCTGCTCAAGCCCATGTTCTGGCTGCTCAACATCGGCCTGGCCATGATGGTGTTCATCTCGCTGGTGCCCGCTGGTATCTACCAGGCCTGGGCCAGCGTCACCGAAGGCATGTGGTTCGCCCGCTCGCCTGAAGTGGTGCACTCGAAAGTGATGGAAACGCTGGTGTGGCTGCGCGTTCCTGGCGATATCGTGTTCGCCCTGGGCACGCTGTTCCTGGCCGTGTTCGCATGGCGCCTGATGACCGGCGGCAGCAAAGCCGCCGCGTCGCAAGGCGTAGTAACGGGCGCCGACCGCGCCTGATCGATGCAGTAAATCCGGGCCGCGCTCGCGGCCCATCCACCGGGGAGGCGCGCGCCGCCTCCCCCACTTTGATTAAATTGACCTGGAGTGTTAACATGTCCCACGATTGCTCGCAACCGACCGGCCCCGATGGCATCTACCCCTTCGACGCGCGCGGCGTTGCCAAACGATTCCGCCACGCCGCCATCTTCGGCGCGCTGGATTCCCTGAACCCCGGAGAAGTCATGCGTTTTTGTAACGACCACGATCCCCTGCCGCTGCTGAACCAGATCGCCCAGTTCTTCGGCCCGCGCGTGAAAGTGGCCTACGTGTCGCGCCAGCCGGGCCAGGTGATCATCGACTTCCTGGTCGCGGCCTGACCGCCGGCCATGGACTACTACGCCATCAAGCATTTCCACATGGGCTGCGCCGCCATGAGCGGCAGCCTGTTCCTGCTGCGCGGGTACTGGATGCTGGCCAACCCGGCCCGCTTGCAGCAGCGCTGGGTGCGCACCGCGCCCCACGTGATCGACACGGCGCTGCTGGCCAGCGCCCTGACCATGGTAGTCCTGTCCCACCAATATCCGTTCGTGCAAGGCTGGCTCACCGCCAAGGTGCTGGCCCTGCTGCTCTACATCGTACTGGGCACCATCGCCCTCAAGCGCGGCAAGACCCGCGCCGTGCGCGCCACCGCGTTCGTGGCCGCCGTCACCGCCTTCCTCTACATCGGCAGCGTGGCCTTCACCAAGCAGGTGTGGCCGTTCTGATCCGTTCAGCGCGCCCTCCGCGCGATTCGGTAACCTGGATCAAGGATTGCCCGACCTCCCGGGCAAATCGGTAACTTACATCAAGGAAAGTCTTCCACCCGGACCGTAGCATGGAACCGTCATCCACATCAGGGGTGGCACCATCAACCAACAAGGTGAAGAAGATGAAGAAGAAATACAAACTTGCCGCGACCTGGCTGGCCAGCGTCTCCGCCGCTCTCAGCATGGTTCCCGTCAACGCTGCCGCGCCTGCGGCTCCGGCTGCAGAAGCCGCCCTGCCCGTTGTAGTGCAGGAACTGGTGGCGCCACCGGCGCTGCCCCCGCGCATCACGCGCACCACGGCAGCGCGCGTGGTCGTCAACCTGACGGTGGAAGAAGTGGAGCGCGAGATCGCCCCCGGCACCCGCTACACCTTCTGGACCTTTGGCGGCACCGTGCCGGGCAAGATGATCCGCGTGCGCGAAGGCGACACGGTGGAACTGCACCTGAAGAACCTGCCGGGCAACAAGCTGCCCCACAATATCGACCTGCACGCCGTGACCGGCCCGGGCGGCGGCGCCGCGCAAACCCTGATCGCGCCGGGTAACGAAGCCACGTTCACCTTCAAGACCCTCAACCCGGGCCTGTATGTGTACCACTGCGCCACGGCGCCGGTCGATATGCACATCGGTAACGGCATGTACGGCATGATCCTGGTCGAACCGAAGGAAGGTTTGCCGCCCGTCGACAAAGAGTTCTACGTGATGCAGGGCGAGTTCTACACCAGCGGCGCCTATCGCGCGCCCGGCCTGCAAGCGTTCGACATGCAGAAAACCATCGACGAGAAGCCCACCTACGTGCTGTTCAACGGCGCCGACGGCGCGCTGACGGGCGCCAATGCGCTGAAAGCGAACGCCAACGAGAAAGTGCGCATGTACTTCGGCGTCGGCGGCCCGAACGTCACCTCCAGCTTCCACATCATCGGCACCATCTTCGACAAGGTGTACACGGAAGGCGGCAAGCACTACCAGGAGCACGTGCAGACCACCATGGTGCCGGCCGGCGGCTCGACCATCGTCGAATTCGTGCCGCGCGTGCCGGGCAACCTGACGCTGGTGGACCACTCACTGTCGCGCGCGTTCAACAAGGGCGCCATCGGCCTGCTGTCGATCTCCGGTCCTGAGCGGCCAGAGATTTACAGCAAGGGCATCAAGACGCCATTGCCAGGGGTGGTCGCCAAGGCCGCACCGGCCGCGCCCGCCGCGCCCGTCGTCACCGGCGCCGCCCACACGGCCCAGCAGGTACGCGGCAAGCAGGTGTTCGAGAGCACCTGCGCGGCCTGCCACCAGGCCGACGGCAAGGGCGTGGCTGGCGTGTTCCCGCCACTGGCCAATTCGGACTTCTTCCAGCAACGTCCGTATGAGATGGCGCACATCGTCATCAACGGCCGTAGCGGGGAGATCGTGGTCAACGGCGATCACTACAACGGCGTGATGCCGGCCCAGACCCTGGACGACGATGACGTGGCCGCCGTGATCAACTACGTCAACGTGGAGCTCAACAAGGGCAAGCCGGTGATCACCCCGGCGCAAGTGCGCGATATGCGCAAGGCCAAGTAATCATGGCCACCACGCCACGCCATCTGGCGGCCGCCTGCCTGGTGGCCTTCATGTGCGCGGCCGGCGCCAGCGGCGGCGAATACCGCCCGCTGCCCGGCGGCCAGCTGCGCAGCGTGCTGCCAGCCGATGGCGTGGCGTCCGACGCCACCGTGGCCCCGTTCCAGATGCGTACCCACCCCGTCACCAACGGCGAGTTCCGCGCATTCCTGCGCCAGCATCCGGAATGGGTCCGCGGCCAGGCGCCGGCCTTATTCGCTTCGCCCACCTATCTGCAAACGTGGGGCAGCGCGGACGATCCCGCGCCACTGGCGCCGGACGCGCCCGTAACGCGCGTGAGCTGGTACGCGGCCGCCGCATTTTGCGCCAGCGAGCAGGCCCGCCTGCCGCGCTGGTACGAATGGGAATTCGCGGCCGCCGCCGACGAGCGCCGGCCCGACGCCCGCGACGATCCGGCCTGGCTGGCCCGCATCCTCGACTGGTACGCCTCGCCCGGCACCCATCCGCCCCGCTCCGTGGCCGCCCACGCGCCCAACTTCTACGGCCTGTACGACATGCACGGCCTGATCTGGGAATGGGTGGATGACTACAGCGGCCTGTTCGTCAACGCTGACAGCCGCGCCAAGGGCGAACAAAGATCACTCGACTACTGCGGCGGCGCCGCCGTCTCGCTGGCGGACCGCCGCAACTATGCGGTGCTGATGCGCCTGGCCCTGCTGTCGGCCATGGAAAGCCAGCAGGATGGCGCCAACCTGGGATTTCGCTGCGCCCGCGACGCGACTCCCTGAATCCAAGGACTTCACCATGACAATCCGTTCAAACCTCTTACGCGGCGCGCTCGCCGGCGCGCTGCTGGCCGCCTGCGCCCTGCCCGCCACGGCGCCGCTGGCCGCGACGGCCGCGCCAGCTGCCCGTCCAAGCTACGCCGGCGCCTCGCTGTACCAGCTCGACACCACCCTCACCGACAGCCAGGGCCAGCGCGGCAGCCTGCGCGACATGGCCGGCCAGGTGGCCATCGTCACCATGTTCTACGGCGACTGCAACGCCGCCTGCCCGGTCGTGATCGAAACGCTCAAGCGCACGGTGGCCGCGCTGGGGCCGCAGGGCCGCAAGCTCAAGGTGCTGATGGTCAGTCTCGATCCCTTCCACGATTCGCCTGCCTCGCTGGCCCAGCTGGCCAACTTCCATCACCTCGACACCAGCCAGTTCAAACTGGCCGTGGCCAAGGATGAAGCGCAGACCCGCATGCTGGCGGCCGCCCTCAACATCAAGTTCCGCGTCATGGGCAGCGGCGAGATCAACCACACCACGCGCATCGTGCTGCTCGACGCGGGCGGCAACGTGCTGGGCGCCAGCAGCAAGCTCGATACCACGCCGGAACCGGAATTCGTCAAGCAGATCGCGGCCGCGCTGAAGTCCGGTTGAACGCCGCCCGACAACGCCGCTTCGTTTTTTTTAACTTGAATCAAGAATAAACAAAGATGTGCCGGGATTCGTTGACCACACCATATCTAGTGTTTAATCTGTAGTTCCAAACTACAGATAGTATCCGGAGGGATTGTGGGCGAAGCCATGCAACAAACATACATCATCAAGCGCGACGGTTCGCGGCAGCATTTCGACGCCGCCAAGATCGTCGCCGCCCTGCAAAGCGCCGGCCTGGCCACCGGCGAATTCGACGCCGACGGCGCCAGCCGCCTGGCCCAGGTGACCGTGCTGCGCCTGAGCGACATGACGGACCTGGCGCAACTGACCGTCGAGCGCGTGCAGGACACCGTGGAATCGGTGCTGTACGACGCCGGCCACCGCAAGACGCTGCGCGCCTACGTGGTCTACCGCGAGCAGCACCGCAGCCTGCGCCAGGACCGCAAGTCGCTGGTGGACGTGGAATCGTCGATCAACGAATATCTGAACCAGCAGGACTGGCGCGTGAACGCCAACGCCAACCAGGGCTATTCGCTCGGTGGCCTGATCCTGAACGTGTCGGGCAAGGTGATCGCCAACTACTGGCTCAATCACGTGTACCCGCCCGAAGTGGGCCAGGCCCACCGCGATGCCGACATCCACATCCACGACCTGGACATGCTGGCCGGCTACTGCGCCGGCTGGTCGCTGCGCACCCTGCTCAACGAGGGCTTGAACGGCGTGCCGGGCAAGGTGGAATCGAGCCCGCCCAAGCACATGTCGAGCGCCATCGGCCAGATCGTCAATTTCCTCGGCACGCTGCAGAACGAATGGGCCGGCGCCCAGGCGTTCAGCTCCTTCGACACCTACATGGCACCCTACATCCGCAAGGACAGCCTGTCGTACGACGAAGTGAAGCAGTACATCCAGGAGCTGATCTACAACCTCAACGTGCCGTCGCGCTGGGGTACCCAGACCCCGTTCACCAACCTTACGTTCGACTGGGTCTGCCCGGAAGACCTGCGCGAACAGGTGCCCGTGATCGCCGGCCAGGAGATGCCGTTCACCTACGGCGACCTGCAAACCGAGATGGACATGATCAACCGCGCCTACATCGAGATCATGATGACGGGCGACGCCAAGGGCCGCGCGTTCACCTTCCCCATCCCGACCTACAACATCACCGAGGATTTCGCCTGGGAGAGCCCAAACGCGGAACTGCTGTTCGAGATGACGGCGCGCTACGGCCTGCCCTACTTCCAGAATTTCATCAACTCGGAACTGAAGCCGAACATGATCCGTTCCATGTGCTGCCGTTTGCAGCTGGACCTGCGCGAGCTGCTCAAGCGCGGCAACGGCCTGTTCGGATCGGCCGAGCAAACGGGTTCGCTGGGCGTGGTGACGGTCAATTGCGCGCGCCTGGGCTACCTGCACCGCGGCGATGAAGCGGGCCTGCTGGCCGCGCTCGACCGGCTGCTCCAGCTGGGCAAACAGAGCCTGGAAATCAAGCGCAAGGTGATCCAGCGCCACATGGACAATGGCCTGTTCCCGTACACCAAACGCTACCTGGGCACGCTGCGCAACCACTTCTCCACGCTGGGCGTGAACGGCATCAACGAGATGATCCGCAACTTCAGCGACGACGCCGACGACATCACCACGCCCATGGGCCGCGACTTCGCGCTGCGCCTGCTGGACCACGTGCGCGCCCGCATGCTGGAGTTCCAGGACGAGACGGGCCATATGTACAACCTGGAAGCGACGCCCGCCGAAGGCACGACCTACCGCTTCGCTAAGGAAGACCGCAAGCGCTATCCCGAGATCCTGCAAGCGGGCACCAAGGATATGCCCTACTACACCAACTCCTCGCAGCTGCCGGTCGGCTACACGGACGATCCGTTCGAGGCACTGGAGCAGCAGGACGCCCTGCAACGCAAGTACACGGGCGGCACCGTGCTGCACCTGTACATGACGGAAGCGCTGTCCAGCCCTGCCGCCTGCCGCACGCTGGTGCGCCGCGCGCTGGGCCGCTTCGGCCTGCCGTACATCACGATCACGCCGACGTTCTCGATCTGTCCGAAACACGGCTACCTGAGCGGCAGCCACAAGTTCTGCCCGAAATGCGATGCTGACCTGATCGCACGCCAGCAACGCGACGTTGCAACCCTCTAAACGAAAGGAACCACCATGACCGATATGAGCCACACCCTGCAAGCCATGCCACGCACCGTTGTGCTGAACGACGCCGACCGCCAGCCGTGCGAAATCTGGACCCGCGTGATGGGCTACCACCGTCCCGTGTCGTCCTTCAATACGGGCAAGAAGGGTGAGTTCTACGAGCGCAAATACTTCCAGGAGCCGCAAAGCACTGCGGCCTGCTAGCATGGACGCCGGCCAGCTCAAGGTGGGCGGCTTCACGCCGTTCACTGCCACCGACTACCCCGGCCACCTGGCGGCGGTCGTGTTCGTGCAGGGATGCGCGTGGCGTTGCGGTTACTGCCACAACCCGCACCTGCAATCGCGTCCCAAGCGCAGCCCGCTGGCCTGGTCCAGCGTGCTGAAGGTGCTGCAGAAGCGGGCCGGCCTGATTGACGGCGTGGTCTTCAGCGGCGGCGAGCCGACCACCGACCCGGCATTGCCGGCGGCGGTGGACGAAGTGCGCGCGCTGGGATTCAAGGTGGGCCTGCACACGGCCTGCATCTACCCGGACCGGCTGCGCGAACTGCTGCCCAAGCTGGACTGGGTAGGATTCGACGTCAAGGCGCCATTCGACAAGTATGCGGCAGTGACGGGCGCACCGGGCAGCGGCGTGGATGCCGAAGCATGTGCACGCGCCATCCTGGAGAGCGGCATTCCATATGAATGCCGCACCACCGTGCATCCCACGCTACTTAAACCGGACGGCATCATCGCGCTGGCGTCCACCCTGGCCGACATGGGGGTGAAGAACTACGTGTTGCAGGAGTTCCGCTCGCAAGGTTGCGGAGATGGTGCGCTGAACGCGGGTGCGGTGGCTGGTTATCCCGGCCCGGCCATCGTCAGCGCCGTATCGGACATGTTCCCGCACTTTACAATGCGGCGCAGCCACTAAAGGGCCTAAAAAAGACGGGGTCAGGTCCGGCATCGCGCCATATTGGGGCGCGATGCCGGACCTGCCCCCCGGCCGTGTTGTGGCACGATGCCGGACCTGACCCCCGCCGCTTTTTATGCCGTTGGTGTGGTGCTTTGCAGGCGGCGCACACCGTCCACGAAGCGCGCCAGCGTGGCCGACAGCGCGCCGCGCGGCAGCATCGCTTCGATCAGCTGGAACTTGCCGCGCGTGGCCAAGGCCTTCTGCAAGGCCTGCTGCAGCTGCTCGCGCGTTTCGGCGCGATAGCCATCGCCGCCCAGGGCTGGCGCGGCGTCCGCAAAGTGCCAGTCACTCAGGTCGTTGTAGCGGGCCGTGGGCTGGAACGTGCGCAGCATCTCCCAGCCGCAGTTGTTGAACACGATGACGATGGGATCCCAGCCATAACGCTGGCAGTTGCCCAGCTCCCAGCCCGTCATCTGGAAGGCGCCGTCGCCGACGAGGATGATGGGCCGCTCGCCACTCGATGCCTGCAAGCCCAGGCCGGCCGGCACGCCGTAGCCCATGGTGGCGTAATAGCCGGGCGCCAGCAGCGCCGTGTTCTCGATATCGAGCGCCGTGAAGAAGCAGTCGCCGATGTCCGACACGATGGGCATGCGGCCATGGCTGGCCATCAGGTCGTTGACTGCGCGCGCGATGTCCATCGGTTCGATGGGCGCACCGTCGGCCTTCAATTCGTGCGGATAGCGGGCCGTCTTGTGCTCAGGCGCTTGCGGTGCCAGCGACTGCGCGCACTCCAGCAGGCCGTCCAGCAGCGCTTCCAGCGGAATGTCGGGGTAGACGTGGTAGCCCATCGTAACCTGCCCGTCCAACGCCAGTATGCCGCGCCGCATATCGATCTTGCGTTCGGAGACGCCGAAGTTGGTGTCCGAGACGAGCACGCCCAGCATCAGCAGCGCGTCCGATTCCTCCACCGCTTGCGTGATGGCCGGATCGCCCGCCACGCCCAGGTAGGTGCCCAGCAACGGCGCGTCCGTCTCGGCCAGCAGGCCTCGGCCCATGATGGTGGTGGCCACCGGCACGCGCAGCAGCTTGGCCAGCCGCGCCACCTTGTCCTCGACGCCGAAGCGGCGGATCTCGATCCCCACCAGCAGCACGGGATTGCGCGCCCGCGCCAGCCGCGCCAGCAGTTCCTGCACGCAGGCTTGCAGCGCGTCCGCGTCATGCGCGGGCGCGGGCAGGCGCGGCACGGGTTCGCACGGCACGGCCACCATGTCGCGCGGCAGTTCGATGTACACGGGACGCGACTGCGCCTGGCAGTTGCGCAGCACCCGGGCAATCTCCGCCGGTGCGGTCTCCGCATTGTTCAACACCACCTGGTCGCAGGTAATCTCGCGGAAGATGGCCAGCTGCGAGTCCAGCGTGCGGGTCTGGTGGTGCAGCAGGAAGCCGTTGCGGCGCTCGTGCGCGGCAGGCGCACCGGAGATGATCACCATCGGCACCTTCTCCGCATAGGACGAGGCGACCGCGTTGACCATATTGAGCGCACCGGCGCCATAGGTGACCACGGCCACACCGAGGCCGCCGCCCTGGAAGCGGGCCGCCGCGTCGGCCGCGAAGCCCACGCCCGGCTCGTGGCTCAACGTGTACAGCGGCAGCACTTGCGATTGCTCAACCTGCTGGAAGAACGGCAGCACGAAGTCGCCGGGCAGGCCAAACAATTCGCGGGCGCCGTGCGCCTTGAGCGCATGCAGCAGGGACAGGGACAGGTTCATGGTATGGTCTCCTCGGGTAGATTTGATGGGGGCGCCGGAGGGGCCGATCGGGCGCCCTCCAGCATGGCCTCGACCTGCGCGACGGCCTGGTCGGCCTGCGCAGGGTCGAAATCGGTATGGAACCGTTTCTTGATACCCATGTGCTGCAGCAGCACATGGTGGGTAGGGACGACGGCATGCCGCTCCAGGCAGTTGCGGGCGCACGCGAGCGCGCAGCCATCGATGGCGACGATGGTGCGGCCGGACTTGGCCAGCTTGACCAGCGACGGCACGTCACCGCCCACGCCCGCGATGCACGACATTTCGGCCACGCCGCGCCGGTCCAGTTGCAGCGCCACCTGGTTGGCCGTCTGCGCGGCGCTGGAACAGCCGGAACACGAGTAGACCAGCGGCAGATCCTTGTGTTTTCCAGCCATCGCGTGTTCCTCCGTTCAGTGTTGCATCAGCCGCGCTTGGCGGCGCCAGGTCTCAGTCCTTGCAGCCACCGTTGCAGCGCCTGGCGCGCCAGGTCCAGCATCGGCGCTTCGATCGCGTCCAGCGTGTTCTTGACCAGCAGGCCCAGTTCCGTGTCGCCTTCCATGGACAGGCGGCGGCAGAAGAACAGCGTGTCCGGATCTTCCTCGCGGCGTGCCAGGGCCAGGAAATCGCGCGCGCTGGCGGCGATCTCCAGGTCCACCTGCGGCGCACGGCGGCGGGCGGCGAAGCGCTCGCCCTGCCATTCGAAATCGAACGACACCGACGCGTCGCGCACGGTGATGCGCAGGCTGCGCCCTTGCAGGCTGGCGCGCACGTCGGCCGGCAGGTGCTGGCGCAAGGTCAGGTTCAGGCCCGTGACGAACAGCAGCGAGCCGGGGAACGGCGGCAGTCGGCCGAAGAAGGCGGCCACGGGAGCCGGCAGCGTCTGGCCGGCGCGTTTGATGGATGGATTCGCGGTTTGCATCATGCTGCCTTCCCTGCTTGTTGTTCGAGACCTGGTTTGCCGTACCAGTAACCGTTGCACGCTTCGGCCGGCATACAGTCGGCCAGGATGGCGTTGGCCGCCGGACCGGACATATCGCCCCGGCGCACGGCGTCGTAGCACTCGATCACGCGCCGCGTATGCTGCGATTGCGGGCTCAGTCGCACCACATCCACGCCCAGCCTGGCCATCTGGTCCAGCTCCTCGATCAGGTTATAGACCAGCGCGGACTGGGTCTGGGTGCCGTTCAGCACGAGGAATGGCGCGTCCTCGCGGGTCTGCATCAGCAAACCGTCCGGGTAGTCCAGGCAGCTGAAGCGGCAATCATCCTTGGGCAGATTGCGGTTGCGCGCCGTGAAGCAGCGGGCCGAGAACGCCAGCGGCATGCGGCCGTAGGAGAACACTTCCGTTTCCATGCCGGCCGGACGGCCCGCCTGCATCTGCTCCAGGCCTTCGCGCCCCATCTCCAGCGGCATGACCCAGCGGCGCGCGCCCAATTGGCCCATCAACTGCAGCGTGGGCGGGTTGTAGACGTTCACGTGCGGACCAGCCACGAACGGGATGCCGCCGGCCACCAGGTGCACGGCGCCCATGTCGTTCGCCTCCACGGCGAAGCGGCCATTGCCCGTCAGGCGGCGCAGCGTCGTCACGTCGGAGCCCGATTCGAGCAGGGCCAGTGTGGACAGCACCACTTCCTTGCCGGCCGCCTGCAGCTTTTCGGCGATCTCCAGCCAGTCGGCCAGCCGCAGTTCATGGCGGCGCGAGCACACGGCTTCGCCGAGGTAGACGATATCGACCGGCGAGGTCGCGATCTCCTCGTAGAACTTCATTACGGTGTCGCGGGGCCAGTAATACAGGATGGGGCCCAGGGCGAGTTTCAACATGCTTGCTCCCTAAGAGATTATTTCCACGAACGGTGATAGGCGCCCAGCGTGTGCTGCTGGCCTTCCGCCACCCGGTTCAGCTCCGTCATCCAGTCCGGCTTGACGGAATAGCGTGCCGCGTTGTTTTTGGCCTGGTCGATGGCGTCGCGCCACACGCGCGTGACCTGCGCCACGTAGGCGGGGCTGCGCTGGCGGCCTTCGATCTTCACGGCGCGCACGCCCATGTTGATCAGCTGCGGCAGCAGTTCCAGCGTATTCAGGCTGGTCGGTTCTTCAACGGCGTAGTAGGTTTCGCCTTCCACGTTGAAGCGGCCCTTGCACAGTGTGGGGTAGCTGGCGTTTTCTTCCTCGTCGTAGCGGTCGATCAGCACCCCGTTCAGGCGCGATTCCAGGCCCTTCGGCCCCTGCTGCCAGCGCACGGCCTTGGCCGGCGAGCACACGCCGTGGGTGTTGGGCGATTCGCCCGTGGCGTAGGACGACAGCGCGCAGCGCCCTTCCACCATCACGCACAAGCTGCCGAATCCGAACACTTCGATCTCCACCGTCGTATTGGCGGCCACGGATTCCACCTGGGCCAGCGACAGCACGCGCGGCAGCACGGCGCGCGCGACGCCGAAGTGCTTCTGGTAGAAGTTGATGGCTTCGTAGTTGGTAGCTGAGCCCTGCACGGACAGGTGCAGGCGCAGGTCCGGGAAGTGCTCGGCCGCGTACTGCATCAGGCCCGGATCGGCGAGGATCACGGCGTCCACGCCGGCGCCGGCCGCGCGGTCGATGGCGGTGCGCCACAAGCCGCTGGTGGAAGGCTGCGGATAAGTGTTCAGGGCCAGCAGCACCTTGCGCCCGCGGCTATGGGCATACTCGATACCCTGGGCGATGGCCACGTCGTCGAAATTGAGGCCGGCGAAGTTGCGGGCGTTGGTGGCGTCGCGGAAGCCCAGGTAGACGCAGTCGGCACCGTTGTCGATGGCGGCCTTGAGCGCCGGCAGGCTGCCGGCGGGGCAAACCAGTTCTATGCCGGCTTGGCTTTCGGCCGGGCTGGAAGATACGGATAAATTACTCATGTGTGCGAGATCAAGGCTAGGTTGAGCCGGCCGCAGCCGCGGCGGCCGGTGGAAATTGTGGTGCGTTGCGACCGCTCACGCGGCCAGTGGTGGCGGCTGCGTGCCGTTCAACATGTAGTCGATCAGCTCACGGACGGGCCGCATGGCGGCGCCGAACGGCAAGGACTCGCTGCCCCGGAAGAACAGGCCGCGCTTGCGGTCCCCTTCCAGCGCGAAGGCCAACTGGGTGTCGATGCAGAACTGGCCGGCCCTGGCATCGCCATCGCGCCAGCCGCACTGCTGCAGGCATTCGATGCCCACCGTGCAGGGCTTGGGACGGGCTTTCGATTGCAGCTTGGATTCCTTGTCCAGGTAGCGCATCAGCCAGGGCGTGCGCACGGCGCGCGCCGGCAGGCCGGCCGCGCTCATGAAGGTGACGGTATCATCCTCGCCCGCCTCCAGCAGCACGTCCTTGAACACCTGGTGGGCGTCGCCCTCGGTGCTGACGGCGAACGGCGTGCCCAGTTGCACGGCGCTGGCGCCCATGCCGATCAAGTCCTTGACCTGCTCGTGCGTATGCACGCCACCGGCCGCGATCAGGGGAATGCGCTCGCGTTCCAGGCCCAGTTCGCGCAGCAGCGCGTGCGCGCCTTCGAGCACGGTGGCGAAACCGAAGCGCGGGTCCTTGACGGCTTCCGTGTTGGGCGCGCCCAGGTGGCCGGCCGCGAAGCGGGGATTTTCGATGACGATGGCGTCCGGCAGGCGGTTACGGCGCATCCATTTCTTGATCAGCAGCGCGATGCCGCGCGCGTCCGACAGCACCGGGATCAAGGCCACGTTCGGGTGTTCGGCCGTCAGTTCCGGCAGGTCGAGCGGCAGGCCGGCGCCCACCACCAACGCGTCGGCGCCGCTGGCGCAGGACTGGCGTATCAGGTCGGCGTACTGACTCACGGCCCGCATCACGTTCACGGCAATCATGCCCTTGCCACCGGCGAGGTTGCGCGCTTTGGCGATTTCGCGATCCAGCGCCGTCAGGTTGACCGCTTCGATCAGGGCCTGGTCCTTGCTGCGGCCGGTCTGCTCCATCAGGTCGGGATGGTGGCGGCGCAGGTCCACGCTGGCGATGGTGCCCATCGCTCCCTCGCGCGCGACACTGCCGGCCAGGCGGTGCGCGGACACACCTACCCCCATGCCCCCCTGCACGATGGGGAGCAGCAGCTTGTCCCGGATCCGGAACTTGTCTAAAACAGTCAACAGCATAAAAGGCCTTCCTGATTGCAAGCCCGAACTGTAACGCTCATGCATCGTTGGAATCCTTGATGTGTATCAAAGATTTACGGCTTGCCAGAATGTGACAATGCAACTCAATACTTCGCCAAGGAACAAACATGAGCAGCATCGGCACATTTTTAGGACGCGACCACCAGCAATGCGACGACCAGTACGCGCTGGCCGAGGCACGCGTCGTGGGCAAGCAATGGGAACTGGCCAGCGGCGATTTCGCGGCCTTTCGCGGCATGCTGGAACACCATTTGGGCATGGAGGAACAGCTGATGTTCCCCGCGCTGGAACAGGCCATGGGCCACAGCGGCGGCCCCACGGCCGTCATGCGCGGCGAGCATGGCCACATGCGCGAACTGGTGCAGGGCATGGCCGACGCCATCGTGGCCCAGGATGGTGATGAATTCTTCAGCCATGCCGACACGCTGCGCATGCTGATGCGCCAGCATAATCTGAAAGAGGAAGGCATCCTCTACCCCATGGCCGACCGCTTCCTGGGCGAACAGCTGCCCCAGTTGCTGGACCAGATGCGCGCCTTCGAGGCGGCGGCCGAACAAGGAGCGTGACCATGAGCGACATCGACATGCAGTGGGAAGACCAGGACCTGGACGTGGGCGGCCTGGAACCGCCTGAACCGATGGTGTTGATCCTGGAAGCGCTGGACCGCATCCAGCCGGGCCAGCGCCTGCGCGTGCTGATCGACCGCGAACCCCATCCGCTGTACCGGGTACTGGAGCGTAACGGCTTCGCCCACAGCATCTCGGCCCGCCCCGACTACCGCTTTGAGCTGCTGATCTGGGAGCCGCAGCAGGCTGCCTGACACCCTGTTCGACCACACACCATGCAACGCGCCCTGTCGTTCGATCAAAATCCGCCTTTGGCGCTGCCCATGCGCTACTTCCTGAGCGCGCCCCTGTTCGCGGCGCTGGCCGCCGCGCTGCTGCTGTGGCAGGGCGACGCCGCGCTGGCCTCGCGCTGGACGCCGGCCACGCTGGCCATCACCCACCTGCTCACCCTCGGTTGCCTCAGCATGACGATGGTGGGCGCCCTGTTGCAAATGCTGCCCGTGGTGGCCGGCGTTGGCCTGCCGCACGCGCGTCCGGTCGCCGTCGTCGTCCACGTCGCGCTGTGCGCTGGCACGCTGCTGCTGGCCTGCGCATTCTGGCTGGAGGCGCCCGCGCTGTTCCAGCTGGCCCTGGCGGCGCTGCTGACGGCGTTGTGCCTGCTGCTGGTGGCCTGCACCATCGGGCTATGGCAGCAGCACGCCAGCGGCGCCACGGCCACCGTGGCCGCCATCCGCCTGTCGCTGGCGGCGCTCGCCATCACCATCGTGCTGGGCGGCTTGCTGGCCGGCGCGCTGGCGTTTCCCGAGCTGCTGTCGCTGCCGCTGCCCGTGCTGACCGACGTGCACGCCATGTGGGGCCTGTTCGGCTGGGTGGGATTGCTGGTGGTAGGTGTGGCGTTCCAGGTGGTGCCCATGTTCCAGGTGACGGAGCCGTATCCGCAATGGCTCACGCGCTCCTTCACCACCATCCTGTTCCTGCTGCTGCTGGCCAGCTCGATCGGCGCCAGCCTGCAACAACCGCAGGACCGCTGGTTCCATGCGGCCACCCAGTCGGCCATCGTGGCCGGCTACGGCCTGTTCGCCGCGATCACGCTGGCCCTGCTGGCGCGCCGCAAGCGGCCCAAGGCCGATCCCACCACGCTGTTCTGGCGCACCGCCATGGCCAGCCTGCTGGCCGCGCTGCTACTGTGGCTGTTGCCGGTGGCGGCCGGCGACGCCGCCCACCCGCTGGCGCTGGGCGTGCTGTTCATCGCCGGCTTCGCCCTCACCACCATCAACGGCATGCTGTACAAGATCGTGCCCTTCCTGACGTGGTATCACCTGCAGGAAGCGATCGGCCGCGGCGCGCCCAACGTCAACAAGATCATCCCCGAACGGCACGCGCGCCTGCAGTTCGCGTTGCACCTGGCGGCGCTGCTGCTGTTGCTGGCCGCCTGCTACTGGCCGCAGCAGCTGGCGCGGCCAGCCGGCGCGGCCATGTGCGCCTCCTGCCTGTTCTTATGGATTAACCTGCTGCAGGTCATGCGCATGTACCGCCGCCTGCAGCGCCAAGCACAAACCGGCAAGCAACTGGCGCCGGCCTGAAATTCCTGTCCCCGAACGAGAACACCATGACCTTAGAACACTGGATACGCGTAAGCACGCGGCAGATGGCGCCCCGCTCGACGGCGCTGCTCAAACTGATCTTCAGCGACCCTGACCTGGCTGGCGACGAGCCGGTATGGCTGCACGAACTGATACGGCTGATGGCGCCGTTCGGCCTGGATGAACGCGCCACCCGCACCAGCGTGTTCCGCCTGACGGAGCAAGGCTGCCTGCAATCGCGCCGCCATGGCCGCCGCGCCAGCTACGAAGTGGCGCCATCGGCCGCCGACGGCCTGCGCGCCGCCTGGCGCCGCCTGAACGCCGCGCCAGAGCGCCACTGGGATGGCGACTGGACCCTGCTGATCAACGCCGGCGGCCGCATCGGCGCGGCCACCTACGCCACCTTGCGCAAGGCGCTGGCCAACCACGGCTACTGCGCGCTGGCGCCCAACGTGCTGGCCCGCCCCACGGACCACGAGACGCGTGGCCAGGACGACTTGTCGGAATTGGGGGAAGACGCCCACATGGAGATTTTCAAGGTCAGTGGCCGGCAAGTGACGGGAGGCCGGCCACCGGCCGAATTCGGCCGCGAGGCGTGGGACTTGAGCGCCGCCCGCGCCGACTACGAACGCTTCATGCAGCAATGCGGACCTTTGCGCGACACCCTGCGCACCAGCCCCGCGCCAACGGCGGAACAGGCATTCGTGATCCGCGTGCTGGTAGGACTGGCCTGGCACCAGTGCCGCCACAACGACCCCATGCTGCCACTGGAATTCCTGCCGGAAGACTGGCCCGCCCGCCCCGCCTACGACCTGTACCGCGACCTGCGCCGTTACACCCAGGCAGGCGCGCAACGCCATGTGCACAGCGCCCCCGTCGTGATGCCGATCATGCTGACCAGGCCGATGCCGGAACTGTGCGCGCAAGCCGCGTGACACGCAGACTGGCAACGATCACCGCAGCGACGGGGGCGATTTCCAGAAATTGCCCCCGGACACCCGCTGGCATGCCAATTAGGGGTGGAATAATTGCCTTTGATGCACAGACCCAAGATTGGTCATGAACAAGCGGGCGAATTTCTGGCAGTTATTGTTCAGTAGATTGTATTTGCCGCCGCAGGAACTGATCGCGCTGTTGTAGGCCGCGACGATCTGCGCCTTGCTGGCGACCACCGGGTTCGCTTTATAACTGGCACTGATATGGTAGCCGTTCTGCTCAACAATTTTCCAGATCAGCGTGGCGACCCCATCCGAGTCAAACAGGCCGAAATTCATGCGTGGCCGGTCATCGTGCTCCCTCAATCGTATATGGCTGTGGTGCGGCCGTCCCTTCCAGACATGATAAATCCGGTAATTGGCCCCATCAGTCAATTGATCGAGCATCACCGCGATTTCGTCCACATTGCCACTCGAACTCGATGCTTGCGAACTCTCGCTCGGCGTCTGCGCACTTCTGCCACTCGACCCACCCGATCCACTTGAGCCCATTTCATGTTCTCCTGAGTAAAATTGAGTAACGTTCCAATTCAAGCTGGAACGACGACGGTCGCCGCTGGCCAGAAACGGCCATCGCAGTCAGAATAGCATCCTGATCAGTGGACAATGTCACGCATTTCCACGCCGGCCGGTTTCGCCCAACGCGGCGCGATCGGCCGGTTTCGCCACATCATCCGCCCACGCGCGGCCCAGCCCAGGAGCGCCATGAACCACCCTCGCCAACTTTTACGCCGCATGTTCGACGCGGCCGTCGCCGCCGCCCAGCCATCGCTTTGCCTGCCGCCGCACCTGCCGCCGGCGCCCAAGGGCCGCACGCTGGTGATCGGCGCGGGCAAGGCCTCGGCCGAAATGGCGCGCGCGCTGGAACAGCACTGGCCCGGCCCGTTGCAGGGATTGGTCGTGACGCGCTACGGCTACAGCGTGCCATGCCAGCGCATCGAGATTGTCGAAGCGGCCCATCCCGTCCCCGACGAAGCGGGGCTGCAAGCGGCGCGCCGCATCCGCGCCATGGTCGAGGGTCTGACGGCGGACGACCTGGTGATCTGCCTGATCTCCGGCGGCGGTTCGGCGCTGCTGGTGCTGCCCGACGACGCGCTCACCCTGGCCGACAAGCAAGCCATCAACACGGCGCTGCTGAAGAGCGGCGCCACCATCAGCGAGATGAACTGCGTGCGGCGCCACCTGTCGGCCATCAAGGGCGGGCGGCTGGCGGCGGCCTGCCATCCCGCGCGCGTGCTCACGCTGCTCATTTCGGACGTACCGGGCGACGATCCGGCCGATATCGCCAGCGGCCCCACCTGCGCCGACCGCAGCACCTGCGCCGACGCGCTGGCCATCCTGCGCCGCTACGGCATCGACGTGGCGCCGCATATCGTCGCGCTGCTCGAAGGCGGGGCCGCGGAAACCGTCAAGCCAGGCGATCCGCGTCTGGCCGGCAGCGCGATCCGCATGATCGCCACGCCGCAAATGGCGCTGGAAGCGGCAGCCGCCGTGGCCCGCGCCGCAGGCGTCACGCCCTACATCCTGGGTGACAGTATCGAAGGTGAAGCGCGCGACGTGGGCATCGTCATGGCCGGCATGGCGCGGCAAGTGGTGGCGCGGGGGCAGCCTTTCGCGGCGCCCTGCGTGCTGCTGTCGGGCGGCGAAACCACCGTCACCGTGCGCGGCAACGGCCGTGGCGGACGCAATGTCGAGTTCCTGCTGTCGCTGGCGATCGCCCTCAACGGCCTGAGCGCCGTGCACGCCATCGCCTGCGATACGGACGGGGTGGATGGCCAGGAGGAAATCGCCGGCGCCCTGCTCGGCCCGGACACGCTGGAACGGGCCTGGGCGCTGGGCATCAAGCCGCGCGACGCGCTGGCCAACAACGACGGCCACGGTTTCTTCCAGGCGCTGGGCGACTCGGTGATATGTGGCCCCACGCTGACCAACGTGAACGACTTCCGCGCCATCCTGATCGACGCCTGACACCGGTGTCAGGTCTGTCATTCGGACATCGGTGGAGCTTCTTTGAGCAATCTCAAGACTACGCTTCAGCTTTGAATGCCGCGACCGCGCGGCTCACCGTCTTAACCGAGACCCGGGCATGCCGGGCAATTTCTGGCATGGTAAAGTCGAGGGACAGATATGCGCGCGCCATTGCCTCCTTGGGATCGCGGTAAGTCGCAAAGTACTCTGGTAGCGAGCGTGCCACCGCCCGCCTTTGGCCGCGCTTGATTTCCTTGGGGTTGCCGGTAGGCTCGACACCTATGATACTTGCGCGGAACTGGTCGTCGCCAAGCAGCATTTCGTTGCTGACCTTTGCCAAGGGACTGATACCACCGATGCCGGCGGCAACGAACGCTTGGTACGATAGTCTGGCGTCTCGAACGTTACTACCGAATCGCCTCAGCACGGAATCGGAGCGCAGCCAGATCGGTGCATCAACCAGCCCAATTGTTGACTGATAGCTACTCCACGGCCAGTCAACAGGCAGTTCGACCATCCGGGCACGCACAGGATTGAGTTCTATGTAGCGCGACAGTTCCAGCAGGTACGTATCGCGCTGGCAAAGGATCGCTTTGTACCGCCCTTGGAACACATGTCCTACCAGGTCGTGGGCGCGGTTGAAATAACGCGAATAGTTTCCATTCAAGTGGCGCATGCCACGGGCAAGTTCGCCATGGACCGTTTCGAGCAAGAGATGATAGTGATTACTCATCTGGCAATACGCCCGCACCACGAAGTTAAAGCGCGCGCAGGTTTGGCCAAGAAGTGCGAGCCATGTCAGCCGATCGTTGTCGGAGCGAAAGATGTAGTCCTGCCGATCACCGCGCGCTGTGACGTGGTAAAGCGCATGCTCGAATTCGATTCGCAGTGGCCTGTTCATCATGGCACCGTACTCCGCCTGACAGGCAGCACAATTGCGATTGCGCATGCGAACATGTAGAAGTCGATATAGCCGACTTGCTATTGATCTGGCACAAGGACTATGCGCTAGTGTCCGAATGACAGACCTGACACCGAATGGGGGCGCCAGCGCTTGAGCCGCAAGGCATTGCTCACCACGCACACGCTGGAAAACGCCATCGCGGCGCCCGCGAGCATGGGGTTGAGCAGCCCGAAGGCGGCCAGCGGCACGCCCACCAGGTTGAAGATGAAGGCCCAGAACAGGTTCTGCCGAATATTGCTGTAGGTGCGGCGCGATATGTCGATGGCGTCCACCAGCAGCCGCGGGTCACCCCGCATCAGCGTCACGCCCGCCGTCTGCATGGCCACGTCCGTGCCGCTGCCCATGGCCACGCCCACGTCGGCCGAGGCCAGCGCGGGCGCGTCGTTGATGCCGTCGCCCACCATCGCCACCCGCTTGCCGGCCTTGCGCAATCCGGCGATCACCGCGCCTTTGGCCTGCGGCAGCACCTGCGCATGCACTTCGTCGATGCCCAGTTCGCGGCCGATGTGCTCGGCGGCGCCCTGGTTGTCGCCGGTGAGCATGACGGTGCGCACACCCAGCGCATGCAATCGTTCGACGGCCTCCCGGCTTTCCGGCTTGACGGCGTCGCCGAAGGCCAGCATGCCGATCAGGGCGGGCGACGGTCCAAGCCGCGCCAGCCACGACACGGTGGCGCCGCCCTGCTCCTGCGCGCGCGCCTGTTCGCGCAAGGGTTCGACACTCACGCCATGCTGGACCAGCATGCGCTCGTTGCCAAGGGCCAGCGACTGGCCATCCACCACGGCCGTCACGCCATATCCCGGCACGGCCTTCATGTCCTGTGCACTGAGCGGCGCAACGTTATCCGCCAGCGCCGCGTCGCGCATGGCGCGCGCCAGCGGGTGCTCGCTGCCTTGCTGCACGGCCGCCGCCAGCGCCAGCAGCCGCTGGTGGTCGCCATCGGCCGCCACGTGGGCCGCCAGGCGCGGATGCCCCACCGTGAGCGTGCCGGTCTTGTCGAAGGCCACCACCTGTACCCCGTGCAGCAGTTCCAGCGCCTCCGCGTCCTTGATCAGGATGCCGTGGCGGGCCGCCACGCCAGTGCCGGCCATGATGGCGGTCGGCGTGGCCAGTCCCAGCGCGCACGGACAGGCGATCACCAGCACCGCCACGGCGTTGATGATGGCCGTGCTCCAGCCGGCGCCGGCCAGCCACCAGCCCGCGCAAGTGACGGCCGCGATGGCGACGATGGCCGGCACGAAGACGGCGCTGACCTGGTCCACCAGGCGCTGGATCGGCGCCTTGGCGGCCTGCGCGTCCTCCACGGCGCGGATGATACGCGCCAGCGTCGACTCCGTACCGACGGCGCTGGTGCGGGCCACGAACAAGCCTTCGCCATTGACGGCGCCACCGATCACCTTCTCGCCCGGCCCTTTGCTGACGGGCAGGCTCTCGCCAGTCAGCATGGATTCATCGACATGGGTGCCGCCTTCGAGGATCACGCCATCCATCGGGATGCGCTCGCCGGGGCGCACCTGCACCTCGTCGCCCACCTTGAGCGCGGCGGCGGGTATCTCGCGCCACGCGGTCCCGCTGCGCACGCGCGCCGTTTCCGGGCGCAGCGACTGCAGTGCGCGAATGGCCTCCGTGGTCTGGCGCTTGGCGCGCGTCTCCAGCCATTTGCCCAGCCGGACCAGGGTGATGACGACGGCCGCCGCCTCGAAATACAAATTCATCATGCCGCCGGGCTGCGTCAACCACAGGTACAGGCTCAGTCCATAGGCTGACGATGTACCCAGCGCCACCAGCAGATCCATATTGCCGGTGCGCGCCAGCAGCGCCTTCCACGCAGCGCGGTAGAAGCGCGCGCCGATCCAGAACTGGACCGGCGTGGCCAGCGCCCATTGAAGCCAGGCCGGCAGCATCAGGTGGAAGCCGAACAGGCCGGCCACCATGGGCGCCAGCAATGGCAGCGTGAGGGCAGCCGAGATGGCGATCTGCGCGGGTTCCGATAGCCGGCGGGGCGCGGCGGCCGGCGTGGCCTGTGCAGCCGGCCCGGTGGGGATGTCGGCAGGGCCGGCCTCATAGCCAGCCTTGGCGACGGCCGCCGCCAGGCGCGCCATATCGGTCTCGTCGCCGGCCACCGTCACGCTGGCCCGCTCGGTGGCCAGGTTGACGCTGGCGGACAGCACGCCCGGCACGGCGGCAAGCGCCTTTTCCACCCGCCCGGCGCACGAGGCGCAGGTCATGCCACCGATGGCGAGCGTGTAGTCGTGGGTGGGCACATCGTAGCCGGCCTTGCGCACCGCGCCGGCCAGGGTGGCGGCCGACAGACCTGCGTCGCCCGTCACCCGCGCCGTTTCAGTAGCCAGGTTGACAGAGACGCTGCGCACGCCAGCGGTGGCGGCCAGCGCCTTTTCCACCCGCCCGGCACACGATGCGCACGTCATGCCCGAGATGGGCAGGTCCAATTCCTTGATGCTGACTGCAGTCATTCCTTACTCCGGTAGCGGTACACATTCCACAGTGTGTACCTTACCACCGTTGTAAGGTCAAGCGCACGCTGTCCGCATCAGTCTTCGTCGTGGTCATGGTGCCGGACCTGGCCGGCCGCATGTTCACCCTTGCCGCTCAGCGCTGCGATGCCGGCCGGCGCGTGAGACCACTGCAGCGCGCCGAAGCCCAGCACGGCCGCCAGCAACAGCACGGCCAGCGGACGCCACGCGCTGCGGATCGCCTCGGCCGCCGTGCCGCGCTTGCGGCCGGTGACCATGGCCGCCGCCAGGTTCTCGCCGTGCAGGCGGCTGCTCACCACCACCGCCGCCACGTGCAGCACCACCAGCGCCACCATCACATTGGCCAGCAGTTCGTGGGTTTCTTCCAGCGCGTCGCCGCCCAGATCCTGGAACAACGTCCAGCCGGAAGCACCGATGGCCAGGGTCAGGCCCAGCATGGCCACGATGGCCAGCGCGCCGGCCGGGTTATGGCCCACGTAATGGGCGGGCTTGCCCTGCGCGAGGCCACGCAGGTACGCGACCACCTTGCCCGGTCCGCGCACAAAATCCGTGAACCGCGCATGGCGCGTGCCGATCACGCCCCACAGCAGCCGGAACACCACCAGCCCCACCATGCTGTAGCCCAGCGTGACGTGCAGCAGCCGCAGGCCATCCTGCTCGGCCGTCAGATACGCGCCGGCGAAGCACAGCACCATCAGCCAGTGGAATACGCGCACCGGCGCATCCCACACCAGCACCTTGCCATCGGCCGGCGCCGCGGCAGTGCCATTCAATTCGCTCATCTTGCTCTCCTTGGTCAATTGAGGTCCGGCCATGCCCGACCTCTCATGGCAGCGATGATGGCGCGCACACATTAAGTAATTCTTACGTGGCAAAAATGGCTGCGCGGCGTGCTAGACTGAATGCGTCCCCACCCGGCCATGCGGCCAGCCAGGAACATGCCAGAAGACCTCATGCAGGACGATTTGAGCAGTGCCGAAGCGTTGCGGCGTCTGGAACAGGACGGCCCGAACGCCTTGCCCGTATCGCGCCCACGCAACGCGCTCAACCTGCTGCGCGGCGTGGTGTTCGAGCCCATGTTCCTGCTGTTGGTGGCCTGCGGCGCCATCTACCTGCTGCTGGGCGACCAGAACGAAGCACTCATGCTGCTGGGCTTCGTGTTCGTGGTGATGGCCATTTCCTTCGTCCAGCAGCGGCGCACGGAGCGCTCGCTGGAAGCGTTGCGTGTGCTGTCCAGCCCCGTCGCCATGGTGATGCGCGACGGACAGGTCGGCAAGGTGCCGGCCGACACCCTCGTGTGCGGCGATATTGTCCTCATCGCCGAGGGCGACCGTATTCCGGCCGACCTGTTGCTGCTGGCCGCCACCAACCTGACGGTCGACGAGTCCATGCTGACCGGAGAGTCGGTTCCCGTCACCAAATACGCCGCCGCACCCGACGCGCCATCGGAGATGGCTGCCCCCGATACGCCGCAAGCTGTCTGCCAGGCGTATTCCGGCACCCTCGTCACGCAAGGCACGGCCCGTGGCCGCGTGATCGCGACCGGGCCGCGCAGCGCCCTGGGACGCATCGGCCAGTCGCTGGCGGCCATCGGCGCGCAACCGACGCCGGTGCAGGCGGAAACGGCGCGCGTAGTCAAGCAGGTGGCCGCCGCCGGCCTGGCGCTGGCCGTGTGCCTGGCGCTGTTCTACTGGCTGCGGCTGGACGACTGGCTGCATGGTTTGCTGGCTGGCCTGACCCTGGCCATGGCCATCCTGCCGGAAGAACTGCCCGTGGTGCTGACCATCTTCCTGGGCCTGGGCGCCTGGCGGCTGGCGCGCGAAAAGGTACTGGCGCGCAGCATCCCCGCCATCGAACTGCTGGGCGCGACCACCGTGCTGTGCGTGGACAAGACGGGCACGCTGACCATGAACCGCATGCAGTTGCGCGCCCTGTGGTGCGACGACGCGCGCTACGACACGGTGGCCAACGCCGGCATGTTCCTGCAGGAGGAGCTGCACGGCGTACTCGAATACGCCGTGCTGGCCAGCCACCGGCGCGCCTTCGATCCCATGGAGACGGCCATCGCGTCGGCCGGCAAACAGCTGCTGGCCAACACCGAACACCTGCATGATGACTGGACGCTGGTGGACGACTATCCGCTCTCGCCCGAAATGCTGGCCATGTCCCGCGTGTGGCAGTCGCAGGACCACAGTGCGCTGCTGATCGCCGCCAAGGGTGCGCCCGAGGCGATCATGGATTTATGCCACCTGCCGCCCGAGCGCTGCGCCGCCATCGCGCTGCAGGTGGCAGCCATGGCCAGCGACGGCTTGCGCGTGCTGGGCGTGGCGCGCGCCGAGTTCTCCGCACCCGTTGCCCTCCCCGCCGCCGCACCCGGCCTGCCGGACAAGCAGCACGACTTCGACTTCGAGTTCCTGGGCCTGGTGGCGCTGGAAGACCCCGTGCGCACGGACGTGCCCGAAGCGATTGCCCAGTGCCGCCGCGCCGGCATGAAGGTGGTGATGATCACCGGCGACCATCCCTCCACGGCGCGCGCCATCGCCCGCCAGGCCGGGCTGACGGCCGACGCCGAACCCATCACCGGCGCCGAGCTGGAAACGATGGACGACGCGGCGCTGGCCGCCCGGCTGGCCGACACCCACATTTTCTGCCGCGTGCAGCCAGCGCAAAAGCTGCGCCTGGTGCAGGCCTTCCGCGCGCGCGGCGAGGTGGTGGCCATGACCGGCGACGGCGTGAACGACGCGCCGGCCCTGAAGGCGGCCGACATCGGCGTGGCCATGGGCGTGCGCGGCACGGACGTGGCGCGCGAGGCGGCGGCGCTGGTGCTGCTGAACGACGATTTCGCCTCGCTGGTGACAGCGGTGCGCCACGGGCGGCGCGTGTTCGCCAACCTGCGCAAGGCCATCGCCTTCATCGTGGCCGTGCACGTGCCCATTGTCGGCCTGTCGTTCTTCCCCGTGCTGTTTGGCTGGCCGGCGCTGCTGATGCCGGTCCATATCCTGTTCCTGCAGCTGATCATCGACCCGGCCTGCTCGGTCGTGTTCGAGGCCGAGGCGATCGAGCCACACGCCATGACAGCGCCGCCGCGCGCGGCCGATGCGCGACTGTTCGAGCGCGAAGTATTGGTCCGGGGACTGGTCCAGGGCAGCGGCCTGCTGGCCATCCTGCTGGCATTGTCGCTGGCGCTGCGCGCGGCCGGCACGGACGGGGCCCAGGAACGGGCGCTCACCTTTATTGCCCTGGTCTGCTCCAATCTGGGGCTGATCTTCGCCAACCGCACCTGGACCGGCATGAGCTGGACCCGCGCCGGCGCCGTCAACCACGCCTACCGCTGGAGCAGCGCCGCCACGCTGGCGCTGCTGGCACTGGTGCTGGGCATACCAAGCGTGCGCGCCCTGTTCGGATTCGCCTTGCCTCCGGCGCCGCTGGTGGCGGTGGCGATGGCCACGGCCTTGGTCAGCACACTGTGGTTCGAGGTATGCAAGAAGATACTGAACCGGCGGCCAGTGGCCGCCAACTGTCAGCGGGACAAGTCAATGCCGTAGAGGGCGAAGCCCTTGCCGCCGCCATCGTCGGCCTGCAACTGACGCACGCCGGTCAAGCCCGCGTCGTGCGCCAGTGGTTCCAGGCCGGGCGGCGCATGGAACACCACGGGGCCGGCCAGCACCACCGGCGCGAACCGCCAGCTGCGGGCGGCGCCATGCGCGCTACGGGTCAGGTGCTGCGTGGCGCGGATGTAGGCGATCAGCACGTCGCGGCTGGCATCCGGCGCGGCCAGCACGGTCCTGCTGCCGTCCAGGCCGGGGAAAGCGCCGCCCCCGTTGGCGCGGAAACTGTTGGTGGCGACGATGAACGCCTGTTCGGCCGCCACCGGCGCGCCACGATAACGCAAGTCCAAAATGCGCTGGCCCACGGGACGCGTGACGTCGATCGCATAGCGCACATCGGGATCGGTGAGCATGTCGAAATTGAAGCCGGCAAACGCCGTATCGACCAGTTCCTGCGGCGCGCTCGCGGACGGGTCGATGCGATGGAAGCGGCCCGCCGCCTTTTCCAGCCACGCCCGCAGCTCCGCTCCCGTCACCTTGACCGCATACAAGGCGTTCGGGTACAGGTACAGGTCGGCCGCGTTATTGAGCGCGACCGGACCGGCCTTGACGTCCGTGTAATCGCCCGGCCCCGCCGCGCCAGTCTTGAACGGCGATGCCATGGACAGCACGGGCAGCGCCGCGTACTGCGGCAGGTTGGTTTGCACGTAACGGCGCACATAATCGGTCTGCGCCAGGTTCACCGGTTCGATCGCGCCGGGATCGCCCACATCGGCAAAATAGCTGGCCATGCGGAAGTCGCTGTGGCCCAGCGGCGCCTGCACGTAGGCGATGGTGGCCGCGTGTTCGTCCGCCACCAGCGCCGCGATGGACGGATCGGGTGCGACAAAGCTGCGGTCAGCATGCTGGATGGCGCGCGCTTCCACCGTGGTGCGCTCCTTGTCCACCAGCCAGCGCTGGCCGTCGTAGCGCAGCCGCAGACCGATCACGCCCAGGTACTTGCCCCACAGGCTGGCCATCACGGTCGGCACGCCGAACACCGTGCCGCGCACCTTGTCCACGCCCGGCAAGTTGAAGGCCGGGACGGTGCTGGCCGCGTCGGGGAAGGTCTGGTGCGCGTGGCCGATCAGCATGGCGTCCACGCCGGGCACCTGGGCCAGGTACAGGCCGGCGTTCTCCATGGCCGGGGTGTAGGGCGCGCCGTCGATGCCGCCGTGGGCGATGGCCACCACCAGGTCGGCCCCTTCGGCCCGCATCCTGGGGATGAACTTTTGCGCCGTCTCGCGCACGCCTTCCGTGTAGACCTTGCCCTCGAGCGCGCGCTTGTCCCAGTCCAGGATGGCCGGCGGGGTGAAACCGATGATGCCGATGCGGATCGTGGTACGCAGCGGCTGGCCGTCCGGTCCCGTGGCGCTGACCTCCTTGTCGAGGATGCGGTACGGGGTGAACAGCGGCTGGTGCGTGCGGCTGCTGTACACGTTGGCCAGCACCAGCGGGAAATGGGGCCCGGCGCAGCGGGGCGCGGCCGGGTCCACGCCGTCCACCTGGAACGCGCTGCCCGTGACACGGCTCAGGTAGGCCAGGCCGTAATTGAACTCGTGGTTGCCGATCCCGCCGCCTTCCACGCCCAGCGCGTCGAGCGCGCGGTAGATGGCCAGCGCCCGGTCGCACGGCGGCGGCGCCACCAGCGCCTGGTAGTCGGCCAGCGCCGTGCCCTGGATCGCGTCGCCATTATCGAGCAAGAGCGTATTCGGGAATTCCGCGCGGGCCTGGCGGATCAGCGTGGCCGTGCGTTCCAGGCCGATGGCCGGTTCCGGCTTGAGCTTGTAGTAATCATAACTGAGCACGGTCGCGTGCAGGTCCGTCGTCTCCAGCACGGCCAGGGTGGCGGCACTGCCGGCCGGTGGCGCAGCCTGCGCGACGGGCGCGGAAAACAGCAGCGGCAAGGCCAGGGCGGACAGGGGTAAAACAGCATGCATGGGCGGCTCGGTCGTATGATTTTCGCAATATCGGCCGCATGATACGCTCGCCCGGGGCGCCGGTCCAGCGGCCGTGCCACGTGAATGGCCCGGAATACCCCTGCGTCGGGTATAATCCAAGGTTTGATTTCAGCCTAGAGAAGATCCAATATGGAAGCCGAACGCATCAACGCCCTCTCCGCCCTGCTCGCCGATCTCACGACGCGCGAAGCCGAACTTCGGAGGTATCTTTGACTTCGATAAGAAGTCGGAGAAACTAGAGCAAGTCAACGAGGAACTGGAAGACCCCACCGTCTGGAACGACCCCAAGAAAGCCCAGGACCTCGGTAAAGAGAAAAAATCGCTGGAAGCCGTGGTGTTCGCCCTCACCAAGGCCCACGCCGACCTGGCCGACATGAACGACCTGTTCGCCATGGCCAAGGAAGAAAACGACGACGACACACTGGAAGCGGTGATCGGCGACACGGAGGAAATCCGCAAGGTCATCGAAGGCATGGAATTCCGCCGGATGTTCAACAATCCGATGGACCCCAACAACTGCTTCATCGACATCCAGGCCGGCGCCGGCGGCACGGAAGCCCAGGACTGGGCCTCGATGCTGCTGCGCCAGTACCTGCGCTATTGCGAGCGCAAGGGCTTCAAGGTCGAGATCATGGAACAATCGGACGGCGAGGTGGCCGGCATCAAGACCGCCACGCTGAAGGTGGAAGGCGAATACGCCTACGGCCACCTGCGCACGGAAACGGGCGTGCACCGCCTGGTGCGCAAGTCGCCGTTCGACTCGGCCAACGGCCGCCACACCTCGTTCACGTCGCTGTTCGTGTACCCGGAAGTGGATGATTCGATCGACATCGAAGTAAACCCGGCCGACCTGCGCGTCGATACCTATCGCGCGTCCGGCGCCGGTGGTCAGCACATCAACAAGACCGACTCCGCCGTCCGTCTGACCCACATGCCGACCGGGATCGTGGTGCAGTGCCAGAACGACCGCTCGCAGCACCGCAACCGCGCCGAAGCGATGGAAATGCTTAAGGCAAAACTGTACGAACAGGAGCTGCGCAAGCGCATGAGCGAGCAGCAGAAGCTGGAAGACTCCAAGACCGACGTGGGCTGGGGCCACCAGATCCGCTCCTACGTGCTGGACCAGTCCCGCATCAAGGACTTGCGCACCAACTTCGAGACCGGCAATACCAAGGGTGTGCTGGACGGCGACCTGGACGAGTTCATCTCGGCCTCCCTCAAGCAAGGCGTCTAAGGCATGAGCATTCCGCAGCGCGCATTCATCTTCGACATGGATGGCACGATCGTCGACAACATGGCCTTCCACACCAAGTCGTGGGTGGCCTTCTTCGAGCGCCGTGGCCACCGGATCGACCCCGACGCATTCTTCCGCGCCACGGCCGGCCGCCAGGGCCACGAGATCATGCGCCACTACCTGGGCGAGCACCTGACCAAGGAAGAAAGCGCGCTGCTGGATCTTGAAAAAGAATCGCTGTACCGCGAGCTGTACGCGCCGCACCTGGCCACCGTGCGCGGTTTCGACCAGTTCGTCGCCAACGCCCAAAGCGGCGGCGTGGCGCTGGCCGTGGCCACGGCCGCGCCCAACGACAACATCGCCTTCACGCTCGACGGGCTGGACCTGCGCGGCCATTTCCGCGCCGTCGTGGGCGCGGCCGACGTGGCGCGCGGCAAGCCGAATCCGGACGTGTTCCTGCTGGCGGCCGAGCGCAGCGGCGCCCTGCCCGCCAACAGCATCGTGTTCGAGGACGCGCCGCTGGGCGTGGAAGCGGCGCGCCGCGCCGGCATGCGCGCCGTGGCGCTGACCACCACGCTGCCCGCCGATGCCTTCGCCGAATTCGACAACGTGATCTGCATCGCGCGCGACTTCAGCGAGCTCGATATCGAACAACTGTTCGCCGCCACGCCGGCGGCCACCGCAATCTAAAAACATTCATCAACGAGAACAATATGACCACCGATCTTCAAGAACAAGCAGCCGCCCCGGACGACAACAAGATCATCGCCGAACGCCGCGCCAAGCTGGCCGCGCTGCGCGAACAGGGCGTCGCCTTCCCCAACGACTTCAAGCCGCAGCACAAGGCGGCCGACCTGCACGAGCAGTATGGCCAGAAGTCGCGCGAGGAACTGGAAGAAAACCCCGTCACCGTGGTGCTGGCCGGCCGCATGATGCTCAAGCGCGAGGCGGGCAAGAAGGCCGCCTTCGCCACGCTGCAGGACGCGTCGGGCCCGCGCGCCGACGGCCGCATCCAGATCTACGCCACGCTGGACCTGACGGGCGAAGCGGCCATGGCCGCCCTGCACCACTACGACCTGGGCGACATCCTGGGCGTGACCGGTACCCTGTTCAAGACCAAGACCGATGAACTGACCATCAAGGTCTCCGAGCTGCGCCTGATCACCAAGTCGCTGCGTCCGCTGCCCGACAAGTTCCACGGCCTGGCCGACCAGGAAACCAAGTACCGCCAGCGCTACGTGGACCTGATCATGAACGAGGAAACGCGCCGCACCTTCAAGGCCCGCACGGCAGCCATCTCGTCGATCCGCCGCTTCATGGACAAGAACGGCTTCATGGAAGTGGAAACGCCGATGCTGCACACCATTCCCGGCGGCGCGGCGGCCAAGCCTTTCGTCACCCACCACAACGCGCTGGACATGGAGATGTACCTGCGTATCGCGCCCGAGCTGTACCTCAAGCGCCTGGTGGTGGGCGGTTTCGACCGTGTGTTCGAGATCAACCGCAACTTCCGCAACGAAGGCGTGTCGATCCGTCACAACCCTGAATTCACGATGATGGAGTTCTACGCGGCCTACACCGACTACAAGTGGCTGATGGACTTCACGGAAGCCGTGATCCGCCAGGCCGCCATCGACGCCCACGGCACTGCCACCCTGACCTACGGCGGCCGCGAGCTGGACCTGGCCAAGCCGTTCCACCGCCTGACCATCGTGGGCGCCATCAACAAGTACGCGCCGCACTACACCAACGAGCAACTGCACGACGCCGAATTCATCACGGCCGAACTGGCCAAGTTCGGCGTCAAGCCGCACGCCCACTCGGGCCTGGGCGCGCTGCAACTGGCGCTGTTCGAGGAAACGGCGGAAGCGCAGCTGTGGGAGCCGACCTACATCATCGACTACCCGGTCGAAGTGTCGCCGCTGGCGCGCGCCTCGGACACGGTGCCCGGCATCACCGAGCGCTTCGAGCTGTTCATGGTGGGCCGCGAGATCGCCAACGGCTTCTCGGAACTGAACGACGCGGAAGACCAGTCGGCCCGCTTCCTGGCCCAGGTGGCGGCCAAGGACGCCGGCGACGAGGAAGCCATGTTCTACGACGCCGACTACATCCGCGCGCTGGAATACGGCATGCCGCCGGCCGGCGGTTGCGGCATCGGCATCGACCGCCTGATGATGATCATCACCGACTCGCCCAACATCCGCGACGTGCTGCTGTTCCCGCACCTGCGCCGCGAAGAATAAGCGCAGCGTAGCGCCATATAAAAAGCCGCCCGGTTGCAAAACCGCGCGGCTTTTTCTTTGCTCCAGCCCCTCTGGAAACTGGGGACGCAGCAAAAATTGGAATCGGGCAATAACACCATTACAATTTTGCCACGTCCCCGATTGTCTTACTGGATGACGCGGTAGCAGGGGGTGTAGTGCTTGCCGGCCAGCTTCATGCGGTGCTGGGCCACGAACGAGGCCAAGAGCGCGTCCATCGGCCCCATGATGGAGGCGTCGCCGTGGATTTCGAAGTGGCCGTATTTTTCGATCGCACGGATGCCCTCGTCCTTCACGTTACCGGCCACCACGCCGGAGAAGGCGCGCCGCAGGTTGGCCGCCAGCAGGTGCACTTCCTGGTTCTTGTGCAGGCTCAGGTTGCGCATGTTCTCGTGGGTGGGCGCGAACGGCTTCTGGAACTCGTGGTCGATCTTCAGCAGCCAGTTGTAATAGTAGGCGTCGCTGCGCGACTTGCGGAATTCACGCACCTGCTTGATCCCGGCCTGCATCTCGCGCGCCACCAGTTCGGGATCGTCGATGATGATCTTGTAGCGCTGCTGCGCCTCCGGACCCAGCGTATCGTGGATGAACTGGTTGATCTGCACGAAGTATTCGCGCGACGTTTCCGGCCCCGTGAACACGAGCGGGAACGGGATGTCCGCGTTATCCGGGTGCAGCAGGATGCCCAGGATGTACAGGATTTCCTCGGCCGTGCCGGCGCCGCCGGGGAACACGACGATGCCGTGGCCCGCGCGCACGAAAGCTTCCAGGCGCTTCTCGATGTCCGGCATGATCACCAGCGCGTTGACGATGGGGTTGGGCGATTCGGCGGCGATGATGCCCGGCTCGGAGATGCCGAGGTAGCGCCCCGTATCCAAACGCTGCTTGGCGTGGCCGATGGTGGCGCCCTTCATCGGGCCTTTCATGGCGCCCGGCCCGCAGCCGGTGCAGATATCGAGCCCGCGCAGACCCATCTGATAACCCACCTCTTTCGAGTAGTTGTACTCGGCGCGGTTGATCGAGTGCCCGCCCCAGCACACCACCAGGTTGGGATTGATCTGCGGCTTGAGGATGCCGGCGTTGCGCAGGATGTGGAACACGGCGTCCGTGATGCCTTCCGTGCTCCCCAGGTCGAATTCAGGGTTATCCGTCACCTCGTTGCTGACGAAGATAATATCGCGCAGCACCGCGAACAGGTGTTCGTGGATGCCCTTGACCATTTTGCCGTCAACGAAGGCGATGGCCGGCGCGCCCTTGATTTCGAGCTTGATGCCGCGCTCGCGCTGAATGATGCTGATGTCGAACGACTTGTAGCGTTCCAGCAGTTCCTTTCCATCGTCGATCGTGCTGCCGCAATTGAGCACGGCCAGCGCGCAATTGCGGAAGACTTTATAGAGGCCGCCCTGGCTGGTGTCGAGCAGCTTGTTCACTTCGGCCTTCGACAAGACTTCCAGCTGTCCTTCGGGCGCGATCAGGGTATCGACAACGTCATGTTCCATGATACAAAAATCCTTATTCAGATTCGCTGCAACGTGATGGCTTGCAGTGCCAATATACGACAACTGAGCCCGTTTGGGGCCGGAGATTGCATTACCCGCCCTATGCAAACGCGCGTGGCCATTATTAGCACAAGCGCTAAAAATTTGCAGGCGGAGAGTCAAAATATGCCCCAGGACTGATTTGTAGATTAAAATGCCGCACCCGGAAGACCGGCGTGGATTGTTGCGCCCCCAAGCTTATCCAGCCAGGGCGCGGCTTCCCACCCATTTTTATCGACCATAATAAACTTTAGGAGAAACCGCATGAGCGGTGCTACCCAAGCTAACCAGGAAGTCGCTGTCCCCGAGTTCAAACAGATCATGGGACACCCAGCTCCGCTTTGGATGTTGTTCATGACCGAGTTCTGGGAGCGTTTCGCCTTCTACGGCATCCGCTGGGCCCTGGTACTCTACATCGTCGCCCAGTTCTACCACGGCGACGCGGCCGGCGAGCAGTTCGCCAACCTGACCTACGGTTCCTACCTCGCCCTCGTGTATGCGGGCGCCCTGTTTGGCGGCTACGTGGCCGACCGCGTGCTGGGATACCAGCGCTCCATCATCGTCGGCGCCATCTTCATGGCCGCCGGCCTGTTCATGATCGCGCTGCCTGATCCGAACATCTTCAAACTGGGCCTGGCCACCATCATCGTTGGCAATGGCATGTTCAAGCCGAACATCTCGACCATGGTAGGCAAGCTGTATGCGCTGGCCGACACGCGCCGCGATTCGGGCTTCACCATTTTCTACATGGGCATCAACTCGGGCGCCCTGATCGCGCCCGTGCTGACTGAATTCCTGGCCACCAAGATCTTCGGCACCGGCGGCATGCCTGCCTACAAGGTGGTGTTCATCTCCGCCGGCGTGGGCATGCTCATCAGCCTGTTCTGGTTCAGCATCGGCCGCCGCGGCCTGAAAGGCATCGGTGCGCCCGAAGCGCAGATGCAGGACCCCAAGCGCATGCTGTGGGTGGCGCTGGGCGCGCTGTGCGTGATCCCCATCGTCTACATGCTGCTGGCCGTGGGCGCCAACAACCTGCAAGGCGTGCTGTCGGTGCTGTTCATCCTGCTGTCGGTGATGCTGATGATCGAAGGCATCCGTAACGGCAAGGTGGCGCGCGACAAGGTGATCGCCATGCTGGTGATCTTCTTCTTCAACATCATGTTCTGGATGTTCTTCGAACAGGCGGGCAGCTCGTTCACCTTCCTGGCCGATAAGATCGTCGACCGCATCATGTTCGGCTGGGAGTTCCCGAACGCTTACTTCCAGACCGTGAATTCGATCGCCATCATCACGCTGGCGCCGGTGATCGCCTTCATCTGGGTGGCCATGGGCCGCAAGAACGTCAACCCGTCCATCGCGCGCAAGTTCGGCCTGGGCCTGATCTTCAACGGCCTGGCCTTCGGCCTGCTGATGTTCGCCCTGTCGTCGCTGGTCGACGTCCACAACAAGATCCCGTTCTGGACCCTGTTCATGGTGTACGTGATCCAGTCCGTCGGTGAACTGTGCCTGTCGCCGATCGGCCTGTCGATGGTGACCAAGCTGGCCCCCACCCGCCTGGTGGGCCTGGGCATGGGCGGCTGGTTCCTCTCCACCGGCATCGGCAACAACCTGTCGGGCATCTTCGCCAGCTTCGTGAGCGGCGAAAAGGGCATGTCGGTGACATCGGCGCTGCAAGGCTACACGATGGGCTTCTACTCGCTGATGGCCGGCGGTATCCTGCTGTTCCTGGTCGCACCGCTGATCAGCAAATTGATGCACGGCGTGAAATAAGCCTGTCCCTGGCTTGTGTGACAACGGCGGCCCGCGGGCCGCCGTTGTCGTTTGGGCGATGCCGGCTCAGGGCTTGTGCAGCGGATGCGCATCCAGCCAGTCCCGCAGTCTGCCCGTCGCCCCCGGCAGCAGGTGCAGGCCCAGCTTGGTGCGCCGCCACAGGATGTCCTGCGCGCTGCGCGCCCACTCGTAGCGGCGCAGGTAATCCACTTCGGCCTCGTACAAGCCGGCGGCGATTTCCTCGCCCATGGCGCCCGGCGCTTCGCGCCCCGCCAGCAGCGTGTGCATGCGGGTGCCGTAGGCGCGCGCGTAGCGTGCCACCAGCGCCGTCGGCAGCCAGCCGTAGCGCAGCTGCTGCTCCCGCAGCCAGCCGCCAAATTCGAGCACGGCGCGATTCTGGGGCGCGGCCCCGAACAAGTCCCCGCCGGGCAGGCAGGCGTCCGCCGTCCAGGAACCGTGCCGGTTCTCCAGCGCGCGCGCCACCAGGTCCACCGCTTCCTCGGACAGCTTGCGAAAGGTGGTGATCTTGCCGCCAAAAACACTGAGCAGCGGCGCGCCATCGCTGTCCACCTCCAGCCGGTAGTCACGCGTGACGGCCTTGGCGTCGGCCGCCTCGTCCTCCACCAGCGGGCGCACGCCTGCATAGCTCCACACCACGTCGGCCGGCATCACGGGCGCGGCGAAGTAGTAGCTGGCCAGTTCGCACAGGTAGCTGGTTTCGTCGGGCGTGATGGCGACCTGGCCGGGGTCGCCCTGGTAATCAAGGTCCGTGGTGCCGATCAGCGTGTAGTCCTGTTCGTAGGGGATGGCGAACACGATGCGCCCGTCCGGGTGCTGGAAGATGTAGGCGTAATCGTGCGCGAACAGGCGCGGCACGACGATGTGGCTGCCCTTGATCAGCCGCAGCGGGCGCGGGCGCGCCTGCGGCACGGCCGATTGCAGGAATGCCGCCGTCCATGGCCCGGCCGCGTTAACCAGGTAGCGGGCGTTGACCTGGATGCGGCCACAGTCTGGCTTATCCAGCAACGCCTGCCAGCGCTCGCCCTCACGCCGGGCGGACAGGCAGGTGGTGCGGGTAAGGATGGTGGCGCCCCGCTCGGCCGCGTCGATCGCGTTCAGCACCACCAGCCGGGCATCATCCACCCAGCCGTCGGAATAGACGAAGCCGCGCGTGAATTCCGGCTTGAGCGGCTGGCCGGCCGAGTGGCGACGCAGCGCGATGCCGGACGACGCGGGCAGCAGTTCGCGCCGCGCCAGGCTGTCGTACAGCAGCAGGCCGGCCCGTATCATCCACGCCGGCCGCTGGCCCCGCGCGTGCGGCATCACGAAACGCAAGGGCCGCATGATGTGGGGCGCGCTGCGCAACAGCACCTCGCGCTCCAGCAGCGCCTTGCGCACCAGGCCAAATTCATAATATTCGAGGTAGCGCAGGCCGCCGTGGATCAACTTGGTGGAAGCCGATGAGGTGTGCGCGGCCAGGTCGTCCCGCTCGCACAGCACGACGGACAGTCCGCGCCCGGCCGCGTCACGCGCGATGCCGGCGCCGTTGATGCCCCCACCCACCACGAGGACATCGCAATCTATCGTGTGCCGCGGTTCTGTCATAAGGTTCCCGCCTGGTCGATCGCCGTTATCGCCGCCGCCATGGCGGCCCTTGAACCATTATAAGTACATCCCGCGCGCCACCACCAGTATCACGGTGCGGCGGGGCGATTGGTCTATAATTCCCCCACTTCGCAACCACGAGAATTCCGTCTTGAGTGCTTCCCTGCCCGCCGCATCCTCCCTGTTCAAGCGCCGCAACGTCGTGCGCGGCCTGATCGCCATCGTACTGGCCGGCCTGATCGCCGCCGGCCTGCTGGTAGCCTACCTGTTGCTGGTCATCGCGCCCAACCTGCCGTCGCTGGACACGATCACGGACTACCGTCCCAAGATCCCGCTGCGCATCTACACGGCCGACAAGGTGCTGATCGGCGAATTCGGCGAGGAACACCGCGACTTCATCCCCATCAAGGACATGCCGGAGATGATGAAGAAGGCCATCCTGGCCGTCGAGGATGCGCGCTTCTACGAGCACGGCGGCATCGACTGGCTGCGCGTGCCGGGCGCGATCCGCTCCAACCTGGGCGGCGGCTTCCGCCAGGGCGGCTCCACCATCACCATGCAGGTGGCCCGCAACTTCTTCCTCACGCGCGACAAGGTCATCGCCCGCAAGCTCAACGAAGTCATGCTGGCCTATAAGATCGAGGCGGCACTCAGCAAGGACCAGATCCTGGAGCTGTACATGAACCAGATCTACCTGGGCCAGCGCTCGTTCGGCTTTGGCAGCGCGGCCCAGGTCTACTACGGCAAGCCGCTGAAGGACCTGAGCATCGGCGAGATGGCCATGCTGGCCGGCCTGCCCAAGAACCCGGCCCACCACAACCCGGCCGTCAATCCCAAGCGCGCCAGGCAGCGCCAGCACGTGGTACTCAAGCGCATGCGTGAACTGGACTACATCACGGAAGAGCAGTACCAGAAAGCCCTGCACGAACCGCTGCGCGTGAACAACCGCGGCCAGGAGTTCGACACCCACGCCGAATACGTGGCCGAACTGGCGCGCCAGGTGGTGTACGCCAAGTTCAAGGATGAGGCGTACAACAAGGGCATCAGCGTCTATACGACCATCCTCAAGGCCGACCAGGACGCGGCCTACGAGTCCGTGCGCCGCAACGTGCTGGCCTACGACCAGCGCCACGGCTACCGTGGTCCGGAAGCGTACATCGAGCTGCCAGCCGGCGACGAGGAACGCGACGACGCCATCGAGGAAGCGCTGCAGAAGCGCCCCGGCAGCGACCGCCTGATCCCGGCCGTGGTGCTCGATGCGGGCCCGAAGAACGTGAAGGTGCAGGACCCGTTCGGCCAGGAGATCACCATCACCGGCGACGGCCTGCGCCTGGCCGCGCCCGCGCTGGCCGCCGGCGCCAGGGACGGCTTCAGGCTGCGCCCCGGCGCCATAGTGCGCATCATGCGCGGCGAGAAGAACGCCTGGGTCATCACCCAGGTACCGCAGGTGGCGGCCGCCTTCGTGTCGATCGACGCCGTCACGGGCGCCTACCACGCGCTGGTGGGCGGCTTCGACTACAACCTGCAGAAGTTCAACCACGTGACGCAGGCGTGGCGCCAGCCCGGCTCCTCGATCAAGCCCTTCATCTACTCGGCGGCGCTGGAAAAAGGCTTCTCGCCAGCCACCATCATCAACGACGTGCCGATCGAGCTGACGGGCGCCGAGACGGGCAACGAGACCTGGCGTCCCGGCAATGACGACGGCGTGTACGACGGCCCGATTACCATGCGCACGGCGCTGGCCAAGTCCAAGAACGTCGCTTCGGTGCGGATCCTGCGCAACATCACGGTCCCCTACGCGCACGACTACCTGGGCAAGTTCGGCTTCGACCTGGGCCGCCAGCCCAAGAACCTGACGCTGGCGCTGGGCACGGGCGCCGTCACGCCGCTACAACTGGCCGGCGCCTACGCCGTGTTCGCCAACGGCGGCTACCAGATCGAGCCCTATCTGATCTCGCGCATCGTGGATGGCAACGGCGCCGTGATCTCGGAAACCAAGCCGCCCGCCAGCCTGCAGGAAAATGCCCGCGTGATCGACGTGCGCAATGCCTTCGTCACCGACTCCATGCTGCGCGAAGTAACGCGCACCGGCACCGGCGCCGCGGCGGCCAGGCTGGGCCGCCCCGACATCGCCGGCAAGACCGGCACCACCAGCGACGCCATGGACGGCTGGTTCTCCGGCTACGGCGGCGGCATCGTGGCCGTGTCGTGGATGGGCTACGACGATCCCAAGTCGCTGGGCGGACGCGAATTCGGCGCCACGGTGGCCATGCCGATCTGGATGGACTACATGCGCGTGGCCCTGCAACAGCGCCCGCCGCAGGAGCGCGCCGTGCCGGCCGGCCTGACCCAGGTCGATGGCGAATGGCTGTACGATGAATTCATGGGCGACGCGGCCGTCCACTCGCTCGACATGGGCGACGCGGCGCCGGCACTGGACGCGCCCGCGGCCAACCAGGCCCCGGCCGAGAAACCGGCGATCAACTAGGCGGGCGTCCTGCGGGCGGCCCTGCAGGTGGCCGCCCATACACGGGAACCGGAGCGCGATCAGCTCACGCCGTGCGCGCCGCCGCCAGGTGGCTGCGCACGAAGCGCACCGTGCTTTCCGCGAACTGGTCGGGCGTGACCCTGGCGGCGCGGTACTTCCAGCGCTTGACGTACCAGTCCTGGAACATGGCCATGCAATGGGCCGCCAGCAGCGGCGCGGCGCCCTCCGGGCGTGGTTGCACGCGGTCGACCAGGCCCGTGATCAGCGCCTGCACATACAGCTCCGACTCCTTGGCCATGGCGCGCTGCTGGGGCGGCAGCGCGCGCGAGTCCATGAACACGAAATAAAACCACGGCTGCAGGATCTCGGACAGGAAAATGGAGGCGCGGATCAGCGCCTCGAGCCGGTCCAGCGGATCGTCCACGTGGGCGAACATGCGCGGCACTTCCTGGGTGGCGTGGCGCACCACGTCCTCGATCATTTCGGCCAGCTGGTCCTTGCCGCTGATGTAGCCGTACAAGCCACCCATCGACAAGCCCGTCTCGCGGCACAGGTCGCGCAAGTTCATGGCCCGGAACCCGACCTCGTTGGCCAGGCGGAAGGTGGCGTTGAAGATTTTTTCCAGGTTCTCCAGCGCCGGCTTGCGGCGCTTGACGCCGATGCGGTCGGCGTAACGGTCGAGCAGGAAGGCCCAGATATTGGCGCCATCGAGCGGCGTCATGCGCTGGAATTGCTGAAAAGTGAAGTGGACAGGCAAGGTCACCCCAAAGATTGATTTCGGGAACGATTATAACGCAGGAAAACAACTGTCCCGGCCGATTTTCCAATTTCGGGGCCTGAATTCGACCATCCCGGAAAGATTAATCTAACAACAATGTTACAGTCCAAAAACCGAGCGAGCGCTCGTTTTATTTTCACCGGAGAGTGGAAAGGAACGCGGGCCGCCGGGGCACGACGGCCGCCGCCCTGGCGCGTCGTGCGCGGCATGACGGCCGTCCCTACTCGATAACTTTACGGAGACAACATGAAACATCGCTTCTGGAAGACCCTGTCACTCTTGCTGATCGCGCTCACGGCGCTGCCCGCCCCCTCGTGGGCCACCGGCTACACCCAGACCAAATACCCCATCGTGCTGGTGCACGGCCTGTTAGGCTTCGACAGCCTGGGGCCGGTCGATTACTTCTACGGCATCGCGTCCGCCCTGCAAAGCGGCGGCGCCAAGGTCTACGTCACCACCGTGTCGGCCGCCAACAGCACGGAAGTGCGCGGCGAACAGTTGCTGACCCAGGTCCAGCAAATCCTGGCCGCCACCGGCGCCGCCAAGGTCAACCTGATCGGCCATAGCCACGGCGGCCCCACCTCCCGCTACGTGGCCTCCGTGCGGCCCGACCTGGTCGCTTCCGTCAGCAGCGTCGGCGGCGTGAACAAGGGGTCGGCCGTGGCCGACGTGCTGATCGGCGCCGTGCCCGACGTCACCTACACGGTGGCCAACGCTGTCGCCGGCCTGATCTCCTTCCTGTCCGGCAGCCCCACCCTGCCGCAGGATTCCGTGGCCGCCGCCCAGTCGCTCAGCACGGCCGGCACGGCCGCCTTCAACAGCCGGCATCCGGAAGGCGTGCCCACCACGGCCTGCGGCGAAGGCGACTACCAGGTCAACGGCGTGTACTACTTCTCGTGGAGCGGCGCCCAGCCCTACACCAACTTCTTCGACATCAGCGACCCCGTGCTGGCGCTCACCTCGCTGGCATTCAACGGCGCCAAGAACGATGGCCTGGTCAGCAGCTGCTCGAGCCACCTGGGCCACGTGATCCGCGACGACTACGCCATGAACCACCTGGACGAGGTGAACCAGATGATCGGCATCACCAACCTGTTCGAAACGAGCCCCGTCACCATCTTCCGCCAGCAGGCCAACCGCCTGCAAGGCCTGGGCCTGTAAGGGAGCGGCCATGAACGCACGCGCAAAACTGTTGCGGGCCGGCGCGCTGGCGCTGGCCGCCGGCGCCCTGTACTTCTCGCTGCACCAGCCGGAAGCGCCGGCGCAAGCGGCCAATTCCGACCCCAACTACTTCGCGTTCGTGCGTTCCATGGATGGCACCGCGCCCGATGGCGCGGTGCGCCAGGACAGCGCCGACAAGCTGGTGGTCGACGCCGAGCTGGCGCACCTGTTCGATTACTACCTGGCGGGCCTGGGCGAGCGTTCGCTCGACGCCATCCGCACCGAGATCGGGCGCGAGCTCGACCGGCGCCTGAAACCGGCGGCGGCCGCCGCAGCGCGCCGCCTGCTGGACCAATACCTCGACTACAAGCGCGCCCTGGTGGACGTGGAAAAGAGCTTGCCCAAGCCGGCCAGCCTGACCGATGGCGCGCGCGCCCGGCTGGCAGCCATGCAGCAGCTGCGCCACCGCTATTTCAGCCAGGACGAGATCGATGGCCTGTTCGGCGCCAGCGACACCTACGACACGGACGCCATCGCCCGCATGGAAATCAACGCCGACAGCACGCTGACCCCGGCCCAGCGCCAGCAAAAGCTGGCCGCGCTGGACGCCAGGCTGCCCGCCGCCCTGCGCGAGGAGCGCGAGGCGCCCACCCGCGTGCTGCGGCTGGAGGACGAGGTGCAGCAACGCCGCGCGCAAGGGGCGGGCGACAACGAGATCTACCAGCTGCGCGCGGCCACGCTGTCGCCGGCGGCGGCCGACCGGCTGGCGGAGCTGGACCGCGAGCAGGCTGATTGGCAGCACCGCATCGCCGCCTACCAGCAGCAGCGCCGCCAGTTGCTGGCGCGTGCCGCGCCGCCCAGCGCGGCCGAACTGCAGCAACTGCGCGACGCCGGCTTCACGCCGCTGGAGCAAAAGCGGCTGCCCGCCTACGAATAACCAGCCCATTTTTTGCGGCGCCTCAAGCTTGATGCGGCTGGCCGGCCACACCGGCCCCGCGCCGCGCCGCGCCTCGGAATTTCAATGCTACAATTCTTGCATATCGAACATCTTCCGGGTGCGGCATGGCGATGTCACGGCTCAGCGTCACCATCAGCGCGCCCATCATCCTGATCGGCGCGCTGGCCCTCGGCCTGAACGCCTATCTCAGCGTCGGCAAGCTCGATCGCACCCTCAGTGAGCTGGAGCAGTCGCGCCTGCACCTGATCCTCGACGACCTGCGCGACAGCCTGGAAACGGGCCTGGACCTGGGCCTGCCCTTGAAGGGTCTGGGCAACGCGCAGGCCGCCATCGATCGGGAAGCGCGCCAGGACGGCGCCATCGTCGGCATCCGCGTGCTGGACGCCCAGGGCGCCCCCGTGTTCAGCACAGGCGACTCCGCGCACGGCCTCGCGCTGCGCGCGCCCCTGTCCAGCAACCTGGGCGTGGCCATGGGCGCCATCGAACTGCGCTACGCGCGCCAGGCGCAGGACTTGTCGATCGCCGCCTACGCCAGCCAGCTGACGCGGGCCGCCGCATGGATCGCCGCCGCCGGCGCGCTGCTGGCGCTGGCCGCGATCCGGCTCTGGATGCGCCGCATCACCCGCACCATGGACAGCATCGCCTCCACGCTCGACCATCGGCCACCGCCGCCCCACCCCGATACGGAGGCGGCCGCGCTGGCTGGCCGCGCCCGTGAACGGGCCGACGCCGCGCTGCGGGAACTGGAACAGGCCAGGCGCGCGCTCGGCAATCCCGGCGACGCCCGCGGCCCGGCCGGAGAGCGCACATGACGCCGGACCAGCGCCTGACGGCGCGCCCGGTGCGCCAGTTGTTCGCGTTCGCGCTGGCGCTGCTGCTGGCCACCCAGCTGGCCCTGTCGTATTACGCCTGGAGCCGGGCCGAGGAACGCCTGCTGCCGGAACTTGGCAACAAGGCCCACACGGCCGCCCTGTCGCTGGCGGCCAGGCTGGAACGGGCGCTGGGCTACGGCATCCCGCTGCCCCGGCTGGTGGGCGTGCCCGAGTACTTCGCCGACGTGCTCCGGCAAAATCCCGACCTGGCCTACGTGCGCGTGAGCGGCACCGATGGCGCCCCCCTGTTTGGCAGCGGCGACGACGGCGGCCCGCCATCGGGCTACCTGGACCAGCCGCTGCCCCTGCGGCTGCATGGCGCCATCGTCGGCCAGCTGCACGTGGGCGTACACCGCGACTACCTGGCCGCGCGCGTGCGCGAACTGCGCTACGACGTCGGCATCGTGCTGCTGGCCAGCCTGCTGATCGCCTTCGAAGTGCTGTGGTTCGTCGTCACCCTCAATTTCACGGCACCCATGCGCCAGATCGCGGCCATGATGACGCGGCTGGCCGCCGGCGACTTCCGCCGCGCCCACCTGCGTGAAGGCAGCGAGCCGCTGGCCGTGCGCCTGGGCGCGATCGCTGCCGCCGTCAACCACGGCTACGAGAAGCTGGCGGCGCTTGCCTCCAGCGCCCGGCAAAGCCACGCCAGCGCCGCCTTGCTGGGCCAACTGCAGCGCGAGTACGCATTTGGCGATGCCGGCGCCGATGCCGACCTGACGCAGCAGCGCCTGGTGCTGGTGCGCGCCCTCAGCTTCCTGTTCATGTTCGCGGAAATGCTGTCGCGCCCCTTCCTGCCCGTATATGCGGCCGCGCTACCCATGCCGGGCCTGGCCCTGTCCGAGGGCCTGCGCGCCAGCCTGCCCGTGACGGCCTTCCTGCTGGCCGTGGCGCTGAGCATGCCCGCCGCCGGCCACTGGTCCGACCGCGTGGGGCGGCGCACCAGCTACATGGCTGGCGCCGTGCTGGTGATCGCGGGGCTGGCCGCCACCGCCCTGGTGCCGCACTATTGGGTGCTGCTGGCCGCGCGCGCCGTCACCGGCCTGGGCTACGCCCTCATGTTCATGGCTTGCCAGGGCTATGTCTTCGACAGCACCGACGGCGCCAACCGGGGCCGGGGCATGGCGCTGTTCGTGGGCGCCATCATGGTGGCCGAGATCTGCGCCCCGGCCGTGGGCGGGATCCTGGCCGACCGCCTTGGCTACCGGCCCGTGTTCGCCCTGGGCGCCGGGACAGGACTGCTGGCCGCCTGCATCGCCGGCGCGGTGCTGGACAACCGCAGCGCCACGCCCGGCGCCGGTCCGCCGGCACCGCTGCACAAGCTGGTGCCCAGGCTGCTGCATAACCGGCGCTTCGTCGCGCTGACCGTCTTGTCCGGGATACCGGCCAAGTTCCTCTACTCCGGCTTCCTGATCTTCCTGGTCCCCTTGTTGTTGCATGGCCTGGGCGCGTCCAAGTCCGACATCGGCCGCTACACCATGCTGTACGGCTTGAGCTGCCTGCTGCTGGCGCCCCTGTTCGCCCACCTGGCCGACCGCTACAACGCCTACGCCGCCATGGTGGCCGGCGGCGGCCTGCTGACGGCGCTGGCCATGCTGCCCGTGCTGCGCGGCGCCAGCCCGCCGCTGGTCTTGCTGGCTATCGCGGGGCTGGGCCTGGGCCAGGCCATGAGCATCTCGGCCCAACTGGTGCTGGTGGCGCGCGCCACCCGCGACGAAACGCTCGATACCGGCAGCGGCCCCGTGATGGGCGTGTTCCGGCTGATCGAGCGCCTGGGCGCGGCCGCCGGCCCCATCGTCACGGGCGCACTGGTGGCGCGCCACGGCGCCGCCGGCGCCATGCTGATCCTGGGTGCGGCGGGTCTGGTGACGTCGCTGCTGTTCACGGCCACGCTGTGGCCACACCGGCGCCGGCATGCGCGCGGCGCGGTAGGCCAGCCATGAACGGCGCCCGTCCGCCCGCCCCGCAGGCACAGGGCCGGCGCGCCGTGCTGGGTGCCGCCTGCGCCGCCGGCGCCTGGCTGGCCACGCCGGCCCTGCGCGCGGCCACGCGCCCCTACCGCATCTACATGATGCTGTACCGCGGCCAGAGCGCCGTCGAACAAGGCTTCCGCGACTACTTCGCCGTCAACGGCATCGCCGTGGAGATGGTCATGCGCGACGTGGCGCAGGATATCGGCAAGGTACCGCAACTGGTGGCCGAAGCGCGCGCCCTGCAGGCGGACCTGATCTACACCTGGGGCACGCCCGTCACCCTGGCCGTGGCCGGACGGGCTGGCGCCGTTGATCCGGCCGTCCACGTGACGGATATCCCGGTCGTGTTCACCATGGTCGCCTCGCCGCTGGGCTCGGGGCTGGTCACCTCGCTGGCCTCGTCGGGCCGCAACGTGACGGGCGCCTGCCATGTGGTGCCGCTGGCACAGCAACTGAGCGCCATCCGCGCCTACCGCCGCTTCGACCGGATCGCCATCATCTACAACCCGGCCGAGCCGAACTCCGTGCAGAACGTGGCCGAGTGGCGCGCCCTGGCCGCGGCCCATCAATTGCGGCTGGTGGAAAAGCCCGTGCCCCTGGACGCCAAGGGGCAGCCCGATGCGGCCGCCCTGCCCGGCCTGGTGGCCAGCCTGGCCAGCGCGGCCACGCAGTTGCTCTACATCGGCCCGGACAGCTTCCTGGCCGCCAACCGGCAAGCCCTGACGGCGGCCGCGCTGGCGCAGCGCCTGCCCACGTTCGCCGCCACGGAAGTCTACCTGCGCGACGGCAAAGCCCTGTTCGGGCTGGTGTCAGGCTACGACACCGTGGGACGGCTGACGGCCCACAAGGCGGCCCAGATCCTCGTCCACCGCATGGCGCCGGCCGCCATCCCCATCGAAACGCTGGCCCGTTTTTCCTACCTGGTCAACATGGCGGCGGCGGACCAGCTGCGCTTGTACCCACCGCTCAAGGTGATCAACTACGCGGAGCTGCTGCGATGAACGAGGACAGCCCGTTCCGCTGGCGCCCCTTGCGCCCGGACGAAGCCCACATGGCCTGGGCACTGCACGCGCAGGTGTACGCCGCCACGCCGGCCGGCATGGTGCGGCCGGACCAGCCTGACCATTTCGAACAGCACATCGAGGCGCTGGGCCGGATCCTGGGCTGCTTCATGGGCGACCAACTGGTGGCCTATGGCGTGCTGGGCCTCGACTCCGAGACGGTCGCGCACCTGGCAGGGCTGCTGGCGCTGGCGCCGGCCGACCGCCAGCGGGCCTGCGTGCTGGACGGCGCCGCCTCGCTGCCCCCGTGGCGCGGCCATAACCTGCACCGGGTGGCCATCGACGCGCGTGGCGCACTGGCGCAGTCACTGGGCCGCACGCTGATGCTGGCCACGGTGGCGCCGGAAAACATGCGCAGCCTGCGCGGCCTGCTGTTGCAAGGCTATGCCGTGCATGGCTACGCGACCGTCTACGGTGGCCTGCCGCGGCTGCTCATGGCGCGCGACCTGCTGCGCCCACCCAGGCAATGGCGCCTGGCGCGCCAGGTGCCGGCCCCCGATCACACCGGCCATCAACTGGCGCTGGCCGCCGGATTGCGCGGCTATGGCTGCCAGCAGGACGCCGCCAAGGCGTGGCACATCGAATATGGCGAGCCATAGGGACCACTCCCGGTGTCTGCCCCTGGCGCTACTGGCCGCGCCGCCGCCCCAGCCCGCCCCGCCGCTGCTCGCGCTCGCGCTGGCGCAGCACGTCGATCATCACGTTGAAGGTGCGGGCCAGCTGGCCGATCTCGTCGCCCGTGGTGACCTTGACCTGGACATTGGCGCGCTCATAATCGCCTTCCTTGAGCGCGTTGGCCGCATCCGTCAGGCGCCGGACCGGCCGCACGATGCCGCGCGCGAACCATAACGCCAGCAGCAGGAACACCAGGCCCACCACGCCCACGCTGTAGAGCACATTGTCGAACAGTTGCCGCAGCGGCGCCTCGAAGCGCTGGCGCGATTCCGTCACGGCCACCACCCAGTCATGGCCGGCCACGGGGGCGAAGCCGGCATACTCGTCCACGTCCGTCAGCGTGGAGTGGTAGCGGATGCTGCCCGGCGCGCGCGCGCCGACCATGGCCCGCGCCAGCGTCGGCATGTCCAGGCTCTCGATGCGCTGGCGCCGGAAGCGCTGGTCGGCCACGATGCGCGCCAGCGCCTCGCGCGGCAGCGGCATCAGGCTGCGGTACAACATGCGTTCATCGGGATACTGGACCAGCACGCCATCGCCGTCGATCATCAGCGGTTGCCGCGAACCGTGGGCGCGCACCTGGTTCAGGATCGCCGTGATCGTCGAACCCTTGATGCGCAAGACCACCACCCCGATCACGGCGTGGCGGGCGTCGAACACGGGATAAGCGTAGTACACACCGGGCTTGCCTTCCGTGGACCCGACGATCACGCCCGTCATGAACGGATGGCCGCCCATGGCCTGCTGGAAGTACTGGCGGAACTTGAAATTGAGCCCCGCCACGCCCGGCTCGCTCGACACCAGCGCATCGCCTTGCGCATTCATGAGAAACATCAGGTGCACGTCGGGATTGGATCGGACCACGCTGAGCAGCCGCGCATGGACGGCCTCGCGGCCTGCCGTGCCGGGCGCACGCAAGTAATTGATGAACACCGGATCGGCCGCCAGGTAGGCAGCCAGGTGGCGGCTGTCCCCCAGCAGCTGCGCCACCCGCCCGGCCGTGCTCCGGGCCAGGCTTTCCAGGTTGCGCAGTTCGCTGGCCGACACGGTGGCCACGCTGGCGCGCAGGTTGTAATAGGCCGTGATGGTCATCGGCAGCAGCGCCGCCAGCACCAGGGCCAGCGTCAGCTTCACGCCCAGCGGCCAGGAGGCGGGCCGCCACATGGCCCGGCCCAGGCGGCGCACGCCCTTGGACAGCCGCCGTTGCGCCTCCAGTTCGCCCACCCGCAGCGCATCCTGCAAGCCCAGGCTGCCGGCATGGGCCGCGAACAGGCCGTGGGCGAAGTCGGCCACCGTTTGCGGGCGCTGCGCGGGATCGAGCATCAGCGCCTGGTCGATCGCCTGCAGGAACGCCTCGCTGTAGCGGCCGGCCGCGGCCTCGCGCGCCGGCACGTGTTGCGCCACGCCGTGCTGGCGCTCGGGCGCGGGCGCGGGCTTGGCGCCGGTGACCATCCAGTACAGCGTGGCGCCCAGCGCGTAGATGTCGGTCCATGGCCCCTGCGGCCCGCCCGCGTATTGTTCCGGCGGCGCATAGCCGGGCGTGACCACGTCGGCCATGGCCTGCGCGCCGCCGGCCGTTTGCCGGGCGGCGCCAAAGTCGAGCAGCACCAGGCTGCCATCGTCCTTGCGCACGTAGATGTTGTCCGGCTTGATGTCGCGGTGCAGATAGCCCGATTCGTGCACCAGCGCCAGCCCGTCGAGCAGCGGATGCAGCAGCGACAGCAACTGCGCCTCCGGCATCGCCTTGCGCTTTTCCCACCACTGCTTGAGCGGCTTGCCGCGCTCATACTCCAGCACCATGTAGGCGGTGCGGTGGGCCTCGAAAAAGCGGGCCACGCGCACGATGTTCGGATGGCGGAAGGTGGCAAGCGTGCGCGCCTCGACCAGGAAGCTTTCCAGTCCACTCAGGTAAAAATCATTGTCCTCGGCCCAGCGCGGCGACACGGAATGGTCCGACGCCCGGGTCGCGTAATCGCCCGGCAGGTACTCCTTGATCGCCACCTTCGCGTTCAGGTTGACGTCCGTGGCAAGGTAGGTGATGCCAAAGCCACCCTGCCCCAGCACGGCATCGATGCGGTATTCGAACAGCTGGAAGCCGGGACTGAGCGCCAGCGGCAGTTCCTCGCCGGGAGCGGCGCGGGCCGGGGGCGGTGCGGCCGGCAGCACGCTGCGTGGCGGCGCGCTCGGCGCGGCAGGCGAAGCGGGCCCTGTGCCCGGACTGCCGGCGTTCGCGGCCAGGCGCAGCGCCGCCAGCGAGACGCTGGGGATCGCCGCCATCGGGCTGCCTGCGATGCGCGTCGCATCGTCGGCCGGCACCGGCATGGTGATGCGGGTGGCGTCATCGTCGGCCGCGGCGGGCGCGAGGCGGGTCGCATCCTCGTCGGCCGGCGCGGCCGGGGCCAGCAGCGTGGCGTCCTCATCGCGTTGCGCCGGCTGCCGGGCCGCAAGCTGGCCCATGCGCGCCTCCAGCGCCGCCAGCTGGCCTTGCGCGTTGCGGGCCGCGTCCGCGTGCACTGCGCGCAGCCGGCGTTCCAGCACCACCACCTGCTCCAGCGCGGCCACCCGCCGCGCCAGCCCGGCCTCGCGCGCCGCCGCGCCAGCCGCGGCGCCGGCGGCATCGCTGGCCTTGGCCTCATCTGGCTGGGGAAGATCGTCGCTGCGGTCCATGCGGCTCCACTTTTTTGGGGAATTTACATCGAACTAATGCGTGGCTCATGCTAGCATGGGATACTTCCCCACAGGCGGAAAGTCATCTTCGCGAAGTCGTTTTTTCTGGCCAGGAGACACCTTGGACAACTGGAAACAATTATCGCCATCCGTACCGCACCGGCTCGATTTCGGCGTGGCATTCGGCCTCACGGACATCGGCACCGTGCGCGAATCGAACCAGGACAATTTTCTCATCGCACCCGACCTGGGCCTGGTCATGGTGGCCGACGGCATGGGCGGCCACAACGGCGGCGAGATCGCCAGTGCCGACGCGCTCAACCTGGTCTACAACTTCGTGCGCGCCGCGCGCGACGCGCCGGCCACGCCGCCGGGCAGCGAGACGACGGTGCCGCTGTTCCGCGCCACGCCGTTCGATCCGGCCCTGGCCGACCCGGACGCCACCTGGTCCGACGCCGCCATGAAGGCCATGATCACCCTGCACGACGCGGTGGAATACGCCAACGACCGCATGTACCAGACCAACCTGGCCAACGACCGCGCCGATGGCAGCGGCATGGGCACCACGCTGACGGGCTTGTGGCAGCTGCCGCCCGACGGCCCCATGTTCGTGTTCCATGTGGGCGACAGCCGGCTATACCGCTATCGCCAGGGCCGCATGATGCAACTGACGCGCGACCAGACGCTGTACCAGCAGGCGCTGGACGCGGGTGCCCCCGCCCCGCTCCCGCCGCGCAACCTGCTGCTGCAAGCCTTGGGGCCGGGGCCGGAGCTGGTGCCGGAGCTGCAATCGCAAGTGATGATGCCCGGCGACGTCTACCTGTTGTGCAGCGATGGCCTGTACGGCGAATCGGCGCCGGGCCAGATCGAGACCATCCTGGCCAGCGCCACCGAGGACAACCTGGACGCCTGCTGTGCGGCGCTGGTGGAGATGGCCAAGCGCGACGGTTGCCGCGACAACATCACGGCCCTGCTGGTCAAGTGCACGGGCTGACGGCCGCCGGCCAGGCCCCGGCCAGCATGCCGCCGAACATTTCCGCCGTCGGCAAGCCGCGGCACATCAGCAACGACGGCGCCACCTCGGACGAACCCTCCGTCCACCACAGGCTATGGCCGCGCAGCGCGGCGGCCGTCACCTGCGGCCCCATGCCGGCCAGCGCTACGAACGACGGCAGCTCCACCCGCCAGTGCGCGGCGTCGGCCTGGCCCGCCAGCGGCGCGTCCGGCAACGGCGCCAGCGCCTGCACGGCGCGGTCGAAGCGCTCCAGCAGGAATCCCTCCTCCAGCGTGGACAAGGCCAGGGCTTCGGCCTGCGCGAACCAATCCTGTCCCGTGGCCAGCCAGTCCGGCAGCGCCGCCCCGCCGGGTGCGCCGGCCGCGATGGTCAGGGGGAAGTGGCGCCCGACCCGGTCCACGCTGGGCATCAGCACGCCGGCCCACGCATGCTCATCGCAGGCGCCCGGCGCCAGCGCGAAGCGCCACACGGGGCTGGTCAGGTAAACGTCGAGCCAGCGCGCGCCCAGCAGTTCGCGGCTCGCCTGCAAGCCCGCCTGCAACCACGCGTCCCATATGCCCACCAGGGCGGGCGGCAGCCGGCGCGACACGAAGTCGCCGTTCGACACCACCTTGCCGAAGAAACCGGCCGTGGTACTGAACAAGGCCGGTGGCTGGGGCGCGGCGGCGGCAGTCACATCGTCCATGGCCATGCCCCGTTATTTGCGGATCGCCCAGAACTCCATCTGCAATCCCGGAAAATCGCCCGCCACGTGCATGGCGAATCCGGCCGAGGTGGTGAGCTGTTGCCAGTATTCGCTGTTGCGGTCCAGTTCGAAATACGTGAAGCCCGCGTGGAACGGCAACTGGCGCGGCGCCACGGGCAGCGGCCGCAGGGCGATGCCGGGCAGCTGCAGGTTGACCAGGTCGCGGATCTTCTCGACGGAACCGATCTTGACCTGGCGCGGGAAGGTGGAACGGATGGTCTCGGGCGGCACCTGCGCGTTCACCACCAGCACAAAGGTGGACGACTTGACCAGCTCCGGGTCGCGCAGCACGGCCACGCGGATGCCGAACTGGCGCTCCTCGAGCGGGATGGGGACGGCGTGCGTATCGAGCACCATCGACAGCGCCTCGCGCAAATCGTCGATCACGGGCTGGAAGCTTTCGCGCAGCTGGTCGTGGCGATACACGGGATATTGCTGCGCGCGCTTGTTGACGGGGCTGAAGGTGGCCAGTTCGCCAGCCAGTTGCACGGCCTCGCGGAAAAACTCTTCCGGGTGTAGCCCCGTCATCGTGGCCAGGTGGCCGAACAGCGGTTCGCTGCGGTTGATCAGCTGCAGCAGCAGAAAGTCGGCGATTTCGGCCGCCCCGGCCGCCCCCGGTTGCGACAGGCGGTTGCCCAGCGCATCGCCGCGCTGGTGAAGCAGTCCCACCAGTTCGTCGGCGAAGGCGCCCAGCCGCGCCGCCACCCGCAAGTCCAGGCACGGCGGGCAGTATTCCGGGTCCAGCACGAGGCGGTTGTCGGGCCGCCGCTCGATCACGCGCGCCACCCCCAGGCAGGCGTAGGCGTTGGCCACTTCGGGCTCGAGCGCCAGCCGCAGGCGCAGCCGGCCCACCTGCATCAGCGCGCTGTTGTCGATGCCGTTGCTGTCCCACGCCTCGTGGTCCACGGTGCCGTAACGGGCGTAGTTGTCCGGCGCGGGGCTGTTGCCCGTCTCCGCGATGCCGGGCCGGCGCACCGGCAGCGCCAGCACCACCATCACGTTGCGGGCATCCTCGGGAATATCGAGCGGCAGCGGCAGGTCGTCGTCGGCCGGCAGCGAGAACGGCGTCCCGTCCGGCAGCACGGCGTGGCAGGACAGCAGCGCCAACTTGCCCAGCGCCAGCTGCTGCTCGTCGATGCGCAGCGAGGAAAAGCCCCACGCATAGGGCCGCAAGCGCCCCACGCGGGCCTCGAGCTGGGTTTGCAGGTAACGGTCGTGCTGTTGCAGGTGCTGCGGCTGCAGCAGCATCCCTTCGGACCAGATGACTTTACGATTCCATGACATGGTTTCTCGCTTCGGCAAAATGTTCAAGTGGTTCAGTGCTTGTGCTGCAGCCTTGCTATCTGTTCCTCATACGCGGCGGCGAACTTGTCGCCGAACAGGCGCTGGAAGTCGTCGTCCGCCTCGCGCGCGATGGCGCCGTACTGCTCCACCATGCGGTCCCACATGCGGGCCTTGCGACTGGCGCTCATCATCTTGTCCATCACCCCGCCCGGTTCCATGGCCGCCTCAATACGGGCCGGATCGAAGCGCGCCAGCACGCCCGCCAGCGCGGCCCGCATCCCCGCGATCACGGCCAGCTCGTGCGACTTGAGGTCATCGAAGGCGCTGGCCACGGCCTTCACGGGCGGCATGTAGCCACCCACGGAGCCGGTCAGCATCTGGGTGAGCGCCATCTCGGCGTCGGGGAAGAACTTGAGCGGGTTGTTGGCCTGGGCGCCCAGCACCGTCACTTCCAGCCGCGATTCGCGCTTGGTCATGGCGCGCGCCAGCAGCACGGCCATGGTGCCGGACATGGCTTCGCGCAGCATGGCGCCCACCAGTTCGGCCGTGTCGGCCGGTGCCCGCGATGGCGCGATGTCGGGCACGCCGAGGCCGCGCAGCAGCGCTTGCAGTACCTGCAGCTCCGCACCGTCCGGCGCGGCGGCCGGTGCGCTGCTGGCGGGCGGCCCAACGGGCGCCAAAGGCGCCGGCGGCACCACGGCCGCGGCGGCATATGGGACAGGGGCGACAGGGACGGCTGATGGAACAGCTGCGGCAGGCGGAACGGGTGCGACCGACGCGCCCACATGCACGTGCACGGCCACCGTTTCCTGCGACGGCACCTGGACCTGGACCGACACTGGAGCCGGCGCCGGCGTCATCGCGGGTACGGGAGCCGGCGCGTAAACCGTTTCCGCCTCCACTGCCACGCGGGGGGGCACGAAGGACGCTAACGGATCGAAATCGTCCGGAATCAGCGCGACGGGCGGCGCCGACGGCGCGTCCGCGGGGGCGGCAGACGGCGGCATCAGCACGCCCGGCATGGGCACGAACTGCGGCGCCACGTGATCCGGTTCCGAGCCCCGGAACGCCGATGCCGGCACGGTGATACCCTTGCCCCGCCCACCGTGCTGGATGTTCAGGCCAAGCGGATCGTCGGGCGACGGCGCCACGATGGGATCGAAGCTGCCCGTCGCCTCCAGTATCCGCGCGCCAGCCAGGGTATCGTGCCATTGCTCGTTTTCCATGCCCGATGCCGGCGCCGCGCCGGGCACGCCCGGCTGCGCCTGGAACGGCAAGGCGTCCGACGTCTCCGGCCGGAACACGGGAATGGCGGGCGGCGCCGCTTCATCCACCTCGGCCACCAGCACGTAGTCGCCGAGCAGCAGCACGTCCCCATGGCGCAGGCGCACGCTCTTGCCCAGTCCCACCGGCGCGTCGTTGACCCAGGTGGGATTGCTGCCCATGTCCGTCAGCACGAAATGGCCATCCACGTAATCGACCTTGCTGTGATTGCGCGAAATGTACTTGCCCGGATCGGGTAATTCCAGGTCGTTGCCGGCCGCGCGGCCTATGGTGCCGCCCAGGCGATCGAACGTGCGCGCCACGGGCAGCGCCGGTGCCTGTTTTTGGTAGGTTTGAACACGCAGGGTCAGTGGCATCGGCTTGATCGTCTTGCTCAGTAAATCCTCAGTTAATCTTCACCAGCGCGCCTTCGATGGTCATGATGGCGCCCGATTTTATCTGCATCATGGCGCCCGCCTTGATGGTGGTGTTGGCATCCGATTCGACCATGATCTCGGGCGACTTGACGGTGACCTTGGCCGGTTCGAGCTTGATGCTGCTGGCGCCCACCTTCAGTTCGATCGAGGTCGTGGCTTCAATCACGATGGTCTTGGAGACCGTCACCTTCTGATCGCCCGTGATCTTCTCGGTCTGGTTGCCCGTCACGTCCAGGCTCTGGTCACCCGTGATCTTGACGGTCTGGTTGCCGCCCACGTCCATGCTCTGGTCGTTCTTGATGGAGATGGTCTGGTCGCCCTTGTCGGCCTTCTCAAATCCCACCTTGAGCGTGTCGTTGTTCTTGACCACGCGGTTGAAATCCTTCTCGGCCTGGATGAAGATCTCCTCCGCGTCCTTCTTGTCCTCGAAGCGGATCTCGTTGAAACCGCCGCCGCCCTTGGTGGTATTGCTCTTGATGGTGGACCTGGTCTGCCCGGCCGGCAACTCGTAGGGTGGCATGGCGTCGCTGTTGTAGACGCAGCCTGTCACCAGTGGCCGGTCCGGGTCGCCCTCGAGGAAGCTGACGATCACCTCCATGCCTATGCGCGGCAGGAACATCGCACCCCAATTCTTGCCGGCCCAGCCTTGCGCCACCCGTACCCAGCACGAGCTGTTCTCGTCCTCCTTGCCGTCGCGGTCCCAGTGGAACTGCAGCTTGACGCGCCCATACTTGTCGGTCCAGATCTCCTCGCCCGCCTTGCCCACCACCATGGCCGTCTGCGGCCCCCGCACCACGGGCTTGTCGTAATGCGGCGGCGCGCGGTAACTGTGCTCCTTGCCGATGGCCGTGAAATGGCACTGCATGTCGAACGGCGTGTCGCCGCCCGTGCTGTAGTCGTCGCCCACGATCTCATACCGGGCCGAGGTGACCAGGTAATCGCGATTCTGGTCGCTGCGCGGGTGTTCCTTGAGCGCGAACAGGCCGCCCGGGTACAGGCCGCGCGCGTTGGTATCGGCGACGATCTCCTCGCACTGCCCGTGCAGCGCCTCCATGCGCCCGCGCGCCAGCGCCGTGCCGTCGCCGGCCACCACGTAGCCGCCCGGGTAATCGTACATTTCATAGGCCTGCTGCGAGAACGCGGCCGCGATGGTGGACTTCACGCGCAGGCCGCCGCTGTTGCTGGAGGCGGCCTTCTCGAAATCGAAATCGTTGAGCACATAGCTGCTGGCCTGGATCACGCCGGCCGCCTCCCAGCCATACACGGCTTCCTGGTCGACGATGCGCCGCCCCGCCTCGCCCGAATACTCGACCGTGTCGTAGCCGGGAATCGTCGTGTGGGCGCCGTAGGAATCGGCCAGCACCATGGTGTGCTTGCTCTCCTCGTGCGAGAAGAAGAAATAGATGCCGGCCGTTTCCAGCAGCCGGCACACGAACTGGAAGTCCGTTTCGCGGTACTGCACGCAGTATGGCAGCGGGTTGTAGGTGCCGCTAAGCGAGCCGGCATCGAGTTCCACCAGGCCGCCGTAGGCCGCATCGCCGCACACGGCCTTGACGATGTCCACCACTGACTTGTCCTGGAAGATGCGGCAGTTCGACGCCCGCGTCAACAGCCACAGCCAGGGATGAACCACGGCCTCGTAGCGGCACAGCGAACCCTTCCAGCCGCAACTGGCGAAGCGCGTGACGACGCCGCCGAAGTGGCGCTTGCCGCCGTTGGGCAGGTCCAGGTGCACGCCCATCGGCTTGCCCAGCACGTCGGCGATCTTGAGGTCGGACCGGGTGCTCACCAGCTGCACCCGGTATTCGGACAGGCGGCCCAGCTGCTCGGTGCCGCTCATGCGGTCGAACAGCAGCACGTCGGCGCCCAGTTCAGTGCTCACATCCACTTCGCGGTTGGCTTGGGTGATCGGCATGGCGGCGTCTCAGGCTGGTGGGCGGGTTCGATGTCGGGTCGACATCAGCTCAGGGTATCATGGTCTTGGTGGTCCCGGGGGTGGTGAATGCGATCACGCCACCCCAGTTGCACATGCACTGGGAGACGTTGTCGAGCGCCGGCATATTGGCGATCAAGACGGTCGGCGCGCCGGGCACCCATGGCGCGGCCGTGGCGGGAATGCAAGGCATGGGCGTGAGCACGCCCAGCGCGGCGGCCGTGGCGGCGGCCACGGTGGGATTGGCCAGCGAACTGCACACGCCAAACGGCATGATGTTGACCATGGGGATATGGTCCATGATGTTGGCGGCCGGCGGGCCTTCGGCCAGCACCTTGTTCTTGGGCAACACCACCAGCGACGACGGCGCCGCCCCGAAGCTACAGGTCATCATCGCTCCCATCGACACTTGATTGGGCATCGCATCCTCCCCCTGGGTTGTGAGTGTTGCTGCACGTTAGCTGGTGTGGTCTATTATGACCGATAAAACTGCAAGAAAGGAAAGGTTTTAGGGTAAGCTGGCAATCGATGACCCGCCCGCGCGTGGCGCCCGCACGACGCAAGGACAACGTACTTGAGGAGGCTGACATGGCAGGATCGCTGATCTTCGAATTCCAGCTTGAATTGCCCGAGCACGACGCGCAACCGGCCACGCCGGGGCGCCCCATGCGCATGCTGGTGCTGGGCGAATTCTCCGGCCGCGCGCCCGGCACGCCCCTGGCGCGCCGCCCCATCCACCGCATCGACCTCGATAACTTCGACCAGGTGATGGCGCGCTGCGCGCCAGCCGTGGAGCTGACGTTGGCCGACGCGCCCAACACCGTGCGCTTCCAGTGCCTGGATGACTTCCATCCGGACCAGCTGTACCAGCAGGCCGACGCATTCCAGTCCTTGCGCAACGAGCGCCAGCGCCTCAACTGTCCCGCCAGTTTCGCGGCGGCCGCCGCCCGGATGCAGGCGCCGCCCGCCCCCACGGCCACGCCCACGCCCACACCGGCTGCGGCGGCCGGCGATGGCGGCGATTTCGCCAGCCTGCTGGGCGGCTCCGTGCGCCCGGCCGCCCGCAAGAGCGATATTGACGCCCTGGTCAAGGCGCTGGTGGGCACGGTGCCGGGCGCGGATGTGCGCCAGTCCAGCTACGTGGCCGCCGCCGACGCCGTGATCGGCGAGCGCATGCGCGAACTGCTGCACGCACCCGCGTTCCAGCGGCTGGAGGCGGCATGGCGCAGCGTCCACCTGCTGGTGACGGAGCTGGAGCAAGACGACGGGCTGCAGCTGTACCTGGTCGATATCGGCAAGGATGAACTGGCGGCCGACCTGCGGGCCGCCGGCGCCAACCTGCAGCAAAGCGGGCTCTATCAACTGCTGGTGGAACAGCCGCGCCAGTCGCCGGACGGCGCGCCCTGGTCCATTCTGGTCGGCGATTACCAGTTCGACGCCGGCGAGGACGACGTGCAGTCGCTGTCGGCGCTGGCCGCGCTGGCCAGCCAGGCCGGCGCGCCCCTGCTCACGGGCGCGCACGACAGCGTGCTGGGATGCGCCCAACTGGCGGCCACCCCCGATCCCGACGATTGGCCGGCGCCGCCCCCGGCGGCCGGCGAACGGTGGCAGGCGCTGCGCGCCAGTCCCCATGCCAGCTGGCTGGGACTGGTCCTGCCGCGCATGCTGCTGCGCCTGCCCTACGGCAAACTGACGGACCGCATCGAGCACTTCAATTTCGAGGAAGCGGACGGCCAGCTCGATCACGCGCACTACCTGTGGGGCAACGCCGCCTTCGGCCTGGCCCTGCTGCTGGGGCAAGCGTTCAACGACGACGGCTGGGACATGGAGCCTGGCGACCGGCTGGAACTGGACGACCTGCCTGCCCACACCTTCCGCCGCGACGGTGAAGCGCACATGCAGGCTTGCGCCGAGACGTGGCTGTCCGATCGCGCCGCCGACGCCGTGCTGGCACGCGGCCTGATGCCCTTGCGCAGCGTGCGTGGGCGCAACGCGGCCCGCTTCCAGCGCTGCCAGTCGCTGGCCCAGCCGCCGCAGCCGCTGTCCGGCCCCTGGCAAAGATAAGTTAAAAAAATCGGACCGCGCCGCACCACCGGACATGCTACCGTAGCCGCTTTTTGCGCAACCGGAATTCACATGGAACCATTGGACATCGTCGACACCCAGAATGACAAGCCGGCCGGCGGCAAGCTCAATGCCGCCGTCGCCATCACGGTGGCGCTGCTGGCCACCTTCATGGGTATCTGCAAGGTCAAGGACGACAACATCAACCAGGCCATGCAGCAAGCCCAGGCCAACCGGGTCGATCACTGGAACTACTACCAGGCCCGCAACCTGCGCGAGGAAATGGCGCGCGCCACGCTCACCCAGCTCAAGCTGGCCGCCGTGGGCCGCCCGGCCGCCGAACAGGCGGGCTACCAGGGCGCCATCAGCGAATACCAGGCGCTGGCGGCCGAACAGTTCAGGAAAAAGGCCGAGGCCAAGGCGGCGGCCGAGCAGGACCAGAAGGATTACGACGCCCTCAACTTCCGCGACGACCAGTTCGACCTGTCCGACACCCTGCTGGCCATCGCCATTTCGCTGCTGGCCATCACCGCCCTCACCCAGCAGCGCGGCCTGTATGTCGCCGCGCTGGTGCCCACCGCCTTTGGTGTGCTGATGGGCCTTGCCGGCCTGGCCGGCTGGCCCATCCACCCCAATGGCCTGATCGCCTTGCTGTCCTAGCCACCCACTTCCAGGAGCCCGCATGCCGAAGTCGTCCCGCCCCACGCCCCGCCACGCCCGCCGCCCCTCGCAGCAGATCAGCGTGGCGGACGCCTTCCAGCTGGCCATGACGGTGCACCGGCGCGGCCAGCCGGGACTGGCGGCGCGCCATTACCGGGCCATCCTGCAAGTGGCGCCCGGCCATGCGGACGCGCTGCACTACCTGGGTGTGGCCCAGCACCAGCTGGGGCAGCACGACGATGCCTTGCGCCTGATTTCCCGCGCGCTGGAACTGGCGCCCGATTATGTGGACGCCCGCAACAACCTGGGCAACGTGCAGAAGGAGCACGGACATTATGCCGACGCCGAACAGTCCTACCGCAAGGTGATCGCCGCGCGGCCCGAATTCGCGCAGGCCTACAACAACCTGGGCGTGGTGCTCAAGGAACAGGGCCGCCATGGCGAAGCGATCGCCGCCTACCGGCAAGCGGTGGCGCTGGCGCCCGGCTTCGTGGAAGCCTGGACCAACCTGGGTCACGTGCTGAAAAAGACGGGTGCCCAGGAGGAAGCCTTGAGCGCCTACCGTGAAGCCATCCTGCTCAAGCCCGACGACGGCGCCATGCTGCACAGCCTGGGCCGCGCGCTGGTGGCCTATGGACGCGACGCGGAAGCGCTGGAAGTTTATCGCCGCTGGCAGGAGCGGGAACCGGACAACCCGGTGGTGGCCCACATGATCGCGGCCTGCCAGGGCGCCAGCGCGCCCGCGCGCGCGTCGGATGCCTTTGTGCAGACCACCTTCAACCGCTTCGCGGAGAGCTTCGACCAGGTGCTGGCGCGGCTGGAATACCGCGCCCCGGCCCTGTGCGCGCAACTGGTGGCAGCGCAGCTCGCGGCGCCGGCGCGCCAACTGGACGTGCTCGACGCCGGCTGCGGCACTGGCCTGTGCGGCCCCCTGCTGCGCCCCTACGCACGCGCGTTGCATGGCGTCGACCTGGCAGGGGCCATGCTGAAGAAAGCCGCCCAGCGGGGCGACTACGATACGCTGGACGAGGCCGAACTGACGGCCTGGCTTACGCAACATCCGGATGCCTATGACTTGATCGTGTCGGCCGATACGCTGTGCTATTTCGGCGCCTTGCAAGAGGTGCTGGCGGCAGCCCGCCTGGCCTTGCGGGCCGGCGGGCTGCTGGTCTTCACGGTCGAACAGGGCACGGACGATGGCGCGCCCCAGGGCTTCCACCTGCACGGGCACGGACGCTACAGCCACACGGAGCGCCATGTGCGCGCGGCGCTGGCCGCGGCCGGGTTCACGCTGGCGGCGCTCGATCCGGTGACCCTTCGGCTGGAGGCGAGCAAGCCCGTGGCCGGCTTGCTGGTGGCCGCCCACGCGTCAGCCACGACGGCCGCCAGCTAACCGGCCATCACCCGGTTGCGGCCGGCCCGCTTGGCCGCGTACATGGCCGCGTCGCCGGCCACGATCAGTTCCAGCAAGTCGTAGCCATGCTGGTCCGAGCACACCACGCCCATGCTGGCCGTGTAGCGCACCGTGTGGCCGGCTACGTCCACCTGTTCCCCTTCAACCTTGGCGCGCAAGCGCTCGGCCACGCGCAGCGCGTCATCCAGGTTGACCCCGTCCAGCAGCAGCACGAACTCCTCGCCGCCGTAGCGGGCCAGCAGATCGAGCGGCCGCAGTTCCGCCTTGATCTGGCGCGTCAGGTGGCGCAGCACGGCGTCGCCGACAGGATGGCCCCAGGTGTCGTTGATGTCCTTGAAATGGTCGGCGTCGAGCATGATCACGGCCAGGCAGCGGCCGGCGCGCAAGGTGCGCTGGGCCACGCGCCGGCCTTGCGTCTCCAGGCCCGCGCGGTTCAGCGCCCCGGTCAGGCTGTCCACCCACGACAGGTTGCGCAGGCGTTCGGCATAGCGCCGCATCACCATCAGGATCAGGCCGAACGCGATGCTGACCTGGGCCAGCGGCACCGTCAGCATCACGATCCCCAGCACCAGCAGCGCACTTTCGTCGCCTGGCTCATGCTGCAACAGGTACACGCCGCGCACGCACAGCGCCACCCCCAGCGCAGCAAATCCAGCCACGCTGGCGCCCACGCTGCGCCAGTCCGCGTGGCGCGCCAGCGTGGCGGCGCACAGGACGTTGAGCAAACCAAAATAGAAACCCGTCACGCTCAGGCGCGCATTCAGGCTGGGTTCCGCGTAAGTGAAAAAGCCGGTCGACAGCAGCGCGCCGGCGACGATGGCGACTATCCAGCGCCAGCTGAGCGTCTCGTTGCAGAACAGCCGCAAGCCGCGCAACACCAGGGCCAGCCCAAGGCCGAGCACACCGTAGCCGAGCACCGCGTGCAGCACCAACGGCCCGCTATCGAGGCTGGCCAGCGCCAGGCCCACGGACGACACCACGTTCCCCATGGCCCACCAGCGCTGCTCGCTCGCGCCTTCCGAATACAGGGCGGCCATGGATAACAGCACCGTCGTCAGCACGGTGATGCAGATCTGGACCAGTAAAAGCGTGTCGTAATTGAGCACGTTGTATCCCATGGATGCCTGTTGCCAATGTAACGCAGCAGCGCAGCACTGGCAATCACCATGCCTATCGCGCCATCATGCAGCGCGGGGTCAGTGCCAACATTCATACACAAGGTGGGCCGTTATCCGGTTCAGTTCGTGCACGCATGTTGGCACTGACCCCGCACCGCTTGAATGGCCACTGGCCGCGACATGAAAAAAGGCTCCCGCAGGAGCCTCGTCAGCGGGCGCGCGCCGCTTGCTTAGCCGCGCTGGCGGCGTCGGGTCAGCGCGCCGATCAGCGCCAGGCCGCCCAGCAGCATGGCGTAGCTTTCCGGTTCCGGCACGGCGCTGGCGATGTGGCCCTTGAACGGTTCGAAGCCGATTTCCACCTTGCCGTCCATGCCGGCCGCGATGATGTTCCCTTCCAGGTGGCCAGCGCCCTTGAGCACGGCGTTATTGGCCAGCACCGTGCCCCAGGCGAAGGTGTTGACGGCCACTTCGGTGGCGTTGACGAGATTGAACAGCACGCGGTCGCGCAGCGATTCCAGCTGGCCGTCCTGGCCGCCCGTGAACGACACGGCGCCGCCGCCCGTCACGTTGATGATGACGCTGGCGCCGGCCTTCACGTCCTGCAGGAACAGGTTGCCCAGGTGGCTCGAATCGATGGTGAACACCTGTACGTCCGAGTGCTGGTCGCCCGTCAGGTACAGGCCGCCCCACTTGCTCTCCACCGTGCCGTTGGCGTGCTGGCCAGCCAGCGTGGCGGACAGCGCGGTCAGCTTCGTCCTGGCCGCGCCAAAGTCGACCACGTTGGCTTGCTGGCGCAGGTCCAGATAAGACTTGGAGGTGTTGGCGCCGGCGTACACGCCATAGCCCAGCTGCTTGGGATACTCGGTGATGGGGCCGATGGTGGCGTTGGTGTCGACATTGGTGGCCGGGCCGGTGTAGATGGCGCCGTCGCCCAGCTTGACGTTACCACCGACGACCACACTCGGGCCGCTCACGCCATAGGGCGTGCGGTAGCCAAACGAGAAGCCGGATGTGGCCAGGGTGCCGCCGACGGCCAGCCGGCCCTCGACGTCGGCCACCTGTTTCACGTCGTGATAGAAAAAGCCGCTGTAGCCAGCGGCGGCGCCCAGGTCGATGGATTGCACGGCCGCCTGCGCCGAGCACATGGCACCGACACCCAGCAGCGCGGGCAAGATCCGGGTACGGAAAAGCGATAAGGTCATGGTATTTGATTGGTACTAACAGCGGTTGATCGGACTATCTTCGCGAAAACAACGCATTAACGCGACGAATTATATCCGAAAAACAACTACCACTGTCATATTTGCAAGACAAATTAACTATTGAAATACCAATCAAATACCAAAGAAAACCACTGTCATGCGACCAGAATACGCCCAGGCGCTGGCTACTCGAAGGCGTAGGCGAATTCGCCGTCCGGCGCCGTCACCTGCACCCGCTCGATCTGCCCGCCCTCCATCATGCGCGTGAGGAAGGCGCGGCTGATATCGGGCAGCATGGTGTTGGTGAGGATGGCGTCGATCATGCGCCCGCCCGACTCACCTTCCGTGCAACGCGACACCACCAGCTTGACCACGTCGTCGCTGTACTCGAACGGGATCTTGTAGCGCGCCTCGACCCGCTTCTTGATGCGGTCCAGCTGCAGCCGCACGATCCGTCCCAGCATCTGGTCCGACAGCGGATAGTAGGGGATCGTCACCAAACGTCCCAGCAGCGCCGGCGGGAACACCTTGAGCATTGGTTCGCGCAAGGCCTTGGCCATGCCGTCCGGGTCCGGCATCAGGTCCGGGTCCTTGCACAGGCCCGCGATCAGGTCCGTGCCGGCGTTGGTGGTCAGGATGATCAGGGTGTTCTTGAAGTCGATGAAGCGGCCCTCGCCATCTTCCATGAAGCCCTTGTCGAACACCTGGAAGAACATCTCGTGCACGTCCGGGTGGGCTTTCTCCACCTCGTCGAGCAGCACCACGGAATACGGCTTGCGGCGCACGGCCTCCGTCAGCACGCCGCCCTCGCCGTAGCCCACGTAGCCCGGTGGCGCGCCCTTGAGCGTGGACACCGTGTGCGCCTCCTGGAATTCGCTCATGTTGATGGTGATGAGATTCTGCTCGCCGCCATACAGGGCTTCGGCCAGCGCCAGCGCCGTCTCCGTCTTGCCGACGCCGGAGGTCCCGGCCAGCATGAACACGCCGATCGGCTTGCTCGGGTTGTCCAGCCCCGCGCGCGAGGTCTGGATGCGCTTGGCGATCATTTCCATCGCGTGGTCCTGGCCGATCACGCGCTGGCCCAGCAGGTCGGCCACCTTGAGCACCGTCTCCATCTCGTTGCGGGCCATGCGGCCGACCGGGATGCCGGTCCAGTCGCCCACCACGGCCGCCACGGCCTGGTAATCGACGGTGGGCAGGATCAGCGGCGTTTCGCCCTGCAGTTCCGTCAGTTGGGCCTGTACCGCGTGCAGCTGCTCCATCAAGGCCGCGCGCTCGGCCGGGTCCAGCACCGGGGCCACCGCTTCGGCCGCCTCCTCCAGCTGGCTGCCCGTGCCTTCCACCGGGTGCACGCCGTCGCGCAGGCGCGCGCGCAGCGCCAGCAATTCATCCACCAGCTGCCGCTCCGCGTTCCAGCGTTCCTCCAGCGCTGTCAGGCGCGCCTGTTCGCTGTCGAGCAGCACATGGGCTTCCGCCTCGCGCTTGCCGATATCGATCCCGATCGCCTTTTCGCGGGCGATGATGCCCAGTTCCGTCTGCAAGGCCTCGATGCGCTTGCGGCAGTCGTCCACCTCGGCCGGCGTCGCGTGCAGGCTCACGGCCACCCGCGCGCAGGCCGTATCGAGCAGGCTCACGGATTTGTCGGGCAACTGGCGCGCCGGGATGTAGCGGTGCGACAGCTTGACGGCCGCCTCCAGCGCCTCGTCCAGGATCTGCACCTTGTGATGCGCCTCCATGGTAGAGGCCACGCCCCGCATCATCAGGATGGCGCGCTCCTCGCCCGGCTCGTCCACCTGCACGGTCTGGAAGCGGCGTGTCAGCGCCGGGTCTTTCTCGATATGCTTCTTGTACTCGGCGAAGGTGGTCGCGCCGATGGTGCGCAATGTGCCGCGCGCCAGCGCCGGCTTGAGCAGGTTGGCCGCATCGCCGGTGCCGGCCGCGCCACCCGCGCCCACCAGCGTGTGCGTTTCGTCGATGAACAGGATGATGGGCTTGGGGCTGCCCTGCACTTCATCGATCACGGAGCGCAGCCGCTGCTCGAATTCGCCCTTCATGCTGGCCCCGGCCTGCAACAGGCCCACGTCCAGCGCCAGCAACTGCACCTCCTTCAGGCTCGGCGGCACGTCGCCGCGTGCAATACGCTGGGCGAAGCCTTCCACCACGGCCGTCTTGCCCACGCCCGCCTCGCCCACCAGGATGGGATTGTTCTGGCGGCGCCGCATCAGGATATCGACCACCTGGCGGATCTCGTCGTCACGGCCAACGATAGGGTCCATCTTGCCGCCGCGGGCCTGGGCCGTGAGGTCGACCGTGAATTTCTTCAGCGCCTCCTGCTTGCCCATGGCCGCCGGGGCGATGGCGCCGGACGCCTCGCCGGGCGCCGCGCCAGCCTCGCCGCCGGCCTGGAAGCCGTCCGTGGCGCCCATGATGGCTTCGGGCGAATCCTTGAGCAAGGTGCCGAAGCGCTCGCACAAGTCCTCGACCTTGACCCGCTCGAACTGGCGCGACAGGCCATACAGCGCGTTGCGCAGGCTGGCCGTCTTGAGCAAGCCCACCACCAGGTGGCCGGAACGGATCTGCGATTCACCGAACATGAGGGTGCTGTAGACCCAGGCCCGCTCCACGGCTTCCTCCAGCTGGGACGACAGGTCGGTGACGGAAGTCGAACCGCGCGGCAGCCGGTCCAGCGCGGCCGTCAGGTCGCGCGCCAGCGCCGCCGGATCGAGCTCGTACTGGCGGATGATGCGCGCCAGGTCCGAGTCCTGCAGCTGCAATATCTGATGGACCCAGTGCGCCAGTTCCACATAGGGATTGCCACGCAGCTTACAGAACACGGTGCTGCTTTCAATGGCCCGGTAGCACAGGGGATTGAGTTTGCCGAACAGGGCAACGCGACTGATTTCTGCCATGATGATGTCCTATAGGTAGGCACTGGGGTTGATGAGCAGATCGTCCGGATCGCGCGTGGCCGGCCCGCTCATGGGCCAGGTACTCCAGCCCAGCCGCGCGCCCGCCTCGCCACCACCCAGCCGCAGGGGCGGTATTTCGCCCTTGTCCAGGATCAGGCGCACGTCCCAGTCCAGTGCGCCGCCCACGTAATTGCGTACCCATGCCAGCAGCCGCTTCATGCTGTCGCCGCCGGGCAGCATGCGCCGGTAATCGGCGTAATTCAACGGCCCGATCACGATGCGGAACTTGTTCTGGCTGTCCCACACCTTGCTGCCCAGGACCGTGGACACGCCCAGCCGGTTGCCTTCGCCAAGGCCGCCCAGCCGCGACTGCACCTCCGGCGGCAGCCGCATCCAGTGGCCCACGAACTGCTCGACCCGCACCGGCAGCTTGAAATACTCGCGCAGGATGGACACCAGCCCGGACGCCGGCCGCGCGTTATTGGCCAGCAGGCCCGCGAAATGGAGCTTGGCGAAGTCGCCCACGGCGTCGCGCTCGCGCAGGCCCGGCGCGCCAATGCCAAACAGGCTGCCCACGAATTCGGCAAAGCGGTCCGTATCCGGCCGGTCCAGGTTCATGGCCGGCTCGGCCTGGGCCCGCGCCCGGTAGAACAGCGACAGCAGGCGGTGATGGAACACGTCCAGGAACGCCAGCAAGGTGCCATCGCCGCCGTTGCGCAGGCGGTCGCGCGTGTATTCGGTCAGGTGCAGCGGCAGCGGGCCGTTGGCCCCCAGCAGGCCGAAGAAATTGACGGCCAGCCGCGCGCGCGCCTCGCCGCTGGCGCGCGTGTAGCGGCCCAGCGCCGTGGGATGAAAGCACAGCGAAGGGTCCTGGCCGAGACGCACGGCGTCGTCGCGCGGGCGCAGCGAGGTGCCGATGCGGGGCTGTTCCGGATGGGCGGCCTCGATCAGCCGCAGCACCTGGAAGAAATCCATGCGGGCCGAATGGGCCTCCAGCTGCAGTTCGACTTCTACAGGATCGCGCATACGCCCCCCGCGGCCGGCCAGCGCATGATGTCGCCGCGCGCCAGCGTCCTGATGACCGTCTCCGTGAACGAATTGATCGACACGTACTGGGCGAAGAAGTGGCTGAGCACCGCGCCCAGCAGGAAGGCGCCCGTGCCTTCGAAGGCGGCGTCGTCCAGCGTCACCGTCACCTGCAGGCCGCGCCCGAACGTGATGGGGCCGGGCGACGGCATGCGCCGCGTGACCGGGCTGGTGGTGATCGAGCGCACGCCCTCCACCTGGCGCTGGGCATTGAGGTCGCCCGCGTGGCAGTACAAGGCCAGCATCTCACGCAGCGCCACGGCGCCCTGCTGGGGATCACTGTCGGCCAGCGACAGGTAATTGAGCGACAGGTGATTGAGCAGGCGCCACGTCACGCTGCCCTCCGCGAACGAGGGATGGGGCGCGCTGGGGCCGGCCACGCAGCGCACGGCCGTCACCGGCGCCCCGGAATCGAGGATGAAGTCCGTCTTGCCCACGCCAAGCGGCATGGACAGCGGCAGGTCGCGGTTGGTACACCACACGGACAGGCCAAGCTGGCGCAGGTCGCTGCGGTACGGCGCCTCGGCCGCATCCACGATGGCGATGAACATCTCGCTGCCGACGTAGCTGGAACGGGGCCCCACGCGGCGCTGGCGCTGCGAGATGGTGCGCGGCTCGCGTCGCACCTGGTAGAACGCCTTGTCCTGGTGCAGGCTGCCGATGTCGCGCGCCGTGTAGAAGGCGCGGAAGGTCTGCTCCGCTTCCGGCCCCGTGCCATAGCCCGTCACTTCCTCGACCTGGTACACCTCGTAGTCCATGGGCCGGGTGCGGTCCACCAGCACGTGGTGCTCGAACTGTTCGCCGGAGATGTTGATGCGGTCGGCCCGGCGCAGGAACAGGTTGACGGCGGGCGTGCAGTTGAGCGCGAAGTTGGAGGCGTCCAGCACCTGCTCCAGGTGAGGGTCGGCCCGGTTCAGCAGGATCACGATTTCGCATTCCTCGCCGCCGCAGCGCGCCAGCGCCTGGCGCAGCCCTTGCAGTTTGAGGAACTGGAAGCGCTGGGGGAAGGCGAAATACTCCTGCAGCAGCCGGTACCCCTGGAACGTGCGCTTGCCGGTGGGGAGCAGCGCCTCGCTTTCGTCGAAGCCCATGGGCGCGAGCACGGACTTGGGCAGCAGCGTGTGCGCCTGGCCTGGACCGCGCCCGCGCGGCGACGGCGGCGGCTGCACCAGTACGCCCTCCACGCAAGCGAGCAGCTTTTCGTAGATCCGCACCGGCATGTCGTCGCTGCCGCGCAGGTGCAGCACCAGGCTGTCCATGGCCAGCTCCTGCAGCGGCAGGCCGCCGCTGGTGCGCAAGCGCAGCCGCAGCCCGGCCTTGACGGCGGGCGGCAACTGCATGTCGCTACCGGCCTGTACCCCGCTGTGGGTGTAGAACTTCGCTTCGGCCAGCTCCACCGGCCATAGGGTCACGTCCTGGCCCGTGCGGTATTCGCAGGCCGTGGTGTCGCCCTTGCCCAGCACACTGCGCAAGGCGCTGCCACGCGGCACCAGGAAGCCTTGCTTGAGGCTGGGATTGCTCAAATCGGGCTGCAACTGCACCACCGCCATCGACGGCGTGGGCGCCAGGAAGTGGGGATAGACCAGCTCCGACAGGTGCTGGGTGAAGCGCGGGAATTCCGCGTCCAGCTTCATCTGCACGCGCGCCGTCAGGAAGCTGAAGCCTTCCAGCAAGCGCTCCACGTAGGGATCGGCGCATTCGAAGCCTTCCAGCCCCAGCCGCCCCGCCACCTTTGGATATTCGCGCGCGAACTCGCCGCCCACTTCGCGCAAGTGCTGCAACTCCTGGCTGTAGTAACGCAGGAAGCGGGGATTCATCGCGGCGCCCCCATGTCGCTGAGGCGGATGGCGGCGCGGTCCAGGTCCAGTTCCGTCTTCAGGTACAGCCGCTCCGGATAGGGCTGGGCCCACATGTCGGCCTCGATCTCGAACATCACCTTGTTGCTGCTGGACTGGGACGCGATGGCGCGCACCACCACGGAAGGGCGCAGCAGGCGCGGCTCGAAGTCCCAGATGGCCTGGCGTATGCCCCGCTCCAGGTCCGACAGGTTCATACCCGCCACGGAGAGGCCGGAAATGTCGGGCATGCCGAAATTGACGACGGAGCTGGCCACGTGCGGCAAGCCGCCCCCTTCCGTGACGGAAAACAGGTTGGTGGCGTTAAGCAGCCAGGCCAGGTCGCGCAGCACGCTCTCGCGCAGCGTACGCACCGACAGCACGCGCCGCTCGCGCGACTCCACCGTCTTATCGGGTTCGTCGTCCGTGAGGCGGTCCAGCAGCGAGGGCTGCAAGCGTTCGCGGGGCGCCAGTTCAGCCATGCTCGCCGTCCGCCCGGCCTTCGTCTGCGCCTTCGTCATCGCCCTCGAAGGCGATGGCGCGCACGTCCATCAGCGCATATTCGCCGGCATCCGTGGCCAGCAGGCGCTGGCCCAGGCCGTAGCCGCACAGCGGTCCCTGTTCGGCCCATTCCGTGCGCCGCGCCAGCAACAACGCATCTTCAGCGCCGGCGCGGGTGTCGACATAGCGGGTCGGAATCAGGCCCACGGTGGCAGCGCCATTGGCCCACGTGAAGCGGGCTGGCGTCCACACGGCGTCGCGCAGGTCGGCCGGCGCGTCGCATTCGATGCGGCTGATGCGCTGGAACGGAATCCAGAAATAGCGGCCATTGACGATGGCTTCGAGCACGGGACCCAGGCGCTGGTCGGCGTCGGCCAGCCAGGCGAAGGGCTCGCCGTTGATGGTGCCGGCGCCGGCTGGCGCATCCTCGAGCGCGCGGGAACGGGCATCGGCGGCGCGCTGGTACTGGCCTTCGCCATCGAGCCGCAGCGCTTCGATCAGCAGCGCCAGCCACGAGGGCGGCTCGCCGAACACGAGCGGCGCCCGCTTGCCGGCGAAAATCTCACCGCGCAGCGCCTCGCACTGGATGGCCTCGCGGTAGGTCTGCGCCATCGGCAACGCGGCCGCGTCCAGTTCGGCCGCCACGTTCAGCTGCGTCAGCGCGCGGTTCCACTGCCCCATCACGGCCAGCAGCTGGAACAGGAAAATCCGGTACTTCGCATTCGATGCGTCCTTGCGCACCTGGTCCTGCAAGGCCGCCAGCGCGGCGTCCAGCTTGCCCTCGGCGATCAGCTGTTGCGCATCCATTTGCGTGTTCTCCCCCGGCCCGTGGCGATGCGGTCTGTCGCGGGAACGGGGCCGGCGCTGCCGCCCCCGCGCAACCGTCTTTTACTTGGTGATATTGCCGGCGATATCGTAGTGGAACTCGCCGCCGGACGCCGTCACGCCCTTCTCGTTTTGCAGGAAGTATTCGAACTTCACTTCCGCGAAGTTGAGCGAGATGTTTTCCGTCAGCCGGTCCTCGCCGCCGCTGCCGCCGGTGGACACGGACGTCACCAGCACGTTGGTGAGCGTGATCTCCAGGTATTTCTGCTGCCCTTCGCCGGCCTTACGCACCAGCAGCTTGGCCGTGGGAATGTGAGAACCCTTGGCCAGGGCGCTCAGCAGCGCCGGCGAAGCCTTGTCCAGGTACTTGGTCACGGACAGGTCCTGGAAGTTGGCCTTGCCGGCCCCGCCGCCGCCGCCCGTGTGGAACGAGCCGGAGTTGCTGGCGCCCCAGCTCCATGCCAGCACGTCGATATCGCCCGCTTCCTTCTGGGCCGAGTCCTTGGTTTCGCCTTTGATGGTGGCGCCTAAATTGAGGAACATGTCTACAGCCATTTTGCTCTCCTTGTATGGCCGGCGGGGCCGGCACGGGTTGGAACTGACAATGCCGGGCGGCGCAACCGCCCGGCGCGACTGCCTGCGATGAAGATCAGCCGGCGTCAGGCGCCTTTACCTGACGGCAGCTTGGACACCAGCCGCAGCGACACCGTCAGCCCTTCAAGCTGATAGTGGGGCCGCAGGAAAAACTTGGAGGTGTAGTAGCCCGGATTGCCCTCGACCTCCTCGAGCTGCACTTCGGCCGCCGCCAGCGGCTTGCGGGCCTTGGTGCCTTCGCTGGAGTTGGCCGGATCACCGTCCACGTACTTGTTGATCCAGTTACTGAGCCAGCGCTCCATCTCGTCGCGGCCCTTGAACGAACCGATCTTGTCGCGCACGATGCACTTGAGGTAGTGCGCGAAGCGGCAGGTCGCGAACAGGTAGGGCAGGCGCGCGGCCAGGTTGGCGTTGGCGGTGGCGTCCGGATCGTCGTATTCGGCCGGCTTGTGCAGCGACTGGGCGCCGATGAAGGCGGCGAAGTCGGTGTTCTTCTTGTGCACCAGCGGCATGAAGCCGTTGGCCGCCAGCTCGGCCTCGCGCCGGTCCGAGATGGCGATCTCGGTCGGGCACTGCATGGCCACGCCGCCATCGTCGGTGGGGAAGCTGTGCACCGGCAGCCCTTCCACGGCGCCGCCGGACTCGATGCCGCGAATCCGCGAGCACCAGCCGTATTCCTTGAACGAACGGTTGATGTTGACGGCCATCGCATAGGCCGCGTTGGCCCAGGTGTAGTTCTTGCTGCCGGGCGCAGAGGTGTCCTCCTCGAAGTCGAATGCCTCCACCGGGTCAGTCTTGGCCCCGTAGGGCTGGCGCGCCAGGAAGCGCGGCATGGCCAGGCCCACGTAGCGCGCATCCTCGGACTCGCGGAACGAGCGCCAGGCCGCGTGTTCGGGGGTCTGGAAGATCTTGGTCAGGTCGCGCGGGTTGGACAGCTCCTGCCACGATTCCATCAGCATCACCGATGGCGCGGCGGCCGAGATGAACGGCGCGTGGGCGGCCGCGGCCACCTTGGCCATCGATGACAACAGCTCGACGTCGGGCGCCGTGTTGTCGAAGTAGTAGTCGGCCACGATGGAACCGAACGGCTCGCCGCCGAACTGGCCATACTCCTCCTCGTACATCTTCTTGAAGATCGGGCTCTGGTCCCAGGCCGTACCCTTGTACTTCTTGAGCGTCTTGCCCAGGTCGTTCTTGGAGATGTTCATCACGCGGATCTTGAGCATCTCGTCCGTCTCAGTGTTGTTGACGAGGTAATGCAAGCCGCGCCACGCCCCTTCGAGCTGCTGGAACTCGGGCGTGTGCAGGATCAGGTTGATCTGCTCGGTGAGCTTCTTGTCCAGCTGCGCGATCAGGCTCTCAATGGTGCCCAGCACGTCGCCCGACACCACGTTCGCGCCCACCAGCGCCTGTTCGGCCAAAGTACGCACGGCGTTTTCCACCGCCTCCTTGGCCTTGTCCGATTGGGGTTTGAATTCCTTCTGCAGCAGGCTGCTGAAATCGCTCATTTCGAGCGTGCCGGTCGCGCCTTGCTGCAATTCCGCTGTAGTCTCAGCCATGTTCTTCCTCCTCGTGGTCTTTATTCTTGGGGCTTGGGCGCGGCCGTCAGGGCCTGCATCAGGGTCGGCTCGGCCAGCAGCTTGGCGATCAGTTCCTCGGCCCCCGTCTTGCCGTCCATGTAGGTCAGCAGGTTGGACAACTGGCCGCGCGCCTCGAGCAGCTTGTTGAGCGAGCCCACCTTGCGCGCGATGGCGGCCGGCGTGAAGTCGTCCATGCTCTCGAACGTCATGTCCACGCTCAGGTTGCCCTCCCCCGTCAGCGTGTTGGGCACCTGCACGGCCACCCGCGGCTTCATCGACTTGAGGCGCTCATCGAAGTTATCGACGTCGATCTCAAGGAACTTGCGGTCCGCCACCGGCGCCAGCGGATCGGCCGGCTGGCCCGACAGGTCCGCCAGGACGCCCATCACGAAGGGCAGTTGCACGGCTTTTTCGGCGCCATAGACTTCGACGTCATACTCGATCTGCACGCGCGGCGCGCGGTTGCGCGCGATGAATTTCTGGCTACTTTCTTTGCCCACGATAGACTCCTCCACGTTGATAAACACTGCCCTGCACTGCTATCCCACTGCGCCGACGCAACGGCGGCGGCGCCGGCCCCCGTCCGCTTGCTACGATTCCGGTGTCTCGCGCGGCCCGCTCACCACCAGCAACTGGGCGATGCCGTCGGGCGCCAGGTCTTCCAGCACTTCGAAGAAATTCTTGGGCACCAGCCGCCTGGCGCGGCCCAGCAGCAACGGCACGGGACTGGCCGGCTCGTTCTGGGCGTAGTATTTGATGATCTTGTCGAGCATGCGCACCACGTCGGCGCGGCTGGTGATCTCGCCGCTGATGGCGGCCGGCGCCGCCGTGGCCCGGACCGCGCCCTCGGCCGGCGCGGCGGCCGCGGCGCCGCCCGATTCATCGGCCGCCGGCGCCACCGTCTCCTCGGCCGGCATGCCGGCATTGGCGAAATCGCGGGCGCGGCGCAGGTACTTGACCAGCACATCGAGGTTCAAGGCCTGGGAAGAACCCACCTGGCGCACGAGCAGGGTTTCGATATTGACGGCGCTGTCATGGGCCTGGGTGAGCGCCGCGCTGAGCGCCTGCACCCGCTCCGGGTCGGCGTCGCGCAGCGCCGCTTCGATGGACGACATTTCAAGCTTCGCTTCGCCTTCGGGCGGCGGCACTTCGCCGCTGGCGATATCGAGCGTGCGCAGGCTCACCGGCCCCAGCGCCGGCAGCACGATCAGCGGCGCCTCCTTCAGTTCGCGCAGCAGCGTGGCGCCGTCGGCCAGCACGGCCAGCGAATTGATGCGCAACATGGGGTCGTTGTCGTCATCCGGATCGAGCTGGGGATGGACGCTGTCCCAGCGCTGCACCAGCAGGCATTCGATCAGGCACAGGCCGTCAGCGCAGCCGGCCATGCCCTGCAGCGCCAGTTGGGCGCGCAGCATGGCCACGGCCAGTCGCAGGTCGCGGCTACGGTCGAGCAATTCGCTGGCCAGGCGCTGCACGTGCTTCCAGTCCGGCGGCACGGCCGGCGTGATGGTGTCGCCATACTGGACTTCGGGCTTGCCTTGCAAGGCCTGCTCCAGCTCCAGGAAAGCCGGGTCATACTCGAGATTGGGGCCACACGGGCTGGTGGGGTCCACGTCCTGCAATAGCGCATCTATATTCAACATACCCATCTTGATCCAGAACCTCGCGTTGACGATGATCAGAATTGCGGAATGAAGCAGTGAAACAGAAACCGGACTACTGAAACTGGCAGAACAGAAGCGGATACGACTCCCGCACCGGGCGCACAGCCTGGCGGGGATGCTTGAAGGCGGGTTGACGCTGAAACTGGTGTGGCTGTATTCGCCTGTCAAGTTTTCAACAATGTGTTCGACTATACTCGAAAACCCAATAAATATCGGAAAAATAATTTTAGGTCGATTCAAGCAGTTTGTGTGTCACCGTTGTAGAAAGGTAACTACCACATGCAGGGGAAGCCCGGCGCGCCGTGCTGCAGCGCAGCAGGCTCAGGCCGCCGCCATCTCGGCCAAGGCCATGGCAAACTGACGCGCGCTCTGGAAGCGTTGCGGCGCCGCGCGCGCCAGTGCCCGCGCCAGCACGCCATCAAAGCGGCAGCCCAACGCCGGATACCGCTGCGACGGCGTGGCCGGCGCCCCGGCCAGCGCCTGCTGCACCACGGCGCCGGCGTTGCCCTCGAACGGCAGGCGTCCCGTCAGCAACTGGAACAGCACCACGCCGGCCGCGTACAGGTCGGCGCGGGGGGCAGCCGGCGCGCCGCGCATCTGCTCGGGCGCCATGTAGGCGGGCGTGCCGGCCGCCCCGGCGGCGCGCCCGGCATGGGCGGCCAGGCCAAAGTCCGTCACCATCAACTGGCCTGCCGGGGTGATCAACAGATTCGAGGGCGTGATGTCGCGATGGACGATCCCGGCCCCATGCAGGCAAGCCAGGGCTGCCAGCAACTGGCCCATCCAGGCCCACGCGCGCGCCTGAGGCGGCACGCCTTCGGCCAGCACGGCGCGCAACGGACGGCCCGCCACCCATTCCAGCACCGACCACGGCTGGCCCTGCTCCTCGCCAGCCGCCAGCACGGCCGCGAGGTGGGGATGATGCAGCCCCGCCAGCAGCGCGTCGCCGGGGCTGCCCAGCTTGAGCAGCAGCGCCGCGCCGCTGGCCGGATCCACGCCCGCGCACGCGCAGCGGCCCGCCCGCGCCGACAACAGCGCCGTGACGGGAAAGCCGCCGATGGTGGCCGGCGGCGTGAACGAGGCAGGAGGCATGGGCGCGGCGCAGGATGGGGGATGCCCCATGATAGCCCGGATTTGCTTTACACTTGATCTTTTCGACAAGCTTAACGGCGCTCCATGGTTTATCCGATCCAGCACAAACTCGTCATCGGCATCGCTTCCAGCGCCTTGTTCGACCTGACCGATTCGCACCAGGTCTACCTGGAACAGGGCGAGGAAGCCTACCGCAAGTACCAGGAGCAGCACCACGACGTCATCCTGGGCAAGGGCGTGGCCTTCCCCTTCATCCGCCGCTTCCTCAGCATCAACAAGCAGTTCGCGCGCCAGTTGCCGGTCGAGGTGGTGCTGTTCTCGCGCAACTCGCCCGAAACAGGCTTGCGCGTGATGCACTCGATCGCCCACTATGGCCTCGACATCACGCGCGCCTGCTTCGTGACGGGCAAGTCGGCCCACGCCTACCTGCCCGCGTTTAACACGGCCCTGTTCCTGAGCGCCAACGAGGACGACGTGCGCAGCGCCCTGGCGGCCCACCACCCGGCCGGCCTCGTGCTGCCCTCGCGCACCGAGGATGACGAAGCGGATGGCGAACTGCGCGTGGCCTTCGACTTCGACGGCGTGATCGCCGACGACGAAGCCGAAACCGTCTTCAAGCGCAACAACGACGTCGACGAGTTCCACGCCCACGAGCGGCGCCACGTGGCCACGCCGCACCGCCCCGGCCCGCTGGCCGACCTGTTCCAGAAGCTGTCCCTGATGCAGCGCATGGAGGAAAAGCAGCTGCGCCGCGATCCAACCTACCGCAAGATCCTGCGCATCGCCATCATCACGGCCCGCAACGCGCCCTCGCACGAGCGCGTCGTCACCACGCTCAAGAGCTGGGGCGTGTCGGCCAACGAGACCTTCTTCCTGGGCGGGATGGAGAAGGCGCGGGTGCTGGAAGTGTTCCGGCCCCATATCTTCTTCGACGACCAGCTCAGCCACCTCAAATCGGCCGGCGGCACCATCCCCATGGTGCACGTGCCGTTCGGCGTGGCCAACCTGCGCCGCCCCGCCTGAGCTGGCCCGGCCAGGGCTCGCCGCCCCGGCGACGTGCCGGGGTGGCATCGTCTATAATGTGGCCAGCGGCATTGCCACGGTCGGCAGTGCGCCTAACCGTACTATTGTCTTGCAGCTTGCATGTCCTTCGACCTGAAAAAATCCCTTCCCAAGTCCGGCACCCGATACACCCTGCCCGCCCTGCATGGCTCGTCCGATGCGTATGCGCTGGCCCAGTGCGCGCTTGAACTGAAATCCCAGGGCCGCATGCTGGCCGTGGTGGTGGCCGCCGCCAGCGACGGCCAGCGCCTGCTCGACGAGATGCCATGGTTCGCCGAAGGCCAGTTGCGCTGCCACCTGCTGCCCGACTGGGAAACGCTGCCCTACGACGCCTTCTCGCCGCACCAGGACCTGGTGTCCGAACGCCTGGCCACGCTGCACGAGATCCGCTCCGGCCAGTGCGACGTGCTGATCGTGCCGGCCACCACGGCGCTGGTGCGCATGGCGCCGCCGTCGTTCCTGGCCGCCTACACCTTCTTCTTCGAACAGGGCGAGACGCTGGACGAGGCGCGCCTGAAGTCGCAACTGACGCTGGCCGGCTACGCCCACGTGGCGCAAGTGATGTCGCCCGGCGAATACTCGGTGCGCGGCGGCCTGCTCGACCTGTTCCCCATGGGTTCGGCCCTGCCCTACCGGCTCGACCTGTTCGGCGACACCATCGAATCGATCCGCACCTTCGACGCCGACACCCAGCGCTCGCTGTACCCGGTCAAGCAGGTGCGCCTGCTGCCGGGCCGCGAATTTCCCATGGACGACGCGGCCCGCACCACCTTCCGCAGCCGCTGGCGCGAGCAGTTCGAGGGCGACCCGTCGCGCTCCGTCGTGTACAAGGACATCAGCGCCGGCATCGCCTCGGCCGGCATCGAATACTATCTGCCGCTGTTCTTCGAGGAGACGGCCACCCTGTTCGACTACCTGCCCGACGCTGCGCTGGTGGCCACGGTGGGCGACATCGACAGCGCCATCCAGCGCTTCTGGAGCGACACCAGCTCGCGCTACCGCTTCCTGAAGGCCGACCGCGAGCGCCCCATCCTGGCGCCCGACGCCCTGTTCCTGTCGGACGAGCAGTTCTACACGCTGGCCAAGCCCTTCGGCCGCCTCGCCATCACGCGCGACGCGGGCGCCCCCGCCTCCGAGCTGTCGGCGCCCGTGCCCAACATCGCCGTCAACCGCCACACGGAAGACCCGCTGACCAATTTGCGCGCCTACCTGCTGCAAGCGGGCCGGCGCGTGATGATCTGCGCCGAATCGAACGGCCGGCGCGAAACGCTGCAGCAGTACTTCAACGAATACGACCTGGCGCTCACGCCGGTGGAAGGCTACGCCGGTTTCGCCGCCAGCGACGCCAGGCTGGCGCTGGGCGTGGCGCCGCTGCACGCCGGTTTCGAGCTGTCCACGCCGGACGAGAACCTGATCTTCATCACCGAGACGGAACTGTACGCGGGCTCGGGCCGCCGCGCGGGCAAGAAGAAGCAGGAAGGCGTGACCCAGGTCGAGTCCATGGTGCGCGACCTGTCGGAGCTGAAGATCGGCGACCCGGTGGTGCACATCAACCACGGCATCGGCCGCTACATGGGCCTGACCAGCATGGACCTGGGCGAAGGCGAGACGGAATTCCTGCACCTGGAATACGCCAAGGACACCAAGCTGTACGTGCCCGTGTCGCAGCTGCACGTGATCTCGCGCTACTCGGGCGCCTCGCCGGAAGACGCGCCGCTGCACGCGCTCGGTTCGGGCCAGTGGGAAAAAGCCAAGCGCAAGGCGGCCGAACAGGTGCGCGACACGGCCGCCGAGCTGCTCAACCTGTACGCCCGGCGCGCGCTGCGCCAGGGCCACGCCTTCGAATACTCGGCGCACGACTACGAGCGCTTCGCCGACAGCTTCGGCTTCGAGGAGACGCCCGACCAGGCCGAAGCCATCAACAACGTCATCAAGGACATGACCTCGGGCAAGCCGATGGATCGCCTCGTGTGCGGCGACGTCGGCTTCGGCAAGACGGAAGTGGCGCTGCGCGCCGCCTTCATCGCCGTCATGGGCGGCAAGCAGGTGGCCATCCTGGCGCCCACCACGCTGCTGGCCGAGCAGCACGCCCAGACCTTCGCCGACCGCTTCGCCGACTGGCCCGTGCGCATCGCCGAGATGTCGCGCTTCCGCACCGGCAAGGAGGTCGCGCAAGCCATCAAGGGCATGGCCGACGGCACGCTCGACATCATCATCGGCACCCACAAGCTGCTGTCGGACGACGTCAAGTTCACCCGCCTGGGCCTGGTCATCATCGACGAGGAACACCGCTTCGGCGTGCGCCAGAAGGAGGCGCTCAAGTCGCTGCGGGCCGAGGTCGACGTGCTGACGCTGACGGCCACGCCGATCCCGCGCACGCTGGGCATGGCGCTGGAGGGCTTGCGCGACTTTTCCGTGATCGCCACGGCGCCGCAAAAGCGCCTGGCCATCAAGACCTTCGTGCGCAGCGAGGGCGAGGCCATCATCCGCGAAGCGTGTTTGCGCGAGCTGAAACGGGGCGGCCAGGTCTACTTCCTGCACAACGAGGTGGAAACCATCGGCAACCGGCTGGCCATGCTGACCGAACTGCTGCCCGAGGCCCGCATCGCCGTGGCCCACGGCCAGATGCACGAGCGCGACCTGGAAAAGGTGATGCGCGACTTCGTGGCGCAGCGCTTCAACATCCTGCTGTGCACCACCATCATCGAGACCGGCATCGACGTCCCCACGGCCAACACCATCATCATGCACCGGGCCGACAAGTTCGGCCTGGCCCAGCTGCACCAGCTGCGCGGGCGCGTGGGCCGCTCGCACCACCAGGCCTACGCCTATCTGCTGGTCAACGACGTGCAGGGCCTGACCAAGCAGGCGCAGCGCCGGCTGGACGCGATCCAGCAGATGGAAGAACTGGGCAGCGGCTTCTACCTGGCCATGCACGACCTGGAAATCCGCGGCGCCGGCGAAGTGCTGGGCGACAGCCAGTCCGGCGAGATGCACGAGGTGGGCTTCCAGCTCTACTCGGACATGCTGAACGAGGCCGTGCGCGCGCTCAAGAACGGCAAGGAGCCGGATCTGGCGGCGCCGCTGTCGTCGACCACCGAGATCAACCTGCACGTGCCGGCCCTGCTGCCGGCCGACTTCTGCGGCGACGTGCACGAACGCCTGTCGATCTACAAGCGCCTGGCCAACTGCGAGGCGCAGGGCAAGATCGACGACATGCAGGAAGAATTGATCGACCGCTTCGGCAAGCTGCCCGACGCCGTCAAGGCGCTGGTGGAAACCCACCGCCTGCGCATCGCCGCCCGTACCGTGGGCATCGTCAAGATCGACGCCCACGGCGAGGCGGCCACGCTGCAATTCATGCCGCAACCACCTATCGACCCGATGCGCATCATTGAACTGATCCAGAAGAACCGCCAGATCAAGCTCAATGGCCAGGACAAGCTCAAGATCACGGCCGCCATGCCGGACCTGGCCGCGCGCGTCACCCACATCAAGAACACCATCAAACAACTGACCGCCTAGCGCGATCGGACTGACGAATCGACTGACAAATCTACCCACTCCATGACTGACGCCACCACCTCCATGAACCTGGTCCTGCAAGGCCTGGACGACTGCAAGGCCCGCCTGGAGCGCATCGCCGCCCTGACCGCCCCCACCAACCTCACCTGGCTCAGCGAACGCGCCGTGCGCTGCGAAGGCATCGCCTTCTCGCCCGCGCTGCGCCAGACCATCGAAGTGGCGGCCCACGCCGCCCAGCTCGACGCCACCTACATGGTCGGCATCCGCCACCTGAGCGAATTCAAGCTGGTGGCCATGGACATGGATTCCACCTTCATCACCATCGAATGCATCGACGAGATCGCCGACATGCAAGGGCTCAAGCCCCAGGTGGCGGCCATCACGGAAGCGGCCATGCGCGGCGAACTCGATTTCGCCGCCAGCCTCACGCGCCGCGTGGCCCTGCTCGAAGGGCTGGACGCGTCGGCGCTGGAACGGGTGTACGAGGAACGCCTGCGCCTGTCGCCGGGCGCGGAAACCATGCTCAAGGCGGTGCAGGCGGCCGGCCTGAAAACGCTGCTGGTGTCGGGCGGCTTCACCTTCTTCACCAGCCGCCTCAAGGCGCGCATGGGACTGGACTACACCCACGCCAACGAACTGGAGATCGTGGACGGCAAGCTGACGGGCAAGGTCATCGGCGGCATCGTCGACGCCGACGAGAAGAAGCGCACGGTGGAGCGGGTGTGCGCGGAACTGGGCATCTCGCCGGCCCAGGCCATCGTCATGGGCGACGGCGCCAACGACTTGAAGATGATGGGCATCGCCGGCCTGTCCGTGGCCTTCCGCGCCAAGCCCGTGGTGCGCGAGCAAGCCAGCGTGGCCCTCAACTTTGTCGGCCTGGACGGCATCCTGCCCCTGCTGGCCTGACCCCGGCGCGGGTGGCGTAACGCGCACCGCCGCCCGCCCCCGCCAGCGCGCGCTTGTTTGATTTAACATCAAACTTTCCAAAGAGATATTGAATATGTGATATTATTTTCGGATCGGCAACTGAAAATAATATCGATGGCACGTCAACTTCTTCGCCTGCTGGCGCTCCTCATGGTGGCGCTGTGCATCCTGCCAGCGATGGCCCGCGCGGGCGACGGCGCGACCTTCATCAGCCAGCAAGTGCCCAATTCGATGGAGTCGGGGCAGCGCTACACGGTTTCCGTCACCTACAAGAACACCGGCACCACCGTCTGGCAAGGCGACGGGCCCCACCCCTACCGGCTCGGCGCGCGCAATCCCATCGACAACCTGGACTGGGGCCTGGACCGGGTGGAACTGGCGCCGGGCGAACAGATCGCGCCGGGCCAGTTGAAAACCTTCACCTTCACGGTCACGGCGCCCGAACATGCGGAAGGCGCCCAGCTGGAGCGCAACTTCCAGTGGGGCATGGTGCGGGAGAAGCGCGGCTGGCTGCACCCTGGCGTGAATGTCGTCGTCGGCATCGCCTACGCGCCCCCCATCGAGACCCAATACCCGCCCATCCTGCCCCCGGTGCCGGTGGAGCCCGAAGCGTTCCGCTTCAATCACTTCAAGGGCGCCAACATCCTGCAGCGCACCTACCGGGACGACCAGATCTGCAACCACACCCAGGGCTTGCCGGATGCCGCCCAGATGCAGCTGATCGCCGAGCGTGCCGTCGCCATGGGCCTCAACGTGCTGCGCCTGCCCGTGGTGATCCCGCCCAAGAAGCCGGGCACCCCGGCCCGCTCCGGCCTGGGCGGCAACATCTGCCGCACGCCCGGCGCGCCCGAATGGGAAAGCGCCGACAGCGCCGTCATCATGCGCCGCGTCTATGCCAGCACCCAGTCCGTGCTGGACGTGGCCGCCGCGCACGGGCTGAAAGTGGTGCTGGCGCTGGACGGCTACACCAAGTACGACCAGGTCTGCTTCTGGAAGCAGAGCTTCCTCGACGTGCGCGCCAACGCCAGCGCCTTCGTCAACCGCTTCAAGAACCATGCCGCGCTGCTGGCCTGGGACATCATGAACGAACCAATGTGGAACGCCAGCGCCTACGGTTGCCTGGCCACGCCGGCCGACTACCAGTCCGTGGTGGATGCCATCCACGCCATGTACAACGTGGTGCGGGCGGCTGACGCCACCCACCCCACCACGGTGGGGGAGCACAAGGTGCCCTTCCTCAAGTACTGGAGCGATATTTCCTCCTATGCCAGCCCGCACCTGTACATCGACACGGATGAGAAAGTGGAACTGGGCGCCGACGTCACCGACCTGGACCAGATCAATTTCGTCCAGCAGGCCACGCTGAGCGAACTGGCCAGGGTCAACCCCGGCCTGCCGATGGTGATCGGCGAGTTCGGCGTGAGCGCCAGCGACCGCACGGCCGATCGCTACAAGGCCGACTACTACGAACGCTACCTGAACGGCCTGGCCCGCGACGGCCGCGGCTTCATGCTGTGGAACCTGTCGCTGTCACCGCTGGCCGCGCAGCAGGACTTGTCCCTGCTGGCGCCGGACGGCAGCCTGAAGACGGCGGCACGCGTGGTGGCCCGGCAGCAATGGTATCCCGTCGTGCAACAGCTATTTCTGGCCTACACGGGCCGCCCGGCCGACCCCGCCGCCTTGCGCACGCTGTCCAACGTGTTGCTGGAGGTGGCGCGCGATATGCGCTCCCGTTCGCAAACGCTGGAGCGCAACGTGGCCGCCGTCAACCGCGCCTACGGCACCGAGCCAGCCTTGCGCGACGCCATCGGCGGCCTGTACGCCAGCCGCGAATTCCAGACCCTGTACCAGCCCGACCAGTTGCCTGCATTCATACGCGCCATCTACCGCACCGCCCTTGGCCGTGAGCCGGCCGAGGCTGGCCTGGCCTACTGGCGCGAGCAGATCAATTATGGCGGCCTGAGCAGGCAGCAAGCCCCGCTGGCGATCCTGGCCACGGCCCACGCCGCGCCCAGCGCCCAGGGCAAGACCGACCTGGCTACGCTGCGCAAGAAGGCCGACGTGGCGGCCTACTTCTCGGCCAGCCTCAACACCCAGGGCCGGATCGACTGTTTCAGCGGCCCCGGCCCGGCGCGCGCGGCGGCCGACCTGTTACGGCACGTGGACGCGGGCACCGACGTGCAGCGCTTCCTGCCGGTGGTGGACGCCAGCCTGAGCGCCTTGTGCCAGCTGTGAGCGGCCCCCATGCGCGCGCCGGCGGCGCTGTGCGACAATACCGTGTGCATTCCATAACATTAACATTTGCAAGAAGGAAGCAATCATGTCCCAACAACTGATCCTCGACGAGCGCCTCGACGCGGCCAAGAACCTGGCCTGGTGGCTGTACCTGGGCCACGCGCTCAGCTTCGTGTTTTCGCTGGGCGCGTTCTCCTTCATCCCGCTCATCATCAACTACGTCAAGCGGCCCGAGACGGAAGGCAGCTTCGTGCACAGCCACCACAGCTGGCAGATCCGTTCGTTCTGGTGGTACCTGGTGTGGATGGCGGTGGGCGTGGCGCTGTTCCTGACCATCATCGGCATCCCGCTGGCCTGGCTGGTATGGGTCGGCGCGTGGCTGTGGAAGGCCTACCGCCTGATCGCCGGCATCAGCGCCCTGAACCAGAACCGTCCCATGCCCGAATAAGCTGGCGGCGCGGGCATGGGGCGCGCACGGCCTGCCATGCCGGCGACGGCATGCCGCAGGCCGCCGCCCGGCAAGTCGCGCCTCTCCCGCCCGCTCAAGAGCCATGCCGACCACCCCCGACGCCACCACCCATCGCGCCGAATACGCGCGCCGCATGAACCTGGTGCTCGACTATATCGACCGCCACCTCGACACCCCGCTGGCACTGGCCGAACTGGCCGACGTGGCCCATTTCTCGCGTTTTCACTTCCACCGCATCTTCACCGCCTGGATGGGCGAGACGGTGGGCGACTACACGCGCCGCCGGCGGCTGGAAGTGGCGGCCTTCCGGCTCGCGTGCGGCACGGGCGAAACCGTGCTCGACATCGCGCTGGGCACGGGCTTCGGTTCCGGCGAAGCGTTCGCGCGCGCCTTCAAGCTCAAGTTCGGCTGCACACCCAGCGCCTGGCGGCTGGCCACGCGCGCGCGCATGGCGCAGCAGGTGGCCGCGCTGGGCGAACGTAAATTCACGCTGCACAGCAATCTGGATCAGGCCTTGGGCAAGCCCGATCAGGCGCCCGGGCGCCGCCTGGGCGAAGATGGCCACTCCCATCCAACCCAAGGAGCAAACAGCATGCAAGTACAAGTGATCGATCTGCCGGCCGTGCGCGTCGCCTGGCAGCGCCGCATCGGCCCCTACGGCCCCGGCATCGGCGCGTTCTGGCGCGACACCATGGCGCCGTGGATGCAATCGCACGGCCTGATGGCGCAGCCCTGCTACGGCGTGGGCCTGGACGACCCGGTGCTGACGCCGCCCGACAAGTGCCGCTACGACGCCTGCGTGGCCCTGCCCGAGCACTTCCAGGGCAACGGCAACACGGCCATCAGCGTGCTGCCGGGCGGGCGCTACGCGGTGGCCCGCTTCCAGGGCCCCACCAGCAACATCGCGGACGCGTGGATGACGCTGACGCGCGAGTGGCTGCCGTCGAGCGGCCTGCAATGCGATGAGCGCCCCTGCTTCGAGCGCTTCCACGCCGCCACCGCGCGCGACCCGGCCACCGGCCAGTTTACCTGCGACATCTGCATCCCGGTGCGCCCGCTGTAGGGGCGCCCTGGCGGGCGCGGGCTACATGGCGGCCAGCGCCTGCTCGATGTCGGCGATCAGGTCCACCGTATCCTCCAGCCCCACGTTAAAGCGCACCAGGATGCCCTGCTCGCCCCAGGTCTGGCGCATGTGGGCGATCCGGTACGGCATCACGAGGCTGTTGGCGCCGCCCCAGCTGTAGCCTAGCTTGAACAGCTTGAGCGAGTCGACGAAGCGGTCGGTGCGCGCTTCCGGGATCGCAGGGTCGAACAGCACGGAGAACAGGCCGCCGGCGCCGCTGAAGTCACGCTGCCAGATGGCATGGCCGGGGCAATCCGGGAACGCCGGATGCAGCACCTTGCTGATCTCGGGCCGTGCCCGCAGCCAGGCGGCCAGCTTGCGCGCGCTCGCGTCGTGCGCGTCGAAGCGCAGCTTGAGGGTGGGCAGGCCGCGCGACACCAGGTAGGCGTCGTCCGCCCCCACGCCCATGCCCAGGCGCATGTGGGCCACGCTCAGGCGTTCGTGCAGCGCGCGGTCGCGCGTGATCAGGGCGCCCATCAGCACGTCCGAGCCGCCGGACTGGTACTTGGTCAGGGCCTGCATGATGATGTCGGCGCCCAGCTCGAAACCGCGCAGGGCCAGCCCGGCCGACCAGGTGTTATCGAGCGCCACCAGCACCCCGCGCGCGTGCGCGGCCTGGCAAATGGCCGGCAGGTCCGGCACTTCCATCGACACGGAACCGGGCGCCTCGGTCCAGATCAGTTTGGTGTTGGGCTGGATCAGGGCCGCGATGCCGGCGCCGATCAGCGGGTCGTAGTAGCGCGCCGTGACGCCAAAGTCGGCGCTGAGCCACTTGCCCAGTTCCCGGTTCGGGTTGTAGACGTTATCGGGCAACAGCACATCGTCGCCGCTCTTGAGCAGCGCGAAGTCCACCATGGCGATGGCGGCCAGGCCGCTGGGCGCCAGCAGGCAGTGCCGGCCATCCTCGATCTCGGCCAGGCGCGCCTCCAGCGTGAACGTGGTGGGCGTGCCGTGCAGCCCGTAGGTATAAGCGTTCTTCTCTTTCCAGTCGCCCGAGCGCATGGCCGCGACGTTCTTGAACAGCACGGTGGACGCATGGTGGATGGCGCTGGGGAAGGCGGCGAAACCGGCCGGCGCCTGGTAATCGGTATGCACCAGCGCGGTCTGCGGGGATTTTTTCACGGTCATGGCGGTGTGGGCTCGGATGCGGACGGTTGGGGAAATCGGCCGGCGGTGGGCCGGCCCGTGGGCGATTATAGGAGCTAACGCCGGATTTGTCCGCGCACCGCCGTGCCCGGCCGCCTCAGACTACTTGCGTACTCAACTATTTCGCGGCCGGCGTGAATTCCGGATGGGGTACGGTCAGCTTTTTCTCGGACGAGCCGGTGTACAACACCAGCAGCTTGACGGCCTTGCCGTCGAGCGCGCGGCCGTTGTGCAAGGTGTCCACCACTTCCGGCAGCATGTCGCCCACGTGCAGCACCTTGGTCTCGCCGGTGGCGCGGGTCACTTCCAGCGTGCCTTCCATCACGTAAGCGAACGATGGCACCTGGTGCTCGTGCCAGCCGGTCTGGCCACCGGCCGCGATCTCGACGATCAGGGCCGTCACTTCGGCCGCGCCGGCCGGATAGGCGATGGGCTTGGCGTCCCAGCTGGTGGAGGTCTTCAGCAACGGCGTGACCTTGACGGCAGCGGAATTGTCGAGCGCGTGGGCGCACTGGGCGGCGCCGAACAGGACGGCGGTGGCAAGCAACAGGTGTTTCATGGGCTTCCTTTCATGAGAGCGAGCCAGTCTATACGAAATACGCCACATTGCGCAGATAATAATTGCCGCAGGGGCAATATTGGCTCATCATGATTTGCAGACTGTTGCGTACTTGCCGACAGGCTTATGCTATGCACTCGGACGCGGCGCCACCCTACGGCGCGCACGCCCAGCGGGAGAGAGAACCGAATGAATGACCTGACATGCCACCCGGCCCCAGCCGCCATGCGCAACAGCGCCTGTTTCTGCGTCAGCCTCGATGAGGAAGCGCTGCGCCAGGCGCTGGAAACCCAACTGGGCCAGCCCGACATCCATGCGCTGGTGCGCGCGCGCTGCCCCTACCTGTTCGCGGCCCGTCCCGTGTTCCTGTCCACGGCGCGGCTGATGCGCATGGAGGAACTGGTGCAGGCCATCGAGTCCGTCGTCGCCCTGCCCGCCTACCGCGAGCGCGTGCTGGCCTGGGCGCCCGACATCGCCCGCCACGATACGGGCGCGCGCGGCGTGTTCATGGGCTACGACTTCCATACCGATGACGCACAATTCGGCCTCATCGAAATCAACACCAACGCCGGCGGCGCCATGCTCAACGCCGTGCTGGCACGCGCCCAGCGAGCCTGCTGCGCCGAGGCGGAGTTCCTCGTGCCGCCCGTGGCCACGGCCGGCGCGTTTGAGCGCGAGATCATCGCCATGTTCCGCCGGGAATGGGCGCTGGCCGGGCACGAGCGCCCGCTGCGCAGCATCGCCATCGTCGACGACGCGCCGGAGCAGCAATACCTGTACCCGGAATTCCTGCTGTTCCAGCAGCTGTTCGAACGCCACGAACTACGCGCCGTGATCGCCGCGCCGGACCAGTTCAAGCTGGAAGGCGGCGCATTGTGGCACGATGGCCAGCCCATCGACCTGGTCTACAACCGCCTGACCGACTTCGCGCTGGAAGCGCCGGCCAGCGCCACCTTGCGCGCAGCCTACCTGGCGCGCGCCGCCGTGCTCACCCCCCACCCGCGCGCGCACGCACTGTACGCGGACAAGCGCAACCTCGCCTTGCTCAGCGATGCGCACGCACTGGAAGAAATGGGCGTATCGCCGTCGCTGCGGGCCATCCTGCTGGCCGGCATCCCCCGCACGACGCTGGTGCGGCCGGAAGATGGCGAACGCCTGTGGAAGGAGCGGCGCGGCCTGTTCTTCAAGCCGTATGGCGGCTATGGCGGCAAGGCGGCCTACCGGGGCGACAAGCTCACCCAGCGCGTGTGGCAGGAGATCCTGGCCGGCGGCTACGTGGCGCAGGCGCTGGTGGCGCCCGGCGAGCGCACCATCTCATCGGAAGACCCAGCCCGGAAACTGAAGTTCGATGTGCGCAATTACGCCTACGACGGCGCCGTGCAATGGGTGGCCGCGCGCCTGTACCAGGGCCAGACCACCAACTTCCGCACGCCGGGCGGCGGCTTCGCGCCCGTCTACGAGAACGTCATGGCGTGATCGCGCCCGCATGAAAAAAGGCGGACCGCCTCGCAGCAGGTCCGCCTTGTGTCCGCAGCAAGCCGGGCTTACTCGGCTTCGCCCCACAGGTCGTGGGCGTCGGACGCGGTGATGGTCACGTCCACGAACTGGCCCACTGCCAGCTTCTTGTGCGGCTCGTACGGCGGCTTGACGTAGACCACGCCGTCGATTTCCGGCGCATCGGCGGCCGAGCGGCCCACGCCGCCGCTGCGCGTCACTTCGTCGATCAGTACGCGCACGGTCTTGCCGACCTTGGCCTTCAGGCGCTTCTTCGAAATCTCCTCCTGCAGCAGCATGACGCGGCCGCGGCGTTCCTCGCGCACTTCGTCCGGCACCTGGTTTTCCAGTTCGTTGGCCGTGGCGCCTTCCACCGGCGAGTAGGCGAAGCAGCCCAGGCGGTCGATCTCGGCTTCCTTCAGGAAGTCCAGCAGGTATTCGAACTCCGCTTCCGTCTCGCCGGGGAAGCCGGCGATGAAGGTGGAGCGGATGGTCAGGTCCGGGTTCATCTTGCGCCAGGCCTGGATGCGGTCCAGGTTCTTCTCGCCGCTGGCCGGACGCTTCATGCGCTTCAGGACTTCCGGGTGGGCGTGCTGCAGCGGCACGTCCAGGTACGGCAGGATATGGCCGCCGCTCATCAGCGGAATCACCTGGTCCACGTGCGGGTACGGGTACACATAGTGCAGGCGCACCCACGCGCCGTAGGACTTGGCCAGCTCGCCCAGCGCTTCGGTCAGCTGGGTCATGTGGGTCTTGACGGGGCGGCCGTTCCAGAAGCCGGAGCGGAACTTGACGTCCACGCCGTAGGCCGAGGTGTCCTGCGAAATGACCAGCAGTTCCTTGACGCCGGACTTGAACAGGTTCTCCGCCTCCAGCATCAGTTCCGCGATCGGGCGCGACACCAGGTCGCCGCGCATGGAGGGGATGATGCAGAAGCTGCAGCGGTGGTTGCAGCCTTCGGAAATCTTCAGGTAGGCGTAGTGCTTGGGCGTGAGCTTGATGCCCTGCGGCGGCAGCAGGTCGATGAAAGGCTCGTGCGGCTTGGGCAGGTGGGTGTGGACCGAATTCATCACCTCGGCCAGCGCGTGGGGGCCCGTCACGGCCAGCACTTTCGGGTGCACCTTGGTGATGATGTCGTCGCCGGCCGCATCCTTCTTCGCGCCCAGGCAGCCGGTCACGATCACCTTGCCGTTTTCGGCCAGCGCCTCGCCGATGGCGTCCAGCGATTCCTGCACGGCCGCGTCGATGAAGCCGCAGGTGTTGACGATCACGAGGTCGGCGCCGTCATACGACTTGGCCGTCTCGTAGCCTTCGGCACGCAGCTGGGTCAGGATCTGTTCGGAATCGACCAGCGCCTTGGGGCAGCCGAGCGAGACGAAGCCCACTTTGGGCGCAGCGCCGGACGCTGCGGGCGCGGCGGGCGTGCTGTCGTCCTTGGGAATACGGGAGATGGAATGCATGGTAACTTTGCTCAGGAAATTCAGGCCAATCGGGCATTATACAGTGTTCCTGCCCGTGCTGGACGGCAACAACAGCCGCGCTCGCCTGACGGGAAAGCCACAGTGGCCCGCCATTACCGCGCCAATTGAGCGCACAACGCTTGCGTGCGCCCCGAATGGTGCAACAATGACATGACACTTCGACCATAACAGTCACCACCGAGGCCACCATGCGCAAGCTGCCCCACCTGACTCCGCGCGCCGCCTGGCGCATCCTCACCACCCTGCTGCTGGCCAGCGCCTGCGTGGCGCCTGGCCAGGCCGGCGCCGCCAAGGTCGGCAGCAAGCCACCGTATGAATACTATGCGACGGGCGACCCGCAAGCGCCCGTCAACCTGCCCGCCTCCTACGCCACCACCTCGCTGGTGCTGATGGGCGGCGGGCCGGACGTGGACGAGGCCTTCCGCTGGATGATCACCCGGGCCGGCATCAAGCCGGGTACGGGCGGGCGCTTCGTGGTGATCCGCGCCACCGGCACGGATGCCTACGATCCCTACCTGTACTACAGCGACGCCGCGCTGAGCACCTCCAGCACCGTGGCCGACCAGTGGGTGGGCGGCGCCTCGCTGGGGCTGACGTCGGCCGAAACGCTGGTCATCCCCAGCGTGGCCGCCGCCAACGATCCCACCGTGAACGCCATCGTGGCGCGCGCCAACGCCGTATTCATCGCCGGCGGCGACCAGAGCGACTACATCAACTACTGGAAAGGCACGGCGCTGGACCAGACCTTGCGCGGCCTGCTGGCCCGTAACGTGCCGGTGGGCGGCACCAGCGCCGGCCTGGCCGTGCTGGGCCAGTTCGATTACGCGGCCCTGAAAGGTTCCGTGACCACGGCGCAGGCGTTATCCAACCCCTACCACCGCTACCTCACGCTGGACCCGAACCCATTGGCGCTGACGGGCGGCTTCATCGCTCCGCCGGCCCTGAACAGCATGATCCTCGATTCCCACCTCGATAGCCGCGACCGCATGGGCCGCCTCGTGACCTTCGTGGCGCGGCTGGTGGCGCAGAACGGCAGCACGGGCTGCCCGGGCGGCGTGCTGCCCGCCTCCAGCAGCGGCGCGGCCACGGCGCGCGGCATCGGCGTGGACGTGGAAACGGCGTTGCTGGTGCAAGGTACGCAGGGCACGGGCGGCGTCACGGCACGCCGCGTGACCAATGTGTCGACCACGACGGAGAGCGCGGTGTATTTCGTACGACCGGCCGTGGCGCCATCGAGCTGCGTGGCCGGCGCGCCGCTGGCCATGTATGGGGTGGAAATCAGGAAGCTGGCCGATTCGGCCACCGTCTTCGACCTGGGCAACTGGAGCGGCCTGCCCGTCTACAAGACGGTGGACGCCGTGGCCGGCCAGCTGTCGCCGGCCAACCCCTACTGATCAGGCCATCAGCATGGCGCCGGAGGTGACGTAGTCGACGATGCGCTCGACCACGTCGTCGGCAATGGAGAGGAAGCGGGCGCCGTAGCGGATGCGCCCTTCCGTGCCCACGGGCACACCGTGCACGATGGTCAGCAGCACTTCGTTGCGCACGCTGCTGCCGGGGAAGCAAAAACTGAACAGGAACGGCACGTCGCACGGGAACTGGTGGTGGCTGACGAAAGCCACGCCCATGCGCGCGATGTCGATGATCTGCACCGCCCATTGCTGCGAGCCGTGTTCGTCGCCGATTGACGCGTCGACCTGCAGCAGACGCCGTACGTGCGCTCTTCTTGGATCCGTTTGCACTGCCTGTCCCTGAGGTGTGGAATGGTTCTATGCCGGCGGCCGCCCATAACAAGAACGGCACAGGCACTCGCGTGCTGTGCCGTCTGGCCGCGCGGGACGAGGATTACTTCTTGTCGCTCGGCGGGGTCGGCACGAACGGGAAGGCGCCAAATATCGTCTTGCTCTGGTTTTGCATCTGTTCCTGCATCTGCACGAACAGGCTCTTGCTCTGGTCGATGTAGTTGTTCATCATGCCCTGCATCATCGGCCCCTGCACATTCATGAACTGGGTCCACATTTCCGGGCTAAATGGCTTGCCCTCGAAGGTGCTGCCCGTGAACTTGCGCTGGATGTCGGTGAATGCCTGGATATTCTTTTCCAGATACGAGCCCATCATACCCTGCATTGCATGACCGTAGTAGCGAATGATCTGGGCCAGCACGGCGCTGGAAAACATCGGCACGCCGCTCGCTTCTTCTTCCAGGATAATTTGCAGCAGGATGCTGCGGGTCAGGTCTTCATTGGTCTTGGCGTCGACCACCGTGAATTCTTCGTTGTCGAGCACGAGTTGCTTGACATCGGTGAGGGTAATGTAGGAGCTGGTCTGCGTGTCATACAGACGGCGGTTGGGATATTTCTTGATCAAACGGTCTGCATTTTTTTTCGCACTACTCATCACAAGTCCACTTATTGCGCCGCAGCGCGTACTTTAACAATTCGCAAAAAAAGCGAACTTCGGTCCGCTTTCCCACCCGCCTACTTTGCCTATTATAGAGTGGAAAAACTGGTATATGCACGTCCACTTATAACTTTTGAGCCTTTATTGCAACGCAACGGGAATTGCAGGCAACCAATTGACACGACGCACGCATTCCAAGAGGCTGGTTCAAAATGACCGTGGCGAGGCGTGGCGCCGAAGACAGTGCGCCTGCACGGCGAGGCGTCACAACGACGCCACGGGCTTCTTGAAACGGCCTCTAAGCGCGGCCCCACGCGGCCTGCCGGTGCTTAGCCCGCCTTGACCTTCACGTAGCGGCCGGGCGCCGCTTCGATCGGCTGGTATTTCGCGTTGCCGTGCTTGGCCGGCGCCTTCACGTCCTTGCCGCCATGCTCGGCCAGGAATTCGGCCCACTGCGGCCACCAGCTGCCCTTGTGCTCGGTGGCGCCGGCGAACCAGTCGTCGGCCGACATGGGCTTGGCGTTCTTGCCGCCTTTGCCGGGCGTGTCATTGACCCAGTAGCTGCGCTTGCCCTTGGAAGCCGGATTGATGACGCCGGCGATGTGGCCCGACGCACCGAGGATGAAACGGTTGGCCTTGGCCTTGCCGGGGTTGAGGATGCCCAGCGAACCGTAGGCCGAGGTCCACGGCACGATGTGGTCTTCGCGCGAAGCATAGATGAAGGTGGGCGCATCGATCTTGCCCAGGTCCACCTGCTGGCCGGCCACGGCCAGCTTGCCCGGTTCCTTGAGGCTGTTTTCGAGGTAGGTATTGCGCAGATACCAGCAGAACATGGGGCCTGGCAGGTTGGTGCTGTCCGAGTTCCAGTACAGCAGGTCGAACGGCGGCGGTTCATTGCCCTTCAGGTAGTTGGATTGCACGTAGTTCCACACCAAGTCGTTCGGACGCAGGCTGGAGAAGGTGCTGGCCAGGTCGCTGCCCTTCATCAGGCCACCCTTGCTCAGCATGTTTTCGCGCATGGCCACCTGGCTCTCATCGACGAACACACTGATCACACCCGTGTCGCTGAAGTCGAGGAAGGTGGTCAGCAAGGTCAGGCTGGCGGCCGGCTGTTCGCCACGGCCGGCCAGCACGGCCAGCGCCGTGGAGATGATGGTGCCGCCCACGCAAAAGCCCAGCATGTTCAGCTGGTCCTGGCCCGTGATCTCCTGCACCACGTGGATGGCCTCGATCACACCCTGGTCCACGTACTGGTCCCAGGTGGTCTTGTCGAGCGACGCGTCCGGATTACTCCAGGAGACGAGGAACACGGTATTGCCCTGCTCCACCGCGTACCTGACCAGCGAATTTTCCGGCTGCAAGTCCAGGATGTAGTATTTGTTGATGCACGGCGGCACCATCAGCAGCGGGCGCTGGTGCACGGTGGCCGTGGCCGGCGTGTACTGGATCAGCTGGAACAGCGGGTTCTCGTACACCACCTGGCCCGGCGTCGTGGCCAGGTTGCGGCCCACTTCGAACGCCGTTTCGTCCGACAGCGAGATATGGCCCTTGTTCATGTCGGCCAGCATATTGGCCAGGCCGCGCGTCAGGCTCTCGCCCTTGGTTTCGATCAGTTTCTGCTGCGCTTCGGGGTTGGTGGCCAGGAAGTTGGCGGGCGACATGGCGTCCACGATCTGCTGCACGGCGAACTGGATGCGCTGCTTTTGCTGGGGCGCCGCGTCCACCGCGTCGGCCAGGGCCGTGAGGAAACGGGCGTTGAGCAGGTATGATGCTGCACTGAACGAGGACAGCGCGTTACCCTGCCAGGCCGGCGTGGTGAAGCGGCGGTCGGCCATGGCAGGTGGTTTGCCGGCCATGAACTGCTGCCACAGCTGGCCCACATTGGCCATGTAATCGTTTTTGAGTTGCTCGATGGTTTCAGGTTCGATGGCAGCGCCCACTTCCTTGAGCAGTGCGGCGACCGGGTTGGCTTCCGCCTCCGGCACCATTTTGAACCAGGATTGCCATTGACCGGGGTCGCGCAGGTGCGACATCCATGCGTTGGCAATGACTTGAGGATCGGGCAAATTCATGTGTGATTCCCTAAAAATAGTTAAATTTTCTTACCAAGACTGCTTATGCTGATTGTCGCTATCGCATGGATCTACGTCGTCGGGCTGATGGCCCTGACGGAACCCACGGTTGTTGCTGGAATTGTAACGTTTTTGTTCTACTGCGTGGTGCCACTGGGCATATTGTTCTATCTGGCCGGCGCGCGCAAGCGCAAGGCGCGCCGCGTGGCGCAGGAACAGGCCGCCCATGCGGCACGTATGGCGGCGCGCGAGGCCGGCGGGGATCGGCCCGCCGGCGACTGAAGCGGCCGCCGTCGCCATCATTTGAGCCACACCAGGCTGGCTTGCCGGCCTGTTATGCCGTCGCGCCGGTAGGAATAAAAGCGGCGGGCGTCCGTGACCGTGCAATCCTCGCCACCGGCCACGCGTTCCACGCCGTCGGCGCGCAGCATGTGGCGCGCCAGCGCATAGATGTCGGCCAGGTATTTGCCGGGGTGGCCGGGCCTGGCGACAAATGCCGATTGCACCTGTTGCCGGCCTTGCGCATCGGCGGCGCCGGCCATGAAGGCTGCCAGCACATCGGCGCCCACTTCAAACTGCGTAGGGCCGATCGCCGGGCCCAGCCAGGCCAGGATCTCGCCTGCGCCGGCAGCGCGCATGGCCGCCACCGTGCGGCCCAGCACACCACCTGCCAGTCCGCGCCAGCCCGCGTGGGCCGCCGCCACCACGGTGCCGGCGCGGTCGCAGAACAGCACGGGCAGGCAGTCGGCCGTCATCACGACACAGACGGCGCCGTGCGTGGTGGCCATGCTGGCGTCGGCCTCGAACGCGCCGGCGTAGCTGTCCGCGCCGGCCGCCTGGGCCGCCGACACGGCCGCCGCGTCGGCCACCACCGTGCCATGGACCTGCGTCAGCCAGGCCGGTTCGGCCGGCAGCACGGCGCGCAGCCGGGCGCGGTTTTCCAGCACGTTGGCACGCGCATCGTTGACATGGACACCGAGATTGAGGCCGCCGCCGCCCGCCCCGTCATCGTACGGCGCGGGACTCACCCCGCCCTGGCGGGTGGTGGACAGCGCTCCCACGCCGGCCGGCAAGTCCGGCCAGTGGGGGATCAGCCAGGATGGCTGCCCCGGCATCAGTCCTGCCCCGGCTCGGCGATGCCGGCCTTGGCGATCAGTTCAGCGAAGTCGTCGGCCAGCGGCACGGTCCACTCGCACTGCTCGCCCGTGGCCGGATGCACCAGGCCCAGGCGGCGCGCCTGCAGCGCCTGGCGCGGGAAGATGTTGGCCAGGTGCTGCTTGCCGTAGGTGACGTCGCCGACCAGCGAAAAGCCGATCGACATCATGTGCACGCGGATCTGGTGGGTGCGGCCCGTCTCCAGGCGGCACTGCACCAGGCTCACGGGACGGCGGTCCAGCTCGCCCGAGGCCAGCACTTCGTAGTGCGTGATGGCGGGCTTGGAACCCATGCTGGTGGAGACGGCCATCTTGATGCGGTCCTTCGGGTGGCGGCCCATGGCGGCGTCGATGGTGCCGCTCTGGCGCGGCGTGCCCCACACCAGCGCGTAATACTCGCGCTTGACGGTACGGGCGGCCAGCTGGCGCACCAGGTCGGTCTGGACCGGCAGCGTCTTGCCGACCACCATCAAGCCGCTGGTATCCTTGTCCAGCCGGTGCACGATGCCGGCGCGCGGCACGCCCGCCAGTTGCGGGCAGTGGTGCAGCAAGCCATTGAGCAAGGTGCCCGACCAGTTGCCCGCGCCCGGATGCACGACCAGGCCGGCCGGCTTGTTGATGACGATCAGGTGCTCGTCCTCGTAGACGATATTCAGCGGCACCGGCTCGGGCTTGAACGCCACGTCCTCGGGCGCCGGCTGCGGCAGGATGACGATGTGCTCGTCGCCATACACGGTGTCCTTGGTGCTGCGGGCCGGCTTGCCGTCCACGCTGACGAAGCCGTCCGTGATCCACATTTGCAGGCGGCCGCGCGAGAATTGCGGCACCAGGTGGGAAATGACCTTGTCGAGGCGCTGGCCGCACACCTCGGACGTCAGTTGCAGTTCGATCGGCGCCAGGCCGTCGTCGCCGTCATCGGCCAGCAGCTCGCCTTCGAAATCATGGTCAAATTCCGGTTCGGAGGTAGAATCGGCCGGATTCGGCTTTGGAGTTAATATCACAGCATTCCCATCGGCTATAATCAGCCCATTGTAAAACTTTGGTTAAACAGCTTCTTGCACAACTTTATGCAAAAAAAATTATCGGTAGTCGCAGCAACTGTCGTTCTGCTTGGTTTGTCCGGTTGCGGTCTCCTGCCCGAGAAAGTCGATGAGACGAAAGGCTGGAGCGCTTCGAAATTATACTCGGAGGCGATGGAAGAACTCGAGGGTCAACATTACGAACGTGCGGTTCAATTGTTCGAGAAGCTGGAATCGAGCTACCCGTTCGGCACCTACGCGCAACAGGCGCAGATGGAAATTGCCTACGCCTACTACAAGTCGCAGGACCAGGCCCAGGCGCTGGCGGCCGTGGAGCGCTTCATCAAGCTGCACCCGAACCACGCCAACGTCGACTACATGTACTACCTGCGCGGCCTGATCAATTTCAACGACCAGATCGGCTTCCTGAACTTCATCTACGAACAGGACCCGACCGAGCGCGACCCGAAAGCGACGCGCGAAGCGTTCACGGCCTTCAAGGCCCTGGTCGACAAGTTCCCCAACAGCAAGTACACGCCCGACGCCATCGAGCGCATGAAGTACCTGATCAACGCCATGGCCTCGTATGAAGTGCACGTGGCGCGTTACTACTACCGCCGGGGCGCCTACCTGGCGGCCATCAACCGCGCCATGGGCGCCGTCAATGACTACCGCGACTCGCCGGCCATCGAGGAAGCGCTGTACATCATGTACCGTGGCTACGACAAGATGGGCATGACCGTGCTGCGCGACGACACGCTGCGCGTGCTCAAGCTCAACTTCCCCAAGACCGCCTTTCTGGACGAAGGCGTGAAGGCCGAGCGCCACTGGTGGAAGATCTGGTAAGCAAAATCGGGGACGTACCCCGATTTTTCCAGCAGCCAAAATCGGGGACGTAACACGGTTTTTCTGCGTTGGAAAATGGTGTTACGTCCCCGATTTGTTTAGGCGGCAACGCGGCGGCGGAAGATCCAGGTCTTGGCGTTGGAGTCCTCGGCGTTGAAGGCGTAGCCATCGGCCGTGAAATCCTTCAGGCGCTCGGGATCGGTGATGCCGTTGACGGCCGCGTAACGGGCCATCAGCCCGCGCGCCCGCTTGGCGTAGAACGAGATGATCTTGTATTTGCCGTTCTTCCAGTCCTCGAACTGGGGCGTGACGACCGGCATCGCCAGCTGGCGCGGCTTGACGGACTTGAAATATTCTTCGGACGCCAGGTTGACCAGCGTCTGCGCGCCCTTTTCCTCGGCCGTGCGGTTCAGCGCCTGGGTAATGGTGTCGCCCCAGAATGCATACAAGTCCTTGCCGCGCGCGTTGACCAGGCGTGTGCCCATTTCCAGCCGGTGCGGGTGGATCATGTCCAGCGGACGGAGCACGCCGTACAGGCCGGACAGGATGCGGATGCGCGATTGCGCGTAATCGAGCTGGCCCGCCGTCAGCGTGCGCGCCTGCAAGCCGGCGTAGACGTCGCCATTAAAGGCCATCACGGCTTGCCGGCCTTGCGCCGGGTCCGGCGACCACGAGGCGTAGCGGGTCACGTTCAGGTGCGACAGCGCATCGGAAATATCCATCAGGCTGCCCACTTCGGCCGGCGAAAATTCGCGCAGGCGATCAATCAGCTGGGCGGAGTGATCGAGAAAGTCTGGGGTGGTTTGCAATTGGGTGGTGGGTGGCGTCTCCAGGTCGAGACTTTTGGCGGGCGAAAGCACTATCAGCATAAGAATCCAGAACAACACATTTACAGAATTGCCGACATGATACCTGTTCCACCGAAACGCATCGTGCTAGACACCAATGTCTGCCTCGACCTGTTCGTCTTCAACGACCCGCGCTGGTCGGCCCTGCTGGCCGCCATCGAGAGCGGCGCCGTGGAAGCGATCACGCGCGAGGATTGCCGCGCCGAATACCGCGTCGTGCTGCACTACCCCCACCTGCCGCTCGACGAAACGAGCCGCCCCGTGAGCGCAGCGCGCTTTGACGCGCTGATCAAGGTGGTGGCGCCGCCCGTGTCCGGCGTGCGCTTACCCGTGTGCAGCGACCGCGACGACCAGAAGTTCCTGGAACTGGCGCGCGACGCCCAGGCCGATATCCTCATCACCAAGGACAAGGCCCTGCTCAAGCTGGCGCGCCGCCTCACCAAGGCCGGCATGTTCCGCGTGATGGTGCCGGAAGCCTGGTCGCTGGAAAGCTGATCGCGCCGGTTTGCCAAGGCTCGCCAGGCCACCTTTTTGGCAACACGCGCCCCAATGCGCTGCGCTAGAATAAGCACTGGCCCATCAATTGCAATCCGTCATGAACCAGCCGCAGCATCCGCCCGTTACACCCGCCCTGACCAGCCGCTTGCCCCGCGTGGGCACGACAGTGTTTACCCGCATGTCGCAACTGGCGGCCGAGTCCGGCGCGGTCAACCTGGGCCAGGGCTTCCCCGACTTCGCCTGCGAACCGGCGCTGGTGGACCTGGTCACGGAAGCCATGCGGAGCGGCCACAACCAATATCCGATGATGACGGGCGTGCCGGCATTGCGCGCCGCCATCGTCGCCAAGATCGCCGCCATCTACGGCCACCAGTACGACGCCAACACGGAAATCACCGTCACGGCCGGCGCCACCGAGGCGCTGACGACGGCCATCCTGTGCTGCGTCCATCCGTGCGACGAAGTGATCGTGATCGAACCGGCCTACGACAGCTACCTGCCCGCCATCGCGCTGGCCGGCGGCGTGCCCGTGCCGGTGCAGATGACGGTCGACGCCGACGGCTACCGCGTGCCGTGGGACCAGGTGGCGGCCGCCGTCACGCCGCGCACCCGGCTCATCATCGTCAACACCCCGCACAACCCCACCGGCAGCGTGTTGCGCGCGGCCGACCTGCACGCGCTGGCCGACATCGTGCGCGGCACCCACATGCTGATCCTGTCGGACGAAGTGTATGAACACATGGTCTACGACGGCCAGCGCCACGAATCGATGTGCCGCTATCCGGAACTGGCGGCGCGCAGCTTCGTCGTCTCCAGCTTCGGCAAGACTTACCACGTGACGGGCTGGAAAGTGGGCTATGTGGCCGCGCCGGCCGCGCTGAGCGCCGAGTTCCGCAAGGTCCACCAATACAACGTGTTCAGCGTTAACACCCCCATGCAGCACGGCCTGGCCGGCTACATGGCCGATCCGGCGCCCTACCAGCAATTGCCCGCGTTCTACCAGCGCAAGCGCGACCTGTTCCGCGACGGCTTGCAGGGCAGCCGCTTCGAGCTGCTGCCGGCTGACGGCACCTATTTCCAGTGCGTCCGTTACGACCGCATCTCGTCGCTGCCGGAGGCGCAGTTCGCGGAGTGGCTGACGAGCGAAATCAAAGTGGCCGCGATTCCGGTCTCGGCGTTTTACCAGCGTAGCCAGGAGTCGGGCATCGTCCGCTTCTGCTTCGCCAAGAAAGAGGAGACACTGGCACTCGCCTTGCAGCGATTGACCAGCATATAACATCAGCCAGCCGGCCCTTCATGCGGGCTCAGGCAGGCCAGCAGGACGGGAAAGATCATGGTGCAACGTCGCATTACCCTCAAGGATCTGGTGTTGGGCGAACCGCTGCGGTGGGATTTGTTCGGCGCCGACTCGGGCGGCCGCCCGCTGCTGCACAAGGGCCAGATCGCCGATGACAACCAACAGCTGCAGACGCTGATCGACGCTGGCCTGTTCGCCGAGGAGGAACCGCCGCCGTCCGTGCTGCACCAGCTCAACCGGTGCAACCGCCGGCTCGAGCGCATGCTGCGCGACCTGCGCAACGAGCACAACGCGGAGGCGGAACTGCGCGATATCGCGCGCGACGTGATCGCCGCCGTGGAACTGAACGCCGACATCGCCCTGGCCTGCATTTTCCTGGCCCAGATCGCCGGCACCTACGCCGTGCGCCACTGCATCGAGACGGCCGTGGTGGTGGTGGTCATCGCGCGCGGCATGGGCAAGCCGCCGGCGGAAATCCTGACTGTGACGGCCGCCGCGCTGACCATGAACGTGGGCATGCTGCGCCACCATGACACCTTCCAGAACAAGCGCCTGCCGCTCACGCGCGAAGAAATGGCCATCGTGCACCGCCACCCCGAAGACAGCGCCGACCTGCTCAAGTGCGCCGGCGTGAAGGACGAGGAATGGATTTCCTGCGTGCTGCTGCACCACGAGAACGACGACGGCAGCGGCTATCCGGCCGGCCTGGTCCGCCCCGCCGTGACGCAGAACGCCAAGCTGATCAGCCTGGCCGACCGCTACTGCGCCCAGGTGTCGGCCCGCAACTACCGCCGCTCCATGCTGCCCGACCAGGCGCTGCGCGCCGTGCTCGGCGATCCCACCATTCCCGTCGACAAGGAACTTGCAGCCCACTTTGCGCGTGAGCTGGGCAGCTACCCGCCCGGCTGCCTGGTGCGCTTGCAAAACGGTGAGATTGGCGTGGTGCGGCAACGCGGCGGCGATGGCACCTTGGGCATCTCCAGCCTGCGCGACGGGGCCGGCATCGTGCTCGCGCCGGCAACGCCGCGCAGCACGCAGGACGCCCAGTGCGGCATCGCGGCCGTGCTCAGCGAGGACGAAGCGGCCGTGCGCTTCAGCATGAAGCAGATCTGGGGCGCGCAGGCCAGCCTGTAGCTTTTACCGCCCGCCAAACGACTGCCATGGGAAACGATCACCCAGACGTGGGTCTGAGGTGCCGCTCGAAGCCGCCCTGGTCCGACTCCAAGTCGAGGAGATCCGCCGCCTGAACAAACAGGCGTAACGGGGAACGCTTGCCGGAGGGTTTCAGTTTTTGATTAACCGGTGGGCGTATGCAATCCGAGATCGTCAGCTGCGACCTTAAGACACGGAAGCCGAAACTTGGCCTGAAAAACAAGTGACTGGGACTTACTTCCGTTACCGCCCCATTGCGGACCGTTGCGATTCTATTTAGCGGCCGTTGAGCGTGACGAACAGCCGGGGCGCTTTAGCGAGGCCGAGTTGATTAAATGGTTGGGTGTTTTGGGGCGCAATCAATTAAACACGGCCTTGATTTTGCAAATAGGTTCGAACTGCCTCAGCGGAATTAAACGGCGGCGGGCTTTCAAAATTCAAAATCTCGTCTAGCGCCTCATCTAAATTCGCATGATGGTCCGGAGTCGCCGGGACTAATGAATAAATTCCGTTCTCTACAACGAACATCCCACGCCTGTTTGGCACTGAGAATTCAGGTTTTAGCGGCTCACCGCGATCACTCCAGAACAGCCAAATAGCAGCTTCCACATCCAATCCTTCACAATTGGCGATTGCTTCGGCCTCAGTGTGGAAAGCAATCAATGTGCGTTCCTCGGTCTCGACCACAAATATCATAGTCTAATGATTCCTTTCGAAACTTCCGCTTTTGGCCGAACGCAGCCGTCGGCAGCATAGCAGTTTTGCAATTGGGAAAAATTCACGCTTTGTCACAGCCTGCATATATCCCTGACGACCCGCCATCGGTCGAGATCAAACTGTGCCGCAGAAAAGCCCTGCTGTTTGTGAAATTCTGTGATCTTTGCTGTTTAACGAACTGCTATCCTTGGTCGCCTGCTCTACTGCGTCGTTTTTCCTTATGGATATTCGAACCCTCAGCGCCTACGACCATCATGCCACCGCGTTTGCGGACGACTGGGAGGAACAGCCGCCGGCGTCGGACTTGCACGCTCTGATATGCAAATACTTCCGTCCTGGATGCACGGCCGATGTCGGTTGCGGCAGTGGGCGCGATACTGCCTGGCTGTCCTCGAATGGATTCCCGGCCATAGGCTTCGAACCGTCACAGGGTTTGCTGACAGAGGCACGGTTGCGCCATCCCAAGGTCAGCTTTCAGGCTGCGGCACTGCCAGAGCTCGCAGGGGTGGCAGACGGCAGCTTCGTCAACGTGCTCTGCGAAACTGTCGTGATGCACTTGGGAGCTGAACTCATCGCGCCTTCGGTACGCAAGCTCCTGGCCATCATCAAACCCGGCGGTACCTTGTATCTGAGCTGGCGCGTGACCGAGGGGAACGATCGGCGCGATGAATACGGACGGCTATATGGCGCATTTGACCCGTTATTGGTTCGCCACGCCTTGTCCGACGCCGTGATTATTCTTGATGAGCAAGTGGCAAGTACTTCGTCCGGAAAAACGATCCGCCGCATCATCGCGCGGAAAACATAACGGTACTTGCCAAATAGAGCAACCACCCCAGGCAAACCGCCTGGCTGCCTCAGCGCCACATGTAAGACCAGCCAATTCCTACGCACGCCACGCTGAGCCAATCCCGTAGCGACAGCAACCGGACGGCGCCGGCATGACGCCATCTGGCCCCCTCAGCGGCCCAGCGCCTCCAGCTTGCGGTCGAGGAACGCCTGCAATTCGGGCGTCATGCCGCTCGCGGCCCTGGCGCGGGTGTAGGCGGCCCGCGCTTCGGGCAGGCGCTTCCCGGCCTGCAGCGAAATTCCCAGCCCCATCCACCACACGCCTTTTTGCGGCGCCAGCTTCAACGCGGCTTGGTAGTGCTCGACGGCTTCGCCGTGGCGCTGCGCCCGTTGCAGCACGCCCGCCACGAAGCCTTGGTATTCCGCGTTGTCGCCCGCGTAAGGCAGCGTGCGCAGCAACGTGTCCAGCGCCGGGCCGCCGCTTTCCAGCTGCAAACGGGACAGCAACATGGCCATGTCGGGCTGACGGGCATCCAGTGCCAGCGCCTGCTGCAACTGCACGATGGCCTCGTCCGTCCGGTGGTTCTCGATCAGCAGCGTCACCAGCGTCTGCCGGGCCGCCTCGTGACGCGGGGCGAGTTCGACGGCATGTTGCAGCTCCACCAGCGCTTCGACATTGCGACCTTCCTGCAGATCCTGCAACGCCCGGCGGTAACGGTTTTCAGCCAGCTGCGCCGGGCCGAGGTCGCGGCTAACGCCGCCGGCGGACGCGGCGCCCGCCTCCCTGTTCGCCGGTTTGGCCTGAAGCCTGGCCTGCTCGCGATGGCGGCTGACCAGCCCTTCATTGCCACGGTCCGCTTGGGCGCGTGCCTTGGCCTCGCGGACGTCGTGCTTGCGCTTGCGCGCGTGCGGCGCGGGCGCGCTGTCCATGTCATCGGTCAGGACTGGTCCAGCCGGGTCGCCACCAGCGTGCTCTGCGCGGTCGGCCGTGCCGCCCGCAGCAGAACCGTCGGCGGGCGATCGCGCGGCCGCGACCGCAGCGGCATCACGCGCCCCAGCGGCCGCAGGTGGCACAGCTGCCCTACTGGCGGCACCGTCGCCGGCATTGGTTGCCGATGGCAGCGCAGCAGCGGCGGCCGCCGGCGCCGGCACGGACGCCGGCGCCTGCGGCACCACCACCATCACCGGCGCCGGACGCGGCTTGACCGTGTGGCTGGTGAAATAGTGCCAGCCATACCAGCTGCCCGCCCCCATCGCCACCACGGCCACGGCGCCCACGCCAAGCAACACGGGCAGCAACCGCTTGCGCGGCATGGCCACGGGACGCAGTTCCTGCTGTCCAAGCGCAGCGCCGGGCTTGCCGCCGCGCGCATCGAGGTCTTGCAGCATTTTGTTAATCAGGCTCATTTGGTCAACGCCCACGTCAATCCGCACGCGGCCACCAGCGCGCCGGCGCCCAGCGCGGCCAGCCACGGCCAGCGCGAACGGCGCACGCCGATGGTATCGCCGGCCGCCAGCTTCACGTGGCCCTTGGCCACCTGCTGCTTGCCCTGGCCATAAGCGAGCATCAGCGACTTATGGGCCATGATGTTGATCAGCCGAGGAATGCCGCCGCTGGCACGGTACAGCACGCCGATGGCGCCACGGCTGAACAGGCGGCTGCCCGTAAAGCCCGCCACCCGCAGCCGGTGGGCCAGGTAGTATTCCATGTCGTCGCGCGTGAGCGGCCCCAGGTGGTAGTGGAAGGTGATGCGCTGGGCCAGCTGGCGGATCGAATCGCCCTGCAAATGCACGTTCAGTTCCGGCTGGCCGAACAGCACGATCTGCAGCAGCTTGCGTTTTTCCGTTTCCAGGTTGGTCAGCAGGCGCAAGGCTTCCAGGCTTTCCAGCGGTATCGCCTGGGCCTCGTCCAGGCACAGCAGCACGCGCTTGTCCTGGGCCGCCAGCTCCATCAGGCGCGAGGTGATCGCCTTGAGCAACTGGTGCTGGTCCACGTCGCGCGCCAGCGTGAGCGACAGTTCATCGGCCAGCGCCAGCATCAGCGAACGCGGCTCGAGATAGGGATTGGGAATGTAGGCCGTGACGAAATCGTCGCCCAGCGTGGTGATGAACTTGCGGCACAACAGCGTCTTGCCCGTGCCGACCTCGCCCGTGATCTTGATGAAGCCCTCGCCGCTGCGGGCCGCCACCAGCAAGGTGTTGAGCGCCTCCTGCGAATGGGGGCTGGTGAAGAAGAAGCTGGTGTCGGGCGTGATGCCGAACGGCGCCTCCTTCAGGCCAAAGTGCTGCAGATACATCATCAGTTGCGCTCCTTCAGGCCGCGCGGGTCCAGATCCTTGATGCGACGGCCCGTCTCCAGCAAGTCCTCGTTCCAGTCGCTGCCCTCGGCCACGATGGTGGGCTTGATCAGCACCACCAGCTCGCGCTTTTGCATCACGTCGCTGGTGTTGCGGAACAGCGCACCGAGCACGGGTACATTGCCCACGCCGGGCACTTGCGAACGGTCCATGGTCGTGGCCTGGCGCATCAGGCCGCCGATCGCGACCACGCGTCCGTCCTGGCCACGCACCATGCTGTCCATCTCGGACGTGGACGAGGCGGCCAGCGGCAGGCTCAAATTACCCGCCGTGCCGAGGTTGATGCCCTTGTTCACGGTCGACACCTGGCTCACCGACGGGTGCACGTGCAGCGTCACGTTGCCATGGTCGTCGATCTGCGGCGTCACGTCCAGCACCACGCCGGAGAAGAACGGCTGCAGCGTCACGCTGGGCGACACCACGCCGCTGCCGGTGCCGTTGGTGGTCGTGGTGGTGCTCACGCCGGTGACGAAGAATTCATCGGTGCCGATCTTCAGCACGGCTTTCTGGTTGTTCAGCGTGGCAATGCGCGGGCTCGACAGCACATGCACCGTGCCCTGCGATTCCAGGAACGAGATCAGGGCCGCGAAGTTACTGGTCTGGAACGCCAGCCCGAACAGCGAACCGGCCGCGTCGGCCGCGCTGCCCAGCGAGACGCCCGTGGTGGCCGTAATGCCGCCCTTGCCCGTGCTGGCGATGGCCGTTTGCGGCGAGTTGAGCGGATTGAGCGACGTGCCCGGCGTGAGAAAGCCGCCCGAAATCTTGTTGTTGCCATGTCCATCGCGGAAGTTGGCAAAACCGGCCCAGTTGATGCCGGTCTGGTAGCCGCTGTTCAGTTCCACTTCCAGGATCTTCGCCTCCAGGATCACCTGGCGGTCGACGGAAAGCTGGGTCGCCTTCAAGTATTGATCGACGCTACGCAATTCATCGGGCATGGCCTTGATCAGCAGCACGCCCGATTGCGGGCTGATCACGACCTTGCGGCCATCCTTGCCGACCGGGACGATGGCTTCCAGCGCATCCTTCAATTCGCCCCAGAAATCACTGTTCGAGGAAGTGCTGACGTTGCTCGCATCACGCTGGCGTTGATTGCCGGCCGTTGGATTGGCCGGGTCGGTGGGCGCGTTGTTGAGGTTCTGGTTGTTCTGGTTGCCCAGGTTGTTCTGCCCGCCGCTGTTGCTGGTGCCCGCGTTGGCCACGGAAGTGGACGTCACACGCAGGCTGGAACTGCCCTTGCGCGTCGCGTTCAGGTACTGGACGCGGAACATGCGGGTCTGCATGGTCAGCGGACGGATGTAGATGCGGCTGCCTTCCACGCGGTAGTCGTAGCCATACAGTTCGCGCACCGCGTCGAGCGCTTCGAACAGTGTCACGTCCTTCAGGTTGGCGCTGATGGTGCCGCTCACGTTGGGGTCGATCAGCATGTTGTAGCGCGTGCCGGCCACCAGCGAATTGAAGAACTGCTGCACCGGCACATTGTTGAACGCGACGTTGAAGCGTTCCTCCAGCACGGTGCGTGCCTTGGGCAGTTGCTCGGCCAGTTGGGCGGCCGGCGGCAGCAAGGCGCTGGCCACGGCATCGTCCTGGGACGGTGCGGCAGGCTTGGCGGCGGACGCCAGCGTGGCGCCGATCTTGTCGTAGGTGTCGCGAGTGGACTGGGTGGCACAGCCGGCCAGGGCCAGCGCGACGGTTGGCACGATCAGTAATTTATGCATAGTCAGTCTCAGTCAATATGTGCTGGCCGTTGCGCTGGCTGTCTGGTTATTTGCCGCTTGCCGGCCGCGCTACCGCGTTCGGCGCTGTCCGGGTACAAGGTCAGCACCTGGGTCCGCGCGCCACGGCGCAGCACCGCGTGATTCTTGTCCACCTTGACCAGCAGGGCGCCGTTGAATTTCTCGCCGCGCCGCACGGTCTGGCCATCGATCACGGCCACCTGGCGGCCGTTGCTGCCCACCAGCACCGATTGCAATTGCGGCCCCTTGCTCGCCGGCGGGGCCGCCGCCACGCCCAACACCTGCCGGGCCTCCGGCGGCGGCACGGTGGGATCGGCCAAGCCCTGCGACCAGGCGCACGCGGTCCAAAGCACGGCTGGCAACAGGGCCAGCAGCCGGTGGCGCGCGAACGATGGGCGGCTCACAGTTTCATCCATTTCGTATCCAGGCTCAGGGTGTACAGGGTCAGCGTCAGGCGCGAAGCCGGGTACTGGCCAGCGTCCAGCTTCGCCTTGCCCCAGAACAGTTGGCTGGGCAATGCTTGCAGCGCATCCATGTACTGGATCATGTCCAGGTAGCTCCCTTGCAGCACGATTTCCACGCCGTGCCGGTACAGCAACTCCCTCGGTTTCGGCGCAGCAGGCGCGGCTGCCACGGCGTTCGCGGGCGGGGCCGCCGCCATGCCGGCGGCCGGCGCGGCGGGCGCCGCATTCGCGCCGGACGGGCCCGCCACCGCGGGTTGCTGCGGCGCGGCGACGGCCGGTGCGCCCGGCTCCAGCCTGGCTTCACTCAAGCCGCTGACCGGCAAGGTCTTCATGGACAGCAAACGCAGCTTGCCATTGCCGCGCAGGATATGTTCAAGCAGCGGCGCCACCTTCTCCGGCGCCACCAGTCCCTTTTGCATGTTCTGCAGCGCGGCGCTGCCCTCGTCGATCTGCTTTTGCAGCGATTGCAAACGCGCGCGGCCCTCCGCATCGGGATCAACGACGAAGGCGGCTGCCATCTGTGCGATCTCGCGGTCGATGCCGGCGATCTGGTTCTGCTGCTGGTTAATCTGCGCCAGCAAGACTTTCTGCTTGGCCAGCAGCGGTTCCAGCACCATGGTGTAGGCGAGGAACACGATGCTGGCGGCGACTGCGACGAACACCATGCCCCGCTCGCGCAAGGTCATGGCGTCGAGGCGGGTGCATAACTTGATCCACTGTGCTTTCATTTGGCGGCCTCCGGCATCGCCGATTGCAGGCTGAATTCCACGTAGGGCGACGTGGCCGCGCCCTGCCCGGCGCCGGCCCCCGCACTCGCCACCGGAGCCTGCGGCGCCGTGCCCGACGCTGGCGCACCATCGGGCCGCGCGATCTGCAAGCTGGCGAAGGTACGGCCATGCATCACCTTCTCCGTCGTCAACCGCGCGATGTAACCGGGGATCAGCGTCGGCTGCATGGCCTTGCCTTGCAGGCCGATATCGTTGCCCGCGCCTTCGATCGTCAATCCCGTCAACCACAAGCCGTTGACGTTCTGGCGCGCGAAGGCGCGGAAATATTCGGCGTAGCCGGCCCGGTCCCCCAGCGCGCCGCTGCGCAGCACGCTTTCCACGTCATGCAGCGAGGCCAGGCGCGCTTCCGCTTCCGCGATATTGGCAGCGATCACGGGGCTCTTGGGACGGGGCGCGAACTGGGCCACGGCTTTGTTCAGCATCGTCTCGCGCCCGGCCAGCACGGCCTTGCCGGCGGTCGCGCTGCGCTCGAGTTGGCCGACCTTGTACGAGCCATACCACGTCAGCGCGACCGTGCCCACCAGGATCAGGGCCAGCGATTCGAGCATGGGCACGGCGCCGAACACCTTCTTCTGCTTCAGGAAGATGGGATTGAACAGGTTGATCTGCTGGCTCACAGCGCCACCTCCTCAACCCGCAACGCCGCGCCCAGCGTGAGGAAGAAACGCTGCTGCTGCGCCACGTCCTGCAATGCCGGCAGCTTGCCCAGGTCGAACACGTCACCGAGTTCCATGGCCTCGACCGGCATGTACATATTGCTGGCCAGGTGCTCGTGCAAGCCTTCCACGCCGGTAGGCGCCAGCAGCAGCCTGGACACGCTGATGAAGTTGAACTGGCGGTCAAAGTGGTCGAGCGAGCGCTGCAGCTCCAGCGTGATCTTGTCAAAGCACGCGTGCTGCTTGTCCGTGTCCGGCTCCAGCAACTGCGGCAGCGTCACCTCGATGCGGCGTGCCAGGTACAGTTCGCCCTTGAACGTAATGGTCAGCAAGCCGCCATCGTCATGGAAGGACAGCATGGCCAGCCCGCGCCCCGGCGGCTCCAGCAAGGCCGAGATATTCCGCTGCGCCATTTCGGGAATGTCGATCACGGTCAGCGGAATCTTCGCTTCGCTGAACAGTTCCTGGCACGACTGGATCAGGCTGTTACGCGCGGCCACGGCGAACATGGAATGGCTGCGCGAACCGCCGGTGCTATCGACGGGAATATCGAACACGTCGATGGTGGCGTCGTCGATGTGGAAGTCCAGCATGTCCTTGAGGCGCCAGCGCACGGCCGTCTTCAGTTCCTCCGGCGGCACATTGGGCGCCTCCACCGTCAGCAACTGGTATTCGCCACCGGCCAGCAAGGTGCCGCACTGCATGCGCGCCGCGTGCAATTCCTTGCCCACCCGTTCCAGCGCCTCGGCCGAGCGGCTAGGCTGTACCGGGAAAAAGGTCGCCACTTCCACCGTCGGCTTGCCTTCGCGCACGCGCTTGACGCTGCCGGCGCAGATGCCATCGCTGAGGAAAGAGAGCGTCAGCCAGCCATCATTTTTTTTTGCTTTAGAAAAGTAACCCATGCCGGCAATCTAGTTGTTGAGAGGCCGCTTCAAAATGACTGCAGCTTCGTTGCGGCTCCTCGCCGTGCGAGCCGCACTGTCTTCGTCGCTGCGCCTCGCTGCACGCATTTTGAAACAGCCTCTAAGCAGGCCCCGGAAGGCTGCGCTGCGCTTGATTATATTCAAGTCGCATGGAAAATTTGCGGGATTGTTGCATTCCGCCCCCAAAAACATCAGCTTTTTCACGCCTGTCCTCATCAAAGCTGCGCCTCCACCACGCGCTGCGCATAATCGGGCCCCTTGCTGGCGTTGGGACAGCCGCTGGCGCCCGGCTGGTTGCAGGCCGTGGCGCGGATCCAGAAGTGTTCCGTACCGCCGGCCAGGCCCGCGTTGGCGCCGCAGGTGATCGTCACGCTGAAGGCCGACAGCGTGGTGTTGGCCGGCAAGGCGAACGTGTAGCCGGCCCCGGCAGCCTTGGGACAGCCGAGGCTGGCCGATGGTCCGGCGCCCGCGCCGCTGCGCAAGGCCCGCCACAACGCCCACTCCAGCCCGGCCCGTGCGGCCTGGTAGGCGCGTGCGCCCTGCTGGTCCTGGGTGGCGCCAGCCTGCTGCGACGTGACGACGGAGACGATGGCCACGCCGAGCCCGGCCAACGCCACCAGCAGGAAAATGGCGGTGACGATACCGATGCCAGCCGCGCGCCGCATGGCCCGGATGCGCTGGAAATGCGGCGCGTTCATGGCGTGTTCTCCACGGCGGCCTGGTGCGCCAGCGTGACCGTTTCCGTGCTGTTGGCGCGGCCCACGATCAAGGTGATACCCACCAGTCCGCTATGCACGTTCTGCAACTGGGTGTAGGAAAAATTGCAGCCAGCGACGTTGCCGGCCAGGATGGCGTGCTGGATGGTTTGCCCCGGCGGGTTGGACATCGCCGACGGATCGGCCTGGCTGGTGTTGAATTGATAGTTCCAGTAACGCGTCAATTCCATGCCACCCGTGGCCGCCGGCGCGCAGCGGAACGTGACGGGCTGCGTGGCCACGCTGAAACGCTGCGTGGGCGAGGTATTCGGAATGCCGTTGACGGGCACCGCGAACGGATTGCTGACCAGCGTCACCACATTGCCGACCGGCGCGCTGGCCACCTGCGCCCGGTTGCCGCCCGCGTAGGCATCCGCCGTCACGTAATCCGGCCCCAGGTTGTAGACCACGATGTAGTCGCCGGCCACGATGTTGTACGGGAAGGCGGGCATGTCGCCCACCACGGTGAAGGACTTGTTGGCCGCATTCTGGAAGTCCAGCGCCGGGCCACCGGCGTTGTCGTCCACGGACAGATAGGTGCCGGCCGCCTTGGTGGGAATGAATTCCAGCAGCACCACGCTGCCCGACGTCAGCACGCGCACGCTGTTGGGCAAGGCGCTGTGCAGTTCGCGCGTGATGCGGCGCAGCGCCAGGTCGGCCACGTCGCTCATTTCAGCCCTGCCCGCAGCGTCCACGTAATTCTGCACGGGGCGGCGGATGAACAGCACCATGACGCCGGCCAGGATGCTCGTGATCACCATCACGACGATCATTTCGACCAGCGTGAAGCCGCGTGCGGGCGAGGATGGGATGCGGATGGCCATCATCAGTCCGTCGTCCTTGGGGCGTAGCGCGTGCGGTAACCGTCGAGCGTGATTTTGTCGCTGCCGTAATCGACGTTGATCGTGATGCGCAGCGCCTCCATGTTGGCGGGCGAGGTGTCGCCCGCCACCGTCATGCCGGCCGGGCCCAGCGTGGCCGGCTCGATCGCGACGGTGGCCGTGAAGCCCGTCAACGGCGTGGCCGCGCCGCCCATGGGCTGGCCGGCCGCGTCCACCAGCTGGCCGCCGCTGAGGAAGGATTGCTGGGCCGTGCCGGACGCCGTCACGTAATCGTTGACGTTATTGTAGGGACGGGTTTCGCCATTCTCGGGGCCGAACGCTTCCACCGTCGCCTTGCATTTGGTGGTGTCGCCGGCCGCGCCGATGGCGGCGCTGGTGGCGGTGGCCGCGTTAGCGTCGGATGGGTCGCAGAAGGTGAAGCGGGCTTGCTGCACTTCTTCCATCAAGGCTTCTGCCAGCAGCAGCGCCTGCTTGCGGCGGGCCGGTTCGGCGCTGGCCTTGGTGGACATGTTGAGCAATTGCAGCACCGTCACGGCGGCCACGCCCATGATCACCATGAACATGACGAGTTCGATCAGGCTCAGGCCGCGCTGGTTAGTGGACATAGCCCGTCTCCGCTTCCACGATGACGTTGACGCTGGTGCCGCCGCCGCTGACGGTGATGGTCAGCGGCGTGGTGAAGGTGGATGCCGTGCCCAGCGGATTGGCGGCATCGGCCGCGTTGTAGGGCCGACCCATCGCATCGAAGAAGAACATGCCGCCCGGCCCCACTTCAGTGGTGCGGCTGGCGCTGACGGTGAGGCTGTCCGGTTTGCCTTCGCACATCCAGGTGGAGACATAGCTGCCGCCAATCTGACACTGGGCCTTGGTGTAGGCACTGCCGCTGTTGTTGCCGCCCGGCGCGGGGACGGCATCGCTGGCCGCGCAAGCCGCTTGCACGCACAGTGCGAAGCGGCTGCCGGTGGCGCTCACGTACACGGGACGGTTTTGCGCGATGGCCAGCTTCTGGCCATAGCGGATGACGGCCTTGGCCTGGTCCGCGTACTCGCGCGCCTGGATCGGAGCGTTGTCGAAGTAGCGGGCAACGGCGACGGCCGCCAGCACGCCCATCACCACCATCACGGTGACGAGTTCGACAATGGTGAAACCGGCCATTGCGCGGCGCGCAGTGCACCGCGCGCCGTTGTGCCAATTCATATGAATAGTGTTCAGTCTCAGCCGAAGGCCAGCGCCTGGCTAGCACTTATTGGCAAGTCGACGTGACTAGCGTGACGACCGGCGGCGTGTTGGCGTTAGCAGCTTCCTTGTACGACAGGTAGCAAGTCACCGCCGTCGCCGTGCCCTTGATACTGTTCGGGACAACGACAAAGCCATTTGCTGGCACGGTCGGCGTGGTCGTCGTCGCTGGTACGTCGCTGCTTGTATTGTTGGGCGTGATCAGATAATCGTTCTCTGTGAGTCCGGCCGCGTTAGCCGTCGCGGTGCTCGCGCCCGGATAGGACGCGACCAGCGGAATGGAAATACCGTCGTTGGTGATCTGCGTTGCGGAAGGATTGAGTAATGCCTGTCCATGCACCATGGCCGCAGTCGTATTCAGTGCGCCGCGCGCCGCCTGCAATGAAGCAACACGCGCGTCGCCACCAAGACTCGCAAATCGGGGCAAGGCCGTGGCCGCCAAAATACCCAGGATGACAATCACGACGATCAGCTCGATCAGGGTGAAACCAGCCTGTGCGGACGGACGGACGCTATGCGGTGCTTGCTTGTTCATTAACTTCTCCAAATCGCCATACAAATCAGAAATTCACAAGGGACGGTGCGCAGCAATCTGGTTGGGCGGCGCTAGTCATTCACTTGCTCAAAGGTCACACCTGCGTTTTCAGATGCTCCTGATGGCTTGGCGACTTTTGTGGGCAAGCGCAACAATTTTACCTTGAATTTCAACAGTTTCGCGGGAGCATTTCCAAAACTTTCGCGGTTATTTAACAAATAGATCAACGTCTTGTCATGCCGATCAAAGTACCAGTTTCCGGCAGGTAATTCATTATTATCAGGAGAGAAATATTCCCCCAGATAATTAGCCGGTTTGCGGTCCAGCAGCCCGATGGGATTCTGCGCCGCCAGCACGCCGAGGTCGACGCCCCGCCCCGGCAATTGCGCCTGCGTCGCCTTCACTTCCAGCGCGGCGCGGATGTTGGCCGCCACTTCCTGCACGGCCACCAGCTCGGCCTGCTCCTGGTAAAACGCCACCCGCTCCAGCAACACCCCGGCCAGGATGGCCAGGATGGCAACGGCGACGGCGAACTCGAAGCGGCTCGCACCGCGCTGGCGCCACCGTTGCAAGCGCCCCACAGGCGGCCGCCTCTTCATTTGTGCAACGCCACTTTGCCCAGGTCCCAGATCGGCAGGAAGATGCCCAACGCCAGCACCAGCACCAGCACGCCGAGAAAGGTGATCAATATCGGTTCGATCTGGGCCGACAGGGTCTTCAATTCATAATCGACTTCGCGCTCATACATCTGGGCGATCTCGTCCATGAGATCGTCGAGCGCGCCCGTCTCCTCGCCCACCGCGATCATTTGCAGCACTACGGGCGTGAACACGCCGGCCGCCGCCGCCGTGCGCAGGATGCTGTCGCCGCGCTCCACACCGTCGCGCATCTGCTCCACGCGCGCGGACAGGTAAGCGTTGTCGACCGTCTGCGCCACCACCGTCAAGCCCTGCACGATGGGCACGCCGCTGCGGGCCGACAGCGCGAAACTGCGCGCGAAGCGGGCCATCGTGCCCTTGAGGATGATCTTGCCGGCCACCGGCACTTTCAGCTTGAACTTGTCCCAGCGATAGCGCCCCTGGGCCGTCGCGATCCAGGCCCGGAAGCCCAGCACGGCCGCCACCGCCATCGCCACCAGCAGCGGCCAGTAATGGACGGTGAAATTGGAACTGCCGATCAGGATGCGCGTCATCAGCGGCAACTCGGCATGGAAGGACTCGAACACCTTCACGAAGGCGGGAATGACGAAGATGTTCACGATCACCATGGCCGCCACCATCGCCACCACCACGAAGGTCGGATAGCGCATGGCCGTCTTGACCCGCTCGCGCATGTCGCGGTCGAACTCCATGTGATCAAACAATCGCAGGAACACTTCCTCGAGCCGGCCCGTCATCTCCCCCACCCGCACCATCGACAGGTAGAACGGGGTGAACACGGTCGGGTGGCGGCGCATGGCGGCCGACAGCTCGCGGCCCGAATCGAGCGATTCGCGCATGTCCTTGATGACCCGCCCGAACGCCTTGCTGACGGCCGATTCCTGCAAGCCGGCCAGCCCGCGCATGATGGGCACACCGGCCTTGAGCAAGGTGTACAGCTGGCGGCTGAACAACTGCACGTCCATCGCCGTCACCTTCTTTTCCGTCAGCTTGACCCACCATGCGTCCCCATTCGAGGCATCCGTGGCGGCCCGCTTGGTGACGCTGATGTCGATCGGCGTCACCCCGGTATTGAACAACTGGTCGGCCACGGCGCCGCTGTCGGTCGCCTCCAGCACTCCCTGCATCAGTTCGCCGCGTGCGTTGCGGCCCTTGTAAGCGTAGAGCGGCACGTCAATCCTCGAACTGGTTGCTAATGCGCATGGCTTCGGCCACCGTCGTGCGGCCCTGCACCACCAGCTGCACGGCGTGGCGGCGCAAGGTGTTGCCCGCCATCTGGGCGGCGGCCGCCTTCAGGAAAGCGTTGGCGTCGTGGTGGTTGGCCGCGTCGACCACGGCACTGGTCATTTCCAGCAATTCATAGACCCCGGTGCGCCCCCGGTAGCCCATGCCGTTGCAGTGCGAGCAGCCCTTGCCGTGGAAATAGTGGCCGGTGCCGGCCTGGTCGCCCAGTTCCAGTCGCAGCCATTCCGTCTCCGTGGCGCTCGGCTGGTAAGGCGTGGTACAGCTTTCACAGATCACGCGTACCAGGCGCTGCGCCAGCACGGCTTGCAGCGAACTGCCCACCATGTAGCGCGGCACGCCCATGTCCATCAGGCGCAGCGGCGTGCCCAGCGCATCATTGGTGTGCAAGGTGGACAGCACCAGGTGGCCCGTCATCGCGGCCCGCAGGCCGATCTGGGCCGTTTCCTGGTCGCGCATCTCGCCCACCAGCACGATGTCGGGGTCCTGGCGCAAGGCCGAGCGCAGCACGCGCGCGAAGTCGAGGTCAATCTTGTCGTTGACCTGCACCTGGTTGATGCCGCGCAGCCGGTATTCGATCGGGTCTTCCACCGTGATCAGCTTCTTTTCCACGGAATTGAGTTCGGCCAGCGCGCAATACAGCGTCGTGGTCTTGCCGCTGCCGGTGGGGCCCGTCACCAGCACCAGGCCGTTGGGGCGCTGGATGATGGCGCGGAATTTGTCCAGGATGGGCTTGGGCATGCCGATCGCGTCCAGCCGCAAGGTGGTGCCGGCCTGGTTGAGCAGACGCATCACCACCGATTCGCCATATTGCGTGGGCATGGTGGAGATACGCACGTCGATGCGCTGCTGCTTGACGCGCACGGCGAAGCGGCCATCCTGCGGCAGCCGCTTCTCGGAAATGTCCAGGTCAGACATCAGTTTCAGGCGCAGCGCCAGCGCCGGCGCGATCTTGATGTCGGCCTCGGTCTGCAAATGCAGCACGCCATCGATGCGGAAGCGGATCTGCAGGCGCCCTTCCTGCGGCTCGATGTGGATGTCGGACGCGCCCACCTGGGCCGCGTCGTCGAACACCGATTGCAGCAGCTTGACGATGGGCGCTTCTTCCAGGTTGGGGTTGACGGCCAGCGCACCGAAGTCCACCGATACGTCGCCCAGGTCCTGCTCCAGCTCGCGCGCCAGGTCCGTGATGTCGTCCGTGCGGCGGTAGATGCGGTCGATGGCGCCCAGCACTTCCGTCTCGTTGACGACGGCCAGCTGCACGGTCTTCTTGAGGATGCGGGAAATCTCGTCGTAGGCGAACAGGTCGGTCGGGTCCGACATGCCCACCAGCAGCGAGGCGCCGCGGTCCTCGAGCGCCAGCGCGCGGAAGCGGCGGGCCTGGGTTTCGGGCAGCAGCCGCACCACGTCCGGGTTGATGTTATAGAACTTCAGGTTCAGGTAGGGAATGTCGAGCTGGCGGGCCAGCGCGCCGGCGATCTGCTCCTCGGTCACGTAGCCGCTCTCGATGAATAGCCGGCCCAGCTTGCGCCCGCTGCGCTTTTGCTCGGCCAGGGCCAGCCCCAGCTGTTCCTCGGACAGCAGCTTTTGCTGCACCAGGATTTCCCCCAGGCGCACTTTTTCCGGCCTTGCCATGTATTCTCCTCCAGTTCTGTCGCCGCCCAGCGCGCGCTGCGGCCATTCTAGTCCAGAAAATTGTCCTTGCCAGCAATCTACCCTTCGGAAAATCATGAACGTCGCCAGAATACCGCTTCATAGGGGAAATTCACGTTTGCACTAGCAAGATCAGGGGGGAATGCGCTACAGTGTGGGTCGCTTACCACTCGCGCGCTCAGACCGCTACACATGACCGACCCTGCATTGCGAATCCACCAGCTTGCCAAGCGCTATGGCGACACCTGCGTCTTGCAGGACGTGGATCTGGAAGTGGCGGCCGGCGAGTGCGTGGCGCTGGTTGGCGTGAACGGCGCGGGCAAGACCAGCCTGATGAAATGCCTGCTTGATTTTTGCGCAGTCGATGGCGGCACCATCCATATTTTCGGCCGCGACCACCGCCAGCCGGCCGCCCGCGCGCCGCTCGGTTTTCTGCCGGAGCGCTTCACCCCGCCCTATTACCTGACGGGAGCGGAATTTATACGGTACATACTAAGCCTGCAGGGCCAGGCGGCCGACCCGGCCGCCATCGACGGCATGGTGCGGGCGCTGGACCTGGAGGTGTCGGCCTTGCAACGTACGGTGCGCAGCTATTCCAAAGGCATGACCCAGAAACTGGGCCTGGCCGCCTGCCTGCTGGCGCCCAAGGCCCTGTACGTGCTCGACGAGCCCACCAGCGGCCTCGACCCGAAGGCGCGCGCCCTGTTCAAGGCCCAGCTGCTGGCCAGGCGCGCGGCCGGCAGCGCCCTGCTGTTCACCTCCCACCTGCTGGCCGACGTGGACGAGCTGTGCGACCGCATGGCCATCCTGCACGCTGGCCGGATCCGCTACGCCGGCACGCCCGCCGACTGCCGTGCCCGCTACCAGGCCGACACGCTGGAGCAGGCTTTCCTGCGCTGCATCGCCTGAGGCCGCCACCATGTACCGTTCCCATTTCGGCCTGCAGGAATCCCCGTTCGGCATCACGCCCAACCCGGCCTTCTTCTACGCCGGCAACACGCGCGGCGAAATCCTGCAGGCGCTGCTCTATGTCGTCACCCATGGCGAAGGCATCATCAAGGTCACCGGCGAGGTCGGCAGCGGTAAGACCATGCTGTGCCGCATGCTCGAAAGCCAGCTGCCACCCCACATCGAAGTGATCTACCTGGTCAACCCCAGCCTGTCGCCGCTGGAAGCGCTGTTCGCCATCGCCAGCGAGCTGGGCCTGCAGCCGGCCGGCAAACGGGGCGACGAGGTGCTGCGCGAACTGCACGCCGACCTGATCGCCAAGCACAGCGCCGGCAAGCAGGTGGTGCTGCTGGTGGAGGAAGCGCAAGCCATGCCGCTGGCCACGCTGGAGGAAATCCGGCTGCTGACCAACCTGGAAACGGCCCGCAACAAGCTGCTGCAAATCGTGCTGTTCGGCCAGCCCGAGCTCGATGAGCACCTGGACCTGGCCAGCATGCGCCAGCTCAAAGAGCGCATCACCCACAGCTTCGACGTGCCGGCCATGCCCCCGGAACTGGTGCCCGAGTTCCTCGACTTCCGGCTGCGCGCGGCCGGTTACGCGGGACCGGCGCTGTTCAGCCAGAAGGCGGCCTTGCGTATCGCCCGCGCCTCGGGCGGCATCGTGCGGCGCATCAATATCCTGGCCGACAAGGCCTTGCTGGCCGCCTACGCGGCCGACGCGGAGCGGGTCGAGGTGGACCATGTCAACAACGCGATACAGGAAACGACATTCAAGAAGAAAAACCGTATCGTATCGCACGCCACCACGGCGCTCACGCTCATCATCGTGCTGTTGTTAGCCGGCATCGCGTGGCTGCTGTGGCGCCCGCCCCTGCCGGCGCTGGCGCCGGCCCGGCCCGCCGCCGTGGCCCAGGTGGCACCGCAAGCGGCGCCACCCGTGGCGGCCGTCTCGTCAAAGAATTTGCCTCAATGAAACGTAATGGTTGCTGGACAAGTTAAATTGTAAGATCATGTCGACTAGAATTCCAAAAGCACAACATTCAGCGCAAGGGGCGGACAGATCAATGAAAAACCACGTTGCTCCCTTGATCCCGGCCCTGTGCGGCATGCTGCTGGCCGGCTGCGCCAGCGCGCCCATGCCCGACTCGCGCAGCCATATCACCGAAGCGGCCCGCCCGGCCGGCGCCATCCCCGAGCCGGTGCAGGAGAGCGTGGCGCTGGCGCCGCCCAAGCCGGCCGCCAAGGTGGAAACCTACAGCGTGACCGTGCACAAGGTGCCCGTGCAGTCGCTGCTGTTCGCGCTGGCGCGCGACGCCGGCCTGAACGTGGACATCCACCCCGGCATCGAAGGCACGGTGACGCTCAACGCGCTTGACCAGACCATGCCGCAGTTGCTGGCCCGTATCGCCAAGCAGGTCGACATGCGCTACGAGATCGACGGCAACAACCTGGTGGTGCAGCCCGACACGCCCGTGTGGCGCAACTACAAGGTCGATTACGTCAACATCGCGCGCAGCACCAGCAGCAGCGTCAACATCGCCACCCAGATCTCGACCACGGGTGGCGGCTCGGCCAGCAACGTCAACACCGGCGCCACCAACAGCCCCAGCGCGCTCAACAGCACCAACAACGGCGCGTCGGGCAACAACAATTCGACCACGGCCGTCAACAACCGTTCGGATAACAACTTCTGGTACACGCTCGAGAAGAACATCCGCGACATGCTGCGCCCGTCCAACCTGTACGACACGCCGATCGACCCGCTGGCCGCGTTCCACGAGCAGCCGGCCAACGCGGCCGCGCAAAGCCAGGCCATGGCCATGCAACAGCAACAGCAGCAGGCCGGCCAGAGCAACCAGATGACGCCGGCCATCTTCGCCCCCCAAGGCGCGGCCGCCTTCAACGCCAATCCGGCCGCCCAGCAGCAGCAACAATTGCAGCTGCAGGAAAAGCAGGCCGCCTTCAAGAACCAGGCCTCCGTCATCACCAATATCGAGGGCGGCCTGATCGCCGTGCGCGCCACCGCCCGCCAGCACGAGAAGATCCAGCAATTCCTCGACATCGTGCTGGGCGCGGCCAAGCGCCAGGTGCTGATCGAAGCGACCATCATCGAGGTGCGGCTGAGCGACCAGTACCAGCAAGGCATCAACTGGAGCAGCCTGGGCAAGGGCGGCCTCAAATTGACCCAGGGCCAGGTGGGTAACGCCACCTTGCCATCGGACGTCATCCCCGGCACCTCGCCGGGCGTATTCGTGCTCAATTACGCCAACCCCACTTCGCGCCTGGGCAACATTGCCACCACCATCCAGCTGCTGGAAACGTTCGGCAAGGTCAAAGTGCTGTCCAGCCCCAAGATCAGCGTGCTCAACAACCAGACCGCCCTGCTGAAAGTGGTCGACAACAACGTGTTCTTCACCATCAAGGTCACGCCAGCCGTGTTAGGCAGCAATGGCTCGCCGACCACCCCGGCCACCTATGAATCGCGGCTCGAGACGGTGCCGGTGGGTTTCGTGATGAGCGTCACGCCGCAGATTTCCGACACCGATGAAGTCACGCTCAATGTGCGCCCCACCATCACCCGCATCGTCGGCTACGTGCAGGACCCCAACCCGGCGCTGGCGGCCGGCCAGGTGGTGAGCAAGGTGCCCGTGATCCAGGCCCGGGAGCTGGAATCGATCATGAAAGTGTCGAGCGGTCAGGTGGCCGTGATGGGCGGCCTGATGCAGGACTCGGTCGACAACACCAAGGATGGCGTGCCGGGCCTGAGCGCCCTGCCCGTGGTGGGCAACCTGTTCTCCTACCGTAACGAAAACAATGTCAAGACGGAGCTGGTCATCTTCATGCGGCCGGTGGTGGTCAAGGACGCCAGCATCAATGGCGACTTCAAGGAGTACCGTTACCTGCTGCCCAACCAGGACGCGGCGGCGCCCGCGGCCCCGGCCGCCAGCGCCGCCCCTGTCACCCCCTTGAAGGCGGATGGAACATGAGCCTGCTGATGCAAGCGCTGAAAAAAGCAGAGCGCGCCAAACAGAACAGCATTCCCGAGACGGAGCTGGAAAAACCGTCCGAGGCCTTCGACGAGCTGCTGGCTCTGACGCCGCAGGAAACAGCGCCCCCGGCGCGCGCCGGCGGCGAGTTCATGCTCGACCTGGAGCCGCTCGATGGTCCGCCCGTGACAGCCACCCCGGCCGCGCCGGCGCCCGTCCCCATGCCGCCGGCCGCGCTCGATGCCGCGCTGGCACCGTTGTCGTTCGAGACGGAGCCGCCCATCCCCGTGCTGGCCGTGGCTGATGAAGCGATCCACGATCCGGTGCCGCCCCAGGCCCGCCAACAGGAGCCGGGACGGCCGGTGCCGCCGCCCGCCGCGCAAGCGGCAGCCCAGGCGGCCCAGGCCAGCCAGAACGGTGCCGGCGACGGCCGCGCCAAGCCCGATGCGCCGCGCGGCGCCGCGCGCGCGCGCGCCGCGGCAGCCGCTTCGATGGCCAGCGGCGGGGCTGGAATGGACCCGGCCAAGATCCGGCTGGCGGTATTGAGCGGCGTTGCCGTGCTGATCGCGGCCGTGTTCGGCTATATCTACTGGCAAGCCCTCACGGGCCCCGGCCCCGGCGCCCGCCTGCCCATGGTGCCCATGCCGCCGCCCAACGCCACCACGGGCGCCGCTTCGGCCCAACTGGTTGTCGCTGCGCCGGGCGCGGCCACCAACGGCCCGCCCACCGGCGGTGCCCAACCCAGTGCCGCGCCGCTCCCCGCCGCGCCGGCGGGCGTTCCCCTCCCCACTGGCGCGACGCCCGCTGCGATCGCTGGCGCTCCGATTGCGCCGGCTCCGGCCGGGGCTGCGTCAGCCCAGTACCTGATACCGCCCCCGTCCGGCCCCGTCACGCAGGAAGAGTACGCCCGGCACGACCAGCCGCCGCCCGAGCCAGCGATGAACAATGCGCCGGCATTGAACGCCCCGGCTGGCGCCAAACCAGGGGTACCCGGCCAGGACGCGCTGGCGCCGCTGGCCGCCCCTGACAACAGCGACATCAAGGTGGCGCGCAGCAGCGTTCCGTCACAGACCGACCCGAACCTGGAAGCGGCCTACCAGGCCTTCAACGGCGGCGACCTGGCGCGCGCCCAGCAGCAATACGCGCTGGCCCTGCGCACCGACCCCAACAACCGCGACGCTTTGCTGGGCACGGCCGCCGTGGCACTGCGCCAGCGCCAGGGGCCGCAGGCGGCCGCCATCTACAGCCGCCTGCTGGACCTGGACCCGAACGATGGCGACGCGCTGGCCGGCCTGATAGGCTTGCGCCAGGGCGACGCGGCCCTGGCCGAGCTGCGCCTGAAGACCATGCTCACCCGCACGCCCGACGCGGCCCCCCTGCAATTCGCGCTGGGCAACTTGTACGCGCGCCAGGGCCGCTGGTCCGAGGCCCAGCCAGCCTACTTCCGGGCCTGGTCGGCCGCGCCGGACAACGCCGATTACGCCTACAACCTGGCCATCGGGCTGGACCGCCTGAACCAGGGCAAGCTGGCCCTGACCTATTACCAGAAGGCGCTGGCACTGGCCCAGGACGCACCGGCCAGCTTCGACCGCGCGGCCCTGCGCCTGCGCCTGCACCAGTTGAACCAGCTGTACCACCCGGCCCAGCAATGAGCCAGCGATGAGCCAGCGACCCCAGCAACAAAGACACTAGCAACACGCATGCGGCGCACGCCGGCAGAACACCATGGCAGAACAACCTAAAATCCCGCTCGGCAAATTGCTGATCCAGAAAGGCGTGATCAGCGAGGACCAGCTGCGCATTGCCCTGATCGAGCAACGGCGCAGCCAGGAACCGCTGGGCAAGCTGCTCATCACGCTCGGTTTCGTCACCGAGGCCACGGTGCGCGAGGCGCTGTCGAAGAACCTGAACCAGCAAAGCGCCGACCTCAACAGCCTGGTGGTGGACGCCATCGCCCTCAAGCTGATCCCCAAGGACGTGGCCAAGCGCTACCGGGTGTTCCCCATCGTCTACGAGCGCCACAGCGACAACCTGATCCTGGCCATGTCCGACACCAGCAACATCGTGGCGCTGGACCAGATCAGCGCCATGCTGGTCAAGGGCATCACCATCACGCCGCTGCTGGCCGGCGAATCGGACATCCAGCGCGCCATCGACCAGTATTACGGCTTCGAGCTGTCGATCGATGGCATCCTGCACGAGATCGAGACGGGCGAGGTCAATTACGCCAGCATCGCCGGCAGCACCTCGGACGAATACAGCCAGCCCATGGTGCGCCTGATCGACGCCCTGCTGGCCGACGCCGTGCAGAACGGCGCCTCCGACATCCATTTCGAGCCCGAGCAGTCGTTCCTGCGCATCCGCTACCGCATCGACGGCATCCTGCGCCAGATCCGCAGCCTGCACAAATCCTACTGGCCGGCCATGGCCGTGCGCCTGAAGGTGATCTCGAACATGAACATCGCCGAGACGCGCGCGCCCCAGGATGGCCGCATCTCGATCAAGTTCTCGGGCCGCCAGATCGATTTCCGCGCCTCGGCCCAGCCCACCACCCACGGCGAGAACGTGGTGCTGCGGGTGCTGGACCGCCAGAAAGGCATCGTCCCGCTCGACGGCCTGGGGCTGGGCGAAAACGAACTGAATCTGCTCAAGCTGATGATCGCCCGCCCCGACGGCGTGATCCTCGTGACGGGCCCGACCGGCTCGGGCAAGACCACGACGCTGTATTCCATCCTCAACCACATCAACACGGAAAGCGTCAACATCATGACGCTGGAAGACCCGGTGGAATACCCGATGAACATGATCCGCCAGACCTCCGTCAACGAGTCGGCCAAGATGGGTTTTGCGGACGGCATCCGCTCGATGATGCGGCAAGACCCCGACATCATCCTGGTGGGCGAGATCCGCGACAAGGAAACGGCCGAGATGGCCTTCGCGGCCGCCATGACGGGCCACCAGGTGTATTCGACCCTGCACACCAATTCGGCCATCGGCTCCGTCACCCGCCTGCTCGACATCGGCATCCTGCCCGACATCATGGCCGGCAACATCATCGGCATCGTGGCCCAGCGCCTGGTGCGCAAGCTGTGCACCCACTGCCGCGAACCGTTCGAAGCCGACCCGCTCGAGCGCCGTCTGCTGGGCCTGCCCACGCCGCCGGCCCACGACGGCGAGCAGGAAGCGCTCACGCCGCAGACCATCTACCGCGCCGTCGGCTGCGAACGCTGTGCGCACCAGGGCTACAAGGGCCGCATCGCCATCATGGAATTGCTCAAGATGACGGCCGAACTCGATGAACTGGTGGCCCGGCGCGCCTCCTCGCGCGAGCTGAAGACGGCCGCCACGGCCGGCGGCTTCCACTCGCTGGTGGACGACGGCGTGCGCCGCGTGCTCGAGGGCGTGACCACGCTGGAGGAAGTGGCGCGCGTGGTGGACCTGACCGACAGGCTGAGCTGATGCCCCAATACATCTACCGCGCCATGGATGCCGGCGGCCAGCTGTTGCCGGGCAATATGGACGCCGCCAACGAACCGGACCTGGAACTGCGGTTGAGCCGCATGGGCCTGGACCTGGTCGACTGCAAGGTCACGCGCCAGAAGGTGGTGGCCATCAAGCGCGTCATCACGCGCAAGGACTTGATCAACTTCTGCTTCCACATGGAGCAGCTGACGGCGGCCGGCGTGCCCATCCTCGAAGGCCTGGACGATTTGCGCGAGAGCATGGACCACCCGCGCTTTCGCGAAGTGATCACCGACCTGATCGAGAGCATCGAAGGCGGTCTGCAACTGTCGACGGCGCTGGCGGCCTATCCGGACGTGTTCGACGTCACCTTCACCAGCCTGATCGCGGCAGGCGAACACAGCGGCAAGCTGGCCGAGGTGTTCAAGAACCTGTCCGAAAGCCTGAAGTGGCAGGACGAGCTGGCGGCCCAGACCAAAAAGATGATCATGTATCCGGCCGTGGTGGGCGTGGTGGTCACCGGCGTGACGTTCTTCCTGATGATTTATCTCGTGCCGCAACTGACGGCCTTCATCAAGAACATGGGCAACACGCTGCCGCTGCACACGCGGGCGCTGATCTTCGTGTCCAACATCTTCATCCATTACTGGTATCTGCTGCTGGCCCTGCCCGTGGCGGCCTGGTTTGGCGCCCGGGCCTGGCTGGCGCGCAGCGAGACGGCGCGCTACCGCTTCGACGCGCTGCAACTGCGCATCTGGATGGTGGGCCCGGTGCTGCACAAGGTGATCCTGGCCCGCTTTGCCACCTTCTTCGCGCTGATGTATGCTTCCGGCATCACCATCCTCGAATGCATCCGCCTGTCCGAGGGTATCGTCGGCAACCGCGTGGTGGCGGCCGGGCTGCGACAGGCGGCGCGCCTGATTTCCGAAGGCCAGGGCGTGACGGCCGCGTTCCAGAACACGGGCATCTTCCCGCCGCTGGTGATCCGCATGCTCAAGGTGGGCGAGGCCACCGGCGCGCTCGACGGCGCGCTGCGCAACGTGGCCTATTTCTACAACCGTGAAGTGAAGGAAATGATCGAGAAGGTGCAGGCGATGATAGAACCGGCCATTACCGTGGTGCTGGGCCTGCTGCTGGGCTGGATCATGCTGTCGGTGCTGGGCCCGATTTACGACACGATCAGCAAGATCAAGACCTGAGGCCGCCGTGCTGCGCAACCATTTACTCTACCTCACCAGCGAACAGCTGTGCGTCTACCACTGGCGCCTGGGCAAGCTCACGACCGGCCCCTGCTTCGCGTCCGACGACGATGGCATCGACGCCTTCATGGATTACATCGACGCCGCGCCCGTCGGCCCGTGCTGGCTGCTCACCGACCTGATCGAGGAGGATTACCACCGCCTCACGCTGCCGCACGTGAGCGGCAAGGCCGGGCGCCAGATGCTGCAGCGCCGCCTGATGCAGCAATACCGCGAGACGCCGTACCGCCACGTGAGCATCCAGGGCCGCGCGCCCGAAGGCCGGCGCGACGACATCGCCCTGCTCAGCGGCCTGACCAACCCCTCCATCGTGCAGCCGTGGATCGCCGCGCTCGAAGCGTTGAAGGCGCCGCTGGCCGGCCTGTATACGACCACCCTGATGAGCGACGTGCTGCGCCGCAAGCTCGGCCTGCACCATGAACACCTGCTGCTGGTGACGGAACAGTCGGGCGGCTTGCGCCAGAGTTATTTCCGCGACGGCCAGCTCAAGTTCTCGCGCCTGACGCTGGCCATCGACCGCGACGGCGTGCCCGTCAACGTGGCCGCCGAGACGGGCAAGACGCTGCAGTTCCTCACCAGCGTGCACCTGATCGAACGGGGCGACGTGCTGCACACGGCCATCGTCACCCCGTCCGACCAGATAGAACGCTTGTCGGCGCTGTGCCGCAACGGCCCGGAGACGGCCTACCATTTCATCCCCATGGAGACGGCCGCCGCCAAGGTGGGCTTGCCCGAGGCGCCGCGCCTGGCCGACACCTTGCTGCTCAAGCTGCTGGGCGCCGAGCTGCCGCGCAGCCACTACACGCTGGGTCAGGCGCGCCGCTACTACCAGCTGTGGTGGGCGCGGGTGGCCATGTATGGCGCCAGCGCCGCCATCCTCGGCTGCACGCTGATGTGGGCCGCCGTCAGCCTGTGGCGGGCCGGCGAGGCTGACAACGCGGCCACCCGCATGCGGGCCGAGACGGCCCGCTACGACAGCCAGTATCAGGCCGTGATGTCGGACATGCCGCCGGCCGTGGCCAGGACGGCCAACATGAAGGCGGCCGTGGCCATCGAACGCATGCTGGCCGAGAAAGGACCGGCCCCGCTGCCCATGGTGCGCATGCTGAGCAACGCGCTGGAGCGGGCGCCCCTGATCCGGCTCAACCGGCTCGACTGGCGCGTCGACCTGCCCGGCGCCGCGCCGGCGCCGTCGGCCATGCAGGGTCCGGCCGACAGCGGCCCGGCCACGCCCGTGCCGTCGCGCCTGCTGGGCCTGCCCAGCGCGCCACCGCAGGCGCTGCACCTGGAGGCGGAAATCAGCGGCCAGCAGGACGACTACCGGGCCGCGCTCGACGCCATGCGCCAGTTCGCCCAAGCCCTGGCGGCCCAGCCGCACATGGCGGTGGAGATCGAATCGCAACCGCTCGACACCCGGCCCACCGTCAAGCTCAGCGGCAAGGCCGGCGTGACGGCCGGCGTGACGGCCGAGGACAAACTGAAATTCGCCTTGAACCTGATCTGGAATCCTTGATGAACGCAGCCGCCACCTTGCCCGGCAAGAAAAAGAAGCCGGCCGTCACCATCGCCGTGCCCTACTGGGTGCGCGAATTCGCGTTGATCCGCTGGGGCGTGGTCTCCCTGGCGGCCAGCGTGGCCGTGGGCGTGGCGGCCGTGGTGGTCAGCAACGCCCAGCTGCGCGACGCCAGCGCCACCCGCACCCACGTGCAGCAAGTGCGCGACGCCGCCTATGCCCGCTATGCCGACGCCGATAATGAAAAGCGCGAGATCCGCACCTTCCAGCCCCAGTTCCTCGTCATGCGCGAGCGCGGCCTGGTGGGCGAGGAGAACCGCCTGAGCTGGCTCGACGCGATCCGCCGCATCCAGGAAGAGCGCCGCCTGCAACCCATCAGCTATGAGATCGCACCGCAGCAGCCCGTGGCGCTGGAACCGGGCATCGCCAGCGGCGACTACCAGTTGCATGCCAGCCGCATGCGCTTGCACATGGATCTGTTGCACGAGCTGGACTTGTTCAACTTCCTGGAAGATTTGCGGGCACGCGGCTATTTCGCCGTGCAAGATTGCGCCATCAAGCGCCTCGGCGCCAACCTCAACCAGGCCGACGCGCCTACGCTGGCGGCCGATTGCACGCTCAACTGGCTCACCCTCACGCCCGGCGCGCCGGCTGTGGGCGTGCCATTCAGCAGCCGGAGCAAGCCATGACCTCGCCCCACCCCGGCTGCCCACGGGCGCGCACCGTCCCGCCTGTCCGCCGACCGCTCCTGGCACTGGTCCTGCTGGCAGCGCTGGCCGGGCCAGCGCCGGCCCAGACCCTGGGACTGGGCCGCCTGTTCACCTCCAACGACGAGCGCCTGGCGCTCGACATGCGGCGCGGCACCAGCCCGCCCGCCCAGAGCGGCGCCATACCCGGCGCCACCACGCCCATGATGGCCGCGCCACCACCTGATGCCGCACCTCCGGCGCCACCGCCGGAACCGGCGCAGCTGAACGGCGTAGTACGGCGCAGCAGCGGCAAGTCCACCGTCTGGATCAACCAGGTGCCTTATGCCGACAGCAACGCCCAGTTGCGGCCCGACCAGTCGGTCAAACTGCAACTGTCGTCCGGGCGCACGGTGGTGCTCAAGCCTGGCCAGCGTTTCAATCCCGCCGATGGCACCGTACAAGAAGCGGCCGGACGCTAGCGGCGCCCACGCCCGCGCCAGCGCGCGCCAGCGCGGCGCGGCCTTGCTGCTGCTGTTGGCGCTGATGGGCGTGGGCGCGGCCAGCCTGCTGATCACGGCCTTCAGCAGGGGCGACCGCGAGGTACGCCACACCCGCCAGACGCTGGCACGCATGGGCGCCGCCACCGATGCGCTGGTGGGCTACGCCACGGCCCAGGGCCGCCTGCCGCGTCCGGCCGTGTCGGCCACGGATGGGCGAGAGCGGCCGGCACCGTGCACGTCGGAGGAAAGCTGCACCGGCTTCCTGCCCTGGGTCACGCTGGGCGTGGAAGGGGACGACGCCTGGGGCAAGCGGCTGCGCTACAGCGTCACGCCAGCCTACACGGTGGCGCCCGTGCAGCGCATTTCCACCATCGCAACCAAGACCGTGCAAACCCGCTACCCCGGCGGCGCGCTGGCCTACCTGGCCGGCCAGGGCGGCTGCGAACTGGCCGCGCAATGCGCGCCGCTGGTGGTATTGTCGCAGGGACGGGACAATTTCGGCAGCACGGTGCTGGGCATCGTGCTGCCCAACACGGCCAGCGGCAACGTCGACGAGCAGCTCAATGACCAGGGCAGCGCCCATTTCATCAGCCGCCCCGCCACCACCGACGCCACCGTCCCCGGCGGCGTGTTCGACGATCTGGTAACGTTCGTGCCGCTGGATTTTTTATACAAACAGATGGGAACGGCGCGCAAGCTGCCGTGACGGAACATGAAGCGCACACAACACGGTTTTACCCTGGTCGAGATCGCCATCGTGCTGGTCATCGTCGGCCTCATGATCGGCGGCCTGGTCACGCCGCTGAGCGCCCAGCTCGAACAGCGCCGCGTGGGCGACACCCAGAAGGCGCTCGACGATGCGCGCGAAGCGCTGATCGGTTTCGCGCTGCGCAACGGCTACCTGCCCTGCCCCGCCGTCTCGGCCAGCAACGGCCTGGAAGACCGCAGCGAGAACCGCTGCCGCGGCGAACGCCGGGTCGGCTACCTGCCATGGGCCACGCTGGGCTTGAGCAAGCTCGACAGCTGGAACCGGCTGTACCGCTACAGTGTCTCGCCCGGTTTCAGCGACAGCGCCGTCCATTTCAATTTCCAGACCGCGCGCGACATCAGCATCGCCACCCGCGACGGCGCCGGCAACCTGGTGCCGGCCACGCTGGTCAATGACATCCCGGCCGTGATCCTGTCGCACGGCAAGAACGGCTTTGGCGCCAGCACCGACCAGGGCACGCTGGTGGCCGACACCTCGGCCAGCAACCAGGACGAGAAAGTGAACGCCAGTTCGGCCATCGCCTTCATCGCCCGCGACCCCAGCGACAACCCGGCCGCGCCGGGCGGCGAATACGATGACCTGGTGACGTGGGTCTCGCCCTACATCCTGTTCAACCGCCTGGTGGCGGCCCAGCGCCTGCCCTGACCATGCACTGGCCCGTCGTCATCATCGCCCGCCACACGCTGCGCGAGGCCTTGCGCAACCGCCTGCTGTGGCTGCTCGTGCTGGCCGCCTGCGGCGCCATCGGCGCCAGCGGCCTGCTGCACGAGGTGGCCCTGACGGAAAGCGGCCAGTTGCAGACGGCCCTGCTGGCGGCCGTGCTGCGGCTGGCCGCCGTGTTCCTGGTGGCCACCTTCGTCGTCACCAGCATGGTGCGCGAGGCCAACGACAAGGGCCAGGAACTGCTGCTGGCGCTGCCGCTGCCGCGCGCCGTCTGGCTGCTGGGCAAGCTGGCCGGCTTCGCCGCGCTGGCCATGCTGCCGGCCGCCCTGTTCGGCGCGCTGGCCGCCTGCGTGGCGCCGCCCGGCCAGGCCGCCCTGTGGGCCTTGTCACTGCTGGCCGAACTGTGGATCGTGGCCGCCTTCAGCCTGCTGTGCATGCTCACGCTGAGCCAGGTGCTGCCGGCCCTGGCCGCCGCGTTCGCCTTCTACCTGCTGGCGCGCACGGCGTCCACCCTGCAACTGCTGGCGCACGGCCCCGGCCGGCATGATGCGCTGCTCACGCGGGCGATCGACGCGCTGGCCCTGCTGTTGCCCAGGCTGGACGCCTGCGCCCGCACCGACTGGCTGCTGTACCACGGCGGCACGGCCGCTGAACTGGCCGCCATCGGCATCCAGAGCGCCATCTACGTCACGCTGCTGACGGCCGCCGCCCTGTTCGACCTGTACCGCAAGAACCTGTGATGGACAACCGCCCCCTGCGCCGCGTGCCCCGTGCCGTGCCGGTCCTGCTGGCGCTGGCCCTGGCCACGCAGGTCTGGTGGCAGGCGGGCCACCAGCCAGCGCCGCCCGGCGCCCAGCCGCTGCCGCCACCGCCCGCGCTGGCCACGCTGCAGCTGGCCAGCCTGGGCGAGCGGGCCGCCTTGTCGCGCGTGCTGATGTTGTACGTGCAGGGCTGGGACGACCAGCCTGGTGTGAGCCTGCCCTGGCGCAGCCTCGATTACGAGCGCCTGGCCCAATGGCTGGGCCGGGCGCTCGACCTCGATCCCCGCAGCCAGTATCCGCTGCTGGCCGCCAGCACGCTGTACACGGCCGTGGACGACCCGCAGCGCGTGCGCCGCATGCTCGAGTTCGTCTACCAGCGCTTTGGCGAAGACCCCGACCGGCGCTGGCCGTGGCTGGCCCAGGCCGCCATCATCGCCCGCCACCGGCTGCACGACCTGCCGCTGGCGCGCCGCTACGCCCAGGCCATCCGGCTGCGGGCGACGGGGCCGCAGGTGCCGCCGTGGGCGCGCGAACTGGAAGCGTTCGTGCTGGAAGACATGAACGAGCTAGCCAGCGCCCGCGCGCTGATCGGCGGCCTGCTGCACGATGGCCGCATCACGGACCCGAACGAGCTGCGTTTCCTGGCCCGCCGGCTCGACGCACTCCAGGCCAGGGAGCAAGCGCAGGCGCATTGAATCGTGCGCCCCTTCCGCCGCGGCGCGCCATTCTTTATGATGCGCAATTCGCTCAGGAAATGTAATATAGCCTTATGCCTCGAAAGGAACTTCTCATGCACCGTCCACCTGCGCGCGGCCCGGCCCAACGTGGCTTCACCCTGGTTGAAATCGCCATCGTCCTCGTCATCATCGGCCTGCTGCTGGGCGGCGTGCTCAAGGGCCAGGGTTTGATCGACAGCGCCAAGGTCAAGAACATCATCCAGCAATCGAACTCGCTGTCGGCCGCCGTCAACGCCTACCAGGACAAGTTCCGCGCCCTGCCCGGCGACGACGTGCAGGCCACCATCCACGCCCCCGGCGCCACCGGCAACGGCAATGGCGATGGCCAGATCGCCGAATACCAGCTGGCGCCCCAGCACCTGGCGCTGGCCGGCTTCATCACGGGTTCCTACAATGGCAGCACCGACTTCATGACCAGCGCCCAGGGCGGCGCCGTCTACATTTACAACGACATCGTGGCCGGCCGCGGCGGCAACGGCATCCGCTTCGACAACCTGCCCGACTCGTTCGCCGAGCAGATCGACAGCAAGCTCGACGATGGCAAGTTCAACACCGGCTCCGTGCGCGCCACCGGTAACTACACCAACAACGGCACCATCATCACCCGCACCGCCCTGTTCTTCTGACAAAATCGGGGACGTACCCCAATTTGCCAAATTGGCAAAACCGGGGTACGTCCCCGATTTTAATAAATGGAAAGCACGGACGTACTATTCATCCGCTAGAATGGGTTCTCCTTTCAACGCGGGAGACACCATGTTCGAGGAATTCATCGGTACCAAGGCCGTATCGGCGCGCCACCAGTTCGACGTGGCGGCGCTCGACGCCTACCTGCGCCAGCACGTGGCCGGCTACCCGGCCGGCACGCTCACGGTTGAACAGTTCAAGGGCGGCCAGTCCAACCCCACCTTCAAGCTCAGTATCGCCGGCCAGCAGCAATGCCGGCATTATGTGCTGCGCACCAAGCCGGCGCCGGCCGCCAGGCTGCTGCCGTCGGCCCACGCCATCGAGCGCGAATACCGGGTCATGGACGCGCTGCAGAAAGCCGGCTTCCCGGCCGCCCGCCAGTATGCCCTGTGCACCGACGAGAGCGTGATCGGGCGTGCCTTTTACCTGATGGAATTCGTCGAAGGGCGGGTGCTGTGGGACCAGGCCCTGCCCGGCATGACGCCAGCCGGGCGGGCCGCCATCTACGACGAGATGAACCGCGTCATCGCCCAGTTGCACAGCATCGACTACGCCGCCATCGGCCTGGCCGACTACGGCAAGCCGGGCAACTACTTCGCGCGCCAGATCGAGCGCTGGAGCAAGCAATACCTGGCCTCGCAGACCGAGCCCATCGCGGCGATGGAGCAGCTGATCGCGTGGCTGCCGCACCACATCCCGCCCGGCGAGGCAACGTCCATCGTGCACGGCGACTTCCGGCTCGACAACCTGCTGTTCCATCCGAGCGAGCCGCGCATCCTGGCCGTGCTGGACTGGGAACTGTCGACCCTGGGCCACCCGTTCGCCGATTTCTCCTACCATTGCATGAGCTGGCACATCGCGCCGGGCCAGTTCCGCGGCATCGCCGGGCTGGACCTGGCGGCGCTGGGCATCCCCTCGCAGCAGCAATACATCGCCCGCTACGCCGAGCGCACCGGCAAGACCATCCGGCTGGAGGACTTCAATTTCTACCTGGCGTTCAATATGTTCCGGCTCGCGAGCATCATGCAAGGCATCATGAAACGCTACGTGGACGGCACGGCCGCCAGCGCCCAGGCGCTGGCCTCGGGCCGGATGGCGCGTCCCATGGCCGAACTGGCCTGGGACTACGCGCGCGGACGCAAGCACGTCTGAGCCGGCCGGCCCCGCCCCGGGGACGGCGCGGGCCATGTGTCGCGCCAGCCGCGCGCCGCTGCACTTGCCGCTTTCTCAAACCGCCGCGCTGGGCTACTATCGTGCTGCCAGCGTTTTCGCAGCCCACCGGGGGGCCGCGCCGCCGCCACCGGCTCACTTGGGGTTCACGCATTGCCAGTACACGCCAGTCCATCCCTGCCCTCGATACGCTCGCAGATTGCGCTGCTGGTGCTGGCCTGCGCGCTGCCCACCGTGATCGGTTTCGCCGCCCTGGTCAGCCAGCTCTATGGCCGCGAGCACGCGGCGCTGCGCGAGGATACGCTGGAAGTGGCGCGCGCGGTGGCGGCCGCCATCGACCGCGACCTGGCCCAGAGCGCCAGCGCGGCCCAGGCCCTGGCCACCTCGCCCAGCCTGCAAAGCGGCGACCTGACCAGTTTTCGCGAACAGGCGGCCCGCCTGCTGGTGCCCCAGTTTCCCGGCTCCCGCTTCCTGCTCAGCGACAGCCGCGGCGCGCTGCTGCCGGCGCCCGATGAGACGGTGGCCAGCGCCTTCGGCGCGCGCCGCAACCAGGCACGGCTGCGCGCCCTGCTGGCCGCTACACCGGACACGGCCAGCGCCGCGCCGCCGCAGCCGGCCGTCTCAGTCGTGTACGACCATGACCAGGCCCTGCTGGCGATCGACGTGCCGGTGCGCCACAACGGCAAGCTGCGCTACGCGCTGACCGTGCTGCTCAAGCCGGACCGGCTGGCCCGGACCCTGATCGAGGAGCATGTCACCAGCCGCCACAGCGTGGCCCTGTACAACCGCGATGGCGTGCTGGTGGCCCACTACGGCAGCGGCGGCAACGTGGTGGGCCAGCTCGCGCCGCCCGCGCTGCGCATGCAACTGGGCCTGGCGCATGAATCGCTGCGCGACACCCGGGCCGCCGACGGCACCCCGATCTACCTGGGCCTGAACCGGGCGCCGGCCAGCGGCCTGGCCGTGGCCGTGGCCGCGCCCCAGGCGCTGGCCAATGACCGCTTGCTGCAAACGGTGGGCACGGTGTCGGTGCTGCTGGCGCTGCTGCTGGCGATCGGCTTCACGCTGGCGTGGGTGGTGGGCGGGCGCATCAGCCGTTCCGTGCGCGCCTTGCTGGGGCCGGCCCAGGCGCTGGCCAGCGGCGCCCCGTTCACGCTCGAGCGCATGACGTTCAGCGAGGCGCAGGCCGTGGGACTGGCCCTGCGCTCGCTGGAAGGCGATCTGCAGCGCCACCGCACGGAACTGGCCGCGCTGGTGGCCGAGCGCACCGCCCAGCTGGAGCGGGAACGGGCCCAGCTCGAAACCCTGTACGCCACCGCGCCCGTGGGCCTGAGCTACGTGGACCCGCAATTGCGGGTGGTGCGCATCAACGACTACCTGGCCGCCTACAACGCCCGGCCCGTGGCGGCCCACCTGGGCCAGCCCATCATGGCCATGATCACCGACCCCGAGGTGCGGCGCAGCGTGCTGCACGACTATGGCACCGTGCTGCAGACCGGCAAGCCGCTGGTGGGCATCGAACGGACCGGCGTGAGCGCGGCCGCGCCGGGGCGCACCAGCCACTGGATCGTCAGCTACTACCCGCAGTTCGACGCCGACGGCGCCATCGCCGGCATCACCAGCCTGCTGCTCGACATCAGCGAACTGAAGCGGGCCGAAGCGGCGCTGCGCCAGTCGCGCCAGTTGTTCCAGTCCGTGGTCGAGCACATGCCGGCCACCATCTTCGTCAAGCGCGCCTCCGACCTGCGCTACGAGATGTTCAACCGCTACGGTGAAACACTGCTGGGCCTGCAGCGCGCCGACGTGCTGGGCAAGACCGACTACGAGATCATGCCCGCCGCCCAGGCCGAAGCCTTCGGCGCCGACGACCGGCGCGTGCTGGCCTCGGGCCAGGTGAGCGAACTGGAACAGGAACTGGTGACGGCCGACGGCGCCCCGCCCCACTTCCTGACCACGCGCAAGGTGGCGCTGCGCGACGAGCATGGCCAGGTCACCCATTTGCTGGGCATCGCGCTCGACATCACGGAACGGCGCCGGGCCGAGGCCGTGCTCCATTCCACGGCCGAACGGCTGGCCCAGAGCGAGCAGTTCCTGCGCGCCGTGACCGACAACCTGCCCGGCATGGTGGCCTACTGGGACGCCCACCTGCAATGCCGCTTCGCCAACCGCTACTTCCTCGAATGGCACAGCCGCGACGCCGGCCAGGTCATCGGCGCGCGCATGACCGAGGTGCTCGACAGCGCCCGCTACGCCCTGTGTGCGCCGCACGTGGCCGGCGCCCTGGCCGGCATGGCCCAGGGCTTCGAGAGCCAGCTGGCGTGGCCCTCGGGCGCCATCAGCTACACCTGGGTCAACTTCATTCCCGACCACGACGAACAGGACCAGGTGCGCGGTTTCTTCGTGCTCGAATCGGACGTGACGGAACTGAAGGAGACGGAACTGCACCTGCAGCAACTGAACGACGAATTGCGGCTGGCGCGCGACAAGGCCGAAGCGGCCAGCCGGGCCAAGAGCGCCTTCGTGGCCAACATGAGCCACGAGATCCGCACCCCGATGAACGCCATCATCGGCCTGGCGCGGCTGCTGCAGGACGCGCCGCTGGCCCAGCGCGAGCGCAGCTACCTCGACAAGATCCAGCTGGCCACCCAGTCGCTGCTGTCGCTGGTAAACGACGTGCTCGACATCTCGCGCATCGAATCGGGCCAGCTGGTGCTCGAAGCGGTGCGCTTCCAGTTCGAGCATGTGCTCAACAGCGTGAGCGTGATGGTGGCCGCCAGCGCCTGGGACAAGGGCGTGGAACTGGTGTACGACATCGACGCGCGCGTGCCGCGCGAACTGGTGGGCGACGCCATGCGGCTGCAGCAGTTGCTGCTCAACCTGGTCAGCAACGCCATCAAGTTCACGCCGCAAGGCGAAGTGCGGCTGTCGGTGGCGCTGCTGGCCAGCACCGCGGCCGAGCTCACGCTGGAGTTCGTGGTACGCGACACGGGCATCGGCATCACGGCCGAACAGCAGGAACACATCTTCGATGCCTTCTCGCAGGGCGACAGCAGCACCAGCCGCAAATACGGCGGCGCCGGCCTGGGGCTGGCCATCTGCCGCCGCATCGTCCAGCTCAAGGGCGGCACGCTCACCGTGGACAGCGCGCCCGGCCAGGGCGCCGCGTTCCGCGCCGTGTGCGCGTTCCGGCGCGCCGAGCCGCACGATGGCGGCTGCCGGCCCGATAGCGACGCCCTGCGCGGCCTGCGCCTGCTGGTGGCCGACGACAACGCCAGCGTGCACGCCGCGCTGCGCCGCACGTGCGCCGCCTTTGGCTGGCAAGTCAGTGGCGTCGCCAGCGGCGCCGCCGCGCTGGCCCTGCTGGCGCTGGATGACGGCGCCGCCCCGTTCGACCTGCTGTTGCTCGACTATGACGCGCTGGGCGCCGGCGATGGCGGCCTGCTGGCCCAGGCCCGCGCCGCCGGCGCGGCCTTGCCGCCCGTGCTGCTGATGGTGCCCGAGCACCACAGCGCCAACCTGGCCCACGATTGCGCGGCGCTGGGCGCGGCCGGGGTGCTGGCCAAGCCGGCCACGCCGCCCCGGCTGCTGGCGGCCGTGCGCGCCGTGCGCCAGCCGGCCGCGCCAGCCATCGCCCTGCCCTCGCACGCCCTGCAGGACCGCCTGGCCGGTATGCGCCTGCTGCTGGTGGAGGACAACCCGATCAACCAGGAAGTGGCCCAGTACCTGCTCACCCACGCGGGCGCGCAGGTGACCCTGGCCGGCAACGGCGAACAGGCGCTGGAACTGCTGCAGCAGGCGCCCGAGCGCTACGACGCGGTGCTGATGGATATCCAGATGCCCGTCATGAACGGCTACGACGCGACCGCGGCCGCGCGCCGGCTCGGCCTGGGCCTGCCCATCATCGCCATGACGGCCAACGTGATGGAGGAAGACTTGCGGCGCGCCACCGAGGCCGGCATGGACGCCCACGTGGCCAAGCCGATCGACATCGAGCAATTACTGGGCACCCTGGTCCGGCTGGCGCCCCAGGCGATCCGCCACGCGGACCAGGGCCAGGCCGCCGTCGTCGTGGAAGGCGATGGCATCGATCCAGCCGCGCCGGCCGAACTGCCCGGCATCGACCTGGCCGCGGCCTTGCCGCGCATGGGCGGCAATTTCGGCGCGCTGGCCCAGCTGCTGCGCCGCTTTGTCCAGTCGCAGGGTGGATCAGTGGCCGAAGTGCGGCAGTTGCTGGCGGCGGGCCAGCGCCAGCAGGCGGGCCAGGCGCTGCACCGGCTGCGCGGCGTGGCCGCCAACCTGGGCGCCAGCGACGTGGCCCGCTGCGCGGCCCAGGTGGAGGCGGCGCTCCATGATGGCCATTCCGAACAAGTGGCGCCGCTGCTGGCGGCCCTGCAGGCGGCCCTGGCGACGGTGGCCGACGGCGCCCGCCGGCTGCCGGCCACCGTCGCCGGGCGCGCCGCGCACGAGTTCGACGACGCCAGCGCGACGACGTTAATTGCAACACTGGTGCAACTGCAAGATTTACTTCAGAATAACAACTTGAAAGCCCTGGCCGTGTTCCAGTCGCTGCGCCCGCGCCTGGACGCCGTGGACGGCACGGCAACGGCGTCCCTGGCCGAGGCCGTGGAGACACTGCGCTTCAGGGAAGCCGGACAACTGGTCCACACTTTGTTGCAACAAAAGGAATTCGCATGAGCTGGACCGACCTCGCCGTCAACGGCCGCATCCTGATCGTGGACGATGCCATGGAAAACGTGCAGGTGCTGTACCAGGCCCTGCGCGACGAGCAGGAAGTGCTGTTCGCGCTCGACGGCCCGACGGCCATCGAGATCGCGCGCCAGCAACTGCCGGACCTGATCCTGCTGGACGCCGTGATGCCCGGCATGGATGGCTACGCCGTGTGCGCCGCGCTGCGCGCCACGCCGGAAGTGCAGGACATCCCCATCATGTTCGTGACGGCCCTGAGCCAGCCCGAGGACGAGACGCGCGCGCTGGAAGCGGGCGCCGTGGACTTCATCAGCAAGCCGTTCAACGTGGCCGTGGTGCGGGCGCGCGTGCGCACCCAGCTCACCGTCAAGCGCCAGGCCGACGCCATGCGCGAACTGACCCTGACGGACGCGCTGACGGGCGTGGCCAACCGGCGCCACTTCAACGACACGCTGGAGCTGGAATGGCGCCGCTGCGCGCGCAGCGGCATGCCGCTGGCGGCCATCATGATCGACATCGACCACTTCAAGCACTACAACGATGCCTACGGCCACCAGGCCGGCGACCTGTGCCTGCAAAAGGTGGCGGCAGCCATGAAGCAGTGCGCGTCACGCCCGCAAGACCTGCTGGCGCGCTACGGCGGCGAGGAATTCATCCTGCTGCTGCCGCAGGAGGGAGTGGCCGGCGCCACGGCCGTGGCGCGCCGCATCCTCGACGAGGTGGACGCGCTGGCCCTGCCCCACGCAGCCTCGCCCACCAGTTCCGTGGTGTCGGTCAGCATGGGCGTGGCGGCGATCGAGCCGGGTGAATCGGCCGGCGCCGACCTGCTGATCCGCAGCGCCGACGAACAGCTGTACCGCGCCAAGCAGCACGGCCGCAACCGCTATTGCGTGGCCAGCGCCGGCGACGCGCCGGCCCGTCACAGCGCCTGAGGCGGCGCCGCCATTCAGCTGGTGGCGGCGGGCGGGCGGCGCGCGTACATGCCCATGCCGTCCACCGTGCAGACCAGCTCACCGTGCTGGTTACGCGCTTCCCACACGGACCACACAATGCCCCGGTCCGGCCGCGACGCCGACGCCCGCGTGTCCTTAGTCCGGTACAGCACCGCCAGCGTGTCGCCAGCGCGCACCGGCAACAGCCAGCGCACGCCATCGAGGCCGGGCGACCCCATGCCCGCCGCCTGCGACAGCAAGTTATCGACCACCATGCGCATCATCATGCTGCACGTGTGCCAGCCGCTGGCGATCACGCCGCCATAGATGGAGGCGGCCGCCGCGTCGTGGTCGACGTGAAACGGCTGCGGGTCGAACGCGCTGGCGAAGGCGATGATCTCCTCCTCCGTCACGTGGCGCGTGCCGAGCGCGATCTCCTGCCCGGCGTGGAAATCCTCGAAGTACCATTGCAGCGGTGCCATGGCCGTGCCCCTCACGCGTGCTGCCGGAAGGCCGGCTGGGCGATGAAGCGTTCCAGGTGATGGTCGGCGTCACCGAGCGTGACATCGATCATGGTCAGGCGCTTGAAGTGGTGGGCCGCCGGCAGCTCGTCCGTCACGCCCATGCCGCCGTGCAGCTGCACGGCCTGCTGGCCGACGAACCTGGCGGCCTGGCCGATGCGGGCCTTGGCGGCCGACACCGTGCGGCGCCGCTCCTCCACGTCGCCGGAACCGACCTTGGCGGCGGCCAGCATGGCCATCGAACGGGCTTGCTCGAGGTGGATGAACATGTCGGCCATGCGGTGCTGCAGGGCCTGGAACTTGCCGATCGGGGCGCCGAACTGCGCGCGCGTCTTCAGGTAGTCGAGCGTGGCGGCGAAGATGGCGTCCATGGCGCCCACCGCTTCCGCGCACAGCAGCGTGGCGCCGTAGTCGGCCGCCGCGTCCAGGATATCCCAGCCGGCGCCCGCCTGGCCCAGCAGGGCCGAGGCCGGCACGGCCACCTCGCGCAAGGTGACGGTGGCGGCGCGCTGGCCGTCGATGGTGCGGTAATCGCGCACGGTGACGCCGGCCGCGTCGGCCGGCACCACGAACAGCGAGATGCCGTCCGTGTCGCGCTGGGCACCGGCGCTGCGGGCCGAGACGATCAAGGCGCCGGCCTGGCCGCCGTGGATCACCACCGTCTTGCCGCCGTCGATCACGTAGCCGTCGCCGGCCGCGCGGGCCGTGGTGGCAATGTCGTTCAGGTCATGGCGCGCGCCCTGCTCGCCGAGCGCGCACGCCAGTTTCAGCGTGCCGCCGGCCACCTGTTCCAGCAGCGCGTCGTGGCCGCCGGCCAGCTTGAGGAACTGGGCGCCCAGCACGGTGGCGAAATACGGTTCCACCACCAGGCCGCGGCCCAGCTCCTGCATCACCAGCAGCAGGTCCACGGCGCTGCCATCGAAGCCGCCCTGCGCTTCCGGCACGGGCAGCGCCAGCATGCCCAGCTCCGTCAGCGTGGCCCAGGCCGCGTCGGACACGCCGGCCGGGGAATGGATGATCTGGCGGCGCGCGTCGAAACCGTAGTCCTTTTCCACCCAGCGGCGCAGGGCGTCGGCGAATTGCTGCTGTTCTTGGTTGAAAGTAAAGTCCATCGCCATCCCCTCACAGTCCCAGGATCATCTGGGTGATGATGTTTTTCTGAATCTCGTTCGAGCCGCCGTAGATCGACGTCTTGCGGAAATTGAAGTAGTAGCCGGCCAGCGGCGCGGCCGCATCGTCGCCCGTGAGGCTGTGCTCGGCCTTGCCCTCCAGGTAATCCGTGTCGAACGGCAGCGCGTCCGGGCCCAGCGCCTCGAGCATCAGTTCGGTCAGCAGCTGCTGGATTTCCGAGCCGCGCACCTTGAGCATGGACGCTTCCGGCCCCGGCGTGTGCGAGGCCTGCGAGATCACGCGCAGCACCGTCGTCTCCAGCGCCATCAGCTCGATCTCGAGGCTGGCCACCTTGGCGGCGAACAGCGGGTCTTGCAGCAACGGCTTGCCGTGCTTGAGGTGTTCGGTCGCGATCTTTTTCAGGAACAGCAGCTCGCGCTTGGAGCGGCCCACGGCCGCGATGCCGGTACGTTCGTGGCCCAGCAAATACTTGGCGTAGGTCCAGCCCTGGTTCTCCTTGCCGATCAGGTTGGCCACCGGCACCTTGACGTTGTCGAAGAACACTTCATTCACTTCGTGGTCTTCATCGAGCATGATGATGGGGCGCACCGTGATGCCGGGCGTCTTCATGTCGATCAGCAAGAAGGAGATGCCTTCCTGCTTGCGCACGTTGGGGTCGGTGCGCACCAGGCAAAAGATCATGTCGGCGTGCTGGCCCAGCGTGGTCCAGGTCTTCTGGCCGTTGACGATGTAATGCTCGCCCACGCGCTCGGCCGTGGTCTTCAGCGAGGCCAGGTCGGAGCCGGAGCCGGGTTCGGAATACCCCTGGCACCACCAATCCTCGCACGACAGGATGCGCGGCAGGTAATACGCTTTCTGTTCCGCGTTACCGAAGGCCATGATGACGGGCGCCACCATGTTGATGCCGAACGGCAGGATGGGCGGCGTGCCGGCGCGCGCGCACTCCTCGTCCCAGATGTGGCGCCAGGTGGCGTTCCAGCCCGTGCCGCCATATTCAACGGGCCAGGCCGGCGCGGCCCAGCCCTGCCTGGCGACGATGCGGTGCCAGCGCACGTAATCATCCTTTTGCAGGCGCAGGTGCTGGCGTACCTTCTGCTGCAAGTCGCTGGGCAAATTCGCTGCGAGGAAGGCGCGCACTGTGTCGCGGAACGCCAGATCCTCGGCCGTATAGTTCAAATCCATGCTGTCTCCTCCTGTGCGGCAATAAAAAAGCACGACCGTTCCAAATGATTGTACCGCACATGGCCTCCAGAACAAGCGCCTTTTTTAACTCTCCAGAAACAAATTCCTGGCACGGCAATCGCATATAAAATCCATAACCATGCTAAACTGACAATTCCAACATTGATCTTGATCAGCCGCCCTTTTTGATTGGAGTTCCCATGGCCACGACAAACGATTACACAACAGTTGTGCAGCAACTCTACCTGGCCTATTTTGGCCGCCCGGCCGATCCGATCGGCCTGGGAAACATGGAGGCGGCGCTGCTCGCCGGCGCCGCCCCCACCACCATCGCCGACTTCAACGCAGCCTACGCGGCCGGCGGCGTCGTCAAGACCTTGCTGGACAACTTTGGCAACAGCCCGGAATCGAGCGCGCTCTACACGGGCGATGACAGCCAGTTCATCACCGCCATCTACAACAACGTGCTGGGCCGCGCGCCGCTGGTCAACGGCCTGGCGTTCTGGACCGACGCGCTGCACAACCATGACATGACGCGCGCGCAAGCGGCCGTGCAGATCATGGCGGCGGCCGTCAAGCCGGGCGGCAGCGCGGCCGATGCGGCCACCGTGGCCGGCCGGCTGGCCATGGCGAGCTTGTTTACGAGCGAACTGGTGACGCTGCAGGACGTCAGCTACTACGTAGGCCAGCAATCGGCCCAGGAAGTGCGCGACCTGGTGCGCCTGTACGCCGGCACCGGCGACGCCACCGCGCTGCGCGCCGTGATCGATGACTTCCTGGCCACCCACCACGCCCCCATCCCGATGGGCATCACTGTCACGCTGGTGCACGGCCCTGACACCGTCACGGGCGGCGCCGGCAACGACAGCGTCAACGCACCCAGCGACGCGACGGCCGGCGACACCCTGGAGGCGGGCGACAGCATCGACGGTGCCGGCGGCCGCGATACGCTATACCTGGCCACGCAAGGCGCGCTGACGACGGGTGCCACCGTCAAGAACGTGGAGACGGTCAACCTGAGCAGCACCCATGCCATCACGGCGGCCGACGTGTCCGGCTGGACGGGCCTGGGCACGCTCACCATCGCCGGCGCAGGTGACGTCGGCGGCGTGCTGGCCGCCTCCACCACGGACGTGTTCGTCGCCGCCGGCCAGGGCGCCCTGACCCTGGACGGCGGCCACAACGTGGTGGCCCGCACCGTGCACGGCGACATCACCATCGGCGCCGGCCAGGCCGCCAGCGGCACCGTGAACGCGTCCAACAACGCCGCCGGCGGCGCCATCAGCGTGAACGCGGCCGGCTTTGCCACGCTGGTGGCGCAGGATGGCCCCATCCACATTACGGGCACCACCGGCTTCGTGGCCAGCGCCTACACGGCAGTGTCCCTGGCGGAGCGCAGCGCCCACCTGGCCGCGCAAGCGAGCGCCAGCGCGGCCGTGGCCGCGGCCCAGGCCAGCGGCGACGCGGCCGCCCTGGCCGCCGCCACGGGCGCCCTGAACGCCGCCAACGCCACCGTCCAGGCCGACGCGCTTGCCGCAGCATCGGCCGCCCACGTGGTGGTGACGGCCACCAGCAACACGGCGCTGACCACGGCCACGCTCCGTGGCAACTACGGTTCCAGCGGCAACGCCATCACGGACGCTTCGGCCCAGCACAACACGCTGGCCAACGTCACGCTCGACAATGCGGGCGCCACCACCATCACGGGGCAAGCGCTCGGCAACGTCTACGCCACCGGCATGACGGACGATGTCACCATCGTCAACAGCAAGGCCGGCCACGCCACCACGCTGACCCTGACCGGGGTGGCCGGTGGCGTCTACACGGACGATGGCGCGGCCAGCGTCAACCTGGTGACCCTGGCCACCCCCAGTGCGCTGGGCGGCCTGCACGTGGCCGGCGCCAGCACCATCACCATCAGCGGCGCCGCCGGGGTGGACCTGGGCAACCTGAGCGCGGCGGCCAATGCCGTGATCGACGCCAGCGGCTCCATGGGGGACAACGGCGCCACCGTCACGGCCACCCAGTCGTACCTGGGCGGCAGCGGCGCCGACACGGTGCGCACGGGGCTGGCCGCGCAAACGGCGGCCGTCAACGGTGGCGCCGGCGCTGCCGACAAACTGATCCTCACCGGCAGCGCCAACGGCAGCGGCGCGGCAGCGGCCTTGTTCAGCGGCTTTGAAGTGCTGCAGGTCGAGAACGGCGTGGTGGCCAAGGTGAACGACTTCAGCCATTCCGCGTTCAGCGCGGTGCTCCTGGGCGGCGATGCGGAAGTGGACGGCCTGAACGCCGGCCAGGCCGCCCATGTCGCGCTGCTGGGCGGCAACCAGGCGATCGTGCTGGGCGTGGACAGCAGCGCCCCGGCCGGGCAGCCCGCCGTCGTCACACTCACCAACGCGACGGCCGCCACCACCCTGCTCGCGCCATCGCTGGCCGGCGTGGGCACGTTGAACCTGCTCGACAGCAAAGCCATGACCATCACATCGCTGACCGGGGCGCCAGCGCTGGACACCATCAACGCCAACGGTTCCGGCGATCTCAGCATCACCACCGGCGCCCTGGCGCTTGGCCCGGGCACCGTGATCGATGCGCACCTGACCACGGGCGCCGTCACCGTCGACGCCAGCGCCTCCAGCGCCAACGGCGTGCGCGTGACCGGCAGCAGCCGGGGCGCCAACCACCTGACGGGCAATGCCAGCCACGAGAACTTCCTCACCGGCGGCAACGGCGGCGACATCCTGCAAGGCGGCACGGCGGCCGATGTCCTCGTCTCCGGCAACGGCAACAACACCATCACCGGCGGTGGCGGCAATGACCACATCGCCGCCGGCGACGGCGACAACACCATCGATGCGCGCGGCACGGGCGCCTCGAACATCGCGGCCGGCAATGGCAGCAACGTGATCACGGGCGGCAGTGGGGCCGACCTCATCGAGGTCGGCAGCGGCGCCAACCGGATCACGGGCGGCGGCGGCGCCGACGTGTTGAGCTTCGGCCATCATGCGACCGGGGTCGTCGACCAACTGGTGTACGCTGCCTTGGGCGGGGTGGCCGACACCGGCGCCGCCATCGCCGCCAATGGCAAGCTGGGCGGAGTGGACATCGTGACGGGCCTGCATGGCGGCGACACCATCGATCTCGGCCAGGCCGCCGGCGCGCTGGCGCTCGATCTCGATGGGACCTACACCCACGCCGTGGCCGGCGGGACGGCCTCGGTGGAGCTCGTGCGCGGCAGCTATGTGGCCTCGACCGGGCAGTTCACCGCGGCGGCCGGCGGCGCCGACGCCATGCTGGCATGGGCCGACGGCAACCCGGACCATGGCACGGCTGCCATCGTCCTGGTCGGCTACGCGGGCGCGCCAGCGAGCACCCTGAGCGCCAGCGGAGTAATGACCCTGGGCTGACAGACCTGCGCCCGCCCGCGCCGGGCCGGCGAGCGCGTCTTAGCGCACGGCCAGGGCCAGGTCGCGCCCCCTGGTGGCCACATTACCCGCGTAATCGGCCGCCAGGATGCGCAACGTGTAGTCGCCCGGCGCCAGGTCGGCCACCCGCCAAGTGCCTGGCGTCACACTGCCGTTGATGAGCTTGTTGTTGAGCGCGTAGACGAAGCGCGTGCTGGTGCTGCCATAGACCGTGATGCCGCTGGCCTGGGCGTAGGCGAGCTTGATGGCTTGCCGGTTGCGCGGCAGGCGGTCGTAGAGCTGGGTGATGACGGGCTGCTCATACCCCGGCACGGGCGTGCCGTCGGCCCGCAGCAACTGGTAACCGAGCTTGTAGATGCCCAGCCGGCGCCGGGCCTGGTTGCCGTCCATCTGGTCGAACGCGTCGACGGCGATGCCCACTTCCCCGAGCGCGCGCGGCAGCAGCAGCCGGCCGCCCAGTTTGTCCTGGAGCGGCTGGCCGGCGCCGTCGAGCACGGCGATGCTGACAATCTGGGGTGGCACTGTGTCGCGCAAGCCCAGGAATGGCAGGCTCAGCGGATTGAGCGCGCCGCCATTGGGCGCGTAATCGAGATGTACATGGGCCATGGGGTTGACCGTGCCCAGCGTCTCGCCGGCGTCGAACCGCGTACCGCGCTTGATGCGGATGCGTTGCGGCTTGCCTTTCTCATCCTTGAGCAGCTGGAAGCGGCCATCGAGCACCCCATCCCTGGCGCCCCGTCCCACCCGCATGTGGATGTACACGAGATCGGCCAGCCCGAAGCCCTCCGACAGTTCACCATAGCCCCAGTTGGGCAACGGGTCGCTGACCTTGGCGGCCGCCACGGCCAGCACCGGCGTGCCGGGCGCGGCCTGCACGTCCAGTCCGGCGTGGAAATGGTCGCGGCTCTCGCCGTCGCGGTTGCCGCGCACCTCGCCCATCAGGCCCACCACCTCGTGCGGCTGTTGTTGCGGCTTGATGGGCCACAACATGGTGGCGCCATGGGCGGGGGCCGGCGCCGGCCCCCGCTCGGGTGGCGCCGGCTGGCCTGGCTGCGGCGGCGCCACGTGGTGCACACGGAAGGTGGCCGCGTCCGTCACGAACAGCGAGCCATCCGGGGCCAGCGCCATGCCGCGCGGCGCGTACAGGCGCACGCTGCCGTCGGCACCGTAGCCGGGCTGGGGCGGATGATCGACATCGACCAGGGCCGCCACCGCGCCCGTCGGCGTGATGCGGGCCACTCGGCCATGGCGGGCGCTGGCCACGTAGAGGTAGCCGTCGGCGGTGGCGGCCAGGGCCAGCGGGCTGCGCAACGGCGCGTCGCGCTCCCCTTCGGGCGCGGCGGCCACCGTGCTGACCTGGCCATCCTTACCCAGCTTGCGGATGGCGTCATTGGCCGTGTCGGCCACCAGCAGCTCGCCGCCGGCCGTGATGGCCAGCCCGCCGGGCGTATCGAAGCGGGCCTGGGCGCCGGGGCCATCGGCAAAGCCGGGCACGCCGTCGCCGGCCACCGTGGTGACGGTACCGTCCGGCGCGATGCGGCGGATGCGGTCGTTATAGCTGTCGGCCACGTAGACGGCGCCGTCGGCCGCCACGGCCACGGCCAGCGGGCCATTGAAGCGGGCACCAGCGCCCTTGCCGTCGCGGTAGCCGGCCATGCCGTCGCCGGCCAGCGTGGACACCTGGCCCTGCGGCGTGACCTTGCGGATGGCGTTGTTGCCCGTGTCGGCCACGTACAGATTGCCCCCGGCGTCGAGCGCCACGCCGGACGGCGTGTTGAAGGCGGCCGCCGTGCCATGGCCCTCGGCATAGCCCTCGGTGGAACCGGCCAGCGTGGTGGTACTGCCGTCCGGCGCGATCTTGCGGATGCTGTTGTTGTCGCCCCCATCGGCCACGTACAGGTTGCCGGCGTGGTCGCGCGCCACGCCGAACGGATCGGCGAAGCGGGCGCGCTGGCCGGGGCCGTCGTTGGCGCCGGGCTGGCCGTCGCCGGCCAGCGTGCTCACGCGCGCGGCCCAGTCGGGCAAGGTGGCCACGGGCTGCCCGAGCGCCACGGCGGACGGGCGCGTGTGCTGGACCACGGCGAACGCGGCCACGCCGCCGACGGCCGCCCCCACCAGGGCCACGCCGGCCAAGGCCAGTTTGATTTGATTGGGGGACACGCGGCAACCTTTCAATGTATGCAAGGGTATGCAGCTTACCTGAAGCGGGAGGCGCGAACAATCATGGCGGCGGCCGCGCACGCGGAAAAATGCCACGGAACAGCGCGCACAAAAAAAAGCCCGCTACGGGAGCGGGCTGAATCTATTTCCTTGGAGGAGAATAGAGGAGACAGGTGAATGATGCCGCATCGCACAAACTTAATCCAATTTAAGTTTGTGATGAGAGAAATTTCCCAAGCGCATAACTCCTGACCGCTTGGCAAAATTTTGAGAGCAAAAAAACATCGGCCCGGACGCGGCGGCGTCCGGGCCGATGGACGGGTGCCGAAGGCCGGCCCCGCTTATTTGTTCGCTTCGACGGCGTAGGGCAGCACGCGCGAAGCCATGCGGGTGTCCGTTTTCAGCAAGCCGACTTCGTCGGCCAGGATGTGCACGGCCTCGTTCAGCAGCACGTCCTTGGCGGCCTTGGCCGCTTTTTCCGCGTCCAGCTCGGCCGACAAGGCCCGCTCATCGGCCTGCAAGCCGTCATCCGTGCGCAGCGCGCCCTTCACGGCCGCCACCTTGGCACCGGCCTTGGCGCCGGCCTGCTTGAGCAGTGATTGTTGCTTGAGCAAGTCCTTGGGATCGGGCACCAACACCGGGTCGTCGCCGCCGGGCACGGCCGCCACGGCCAGGCGCGATTCACGCAGCTTGGCGCGCGCTTCCTGGGCGTCGCGCTCCTTGCGGCGCACGGTTTCGTTGAGCGAGATCAGGTTGTCCTTGCGCAGCTTCTTGGCCAGGTTGATGTCTTCCAGCAAATACTGGAAGTCCTTGTCCTTGGCCACCCGCGCCTCATGCTTCTTGTCCAGCAGCGGCACGATTTCCTTGAGCTCGCCGGCCGGGATGTAGGTGGCGGGACGGATCGAGGTCCACGGCAAGGCGTTGTCGTAGCTCGATTCGCCGAAGCTGTCGGAATCGGCCATCACGGGCAGCTTGATGTCGGGCGTGACGCCGCGCAACTGGGTGGTGCCGCCGTTGATGCGGAAGAACTGCGCCACCGTCATCTTCAGCTCACCGAGCCGGGCCTTGTCGCCCTGGGCGAAGCGGTCCAGGTTGATCAGCTGCTGCACCGTGCCCTTGCCGAAGCTGGGCTCGCCGATAATGATGCCACGGCCGTAATCCTGGATGGCGGCCGCGAAGATCTCGGACGCCGAGGCCGAACCACGGTTGATCAGCACGCCCACCGGGCCATCCCAGGCCAGGCCGGGATTGTTGTCGCTTTCCACTTCGATGCGGCCTTCGGCGTTACGCTGCTGCACCACCGGGCCGCGGTCGATGAACAGGCCCGTCAGTTCCACCGCCTCGTTGAGCGAGCCGCCGCCGTTGCCGCGCAGGTCGATGAGCACGTTGTCCACTTTTTCCTTCTTCAGCTCGCCCAGCAGGCGGGCCACGTCACGCGTAGCGCTCTTGAAGTTGGGGTCACCCTTGCGGCGCGCCTCGAAGTCCTGGTAGAAGGTGGGCAGCGCGATCACCCCCACGCGGCGCTTGGCCGTGCCGTCGCGCACCTCCAGGACGGATTTCTTGGCCGACTGTTCCTCCATGCTGATCTTCTTGCGCACCAGCGACAGCGACACGTGCTTGCCGTCCGGTCCGGCGTCGGCCGGCAGCACATCGAGCCGCACGGTGGAATCCTTGGGGCCGCGGATCAGGGCCACCACGTCGTCGATGCGCCAGCCCAGCACGTCCGTCATGGGCGAATTGTCGTCCTTGGCCACGGCCAGGATGCGGTCGCCCACCTTGATCTTGCCCGACAGCGCGGCCGGGCTGCCCGGCACCACTTCGCGCACCACCGTGTATTCGTCGCGCGTCTGCAGCACGCAGCCTATGCCTTCGAGCGACAGGCGCATGGCGATGTCGAAGTTCTCCGACGCGCGCGGGCCCAGGTAGTTGGTGTGCGGCTCGATCGACATGGCGTAGGCGTTCATGAAGATCTGGAACACGTCCTCGTTGTTGAGCTTGCGCGAACGGCTCAGGTAGTTCTCGTAGCGCTTGTCGAGCGTCTCGCGGATGGCCTTGTCGTCCTTGCCGGCCAGCTTCAGGCGCAGCCAGTCGTTCTTCACGCGCTTGCGCCACAGCTCCTTGATCTCGGCGTCCGTCTTGACCCAGTCGGCCTTCTCGCGGTCGTACTGGTAGCTTTCATCGACGGTGAAGTCGAATTTGGTCTTGAGCAATTCGCGGGCGTAGCCGATGCGCTCGTTGAAGCGCTGCTGGTACAGGTTGTAGATAGCGAACGGCACGCTCAGGTTCTCGCCGTTGATGGCGTCGTCGAGCCGGGTGCGCGAATTGGCGAACTGGTCCAGGTCAGGCTGGGTGAAGAACAGCTTTTCCGCGTCCAGCGACTTGAAATAGCGGTCGAAGATCTTTTCCGACATGGCGTCGTCCAGCGGCACGGCCTTGTAGTGGTAGCGCGACAGCACGCGCGACGCCCACAGCGCCGCCTGGGTCTGCTGCGGCAAGGGTTTGAGCTGGGTGTCGCCCAGCTTTTCCGTTTGCGCCGACATGGCGCTCAGCGATACGGACATGGCCAGCGCGACCAACAACATGTGCTTCTTCATCGGCGAACTCCGAACTGTGATGTGTACATGAAACTTCGCGGGATGCTCCGCGCAAGGAAACGGCAAGGCTGCGGCAATTTTTCCCGCTTCAATTCTACAGGATAGCACCGGCCGCACGACTCGTCGCGGCACAGTTTCCCCGCAAAGGCTTAAGCATAACTGAAGACGGCGCGCCAGCGCGCCCCGGATCAGCCCCACGCCCGGCCCCACTGGCGCCAGGCCAGCCACAGCGCGGCCAGGATCAGCAGGTAAGGCCAGGAGCGCAAGGCAATCTTCCAGTCCACCTTCGATGGCCAGCAGGCGAGGAACTGGGGCGCCACGGCGAACGCCAGCACCAGGTCCAGCCACTGGAAATGCCAGCCGGGCCGGGTGCGCCAGGCCGCCACCATCCAGGGCAGCAATACCACCAGGAACGGCGCCAGCGCGACCGGCGCCGCGTTATACCAGCGCACCCGCGTGAGCAGCACGGAACCGAGCTCCCAGCCCTGCCCCACCCGGCGCGGGATGATGGTGAAGGAACCGGGACGGGCCCCCGTCAGCAGGCCCACACTGAAATGGGCCAGCTCATGGCAAGCCGTGCCGGCTGCCGTGAACAGGAAAAAGAAGGGATGGCGGGCCGACAGCTGCCGGATCAGCAGCGCCAGCAGCACCGACGGGGCCAGGTACAGCAGCATGTCGCCATGCCGGCACAGCCAGGCCGGTGCCAGCGCGCCGCAACTGAGCAGGCTAGCCATGGCCGATTCCGGTGGTGGCCATGATTTACCCGGCGTAGAAACAGCGGCCACAAGCCTGGCGGTAACTTTCATTGCCGCCAATGCTGATCTGTTCGCCTTCCTTGATGCGCTTGCCCTGTTCGTCGACGCGGATATTCATGGTCGCTTTCTTTCCGCAAGTACAGATGTTCTTGAGTTCCTCGATGTCGTCGGCCAGCGCCAGCAGGTAGGCCGAGCCGGGGAACGGTTCGCCCAGGAAGTCCGTGCGCAAGCCATAGCAGATCACGGGTACGCCACGGGTCTGGGCCAGCTGGTGCAGCTGGCTGACCTGGCGCGGCGACAGGAACTGCGACTCGTCGATCAGCACGCAGGCCACCTTGGGCATATCGGTCAGGAAATCCGTGGCCGCCGTGAACACGTCCACTTCGCGCTGCGGCCCCAGGCGCGAGGTGACGCGGCCCACGCCGTAGCGGTCGTCGATGGCTGCCGTGTAGAGCCGCACCTGCTGGCCCTGTTCCTCGTAGTTATGCGCCACCTGCAACATTGCCGTGGATTTGCCCGCGTTCATCGCGGAGTACCGGAAATAAAGTTTTGCCACTGCTGCCAATTGCCTCTGTCGTTATGCCGTGCCGGCTGGCGGATTATAAACCGCCGTCCGCCAAAAAAGCGCATACTTGTTACACAGGCACACGGCCGATAAGGCAAGCTTGCATAAGCATACTCGGAATCATTCCTTCCCAGCGTGGCGGGGTTGACCTAGGATCGCTCCTCGTCACGAACAGCGCGGGCCGCCACCAGCGGCCGCGCCGGCGTTAGCCAGGAGCCACTATGCAACCACCCGCCCTCTTCCACTTGATCGGCAACACCCCGCTGGTCCAGGTCACCCGGCTCGACACCGGGCCATGCCAACTGTTCCTCAAGCTGGAATCGCAGAACCCCGGCGGCTCGATCAAGGACCGCATCGGCCTGGCCATGGTGCAGGCGGCCGAGGCCGATGGCCAGTTGCGCCCGGGCGGCACCATCGTCGAGGCCACGGCCGGCAACACGGGCCTGGGCCTGGCCCTGGTGGGCCGGCTCAAGGGCTACCGCGTGCTGCTGGTGGTGCCCGACAAGATGTCGCCGGAAAAAGTGCTGCACCTGAAGGCGCTGGGCGCCGAAGTGCGCACCACCCGCTCCGACGTGGCCAAGGGCCATCCCGATTACTATCAGGACTACGCGGCCCGGCTGGCGCGCGAACTGCCCGGCGCGTGGTATGCCGACCAGTTCAACAATCCCGCCAACCCGCACGCCCACGCCACCACCACCGGCCCCGAAATCTGGGAACAGATGCAGCACGACGTGGACGCCATCGTCGTCGGCGTCGGCTCCTCGGGCACGCTGACGGGACTCACGCGCTACTTCCGGCGCGTGCACCCGCCGCTGGAATTCGTGCTGGCCGATCCCAAGGGCTCCATCCTGGCCGACTACGTGCGCACGGGGCGCGCCAGCGACACCAGCGGCTCCTGGGCCGTGGAAGGCATAGGCGAGGATTTCGTGCCCGCCATCGCCGACCTGAGCGGCGTGCGGCAAGCCTACACGATCGAGGACCAGGAGAGCTTCGCCAGCGCGCGCGCCCTGCTGCGGGCCGAGGGCATTTTGGGCGGCTCGTCCACCGGCACCCTGCTCGCGGCCGCGCTGCGCTACTGCCGGGCGCAGACGAAACCCAGGCGCGTGGTCAGCTTCGTGTGCGACACGGGCACGCGCTACCTGTCCAAGCTGTACAACGACGGCTGGATGCACGACCAGGGCTTGCTGCCACGGGTGCCCACCCACGACCTGCGTGACCTGATCGGACGTCCCTACGACGAGGATGAAGTGGTCAGCGTGGCGCCCACCGACAGCCTGCTGGTGGCCTTCAACCGCATGCGCAGCGCCGACCTGGCGCAACTGCCCGTGATAACCCAGGGCCGGCTGGTGGGCATCATCGACGAATCGGACTTGCTGATGAAGGTGGACGACGATCCGGCCCACTTCGCCACGCCCGTGGGCGAGACCATGAGCGCGCGCGTGGAGACCCTCTCGCCCACGGCCGGCCTGCACGCCGTGCGCGCCACGCTGGACCGCGGCCTGACAGCCGTGGTGGCCGACGGCGACATCTTCTACGGCCTGATCACCCGCTTTGACCTCCTCAACCACTTGCGCAGGAAGCTATCGTGAACCAGTCCGACCATGGCCAACCGAAAGCGGCGCTGGCCACGCGCGTGATCCACGCCGGCCAGGCGCCCGATCCATCCACGGGCGCCATCATGCCGCCCATCTACGCCACCTCCACCTACGTGCAGGACAGCCCCGGTGTGCACAAGGGGCTGGACTATGGCCGCTCGCACAACCCCACGCGCTGGGCGCTGGAACGCTGCGTGGCCGACCTCGAAGGCGGCGCGCAGGGCTATGCCTTCGCCTCCGGCCTGGCCGCCATCTCCACCGTGCTGGAACTGGCCGACGCCGGCGCCCACATCGTGGCCGGCGACGACATGTACGGCGGCACCTACCGCCTGTTTGAAAAAGTCCGCCGCCGCAGCGCCGGCCACAGCTTCAGCTACGTGGACCTGACGCGGCCCGACTGCCTGCTGGCCGCGCTGCGCCCGGAAACCCGCATGGTGTGGGTGGAAACGCCCACCAACCCCATGCTCAAGCTGGCCGACCTGCAGACCGTGGCCGAGATCTGCCGCGTGCGCGGCATCATCGCCGTGGCCGACAACACCTTTGCCAGCCCCATGGTGCAGCGGCCGCTGGAATTTGGCTTCGACATCGTGGTCCACTCCACCACCAAGTACCTGAACGGCCACTCCGACATCATCGGCGGCATGGCCGTGGTGGCGGGCGAAGCACACCAGCACGCGTGGCGCGAGCAGCTGACATTTTTGCAGAACGCCGTGGGCGCCATCGCCGGACCGTTCGACAGCTTCCTGGCGCTGCGCGGCGTGAAGACGCTGGCGCTGCGCATGGAACGCCACTGCGCCAGCGCGCTGGAACTGGCGCGGTGGCTGGAAGCGCAGCCGGAAGTGCGGCGCGTGTACTACCCCGGCCTGGCCTCGCATCCGCAGCACGAACTGGCGCAGCGCCAGATGGCCGGCTTTGGCGGCATCATTTCGGTCGACCTGGACACGGACCTGGCCGGCGCGCGCCGCTTCCTGGAAAGCTGCCGGCTGTTCGCGCTGGCCGAAAGCCTGGGCGGCGTGGAAAGCCTGATCGAACACCCGGCCCTGATGACGCACGCCACCATCCCGCTGGCGCAGCGCACGGCGCTGGGCATCAGCGACAGCCTGGTCCGGCTATCGGTGGGCATCGAAGACGTGGACGATTTGCGGCGCGACCTGCGCGCCGCGCTGGACGCGATCCGGGCCGCCTGACTTACCGGGCCTGGCACACGTCGACCCAGGCGCCGGCCGTGATCTCGGCCATGTGCTGCGGGGTGATGCGCACGGCCGTGTGCACGCCGCCGGCGGCCGGCATCACTTCGTCGTAGGCGCGCAGCGACGTGTCGAGATAGACCGGCAACGGTTGCGCCAGTCCGAACGGACACACGCCGCCAACCGGATGGCCCGTCAATTCCATCACTTCCTCGGCCGGCAGCATCTTGCCCTTGCCCAGCGCGTCCTTGAACTTCTTGTTGTCGATGCGCGCGTCGCCGGCCGCCACCAGCACGATGGCGCGGCCATCGCCCAGCCGGAACGCCAGCGTTTTGGCGATGCGGCCCGGCTCCACGCCGTGGGCCTCGGCCGCCAGCGCCACCGTGGCCGTGTTCACTTCCAGTTCGATGATGGGCAGGTCCAACTCACGCGCCGCGAAAAACGCGCGTACCGATTCCAGACTCATTAGCTTTACCTTATGGTTATTCTGACTTTACTGACCGGGGTGATAGCGCCGTTCCAGGTGTTTTTCTACGTCTTCCTTGTAGAACAGCACGTCCTTGAATTCGCCGCGCGCGTACATGGCCGCTTGGTCGTTGAAGTGCGGCGAGGCCGGGTCGCCACTCTCGCCGCCGGCCAGGATGCTGCGCGCCTTGATGCGCGGCCCGAATTCCACGGCCGCCACGAAGCTGTTGCCACGCTCGCCGTAGATGCGCCTGGTGTTGGGCTTGGAGGTCATCCCGAACGCGGCCAGCGAGCCCCAGTTGGCCGATGCGAACGCCACCGGCAGGCTGGGCTTGCTGTCGTCGAACGGCTGCACGATGTCGCCCGTCAGGCGCTGGAAGCGGTTGATCTCGCCCCACGGCGTCTGCCAGCGGCCAAAGTCGGCGGCCAGCTTGTCGGAGGCGCGCACCAGCGCCGCCAGCCGCTCCGCCGGCGTGATGGCGCTGGCGATGTAGTCGAGCACCAGCACTTCCTTCGCGTGCGCGGCTGGTCCAAACGTGTCGGCCAGGTTCTGCGCCCAGTAGATGGCCAGCGAAGTGGGCACGGAGTCGAGCCCGAAACGCATGTCCCACCCGCGCAAGGCTGCGATCTGCGGCGCCAGCCTGGCCTTCAACGGGTCATCGCCAGGCAGGCTGTCGTAGTCCTGGAACAGCTTGGGCAGCAACGGTTCAAAGGCTGTTAACTTGCTGTCGTAGGCGGCGGCGATCAGGCTGTCGAGCGTGAGGTCTTTGGCATCCTTGAGCACCCGTACGGCGTGGATGCCGCGCGGATTCTCGGGGTTGACGGACATATAGGCCGGATAATCCTGCTGGCGCGGGCTGTAGTCGCCGGCCGCCGTGAACGGCCAATTGTTGGTGTTCTGTATCCAGCCGTTCTTCGGATTGAACAGCGTGATCGTGTCCCTGACCTCGTGCAGCCCCTTCCACTCGGTGGCAGGGTCGCTGCCATCGACCGGGTGGGTGAAATCGAAGCGCGGGTCGCGCACGGGGATGAAATTGCCGTGGAAGTAGGCGATATTGCCGTCCGCGTCCGCATACACGGTGTTGTTGGACGAATTGGTACGCAACTGCATCACCTTGTAGAACGCGGCGTAGTCGCGCGCCTTGGTGCGGCTGAACGATTGCGTGAGCGCGCGCATCGGATCGTTCATCAGGCGCACGGCCACCCACTTGCCGCCCGCCTCGCGCACGATGGGGCCGTGGTGGCTGTAATAAACGGTGATAACCTTGTTCGCCATGCCGTCGGCGGTCTTGTACGGCAGCGTGATGTCGACCGCCTTGAGCGCACGCCGCGCCTTGCCGTACTGGTAGAAGTAGCGGCCATCCTTTTCCGTCACCGTCTCCAGGTATTCGTCGATCACGTCGCCGCCGCCAGAGGTGTGCATCCACCCCAGCCGATCGTTGAAGCCCTGGTAGATGAAGAACTGGCCCCACGTCACGGCGCCATAGGCGTTCAGGCCTTCGCCGCTGCTGACGTGGACTTCGGGCCGGAAGTAGAACGAAGTGTGGGGGTTGATCAGCAACAGCGCATGGCCGTCGCGGGTCAGTTTCGGCGCGATGGCGAAGCCGTTGGAGCCGCTCGGCTCCTCGTCAAGATCACTGCCGACGTAGGCCACGGACACGTCAGCGCGCTTGCCATAGAACCGTTCCAGCTCCTTCAGGTCCACGTCCTCGATGTCGCCACCGATACTGCCTTCGCTGAAACTGAGCGCCATCCAGGGCTCGAAGCGGGTCAGCAATTGCGGTTTTACCTGGGGATGGGTGTACAGGTAGTAGTTCAGGCCATCGGCCCAGGCGTTCATCAGCTTCTTCAGCCACGCAGGGCTGGCGGCATACTGCGTCTGCAACTGCCGGGGGTTGATGAACAGCTTCATGCGCAGGTCGCGGTACAGGTCCGCCTCGCCCTTCACTTCCGCCAGCCGCCCCATGGCATTGATGAAATTGAGTTCCACCCGCTTGAAATCATCCTCAGCCTGGGCATACATCATGCCGAACACGGCGTCCGCATCCGTCTTGCCATACACGTGCGGGATGCCCCACTTGTCGCGCAGGATATCAACGCGCAGCGCCGTCCCCTGCCAGCGCGCCACGTCGGCGTGGGGCGCAGCGGCACTGGCGGCACTGGCGGCGGCAGGCGGCGCTGCCAGCGCGGCGCCCGCCGGCATGGCACACATCAGGGCGAACAGGGCATGACGATTCAGCATGGACAGGCTCCGTGTGGGATGGATGGGTAGCGTCAGGAAGCGTCGATCAGCGCCGCGATACGCTCCTGCAGCGCCGCGTTCTCGGCCTTCAAGGCCGCGTTGCGCTGCTTGAGGGTGGCGATTTCAGCGCGCAGCTGCTCCACTTCCGACAGCGGCTCATCGCCCTCCTTCGGTTCCCTGGGCGGCCGCATGGCGGCGCGCAGCTCGCGCACTTCCTTGGCGGCTTGCTGCAACTGCTTCTTGCCGCCGGCCACGGCCGCCACCTGCGCCGCTTCCGGCAGCGAAGCCACGGTGGCGGCGGCGTTGATGGAAATGGTGCCCGAGCGGACCGCCTCCACCAGCTCCGGCGTGGCCGTCTTCTGGATCTTCTCGATCTGGCTGATGGTGTTGCTGCTCAGGCGCGCGGCGCGCGCGATGTCCTCGCGCGAGGCCAGCGGCATGGCGGCCGGCCTGGCCGGTTTGGCCGACTCCTGATCCGGTTCGGGCGGCGCGATGGCCGCGTCCTCGGCCGCCGCCAGGGCCGCCAGTTCGGCCGCGCGCGCGGCCATGATTTCCTTCTTGCGCAAGGCCAGCACGCCGCGCTGGAAGTCCGACACGCTGCGCCGGCCCAGGTGATTGTCGATCATCCACAGCTTGACGTCGTCCAGGCTCTTGAAGCTGGTGTTCTCGGTGACCTTGAACGGCACCCCATGCTGCTGGCAGATTTGATAACGGTTGTGGCCATCCACCAGCACGTCGCCCCACAGCACGAGCGCGTCGCGGCAGCCTTCGACCAGGATGCTGCGCTCGAGCGCCGCATATTCCGCCTCGGTCAACGGGTCGATGTAACTGCGCAGTACATCGTTGATTTGAATTTGCATACTCCATCCTTGAATTACCGGCACGGCCATGGCCGTCCCGCATGCTACACCATCCGGGCGACGGCTGCCAAAGCGGCGCCGGCCGCCCACCTGGCGGGCGGGCCGGCCGATTTCAAGGAGGATGAAACGCCGGGCGTTACAGCATGCGCGCCAGCAGCGCCTTGTCAAAGCGTTGGTCGAGCGCGATACGCACGCGGTGGCCGCTGCCGGGCGCCGCATCCATGGGAGCGCCGTCCAGCGACTGGATCTGCTCCACCCGCACCAGCGTGTTGCCGGTTGGGTGCAGCACTTCCAGCTGGTCGCCCACGGCGAAGCGGTTCTTCACGTCCACCTCGGCCCAGCCATCGCGCACACCCTGCACGTCGCCCACGTACTGGCTGCGATGCAATTCGGAGGCGCCGGCCATGTAGTTCTGGTGGTCCTGGGTATGGTGGCGCTGGTAGAAGCCGTCCGTGTAGCCGCGGTTGGCCAGGCCCTGCAACTGGCCCAGCAAGTCCATATTGAACGGCCGGCCGGCCACGGCGTCGTCAATGGCCGCGCGGTACACCTGGGCCGTGCGGGCCGCGTAGTACAGCGACTTGGTGCGCCCTTCGATCTTGAGCGAATCGACGCCGATCCTGACCAGCCGTTCCACGTGCTCCACGGCGCGCAAGTCCTTGGAGTTCATGATGTAGGTGCCGTGTTCGTCCTCCAGGATGGGCATCAGCTGGCCGGGGCGCTCCGCTTCCTCGATCATGTAGGGACGGTCGGCCAGCGGGTGACGCTGCATGTCGCCCATGGCCGAGAACGAGGCGTTGGCCTCGTCCAGCGCCTGACGGTAATTGAGGCTGATGCTCTCGACGGGGATGCGGGCCAGGTCGCCGCTGGCATCCTCGCCGGCGTTCATCACCTTGTAGTCCCAGCGGCAGGAATTAGTGCAAGTGCCCTGGTTGGGGTCGCGGTGGTTGAAATAGCCCGACAGCAGGCAGCGGCCCGAATAGGCGATGCACAGCGCGCCGTGCACGAACACTTCCAGCTCCATCTCCGGGCATTGCTGGCGGATCTCCTCGATCTCGTCGAGCGACAGTTCGCGCGACAGGATCACGCGCGTCAAGCCCATGCGCTGCCAGAACTTGACGTCGGCCCAGTTCACGGCGTTGGCCTGCACGGACAGGTGGATAGGCATGTCGGGCCACTGGTCGCGCACCATCATGATCAGGCCGGGGTCGGCCATGATCAGCGCGTCGGGCTTCATGGCGATCACGGGTTCCATGTCGCGCAAATAGGTCTTGAGCTTGCTGTTGTGGGCGAAGATGTTGCTGGCAACGAAGAACAGCTTGCCGCGCGCGTGCGCCTGCTCGATGCCCTGCGCCAGCGCTTCCGGGCGCGAGAATTCGTTGTTGCGCACCCGCAGGCTGTAGCGCGGTTGGCCCGCATACACGGCGTCGGCGCCGAAATCGAAGGCGGCGTGCATCTTGGCCAGCGAACCGGCGGGCAGGAGGAGTTCTGGAGCGCGAAGCATAATGGCTTTCAAAAACGGAAAAAACCGATTATTTTATGCGCGCCGCGCACGCCCTGTCCGGCGTAATGCGCCCGCCTTGATTTCACGCATGGCATGGCAATTAATGCAATGAATCCTGGTGACGTGGCGCCGGCGCCGGGTCGGGATCGCTGATCTCGTAGCGTTGCAGCAGGCGCGCGTAGTCGCCCGACATCTTCATCTGGGCCAGCCCCGCGTCGAGCTTCGCGGCGATGCCGCGCGCGCCCGCGCGCCTGGCGGAAAAGCCCACCACCAACGGCAGGTAGTTCTCCAGGCAACCGCGCTGGCGCACGAACGCCTGCTCGCCGAGCTGGGCCAGCAGGTGATGCATCACCGTCTCGTGCTCGAGCACGACGTCGTAGCGGCCATACAGCAGCTTGCGAATGTTCTTTACGCCCGCGTCTTCCCCGTAGTTGAATTCCACCCGCTCGTGATTGCGCCGCTCCCTGGCCAGGTAGGCATCCATGGGACCGTCGTCGTAGCCATAGTCGGCGATCACGCCCAATTGCTGCTGCGCCAGCGACGCCAGGCCCTGGTAATGCCAGGAGCTAACGCTGCGGGTGTAGAAACAGGCGCGCGAACGGATCAACGGTGTGCTCATGATGAGGCGCTTGTCGATGGCCGGTGCGTACAGGCCATCCATCTGCCCGCCCAGCGTGAGGGCCAGCGCGCGGTTCAGCGGCATCAACTGCGGTTCGACCGGCAGGCCGGCCAGTTCCAGCGCCCGGGCGGTGGCATCGACCAGGAAGCCGGAGGTGATGGTACGGCCATCGCTGCCCACGCAGATGTAGGGACACCAGTCGTCCGAAGCGATGCGCAAGGGCGGCGCGGCCCGGGCCGGCGCCATGTACGTCAAGGCCAGCGCCAGCGCGCCAGCCTGCGTCCACATCAAGCACCGCATCGGCCCTCCTCCCGGCGCCATGGCCGCTTTTCTGACACCAGCGGCTTATCATGCCATTGGCCACAGGTGGCCGCAAGCGGCCTCACGCAATGTCCACAAACCGCCACGCCGGCGTTTCCACAATGCTACTATTGGCCTGATCACCACGCCACCACGGAGACTCCATGAGCAAGACCCTGCGCCGTTCCCAGACCTGGTTCCAGCGTGCCTTGTGGCTGGTCGCTTTCGTGTTCGCCTGGTTCCTGATCGGCCTCGGTGGCAAGCTCATCAACAATCTCGGCGGCGCCGAGCCCATGCCGTCGCTGGAACAGTTCATCGACGCCGGCCAGGCGACACAGGTGCGCGCGCAGCAGGAGCGTGCCGACCAGGTGATCGCGGCGGCCAACGACGCGCTGGCCCAGGCCCGCCAGCAGCACCAGGTGGCGCAAGCGAACACGCGCGCGGCGGCCGAGACGTTCCAGAACTGGCTGGCCACACGCCATGCCACGGCCCGCCCGGACCAGGACCCGGACCTGATCGCCCGCACGCGCGAACTGGATCAATTCAAGGCGGTCGAGCGGCAGGCGCTGTCGGCCGTGCAGCAACAGCAGCAGGTGCTGCTGGACGCGCAACAGCAGCGCCAGCACGCCAACCTGCGGCGTCAGGAACTGGAAAAGCCGGCGCTGGACGCGCTGGAACGGGCCATGCAGCGGCGCGAACTGCACATCTTCCTGTACCGCCTGATGCTGACGGCGCCACTGCTGGCCGTGGCCGGATGGCTGTACGCAAAGCAGCGCAAGAGCGCCTATTGGCCTTTCGTGTGGGGTTTCATCTTCTTCGCCGGCTTCGCCTTCTTCGTCGAACTGGTGCCCTACCTGCCCAGCTACGGCGGCTATGTGCGTTACCTGGTGGGGATCTTGCTGACGGTCGTGATCGGGCGCCAGGCCATCGTCGGCCTGCAGCGCTACCTGGCCCGCCAGCAGCAACAGGAAGCGTTGCCGGAAACGGAGCGCCGCGCCACGCTCAACTACGAGCTGGCCTTGAAGCGGCTCGGCCATGGCTTGTGCCCCGGTTGCGAACGCAGCGTGGACCTGAAGGACACGACGCTGGACTATTGCCCCCACTGCGGCATCGGCCTGTTCGACCATTGCGGGCGATGCAAGGTGCGCAAGAACGCCTTCCTCAACTTCTGCCAGCTGTGCGGCACACCAGCCCGGCCCCATACGGCGGACGCCCGGGACCAGGCCCGGCCATGAACATTGCATCACGCAAGCAAGTGTCGTTTAAATGATGCAAATGTGACAGGATTAATTCGGCAACGTTACTTTTTGAATCATGACGTAGTAAAATGACAGCCTCGCTCACCCGCGTACCCGCCAACGAGGCCGACATGGACAACGCACACCCGCCCCGCCGCAATACCGAAATGGCCAGCATCGTGGACCAGGCCATCGCGCTCGACGCGCGCTTGGGCGCGGCCAACGCCTGGGTCTACATGGCATCGGCGCAGGTGCCGCTGCCGGTAGTCAAGCGGGTGCTGGGCATGCCAGCCCAGCGCCGCAGCGCCAACCGCATAAACTGAATCACCGCCAAGTCACTGTCCCGCCGTCGGCTGCTGGTCGTAGATGCGCGACGATGGCGCGCTGGGCGCCGTGCGGCCCCAGAAATACGACACCGTCATCAGGAACGCCAGCAGCGCCAGGCCCTGCGTGTACACCAGCGGGAAATGGCGCATCTCCAGCACGTGCGTGCGCGTAAACACCTCGTGGATCAAGGCCGCCACCAGCTGGTAATAGCTGAACAGCATGGCGCTCAGGTGGATGCGCAGCCAATACCGGCGCGGCGCCTGCAGGCAGGCGCCGCCGAAGGCCAGGGCCAGGCAAGCGAGGGACAGCAGCGCGAACCCGTGGAACAGGTGGAAAGCGGCGATCTTGTGGATGCCCAGCGCGCTCAGGTTGGCCACGGCCGCGCCGTACAGGTAGTGGCGTCCGGCCCGCTTGTGCGCCCGGTCGCCCTTGGGCTCGGACAGCACCAGTGCACCCGCGACCAGCGCGTACAGGGACGCCAGCGTGTGCAGCCAACCGATCGCGCTCAAGTGTAAAGCCATACCACCCGTCTCCTTCGCCTTGTCTCCACGCCGCCGCGTCACGTTCCCTGCCGCCAGGCGCCGAATGTTTCAACCAGATTAACGCCAGCCGGCGCCGTTGTATAGCACAGCCTGCCTCGCCACCCTGGGCAGCTGTTGCTTGAGAGATACAGCGCGACGGGGCCCTGCCGGCGCCGCGCAAGCCATGTGTAACAGCCGTGTAACACCGCTGAGCATGCCCGGCAATCTGGTATATATTTTTCCTCAAGCAATCACCCCGACGCTGTCACGCAGTCCCCGCAATCAAGTTTCCCGCTCGATGAGGACCAGCCATGCCCGCTCCCACGTCCGCACCACCCGCACCATCGGCGCCGCCGGCCGCGGCCAACGCCGGCGCCTATGCCACCACCGCCCTGACGGCCGCTACCCTGCTGGCGGCCTGTGGCGGCGCCAGCCCCGGCGCGCCCGACAGCCCCAGCCCCCGCCCCAGCGTGCTGGGCACCGTGATCCGGGCCGACGCCATCAGCGACGCCGACGCGGCCCGCTTCCTGGCCCAGGCCGCCATGGGCAGCGAGCGCGCGCAGATCGCCGCCGTCCAGCAACTCGGCTATGAAGGCTGGCTGGAGGCCCAGTTCGCCCTGCCCGCCTCCGGCACGCGCTGGGACTGGCTGGTGGCCAAGGGCTACAACGCCAGCACCTATAAGAATTCGGAAGCGGGGTTCGACGCGGCCGCCTGGCGCAAACTGATCAGCTCGCCCGACACGCTGCGCCAGCGCGTCACGCTGGCCCTGTCCGAAATCATCGTGGTCGCCATCGACGGCCTGGTGGGCCTGGGCTGGCGCGCCTTCTCGGCCGCCGCCTGGCTGGACCTGCTCGAAGCGCACGCCTTCGGCAATTACCGCGCGCTGCTGGGCGCCGTGTCCACCAGCGTGGCCATGGGCCAGTTCCTCACCTTCCGTGGCAACAGCAAGGCCAATCCGGCCACGGGCTCCCACCCGGACGAGAACTACGCGCGCGAGCTGATGCAGTTGTTCACCATTGGCCTGGTCCAGCTGAACGGCGACGGCACGCCCCGGCTGGCCGGCGGCGCGCCCATCTACACCTACGGGCCCGATGACGTGAGCGGGCTGGCGCGCATCTTCACAGGCTGGGACGTGGACCTGGCCGGCACCACGACGGCCAGCCCGGACTTCATCCGCCGCCCGATGCGCCAGTACCCAGCCCGCCACGAGACGGGCGCTGCCACCTTCCTCGGTCACACGGTGCCGTCCGGCCTGGGCGGCGCCGATGCGCTGCAGGCCGCGCTCGACATCATCTACGCCCATCCCAACGTGGCGCCCTTCATCGGCCGCCAGCTGATCCAGCGCCTCGTCACCAGCAACCCCAGCCGCGCCTACGTGGCACGGGTGGCGGCCGCGTTCAATGACGACGGCCAGCACGTGCGCGGCAACCTGCGGGCCGTGCTCAAGGCCGTGTTGCTCGATCCCGAAGCGCGGGCCAGTGGGTCCGGCGCCACTGCGGGCGAAGGCAAGCTGCGCGAGCCCATAGTGCGCTTCACCGGCTGGGCGCGCGCCGGCAAGGCCAGCTCGGCCACCGACAGCTGGGGCATCGGCAATACCAGCAACCCGGCCACCCGGCTCGGCCAGAGTCCGCTGCGCTCGCCCACCGTATTCAACTTCTTCCGGCCCGGCTATGTGCCGCCCAACAGCGGCATCGCCGCCGCCGGCCTGGTGGCGCCGGAGTTCCAGATCGCCAATGAGTCGTCCGTGGTCGGTTACCTCAATTTCATGCAACGGGTGGTGGCCGTGGGGGTGGGCGACGTGCTGCCCGACTACAGCGCCTGGCTGCCGCTGGCCGACGACGCGCCGGCCCTGCTGGCCGAACTGAACACGGTACTGGCCGCCGGGCAGATCGGCAGCGCCACCCAAACGCTGATGCTCGGTGCGCTCAACGCCATGCCGTCCGGCAGCGACGCGCGGCGCCTGAACCGCGTGCGCACGGCCATGCTGCTGGTGCTGGCCGCGCCCGAGTTCCTGGTACTGAAATAGGAGGCCGACATGAGCCGCGATCCCACCCTCAACGCATCCCGCCGCGCCTTTTTGCAACGGGCCTCGGCCCTGTCCGTGGCTGGCGCCGCCACGCCGTGGCTGCTGAACCTGGCCGCCATGGCCGAGGCGGCCGCCGCCACCGCCAGCGACTACAAGGCCATCGTTTGCGTGTTCCTGTACGGCGGCAACGACTACGGCAACACGCTGGTGCCATATGACAGCGCCAACTACAACGCCTATTACAACCTGCGCCCTGGCCTGGCCTACGGCCGCGCCAGCCTCGATGGCACAGTGCTGGCGCCGGTGACCACACCCGTGGACGCGGGCGGCTTCCCGCGCCAGTACGCGCTGGCGCCGGAACTGGCGCCACTGCTGCCGCTGTTCAATGCGGGCCAGCTGGGCGTGCTGCTCAACGTGGGCACGCTGGTGCAACCGACCACCAAGCTGCAATACAGCAACAAGAGCGTGCCGCTGCCACCCAAGCTGTTCTCGCACAACGACCAGCAATCGTTCTGGCAATCGTCGGCGCCCGAAGGGGCCATGTCGGGCTGGGGCGGACGCATGGGCGACTTGTTCGTATCGGGCAATGGCAATGCGACCTTCACCTGCGTCAACGTGTCGGGTAACGCCGTGTTCATGTCCGGCAATACGGCGGTGCAATACCAGATCACGGCCGACGGCCCGGTGCCGCTGAACGCCCTGCAAAAACCGCTGTACGGATCGGCGGCCGCCAGCACGGCGCTGCAAGCGCTGGTGACCCAGCCCGGCGTGCACCTGTTCGAGCAGGAATACACGCGCGTGACGCGGCGCGCACTGGACGCCAACAGCGTGCTCAGCGCGGCGTTGGCCAGCGGGCCGGCGATCAGCACGCCCTTCCCCGCCAGCAATGACCTGGCCAGCCAGTTGCACATGGTGGCCAGGATGATCGCCAGCGCCGGCGCGATCGGCGCGCGGCGCCAGGTGTTCTTCGTCTCGCTGGGCGGCTTCGACAACCACGACGGCCTGAACACGGTCCATCCGGGGCTGCTCACCAGCGTGGCCGAGGCCATGGCCGCCTTCCACGCCGCGACGGTGGAGCTGGGCGTGGCCGCCAGCGTGACGTCGTTTACGGCGTCCGACTTCGGCCGCACGCTGACGGTCAACAACGACGGTTCGGACCACGGCTGGGGCAGCATGCACTTCGTGCTCGGCGGCGCCGTCCATGGCCAGCGCTACTATGGCGTGCCGCCGGCCGTGGCCAGCGACGGGCCGGACGACGTGGGCCAGGGCCGCCTGCTGCCCACCACTTCGGTTGACCAGTACGCGGCCACGCTGGGCAGCTGGATGGGGGTGAGCGACAGTGATCTGCTCACCGTGCTGCCCAACCTGCGAAATTACCAGCCATCGACGCGCAAGCTGGGCTTCGTCTGAATCGTTTTGCATTGATCCTGGCGAAGGCGGCCGGGCCGCCAGCGCCACGGGACTACTTCTGTTTGCGGCGGCGGGCCATGAAACCGAGCACACCGAAGCCAGCCAGCAGCATGGCATAGGTTTCCGGTTCCGGAACCGCGCTCACATGCTGGTCGCGGGCGAAGATGGTCAGGTTCGAGAAGCCAGGCACCTGGCCGCCGTGGTTGACCCAGTTGATGACCCAGTTGCCGGTGTTGCCCAGCGGCGAGCTGCTCAGCGCCTGATTGTCGAAGAAGAACACACCGCTGTTATTGGACGCGTGCATGGCGAACACCAAGTCGACGGTCACCGGCTTGTTGACGGTGATGGTCCAAGTGCCTTTCTTGGCGTCACTGCCTGGCGTTTCAGTGAAATTGATTTTGTAGTTGACGCCGCCGAACGTGGCGGTGCTGGTCGCCGAGGCGACGCTGGAACCGGTGACCTTGCTCAACAGCGACCACGGGCCGCCGGGCCACTGGCCATTGAAAGCGCTGATGTTGCCATTCGGACCTTGTTGTGGATTGGAAGTGGTAATAAGGCAGCTGTCGGCGATCTCGCCGTCCAGGGTCACGTCGTTGCGGGACGCGTTACCCACCGATACATTGGTGCAAGCCAATCCGAGTGCCATGGCGGGAGCGCCAACCGTGACCAGGCCAGCGAGGATGGAGGTGCTAAGGATTGCTTTTAATTTCATGGAGTTGCCCTTTTTATTGAGTGCCTTGCCAAAACCACCGGACTAAAAATTATCTGCACCAACGCGCCTCATAGTAGCGGGCACATCACGCAGCCAAAGAATTCTTAATGCAATTTAAGAATATTAACACATGAACAATTAACAGTAAACAACAGCAATATTAATAGCATTTTGCCATCCAACAGCCCATGGCTTGCGCGTGCGGGGCCTGGCACGGCATGGGCAAGAAAAAACCCGCAGGCCGGGCAGGCGTGCGGGTCGCGGGACTTGCGTCGAGTTTCAGCTATGTACTTGGTGCCCGGAGCCGGAATCGAACCGGCACGCCCTTACGAGCGGGAGATTTTAAGTCTCCAGTGTCTACCAGTTTCACCATCCGGGCAGCGAGGCGAGATTCTAGCACAGGCATAGTCAAAATCACCAGTTTTCCCGCGCGGAAAGCGCCTCGAAAAGCGCGCACCCCAGGCGTCAGAACAGCTTGATCAAGCGGAGCTGGGTGAAATTGCCATGCTTGATGTTGCGCGACGATGTGCTCGTCATATATTGCACCGTCAACGCCGCGTCGATGCCGGGGACCTTGGTGGTGAAGAACGCCCCCGCATCATTGGAGCGCGCGCGGCTGGCGCCGAACGGATTGTTGTCGTCGTCCTGGTATTGGCGCAAGTAGATGCCGTGCACGCCGATCACGCCGATCGCCGTCTTGTAGCCGGCCGCCGCCTCCATGCTGACCCAGTTGCCGCTGCGCAGTTGGTTGTCCTTGTTGCGGGTGTTCAAGCCGACCGAGAACTTGCTCGCCAGGCCGATCTGCGGCGTGGGCAGCCAGGCGATCTGCAGCGCCGGGCGCAGCGTGTAGAAATTGCCCACGCCGATATGGGGACCGGGACTGGTGTCATATCTCCCCGTCGGCAGTACCACGCTGGCGCCGGCCAGCACATTGATGTGCTCGCGGTTGTACAGCCAGGCCGCCTGCAACTCCAGGTCGCCGATGCCGGTCGTCTCGCCGCTGAAGTCGGCCGCCTGGGCCGCCGGCGCGCCCTGGTACTGCTGGTTGAATTGTGCCTGCACGGCCCATTGCACCACCTCCGGGACAGCCGGGTTCCAGCGCAGTTGCGGCGTGTCCGCGCGCACGCCGATGACGTGCTTCTTTTTTGCGTACGGCAAGTCGAGGACAAAGGCCAGCCTGCCGCCGCCATAACGGTCGGTGGTGATGTAGCCCAGCGCCAGGTCGGCGCGCGTCATCGGTCCGGTGGCGTCGAAGTGCGCGGTATTGGCGCCGTAGCCTGGATACAGGGCCGATGGCGTGGGCGCCGGCAGCGGCACCACGCCGCCGGGGATGGGCTGGGTCAGCGCCCGGCCATCGTCGCCCGTGACCTTGCTGATGTCGACCTGCGTGAAGGCGATGCCGGCGGCCCACCCGGTCTGGTCGGGCGGCGCGAACATCTCGCCTCCCAGGCTGCCGGCAAGGTTGTAGCGCGGCTCGAATGCCTCGGCGGCGATGGCGGACGTGGCCGCCAGGGTGGCGCCCGCGAACGCGGAACAGGCCACGGTTTTCTTGAATTTGTTCATCTTGTCTCCTCGTTGTTAAAACATTGCGGCAGTCTGCGCTGCCTGTCGGCGGGTCAGGCTGGCCCGGCAGCCTTCCATCCGGGCGCCGTCGCGGGCGCGGGGGCCAGCCCCGCACCCAATATCGCCAGCGCCTCGTCGATCACCGCGTCCACCTCGGCCAGCGGCCCGTCGTGCATGACGGTGCGATCGGGCCGCACCACGGCCACCCACCCCACCGGCGCCGCGCCGGGCACCAGCGTATTGCTCAGGTCCTCCCAATCACGCTCGCCGAGCGCGCCCTGCCCGCGCGGCTGGAACGACACGATCACGCCGCCAACCTGGGCCCAGGCCACGCGCCGCCAGCCATCCAGAGCGGCGGCCGGATCGCAACCAAAACCCACCAGCGCCAGCCGCTGGCCCAACGCGTCGTCGCTCAATACGATGGGCTGGCCGACACCGCGCCGCACCAGTCCCTGCGGCAGCATGCCGCCACGCACCAGGCGCGCGCCGCGTTGGGCGGCCTTGAACAGCCCCCGGCCAAAGCGGTTCTGCGGTTTGATCTCCAGGTCCTGGAAATAGGAACGCGTGGCCGGTATGCGCTGCGTGAGCGACATCAGGCCATGGATCAACAGGGCCGCCACGCGGTTGCGCGGCATGACCAGGCGCCCCATCCACAGCGCCAGCCGGACGATGGACTTGGCGTGCGGACGGCGCTCGGTGTCATAGCTGTCGAGGATGGTGGCGGCGGCCCTGCCCTGCACCACCCAGGCCAGCTTCCAGCACAGATTGGCCGCGTCGCGCAGTCCCGCCACCAGTCCCTGACCAACAAAGGGTGGCGTGATATGGGCCGCGTCGCCGGCCAGGAACACCCGGCCGCGCGAGAAACGGTTCACCACGCGGGCGTGGAAACGGTAGACGGCCGTGCGTTCGATGGTGATGTCTTCCGGCCGGCACCACGGTTGCAGCAAGGCGCGGATGCTCTCCGGCCGCTCCATCTGCTCGCGCGTTTCGCCCGGGCGCAGCATGAATTCCCAGCGCTGCCGGCCACCCGGCGCCGGCATGTGCGGCGTGGGGCGCCGCGGATCGCACATGAACTCGATGTGATCGATCGGGTTGGGCACGTCCCTGGCGTCGACCACCAGCCAGTCCTGGGCGAAGGTCTTGCCATGGAAGTCCATGCCGGCCTGGCGCCGCACGAAGGAACTGGCGCCGTCCACGCCCACCACGTAGCTGGCCCGTACGGTGGCGCACTGGCCATCGGCCAGCCGCAATTGTGCGAGCACGCCGTGCTCCTGCTCGGTGAAATCGGTCAGCTCGACGCCCAGCGCGAGCTGCACGTTGGGATAGGCGGCCAGCCGCGCGCGCAGGACCCGCTCCAGTTCCGGCTGATAGAACGTCACCAGCCGGGGATGGCCATCGACGTGGCCGGCCGTGTTGGCGCGCGCATAGCGTCCCAGCAGCGGGGAGCGCATCTGCACCTTGGCGATGGCCTGGGTGGCGAACGCGCCCTCCTCCAGTCCGGCCATTTGCAGGATGCGCAGCGCTTCGTTGTCCAGCGCGATGGCGCGCGGCGCCATGAACACGTCGGTGGCCCTGTCGATCGCCAGGGTGCGCACGCCGTAGCGTCCCAGCAGGTTGGCGGCGGCCGCGCCCACGGGGCCCAGGCCGACCAGCAGCACGTCTACCACCGGGGGGATGGTTTGTCTCATGTCGTTTGCTCTCTTTTGAAAAATGGGTTGCTCGCCAGGGCGTGGGGCGCGCGTCAATCGCGGCTCACCACGTCGAACGGGACGCTGAATTGGCCCAGCAAGGCGCGCACGCGCGCCGCGTCGTCGGCCGCGCACGCGACTTCCAGCACCATGCCCCGTTGCAGGTCGGCGCGCCCACGTACGGTGGCGGGCAACTGCGCGGCCGCCAGCAGCCGCTGGAACACGTGTTCGGCGGCCTGCAGGCGCAGCGCCGCCTTCGCCACCTTGCCCACCGCCGTCAGCGCCATCTGGTCGAGGATGACCACCCGCACGGGAACGGCGGCCCGCTCCGGCACCAGTTCGCGCGCCGCCGCCAGCAAGGCTTCCGCGCTGGCCGTGGCGCCCGGCTTGAGGGTCACATAGGCCACCGGCAGCTCGCCCGCGTGCGCGTCGGGCTGGCCGACAGCGGCCACCATCGCCACGGCCGGGTGGCGCAGCAAGGCGTCCTCGATCATGGCTGGATCGATGTTGTGGCCGCCGCGGATGATCAGCTCCTTGGCACGGCCGGTCAGGTGCAGGTAGCCGTCGGCATCGATAAAACCCAGGTCGCCCGTATTGAGCCAGCCCGGCTTGAGCCAGATGCCGCCGTTGTCGGCCTCGCGCAGATAGCCGGGGAACACGTTGGGGCCGCAAATACCGATCACCCCCACCTCGCCCTGGCCGCACGGCGCGATCGCCTGTCCGGCCGCGTCCACGCGCCAGGCCTGCAGTTGCTGGTACGGCAAGCGCAGGCCGACGGTGCCCAGCCGGCGCTCGCCCTCAGGCGGATTGCAGGCGGACACGCAGGCGCCCTCGGTCAGACCATAGCCCTCGTACAACCGCACCCCGGTGGCGGCCTCGAAGCGGCGCGCCACGTCGGCCGGCAGCGCCGCCGCGCCGCAGATCGCGTAGCGCAGCGAGGAGATGTCGATGCCCGCATGGGGCACGTCGGCCAGGGTGGCGTAGATGGTGGGCACGGCACTGAAGCTGGTGGCGCGGAACCGTTCGACCAGACGCCAGAAATTGGCCAGCACGTCCTTGCCGCGATAGCCCGCTGGGGTCAGCAGCACCACTTCGGCGCCCGCGTGGAAGGCCGCCAGTCCCGTCACCATGGCGCCGTTCACGTGGAACAGCGGCAGACCGCACAGCAGCACGGCGTCGCCCGGCGTCCACGCGGCCAGCGCCCATGCGACGAAAGTCTCGTTCAGGTGCGTGTGGGCGGCCACCTTGGGCAGGCCCGTGGTGCCGCCCGTGTGGAAGTAGGAGCACACATCGGTGGCGGCGATGACGCGGCCCGACACCAGCGCCCGGTCCGGCTGGTCGTTGAGCGCGGCGTCGAAATCGAGCACGGCGACGTCTTCCCGGCCTGGCCGGGGCGCCCGCTCGAACAGGGCCTGCAGCATCGGCCGCGCGGCGGCATCCAGGTAACCATCGGCCCGCACGGCGTACACGGTGCGGATGGTGGGACAGCGTTCGACCACCGCCATGGCCTTGTCCCAGATATCGGTGCCGGGCAACGGCGCCAGCGCCACCAGCGCCTCGGCGCCCGTCTCGGCGACGATGGCGGCGATGTGCTCGACCTCCAGCATGGGATTGACGGGGCTGGCGATGCCGGCGGCCTGCGCGCCCAGCAGGGCATAGTGCGTCTGCGGCAAATTGGGCAGCAGCAGCGTCACGGCCTTGCCATGGACGATGCCGGCGCGGTGGAAAGCGTTGGCGGCCTGGGTCACCCGGCGCGCCAGGTTCGCGTAGCTGACCACGCATTCCGGCGCGGCCGGATCGGCGCTCATCACGAAGCGCAGCGCGCAGCGTTGCGGATGACGCGCGCAGGCCTGCATCAACAGTGCATACGTGCTGGCGGCCGGCAGCTTATCCATCCACGGCGTCTGTTCCAGTGCCAGCACGTCGGCCATGCGGCGCACGGTGCCCGTGTATGCGGCCTGGCTTGCGCCGCTGGTGATTGCTTCTGTCATTCTCGTCTCCTGATATCAATGTGATGGCCGCTCAGGCCGGGGGCAGCAGCACGGCCCGGCCGGGACGGCGCTGTTCGACATGCTGGAACGCCTGCGCGGCGTCGGACAGGTCATAAGGGGTGATGCTGGCCAGCGCCGCATAGCTGACCGCCTCGTCGGCCAGTTGCGCCAGCGCCGCGTGGTCGGGACGGAACACGGTCCACGCATAACGGGCGCCGGCCGGCACGCGCGCGCGCCACTGGCGCCGCTGGCGCAATGTGGCCAGGGCGCCCCGCAGCAGGCCCAGGCGGTCGACATTGCCCAGCATCGGATGCACCGTGGTGGCATGCCCCAGCGCGCCGGGCGCCAGCAGCGCCAGCAAGGCCGCTTCGTCTTCCCAGTCGGCGAAGTTGAGGGTGGCGGCGAAACGGCGCGGCAGGCCGGCCAGCGGCAGGCGGCGGTAGTCCAGCGCGTGCAGGGCGCCGGCCCGGCGGCAGCTATCGATCGCAGCCGCGCCGCAGGTGGCCGTGACGTGGGCGCCCCAGGCGTTCAGGATTTGCAGGGCCAGCAATCCCAGGCCACCGCCGGCGCCATGCACCAGCACGGCGCGGCCATGCGCGCTCGCGCGCTCGATGCCGGCGTCGGCCAGGGCGCGCCGCACGGTCAGGTAGTTGTAGGGCAAGGCCGCCAGCAGCGGCGCGGGAACGCCGCGCGGCCGCAGCACCGCGTGTTCCGCGCGCACCACGACATACTGGGCATGGGTGCCGGCGCTGGACGGCGGCTTGGCGCCGAACACGGCATCGCCGACCCGCAGACCGGGCACGCCGGCGCCCACGGCCGTCACCATGCCGGCGTAGTCATTACCCAGCACCAGCGGCAGGCGTGCCGCGCCGAGCAGCCCGAACAGCTTGCGGCCATAACCACCGCGCCGGCGCACGTCAATGGGGTTGACCGCGGCGGCCTGCACCCGCACGACGATCTCGCCACGTTGGGGCGCAGGAAGCGCCAGGCGGCGCAACTGCGGGACGGCGCTGGCGCCGTAGCCATCGAAGGCCGCGGCCAGGTGATGGCTGCTCATGCGGCCACGATCCGGTTGCGTTGCTGGCCCAGGTCGATGGCGCCATCGTCGGTGCGGATGGTGGCCGTCATCACGTCCTCCGGTTGCAGATAGGCGCGGTTGGACAAGCCCTTGTCGATGAACATGCGCCACTTGCCCTGCTCCGACAACAGGTGGCGGGCCACCCACATCGGCAGCTTGCCCGGCGCGCGCGCAGCGCAGCCGGCCGGCGTGCCCGTCGCGATCAGGTCGCCCGGCCGCAGGTCCTGCAGGGCGGACAACTCGGTCAGCGTCTGGTGGGGCTGGAACAGCATGTCGCCGCAATAGGCATCCTGGCGCGGCTGGCCGTTGACGCACAGGCGCATGTGCAGCTCGGGCCAGCGGCGCCATTCGTCCGCGCTCAGCAGGACCAGGAAAGGGCCGGCCGGGCCGAAGGTGCGATAGCTCTTGCCCTTGTAGAACTGCGCTTGCGGCAGCTGCACGTCGCGCGCCGACACGTCGTTGACGATGGTGACGCCGGCCAGCCATTCGTGCAGCGAATCGGGGCCGATCTCGCAGGCCGCCGTCAATGGCCGGCGCAGCACCAGTCCCAGTTCAATCTCATAGTCGAGCAGGCGCACGTGGGCTGGCCGCAGCACGTCCGCGTCGGCCGCCGCCAGGCAGGACGAGGCCTTGGTAAAGAGGGTGTTAAAGCCGATCCGGTCCGGGTCCATGCCGGACTCGCGCACGTGGCTGGCGTAGTTGATGCCCTGGCACACGAACTGCCGGTCCGTCGTGATGGGCGAGAGCAAGGTGACGGCGTCCAGCGGCAGCACGGCCTGCGCCCGCGCCGAGCGCTGCGCCAGTTCGATGCCATCGCGCACGAAGTCGGCGGTGCTGGCAAAGCTGCCGGGCAAAGGGTCGACCATGCGGCCGTGCGCCACGCCCCAGCGGCGCTGTCCCTGATACTCGAAATGGATCACTTGAATTGCCATGGTGTTCTCTCAGTGTGGTGGTGATTGCGGTGGCGGCTGCCGGGGATCAGAGCCAGGGCCGGGGTGGCGCCGACATGGCCCGCGCCAGCAGCTGGAGCCGCTGCCGGGTCAGCGCGCCGCGGCGCAGCAGGCGCAGCACCTTGAACAGCGTGCCCAGATTGCGCGCCGGCCCCATGGTCGGCGGCACGTCGTCGCCCCAGGTCCAGATGCCGGCCAGGTCCAGCGGCACGTAATGGGTTTCGTGATCGGCCGTGAACAGGTCGCCATCCGTGTAGTGCTCGAACTCCATGCCATCGGGGTCGTACCAGTAATCGAACAGCTGGCTGCCCAGCATGTGGCGGCCGATGCCCCACATGTGCCGGTGGCCATTGGCGCGCAGCACGTTGTGGCCCTGGCCCAGCGCGTCCAGGTCCAGCACTTCATAGGCGCTGTGTTCGTACTTGTCCTCGATGCCGCCGGCCAGCACCAGCGTATGGTGGTCGGCCGGCGTGTCGCCCAGGTCGAGGCGGAAGAAGCACAGGTTGGGCGAGCCATCGGCCAGGTACTGCACGTCCGTGGGGATCACGCCCAGGTGGCGCATATACCAGTGGGCCATGGTGGCGAAGTCCACCGTCTGCAGCACCACGTGGCCCAGCCGGGCGATGGCGGCCGGCTCGAGCGGTGGCCGGATGGTGGCGTTGACGCGGCGGTTCAGGCCCGGCCCGTTGGTGAGCGGATGCAGCGGCGCGCGCAGCGGCAGCGGGTCCAGCGCCGCCTGCCCGGTGACCAGCCAGAGCAGATGGCCGGCCGGATCGACCAGTTCCACGCCCTGCCCGCCGCCGGGGATGCTGCCGGCCGGCAGGCGGCGGGCGCCGGCGTGCGCTTCCAGCCGCGCCAGCTCGGCTTCGCCGTCCACGGTGAACGCGGCCCCCACATAACGGGAACGCCTGGCCTGGCGGGCCAGGTAGATGCACGGTGCCTGGCCACTGCCGCGCATCGTCAGCTGCCCGGCCGTGCGGGACACGGGCGTCATGCCGAAGTCGGCCAGGAACGCTTCCATCGCCGCCAGGTCGGGCTTGTCGAACATCAGGAAGGCCAGCGCACGGGCCTGGACCAGGGCGGCGGGACGCTCCAGCCGGCGTACCGGATGCGGCAGCGCATGCTCGGGATAGGCGGGCGGGGTATTCAGTGTCGGGGGTGTGGCGGGCATGGCGTCTCCTGTCAATTCTTGACCAGGGTCAAGGAAATTTGATTTTGTACTGACATTATCGTCATTTTGACGAACGTGTCAACTCAATTTACGGGCGCGCTGGCGTACCGTGTTGCCTGTGGCATACTGGCGGTTCGTTGACAAACAGGCAGGAAGGCGCCGCTCTCGCACGGCGACAGGCATGACAAACACAGAATTGACAGTGGATCACCGCACGCGGGTGGCGGCGCAACGGCGCGAGCGCACGCGCGCCAGGCTGCTCGAAAGCGCGCTGCAGGTATTTGCGGAAAAAGGGCCGGAAGCGGCCGTCATCGACGACGTGATCGCGCTGGCCGGCATGGCGCGCGGCTCGTTCTACAACTACTTCCGCACCAACGAGGAATTGCTGGCGGGGGTGGCCGGTGCGCTCAGCGACGAATTGCTGCGCCTGATCGACCCGGTGGTGCAATTGCATGCGGACCCGGCCGCGCGGGTGGCCTGCGGCGCGCGCCTGCTGCTGCATGCGGTACGCGGCTATCCGCTGCTCGGCGCCTTCCTGTCGCGGCTCAAGCTGCCCGTGGCGGACGGCCAACTGATCGGGGTGGCTTTCCTGGCGCGCGACCTCGACGCCGGGATCGCCCAACAGCGCTTCGCGCCCATGCTGGTGCGCGTGGCCATCGACCTGGTCACGGGCACGCTGCTGTGCGCGGCCCAATCCCAGGCGCGGGAAACGCTGCCGGCCAACTATCCGGAAGCGGTGGTGCACGCCGTGCTGCTGGGACTGGGGATCCCGGCCGACGAGGCGGCGCGACTGGTCGCCCTGCCCTTGCCAAAGATCGTCTTGCCGGACAATTCAATATTGAACAGGACCGCCGCCGCCGACCGACCTTAAGCGCTGGCAGCGACGTCGAGAAGACACGCGGCGTGCAAACCCGGCCCAGTCGCGGCGCCGCCTCGCACGCTTGAATGCTGGCGCCGACTCAAAGAAATTGCGGTTCCACTACAATGGACATAGGCGGAGAACAGCCATGTCCACTGAAAAAACACCCACTCCCAGGACCAACCTCGACAAGGTGGTCGATGCCGGCATCGCCCTCAAGGAAGTATCGGGCATGCGGGCGGCGGCCAAATTCATGGCGACGCTCGGCGTGCCGGACGCCGTGATCGCGCGCGTGCTGTGCGAGCCGGCGTGGCGGCGCCGCGCCGCCAGCCGCGATTAGCGAGACGACAGGTTCAGGCGGCGCTACGCAGTAGCGGATTCAGGCGCGAATTGCGCAGGCCGTAAGCGAAATACGCGGTTACAGCCACGCCCATCCACGCGAAAAACACGTGGAAGGTGGCGGCCGACAAATCCTTCATGATGAACAAGCAGGCCACGATGCTCAGCGCCGGCACCAGGTACGGGCCGAACGGCACGCGGAAGCCATCGACGTCGGCGCCGATGCCCTTGCGCCGCATGACCGGCACGGCGATGGCCACCACGATGAAGGCCGTCAGTGTGCCCATGCTCACCATGTCCCACAGGAAGGTGGCGTCCACCAGCCCGGCCGTCAATCCCACCACCAGGCACACGATCACCGTGTTGCTGACCGGCGCCAGCGTGCGCGGATGCACGCGCTGGAAGGTCTTGGGAATCAGTCCGTCGCAGGAAATGGCGAACAGGATGCGGGTCTGCCCGTAGATCGTCACCAGCGTGACGGAGAACACCGACACCACGGCGCCGGCCGACAGCACCAGCGCCGGCCACGCCTTGCCCGTCACGTTCTGCACGATCACGGCCAGCCCCGCCTCCTGGCCATCGAACATGCGGGCCGGCTGCGCGCCCACGGCGGCCACCGCCACCAGCAGGTAAAACACGGTGACGATGGCCAGCGCCGCCAGAATCCCCACCGGGACATTACGCTTGGGGTTCTTCACCTCCTCGCCGGCCGTGGCGATGGTGTCGATACCGATGAAGGAAAAGAACACGGTGCCGGCGGCGGCCGTCACGCCGGCCATGCCCGCGTAGCCCTTGCTGTTGTCGGCGTTGAAGAACGGGTGGAAGTTGGCTGCGTCAAAGCCGGAAAACGCGATCACGACGAAGAAGATGATGATGGCCAGCTTGACCAGCACCAGCACCGCGTTGGCCGTGGCCGACTCCTTCGTACCACGCAACAGCAGGTAGCCGCACATGATCACCAGCACCATGGGCGGCAGGTTGATGGCGCCCGGATGGAATTCCGTGCCGTGCGGGCCGGCGGCGAACATGGGCGAGCGCAACGCGGCCGGAATGTGCCAGCCGCAGGCGTTGACGAGGAAGTTGTTCAGGTAGTCCGACCAGCCGATGGCCGTGGCGCTGGCCGCCAGCCCGTATTCGAGCAGCAGGCAGGCAGCCATGATGAAGGCGGCGAACTCCCCCACCGTGGCATAGGCGAACGAGTAGGAGGAACCGGCGGCCGGTATGCGGAACGACAGCTCGGCGTAGCACAATGCCGTCAATCCGGCCGTCAGCGCGGCCAGCAGGAAGGCCAGGATGACGGACGGCCCGGCCTTGGGCACCGCTTCCACCAGCGTGAAGAAAATGCCGGTGCCGATGGTGGCGCCCACCCCGATCATGGTGAGCGGGAACAGGCCCAGCGTGCGGCCCAGGCCATGGGCGGAACGTTCAGGGCCGGCGCCATCCTCGGCATGGGCGGCGACGGGCTTGGTGCGGCACAGTTGTCGGGCAAACGCTTGCATGGTCCATCGTCCTGTCTCGAAGTCGCGCGCGGCCGGATGGCCGCGCACCTGCTGCCCTGACGCTGCCCTGACGTGGCGCGTCAGTCGAAATGCACGTTACGCCACTGCAGGGCCGGCATCATGGCCGATTGCAGTTCACCTGCCAGGCGGCGCACGGGCGCCGGCGTGTAGCGCTGGTAGTAGGCCCGGTTGTACGGCCCGATGCCATGTTCGGCGCTGAAACTGCCGTCGTAATCGCGCACCACCGTGTCGAGCAGCGTGGTGCGCAAGGCGGCGATGGCCTCATCGTCGAGCGCCTGCGGACCCGTCTTCGGCGCCACCAGGTTGTAGTGCAGGCCGCCGTCGGCCACGTGGCCGAAGTCGCAGATGCGCACGCCCGGCCAGGAGGCGGCCAGCCACTGCTGCCCCCACGCGCGGAACGGCGCCCAGTGCTTGCGCGGCAGCGCGATATCGAACGCGATCACGCGGCCTTCGTGGCGCAGCGCGTCGCTGATGCCGTGCCGCAGGGCCCACAGCATGTCCTGGTCGCCAAACAGCGCGTCGGACAGCAGTTCCTGTTCCATCAAGGCGCCCAGCGCGTCCTGCAGCACCGTGTCCAGCGCCAGCGCGCGGGCCGGCAGCGACGTGCTCAACTCGACCAGCAGCGCATACGGCGGCACCTGCCCCGCCGGGAACGGATTGCGCACCGAGGGCACGTTGCGGAACACGGCCTGCATGGCTTCCTGCGACATGCCTTCGACGGAGGCGATGAATTCGGGCAGCTCGCGCTCCAGCGCGGCCAGCAGCGGCATCACGGCCGCGCTGGATGCAGGCACCACCAGCGCCGTCGCGCGCTGCGCCGGCAAGGGATGCAGGCGCACGGTGGCGCGCAGGATCACGCCGAACGCGCCGCCCGTGCCGCACAACAGCTGCTTGAAATCGACGCCCGTATTATTCTTGCGCAGCGCGCTGCCAAAGCGCAGCATGCCGCCACGCTCGGGCAGCCACGCGTCCACCGCGCACAGGTTGGCGCGCACGTCGCCGTACTTGATCAACCGCGCGCCGCCCGTGTTGGAGGCGATCATGCCGCCGATGGTGGGATCGGCCGACAGGTCGATCGGGAAGCACAGGCCCATGGCGGCGGCGGCCTCGTTCAGTTCGGACAGGCGCACGCCGGCGCCCACGGTGGCCGTGCGCTCATCGGCGTCGATGGTGATGCTGTCCTTGAGCCGGTCCAGACTGAACACGAACTGGCGTCCGCTGGCGTCCGGCGTGGCGGCCGCCACCAGGCCCGTGTTCGCGCCTTGCAGCACGAATGGCGCGCCATGCGCGTGCAGCAGCGATAGCGCCGCCTCGGCCTGTTCCGGCGTGGCCGGCCGCAGCACGGCCACCGCCACGCCCTGGCCGTAGCGCGCGCCCTGCACGTAGGGCGCGCAGTCGGTGCTGGCCGTCAGCATGCCGGCCTGGCCCAGCAGGCCGTCCAGCTGTGCGAGCAGCTGGACGCTCATGCCGCCTTGGCCATCGTTGCCGCGGCGCCGTCGGCCGACGTCATCTTGAAAATGGCGGTGGCGTTGCTGCTGTCAAAGCCCAGGTCCAGCACTTCTTCGCCGTCGGCGTTGCGCACGCGGTCGCGCGAGATGAATTCGTAGAACGAGCCGGGCACGCGGCGCACCACGCAGCCGTTCGGCGTGCGGAACACGCGCTCCACCTGGGCCGCGCGGTAAGCCGTCTGGCGCATGGTGCCGCGTGCCGCCTCCTCGATGGCGGGCTTGATCGAACGGCCCAACTGCTGCTGTTCGGCCGACAGCGCGTGCAAATCGGGCACGCGGTCCGTCACGTGGTTGAAGGCGTTGCCCTCGGTGGCGATCCACGCCATTTCCTGCGATTCCTTGAGCAGCAGTTCATAGTCGTCCAGCGCCGGCACGTCGTGCTGGCGGGCGAAGCAGCGCACCAGCGATTGCAGCAGCGTCACGGCGTCGGCCAGCGGCAGGCTGCGCCGGGCTTCCAGTTCCTTCAGCAGGTCCAGGTCGCGCGCGTCCAGCGGATCGACCGAGCTGGCCACGACGCGGCCCACGGCGGCCTGGAACTCGGGCGAGAAGCGCTCCACTTCCAGTTCGCTGACGAAGAACTGGGGAATGTCTTCCGGCAGATCGGCGTGCACGTAGGCGCGGCCCATCATTTTCAGGCGCGGCAGCGGGTAGTTTTCGTTCAGGCGATAACCGAGCGGCGCCAGGAAGCGGGTGATGGCCGCCTCGCCGCACGGCAGCTGGCCATTGGCGGCGATCTTCACGGAGCGCACGGCGCCATGGTCGAAGAACACGCGGCGGCCGCTGGCCACGGCGTCTTCCGTGTAGGCCTTGCCTTCGGGGACGCGCTCGAGCAGGTCGCGGAACAGCAGCACGTTCATGGCGTAGGCGATTTCGGCGCGCGTGACGGCCACGGTGGCGTCGCCGTTGCCGGGCGCGTCGCACAATTCGGCCGGCACGTGCATCAAACGGGTCATGCGGGCGGTGGCGGCGGCGCCGATGCAGGAGGTCAGGAGGTAATCGAGGGTGGTCATGGTGAAAAAAGCAGCACTGCCGCAAATGGTGAAGTTGCGCCGATTATTCGATATGCCCCGGAAGCCCCACAAGCGAAATGATTTCGACGCCATATTCCATTTGAGAATACCCTTTTCGCGCCGGATGCGGGACAATGGCGGCAGAGACTGTTTCGCCATAAGAATTCGCCTACGCCATGCGCCTCAACCTGCCCTCCCTGTCCGCCCTGCACGCCTTCGAGATGGTGTACAAGCTGCAAAACATCAGCGCCGCTGCCAACGCGCTGGCCCTGACCCAGAGCGCCGTGAGCAAGAAGATCCTGGCGCTGGAAGCGTATTTCGAGCAGCCCCTGTTCGAGCGCCAGGCCAGCGGCCTCGTGCCAACCGCCGCCGCTGAGCTGCTGTGGACCCGCCTGCCGCCCTGCCTGGACGAGCTGGAAGGCGTGATGCAGGAAGTGCTGGCCTCGCGCGATGGTGGCGGCGTGCTCAACCTGGCCGTGTTCCCCACCTTCGCCACCAAGTGGCTGGTGCCGCGCCTGCCGCTGCTGTACGAAGCCCACCCCGGCCTGACGCTGAACCTGAAGATTCAGCTGAGCCGCGTGGACTTCGGCGGCACCGGCATCGACGCCGGCATCGTCTTCGGCCGCCCCGGCTGGCCCCAGTGCGAGCACCACAGGTTGTCAAGTGAAACCCTGGTGCCCGTGTGCAGCCCCGGCTTCATCGAACGCCACGGCCGCCCGGCCGACATGGCGGGACTGACGGCCTACACGCTGCTGCACCAGACGTCGCGCTCGGACAGCTGGCCCAACTGGTTCGACGCGCACGGCATCGTCGCCCCGCCCAAGGAACAGGGCCTGCATTTCGAACTGTTCTCGATGGCGGTGGAGGCGGCCAAGGCGGGGTTGGGCATCGGCCTGCTGCCGGCCATGTTCGTGGCCGACGAAATCAAGCGCCAGGCGCTGGTCGAACTGTTCCCGCCCGAGCAGCAATCGGACAGCGCCTACTACCTGATCTACCCCAAGCGCAAGGCCGGCCTGCCCGGCGTGATCACATTCAAGCGCTGGCTGCTGGACCAGCACGAGCGCGAACGGGCGAACGCGGCCGACTGACGCCCTCCCCCTGTTGCTACTTTCCTACAAGCGAGCCCGCCCGCGCGGGCGCGCGGCGTTGCTACGCCCGTCCGTTCCGGCCCATGGCCCCGGCATTCCAATCCGGAATATGGCGAGGAAAACATTTCCATTGATACCCCGCAACAGCTGCCGAATAATCAACTGACCGAAGCACCGGAAACCGTGGCAAATTCGCCGCCCACCCCGGCGCCGGCCAGCCGACAACACACGACAAGACCCGCATGCCCCGGCTCATGCGGACAACAATACGGAGACACCATGCTTACCCCCACCCTTTTGCGTCGCGCGGTCCTGTTCAGTTTGTACGGCGGCGCGGCCCTGGCCGGCCTGAGCCCGGCCGCCCAGGCCCAGACCGCCCCCGCCGCCGCCAAGGACGACACGATGCAAACCGTGAACGTGGTCGGCTCGCGCCGCGTCGCCAGTTCCGCCACCGACACCACGGTGCCGGTCGACGTGATTCCCTTGAACAAGGTGGCTGAATCGGGCGGCCAGTTCGACCTGGCCCAGACCCTGACCAATATTTCGCCCTCGTTCAACTCGACCCGCCAGACCGGCGCCGACGGCGCCGACCTGGTCGACTCGGCCGCCCTGCGCGGCCTCGGTTCGGACCAGACCCTGGTGCTGGTGAACGGCAAGCGCCGCCACACGACGGCCCTGGTCAACCTGTTCGGCGCGCGCAACCGCGGCAACACGGGCACCGACATGAACGCCATCCCCATGCTGGCCATCAAGGACGTGCAAGTGCTGCGCGACGGCGCCGCCGCCCAGTACGGCTCGGACGCCATCGCCGGCGTGC
>NZ_JACEZS010000130.1 GCF_014042365.1 Rugamonas fusca
TGGTTGGACTCGAACCAACGACCCCCGCGTTATCAACACGGTGCTCTAACCAGCTGAGCTACAGCCCCAAATGCTGTTCTTCTTAATTACAGTCGATAAGTGTGAACGCTTGAGGATGATCCGAAGATCAGTGCGACTCTAGAAAGGAGGTGATCCAGCCGCACCTTCCGATACGGCTACCTTGTTACGACTTCACCCCAGTCACGAATCCTA
>NZ_JACEZS010000131.1 GCF_014042365.1 Rugamonas fusca
TGGTTGGACTCGAACCAACGACCCCCGCGTTATCAACACGGTGCTCTAACCAGCTGAGCTACAGCCCCAAATGCTGTTCTTCTTAATTACAGTCGATAAGTGTGAACGCTTGAGGATGATCCGAAGACCAGTGCGACTCTAGAAAGGAGGTGATCCAGCCGCACCTTCCGATACGGCTACCTTGTTACGACTTCACCCCAGTCACGAATCCTA
>NZ_JACEZS010000132.1 GCF_014042365.1 Rugamonas fusca
CTGCGGATCAAAGTGTGTTTGCTCACTCCCCGCAGCTTATCGCAAGCTACTACGTCCTTCATCGCCTGTAATCGCCAAGGCATCCACCATGTGCACTTATTCACTTGTCCCTATAACTTTAGCCCCTGCGACTAAACAAGGAGCGGTTATAGAAATAAGAAGTACTACGTTGTTGCGTTTGTTGATACATACAATCATTACCCAT
>NZ_JACEZS010000013.1 GCF_014042365.1 Rugamonas fusca
GGCATTTCAATGTCGAGCGGATGGCCAAAGCCACCGCTGACCCCGTGAGCCACACCCCCGTCATCGGCTAGATTACACCTCCAACGTCAGGGATGTCGCCCCCTTACAAATCCGATGATAGACCCCGCCGTGTGTGTGACCCCGCCGTGCCCCCCCGCCGGACCTTGCCCTGCTAATCACGCCCGCCGCCTTTTTTTGCTGCCGGCGTATGTTGGCGCTAAAGCGATCCACGTTTCCCGCCGTTAATAGCGCGACAACCACCAATCCCTGAACGGTTTGCGGCGCGCCGGCGCGCCTCGGCCTCGGTGCCCTTCCATGCAGATCAACAGCAATCTGTCCGCCTTGAACGCCCAGCGCAGCTACGAGCGGGCGGGCACGGCGCTGGGCGTCACCATGCAGCGGCTGGCCAGCGGCCAGCGCGTCAATTCGGCCAGCGACGACGCGGCCGGGCTGGCCATCGGTGCGCGCCTGACGGCCGGCGTGCGCGGGCTGCAGCGGGCGGCCCAGAATGCCAGCGAAGGCATCTCGTTGCTGCAGGTGGCCGATGGCGCCATGGGCGAGATCATGGTCAACTACCAGCGCATCCGCGAACTGGCCGTGCAGGCGGCCAACGACACCAACAGCGTGACCGACCGCGCCGCCATCCAGCACGAGGCCGACGCGCTGCTGCAGGCCAACCTGGACATCGCCAGCCGCGCCCAGTACAACCACCTGAACCTGTTGGACGGCTCCTACCGCACCCAGTTGCAGGTGGGCGACCGGGCCGGCGCCGTGATCGACGTGGCGATCCCGGCCGTGTACCGCAGCGATCCCGGCGGCGCGGTGCAGGTGGACGTACCGGAGCAGCAGGTCAACCTGAGCGGCCAGGTGACGGCCGCCCTGCGCGCGGGCGACCTGACGCTCAACAACAAGGCCGTGGGCGCCGCCGTGGCCGGCGCGGCGCCGGGCCAGGGCGCCGCCAGCGCCTGGGCGGCGGCGGCGGCCATCAATGGCGCTGGCGTGTTGGGCGTGACGGCCAGCGCCGCCACCACCGTCAGCGGCGACGTGGGCGCCAGCGGCAATATCCCGGCCGGCGGGTTGTCCATCAATGGCGTGGCGCTGGGCCCCATCGTGGGCGCCAACGCCAGCGCGCTGGCTGCCAGCGCGGCGGCGGCCATCACGGGCGCGGCCGGCGCCAGCGGCGTTGCGGCCAGCGCCAGCGGCGGCACGCTGACCTTGACGGCGGCCGACGGGCGCGACATCGCCATCAGCGCGTCGGGCGGCCCCTATGCGGCCGTGCTGGGCCTGGCCACCGGCACCCACGGCGGCACCATCACGGTGCTGGACGCGCCCAGCGGCGGGCCGCACAAGCTGCTGGTGGGCGGCGCCAACCCCGGCGCCGTGGGCTTGACGGCCGGCGGCCAGAACTCCACCGCCACCGGCAACACGGTCACGGTGCTGCGTTCGTCCGGCGGCGGCGATCCGCCGATCGACCTGAGCAGCGCCAACAGCGCCACCGACGCGCTCGATTTCATCGATAGCAAGATCGACAGCGGCAACGCCGTGCGTGCGCAGCTGGGGGCGCTGCAAAACCGGCTGCAGCTGGCCTACGACGGCGACCTGGGCACCAGCACCAACCTGGCGGCCGCCCGCTCGCGCATCCTCGACACGGACTACGCCAGCGAGACGGCGCAGCTGACCCGCAGCCGCATTCTGCAGCAGGCCGCCGCCTCCATGGTGGCCCAAGCCAACGCCACGCCCCAGCAGGCATTGCTGCTGCTGCGCTGACGGCCGCCGCGCCGGCAGCGCCGCCCCCCCCAGCGCGCCAGCCAGGCCCCCGCTCCCGTCGCCGCATTTTTCCACGAGGAAATTAATTTCATTAAATGAACTATTTCCGGCGTATAATCATTGGTTTTCATTTAACTTCGGGGTATCCATGATGATCAAGAAACTTGGCCTGCTGGCGACGACGGCACTGGTGGCGTCGACCCTGGCCGGCTGCGCCACGGAAAGTTCGCAAGCGCTGGCCGTGCCCACCGTGGCCAGCGCGGCCCGGCCTTACACGGGCGTGCGCACGCTGGTGGCCGTTGGCAAGTTCGACAACCGTTCCAGCTTCATGCGCGGCATCTTCTCGGACGGCGTGGACCGCCTCGGCGGCCAGGCCAAGACCATCCTGATCGCCCACCTGCAGCAAACCAACCGCTTCAACGTGCTGGACCGCGACAACCTGCAGGAACTCAAGCAGGAAGCGGACTTCAAGAAGCAAGGCCAGGCCATCAAGGGCGCTGATTTCGTCGTCACCGGCGATGTGACGGAATTTGGCCGCAAGGAAGTGGGCGACCACCAGCTGTTCGGCATCATGGGCCGCGGCAAGACCCAGGTCGCCTATGCCAAGGTGACCCTCAACATCGTCAACATCGCCACCTCGGAAGTGGTGTACTCGACCCAGGGCGCAGGCGAATACAGCTTGTCGAACCGTGAAATCCTCGGCTTTGGCGGCACCGCCAGCTACGACGCCACGCTCAACGGCAAGGTGCTGGACCTGGCCATGCGTGAAGCGGTGGAACACCTGGTGGCCGGCGTGGAAGCGGGCGCCATGTCCGGCAGCACGCGATAAGGCGGTCCCATGAACAATATCGTCAAGCGCGCGCTGGCGCTGGCCGCCGCCGCCATGCTGTGCGCCTGCCACACGGCGCCCAAGACCCTGTACCAGTGGGAAGGCTACCAGCCCCAGGTGTATCAGCACTTCAAGGGCGGCAGCCCGGACCAGCAGATCGCCGTGCTGGAAAAGGACTTGCAGGCCATCAACGCCAAGGGCAATACGCCGCCGCCGGGCTATCACGCCCACCTGGGGCTGCTGTACGCGCTGGCTGGCCGCCAGGACCAGGTGATGGCCCAATTCGCGGCCGAGAAGCAGCTGTTCCCGGAATCGGCCGCCTACATGGACTTCCTGATGAAATCGGCTAACAAGGATGGGAAATAAGATGCTGCAACGAGTGATGAAGCTGGCCGCCTGCCTGGCGCCGGCCATGCTGGCCGTGGGGTGTGCGACCCACCAGGCCACGCCTTACGACTACACGGCGTTCAAGGCCGCCAAGCCCCGTTCCATCGTGGTGCTGCCGCCGCTGAACACGTCGCCGGAAGTGACGGCCGGCTACACCGTGTTGTCGCAAGTGACGTATCCGCTGGCCGAGGCCGGCTATTACGTCTTGCCGGTGGCGCTGGTGGAGGAGACCTTCAAGCAAAATGGCCTGAGCAGTGCGGAAGACGCCCAGGCCGTCGATCCCCGCAAGCTGCACAGCATCTTCGGCGCCGACGCGGCCTTGTACCTGACGGTGACCAATTTCGGCGCCAGCTACACCGTGCTCAACAGCGTGGTGACGGTGTCGGCCAAGGCCAGGCTGGTGGATTTGAAGACGGGCACCACGCTGTGGACGGGCGAAGCGTCAGCCAACAACGACGCCAATAACAACAACGGCGGCGGCCTGGTGGGGGCGCTGGTGGCGGCGGCGGTCAAGCAGATCATCAACAATTCGACGGACGCGTCCTACCCGGTGGCCGGCGCGGCCAGCCAGCGCCTGCTGGCGGCGGGCCAGGTCAACGGCATGCTGTACGGACCCCGTTCGGTCTACTACAAGCAGCAATAAGCGCCAGCGCGCCGGCATGGTATGCGCCCCCGGGCGGCCGATCCCCGATCCGGCCGCCCGTTTTTTTTCGGCGCAGCGAAGCCGGGCGATGCGTTGTTCAACTGCTTGAAGTGGCTGGGGCGTCGCAACGGACGTGAACGCAACTTTCAGTGAATAAACTGTTTGGTCGCATGTGCTCTTTGGTATATTGAGAGCTGGCCAGTCGCGGCCGGTCGCCGCCCAGGCTGGCGCCGCCGGACGCGGGGCGGCATCGTTCACCATCCAGAGCGCCATGCGATCATTCGACCTCCTTTCCGCGCTGCGTCCCCATCCCATGTACGGCAAGGGCATGGCCCGCATGATGCGCCTGTTGCTGCTGCTGGCGCTGGTGCAATGGCTGGCCTGGCTGGCGCCCAGCCGGCCCGGCGCGCAACCGTTCCCCCACTACCTGCCCCTGCACATGCTGATGGAGACCGCCTCCATCGTCGTCAGCATGATGGTGTTCATCGTCGGCTGGAACGCGCGCGGCGCGGCCCGCTCGGGCAACGTGGTGGGGCTGGCCTGTTGTTTCCTGGCCGTGGGGGCGCTCGATTTCCTGCACATGGTGTCCTACGTGGGCATGCCGGACCTGGTGTCGGCCAACGACGCCCAGAAGCACTTGAATTTCTGGCTGGCCGCGCGCCTGCTGGCCGCCGGCGGCCTGCTGGTGGTGGCCGTGCGCCGCTGGCGCCCGTTCGCGGCCGACGCCACCCGCTACTGGCTGCTGGGCACGGCCCTGGCCGGGGTGGCGGTGCTGGCCTGGCTGGTGTTGTGGCACCAGGCCTGGCTGCCCGACACCTTCATTCCGGGCCAGGGTTTGACGGCGCTGAAAAAGAACACGGAGTACCTGGTGATCGCCGTCAACCTGGCCACGGCCGGCCTGCTGCTGGCGCGCATCCGGCGGCCGCAGCCGTTCCGGGCCGTGCTGCTGGTCGGCGCCGTGATGACCATGGCCATGGGCGAATTCTTCTTCACGCTGTACACCACCATGACGGGCAGTTACAACGTGCTGGGCCACCTGTACAAGACCATTTCCTACCTGTTCATCTACCGGGCCGTGGTGGTGGAGGCGATCGACATGCCGTACACCGCGCTGGCCCAGTTGCAGGAAAGGCTGACCTTCGCGCTGCAGGCCTCCAACACCGGCCTGTGGGACTGGGACCTGGCGCGCGACGACATCTACCTGTCGCCCGAATGGAAGGCGCAGCTCGGCTATGGCCCCGAGGCGCTGAGCAACAGCCTGGCCACCTGGGACACGCTGCTGCATCCCGAGGACCGCGCAGCGGCCTGGCACACGGTGCGCGCGTTCCTGGCCTCGGACCAGGTGCAGTACGAGAACGCGTTCCGCCTGCGCCATGCGGACGGCGGCTACCGCTGGATCCTGGCGCGCGGCGAACGCCACGTGGACGGCGATGGCAACGCGCACCTGCTGGGCTCGCACGTGGACATCACGGCCCAGAAGCAGACCGAGCAGGCGCTGCGCGCCGAGAGCGAAAAGAATCTGGCCTTGTTGCGCAACGCCAGCGACGGCATCCACATCCTCGACGCGCGCGGCAATGTGATCGAGGCCAGCGTCGCGTTCTGCGCCATGCTCGGCTACGAGCGCGAGGAACTCATCGGCATGAACGTGGCGTGCTGGGACGCCCGTTTCAGCCAGGCCGAGCTGACGGCCCTGCTGGCCCAGCAGCTCGACGGCGGGGTGCACAACCAGTTCGAGACGCGCCACCGGCGCAAGGATGGCAGCGTGGTCGATGTGGAGATCAGCAACTGTCCCATGGCGCTGGCCGGCCAGCCGGTGCTGTTCAATTCCTCGCGCGACATCACCGAGCGCAAGCGGGCCGAAGCCCAGCTGCGCATCACGGCCAGCGTGTTCGAGAACAGCCAGGAAGGCATTTTGATCACGGACGACGGCAACAACATCGTCGACGTGAACGCCGCCTTCAGCCGCATCACCGGCTATGGCCGCGACGAGGTGGTGGGCCGCAATCCGCGCCTGCTGTCCTCGGGCCGCCACGACGGCAGCTTCTACCAGCAGATGTGGGGCCAGTTGCAGCGCGACGGCTACTGGCGCGGCGAACTGTGGGACCGGCGCAAGTCGGGCGAGGTGTATCCGGAACTGGTGTCGATTTCAGCCGTGCGCGACGAGCGCGGCCAGGTGCAGCGCTACGTGGCCGTGTTCTCCGACATCAGCCAGATCAAGGCCCATGAGGATGAACTGAACCGGGCGGCCCATTACGACGGCCTGACGGGGGTGCCCAACCGGGTGCTGCTGGCCGACCGCATGAAGCAGGCCATCGCCCGCACGGCCCGCGAGCGGACCCTGATGGCCGTGTGCTACCTGGACCTCGATGGCTTCAAGCACATCAACGACAGCCTGGGCCACGACATGGGCGACCAGGTGCTGATCGAGGCGGCGCGCCGCATCGGCGCATCGATCCGGGCCGACGACACGGTGGCGCGCCTGGGCGGCGACGAGTTCGTGGTCCTGCTGCTGGGATTGCACAAGGCTGACGAATGGGAGCTGACGCTGCGCCGGCTGCTCGAGGCGATCGCCCAGCCGTTCGTGATCGGCGACAAGACCGTGGCGCTGAGCGCCAGCGCTGGCGTGGCTGTCTACCCGCTCGACCAGGAAGACCCCGATACGCTGCTGCGCCACGCCGACCAGGCCATGTACCTGGCCAAGCAGGGCGGCAAGAACCGCTACCACCTGTACGACACGGCGCTGGACCGCCAGGCCCGCGACCAGCTGGAATTCCTCAGCAGCATACGGCACGGGCTGGAGCAGGGCCAGTTCGAACTGTACTACCAGCCCAAGGTCAACCTGCGCACGCGGGCCGTGGTGGGGGCCGAGGCGCTGATCCGCTGGCACCACCCGCAGCGGGGCTTGCTGGCGCCGGGCGCCTTCCTGGCCCAGGTGGCCAATACGGAGCTCGATATCCAGATCGGCGAATGGGTGGCCGCCACGGCGCTGGCCCAGCTGCGGACCTGGCACGAGCAGGGCCTGAAACTGAGCGTGAGCATCAACATCTCGGGCTACCACCTGGAGTCGCCCGACTTCGTGGACCGCTTGCGCCAGCTGATGGCGCTCTATCCGATGCTGCCGTTCGGCGCCTTGCAGATCGAAGTGCTGGAGACGGTGGCGCTGAACGACATCGCCATCGTGCGCGACGTCCTGGCCGCCTGCGGCCGGCTGGGCGTGACGTTTGCGCTCGACGATTTCGGCACCGGCTATTCCTCGCTGTCCTACCTGAGCAGCCTGCCGTTCGACGAGCTCAAGATCGACCAATCGTTCGTGCGCGACATGCTCGACGATAAGGGGGACCTGGCCATCGTGCAGGGCGTGGTGGCGCTGGCGGCCGCGTTCGAACGCCAGATCGTGGCCGAGGGCATCGAGACCCCGGCCCATTACCAGGCCTTGCTGGACATCGGCTGCGCCCTGGGGCAGGGCTATGGCATCGGTCGGCCCATGCCGGCCAGCGCGCTGCCGGACTGGCGCGGCCAGTGGCTCGCGCGCAAGGTGGCCGCCTGATTGCACGGGCGCCGCCGCCACGGCATCGTTCGCGCGTTCGCGTCCTACAACGGGCCACGCCGCCATCCCACAAGCGTCGTGGCGGCCATGGCTATCATGGTTTCCGGTGGCGCACGCACAGTGGCGCGCGCCGGGGGCGCCGGGCGTTCGCGCCGGCGCGGGAAAGATCACGCCTGTTGAGGAGTCCATCATGCCATCGACGCACAGTACCACCACCACCATCGCGCGGCGCAGCCGCGCCCGGCAGCCCGACGACGCGCTGGCCGTCCTAAGGGCCGACCATGCCAACGTCCAGGCCTTGTTCGAGCAATATGAACAGCTCGGTGAACGGGCCCACGCCAGCAAGCAGAAGCTGGCCACGCGCATCTGCCTGGCCCTGACCCAGCATGCCACGGCCGAGGAGGAATTGTTCTACCCGGCCGTGCGCGACGCCATCGCCGAATGCGCCGACCAGGTCGACGAGGCGCTGGTGGAGCATGGCTCGGCCAAGGAACTGATCGCGCAGATCCTGGCCATGGAGGAGGGTGAGCAACTGTACGACGCGACGGTGAAAGTGCTGTCCGAACTGATCGCGCACCACGTGGACGAGGAGGAAGGCGAGATCTTCCCCAGGGTGCAGGACAGCGAGCTGGACCTGGTGGCGCTGGGCGCGGCCATCGTGCAGCGCAAGGCGCAGGTGACGCTGCCGGGGTGACAGCGCGCAGGCGCAAATGAAAAACGCCATCCGTGGATGGCGTTCCATGTGCCGCGAACGAGGGGGGATTAGTCCGCGATCTCCACTGGCGAATCCGACGCCTTGCTAGGCGGGTTCTTCACGCCCACAGCGGCGAATAACTTCGGCACCTTGGTGGCCAGTGCGCCTGCCACCTCGAGTTGATTCTTCATGCTGCCTGCCGCATCCTTGATGGCTCCCACCTTGCTCAGGTTGGCCGGGTTGCTTCCCAGTCCGCTCAGGATACCGCTGGACTGGCTCATCAGCTCTTTGTCCTTCAACATGGCCAGCACGAAGTTGGTGGCGGCGCCGGCCAACTTTTGCTTTTGTTTGGCGTCCATTTTTTTCACTTCATTACTTGCGACTTTGTCAAAGTCGCGTGCATTCAGCAGGGCGGCTTCCGATTTGGCGACTTCCTGCTCGACGGCGCCCTTCTCCTTGGCGTCGGTCTTTTCCGCAGCCTGTTTTTTCAGCGCGTCGATCTGAGCGATTTCTTCCTTGGTCGCTAACGAGATGGCCAACTGGTCCAGCGAGGTACGCATCAGCGTCTCGGCCACCGCGGCGTTTTTCAGGAAGCCCTCGGCATCGACTGGGCCACCACTCGGGCCACCCGGGATCAGGCTGGTCAGGCCGCCGAGGCCGGCGCTGGCCGTGGCCGAGGCTGCGATCAGCAGGGCGGTGGCGACAGCTTGAACGGAATTGCGAATTTTCATGAGGCTTCTCTTTCTTAGTTGGCAGGTAAAACAAGCTTGGTGGCGAGCGCGGACAGCAGTTTCTGCGCCTCGTCGGTGACATCCAGACGGATCAGGTTCATCACGTCGGCCGCGTTGCTGGCCTTCTGGTAACCGGTACTGCGGAATTTCGACTCCAGCCCTTGCTTGGCACCGACGACATTGTCGGTGCGCACACGCAAGGTATAGCGCGCGGTCAGCGATTTCTGGCAGGTGTCACCACACTCCTCGGTGACGATGTCCACGCGTTGGACCGGCTGCACACAAGTGCGTACCGTGGCAAGGTCCCATTGCAGCTTGCTGTTGAAGCCGTTGCGCACGCTGATGACATCGTCGGCTTGCTGGCGCACGTCGGCTGCGTAATACTGGCCAGGCATGGCTTGCGCCAGTGCCACCGAGGCCAGCGTGCGAAATTGCGGCGTCGCCAGCGTACCCAGGTTTTCGCTATCCGGACACAGGCTGAACAGGGCGGGCGATTTTGGCGTCTTCCCCAGGCGCAGTGCCTCGAACAGATCGCCCGCTTGCACGGCTGGCCTGGCATTGGACAGGGGCAGCAGATTGCCCAGGCGCGTCTCCTGCTCCACGCGTTGTTCCGCCACCGCCTCGTAGACAGGGAACGGCAGTATGGTCGCTTTGCCGCCGACCGTGAAGCTGGTGGGATGCAGTACAAAGCCAGGCGCTTTGCTCGCGTATAGCTGGTTGGGCGTCGCGACGTACACGCCATTGGCGTCAGCCCGGGCGACCTTGGCGGTTTCGGTCCTGGCCTCCGCCAGGTGGCCCATGTTTTGCGCCAACGCCAACAGCGCATTCTTGATAGCGATTTCGCGGCGCGCGGCGGGCGCCAGATCGAGGCCGTTGGTGACACTGATCTTCTGGCTGTCGTGGCCGCTGGCGGCAAACAGGACGCGACCGCTCATGTCGATCAGCTCGGCGTAGGCGTCGGCGCTGAAGCCGCGCGTGGTCTGGAAGCCCAGGTTGGTCGCGGTTTCATATTGCACCGGTTCGCCGATGTGCAGCCGTATTACCAGATCAGGGGTGTCGCGTTGCGCCGTACTGTTATTGCTCAGGTCCGTTTTTTGTACGACGGTGTTGAGCAAGTGCGCGAAGCCGGGATTCACTTCCACCATAGTCAGCGGTGCTTTGGCCCCCAATTCTTCGGAAAACAGCTGGGTCACATACTCGGACGAGAAGCCTTCGGGCAACTGGCTGGCGATGACGGTGGCGCGCGGCCGCAAGCGCCCGTCGATCTTACCGACCACGTATTTATGGAACACCGTGCCGGTGCGTACCTCGTCGGCCAACACGACCTGGGCGGCGGCATAATCGGCACCTGCGTACACCACTTTGATCAGGTTGCCATTTTGGTCTTCCAGGCAGTCGCCGGACTGCAGTCCTTGCTTGTAGCCCGCCGACAGCAACAGCAGCGCGTTACTGCTGCCAGTGATGCTGGCTTCCACGGTGCGCGGTTGGAATTCCTTGCCGGCCTGCTGGCTTAGCTGCTCGATCAAGGCCGACAAGGCTGACGCGTACAGCTTGTCTTCTTCGTTCTTCCTGCCGGCTCCCTCGAGCGCCCGCGGCGCCAACAGCGCTACCGCCGTATTGGTGCTGGTGGTGGTGAACAGGATTTCTCCGGTTACCACATTGGTGAAGTAGATGCTGCCGGTGACCGGAGTGCGCAACTCGATATTATGGTCGGCCTTGTTGGCGGTGTAGGACGCCATGCGCGTCAAGTGGAACGACACGGCAAAAGTGTCGCCAGCGGTCTGCCTGGTCAACTGGCCGATGCGGCCGGCGAAGGCAGCGTCCAAGGCGAGCTGGACCTGCTGTCGCAGTTTGCTGGGGTCCAGGGATCGCAGGAAGCGCTGGTCGATGGCGGTATTGTTTTCGGTCCAGAACACGCCGCCCACTGGAAACACGCGCGCATCGGCTCCCGCGACAGCGGAGCCGGCGACGCCAGCCAACACCAGACTGGCCAGCAGTGAACGCAGCGACGCGGCGCCGACTAGGCGTGAGGAACATAACGTTATCATGACGGGCGCCTAGCGTTTCTTGGTTTTCGTTTCGGGGCCGCCGCATTTATTCAAGCACAGGGTGACTTGCTCACCTTCGGTTTTGCCGTCCAGCTCTTTGCCGGAGAATGCGGGTTGACTGGTCACGGCGGCGTAGATTTGCTCCATCGGATCGCCCTTGCCCTTCAGGGTGAGCGTGGCCATGACGCCTTCGGGACCATCTGACTTCTTCTCCACCGCGGTGGCGCCGTCGACCTGTTGCAAGGCCTTGGTGAAGGCCATGCGCAGCGGCAGCGTCAGGTTTGCACCTTTGAATTCCACCGTGTATTGACGGCCACGGGCGGCGCGGTCGGCCCAGTAACCGAGCGTGCTGCCGGCGAACGAGGGCGCCATCATGCGTGCCACCTTCTGGGTCGCCGTGGCGTTGCAGGCTTCAATATTGGGACCGGCGGCCTGGGTGCTTTCGGCCATCGACGCGATCAATTCGCCGCCCGCGGTGGCAAAGGTTTTGACTTCGGCGTTGACGACGCAGGACAATTCACCGGTGGCCGAATTGCGCTCGCCGGCGATCACGGTGGCCGAGCCCACCATCAAGAAGTCGGCGTTGGCCTTGGTGCGGGCGAATTCGCTGAACTTGGCCATTTCAGCGCTATTGGAAAGTAACGCTAAATTGATGGGCTTGTCGCCGAAGTATTTGCTGCGCGCATTCATGGAATCGAGCAGGCGCAAGTCATAGTCGCGCAGTTTGCCGGAAAATTCGTTCAGGAACAGCGGGTGGCTGGTCGGTTTGGAGGCGTCCTGGTATTTGACCAGCTTCTTGTAGCTCGCCGTCTCATGGCTGGCGGCTGCCACGTTCTTGGCATCGATGGCGGCGCTGGCCGACTTGGAGTTGGACGCAGCGGCATAGTTTTCCTTGGCCGCCAGTGACGCGCTATTGGCGCTGCTGGCGTTCAGGCTGGACTTGGCATTGGCGTTGAACGCGGCATCGCCAGAATGCGCGCCTAGCGCTGCCTGGGACTTGGCGTTGACCTGCGACGACGAGGCGTTGGCGGCGTTGACACTGGCGCTATAGCCGACGGCCGAATTGGCCGAAGCGCTGGATGAGGCGGCCTTGATGGACTTGTCCTTGAAAGACGCGCCGGCATCGTATTTCATTTCCACCAGCTCTTCCAGCGGCAGATTGAGGTCGCGCGAACTGGTGGACGTGTCAACTTTAAAATTTTCTTTGCAATCAGGCGTCTATCAACTCAAATTGCTTCCGCCTGGAGCGATTGCAAAGATGGACGTCTGGACGGTTGAAATTACGGAGCATACGTGTGTAGATGCCGATACTCCTGGAGATTGCAAAGATAGGACGTGAACAGCTGGTGTTATGACAATGCTACCGTATTGCAAAGAAACAATCTCGTCATGGCCGCTGTGGCGATCGTTGGTGGATCCCGCTGCGGGGCCACCTTTGACAAGTGGCATGACAACGGATTACATCGAACGGGTCAGCGCTACTGAGGGCTATCGATATCATGTATGTCGGCGACATGCTCAATTCTCCTATCGGATTGGTGGCTCGGCCACGAGCGATTGAATACGTGCGCATGTCTACTGAGCATCAGCAATATTCCACCGAGAACCAATCGGACAAAATCCATGAGTACGCTCAGCGCCGAAATATCGAAATCGTGCGTACCTACACTGACGCTGGGAAGAGCGGCCTAAGCATTGAAGGACGTGCTTCACTCCAGCGGCTCATTCAGGATGTTGAAAGCGGAGCGCCGGATTTTCAGATAATTCTTGTCTACGATGTTAGCCGGTGGGGACGTTTTCAAGATGCGGACGAAAGTGCCTACTATGAATATCGATGCCGTCGTGCCGGCATTCAGGTGGTTTATTGTGCCGAGCAATTTGAGAATGACGGCTCACCTGTCTCCACAATCGTAAAGGGCGTTAAACGCGCAATGGCTGGTGAGTACAGCCGCGAGCTATCCGCTAAAGTCTTTGCCGGACAGTGCCGTTTAATTGAACTTGGTTTTCGGCAAGGCGGCCCTGCTGGGTATGGCTTACGTCGCGTCCTCGTCGATCAATCCGGTGCAGTCAAATCGCAATTGGCCCGAGGCGAACACAAGAGCTTGCAGACTGATCGAGTCATTCTCGTACCTGGGCCTGAGGATGAGGTTCGCATGATCCAGCTGATGTATAAGCTGTTCATTGATGATGGCCTGATGGAATCTGAAATTGCTGCCCGCATGAACAGCATGGCGGTGAGAACTGATTTGGATCGGGCCTGGACACGCGCAACGGTGCATGAAGTGTTGACGAACGAGAAGTACATCGGGAACAACGTATACAACAGAATTTCGTTCAAGCTGAAAAAGCTAAGAGTGGAAAATACCCCGGACATGTGGATCAAGAAGGTCGGTGCGTTTGAGCCGGTTATCTCGTCGGACGTTTTCTACACTGCGCAAGGTATCGTTCGTGCACGTGCCTATCGTTACACTGACGAAGAATTGATTGAGCGCCTGCGAACCCTGTATCAGCAGCGTGGATTGTTGTCTGGATTGATCATCAACGAGGCTGAGGGAATGCCATCTACGTCGATCTATATGCATCGATTCGGTAGCCTCCTAAGAGCGTATCAAATGGTTGGTTTCACGCCTGACCGAGATTATCGCTACTTGGAAACGAACAAATTGCTGCGCCGCATGCATCCCGAAATTGTCAACAGTACAGAGAGCGCAATTTTAAGTCTTGGAGGAAGCGTACAGCGTGATCCAGCAACGGATCTTTTGCGTATCAATGATGAGTTTAGTCTTTCCCTTGTCTTGGCACGCTGCCAGACGCCGGAAAGTGGGCGGCATCACTGGAAGGTACGATTTGATACCGGACTAGCGCCTGACATTACGGTCGCGGTACGTCTCGACGCCAATAATCAAAGCACCCTTGACTACTATTTGCTGCCTGGCCTCGGCTTTGGGCAGGTACGCATTAATTTGGCGGAGCGAAATCCGGCTGAGTTTGAAAGCTTTAGATTCGATAGCTTGGACTATCTCTACGGTATGGCGGAGCGAACACGGATACGGAGGGCAGCATGAAGCTGGAGCCGGGCGAGATGGCGATGATCCCAATCGAAAAAATTGATGTCCTGAATCCTCGGGAACGAAACAAGGCTGCCTTTGCCGAAATCGTCAAAAACATCGAGGCGATAGGACTGAAAAAGCCGATTACAGTGACACCGAGGGCAGGGGCGAACGGCGACGATCGATATTTGCTGATTTGTGGTGGCTTTGCAGGCGATCGGCGAGCACTTCTGCCTCTCCGATATATGCGATCTCGGCGCCAGTCTCATCGTGGACGCCAAACAAAATGTAAACACCAGGGCGCTGGACTTCCGGCCATTCGCGTAATTCACCGAAAAGCGAGCGAGGACAAGCAAGCGCCTGTCCCGTCCAGTTTGCTATTTCCGCATGGCGAATACCCACAACTGTCTCGTTCGGCAGGTATATCCGGATACTCTTTCCCATTGGTTAGTCTCGTGATTGCAATATTGAAACAATAACAGATTTCTGGCGTACAGCTTATGGCGTTAACTTTTTCTCACCCATCCCTTGAAACCGAGTTTTCCATACCAATGTTCTTGTTGGCAATTTTGCCAGGTACGAGAGGACTACTATGCCTAATGTTTACATTGAGCCAATGCCAAAAGGGGGCGGCGATATTGATCATTACGTGATCGAGCATGCTGATGGTCGGCGTGATTCTGGCCCCTACCCCACCCAGGCCCACGCAATTGCAGCTGCAAAGGCAAAAGGATTTCATCCTTTGATCGCCCGTGTTCGCCACACCAACAAAGGCCTTCCGGATCATTGGCGCTCTGCATAGCAGAAGCAAGGCAAGAGCCGGGCAAGCCGGCTCTTTAGCAACCCGATACCAGGCTGCCTGCCGTTTACTGGCACTAAGCGAGCTCAACTTTGAGCTGATGTCGTCCGTCAGCAATCATCTTCGTCAGCCACTGGTCTAGAAAATGGTTCAGCTCAACCTTGGCCAGCGGACTGAAGGCCATCAGTTCTGGGCAGAACACTTTCCGCGAACCGAAGCAATCGCAGTACGTCAGTACCCCGACTGTCTCGGCCATCAAATACACTTCGATGGTCATCTCAGGGTCAGGTATCGCAGCGCCGTGCAGGCGTTCGAGATAATGACTCATGCGAAGCACCAAGCGGTACTTATGGCGCTCGATCACATCGATATTGACATCAGCGTGGCCAAGCGCCGTGAGCTTGGCCGGCCCGTTCATGTCATGCAAACCGGGCAGAAGTTGAAGCAGCTTGCGGTAGTTTTCTTGATAGAGAGCGATTGGCGAAACGTCGTCGTGACGCTTGGCTACGCTGATATCTTGGTGTTGGGATTTGAGATTCCAACCGGGAAAGAAGGAGCTGCAGCAGCTGATGCCGCCAGATGTCTACGTCAAGCGCAGGATGATTTACTACGGGGAAAATACGATGCCGTGGTGTCTCAATGCCGACTTGCGGTAGAAGGGATTAGCATCGGGTCAGCTGAGGCTAGTGCAGCCAGCGTAAGCGTCGCAAAATATACGAACGGAAAGGAGCGCAAACTGATGACGAAAAGCGAGCGTGCGCTTTTCATCGGTGAAGCTATTCGTCATTTCACGCATCTGGCTCACCATCCAAATCCTGACGGAACGCAGGAGACATTTAACCGGGCCGAGGCACAAGCAATTCTTGCTTGCACGGTGGCCTTCGTAGATGGAGCATTGAGCCGAGCTCGCAGCAAAATTGATTGAGTGACGAAGAATCCAGCGCGCTTCTCGCGCAAGTAGGTCAGTCAGATCTCGTGACCTGCTTCCCAATAGTTGTGCGAGCAGTTCGTCGGCTAGTGGTTCGCCCAATGCTCACGCAAGATGTGAATGAGTTCTTTAAACTGGCTGTTTTGATCAGAGCCCTTCCAGCGGTTGATGAAACGACACACCACTTGAAGATTGCCCACTTCGTAGTGGCCGTCGCTGTTTATACGATCCAATGATGCTCTCATTTCGTCGTTCACTTGACCGTCGATGTCAGATTGAAGTGGCAGTCCGCTGATAGCGCATAGACCTTCTTGTTTCTCGATTAGCGACTTAACATAGCTAACGAACTCGTCTTCTGATTCGAACGCGTTGTTCTTATTTTTTATGGTCTGAGGAACTACCTGACCATTTGAGAAGGCAGAGGTCTGTTGCGCCGTCTTTACCATGCGACGTGCGGTGCTGGCCCAAGTGTCTGTGGGGACATTTGCAACTACAGCAGATATGGCCTGGATTGTTCGAGCTGGATGGGACGCCGGGGTTACTAGAATCGCCGTAGGTATCGCCCAACGGTTGGTGGTTGAAAGGTTTCGTCGCTCATCGGAGATTCGTTTGATGAACGCTATTGCATCACCGTACGTTTTGACGCCAATGCGAAACCAATCTAATTGCCTGCCCTTCTTGTGATTTCTTGCATCGTGTCCACCGAACTCAGCCTTCTGATGCTCTAGCCAGACTATGAACGCTTGGCGTTCCGCCGCCCCAATAGTAGTCTTTTTCGTGTCTAACGCAAATTCAATGAGGTGTATAGGGGCGTTGTTTGCAAAGTAAACGGCGGCACACTGGTCGCCGTCAAGGAAGATTCGGAAACCATCTTCCGCGAGATCGTGTAGCTGCTTTTTGTTGCCACGTGGAAGTGAATCTACCATCATGTTTGCTAGAGAAATGCGGTCTTTCTCAGACACCTGAATCTGCCCATCTGAAGGCAGGGTTACATCACTGATGGGAGCATCACGTTCGCGTTGCAGGTACTCAGCAAATTTGGCCAACGCGCGGCTGTACATCCCATGCCCTGTGCTATTCCTCTCTAAGAAGATCGGAAGCTTTTGGATCGCAGACGAGATTGACTGGAATTTCGACACGTCCTCAATGCCAGTAAGAGAGCCAACTAGAACTGAATTCGCATTCGCCCATGCAGTGAGCGGGCCGCCAATCGCGTTGCCATATTTCCGCACAGACGATTCAGACAATCCTTGTTGCAGCATCCAGCTTTCGAAGCTATTCATGTGGTATCGACGAGGTTGCCAAACATATACTTTAGCAGACTGTTGATGAAATTCAGCAACTATCGCATTTCCTGCTACAGGATCACACCTGGCATTCTCAAACACCGCATAGGCGCGGCGCTTGCGAGGGTAGGTCAAAAGGTGCAAACGCTTAGCACGTGCTGTAGAGCATTCTTTGGCAAGGGCGGATCCAAATGGACTGAGCAGCCAACTAGTGTCACAGCGCGTCAGAAAGGCGGGCATAGCTCAGTCAATAATAATACCAATAGTGTAATGACCTAAGCTATTATCTACCTGAGAACTGACGAATAGGAACAAACGTGGCTACTAGAAAGCGTGATCTTTTTGTGAACTCCATCGGGATGGTCCCAGTCGGAGAGCGTCATGTCGTGCCGACGGCTCTTTGGTATTCCAAAGATGGCTTCAAAGTTGGGGATGAGGCATATTTTGCTGCAGTTGAAGCTCGGGAAGTGTTTGATAACTTTAAGATCCTACTTGGAGAACAAGAGCACGGAGCAGCTAACCCTAAGAGCGTTCGTCTCTCCGATGGAAAGTATCATTCGATTCACTCTGTAGCGAGCGACTATTTGCGATATCTGGTGGACCGTGCTGAAGCATGGATTTCTGACCGAAGCCTTAAAAAAGCATCGCGAGTAATAATTGCGGAACCAGTATCTATTCATGAACAAGGGGCGATTCGTGGCGACTGGTTAGTTAATTACCGCACTCATATCAGAAGAATTCTCGAGTCAAGATTTGAAGATGTTGATTTTTTGCCAGAGCCATTTGCTGTCTTTCAATACTACCGCTATGGAATTAAGCACCCGCTTGTTGCTGAAAAAAAGAAGCATATAGCATTTGTATTGGATTTCGGTGGCGGCACGTTTGATGTGTCGATAATCGAAACAACGGCCACGGGCGATGTCAGTAATTCTGGTAGAAATTCAAAGCCGCTAGCTGCCTCTTCGATTGCAGTTGGCGGATTTTATTTTAATAGGGTTATAGCAGAATATGTTCTGCTGAAGCAGTTTAATGGGAAGAAGGTTCCTTCAACAATCTATGAGGCGCTACGGAAATTTGACGAGGTTCGGCGCGATCCGCATCTGAAAGTGGATGATATTAGGGAGGATTTTCAAAATTTCCACAAACATTTTTCAAATATGCTTTTCGATGTTGAAAAAGCGAAAATCGCTGTTTGCTCGATCATAACCAACTGGGATGTTGAGTATATACCCCCCAATCCTATTGCATCAACAATAAGGGTTCCGGCAAATCCGTTGAGCACTAATTCTGAGATGGTTTCAATTCGATTAGATGAAATTGAAATTAGAAAATTATTTTTGGAAAATATTTGGAAGAGTAAACTAATACCTGTTATTTCAAATGCCCTTCAACGGGCAAGTGGTGAGCTAACCGGACAAAATATCTCTGTAGTCCTATTATCAGGGGGGTCTGCGAATATTCGCTGGCTTCGAGAAATGTTGGTGAAATTTTCTCATAAAAGTCTGATGGATGCTGATATATTGGAGCTAAACGAAAACTTCCAAGAAATCGTGGCCAAAGGGCTGGCTATCGAATGTGCTCGGAAAACTTTCAATGATGGTACAGGTGACTTTAAAGCTGTAACTTATAACAGACTTTGTTTAGTTTTAAACCCAGATCGACGTGGGGGAGAGTTGGTTAAGTTTCGCCCAATTAATTTAGATGGGGCTGAACAAGTACCCAATGGTGTTTTATTGCCTTCTGCCAGTGTTTTAAAGAATCGCGTAGATGATCCTATTCGATGGAAGTTCAAGCTTAGCCATCCTCCTCGTCAACGGATGGAGTACTTCTTTATGTCCTCCTCGTTTGATCCTGGTGATCAGACGAATCTGCATAATGTTATGGACAGCAGCATTTTGACCCCATCAGGCCAGTCATTTGATAGTTCGTTGCAAATTCAACTTGCAGTGAAGTCAGACGGAACTGCTCTTCCCAGTTTTATTTATCGCAGTGGAGGGCCAGGTATTCCAGAGACAATGGTAAGTGGACGGCCTTTTTTTATCGATATGACTTTTGGTGGTGCAGCAGGAACATCAGAGGCTTATTTTGGTCTTGACTTTGGCACATCAAATTCATCTATTTCATATGTCGATAAATCGTCTATAACTGTATATACCGAGCGAGCTAAAGATCAAAATTGGGAGACTATTAATCAATTGATTAATAATTTGCCTTATCCGATTGCCTCTCCATTAGCAGCATATGCGGCGTCAACGGCGTCAGGTGAATTGGATTTACGTGGAATTGCAGTAATTGAAGGATTTTTATCATTCGGAGCTTTTGTCGCATACTCTGAATATTTGACGAAAAAAGGACGATCTTCCTCAAAGATATTTAAAAACTTTAGTCAACGATCTGCTGGCCCACTTTGGGCATTATTGAAAAATTGCTTAAAAGAAATTCAGGGAAAAAATCATTTTTGCAAGGGCTTAGAAAAACTTCTGGAAGAGCCAATCTACTCTGAAGTCGATGCTTTGGTTACTATGGTCGGCCAAGTAAAGCATGAGAAATCAGAAATTTCCCTGGATTACATGAAAGCTATTCGACTCCTGGGTAATGTTTTTAAAGAATACTGTGGAGATATAAAGTTTGGATATTTTGAAGATGTCCAGAAAAGACGCTTCCAATCATCGTATCAAGGTAAGTTTAGATTAGCTTATGGCGCACACACACCTTTTGTAGATGTGCTGAATTATGAAGGAGAGCATACATTTTCGGAAGATCAATGCATTTTGCTTTCTCCTGATTCTGGAAAGGTTTTATTGTTAGAGCCATTGATGTTTTGGTTTCGTGGCGATCCACAATCGCCTAATTCTGATCCCGATTTGTTCTGCTATGACATTGAAGACAAGGCCGGGTTTTCGTTTAAATTAATTGGCGCGAAAGGGAAAAAAATATTGGATGAAAAAGAATTTAAGCCATTAATTGAGCATTTGAGAAACATGAAAAATGAAGATCAGGCAATGGCTATTTTGGACAACGTTAGCGTACTGGAGTGAAATGGAGTTGGATTATTGAGATGGGAAATTAGCTGTGATCTAGCATCTTCGCGGTGCTGATTGCAGGTGCGGCACAGATCCCCCTTCTCCTATCTCGTGTCCGCTTGCAACCAGCTGTCAATAGGCTAGGGCCGTGCGTGCCCCACGAGGTTGGAAGGTTACTAGACTTGTAACGCCGGGTTGCGTTGCGGACCAGCGCCCTGCCGACTTACCTCATTTCTGCCTACAGTCGGCTGCCGACAGGTCGCTGCGCCCCATGACTGTTCGCTTTCCGCTTGTAGGTTAGAAGGTCTGATGGCTCATGACGTACCGGCAGAACCCGAGCCGCGACAGCTTGCTGCATTCGCCCCCCAGCTGGATGCCCACACCCCACAGGCACGCATGGGCGCTCAGTTTCCGCCGGGACGTCAGAAGGTTTAATCGCTTCTGTCTTAGTTACAGTCGTCGCTTTGGTTGCACTTTTTGCTTCTTCTTAAAACAGGATAAACGATATAGACGATTGTACTTTTTTCCTTTAATCCCTGAAGAATGAGAGAAAAATATTAGAGTATTTTATTTTTGGAAAAATCGTCATCTAACTTCAATGCACGCGGCGATAGCGCGGCAGCGGCAAGTCATCCGGTATGGCAATGACGAGGTAAAGGTAGCGTCAATTGGTGACTTGTCGTGACTGCCGGCAATGACCACGGCGTTCAATACCGTGGGGCGAAAAGCCCTCGCCATATGACGTATGCGGTAGCGTTCCGCTTTGGCGGGAAAAAGTATACATACGGTTGCGCTGTCGAGGTTCCTTGTCGTATGATTCTTCCACGACACGGAAACGTGCGGTCTAGATAGTGCGTAGATCAGACTAGCGAACCTCACACAGAGGGATGGCGCAATGCCTGCTAGGGTCCGAGGGCTTCCTCGCACACACCTGATCAGATCTCAATGATGGCCCACTCGTAGTTGCCCGGGGATCCCCCTAAAATTTCGACAAACTATCGACACATGTCGCTCGCTTTATGCGCGTGGCTGGAGCATTTCTTCCTGAGAAGAAGGCATCTACACGCACCTACTGGGAGCACTGCGGTCATCACAATGAGGTTTTATATGCAGTCTAAAGTAGACAAGGGTATCGCTATGCCCGAGCCAATCATCAAAGCATCTCGTATTAGCAAGGCAAACGTAAAAAATCTGTCGGCGAATGTATCACAAAAAACCAGGCCTATGTCGGAGGGGAGCCGTCGTGGCCGGCTGTCCGCTATTGCTACAAGGACGCGCACTATGTTTGGCCGGGCTATCGCAGAGAGTATTGCACCATTGTTCAGTTCTATGGATGGGGAAGTTCGGTTCTGGTTTCCAGGTGACGGGACCAGCTATGGGTCTATCGGCGCATGGCTGACCGAGGGCGATCTCGTGTATACACCGGCTAACAAGGTGCAGGCGTCAAATGCTACAGACTTGTGGGTGGATCAAAGTGTATTAATTGCCAAATTCCGTATGACGCCTGAACATGAAATTCGAGCTGTCAGGGAGGCTGACAGTAAAGAATTTCCATACGGCGTCTATTATGTCGGCAACATGTTGACCTCCATTTTGAGGGAGATTGAGCTCGAAAATGGGCAATTTCTGTTTCCGCCACCACCTCAGCCTATCGAAAGGACAGATGAGGCCTATGCTGCCTTCAAGGACGCAAGGGCTGTGGTATTTAAGACGTCAACATGGGCCATGATGAATGAAACTGTCTCTACAGCAAAAGCAGACGAGGCTGCGCGGAAGAAAGTAAATAACAAACTGTCCGCTCAAGACTCAGCCTTGAAATTCTTTTTCAGCATTATGAATGAGGCGTGTTCTGCTATGCCAGATGTTTTCTCGGCATCGACTATCGAGGCATTGAAGGCGGATATTCATCGGAATATGCCGTTGCTGCAAGGCGAGATCTTTCAGCTCTAACTCCGCTTCTCACGTAGAAACTTAAATTGCGAGTAGATCTGCTACTTGTTTAATCCATCTATCCCCTTTGTATGTCGCGCTGACTGCAGGGGGGGGCTCAACCTCAAAATAGACAATACATGAATTCGCCCATAGCCAATAGGCTCAACATAGCAGCAATCAATCAACTGTCGCTTCCAGACGCCGCCAGGACATATGCCGAAGCAGGGATTGCAATCTTCCCGCTCGTTCCGATGGGAAAAGCTCCCCGCATTGCCGGGGGCTTTAAATCTGCATCCAGCGATTTGGCACAGGTACAGGCGTGGTGGCCGCCAGGTTCGTTGAATAATATCGGTATTCCTACCGGCGCAGTGAACAAGTACATCGTTGTAGATATTGATGTAAAGAACGGTACACCGGGATTTGAATCCTGGGAAAAGTTGTACAACGAAACCGGGGCGCTGGAGCCCACACTGAGCAGCGATACGCCGAGTGGGGGCATGCATGTGGTTTACAGCGCCCCTGATGGCGTGAGCATCGGCAACAAAGTCGGCTTTATGCCTGGCATTGATGTGCGCGGCGACGGTGGCTATTTTGTCGCGTCACCATCGGTTGTTGCTGGTAAACCCTATCAATGGCAAGAACCAGCTGTACAGTCTATTGAGATGCCAAAAGCTCTGGTCCGTAAGCTGACGGAGAAGCGTAGCCCCCATCCTGCTCGTATCAGTTCAGCAGCCGATTCCGCCGAGCCTGTCACTGCTGGTAGCCGTAACGAAAAGCTGTTTCGTCTCGCACTCAGCCAGATGAAAGCTGGGCACTCTAGAGTCGAAGTAGAAGCTTTCTCGGCGCGCGCCAATGAACTGTTCCAGCCTCCAATGGACCACGATGAGGTAATGCAGGTCGTGGACAACGTCTTTCGCCTGTACGAGAAAGCCGTGCACATGCACTGCACGGATAGCGGCAACGCTGCCAAGCTCGCGGAGCTTTACGGCGACATGGTGCGGTATGTGATTGAGACTGATAGCTGGCTGCGGTGGAACGGTGTCTACTGGGAGCCAACTAGCTATATCGTCATTCAAGGGTTGGCTAAGGACGTCGCAAAAGCTCATCATAAAGAGGCAGATGCAATGGATCAAGGGCCAGTGAAAACCCGCCTGAAGAAACATGCGCTAGCGTCCGAAGGTGCCACGCGCATTAAGGACATGATCACGTTGTTCAAGTCCGAGCCGGGGATTGGCCTGCCGATTTCGAAATTGGACAGCGATGGCTTTCTGCTGGGTGTGCAAAACGGCTATGTCAATCTCAAGACAGGCCAGTTCCATGCGCCGGACCAATCCAAGTTGATTACGCAGGTAGCGGGTGCATCTTATCAACCCGAAGCGACTTGCCCGCAGTGGATTACGTTCTTAGAGCAGGTGATGGGCGGCGACATGGAGCTCGTTACATATCTCCAGCGTTTGATTGGCTATTCACTTACCGCATCTCTCATTGAGCAGTGCATGGGCTTCGGGTATGGCTACGGCGCCAATGGCAAAAGCACATTCTTGAATGTAACCCAATCGCTGATGGGGGACTATGGCGCGCAGGCATCGGGCGATTTGTTGCTCGACCGCCAGCGTAACAGCAGTGGACCGTCTGGTGACATCGCAAGCCTGCGGGGGAAACGGTTCGTTGCCATGAGTGAGGTAGATGAAGGGCGTCATTTCAGCGAAGCACTTGTCAAGTCAATGACTGGCGGTGACCCGATTGTGGCACGTCATATGTATCAGAGCCAATTTACTTTTGTCCCGACTCATAAGATGTTCGTAGCAGGTAATCATAAGCCGGTTATTAAGGGGACGGATGAAGGTATCTGGCGTCGTATGCGCCTGATTCCTTTTCCGGTGTCGTTCAAGAAGGAGGATCGTGATCCGAATTTGGAGAGCAAGCTGAAAGCCGAGTTGCCAGGAATTCTGAACTGGGCCATTCGCGGCTGCCTCGACTGGCAACGTCATGGCCTGCCAATTCCTACGGCAGTGGCTGCTGCTACGGCAGAGTACCGCAGCGAAATGGACGTCGTGGGGTCATGGATTCGCGAATATTGCGTCGAAGGTCCATTCCTTGAAATGGTCTTCGATGAAGCATATGAATCTTTCTCCACATGGGCGAAAGACTACTTCGGGTTCAGCTACACCAAAAGGAAGCTGGGAATGCTGCTTATTGAACGCGGTTATGAGAAGGCCAAAACTGCCAAGCGGAAATACATTGGGCTCGGCTTGCGCACTCCCCTGACTGAGGCGCTGCAAAAGAACGGCGAGAAATTGTCCGTGTTAAAAATGTATCGCGACTAAGACAATTGCCTGCTGGGCCTTCTGTAAGCGTAAGGTCCAGCAGCTGCGTGGTGTCCCAGCGTTTTCTTTCATCGGAAATTGGTGGATGGTCTTCATATGTATACTACAGGGGTAACAACATGGCTCTGCACAAGCGAGAAAACAGCAGTAATTGGTACTACGCGTTCCAAGTGAAAAATAAGAAATATGTGGGTACTACTGGCACTGCGAATAAAACCAAGGCATTGCAGGTAGAACGTGAGATGCGCAACAAGATCCACAGTGAAACTTATCTCGGCGAGGCCGAGGAAATTTCATTGCGTGATGCAGTGCTCAAGTACTTAGAGCCGCGCAAGAATTACTCGTACTATCGCGGTATGGAATCAATCTCGCGTAAGATGTTCGGCAGTAAGCGCGACCCGAAAACCAAGCGTGAAAGTCCATGCTACGGCCTGCCGCTGAACTTGTCCCTTCATGAGATCCAGACTAAGGACATCGAGCGACTGGTAGCGAAGCGAAAAGCCGAGGGTGACAAGCCTGCGACAATCAAGCATGAGATCGGGCTGATTCGTTCAACGCTGCGAGAGGCGCAAAAGCTCGGCTACAAAACGAATCGCGACGTTGTGTTTCCACAGTTGAAAACGGCGTATCGCCTGCGCTATCTCGATTCCAACGACGAAGCGGCATTGCTGCGCGAGCTTGATCCGAAATCGGCGAGAAGCGGCGTTAAAACGCCTCAGGATCGCACGCCGGAGATGCAACGCAACATCCAGGACAACTACGACCTCGTGATCATGCTTCTTGATACTGGCTGCCGTTATTCTGAAGCAGCGAACTTGCCCTGGACGGCGGTGAATCTTGAGGCCGGAACGTTGAACATCTATCGCAGCAAGGTCAACAATGAAGACGTGCTATTCATGACAGACCGGTTGCGTGAAGTGATGGTACGCCGTCAGGCCGAACGCCGAGCAGATGCACGCTACGTCTTTGAAAACAAGACCGGCATGGCACGCGGATATGCTGCGCAGGGTATCAAGAAGGCGATGGATCGTGCTGGCGTAAATGATGCTGACGTGGTGAGAGAAAAGGGCGGCAAGGTTACGATGCACACTTTAAGGCACAGCTACGCGTCAAAGCTCGTGAAGAACGGCGTCAGCCTCTTCGAAGTGTCTGTGTTGCTCGGTCACAGCGATCCGAAAATGACACAGCGTTATGCCCACTTGGCACCGAACGATGCGAGCCGGAAGGCCGTTGACATCATCAATACCATGCATTCGTAATGCTGCCTCGTTGGTGTAAAATTCTTTCTAGCGGCATTTTGAAGTAACCCTTATAGCTGCAGGTGAAACACAGGAATTTCCGCACTGATTTAGCATGCTAAAAGTTGATAGAATCGTAGGGGGTAAAACGGAAATTGCCCCTCCGAAGTCAGCAAGACCGTTTGATAAATAACGGAAGCGATGCCATCGATTTGCGCGCCGCATCACGACGACGCGGCTGATTTTTATGTGTTCGTTTTACCGGAGTACGGCATTCCGAAGTAACCCTTATAGACACAGGCGAAACATACGATTTTTTGCCTCAGGTTAGTGGATACAAAAGGCGCTGATACAGCACTGGGTTAAAACGGAAATCGCCGCTTGGAATTAACGAAAATTCTCACTGGATACACCTTCAACTGCAACAGGAAAGCACATGCCGCAACTTCTACAAAACATCGACGAAATCGGTCGCGAAAAACAGCGTGACGTGCTTTTCTTGGAATTCACTGATCGCAAGCAGCCGTATGCGTCGAACCCGGAGCGTGAGGAAATTCTTGCATGGTTCGACGCAAACGGCATCGGATACATGGCGTGTGGCGGCTACACGAACGAGGAGCGGATGGAGTCGTATCGCGGGCAGGTCTACATTGACGTGCCGTATGACGTTGGCGATCCGGCGTACAAGCAGCTTGAAGCATTCCTTGAGAATGCTGACGGCTCGATGCGGTGGGAAGGCACGCGCTTCATCTGCTATCCGCTCGATTACTGCATGCGCAATGCCCACCATGATACGCCTGGCTTTTGGGAGCGTTGGGCTGCTGATTATTGAGATAGTTAGTTGGGCTAGTTAATTTTTCTCGCGCGCCTTACGTTCGGCACGGTCCGCTTGCGCCCTGTCATAGGGTGAAAGGGGATCCGCTCTTAATCTGCGTAACCCATCTTCATACGACTCGTGGGTGATAAAGTCACCAGAACCATTCTCCTTGCCAAAATACCATGACCATGCATACATGGCTATACCAAAGCCAAATGCAAACATGCAGTCATATGTAATGTAATTGTCTGGATTGACACCTGCTAGTTTGCAATAGATCCAAGTAATAAAAACCCAGTTTCCACTAACTGGCCCTGGCAGGTTTAATGCTCCTGCAAGTAGTCCAAATGAAATAATGCTGAATGCCCACGCATACGCACCCCACATGATTGCTCTAAGTGCGTAATACCACTTGGCTTCCTGCGAGTACGTTCGTTTTTTGTATCGTTCAATGTAATCAAAAACCAGAAACAAAGGGATTATCCATCCGAACAGCAGCAAAGCCGCCTTTAACAATCCACCAGCCAACGGAATGTGACGTAGTACCGGGATGTCTTCAAGGTCCATAAACTAATCCTGTGTTAGCGAAGCATTGCATATTGATCGACGCGACGTGCGCAGTTCTAGCGACGTTTCAAAGATACGTTACTTCACTTTCAGTTCGGTATTGCAGTTAGGACATGCTAAGTATATTTGTTTTCTTGACCAGTATGCTCCAATGCCACAGCCAACAATCAGCATGAACCAAAAAGATATTATTGGTTGTCCTTTCATTTGTTGCTGTAAGCTATAGAGTGATAATATTCCCATGACTACGCAGAAAATAATAATTGCTTTTTTATTGCTGACTTTGTCTTCTTTTCTGTGTACCCCCATTAAGCCACTGTAGCCGCAGCTCAAGCAAGTACATTCTTGATGTTCGGAGTATTGTGCCAAGCTGGCGCGGATGTGCTCTGGTAAAATTTGATGACTCATTTTTTAAGCACCTTTTTAGTTTTTGTTAGTGAAATTATTGCGGAATATTGTTTGTTTGCACAAATATGTTATTTTATATTTCAAAAATTGATGAATTAATCACGTATTTTGCATTGTACATCGGCACGTTTATTTAATGCTTCTACCGTATAAAAAAGTTGGTCTTTTGTTATGTTTGTGATATTGAATTCGATATGTCCCTGTTGTATTTTTTCAAGTTTTTTCATTTCGCCATTGGCGAGTTTCATGGATTTTGCAGTCGTTCTAACTTTCTTTCCATTAAGAGAATATGAAGAAAAAATTTGCAATCCTGAATAAGGACCACTTGTAGATAACGTGGTTTGCGAACCAAACAATCCAAATTTTTCAGTGGTTGATGAATTATTATCAGTTTGATGGCATTCCCAGGTTTCGCTTAACCTCCAGCGCGTCCCGATATCAAAATAGACGCCTATCGCTATGCTAGTCAAAACTAATATTGCCGTAATTAGTGTCTCGTTGTCAGGTAAGAATTTTCTAGTCATAATCTAAGTTAATTAAATTGGTCTATGCAACTACAGGCTTATTTCCGAAACCTGCATGTTGTCAAAGTTGTGTCATCCGTTGTCCCGCAACCTCATTTGTGACAATATTAGTGTTGAATGCACATCTCCGGCATCTTGCTGAATATTTTATCAACCTGACGTATTCTGATTTGGTCTGGGGCTTGTGACGAAGCCATCTCCCTCATTGCCTTTGCTAGCATAACGCATTGAGGATATGTGTTTAATTGTGCAATCAAGTTATTTGTGTATACATACACTTGATCTTCCGCGATGCCAACCTGTTGCTGACTTTCTTCTTCAACTGTATTTTCGCTTGTAATTACGGAATAAAGAATTAAGCCAGCTACAACAGCTATGGGAATCCAGGATTTTCTAATAATTGGAATTATATTATCTATTCGTTCTTGCGACTTAAAATTCATATCTATTCCTTGCGATAGCTATTGGTGTAGAATAAATTTCCATCTGAATCGGTGCTGCCTTTTTCATTTTCCATAATCGGTTTTCGATCTTTTGTAATGACGACCTTGGAACAATCGACGACTTGAATTCGCACGTGAACCTGCATAGTTTTAGGAATCCAGTTTTCGTATAAAACGTCATTGCATCGATACCTGAACTTGGTGCCGTTAAATCGGAGATCTGGGATGGTGTCGCAGCCCTCGCATGGGGCTTGCGAATATTGCGGACTGACCTCAAGTACTTCCACGAACTGAAATCGTGATGGCTCAGCCGCGTTGCTGGCTGCTGCGATTGCCAGCGTGAGGAGAGCTAATGTAGTTTTCATGTTGTTGTTAAACCGAAGTCACTGCACACATATACTAGGCATTTTGTTGTAAATAATATTTACTTGACGCTCTCGGATATCTGCCGGTGCGTTGGAGGATGCAATATCTCTCATTGTCTGTGCAAGAGTAACGCAGGGAGGATACGGGCGTAATTGTGCAATTATGTTGTTGGTATAGTTGTATACGGCATCTTGTGATAGATCTTTTTCACGTGAGATGTTATCTACCGAATTGCCTTCACTCTGTGAGATTTTATTTTCAGATTCTTCTTCTAACGCCGCTGTATCAGGAATTCCAGCCATCGGGTCATTTTCATGTTGATATTTGTTATAGTAGAGTGCGCCAGCGATAAATATCGTTATCAATGCTGCAATTGATTTTGTTTTTTTGCTCATGATTACTTTTTCTTGAATGTCTGATGCTTTAAAGTCTAGCCTGTATTGGTGTGAGGGAATCTATCTAAAACTATCCATCGCTGATCCAGCGCATATCGACTTTGGGGCGCGCATGGTCGATGTGATGCCTATTGGGAACAGTTTATAGTAACTTTAAGTTGCTGTGCAACTTCATTATTTCTACAGAGTTACTGTCGTAGTCGGTAGCGTGCTACGACATGCAAAACACCAATGAAAAGCTCAGGCAGCAGTTCAGCGCGAGACTGACGAAAGAGTTCACCCGTATAGGCTTGCCGGTCGCAAGTCCCACGCAAATCGCGCAGGAGTTCAACGCGCGCTACCCGGCGAACAAGATCGCGGCGCAAACGGTTCGCAAGTGGCTACTGGCGGATGCGATACCTACGCAGGCGAAGTTGATGAACCTGGCGGAATGGCTAGAGGTGTCGGCGGAATGGCTGCGCTTCGGTACAGGCAAGCGTAAGGCTGCGAAGTCTGGCGAGAAGACGGCAGAAGGTGAAGTCGGCGTTGTAGTCGTCGGCAAGCATCAAGCTGCCATCGTGCCGGTCGTTGAGTTGCTGACGAAGCTGTCTCCGCAGAACATACGATTGGTAGAAAACATTGTTCGTTGCGTTCTCGCCAGCCAGGAAAACGGCTCGTAGTTGGCTGTGGCGGCGAGCCGCATAAAATAGCAGCAGGGAGCGTTGAGGTTCTCGGCATTCGCATTGACGGTATCGGTACCATCAATGACCGAAAGCCCGCATGACGAACAAAAAGCCTATCACTCGCAGGAATGCGCCAGCACGCCAATTCACAAAATTAGACGCGGCCACGCTCAGCAACATGTCCCATCAGTCGGCGCCCGTTGGCGTTGGACCTAATAACGCTGCGCTTCAGCCCATCACCGAAATTCTCACGAAGCTATCGCCATCCAACTTGCATTTGGTGGAAAGCATCATCCGCGTCATCGTCGATGAGCAGGCACGAGACAGCAGCTGAGCCTTCGCTAGACTGGCCTGGCCGCACTGGCAGCCCGAAGCGCGATGACCAAAATTTTTGTTCCCAGGGGCCTTGGTCGCCATTCGACTCCGATAGTGACAATTCACGTATTTTTCCTTCAGGCAAGATGCTATCCTGAAAAGAGACGGCTAAGGTCGGCTCAAGCCACTTTCCATGCCACCTAGCTAGCTTTCGACGGTTGCGATCAAGTCATTCTTAACAACTTTAAAACTAAATATGCCGATCATTAAGAACTATGGTTTTCTCTGGGAACGGAAACACATCTTTCGCGGAGCTGGCAGTAACGCTGGACACCTGAAGGGAACTGCTTCTGGGCTCGAGACGGCTGATTTCAGGGAGCAGATTGGCGTATATGTGTTATACGATCAATTTCAACACATCGTTTACATTGGCCAGGCTGGGAATGGAAACGCGTCGCTCTTCACCAGGCTGAAGAATCATATTGATGGTGGAATGTGGAACCGTTGGCAATACTTTACTTGGATTGGCTTTAAAGCTGTTAACCAAGATGGTTCGTTAAGTGCGCAGCAGAGTGTCGATTCAGGCGTATCTGGATTCAAATATTCAGATGCCCTGAATGAGATAGAAGGAATTCTTATCGAGGTTATCGAGCCAAAGTTAAATAAACAGTCCGGAAGACTTAAGAGTGCAGTTGAATATTATCAATTTATAGACCCAAGGGTTGCTGATGTAACCACCGCGACGCTATTGTCCGAATTGCGGGAAATTAATAAAAAATTATCATGAATTTAACCCCCGAAGTTTAGTTGAATCTAACCTTATTTTTGCGAATCGTGCAATTAACAAAGTCGGTTACTGTTCTGCTATCGCGCATGTCCGCAGTAAAAATTTCGAGTGATAGTAATGGCATTAAGAAAACGAAATAATAATTCAAGTTCCAATAATTCAGCGAACGTTACACCGCTGATGCTCGATTTCTCAGAGATCCCTCCTCCACTGTTGCCGTCAATAGATAGAGACGCATTCGAAAAATTTGCAAAACAATATTTTGAAGAGGTCGAAGGTGCTAAAGTTTGGAAAACTGTAGGGCGTGGGCCTGATGGTGGTGTGGATCTGATCATCATTCAGGATGGCATGCGTAAGCTTGTAAGCTGCAAGCATCCTTTCAAAACAAAATCTGTTCCCAGAGACAAAGAGCATGATCCGTACGGTCGTATGGACGCAGAAAGCTGTACGGGTTTTATTTGCTTTTACGCGGGAATTCCTAGCGGTCCGCTAATTACGTACTTTGATGGAATTAGGCGCCGCCATCCAGATTTTCAACCACGCATACTGAATGAGCGAGACATTGAGAGAGGGCTTCTATCCTACCAGAATGCAGCGGGGTGGTTGCTTGCTGCGCGCTGGTTTCCTCGTAGCTACTCAAAACTGTTCTCACAGCTAGTTCACCCGATTCAACATTATAACGAGGTCGATATTGCGGTGGATGGTGATCGTGAAATGATTCGTTTGGATAATGGCGCAACAATTTCCTACGCAGCGGTCGATGGTAATGATAGGGAACGTAGGCAAGGACGCTCTACTATGCTTTCGCTTGCCAATGAGGGAAAGTCCATCGAGGCATTCGATTCTATTTTCTTATCACGTATTGGTGAACTTGCAAATCTCTATCCTGGAAGCTTCGTACGCGCTCGATACGCGCAACGAAATTCTTCTAACGAGATCTTTCCTTCATGGGACTTTCGTTATTTGGCAGAATTACTGTGCACTGGCGAATGCAGTTTGAAAAATATTCATAGTCTTTGTATAGCGTGGTCACTGTGGAATAAAGCAAGAGCCGAAAAGATAATGCGTGCAATTGAAGTGATGTATTGGATGAACTGGAAGCAAGAGGATGGGCTTCCGACGACAATTGAAGATGTACAGGAAGAGTACGGACGACGTAATGACGGACAAGATATGTTCAGCAACGTACATACAGTTTATGACCTTTCATATCATGCACTATCGTCATTGGCTCCAACGTTAGAACGTGGCTATTTTGCTGGCCTTCTATGCTTTTCACCTTCGTTTTTGTCCGATCATCCGAATCCACACGGAATTATCGTGCGATTAGCAAGGCATTATGAAGAATTGGAATTATTGAGGACAAGACTGGGCTTGCTGACGGATCTGTGCGATAGGTTTGATAAAGAGTATGTTTCCCATCGAGCAGGCACGCTTGTCGATCATCTAAATGCGCTTAATTTTGCTAAAAGCATAAGCGAAGAAGACTGGTTCTTGGTAAAAAAAGACTTGAAGTGTTTTGAAGAGCCACATACGGAGCCTTGGATGCCAAAGGTAAGCATGAGCCCTGAACTGGCAGGAATAATGCGACGACGTTGTGTGCCAATCGAGTAAATTGTATTTTTTGCGTTATTGCATGATTTATCATATAATATTAAATGGATCATTAGGAGAAAAAATGCGTAAAATTTTCCTCATTACTGGATTTAATAATTGGGGTAAAACTACATTACTTTCTGACCTATTTGGAGTAAAAGCATTTCGAAAAACGGTGCCGCAATATTATAAGGGCCACCCATTTTTAGTGATGCCGCAATCGAACGATGATCTTCTTAAAAAAGGGTATGAAGACGAATTTGCTGATCGATTGGAAAAGTTTGAAAAGGTAAATGGTAGGGCTAAGTACATCGCTTCGGCTTTTTGTCCTACGAAAGAGCCGAGCAACAATTCCATCGATATTCTTCGTGAATTATTTAAAGGCGATAAAATAGAAATTCTTTTGCTGGAACATAAATGGTGTGGGCAAGCAAAATTGATAATTCCGGAGGTTTCAAGCTTCTATAGTAGAGAAAAAAACGTTACATTACATTCCGTTAGCTCTAAGAGCGCGGCTGGTAAACTTAGCCAGGCACAATCTATATTTAATGCGACGCTGCCGTGAAACGATCTTAGCAAGCCGTGACAGAGTATTGACAACAGTGCACCACGTCTTAAAAAAGACTAGAAGCGATTCTAATGCATGGAGCTTGAGAGAGTGCATCGACTGCTGATCTGAGACGAAATCGATTCTAGGCGCCTCAGAATCGATTCCTGACGTCACCGAAAATCTTCATCCGCCTCAGACAGCAAGACGCCAGAGCAGCTCGCCTCGCATACGCTTACTTACTCGACCAGATACTGATTCTTGTCTTTACCTTCCAGCCATTTTGGCGAGCGGCGGCGACCAGTCCAGGTTTGCTCGGTTGCTTCGTCACGATACTTCAATGCCACACGGACTTGTGCCTTAACGGTCTTGCCTTGACGCCGCCGATATTTTAAAGGGGCAGTCCTGACCTTTCTGTGCAGCTTGTAGTTCTCACCTCAAGATGGTCAGATTTAGGTGCAGAGGTCGGCTCAGATTCGCTACAATGCTTTTTCTCTGGAGCCAATATCCAATGGTCAGCACATCAACAGAAACCACGCCTCTTTATATACCGCTTGGGATTCCCGCTGGCAGCAAGCAGAAAGCGTTTTATGCGTACCTAAACAGCGAGTGGGACAAGCGTTCCGCGCAGTCAAGCGCAGTGTTCAATGATGTCGATGGAGGTGGACTCGAATTGGAGTTCACAGCCAACTTTAAGGAGCAATTTGGCAACCTGGCACTGAAGCTTCAGTTCATAACCGTTGCTGGAGGAAAGCTTGAAGGCGTGACGGTGTCGCTGATTAGCGCACAGGACACATCGGTACCTTGGCGCGAGGTGGCGTATGAATTTATCACCTCCGCGTCACTCGCTGCAATGAGCGAACGAATGAGTAGTTTTTTCATGCGTAGAAAATTGTACTACGTCGGTCCAGAGCTAGACGGTGAGTACTGGTTCGGCAAAGTTCGTTTTGCTCCTGCAGAACCAATACCGAGCGAGATGCCAATCGTTCGGTGGGAACGGGCGGTATTTCTGGACTTCACGGTAGATGCGATAGACGATCTACACGCAATGTATTTGGCCAATCAACTCGAAAGAGTTTTCTCTGCGCGGCTATCACTGCTGCTGAATGTTGACTTATACCCACATTCGCATGAACAAGTATGGGTGCACTTGCCTGACGGCAGAGGTAACGCTCGGTGCAATCGAGGGCATAGAGATGATGGCCAACCAAGGACAATGCCTCGCAAGGGCCAGGCTTGTCCAGCGGGCGCTACTGCATCCGTAGCGCGACAAATCTTCGCCACCGAGAAGTTGAAAGTCCCTACTGAGGCGCGGCGGTTCCTCAGAGCGATAGATCAATGTGAGCCTTCCAAGCGTCAATACATTGATGGAGCAGCACGGCTTTATCAAATCGGGCTGTCGCAGCGGAAGCGATTCCCTTCGGCTGCGTTGGCGTATTCGGTAGCTACGATAGATGCACTCAGACAAACGATCAACCCGTGTAGTATTAACGAATTTCTCACACGTTTCTCGCCTCTCTCAACAGTCTATCCAGATGTGTCAGCAAAGCTCTGGGGCGATGTTCGCAACGCTCATTTTCACGCCGGCGGCTTCGCGCTTGGGGAGTTTGAGGAGCGTAGACTAATGGATGCGATTATCGATGCGGATGCTGCGAACCAGATGCATGTGGAAGTGCGAAGCTGGCAAATCACCCGTGAAGCGATTGTTAACTGGATAGTGGCACTCGCGTCCGGCAATATTGATGGAACTTTGGGCGCCACTTGATTTTGACGAGTGCTGGCCGGATAAATAATCCGTCATCGCGATCTCAGACCGCGTCTTACAAACGATTAGAGGCGCTTCTAAGGCGTGGAGCTTGAGAGAGGCGTATCGACGCGCCGAATTGAAATGAAATCGATTTTAGGCGTCTTAGAGTCAATTTCTAACGTGGATGAAAATCTTCGGCCTATCAAACAGCGTGCCTGGGCAGTACACCCGGCACGCGCTGACTGATTACTTGACCAGATACTGATTCTTGTCTTTACCTTCCAGCCACTTTGGGGAACGACCGCGACCCGTCCAAGTCTCTCCGGTAGCATCGTCGCGGTATTTGACTGCAACAGGGCTGCGCTCCTTGACGGCTTTCGTCTTGACGCCGCCGAGGTCTGCCACAGTCAAGCCGTAGTCCTTCATGATCGAGGCAATTTGTGCTTTGGCGTCTGCGATTTCGTTCCTGCGTGCTTCTTCTGCAAGTCGTTGCAGTTCTGCGATCTGAGTGGCGTATTCTTGGTAGGTTGCCATAAGGTTCCTCAAGTGGTTGATATCAGATAGTACTGTACCTGATTTACCAGAAACTATCCAAATGTAACGAAGAAAATTCGTTCGACTATCGAAGCAGACATTTTCAAGTATTTTTGAATTGAGTAAGAGACGTCCATGTTTTATCATTCGATGACGTGCTACCATCGCATCTACAGCATTTCGCAGCTGAATGGCCTTTTCCTACTACTATAGAAACGACGGTCCGTTGACGGCGAATTTTTCGCTTAAGAAATAGGTGACAATTCAGGCTTGGGATATTTATGAAACGCTGGTTCTATCCGATGGCGATGTTGTTTGCAGTTGCGCTGCCTTTCCTCTATTACTTAGGGTTTCATGGTTTTTTGACTTGGGCGCCCGATCAGCCAGACTGGGGGAGTTTCGGCAGTTACATGAGCGGTGTAGCGGGCCCTTTGGTCTCCGCAATTACATTGATGTTTATGGTGAACTCATTTCGCCAGCAATCGCGGACTTCATCGGCAAATCTATTTTTGATACTAATGAGTGATCATGTTGCATTTGTTCGTGGATTGAAGACAGAGTATTCCGGTGGAGACGGAGGCTATGTTGGTATTGAATATTTAAAGAGGCTTTGGGATCATATTGCTAAAAGTTGTGTTGATAAAATCCATGAACAGAACCTCGCAATCGCTACTGACGAAAATCTGGCAGAATTTCTCCCGGTCATTTCAACAATTCGAGGAATTATTGAATTCATTGATGCGGACTCCGGGTTCAGTGCCGAAGAGAAGAGAAAATATGTTAATTTGTTTTATTCACGATTGTCGTCTGTTGAAATCAAATTGATGCTTGCATATGCGCAGCGTCAAGATGAATTGGCTACGTTAATCGAACGTTATCCTGCAGTTTTAGGTCTTAGGATTTCTGAACCAGAGAGTGAAAAATTGTTATTGAACCATCTTCGAAATTCGCGCAGATAGGGGTTTTTTTGCGTATTGGTATACTATGGATGGTCTTTGCAACGCAGTCGTAAGAAGGTTTGCAGGATAAGAGCCGCTTCAAAGAAGTAACGATTGGTCACGTAAGTGTTACTTTTGCAGAGATGTCTTCTCTAAGAAAATAAGGTAGTTCCTAAAGCCAACTCCCGGGATTTATATGCCAAACTTGACACTGTCGGACGTGGTTGACGTATTTTCTAAGGCAGGCACTCCGAAAGCAACGAAGGTAAAGCAGATAAAGAATCGTGCGGCATATCAGCCAGCGACTGATTTTTATCGCACTCTTCGCAGCGCAATCGTAAGCATTCATGCAAACGGGAAAGACCGAAGTGCGCTCGACGGTATAGTTCCATCGCTTGCCGACGTGAAGAAGATAGGTAATTATCAGGATATCATTGACGGCTACAAGAAATTTTGGGGTAAGAAAGTCGTTGGTTGGTTTGATCCGCCACGAGGCAGTTACAGCCATGCTGGGGTTGATGTGCTCGTAAACCCCGAGCTGGGGTTGATCATCGATGGCAAACGCATTGTCATCAAGCTTTACTTCAAGGCGGATGAAATTACCAAGGCGCGAATCGAATTGGTGCCGGTCTTGATGGAAGTTGTCTTACGAGCGAACTGTCAAGAAGGAGATCTCGTCGCGCTGCTCGATGTGCGTAAAGCAAAGCTCTACTATCTTGGCGTTAGTACAGGTCCAGCAATCGGTATGCTTAACGCCGAACTTGCATATGTTGCGGCCCTGTGGCCCAGTGTATGAACACGTACTAGATTGTCGTGGCGGCTGCCATGACGGCCATCACACCTTGGTGACATCGGCCATCACACTTTCGATCACAGCGGCCATGCAGCAACGTTGTCAATTGCATGCAAACCCGCGTAGAATGCGGGTCACGCGGGTGTAGTTCAATGGTAGAACGGCAGCTTCCCAAGCTTCATACGAGGGTTCGATTCCCTTCACCCGCTCCAATCGATGTGACAACAAACGAGTTGTTCCGGTTTCCATGCACGCTCTCGCCACCGCGTCGGCCCCGCGCCCGATGCCTGTTCTCCCATGTTGACGGGATCCGTGCCAGCCCTGCGCGCCGCCTGGCGCTGGCTGTGGGCCGTGCTGCTGCTGGTGGCCGCCACCCTGCCGGCCCGCGCCGCCGACGACGTCATCCTGGTGGTGGAAAGCTACAACGCCGAAATGCAGTGGGACGCCAACTACAAGGAAGCGCTGCAGGAAGGGCTGGGCAAGAAGTACCGGCTCGAATATTTTCAGATGGATACCAAGCGCCTGCCGCGCGAGCAGCATGCGGCCATGGCCGACAAGGCTTGGGCGCTGTATCAATCGCTGCACCCGGCGCTGGTGATCCTGGGCGACGACGCGGCCCTCAAGCTGCTGGCGCAGCGCCTGGGCACGACGGGCACGCCCGTGGTCTACCTCGGCATCAACAACAATCCGCGCGAGTACTTTGACGCCAAGGTCACCAGGAACATCACGGGCGTGCTGGAACGGCCTATCCTGAAGCGCAATATCGCGCTCGTGTCCGAACTGGTGCCGCACGTGAAGCGGGCGCTGGTGCTGTTCGACACCGACATCACGTCACAAGTGGTGCGCCAGGAGACGTTCGAAGGCAAGTCGCGCCAGCTGATCGGTGGCACGCTCGTCGAACTGAAGCTGGTGGGCCAGTGGGAGCAATGGCAAGCCGAGGTGCTCAAGGCGAAGGACAATTACGACGTGATCTTCCTCGGCCTGTACCAGGCGCTGCACGATGGCGCGGGCAAGAGCGTCAACACGACGGACCAGGTGGCGCGCTGGACGGCCGCCCACGCGCCCGTGCCCATCTTCGGCTTCTGGGACTGGGCCGTGGGCCCGGACAAGACCATCGGCGGCCTGGTGCTGTATGGCCGCGACCAGGGCAAGGCGGCGGCCGAGATCGCGCTCAGGATCCTGGCCGGCACGCCGCCCGAGCGCATCTACCCCGTGACGGCCGACCGCGGCAAATTCCTCTACAGCCGCAAGCAGCTGCAGCGCTTCCACCTCACGCTGCCGGCCCATATCGCGGCCGACGCCAGCTACACGGACTGAGAAGGCGGGACCGTCATGAATACATGCGATGGCAAGGATTGCTGCGGTGACGCCACCGCACCGGCGGCGGCAGCGCCGGCTGCCGCCGCCAGCGCCGAGCGGGCCGTGTTCATGATCCAGAACATGGATTGCCCCACCGAGGAAAAGCTGATCCGGGACCGGCTGCGTGGCATGGCCGGCGTGGATGCCTTGCAGTTCAACCTGATGCGGCGCGAGCTGACGGTGGACCATCATTTGCCAACCATCGCGCCGCTGGTGGCGGTGCTGACGGCGCTCGACATGGCGCCCGCTGTTGTCTCCAGCTCGCAGGACGCGCTGGCGGCCCCGGATGCGCAGGCCGCGCCATCGCCGGCGCCGCGCGCGGCCGGTACGCCGCCATTCGGGCTGCCGCGCTGGCTGCCGCTGGCCGTATCCGGGCTGGCCGCGCTGGCGGCCGAAGGCATGGCATGGAGCACGGGCCACGAACACGGCTGGCCGGTGCTGGCGCTGGCTGTCACGGCCATCGTGTGCGGCGGCCTCGGTACCCTGAAGAAGGGCTGGATCGCGCTGCGCAACCTGTCGCTGAACATGAACTTCCTGATGTCGCTGGCCATCCTGGGTGCGCTGGCCATCGGCCAGTGGCCGGAAGCGGCCATGGTGATCTTCCTGTTCGCGCTGGCCGAACGGATCGAGGCGCGCTCGCTGGACCGGGCGCGCCACGCCATCCGCGGCATGATGGCGCTCACGCCCGACACGGCCACCGTGCAGGCGCCATCGGGCGCGTGGCAGCGCGTGGCGGCGGCCCAGGTGCAGCCGGGCGCGCTGGTGCGCGTGACGCCGGGCGAACGCATCGCCCTCGATGGCGTGGTGGCGGCGGGCGAGAGCGCCGTCAACCAGGCGCCCATCACGGGTGAGAGTATGCCGGTGGCCAAGCTGCCGGGCGATACCGTGTTCGCCGGCACCATCAACGAACAGGGCAGCTTTGACTACACGGTGACGGCGCCGCAAAGCCAGTCCACCTTGTCGCGCATCGTCAGCAGCGTGCAGCAGGCGCAGGGCGAGCGCGCGCCGACCCAGCGTTTCGTGGACCGCTTCGCTGCCAGCTACATCCCGGTGGTGGTGGCGCTGGCCGTGCTGGTGGCGGTGGTGCCGCCCCTGGCGTTGGGCGCCGACATCCATGCCTGGTTCTACCGGGCGCTGGTGCTGCTGGTGATCGCCTGCCCGTGCGCGCTCGTCATCTCGACGCCGGTGACGGTGGTGAGCGGGCTGGCGGCGGCAGCGCGCCATGGCATTCTGGTCAAGGGCGGCGTGTACCTGGAGCTGGGGCGCAAGCTGAGGGCGGTGGCGCTCGACAAGACCGGCACGCTCACGCTGGGCACGCCGCAGGTGACGGACGTCGTCGTGCTGGACGGCGGTGAGCCCCTGGCGCTGCTGCACCGTGCGGCCAGCCTGGCCGCGCTGTCGGCCCATCCCGTGTCGCGCGCGCTGGTCCAGCACTGGCATGGCGCCCAGCGCGAGGTGGCGCTGGCGCCGGTGGCGCGCTTCGAGGCGCTGCAGGGGCGCGGCATCCGCGGCGAGGTGGAAGGCGATACGCTCTACCTGGGCAATGCGCGGCTGGTGCGTGAACTGGGCGTGCGGGACGACGCGCTGGCCGCGTCGCTGGCCACGCTGGAACGCGACGGCAAAAGCGTGGTGGTGCTGTGTTCCGCCACGGCGGCGCTGCTGGTGGTGGCCGTGGCCGACACGGTGCGCGCCACCAGCGCCGAGGCGGTGGCGCAGCTGCACGCGCTGGGCGTGCGCGTGGTGATGCTGTCGGGTGATAACGTGGACACGGCGCGCGCCGTCGGCGCCCGGCTCGGCATCGCCGACGTGCGCGCCGGCCTGCTGCCCGACGATAAGCTGCGCCTCGTCACGGCGCTGGCCGCTGAACATGGCGCGGTCGGCATGGTGGGCGACGGCGTGAACGACGCGCCGGCGCTGGCGCAAGCGGCCATCGGCTTCGCCATGGGCGCGGCCGGCACTGACACGGCGATGGAGACGGCCAACGTGGCGCTGATGGACGATGACTTGCGCAAGGTGGCCTGGTTCATGCGCCTGAGCGCGCGCACCCACGCGATCCTGGTGCAGAACATCGTGCTGGCGCTGGCCATCAAGGCGGTGTTCCTGGTGCTGGCCGTGGCCGGCTATTCGACCCTGTGGATGGCCGTGTTCGCGGACATGGGCGTGAGCCTGATGGTGGTGCTCAACGGCCTGCGGCTGCTGCGCGGGCCGGCGCCCATGCCCGTGCCCATCCCTGTGTGAGGGCTGGCGCGCTGCCTGGACTAAGCGCTAATCGGATGGCGCCATGCCGGCTGCCGTGCCGGCGCTGAACAACTGCGCGAACCGGGCCAGGTCCGGCGCGCCCATGTCGGAAATGGCGGCGTACTGCATGCCGTTGCGCGTCCAGCGCAGCACCTGGTAGCCCTGGCGCGTGCTCGCTTGCGGCGTTGTGGCACGGGCCGCGGGCACTGGCCACACGTAGAGGTTGAGCACGTGCTTGCGGTGCCGGTAGGCCAGCGCCGCCACCGGACGCTGGCCGATGTAGTCGAGCCGTCCGCCGATCAAGGCGTAACCCTGTGGCGCCAGGTCCGTCACAGGCGGCGCGAAATCGAGCTTGCCGGCGAACCAGGGCTTGACCGTGTGCTGGTCGGTCGAGGCCACGTCCGTCAGGTGGTCCGGCATCAGCGAGCGGAAATGGCTGGCCACCAGTTCCTGGTCCAGCTGGTCGGTGGGGCTGGGCTGCCCCAGGTACAGCGCCAGCGTGACGGCGAAGGCGGCCGTGCTGACGGCGGCCGCGCCCAGGTTGATCCAGGCCCACGGCCAGCGCGCGGATGGGGTGGCGCGGCGTGGTTGGGGCGCTTGCCGTTGCTGCTGCGCCTGTTCGCGCAGGGCGGTGCTGATGCGATGGCGCAGGTGGGGCGGCGCCGTGTGGCGCGTCGCTTGCTGCGCGACGGCGTCGCGCAGCTCCGTCAGCCGTGCCAGCGCCGCGCGGCAGGCGGCGCAGCCGGCCAGGTGCGATTCCAGCTGCATGGCGCCGGGCGGGTCCAGTTCACCGTCCAGCCAGGCGGCCATCCAGTGCTGCGATTGCGTGCATTCCATCCTATTCTCCAGCGTCGCGTTGCAGGTACGACAGCAGCAGCTTGCGCGCGCGCGCCAGGCGCGACATCACCGTGCCGATGGGGATATCGGCCACCTCGGCGATCTGCCTGTATGACAGCTCGTCCATTTCCTTCAGCACCAGCACTTCGCGGAACGCGGGCGGCAGCTGACGCAATGCCTGGTTGACGCTGCGGCCCACGTCGCGGCTGGCCACGATGCCGGCCGGATCGCTCACCGCTTGCTGTACCAGCAGTTCGTCGCCGTCGGCGCCGTGCAGCGCCTCGTCGAAACTCACGTCGCCCTGCTGCGGCTTGCGGTCGCGCAGCGTCGTGTAGAAGGTGTTGTGCACGATGGTCAGCAGCCAGGCGCGCGCGTCGCCGCCCCGGTAGCTGTCGGCGAAACGGTAGGCGCGCAGGTAGGCGCTCTGCACCAGATCATCCGCGTCGTGCGGGTCGCGCGTGAGCCAGCGCGCCAGGTTGTAGGCCGCATCCAGGTGCGGCATGGCCAGTTGTTCAAACCGCGCCGCTTTGTCGTCGTCGCCCAAATGCTTGTCCATCGTCGTCGTCCCGCAGGTGAAGACTCGGTGTGGTGCGCTTTTATTCCCGCGAAAAAAATAATTCATGCGGCGGGAATAGGAACGGGGCGCGGCCGGTTTTATCCGGTATGGCGCGCCGGTCTGAAGCGCCGATTATGACATGGAAGCGGGCGCCGATTTTCAACCAGGCAGATGGAGGACAGCATGATCGATCGCAGGAGTTTCTTGAGGCTGGGCGCCGTGGGCGGGGGCGCCGTCTTCATGTCCGGCCTGTATGGCAAGGCGTGGGCGCAGCAGGGGAGCGAGGATTTCTACTTCGTGCAGCTATCCGATTCGCACTGGGGCTATCGCGGGCCGGCCAACCCGGAGGCGCAGCACACGCTGCGCGAGGCGGTGGCGGCTGTCAATGCGCTGCCGCGCAAGCCTGAATTCATCGTCTTCACGGGCGACCTCACGCACAGCACGGACGATCCGGCCGAGCGCCGCAAGCGCATGGGAGAATTCAAGCAGATCGTGGCCGGGCTGGCGGTGCAGCGGATTCATTTCCTGCCGGGCGAGCACGATGCCTCGCTCGACCAGGGCGCCGCGTTCCAGGAGCTGTTCGGCCCCACCCACTACAGCTTCGACCATAAGGGCGTGCATTTCATCGCGCTCGACAACGTATCCGACCCCGGCGCCCGCATCGGCGAGGCGCAACTGGCGTGGCTCAAGGCCGACCTGGCGGCCCGGCGGCCGGACGCGCCCATCGTCGTGCTGACCCACCGGCCCCTGTTTGACCTGGAACCGAAGTGGGACTGGGCCACGCGCGACGGCGCGCAGGCCGTGGCCTTGCTGATGCCGTATCCGAACGTGACCGTGTTCTATGGCCACATCCACCAGGAACACCACCGGATGACGGGCCATATCGCCCACCACGCGGCCAAGTCGCTGATTTTCCCCTTGCCCGCACCCGGCTCGCAGGCCATGCGCACGCCGCTGCCGTGGGACCCCGCCGCGCCGGGCAAGGGACTGGGCTTCCGCGAGGTCGATGCCGCGCCGCGCCAGGCTGCCTACCAGATCACCGAACTGCCCGTTGCGAAAGGATAGATCATGCAAGCCTCCAAACGACGTTTCCTGATCGGCGTGCCGCTGGCCGCATCGGCGCTGCTGCTGGGCGCGGCCCAGGGCAAGCCGCAGAAGGAGCGGGTGATCAAGGTCGAAGCGCGCAAATTCCGCTTCGCTCCCAATGTGATCGAGGTGCGGCAGGGCGAGGCCGTGGTGCTGGAACTGCGGGCACTGGACTTCGCCCACGGCTTCAATATTCCGGAACTGCAGACCCGCATCGACCTCGTGCCCGGCAAGACCGTCAAGCTGCGGTTGCAACCGGCGCAGGCGGGCCGCTTCGGCTTCCTGTGCGATAACTTCTGCGGCGCCGGACACGAGGAGATGGCCGGCACGCTGGTGGTCACGGCGTAACCGCGCCGGCGTGGGGCGTGGTGCTGCCGCGGGGTGGGCTGCTGATATAATGCCGGGTTGATGCAGCCCGGCTGCCGGCCCCCGCGCCGCCCGTACCGTCCTGTGCCCGCGCGCCGGACTTTCCTTTTTACCGTTAGATTCCGCACCCCATGTCCTCTGATACGCCCAACAATGGCCCAGCACGGCCTATGCTGTACGACCCGACCGAACACCGCATCCGCAGCTTCGTCACCCGCGCCGGCCGCCTGTCGACCGCCCAGGCGCGCGCGCTGGAAGAACTGGGACCGCAATTCCTGATCGAGTACAGCAAGGCGCCACTCGACTACGAGCAAGCGTTTGGCCGCAAGGCGCCTGTGGTGCTGGAGATCGGCTTCGGCATGGGCGGCACCACGGCCCACATTGCCCAGGCGATGCCGGACAAGGACTTCATCGGCGTGGAAGTGCACACGCCCGGCGTGGGCAGCCTGCTCAAGCTGATCGGCGAGCAGGGCCTGACCAACCTGAAGGCGATCCAGCACGACGCGGTGGAAGTGCTGAACCAGATGATCCCGGACGGCTCGCTGCATGGCGTGCACATCTTCTTCCCCGACCCGTGGCACAAGGCGCGCCACAACAAGCGCCGCCTGATCCAGGGCCCGTTCGTGAAGCTGCTGACGCAGAAGCTGGCCGCAGGCGGCTACCTGCACTGCGCCACCGACTGGGAAGATTACGCCGTGCAGATGCTGGAAGTGCTGGGTGCGGAGGAAGGTCTGCAGAACACGGCCGACGGCTATGCGCCGCAGCCGGCCTACCGTCCCCTGACCAAGTTTGAAAACCGTGGCATCAAGCTGGGCCACGGTGTGTGGGATCTGGTCTTCACCAAGAAGTGAAAGTAGCGGGCCGCTGGCGTTCAGTCCAGCGGTTCGATATCGAGCACCAGCACATAGGCCAGGTGGCGTCCCTGCCACCGGCCGCCGCCGCGCACCTGCGCATCGCAGGTGGTCGGCTGGCCCTCAATCTCCTTGAACTTCAGGCGCTGGCGGAACTGCAGCGCTTCCTTGGGCGCCAGGTAGCCAGCCATGCGGCCCTCCACAAATACCGCCACTGCCGTATTCTCGTAGGCATTCTGATCGTCCGGCACCAGCGTGGCCACGCAGGCCCTGGCCGCGGCGTGTTCTCCATGTTCGCCTGCCAGCTCCTGCAACGTGGCCTGGTAGCGCGATTCGTTCACCACTTCCACCAGAAAACGTCCCTTGTCCGACCAGTGCAGTGCGGGCGCCGCCGCAGGTAGTTGCGGCACATATGGCCCGGCAGCGCGTGGTGGCAGGGCGGCTGGCTTGGCCGGATTGGTCTTGATGATGGCGTAGACCAGCAGCGCCGTGACGACGACGATCAGCAGGGGGAGGGCGTATTCCATGGCGAGCTTGTAGGTGCAAAGGACGTCATCTTAGCGGAACAGGGACTTGCTTACCTGATTTTCTCGCCGGCTGGTTCCGTTCCGGCCGTCATTGTGGATTTGTGTGAGGTTTGAGGGCGGCGCCGCACGTTATGATGCTGAAAAAAATTTCCGCACGTCAATTGTCGAGGTCGCCATGTCGAAAAGTTTATGCGCAGTGTTGCTCGTTGCCGCCATGCCGCTCGTGGCGCACGCGGCGGACGTGGTTTTGCCGCCGGGGGCATCTGTGGCAGGGCATTCCGTTCCCCAGCTTGCCGGTGAATGGTGGCAATGGGTCGAGAGCGCCAGCGACGAAGACAGCCCCGTCAACGACCGTAGCGGCGCCAAGTGTGCCGTGGGCCAGCAGGGCGACGTGTGGTTCCTGGCCGGCGGTTTTGGCTCATCCATGATCCACAGGACATGCACCGTCCCGGAGGGCAAACATTTGTTCTTCCCCGTGATAAACATGGTGTATTGGCGCCACGAAGGGGGAAATGCATCGTGCGAGCAGGTTAAGCGCTATGCCGCATTGAACAACAATACCGCCCTGGACCTGTTCGCGGAAATCGACGGTGTGGCGGTCGATGGCGTGAGCCAGTATCGTGCGGCATCCGAGCAATGCTTTGACGCCTACGCCCGCGTGCCCGTCGGACAGTATCCCAATTCCGCTTACCCGGCCGCCACCGACGGCTATTGGCTGCTGTTACCGCCGCTGGCAAAAGGACGCCATGTGGTGAAGTTCGGCGGCAGGTACAACCGCGCGTCTCCGGCCCATGGCCGCATGCTCCAGGATATTGAGTATGAACTGCTGGTGGAGTGAGTTACCGGCGGCGTGCTGTACCAGGCGACTGGTGCAGGCCTGCCAAATCCAATTACCTGCCTGGAGCCAGTAGATGATCAAGCGAGTCGGCGATACCGCCATCCTGCCCGCGCACCGGGCCAGCTGCCACTGCGGCGCCGTGGTGCTGGAACTGGACCTTCCCGATGGCATCGTCGATCCGCGCCGCTGCGATTGCTCGATGTGCCGTCGCCGCGGCGCCATCGCCGCCTCGGTGCCGCTGGCCGGGCTGCGCGTGGTGCAGGGCGCGGACGCGCTCACGCTGTACCAGTTCAACACCCACACGGCCAAGCACTACTTCTGCTCGCGCTGCGGCATCTACACCCATCACCAGCGTCGTTCCAACCCGCACCAGTACGGCTACAACGTGGCGTGCCTGGAGGGCGTCGATCCGTTCGCGCTTGGCCCGGTGCCGACCAACGATGGCGTGAACCACCCGGCCGACAGGATCGCCGGCGAAACTTAATCCATCTCCGCGATTATCGCCACAATCTCATCGCCATACGAAGCGAGCTTCTTCTCGCCCACGCCCGACACGCCGCGCAGCTCGGCCAGCGAGGTGGGGCGGGCCTTGGCGATTTCGCGCAGCGTGGCGTCGACGAAGATCACGTAGGCCGGCACGTTGTGGGCGCGCGCCGTCTCCACGCGCCACCAGCGCAGCTTGTCGAAGATGGCCTGCTCGCGCGGCGACAGGTCGCTCTCCACGTAACCCTTGGAGGCCGTGGTGGGGCGCTTCTGCTTGACCGGCTTCTGATACTGGCGCAGCTGCACCTTTTGCCCGCCCTTGAGCACGGGGCGCGCCGCGTCCGTCAGCTTGAGCGAGCTGTATTGTTCGTGGTCCACCGTCACCAGGCCCAGCGCGATCACCTGGCGCAGGATGGCGCGCCATTCCTGCTCGCTGCGGTCGGCGCCGATGCCGAACACGGACAGCGTATCGTGGTGCCAGGTCTTGATGCGTTCCGTCTCCACCCCGCGCAGCACTTCGATCACGTGGCCGGCCGCGAAGCGCTGGTCGACCCGGTACACGGCCGACAGCAGCTTTTGCACCGGCACCGTGCCGTCGAACGAGACAGGCGGAATCAAACAGGTATCGCAGTTGCCGCACGGGGCGGCGGGCTCGCCGAAGTAGTCGAGCAGGCGCACGCGCCGGCAGCTGAGCGTTTCGCACAGGCCCAGCATGGCGTCGAGCTTCATGCCCAGCACGCGCTTGAAGGTTTCGTCGGCTTCCGACTCGTCGATCATGCGCCGCTGCAGCACCACGTCCTGCAGGCCGTAGGCCATCCAGGCGCTGGCGGGCAGGCCGTCGCGGCCGGCGCGGCCCGTCTCCTGGTAGTAGCCTTCGATGCTCTTGGGCAGATCGAGGTGGCACACGAAACGCACGTCCGGCTTGTCGATGCCCATGCCGAAGGCGATGGTGGCCACCATCACGATGTTTTCCTCGCGCAGGAAGCGGGCCTGGTTGGCGGCGCGCTTGGTGTGCTCCATGCCGGCGTGGTAGGCCAGCGCCCGCACCCCGTTCTCGTTGAGGAATTCGGCCGTCTCCTCCACCTTCTTGCGCGACAGGCAGTAGACGATGCCGCTGTCGCCGCCATGCTCGCCCGTGATGAAGTCCAGCAGCTGCTTGCGGCCGTTGCCCTTCTCGACGATCTGGTAGCGGATGTTGGGCCGGTCGAACGAGGACACGAACTGCAGCGCGTCCTCCAGCTGCAGCCGGTGCACGATCTCGGCGCGGGTCTGCTGGTCGGCCGTGGCCGTGAGGGCGATGCGCGGCACGTCGGGGAACTGCTCGTGCAGCACCGACAGCTTGATGTACTCGGGCCGGAAGTCATGGCCCCATTGCGACACGCAGTGCGCCTCGTCGATCGCGAACAGGGCGATCTTCGAATCCTGGAAAAGGTTCAGGCAGCGCTCCGTCATCAAGCGTTCCGGCGCCACGTACACCAGGTCGATCTGGCCGGTGCGCACCAGCCGTTCAATGCGGCTCGCTTCCTCGTAGCTCTGGGTGGAGTTGAGGAAGGCGGCGCGCACGCCCACTTCGGCCAGCGCATCCACCTGGTCCTGCATCAGCGCGATCAGCGGCGAGATCACCACGCCCACGCCGTCGCGCACCAGCGCCGGGATCTGGTAGCACAGCGACTTGCCGCCGCCGGTGGGCATCAGCACCAGCGCGTCGCCGCCCGTGCTCACATGCTCGACGATGTCGGCCTGCTGGCCACGGAAGGCCGGGTAGCCAAAGACGGTTTGCAGCAGGTGCAGGGCGCGGGTACTGGTGTCGCTCATGATACGGATTCCGGTTTAGCTCAGTCCACCCATTGGACCAGGCCATAGTGGGCGGTGGCCAGCACCACCAGGCCGAACACGATGCGGTACCAGGCGAAGAAGGTGAAGGTGTGGGTGCTGATATAGCGCAGCAGCCAGCGCACGCACAGGAAGGCCGACACGAAGGCGGCCAGCGAGCCGATGCCGAACAGCGGCAAATCGGCCGCCGACAGCAGCGCGCGTTCCTTGAACAGCGAATAGACGGTGGCGCCCAGCAGCGTGGGGATGGCGAGGAAGAACGAGAATTCCGTGGCCACCTGGCGCGACAGGCCGAACATCATGCTGCCCATGATGGTGGCGCCGGAGCGGCTGGTGCCGGGGATCAGCGCGAACGCCTGGGCCAGGCCGATCTTGATGGCGTCCAGCGGCGTCATGTCGTCCACCGACGTGATGCGGGCCATGCCGGGGTTTTTTGCTTCGCTGCGTTCGACCAGCAGGATCACCAGGCCGCCGACGATGAAGGCCAGCGCCACCGGCACCGGCTTGAACAGCACGGCCTTGATGGCCTTGTTGAAGGCCACACCCAGCACGGCCGCCGGCAGGAAGGCGATGCACACGTTGATGGCGAAGCGCTGTTGCTTGCGGTCGGAGAACAGGCCGCTGAGCACGGCCGCGATGCGGGCCCGGTATTCCCAGCAGACGGCGAAGATGGCGCCGGCCTGGATCACGATCTCGAACACTTTCATCTTCTCTTCCATGCCGCTGAAGTTGAGCAGGCTGTCGGCCAGGATCAAATGGCCGGTGGAGGAAATGGGCAGGAACTCGGTGAAACCTTCCACCAGGCCCATGATGAGGGCTTTGAGCGCGAGAATAATATCCATGAATAATCGTTCGATTTCGAATTAGTTTGACGGAGGAAATAGTGTCCGGCGCGGGCGCCAGCGCTGCGCGGGCTCGAAGCTTACCATGCCGGGGCGCCGCGATTCTGAATCGGGCGCAAATCGGGCGGGAAACGGCTTGAAAAGCGGGGCGAAAGACGGGTTGAAAAACGCGCGCCGCGGGGCGCGGCGCGGGGGAGGGCGGGCGGTCAGAGCACCGTGCGCATGCCGGGATTGTGGGCCCGGGAACCCGGCGTGATCACTTCCAGCTGGCCCGATTTGAACACTTGCTGGTGCTCGCCGCGGTCGTCGATCCAGCGGCACAGCACGTCGTCGTCGTCGCTGAGGCCGGTGTGGCCGGTGGTTGTCTTAATCACCAGCATGCGCCGATGCCAGCCGATAGGCCGCACCGTATCGCCCGCCTTTGCCCTTTCACGTTCCATGATGGCCTCCATCGCGTACTCAACGTCATGATACGCCTGCCGGCGATCGATGGGCGCGGGGCATAGGCGTGTTGTGGCATGCGCGTGATACCGCACGTGGTGGCCGCAGGCGCGCTGGGCGTTCAGGACGGCCTTGTGCTGATCGTCTGTTGTCGTGGTGGCAACCGCATAGTGCTGGTGGGCGGCGGGTGGCATGGCGTCTTACGCAGGCGCGGTTGAACGCTCCAGGTCGGCCAGCCAGTGCATCGCCTGTTCGCGGCTGGTTCCGCACATTTCCTCGGACGGTTGCAGTCCGCCGCAAAACGCCGGCCGCTCCGGTTTGCCGAAAATGCGGCAGCGGTTGTCTTCGCCCAGCTGGATGCACCTGACGCCAGCCGGTTTTCCGTCAGGCATACCAGGGATGGGGCTGGTGATCGAGGGCGCCGTGCAGCAGGCACCACAGTTGGGGCGGCATTGGAAGGACATGGTGCGCGCATTTTACCGCAGCGGCCTACAAAATCCCCGCAGGCGCGCCCGGCGCTGTCGCCCGCGGATGCCTCATGCTGTCGCATCGGACGGCGCAGCCAGCCACCGCGCCACAGCCTGCGCCACCCATGGGCCGTCGTCGAGCGGCAGGTCGTGGCCGGCGTCGGGATGGATGCGGTGTGGAACCGACCATGCGTGCGCCAGCCGCTGCGAGCACGAGGGCGATACCAGCCGGTCGCCCGCGCTCGACAGGATCAGCATCGGCACGCTTGGGCGCCGGACCGGCGCCCGGTAGCGTGCCGCCGCCCACAGCTGGCGCAGCGCGTTGGCGCGGCTGACGGGACGGTCGTGCTGGAAGGCCAGCCAGCGCGCCAGCAAGCCATTGTCGTTGGCGTGGGCGTGGGCGTTGCGGCTGGTCAGGCGCAGGATCAGGCTTTCCTGGCGCGCCATGCCACCGCGCAGCAGCAGACCGGCGATGGCCGGGTAGTTGCGCCAGCGCAGGCGCTGGTAAAAACGGCTGTAGGGCCGCATGCTGGTGTTGATCAGCACACACGCCTGGACTTCATCGGGATAGCGGCTGGCCCATTCCACGGCGGCCATGCCACCGAGCGACAGGGCCAGCAGGCGGTAGGGCGGCGGCAGGCCGTCCGCGCGCAGGCGGGCGCGGCAAGCGTCCACCATCGCCGCCACGGACGTGGGGCTGGGGTCGGCGTGGCGCTGGCCGTTGCCGGGCAGGTCGGGCGTGATGATGGCCGCGTCCGGCAGCGCCTGCGCCAGCTGGGCGGGAAAGTCGCCCCAGTGGCGCTGTTCGCGCATCAGGCCGCGCAGCAATATCCAGCTGGCCATCAGTCGTACCAGCGCGCCAGCGCGCGCCGCTGCTGGGCCTTGCGGGCCAGTCCCTGCGGCTGCCATTGGCCGTGGCTGGCGGCGGCCCGCATCAGGAAATCGAACCACACGAGGTGGCGCCGCAACACCCGCTGCAGCCGGTGGGTGGCCGTGGGGTTGAAGATGCCGAGCCGGTTGAACAGCTGGCGCGGGTTCTTCTTGACCCAGGCCCAGGAGCCCATCTCCAGCGTCAGCGGCAGGAAGGTGCGTTCGGCCGCGCCTTCCACGTTCAGGTACAGGTAGTCCCACAGGTCGCCATGGGTCAGGTATTGGCGGCTTTGCGGTTCGAACACGTAGGTGTGGTTGGGATAGCTCTGGCTGAACAGTTCTTCCAGCGCGCCGATCTCGGCCAAGTGGGGAATCGGCGTGGCCGTGTGCGCGTGCGGGAACCAGATGCGGTCGCGCAGGCCGAAGCCCGAGTGGCAGTCGAGCGCCATGCTGAACGGACGCGACAGCAGTTCGCGCTCCACCAGTGCGCACACGGCGCTGCTTTCCGGCTCCATGGGCGCATCCGGCGCGCCGCGATACCACGGCAGGCGCGCGCTGTAGCGCTGGCCGCCCAGCAGGAAGGGCACTTTCTCCAGCGCGTTCACGGGCGCGTTGCGCATCAGGTCCACGCCCTGCGGATTGCAGCGGGTGGCGCGCCACATGCCGCCCGGATTGACGAGGGGCATGAAAACGAGGCGCATGTGCTCGAGCTGGTGGTGCAGCGTGCGGTCCCAGCGCAGGCGGGTCAGCAGGCTTTCCAGGAACGACAGCACGACCTGGGTGCCGATGCGTTCGAGACCGTGGATGCCGCCGAAAAAGCCCAGCGCCGGCACATCCGGCGCGGGATTGCCGATGGCCAGCGCGTACACGGGGAACTGGCGGCCGTCGATGTCCACCGCGCATGGCGTGGAGACCTCGAAATGCGTCCCGCCTTCATCGATCAGGCGCTTGAGGGCGATCAGTTCTGGCAGGTTCTTCGCGATCATCGGCGTCGGCATCACGGGGTGGTCAGACAGTGTAGCGCAGCCGCGCGCAGGGCGGCGCAACGGCCGGGAAAAATAGGCGCCAGGCGCTGTGCACTGTCAGATGGCGGTGACGGTGGCGCGGCCGAGCCGGCTTTGCTGGCGCCGGGCGCCGGGCGTCGGCGCGGGCGGGGTGTGCCCAGTGTCGCCCAGTGAGGCCCGGTGAAGCCCGGTGAAGCCCGGTGAAGCCAGGTGAAGCCAGGTGAGACCTAGTGAGGCGGTCAGGCGATCGCGTAGGCCGCGTTGGTGGCGTTCTTGGCCTGCTCGAACAGTTGCGGCGCCGTGTCCCGCACGGTCGATGGCGGCTTGCTCACGGCGTCCAGCTTGGCCGTGACGGCCGTGGCGTCCGCGTGGCATTGTTCCAGCGCGCGGGCGGTGGACGTTTTCACGCCGCCACTGGCGCCCACGATGGCCAGGTGGGTGGTCGCTTGCACGGCCGAGCCCGCGCAACTGGCCAGGTGGGCCTGGTCGGCGCTGGTGAACGGGGGCTGGGGCGCGGCGGCCAGGGCGCCAAAGGCGGCCGCCAGGTTGGCCATGTCCTTGCTGATGTCAGAAATCGTGATGGGCATGATGCTTCCTTGCTTACTTGAACGCCGATACCGTGGCCGCCAGCGCCTGCACCACCGTCTTCAGGTTTTGCACGCCGCTGATGAAGGCGCGCTTGCGGTCGTCGGACGAGGGATCGGCGATTATCTCGACCAGCCGGTCGTGCGACTGGACCAGCGCCGCGATGGTGGCCGGCAATTGTCTGCCCACGTTTTCCTGTTCGGCCTTGTAGTCGGCGATGCTCACCAGCGGGAAGGCGTCGAGCGCCTTGAGCGTTTCCAGCCGGGTCGCCATCGAGTGGGACTGGGCGTAGCGGGCGCCGTAGATGTCGCGGATGGTCAGGGCGGTGATGGTCTGGATGGCCAGCGTGTTGTTCAGCTGCACGGCCAGCGCCGTGCCGATTGCCGTGATGGCCTGGTCGATGTACTGGTAGCGGGGCAGCGTGCCGTCGCCGCTGGCGCGCTCGCCCTGGGCGTTCACGGGTTCCAGCAGGATGTCCTTGATGTGGCGGGCCGATGTCTCGGTCTTGCTGATCTGGTCGAGCACCGACAGCAGTTGCCCGAGCGCGCCCAGTTGCGTGGTCAGCCTGGTGTCGGACACGCCGCCTATCGTGGGCAGGAAAGGCGCCTTTTGCTGCGCGTTGTTGTAGCGCGTGCGCAGCGAGGCCACGTGCTGCGCCAGGGTGCTGGCGTTGTCGGCCACGGACCTGGTCGGGTCACCGCCCAGCCTGCCCATGGCCTGGTCCAGCCGGCCCGGTTGCGGCACGGCCGCCGCCTGCAGCAGGTGCAGGTAGCCGGTGAACGCCACCAGCGCGTCGAGGCTGGCGCGCGCCTCGATCGGCACCTGCAGCGGATAGGCGTGCACCCCCACCGTCATGGCGAGGCCCTGCATGGCGGCCCGTTTCGCGTCATCCTTTTCCTTGGCCACCATGGTGCTGATGGCGTCGATGCAGGCGCGCTCGTCGGCGCTGTAGCAAGTCGTGTTGCAATGGGCCGACTGGGGCGCCTGTTCGCAGCGCAGCAGCGCGCCGCACTGGGCCGCCAGCCGGGGCGACCAGGCGCTGCTTTGTTTGAGCAGGTCCAGCGTCGGCTTACCCTGCAGGAAGGGTTCGGCCGGCCGTTCCGGCGTGTACACGTAGCGCAGGTAGATCCGGCCCTTGAGGTCGCACTGGCCATCGCCTTCGACAAAACCGGGGAAGGTCCCGTCGCCGGGCCGCTCCGGGTTGCCAACTGGCTTGACGACGTAGTTGGCCGCGAGCATGGAGGCGCGTTGGCCGTTCTCCTGGTCCAGGTTGTTTTGCTGCGCCGTCTCGACGGTGCGGGTGAGGGTGGTGCCGGCGTTCAGGAAGGCGTTGGTCTGGGTGATGATGGGCGTAGCGCAACCCGCCAGGCCGAGCGCCGCCGCGACGGCAGCCAGGACCGCGCGCGCTTTCATGGCCACGTCTCCCCCGTACCAGTGAGCAGGCTGGGCAAAAGAATGCATGAGTGTTGAGATGAATCAATACCAATATTGGATAGTTTGCTACGCGCGAGGGCGGGGAAATCTCCTCAATTGTCACGCCGTTGCGTTTTGGTCGCGCGCGGCCGGCCGATATGGTTGAGTAATCAAGTATCGCGTGGCGCTGGCCGCCGCTGCGGCTTGACGCTGGCGGCAGGCCCGTCTATATTAATGACTTGAAAGTAAGTTAAACTGGAACCCTATGCAAGTCCCACCCGAACCCAAGCCCCGCTGGGAGCGGCGCAAAGATGCGCGGCCGCAGGAATTGCTGGCCGCCGCGCTGGGCCAGTTCGTCGAACGCGGCTTCGCCGCCACCCGGCTGGAAGATGTGGCGCGCCGCGCCGGCGTGTCCAAGGGCACGCTGTACCTGTATTTCGAGAACAAGGAAGAATTGTTCAAGGCCGTCGTGCGCGAGCACATCGTCAACGCCATCGGCGCGGCCGAGCAGACCGTGGCCGAATTCGACGGCCACAGCGGCGAGCTGCTGCGCGCCATCCTGATGCGCTGGTGGGACCAGATCGGCGCCACCGAGCTGGCCGGCATCACCAAGCTGATGATGGCCGAAGCCAATAATTTCCCCGACCTGGCCCAGTTCTACAACGTGGAAGTGATCGAGCGCGGCAACCGTCTCATTTCCAGCGTGCTGGTGCGCGGCATCGCGCGCGCCGAGTTCCGCCCCCACGATACCGAGGTGATGACCGCCGTGCTGACGGCCCCGGTGCTGATGCTGATGATGTGGACCCACTCCTTCCTGCCCTGCGACATGTCGGCGCTGGACCCGCAGGCGTACATGGAAGCGTTCATCGGCATGGCCCTGAACGGCTTGCTGCCGCCGGGCGCCAACGTCGCCTGATGCCCGTGCGCACCACCGTGGCGGGCCGATTTGGCCACTTCAACCCCCTCAAACTGCAGACTGTCGCAATTTCCCGCGTCCCGTCAGGTTTCTCGTTAACATGTGCCTTCCTTGCCAGATCAACGATAAAATGACGGATTATTCTTTTTCCACCGAGTCATAAGATGAATATCGAACAAGCCCGCTTCAACATGATCGAACAGCAAATCCGTCCCTGGGATGTGCTGGACCAAGACGTCCTGGACCTGCTGGTGGTGGTCAAGCGCGAGAATTTCGTGCCGGCCGCCCACAAGAACCTGGCCTTCGTCGACACGGAAATCCCGCTGCCAGGCGGCCAGAACATGTTCAGCCCGAAGCTGGAAGCGCGCTTGTTGCAGGAAGTTAAACTGAAAAAGCATGAAAACGTGCTGGAAATCGGCAGCGGCAGCGGCTACATGGCCGCCCTGCTGGCGTACAAGGGCCGTCACGTGACGACCGTGGAAATCGATCCGGAACTGAAGGCACTGGCCGAGAAGAACCTGGCCGACAACGGCGTGACCAATGTGACGGTCGAGCTGGGCGACGGCGCCCACGGCTGGTCGCAGGGCGCTCCCTACGATGTGATCGTCATCTCGGGCGGCCTGCCCACCCTGCCTGAAGCGTTCCTGCAGCAGCTCAAGGTCGGCGGCCGCCTGGTGGCCATCATCGGTGAAGCGCCGCTGATGAAGGCGCAGCTGGTCACCCGCACGGGCGAGGCCGGCTACGACACCAGGACTTTGTTTGAAACCAATGTGAAGATGCTGAGCAAAGCCTCGGTACCGTCGCATTTCACGTTCTGAGCGGGGCGCCATGCAGCATCTGACCGCGCTGGAGCTGGCCGACTGGCTGGCCGACGAGGCCCGCCCCAGCCCCTTCCTGCTGGACGTGCGTGAACCATGGGAATTCGAGACGTGCCGCATCGCCGGTTCGACCCTGATCCCCATGCACACCATTCCGGCCCGCATCGACGACCTCGATGAGGATGCTGCCATCGTGTGCATCTGCCACCACGGCGCCCGCAGCCTGCAGGTGGCCGCCTTCCTGGAGCGTCACGGCTTCGGCAAGGTGAGCAACCTGACCGGCGGCGTGCACGCCTGGGCCGTGCAGGTCGACCACGCGATGCCCAAATATTAAGCGAGCGATACCGGGCCGCGGCGACGCGGCACTGGGTGCGGCGGCAATGGATGGTGTCTTTTTGATATGATTAACTTTTTTTGATGACTCCCACGGAGAACGCAATGCAGAGACCCCTTATCGCCGTGCTGATCGCCAGCGCTTTCATGACGTTCAACGCACAGGCGGCCGACCTGGTCCAGGTGTACCAGCAGGCGCTGGCCAACGACGCGACCTTCGCCGGCGCCCGCGCCAGCCTGACGGCGGGGGAGGAGCGCATTACCCAGGGCCGGGCCGGCCTGCTGCCATTTATCTCGGCCAGTGGTTCCAACAGCCGCAACACGGGCGACATCACGACCGCCAACAATTACCTGGGCCCCGGCATTCCGGGCAGCAAGCGTGACAATGACTATCACGCCAACAATTACCAGGTCACGCTGACCCAGCCGCTGTTCAACTGGGCCAGCTGGCAGCAGTACCAGCAAAGCAAGCTGGTGCAGGCGGCCGCCGAGGCCAGCTTCGCGCAAGCCCAGCAAGACCTGATCGTGCGCGTGGCGCAAGCGTATTTCGACGTGCTGACGGCGCAGGATTACCTGACGGCGACCCGGGCCCAGAAAGTGGCGACGACCGAGCAACTGGCCTCGGCCAAGCGCAACTTCGAAGTGGGGACGCAAACCATCACGGACACCCACGAAGCGCAGGCCGCCTATGACCTGGTGGTGGCGCAGGAGTTTGCCGCCATCAACGACCTGGACAACAAGCGCACGGCGCTGCAAGTGATCATCGGCCAGGCCCCCGCGGAACTGGCGCCGCTGCGTGCCGGCGTGACCCTGGCCGCGCCCCAGCCGGCGACGATGGACCCGTGGGTCAGCTCGGCCGAAGGCCAGAACTATGCGGTCGTCGGCGCCCAGTTGCAACTGGAGATCGCCAAGCGCGACATCGAGCGCAACCGCTCCGGCCACTATCCGACCGTCAACCTGGTGGCCAGCAACACGCACAGCAACCAGACGGCCAGCACCACGGCCAATGGCAACTCCATCGGCGTGCAATGGAACGTGCCCCTGTTCAGTGGCTTCGCCGTCACCAGCAAGGTGCGCGAATCGATCGCGCTGGAAGACAAGGCCCGCAATGACCTGGAAGCGACCCGCCGCGTGGCCGCGCAAGGTGCGCGTCAGGCGTTCCTGGGCGTGAACAGCGGTCTGGCCCAGGTCAAGGCGCTGGAGGCGGCCGAAGTGTCGAGCAAGTCCTCGCTCGATTCGAACAAGCTGGGCTACCAGGTGGGCGTGCGTATCAATATCGACGTGCTGAATGCACAGAAGCAGCTGTACGCAACCCAGCAGACCCTGTCCAAGGCCCGCTACGACACCATCATGGCCGGCCTGCGCCTGAAGGCGGCCGCCGGCTCGCTCAAGCCGGAAGACCTCGACACCATCAACGCCCTGCTGGCGCGCTAAGCGGCCATGTTCGCCAGCCAGGGCGGGCTGGCGCTGGCTTACAGGCCGGCGCCGGCGCCGTCGAACTGGCGTTCGATCAGTTCAATCTTGTAGCCGTCCGGGTCCGTCACGAAGGCGATCACGGTCGAGCCGCCTTTCACCGGGCCCGGCTCGCGCGTCACGTTGCCGCCGTTGGCCTTGACGGCCTCGCAGGCACGGACAATATCTTCGGCCGAAATGGCCAGGTGGCCGTAGGCCGTGCCCATCTCGTAGCTGCTCACGCCGTAGTTGTAGGTCAGTTCCAGTTCCGCGTGCTCGGGATTGGCGCCGTAGCCGAGGAAGGCCAGCGTGTACTTGTATTCCGGGTTGTCGCTGGTGCGCAGCAGCTTCATGCCCAGCACCTTGGTGTAAAAATCAATCGAACGTTGCAGGTCGCCTACCCGCAGCATGGTGTGCAAAATACGCATGGTGGTCTTTCTGATTGGTGGACAGTAAGGCGCATTCTATGCGTTTTGCCGCGACCATGCTGGCGGTGCTTTGCTCAATGGTCCAGCCGCACGTCCAGCGTGATGTGGGTGTTCAGCACGCGCGACAGCGGACATTCCAGCTTGGCCTTGAGCGCCGCCTGCTCGAACGCGGCCTGGCTGGCGCCGGGGATGAAGGCGATCAGGTTCAGGTGCACTGAACCGATCTGGAAATCATCGCCCACCTTGCCCAGCGAGACGGTGGCCGTCGTGATCAGGCTGCGCGGCTTCATGCCGGCGGCGGCCAGTTCTCCCGCCAGGGTCATCGTGAAGCAGGCTGCGTGGGCCGCGCCCAGCAGTTCTTCCGGGTTGCTGCCGGCGTCGTGCTCGAAGCGGCTGTGGTAGCAGTACGAGACGTTGTCGAGGATGCCGCTTTCGGTCGCGACCCTGCCGCTGCCGCCTTTCAGGTCACCGCTCCAGACGGCCGTTCCAGTGCGTTTCATGATGTGCTCCTGTTGTGCTTGCGATGGGCCATCATCGCCCCGCCTGATGTGCGGCTCCGTACGGAGACGCACATAAGCCCGGCAACATCGGCGTCAGCGCGCCTTGGGCGTGATGCGCCACACCGTGTTGCCCACGTCGTCGGCCACCAGCAGCGCGCCATCGCGCGCCACGGCTACGCCCACCGGGCGGCCATGGGCCGTGCCCTTGCGGTCCAGGAAGCCGATCAGAAAATCGCGCGGCGGGCCGGATGGTGCGCCGTTGGCGAACGGCACGAAGATCACCTTGTAGCCGCTGGGCGGGCGCCGGTTCCACGAGCCATGCTGGCCGACGAAAACGCCGTCGCGGTAACTGGGTGGGAACAGTTCGCCACGGTAGAAGGCCAGTCCCAGCGACGCCGTATGCGCGCCCAGCGCGTAGTCGGGTACGCTGGCGCGCGCCACCAGGTCGGGCCGCGCGGGCGTCACGCGCGGGTCCGCGTGGGCGCCGAAATAGCTGTAGGGCCAGCCGTAAAAGGCGCCGTCGTGCACGGCCGTCATGTAGTCCGGCACCAGCTCGTCGCCCAACTCGTCGCGCTCGTTGACGGTGGTCCACAACTGGCCGCTGTGCGGTTCCCAATCCATGCCGACCGGGTTGCGCAAGCCGGTCGCGTAGGGACGCGCCTTGCCGCTGGCCGTGTCGTATTGCCAGATGGCGGCGCGGCCCGTTTCCGCCTGCGGACCGTTCTCGCCCACGTTGCTGCTGGAACCGACGCCGATGTATAGCGTGCGGCCATCGGGTGCGGCCAGCAGGTTGCGGGCCCAGTGCTGGTTTTGCGGGCCGGCCGGCAGATCGAGTACATTGGCGCCGGGCGTGGCGATGCTGGTCTGGCCTTCCCTGTAATCGAAGCGCAGCACGGCATTGGTGTTGGCCACGTACAGTTTGTTCCCGGCCAGCGCCATGCCGAATGGCGACGCAAGCTGTTCGAGGAACACCGTGCGCTCGGCCGCCATGCCATCGGCGCCCACGCCGCGCAGCAAGGTGATGCGGTCGGCCGACACGACCCCGGCGCCCGCTTTCTTCATCAGGTGGCGGGTGATCATGCCGCGCACGCCGTGGCCGGCGTTGGCCTTCGCGGGGGCGTTGGTTTCTGCCACCAACACGTCGCCATTGGGCAGCACATACAGCCAGCGCGGATGGTCCAGGCCGCGTGCGTAGGCTTGCACCTGGAAGCCGGCGGCGGGCACGGGATGCTCGTCCCCCTGCCAGCGCGCCACCGGGGCGACGGCGACAGTGGGGATCAGGGCGCGGACCGGTTCGGGCAGGTCAGGGTGGGGGCCAAAGCCGGGCGGGTATTGCGCTTGTGCCAGCGCGGATACGCAGGCCAGCGCCCACAAAGCCGGCAGTGGAAACTGGCGCAGCCGCCACTGCGGCCAGTGCGCGCGCGCCGGCCGTGGCGACAACATGAGTGCGCGCCGCATGGCCGTCCGCCGTCAGTCGCGCCGCACGTCCGGCTTGGGCGCGGCGCCATCCGGATGGGGCGGGGCGGGTTTGACCTGCTCCACGCCACGTACGCCATGCAGGTCGGTATCGACCAGCCCATGTTCGAGGTCGCTGCTGGCCTGTTCGATGATGGTGCGCGGACGGCGTGACGGCTGTTCCGTCGTTTCGTCGCGCTCGTGCGGCAGATGGCCGCCGCCGGGGGCGGTGCCGGGCTTGCTGGTTGTCGCCATGATTGTGCCTTTCCAGTAAGGCTTGAAGTGTGCATCTTAGCGCGCCCCGCCCATGCCGGTCGCGCAATTGGCGCGGCCACGCGATCGTCTCTTGGGAGCAAAACTCGGTTACCATTTCGCCATCATTGAATTTGCGACCATGATGGTCCCGTTTGCGAAGGATGCGCCTTGACCCCTGAATTGCACGCCGCCCCGGCCCATGCCCATGCGGCGCCGCCCAATTGCGCCAACTGCCAGGCCACTGTCAGCGGCAATTACTGCCACCAGTGCGGACAGGAGACGGTGCTCCATCCGCCCAGCACGCGCGAATTCCTGCACGAGTTCATCGGCCATTACGTGGCGCTCGAAGGCAAGCTGTGGGGCACGCTGGGACGGCTGCTGTTCCGGCCCGGCGCGCTCACCAACGAATATGTGCGGGGCCGGCGCGTGCGCTTTGTCCAGCCGCTGCGCCTGTACCTGACCTTGAGCGTGCTGTTCTTCGCGCTGATCAAGCTGGCCAATCCCATCAACCTGGCCAGTTCGGAGACGGCGGCAGGTCCGGCCGCAAAGCCGGCCGCGGTCCACGCTGAGCAAGGCCAAGGCCAAGGCCAGGCCGCGCCCGCCAGGGCGCAGCGGGGCGAGGTGGTGTTCTTCGACGACGATGGTGGCGACGGCGACCTGCTGGTCACGGGGCTCAAGGATTTCTGGCCAGCCGGCGCGGCCAAGCTCAAGCACCAGGAACAATACCTGTCCAGCCTGACGGATGCCCAGCGCGTAGAGGTGTTCACGGAAGGCTTCTACCACTTCGCGCCGTACGCCATGTTCCTGCTACTGCCATTGTTCGCGCTGTACCTGAAGCTGCTGTACCTGGGCTCGGGCCGGCGCTACGGCGAGCATTTGCTGTTCGCGCTGCATGTGAACGCCTTCGCTTTCTTCCTGTTCATGTGCCTGATGCTGCCCATGCCCGGCGTCGCCAAATTCGCCGCGTGGATATGGCTGCTGGCCTACCTGCCGTGGGCCATGCGCCGCGTCTACCGGGGCGGCAAGTTCGCCACGGCCTGGCGCTGGCTGGCCCTGATGGCGGCCTATTCGGTGACCATGGCCATCGCCTTCATGTTTACCGTCGGTGCCGGTGTGCTGACGGCCGGCCATTGAGCCCGGCGCCGGCGCTTGCCAGCGCCCGGCCGTCGCACTATACTGTTCGCATATACAGTATTTGATGGTGGAGTCGTGCGGGCGTGCGGTCGGGCATCCGGTCAGCGCGTAGCGGCCGCGCCGTTTATGGCAGAAGCTGGCGTTATCGGTTACCCTGCTGCGTGTCGCTCATCATCACCTCGCCGAGATCCTTATGCCTGACTTGCATGTCCCGTTCCATACCATCGCGCTCGTCGTTCGCCACAACACGGATGGCATCGAGGAATCCGTGGGCCACATCGTCGCGTTCCTGGAGCGGCGCGGCCACGCGGTCGTGTTCGAGGAGGAGACGGCCGCCCACCTTGGGTTGAAGGGCGCGCGGGCCATGAGTCCGGTCGACATCGGCGCCCACGCCGACCTGGCCATCGTGATGGGCGGCGACGGCACCATGCTGGGCATCGCGCGCCAGCTGGCGCCATATGACGTGCCGTTGATCGGCATCAACCAGGGCCGGCTCGGTTTCATGACCGACATCCCGCTCGACGGCATGCTCGGCGTGCTGGCCAAGATGCTGACCGGCAGCTTCCAGGCCGAGCGCCGCACGCTGCTCGAGGGCCAGGTGCTGCGCGACAGCGACGTGATCCACGTTGGCATGGCCGTCAACGACGTGGTCGTGTCTCGCGGCGCCGGCGCCGGCATGGCCGAGCTGCGCGTCGATGTGGATGGCCACTTCATGTACAACCAGCGTTCCGATGGCCTGATCATCGCCACCCCCACGGGCTCGACGGCTTACGCGCTGTCGGCTGGCGGGCCGCTGCTGCACCCCAGCCTGGGTGGCATCGGCCTGGTGCCGATCGCGCCGCACGCGCTGTCGAACCGGCCCATCGTGCTGCCCGATTCCAGCCTGATCGAGATCGAGATCATGCGCGGGCGCGACATCAGCGTCAATTTCGACATGCAGACCTTCGCCAGCCTGATGGCGCACGACCGCATCCTGATCAAGCGTTCGCCCCACACCATCACCTTCCTGCACCCGGAAGGCTGGAGCTACTACCACACCCTGCGCGAAAAGCTGCACTGGAACGAATACCCGTCCGGCGAAGGCAAACTCAGCTGACCCGGCCCACCGACCCACTATCCAGCGACCCACCCCCTAGTCCACCATGCTGCGTACCCTGACCATTCGCGACTTCGTCATCGTCGACACGATAGAACTGGAATTTTCCGCCGGCTTTTCCGTCTTCACGGGCGAGACCGGCGCCGGCAAGTCCATCCTGATCGACGCGCTGACGCTGGCGCTGGGCGGCCGTGGCGATGCCAGCGTGGTGCGCGAGGGCGCGGCCAAGGCCGACATCACGGCCGACTTCGCCGTCACGCCGCAGGCCACCGCCTGGCTGCAGGCCAACGAATACGCGGCCGACGAGGGCGGCGCGCTGCTGCGCCGGGTGATCGACAACGCGGGCCGCTCCAAGGCCTACATCAACGGCATCGCCGCCACGGCGGCCCAGTTGCGCGAGCTGGGCGACTTGCTGGTGGACATACACGGCCAGCACGCGCACCAGTCGCTGCTCAAGGCCGACGCCCAGCGTGTGCTGCTGGACCACCAGGCCTTGTCACCATCGGCCGATGGCGGCGCGCGCGCCACGGCGGCCGACGATGGCAAGGCCGTGGCCGCCGCCTACAAGGCCTGGCGCGCGCTGGCCCGTCAGCGCGAGGAATACGAAACCAACGCCGCCAACGTGCTGTACGAGCGCGAGCGGCTGGAATGGCAGGTGGGCGAGCTGGACAAGCTGGCCGTGCGGCCCGGCGAATGGACCGAGATCAGCAATGAGCACAGCCGCCTGTCGCACGCGGCCAGCCTGCTGGAAGGGGTGCAGGAAGCGCTGGCCGTCATTTCCGAGGCGGACGACCATCCCGTGCTGTCGCAGCTGTCGGCCCTGAACCAGAAGCTGGGCAAGCTGGCCGGCATCGACACGGCGTTGCAAGCGATCGTCGATCTGATCGAGCCGGCCCGCATCCAGTTGCAGGAAGCGGCCTATGCGCTCAACAGCTACCTGGACCGGGTCGAGCTGGACCCGGAGCGCTTGCGCCAGGTCGACGCGCGGCTCGAAGCGATCCACTCCACGGCCCGCAAGTTCCGCGTGACCGAGGAGCAGCTGCCGGAGGAACACGCGGCGCTGGCGGCCAAGCTGCGCCAGCTGGCCGACGCTACCGACCTGGACGGCTTGCGCCAGCAGGAGGAAAAACTCAAGGCCGCCTACCTGGCCGTCGCGCAGCGGCTGTCGGCCACGCGCGCGCAGGCGGCGCGCCAGCTGGGCGAAGCCGTCACCCGCGCGATGCAGGACTTGAACATGACGGGCGGGCGCTTCGAGGTGGCGCTCCATCCCTGCGAGCCGGCCAGTCATGGCCTGGAGCAGGTGGAATTCCTGGTGGCTGGCCACGCCGGCGTGGCGCCGCGGCCGCTGGCCAAGGTGGCGTCCGGTGGTGAACTGGCCCGGATCGCGCTGGCCATTTCCGTCATCACGTCCAACGCCACCACCACGCCCACGCTGATCTTCGACGAAGTCGACAGCGGCATCGGCGGCGGCGTGGCTGAAGTGGTGGGGCGCTTGCTGCGCCGTCTGGGACAGGAACGGCAAGTGCTGTGCGTGACCCACTTGCCGCAGGTGGCCAGCCAGGCCGGCCAGCACTTCCAGGTGGCCAAGAGCACGCTGGACAACGGCAAGACGGCCTCGCGCATCGACGTGCTCGACGCCAAGGCGCGCGTGGAGGAAGTGGCGCGCATGCTGGGCGGGCTGGAAATCACGGCCACCACGCGCAAGCACGCGCGCGAGCTGCTGGCGTCGTGACAACGGGCGGGGACAGGCATCCCCCCGCGCCCGCCAACTTAACTATAATGGCAAGCTCCGTCCATCACCGCGCTCGCCATGACCTTTCTTCCAGAACCTCCCCACACGCATGGCAAGGTGCCACGCAGCGCCGTCGTCCTGGTCAACCTGGGCACGCCCGATGCGGCGACCCGGCCCGCCGTGCGGCGCTACCTGAAGCAATTCCTGTCCGACCCGCGCGTGGTGGAAATTCCGCGCGCCGTCTGGTGGTTCATCCTGAACCTGATCATCCTGCCTTTCCGTTCCGGCAAATCGGCGGCCAAGTATGCGTCGATCTGGACCCGGGAAGGCTCGCCGCTGAAGGTGTACACCCAGCAGCAGGCCCAGTACCTGCAAGGTTTGCTGGGCGAGCGCGGCCATGACGTCAAGGTGGTGATGGCGATGCGCTATGGCAGCCCGTCGCTGCCCGAGGTGCTGGGCCAGCTGCAGGCCGACGGCTGCGAGCGCATCGCCGTGCTGCCGGCTTATCCGCAATATTCGGGCACCACCACCGGCTCCATCTACGACGCCGTGTTCGCCCATTACGCGCGCGTGCGCAACGTGCCAGAGTTGCGTTTCGTTAAGCATTACCACGACCACGAAGGCTATATCCACGCGCTGGAACAGTCGGTGCTGGCCCATTGGGACGCCAACGGCCGGCCCGACAAGCTGGTCATCAGCTTCCACGGCGTGCCCAAGCGCACCTTGCTGCTGGGCGACCCCTACCACTGCGAATGCCTGAAGACGGCCCGGCTGCTGGCGGCCCGCCTCAAGCTGACGCCCGAGCAATACGTGGTCACCTTCCAGTCCCGTTTCGGCAAGGCCGAATGGCTGCAGCCGTACACGGCCCCCACCGTCGCCCAACTGGCGCGCGACGGCGTGCGCCGCGTGGACGTGCTGTGCCCCGGCTTCACCAGCGATTGCCTGGAGACGCTGGAGGAAATCTCGATGGAAGTGCGGCACGACTTCGAGGCGGCCGGCGGCCGTGCCTTCCACTACATCCCCTGCCTGAACGCGGCCCCCGGCTGGATCGCGGCGCTGGCCGACATTGCCGAGCAGCATCTCGTGGGCTGGCCCACGCTGAGCACGCCATCGCAGCGTGCACTGCTGAAAAAAGAGGCGGAAGCTAGCCGCGAGGCGGCCCTCAAGCGCGGCGCCGCGGCATAAAAAAGCGACAACTTGTTGCGAGGGGTGGAACTCCGCGCGCCGGCGCGGCATAATCAGCACTTGGCAGTGACGAGTGCCAGCCTGTTAAAATAGCCGGCCCAGGGGATCGGCCGCATAGCACAGCCAGGCGGTGGCCAGGATGATGTAGGCGAGGATGGATGCTGCGATCAATGGCAACTTCATGATGAGGCACTCCCGGGGAAACGGCCTGCTGAGCGGCCTGCTGAGCCGTCTGTTTACATACTAGCCGGTTCTTAGCAAAAAGGAATCTGCGCGTATCGGAAGTTTTGTAACCGTTGTTACATGACACAGGCGGCGCCGGTCGGACGGTGGGGAAACCCCTTGAAACGACAGGGGGTAAGCCCCATCTGCCCGGACAGTGCAGTAGTAAATGCTTAGTCAAACAATATGAATGTAGGAGTCTTTTAGATGCAAGATCAGGAAAACCAAGCTGTACCTAATCCCGAGGCGGATCAGGCGTCGGCCCAAGCTTCGACTCCCGCTGAGCCCACTCTGGAAGAGCAACTGGCCGCTACCGAAGCGCGTCTGGCTGAGATGCACGACGCCTTCATGCGCGCCAAGGCCGAAGGCGAGAACATCCGCCGCCGCGCCCAGGAAGACGTCGCCAAGGCGCATAAATTCGCCGTGGAAAGCTTCGCCGAGGCCATGGTGCCCGTCAAGGACAGCCTGGAAATGGCCCTGAAGGTCGAGTCGCCTTCGCTCGAATCGCTGAAAGAGGGCGTCGAGATGACCCTGAAGCAACTCAATTCGGCGTTCGAGAAGAACCGCCTGCTGGAAATCATGCCGGCCCAGGGCGACAAGCTCGACCCGAACAAGCACCAGGCCGTGGCCGTGGTGCCGGCCGAGCAGGAAGCGAACACGGTCGTGTCCGTCCTGCAAAAAGGTTACATGATCGCCGACCGCCTGCTGCGCCCGGCCATCGTGACGGCGGCCCAGGCCAAATAAGCGGGGCCTGCGGCGAACGTTGGAAATTTTGCGATAAGCACTTGAAAACGTACCGCATTTCCACACATTAGTACCATCTGAACTTTAGCAAATAAGGAAAACAATCATGGGTAGAATTATCGGTATCGATCTGGGAACCACAAATTCCTGCGTTTCCATCATGGAAAACGGTCAGCCAAAGGTAATCGAAAACGCCGAAGGCGCGCGCACGACGCCATCGATCATTGCTTACCAGGAAGATGGTGAAATCCTCGTTGGCGCGCCGGCAAAACGCCAGGCCGTCACCAACCCCAAGAACACGCTGTTCGCCGTCAAGCGTCTGATCGGCCGCAAGTTCGAGGAAAAGGAAGTGCAGAAGGACATCGGCCTGATGCCTTACTCGATCATCAAGGCTGACAACGGCGACGCCTGGATCGGCGTGCGCGACAAGAAGCTGGCCCCGCCGCAGATCTCCGCCGAAGTGCTGCGCAAGATGAAGAAGACGGCCGAAGACTACCTCGGTGAAGAAGTCACCGAGGCCGTCATCACCGTGCCCGCTTACTTCAACGACTCGCAGCGCCAGGCCACCAAGGATGCCGGCCGTATCGCCGGCCTGGACGTCAAGCGCATCATCAACGAGCCGACCGCGGCTGCGCTGGCTTTCGGCCTGGACAAGACCGAAAAGGGCGACCGCAAGATCGCCGTGTATGACCTCGGCGGCGGCACGTTCGACGTGTCCATCATCGAGATCGCGGACGTGGATGGCGAGAAGCAGTTCGAAGTGCTGTCGACCAACGGCGACACCTTCCTGGGCGGCGAAGACTTCGACCAGCGCGTGATCGACTACATCATCGACGAATTCAAGAAGATCAATGGCCTGGACCTGAAGAAGGATCCGATCGCCCTGCAGCGTATCAAGGCTTCGGCCGAGCGCGCCAAGATCGAACTGTCGTCGTCGCAGCAGACCGAGATCAACGAGCCGTACATCGCCATGGCCAACGGCGCGCCGGTCCACCTGAACCTGAAGATGACCCGCGCCAAGCTGGAATCGCTGGTGGAAGAGCTGATCAACGCCACCATCGAGCCATGCCGCACCGCCATCAAGGATGCTGGCGTGAAAGTGTCGGACATCGATGACATCATCCTGGTCGGCGGTATGACCCGGATGCCCAAGGTGCAGGAAAAGGTCAAGGAATTCTTCGGCAAGGATCCACGCAAGGACGTGAACCCGGACGAAGCCGTGGCCGTCGGTGCTGCCATCCAGGGTTCCGTGCTGTCGGGCGACCGCAAGGACTTGCTGCTGCTGGACGTGACCCCGCTGTCGCTGGGTATCGAAACGCTGGGCGGCGTGATGACCAAGATGATCCACAAGAACACGACGATTCCGACCAAGTTCTCGCAAGTGTTCTCGACCGCTGACGACAACCAGCCCGCCGTGACCATCAAGGTCTACCAGGGCGAACGTGAAATCGCGGCCGGCAACAAGGGCCTGGGCGAATTCAACCTGGAAGGCATCCCGCCAGCAGCACGCGGCACGCCGCAGATTGAAGTGACCTTCGACATCGACGCCAACGGCATTCTGCACGTGGGCGCCAAGGACAAGGCCACCGGCAAGGAAAACAAGATCACCATCAAGGCCAACTCCGGCCTGACGGAAGCGGAAATCCAGAAGATGGTGAAGGACGCCGAAGTCAACGCGGAAGAGGACAAGAAGATCAAGGAACTGGCCGAATCGCGCAACCAGGCCGACGCCCTCGTGCACTCGACCCGCAAGTCGCTGACCGAATACGGCGACAAGCTGGAAGCGGGCGAGAAGGAAAAGATCGAAGCGGCCATCACCGAGCTGGAAGGTTCGATCAAGTCCGGCGACAAGGCCGAGATCGACGCCAAGGTGGCGGCACTGTCGACCGCGTCCCAGAAGCTGGGCGAGAAGATGTACGCTGACATGCAGGCCCAGCAGGCCGCGGCCGGCGGCGAAGGCGCCCAGCAGCACGCTGGCGCGCAAGAGCAAGCCAAGCCGCAGGACGACGTGGTCGATGCCGACTTCAAGGAAGTCAAGGACAGCAAGTAATCCAGGCATCCACGCAGCCGGGGGCATGCCCCCGGCCGCGCTTTCCTGCCGAGCCGGGCGAGCCTGATGGTGGTCGCTCGGCTTTTTCGCATAATCAGTACATCAGTAAATACAGCAAGGTGCCGACAACATGGCAAAGCGTGATTTCTACGAGACACTCGGTGTCGCAAAAAATGCCACGGAAGACGAGATCAAGAAGTCTTATCGCAAACTGGCGATGAAATACCATCCGGACCGCAATCCGGACAGCAAAGAGTCGGAAGAGAAGTTCAAGGAAGTCAAGGAAGCGTACGAGATGCTGACCAACCCGGAGAAGCGCGAAGCGTATGACCGCTATGGTCACGCCGGCGTCGATCCCAACATGGGTGGCGGTGGCGGTTTCGGCGGCGCGGGCGGCTTCGGCGATGCGTTTGGCGACATCTTCGGCGACATCTTCGGTGGCGGCGGCCGCGGCCGCAATGCCGGCCCGCAGGTGTACCGCGGCGCCGACTTGCGCTACAACCTCGAAATCACGCTGGAACAGGCCGCGCACGGCTTCGACACGACGATCCGCGTGCCGTCGTGGGACAAGTGCGACACTTGCCACGGTTCCGGCGCCAAGCCCGGCACGTCGCCCTCGACCTGCTCCACTTGCGGCGGCCACGGCCAGGTGCGCATGCAGCAGGGCTTCTTCAGCATCCAGCAGACCTGCCCCAAGTGCCACGGCACGGGCAAGATCATCACCGACCCTTGCTCGCCTTGCGGCGGCGCGGGCCGCATCAAGCGCAACAAGACGCTGGAAGTGAAGATTCCGGTCGGTATCGACAACGGCATGCGCATCCGCTCGTCCGGCAACGGCGAGCCGGGCACCAATGGCGGCCCGTCGGGCGACTTGTACGTGGAAATCCACATCAAGCCGCATCCGGTGTTCCAGCGCGAAGGCGACGACCTGCATTGCGAAATGCCGATCTCGTTCGCCAAGGCGGCTCTGGGTGGCGATATTGAAGTGCCTACGCTGTCGGGCAAGGTGTCGTTCACGATTCCTGAAGGCACCCAGTCGGGCAAGACCTTCCGTTTGAAAGGCAAGGGCATCAAGGGCGTGCGCTCCGGTTACGCGGGTGATCTGTTCTGCCACGTGGCCGTGGAAACCCCGGTCAAGTTGACGGAAAAGCAAAAAGAAATGTTGCGCGACTTCGAGAAGCTCACCACCGAAGGCGGTGCCAAGCACAGCCCGCAGAGCAAAACCTGGAAAGACAAGGTCAAAGACTTCTTTGAGTAATTTCAGGTAGAATTCGCTCCACACATTCAGGACGCTTCGGCGTTCACAGACAGACCGCCGCCATGCCCTCCGGGACAGAACGGCGGTTTTATTATGTAGAGAGGACGAAATGAGCGAGCAAGTGATCGGTAATTCCCCCCTGCAAGACCTGCTGCGTAACAACCGCCAGTGGGCCCAATCGGAGGTCAATCGCGATCCCGAGTTTTTCCAGCGCCTGGCGCAACAGGCTTCGCCCGAATATCTGTGGATCGGCTGTTCCGACAGCCGGGTGCCCGCCAACGAACTGCTGGGCCTCGCGCCCGGCGACGTGTTCGTGCACCGTAACATCGCCAACGTGGTGGTGCACTCGGACCTGAACTGCCTGTCCGTGCTGCAGTTCGCCATCGACGTGCTCAAGGTCAAGCACGTGATCATCGTGGGCCACTATGGCTGCAAGGGCGTGCACGCGGCCATGACGGGCACCCGCGTGGGCCTGGCCGACAACTGGCTGCGCCACGTGCAGGATGTGCACCAGAAGCACGAGCGCTACCTCGGTGACGTGCTCAACACCAACGCCCGCTCGGAACGCCTGTGCGAACTGAACGTGGTGGAGCAGGTGGTCAACGTGTGCCAGACCACCATCGTGCAGGATGCGTGGGACCGCGGCCAGGAATTGACCGTGCATGGCTGGGTCTACGGCCTCAAGGATGGCTTGCTGAACGACCTGGAAATGACCGTCACGTCTGGCGACGACCTGGCGCCACGCCTGGCGGCCCGCCTGCAGAAGTACGGCGAGCAGCCGGCCTGACCCGTTTGCGCGGGCGACCGGCGGCGCCGGTCGCCCGCGCTGCCTCCCCCGTTGTCTCCAGCGCGTGGTGCGGTTCTTGCTTATACTGGATGTATGAAGCTTAACATTCGCACGCCATGAATCCCCGGCTGCCACCAGAACCAGCCATGCGCAATCTCCGTATCATCATCGTCAACACCGTCATCACGGCCGCCAACGCGGGCGACGTGGCCCAGCGCGCCCAAGCGGCACGGGCCCAGGCCCTGCGCGAGGGCTTGCAGGAGGCCGGTTATGACATCCTCGCCTCGCTGCCGGCCGACATGTATCTGCCCGACCAGATTGCCCAGCTGCAGCCTGACATGATCATCATCGACGCTGAATCGGACGCGCGCGACGTGCTCGAACACATCGTCGTGGCCACCCGCGACGAACGCCGCCCCATCGTGCTGTTCACGGAAAGCGAGGACGAACAGTCCATGGAACAGGCCATGCGGGCCGGAGTGAGCGCTTACATCGTCGCCGGCCTCAAGGCTGACCGCATCAAGCCCGTGCTCAACGTGGCGCTGGCCCGCTTCAAGCAGGAGCAAAAGCTGCTCACGGAATTGAACGACACCAAGCACAAGCTGGCCGAGCGCAAGGTGATCGAGCGCGCCAAGGGCTTGCTGATGGCGCGCCACCGCCTCACCGAAGACCAGGCTTACCAGAAGCTGCGCAACATGGCCATGAACAAGAACCTCAAGCTGGCCGAAATCGCGCAGCGCATCCTCGACGTCGAGGACTTGCTGGGCTGAAGGCCGTCCAGAATGGTGCGCGGCACAAAAACAGTGCGTTTTTTCCGGCATTTCACGGGCTGAACTGCGCCCACATCGCCCCAAATGCATGGCATGGTCCTTGCACTCACTCCATGGCATAGCGAGTCCGGCCAATGGCGGCCGGGCTGCACAAGACAAGGGCGTCTGCACCGCATGCCAGCGAGCACGGCGGGAAGGGCGCCTTTTTATTTGTCGATGGAGAGCACTGCGATGATACGCACCAACATGCGAACCCAGCCAACCGGAGCGCGGCCATGAGCGGCGGACTGAAACCGGAAAAGCAAACCGTCAAGATCGGCTTCAATCCGCTGACCGACTGTGCCACCGTGGTCATGGCGTCCGTGCTGGGCATGGACGAAAAATACGGCATCAAGATCGTGCTGCGCAAGGAAGCCTCGTGGGCCGGCGTGCGCGACAAGCTCGTCAGCGGCGAGCTGGATGCCGCCCACCTGCTGTACGGCATGGTCTACGGCGCCCAGCTCGGCGTGGGCTGGCAGCAGAAGGACATGGCCATCCTGATGAATTTGAACCGCAACGGCCAGGCCATCACCCTGTCGCGCCGGCTGGCCGAGCAGGGCGCCGTGGACGGCCCCTCGCTGGCTGCGCTGATGCAGGGTGCGCCGCGCACTTACACCTTCGCCCAGACCTTCCCCACCGGCACCCATGCCATGTGGCTGTACTATTGGCTGGCCGCGCACGGCGTGGACCCGATCCGCGACGCGCGCGTGATCACGGTGCCGCCCACGCAGATGGTGGCCAACCTGAGCGCCGGCCACATGGATGGCTTTTGCGCCGGCGAACCCTGGGGCCACCGTGCCGTGGCCGATGGCGTGGGCGTCACGGCCGCCACCAGCCAGCAGATCTGGCCCGACCATCCGGAAAAAGTGCTGAGCACCACGGCCGCCTTCGTCAAGCATCACCCCAACACCTGCCGCGCGCTGGTGGCGGCCGTGCTGGATGCGGGCAAGTGGATAGAAGCATCGCCGGCCAACAAGCTGGCCGCACTGGAAATCCTGGCCGGCCACGGCTACGTCAACACCAGCCGCGACGTGATCGCGCCGCGTGCGCTGGGCCATTACGAGAATGGCCTGGGCAAGAACTGGCAAGACCCGTATTGCCTGCAATTTCACGCCAACGGCGCCGCCAACTTCCCCTACCTGTCGGACGGCATGTGGTTCATGACCCAGCTGCGGCGCTGGGGCCTGATCACGCGCGACCCCGAATACCTGGCCGTGGCCAGCCATGTGCACCAGATCGGCCTGTACCGCCAGGCCGCCGAGATGAGCGGCACGCCCGTGCCCGACAGCATGCTGCGCAGTTCCAAGCTGATGGACGGCATCGTGTGGGATGGCCGCGACCCGCGCGCTTACGCCGCCGCGTTCCCGATACGGCACCGGGCCCAGGCCCCGGCCGAAGCTGCGACTTTTTGAGGAGAGCACCATGAATGAGCAAGGCAGTGTCACCCTGGTGGGCGCCGGTCCCGGCGACCCGGACCTGTTGACCATCAAGGCCGTGAAAGCCATCGCCCGCGCCGACGTGGTGCTGATCGACGACCTGGTGAATCCGGACATCCTGGTGCACGCACCCAGGGCGCGCGTGATCCAGGTGGGCAAGCGCGGCGGCTGCGAATCGACGCCGCAGGAATTCATCGAACGCCTGATGGTGGCTGAAGCGCGCGCCGGCCACCACGTGGTGCGCCTGAAGGGCGGCGATCCCTACCTGTTCGGCCGCGGCGGCGAGGAACGGGCCACGCTGAAATCGCACGGCATCGCCGTCGAGGTGGTGCCCGGCATCAGCAGCGGGCTGGCCGCGCCGGGCACGCTGGGCGTGCCGCTCACGCACCGGTCCTGGAGCCAGGGCGCCGTGTTCGTCACGGGCCACGGCAAGGATGCCGCGTCCGAACCGAACTGGGCGGCGCTGGCCCAAAGCAAGCTGACGCTGGTGGTGTACATGGGCGTGGCCCGTTGCGAGGCGATCCAGGCCGGCCTGCTGGGCGGCGGCGCCGACCCGTCCACGCCGGTGGCCGTGGTGCAATCGGCCACCTGCCGCGCCCAGCGCCAGTTGCTCACCACGCTGGGCGAGCTGCCGGCCGCGCTGCGCGCGAGCGGCCTGGGCAGCCCCAGCATCATCGTCATCGGCGACGTCGTGCGCTGCGCCGACGACTGGCAAGCGCAGCTCGCGCAACCCGGCCTGGCCATGGCCGCCTGCTGACGGCCGCGGAAAATGGGGATGAAAAATGGGGACGTAGCATCATTTCCAAGGAAATGATGCTCCGTCCCCATTTTCCGTCCGCCCTCCCCCCGTTTTTCCAAAAACCAAAATCGGGGACGTAACACGGTTTTCCCATAGATCAATGCTGCAAGGGAAAATGGTGTTACGTCCCCGATTTTCTTTCGGGGAAATTGTGCGTCCTCATTTTTTCTGCTTGTCCGGTTTTGGGCACTGCTCGCGCACCGTTAGCGTGCGTCGCTGCACCGCAACATCGCACCATTCCCGCCCGATCTGGCCCTGTGGCAACGCTTTGCGCGCTTTTCCCCCTGTGGCGCCCTGCCGATACAGCTGGCACAGCTCTTGCAATAGCTAAGGTAAGGGATCAAAGGCGATCCCCACCACATTTCGCCGGTCTAACGACGGACCGGCAGGACAACGGCGTCCGCCCAACCTGGTCTTTCGACCTGAGTGGGCGGGCGCCGTTTGCGTTTTCTTAACGGGAAAATAAACATGACCAGCAAAGCTAACAGCATCAAGCTTTTCTCGATCTCCACCCCGCCGATGCGGGCCTTCCACCTGACCTGGATGGCGTTCTTCGTCTGCTTCTTCGCGTGGTTCGCTTGCGCACCGCTGATGCCTGTCATTAAAGGCGAGTTCAACCTCAGCGTGGCGCAGATCGCCAACATCAACATCGCCGCCGTCGCCATCACCATCCTGGTGCGACTGATCGTCGGCCCGCTGTGCGACCACTTCGGCCCGCGCAAGACCTACACCGGCCTGCTGCTGCTGGGCGCCATCCCCGTGATCGGCGTGGCCTTCGCCCAGAGCTATGAAAGCTTCTTGATGTTCCGCCTCGGCATCGGCGCCGTCGGCGCCAGCTTCGTGATCACCCAGTACCACACCTCGGTCATGTTCGCGCCGAAAGTGGTGGGCACGGCCAACGCGGCCGCCGCCGGCTGGGGCAACGCCGGTGGTGGCGCGGCGCAGGCGGCCATGCCGCTGCTGATGGGCGCCATGGTCATGGCCGGCGTCAGCGAAACCATGGGCTGGCGCGCTGCCCTGATCGTGCCGGGCGTGCTGATGATCATCATGGCCGGCATCTACTACCGCTACACCCAGGACTGCCCGGAAGGTAACTACGCCGACATGCGCGCCGCCGGCATCCCCATTGAAGGCGGCAAGAAGGGCGGCTGGGACAGCTTCAAACTGGCCGCCACCAACCACCGCGTGTGGCTGCTGTTCGTCACCTACGGCGCCTGCTTCGGCATCGAGATCTTCATCCACAACATCGCCGCCATCTACTACGTCGACCACTTCGGCTTCTCTGTCAAATCGGCCGGCCTGGCCGCCGGCAGCTTCGGCCTGCTGGCCCTGTTCGCCCGCGCCCTGGGCGGCTGGGTGTCCGACAAGGCCGCACTGCGCGGTGACCTGAACAGTCGCGTCACGCTGCTGTTCGTGATGATGATCGGCGAAGGCGCCGGCCTGCTGTGGTTCGCCAACGCCAGCGGCGCCACCTATGCCGTGATCGCCATGCTGACCTTCGGCCTGTTCACCCACATGGCTTGCGGCGCCACCTACGCGCTGGTGCCCTTCGTCGACAAGCGCGCCCTGGGCGGCGTGGCCGGCATCATCGGCGCCGGCGGCAACGTGGGCGCCGTGGCGGCTGGCTTCCTGATGAAGGGCCTGGGCAACACGCAGCAAACCCTGGGCGTGCTGGGCGTACTGGTGGCCGTATCCGCACTGTGCGCACTGGCGGCCCGCTTCTCCAGCGAAGCCATGGAAACGGCGTCCATGCCCTCCAAGATCGCAGCATAAGAGTAATCGAGCATAAGGAACCGCATCATGAAAATCATCGTCATCGGCCACGGCATGGTCGGCCAAAAATTCCTGGAAACGCTGGGTGACAGCAGCGACCTGCACGTGACCGTGCTGTCCGAAGAGCCACGTCCGGCTTACGACCGCGTTCACCTGTCCGAGTATTTTTCCGGAACCACGGCCGAGCAGCTGTCGCTGGTGCCGCCCGGCTTTTTTGAACGCGGCAACCTGCTGCTCAAGCTGAACACCCGCGCGGTCGCCATCGACCGCGCGGCCAAGACGGTCACCGTGCGCAGCGGCGAAGTGCTGGAGTACGACAAGCTGGTAATGGCCACCGGCTCCTATCCCTTCGTGCCGCAACTGCCGGGCAAGGACCGCAAGGATTGCTTCGTCTACCGCACCATCGAAGACCTGGAAGGCATGCTCGCCTGCGGCAAGCGCTCCAAGACGGGCGTGGTGATCGGCGGCGGCCTCTTGGGCCTCGAATGCGCGAAAGCCCTGCGTGACATGAACCTGGAAACCCACGTGGTCGAATTCGCGCCGCGCCTGATGGCGGTGCAGGTCGACGATGCCGGTGCGCGCGTGCTGCGCCAGAAGATCGAAGACCTGGGCGTGACCGTCCACACCGGCAAGAACACCACCGCCATCGTCGATGGCGAAGCGGGCACCCACCGCATGGAATTCGCCGACGGCAGCCACCTGGACACGGACATGATCGTGTTCTCGGCCGGCATCCGCCCACGCGACCACCTGGCGCGCGAGTGCGGCCTGGCCATCGGCCCGCGCGGCGGCATCTCGATCAACAACCAGTGCCTGACCTCGGACCCGAACATCTACGCCATCGGCGAATGCGCGCTGTGGAACGGCCAGGTGTTCGGCCTGGTGGCGCCCGGCTACGACATGGCCCGCATCGCCGCCAAGCACCTGCTGGGCGAGCACGAAGCCGAGTTCACGGGCGCCGACATGAGCACCAAGCTCAAACTGATGGGCGTGGACGTGGCCAGCATCGGCGACCCGCACGGCAAGGTGGAAGGCAGCCGCTCCTACCAGTTCACGGATGAGCGCAAGCAGATCTACAAGAAGATCGTCGTGTCCGACTGCGGCAAATACCTGCTGGGCGGCGTGATGGTGGGCGACGCCAGCGAATACGGCACCCTGCTGCAAATGATGCTCAACAAAATCGAGCTGCCCGAGTCGCCCGAATTCCTGATCCTGCCGCAGTCCGACGGCAAGGCCAAGCCCGGCCTGGGCGTGGATGCGCTGCCGGCAAGCGCCCAGATCTGCTCGTGCAACGCCGTTTCCAAGGGCACGTTGTGCGACGCCGTGGGCGGCGGCGCCACCAGCATCGGTGAGCTCAAGTCCTGCACCGGCGCCGGCACGGCCTGCGGCGGCTGCGTGCCGCTGGTGACCCAGATCATGAAGTCGGAAATGAAGAAGCTGGGCATGGCCGTCAACAACCACGTGTGCGAGCACTTCCCGTACTCGCGCCAGGAGCTGTTCCACCTGATCCGCGTCGGCAAGATCACCACCTTCGCCGACCTGCTCAAGCAGCACGGCAAGGGCCTGGGCTGCGACGTGTGCAAGCCGCTGGCGGCCAGCATCCTGGCCTCGTGCTGGAACGACTTCGTGCTCAAGAAGGAGCATGCCAGCCTGCAGGACACCAACGACTACTTCCTCGGTAACATCCAGAAGGATGGCACCTACTCCGTCGTGCCGCGCATGGCCGGCGGTGAAGTGACGGCCGATGGCCTGATCGCCGTGGGCACCGTGGCCAAGAAGTACGGCCTGTACACCAAGATCACGGGCGGCCAGCGGGTCGACCTGTTCGGCGCCCGCGTCGAGCAGCTGCCGCTGATCTGGGAAGAACTGATCGCGGCCGGTTTCGAATCGGGCCACGCTTACGGCAAGTCGCTGCGCACCGTCAAATCGTGCGTGGGCTCGACCTGGTGCCGTTATGGCGTGGACGATTCCGTCGGCCTGGCCATCGAACTGGAGAACCGCTACAAGGGCTTGCGCACCCCGCACAAGATCAAGTTCGGCGTGTCCGGCTGCACCCGTGAGTGCGCCGAGGCGCAGGGCAAGGACGTGGGCATCATTGCCACCGAGAAGGGCTGGAACCTGTACGTGTGCGGCAACGGCGGCATGAAGCCACGCCACGCCGAACTGCTGGCCTCCGACCTGGACAAGGCCACGCTGGTGCGCTACATCGACCGCTTCCTGATGTTCTACACCCGCACGGCCGACCGCCTGCAGCGCACCAGCGTATGGCGCGACAACCTCGAAGGCGGCCTCGATTACCTGAAGGACGTCATCATCGGCGACAAGCTGGCCATCGCCGCCGAGCTGGAAGCGGACATGCAGCACGTGGTCAACACCTACGCATGCGAATGGAAGGCCGCCGTGGAAGATCCGGAAACCCGCAAGCGCTTCCGCCACTTCGTCAACAGCGACCAGGCCGACCAGAACGTGTTGTTCATGGAGGAACGGGGCCAGATCCGTCCGGCCACGCCGGAAGAACGCCAGCGCGTGATTCCCATCGCAGTCAAAGCAGCCTAACCCGTCAAGCTAAAGGAGAACACCATGCACCGCGACATTCAAACCGATAACTGGATTTCCGTTTGCGCGCTCGACGAGATCGTGCCCAACACCGGCGTCTGCGCCCTGCTCAACGATACCCAGATCGCCGTGTTCCATGTGGACGACGGCGGCCCGCGCGTGTTCGCCATCGAGAACTACGACCCCAACTCGCACGCCGCCGTGCTCTCGCGCGGCCTGGTGGGCAACCTGGGTGAGCGCATCGTGGTCGCCTCGCCCATCTACAAGCAGCACTTCGACCTGCAAACGGGCGAATGCCTGGAATCGCCCGAGCACTCGGTGGCCACCTATCCCGCCCGCGTTGAGGGCGGAAAGGTCTGGGTAGGTTTATGAAACCGGCGCTGGTTGTCATCGGCAACGGCATGGCGGGCATGCGCACCGTGGAGGAGCTGCAGAAGCTGGCGCCCGACATGTACGACATCACCGTGTTCGGCGCCGAGCCGCACGGTAACTACAACCGCATCCTGCTGTCGCCCGTGCTGGCCGGCGAAAAGAGCATCGACGACATCATGCTGCACACGCGCCAGTGGTATGTGGACCACGGCGTCACGCTGCATGCGGGCGATCCGGTCGTGCACATCGACCGCCGCAAGCGCGTGGTGCGCGCCGCCTCCGGACTCGAAGTGCGCTACGACCGGCTGCTGCTGGCTACCGGCTCCAAACCCTTCATCATTCCCGTGCCGGGCCACGACCTGCCGGGCGTGATCGCGTTCCGCGACATCCAGGACGTGGAAACCATGCTGGAAGCGGCGCGCAATCATCGCCACGCGGTGGTGATCGGCGGCGGCCTGCTGGGTCTGGAGGCGGCCAACGGCCTGCTGCGCCAGGGAATGGAAGTGACGGTGGTGCACGTGACGGACGCGCTGATGAACCAGCAGCTCGACAAGCCCGCCGCCCAGCTGCTGCAAAAGGCGCTGGAAGTGAAGGGCCTGCGCTTCATGCTGAGCGCCCAGACGGAAGCCATCGTCGGACCGGACCGCGTGACCGGCGTGCGCTTCAAGGACGGCACCGAGATCCCGGCCGACCTGGTGGTGATGACGGCCGGCGTGCGTCCCAACATCGAACTGGCCAAGGCTTCGGGCCTGCACTGCGAACGCGCCATCGTGGTGGACGACACGCTGCAGACCTACGATCCGCGCGTGTACGCCGTGGGCGAATGCGTGCAGCACCGCAGCGCCACCTTCGGCCTGGTGGCGCCGATCTGGGAACAGGCGCGCGTGTGCGGCGCCCACCTGGCCGGCGCCGGCCACCGCCGCTACGTGCAGCAAACCTCGCCCACCCGCCTCAAGGTGACGGGCGTGGACCTGTACTCGGTGGGCGACTTCATCGGCGGCGAAGGCAGCGAAGACCTGGTGCTGCGCGACGCCAAGCGCGGTGTCTACAAGCGCCTCGTATTGAAGGACAACCGCATCGCCGGCGCCGTGCTGTACGGCGATGTGCAAGACGGGCCGTGGTACTTTGGCCTGATCCAGAAAGGCACCGACATCGGGCCTATCCGCCATCATCTGCTGTTCGGCGAAGCGCTGTGCGCCGCCGCCTGAACTGGCAACGCCTGAACTGGAACTGATTGTGAACCTGTCTCTCGAACCTCTCTCGGTCCGCACGACCTGCGCTTATTGCGGCGTGGGCTGCGGCGTCAAGGCCACGCCCAAGGGCGACGGCGGTACTGATATCGCCGGCGATAGCAACCATCCGGCCAACTTCGGCAAACTGTGCGTCAAGGGCTCGGCCCTGGGCGAAACGCTGGGACTGGAAGGCCGCCTGCTGCATCCGCAAGTACGCGAGAATGGCGCGCTGCGCCAGGTGTCGTGGGATGCGGCGCTGGACCGCGTGGCCGGGCAGTGGCAGGACATCATCGCCGAACACGGGCCGGACGCGGTGGCGTTTTACGTGTCGGGCCAGTTGTTGACGGAGGACTACTACATCGCCAACAAGCTGATGAAGGGCTACGTGGGCAGCGCCAATATCGACACCAACTCGCGCCTGTGCATGTCGTCGGCGGTGGCTGGCCACAAGCGCGCATTCGGCGAAGACCTGGTGCCGGTCAGCTATGAAGACCTGGAACTGGCCGACATGGTGGTGCTGGTGGGTTCCAACACGGCCTGGTGCCATCCCATCCTGTTCCAGCGCATCGCCCGCATCAAGGAAACCCGCCCGCACGTGAAGCTGGTGGTGATCGACCCGCGCCGTACGGCCACCTGCGAACTGGCCGACCTGCACCTGTCGGTCAAGCAGGGCACGGACGTGTGGCTGTTCAACGGCCTGCTCAGCTACCTGGCCCGCAACGGCGCGGTGGATGCTGAATTCGTCGCGCGCCACACCAACGGCATGGCCGAGGCGGTGGCCGCGGCCGACGTCGATTGCGCCGATCCGGCCGCCGTGGCCCGTAAATGCCGCATCGAACTGCCGGTGCTGCTGGAGTTCTACAAATCGTTTGCCGCCACCGCCAGGGTGGTGACGGCGTTCTCGATGGGCGTGAACCAGTCCTCGGCCGGGACGGACAAGGTCAACAGCATCATCAACTGCCACCTGCTCGGCGGGCGCATCGGCCAGCCCGGCATGGGGCCGTTCTCGATCACGGGCCAGCCCAACGCCATGGGCGGGCGCGAAGTGGGTGGGCTGGCCAACATGCTGGCCGCCCACATGGATCTCGAGCGCGGCGAGCACCGCGAGCTGGTGCAAACGTTCTGGCAATCGCCGCGCATGGCCGACAAGGCCGGCCTGAAGGCGGTGGACCTGTTCCGCGCCATCGAGGATGGCAAGGTCAAGGCCGTGTGGATCATCGCCACCAATCCGCTGGTCAGCCTGCCGGACGCCGACCAGGCCCGCCGCGCGCTGGAAAAGTGCGAACTGGTGGTGGCCACCGACATCATGCAGAACACCGACACCAACGCCTGCGCCCACGTGCTGTTGCCGGCGTTGGGTTGGGGCGAGAAGGATGGCACGGTCACCAATTCCGAGCGCCGCATCTCGCGCCAGCGCGCCTTCCTGCCGGCGCCGGGCGAGGCGCTGCCCGACTGGCAGATCCTGTGCCGCTTCGCCCAGCGCATGGGCTACGAAGGTTTTGACTTCAACAGCGCGCATGAGATTTTCGATGAACACGCGCGCCTGAGCGGCTATCGCAACACGGCCGACGACGTGCCGCGCGCGTTCAACATCGGCGCGCTGGCCGGCCTGGGCCAGCAAGGCTACGACGCGCTGGAACCCGTGCAGTGGCCGGTCACGCGGCTGGAATCCGGCGACCTGCTGGGCCAGGCTCGCTTGTTCGGCGACGGCCGCTTCGCCCACGCGGACGGCAAGGCGCGCTTCATCGCCGTCGTGCCCCGCCTGCCCGTCAACACGATCTGCGAAGACTATCCGCTGGCGCTCAACACGGGCCGCGTGCGCGACCACTGGCATACCATGACGCGCACCGGCAAGGCGCCCAAGCTGGCCGACCACGTTGCCGAATCGTTCGTCGACATGCACCCGCAGGACGCGCTGCTGCACGGCGTGCGCGCCGGCGAACTGGCGCGCATCAGCACGGCCTGGGGCTCGATGGTGGCGCGCGTGCAGCACGGCGGCGGCATCGCGCGCGGCAGCGTGTTCATCCCCATCCACTGGAACGGCCAGACGGCGTCCGACGCGCGCGTGGGCGCGCTGGTGAATCCGGTGGTCGATCCCGTGTCGGGCGAACCGGAATTCAAGCACACGCCGGTGCGGGTGGAGCAGTTCCGCCTGAACTGGCACGGCTTCATCCTGAGCCGGCGCGAGCTCAATCTCGACAGCGTGGCCCACTGGACCCGCATCCAGGGCCGCGACTTCGCCCGCTACGAACTGGCCGGGCGCCAGAGCATCGCCGATTTCGCCAGCTGGGCGCGCAACCTGCTGGGCGTGCAGGGCGAACAGGCCGACTGGCTGGAATACGAAGACCGCAGCGCCGGCGTGTACCGCGCCGTGCACCTGGTGGACGACCGGATCGACCAGTGCATCTTCCTGTCGCCGCGCCAGGACATGCCATCGCGCGCTTGGCTGGCCGGCCTGTTCTCCAAGGAGCAATTGAGCGAGATCGACCGCGTGGGCCTGCTGGTGGGGCAGCCGGTGGAGAAGGGCGCCGACACGGGACCGACCGTGTGCTCGTGCTTCGGCGTGGGCCGCAACACCATCTGCAACGCCATCGTGCAGCAGGATCTGCAGACGGTGGCGCAGGTGACGGCGTGCCTGAAGGCGGGCGGCAACTGCGGCTCCTGCGTCCCGGAGATCAAGAAGCTGCTGGTGGAAACGCGGGTGGCGGTGGCGGAGGAGCGGGCTGCCTGACAAAGGAGATGCAACTCATCGGCCGTTTAAGGCGAATTCGGGATGGCCGACTTTGGGAGCGCGCATAACCTGCCTCGCGCTGACTACGCACGGCGAGAACAAACACCGTGTCGAAGGCTTCCACACATCGGTAGAGGGCCACGTAGCCATGTCCTCGGCGTCCGATCACCAGTTCGCGTTTACCATTGGCAGCCGGTCTGCCGATCAGTGGGTTGTGTGCCAGAACATCGATCGCATGAACGATTTCCATGATGCGGGCGGGGCCATCGACGACTTGATACTGCGCCTGGTATGCAAGGATGCGATAGTCCTCGGCAATTTCAGGTGCAAGTTCTATCTGCGCCATGGTTAGCCGGGCGGCTTCTTTGCTGTAGGCGGAGTTGCCGGCTGGCCGGCAATGCGGTCCTCAAGATAGCGCCGCATGTCGGCCCACGGTATGGTCTGGCCGAAGGCGACAATGTTGGCAAAGCGCGCGTCCGCCTCGGCGTTCATGCTGGCCCGCTGCTCTTCCTGCTCGGCTTTCTCCGTGATCGCCTCCAGTATCAGGCTGTGTGTGGTCTTGCCGGCGCGCTCGGCGGCGCTGGCGATCCTTGCCTTCAATTCTGCCGGCAAGCGGATCGTGGTCGTGGTGGACATGGGAGCCTCCGAGAGTACGACAAATGTAGCACAAACCCGAAATGTGGCTTTTTGAAATATGGTAAATTAGCTCATCGATCGCCAGATCATGCCTGTCGAGAGTACAAATGCCCATCCGCGACAATTTCACTGATGCCGACATGGATCAGTGGCTCAACGATAAACGCGTTACCGAAATCGAATGCCTGGTGCCCGACCTGACGGGCGTGGCGCGCGGCAAGATCCTGCCGCGCACCAAGTTCACGCAGGATCGTGGCATGCGCATCCCGGAGGCCGTGCTGGGCATGACGGTGACGGGCAACTACCCGACCGAGGATGCGGCCTACGACCGCGCCATCTCCAGCACCGACCGCGACATGATCCTGCGGGCCGACCCCACCACCATCACCACCGTGCCGTGGGCCACCGACCCTACGGCGCAGGTGATCCACGACTGCTATTTTTCCGACGGCACGCTGGTCGATTTCGCGCCCCGTTCCGTGCTGCGCCGCGTGCTCAAGCTGTATGCGGACAAGGGCTGGAAGCCCGTGGTGGCGCCGGAACTGGAGTTCTACCTGACCGAGCAGAATATCGACCCCGACCTGCCGCTCAAGGCGCCCGTGGGCCGCAGCGGCCGCGCCGAAACGTCGCGCCAGGTCTACAGTATCGACGCCGTCAACGAATTCGACCCGCTGTTCGAGGACATCTACGATTACTGCGACATGATGAACCTGGACGTGGACACCCTGATCCACGAAACGGGCGCCGGCCAGATGGGTCTGAATTTCCAGCACGGCGATGCGCTGGCGCTGGCCGACAAGGTGTTCTACTTCAAGCGCACGTTGCGCGAAGCGGCCCTCAAGCACAAGATGTACGCCACCTTCATGGCCAAGCCCATGGGCGGCGAGCCCGGTTCGGCCATGCACGTGCACCAGAGCGTGGCCGATGCGGCCACCTGCCGCAATATCTTCAGTGACGCGGACGGTGCGCCATCCACGCTGTTCCGCCACTACATCGGCGGCCTGCAGCGCTATACGCCGGCCTGCATGGCCATCATGGCGCCATACGTGAATTCGTATCGCCGCATCGTGCGCCATACGGCCGCGCCCATCAACGTCCAGTGGGGCATGGACAACCGCACCGTGGGCTTCCGCGTGCCCATCTCCGGCGTGCAGGAGCGGCGCGTGGAAAACCGCATCATCGGCGCCGACGCCAATCCCTACCTGGCGATGGCCGTCACGCTGGCTTGCGGCTACCTGGGCATGATCGAGCAGATCGAACCGACGCCGATGACGGTCGACAGCGCCTACAACCACCCGCTGGAGCTGCCGCAGGGCCTGCCCGAGGCGCTGCAGCGGCTGCGCGCCGAGGAGCGGCTGCGCGATGTGCTGGGCGAGCGCTTCATCGACGTGTACGCGGCCATCAAGGAACTGGAGCACCGCGAATTCATGACCGTCATCAGCCCGTGGGAGCGTGAGCATTTGCTGCTGCATGTTTGACAGGCTGATTCCCCATCCCCCGCGCTCCATCTATAATCACGGGTTGTCCACAACGGCGGCCCGCGACCGGCTTGCCATACGCTGTCTTTCTTATAAATTTTACATTTCGACACTATGACCATAGACCGACCTGCCGCCGCCAAAGGCGAATCCGGCCAGCCTTTTCTGTTGATACGTAACCTGGTCAAGGAATTCGATGGCGTGAGGGCCGTCAACGACGTGTCGGTCGCGATCGACAAGGGCGAGATCTTCGCCCTGCTGGGCAGCTCCGGCTGCGGCAAATCGACTCTGCTGCGCATGCTGGCCGGCTTCGAGACGCCCACCTCGGGCCAGATCGAACTGGCCGGCAAGGACATCATCAACGTGCCGCCGTACCAGCGTCCCATCAACATGATGTTCCAGTCCTACGCGCTGTTCCCGCACCTGACCGTGTGGGACAACATCGCCTTCGGCCTGCGCCGCGACGGCCTGCCCAAGGACGAGGTGGCGCAGCGCGTGGACCAGATGCTGGACCTGGTGCAGCTGAAGGCTTACGGCAAGCGCAAGCCGCACCAGCTGTCGGGCGGCCAGCAGCAGCGCGTGGCGCTGGCGCGCAGCCTGGCCAAGCGCCCGCAGTTGCTGCTGCTGGACGAACCCTTGGGCGCGCTGGACAAGAAGCTGCGCGAGCGCACCCAGATGGAACTGGTCAACATCATCGAGCAGGTCGGCGTGACGTGCGTGATGGTGACGCACGACCAGGACGAAGCCATGAGCATGGCCACCCGCATCGCCATCATGAGCGAAGGCCGCATCCTCCAGGTGGGCAAGCCAGGCGAGATTTATGAGACGCCCAACTGCCGCTTCGTGGCTGACTTCATCGGCAGCGTCAACCTGTTCGACGGCCGCGTGGTGGAGGACCAGCCCGACCATGTGATGATCGACACGCCCGAATGCCGGCACTACGTCACCCACGGCATCACGGGCACGGATGACATGCCGGTGTCGGTGGCCGTGCGGCCGGAGAAGATCAGTCTGCAGGTGCAAGCGCCGACGGCCGAACAACGCGCCCACCCCGGCGAGCATGGCTACAACTGCGTGCAGGGCACGATCACGGCCATGGCCTACTTCGGCAACACCACGCGTTACCATGTGAAGCTCGACAGCGGCATGGAGCTGAAAGTCTCGCGCACCAACGCGGCCCGCCATGACGAAACCGCCTTGCGCCGCGACCAGCGCGTCTACGCGTGGTGGGATGGCGCCGACGTCGTCGTGCTGACCAGCTGACGCGGAGCGTGCCATGACGACCTTGCTCAACAAGCTGCTGCGCCTCATCACGCTGCGCTGGATCACGGGGCGCCGTCTCGTGATCGCCGTGCCGTTCCTCTGGCTGGTGGGCGCCTTCCTGGTGCCGTTCCTGATCGTGATGCGCATCAGCTTCACGGAACCGGACGCCACCAACCCGTTCGGCACCCTGATGACGCTGGTGGACGGCGTGATCACGTTCAAGCTGAAAATCTCGAACTACCTGTTCATCGCGCAGGACGATTTGTACGTGCTGACCTACCTCAGCTCGATCAAGTTCGCCGCCATCACGACCGTCCTGTGCCTGCTGATCGGCTACCCGTTCGCCTACTTCATGGCGCGCGCCAAATCCACCGTGCGGCCGGTGTTGCTGATGATGGTGATGCTGCCGTTCTGGACCTCCTTCCTGCTGCGGATCTATGCATGGAAGGGCATCCTGGCCAACAACGGCATCCTCAATCACTTCCTGATCAGCATGGGCGCCATCACGGAACCGCTGCACATGATGAACACCCAGTTCTCGCTCATCATCGGCATGGTGTACGCCTACCTGCCGTTCATGATCCTGCCGCTGTACGCCAACCTGGTGAAAATGGACTTGCGCTACCTGGAAGCGGCGGCCGACCTGGGCGCCACGCCCATGCAGGCGTTCTGGCGCATCACGGTGCCGCTGTCGAAGTCGGGCATCATCGCCGGTTCCATGCTGGTGTTCATTCCGGCCGTGGGCGAATACGTGATTCCCGAACTGCTGGGCGGCCCGGAAACGCTGATGATCGGCCACGTGCTGTGGGACGAATTCTTCACCAATAACGACTGGCCGATGGCGTCGTCCGTGACGGTGGTGGTGATCCTGCTGATCCTGGTGCCGATGGCGATCTTCAATAAATACAAGGCGGAGCAACAGATGGCGGGGCGCGCATGAACGGACAGAGTTTCCTCCAACGGTGGTTCGGGCGCGGCTGGCTGTCGCTGGGCTACGTGTTCCTGTACCTGCCCATCGTGGTGCTGGTGGTGTTCTCGTTTAACAGCTCGCGCCAGGACATGGTGTGGAGCGGCTTCTCGACCCAATGGTATGCGGCGCTGATGAACGATACGGAGATCATCTCCGGCTTCGGGCTGTCGCTGCGGATCGCCGTGCTGACGGCGTTCGCCTCCGTCACGCTGGGCACCTTCGCCGCGTTCGTGCTGAACCGCTACCAGCGCTTCCACGGCCGCACGCTGTTCTCGGGCATGGTGAGCGCGCCACTGGTGATGCCGGAAGTGATCATCGGCCTGTCGTTGCTGCTGATGCTGGTGCTGGCCCAGAAGACGTTCGGCGTGCCGGAGCGGGGCTTGCTGACGATCTGGCTGGGGCACACCTTGTTGGGCATGGCCTACGCGACGGTGGTGGTGCAGTCGCGCCTGCAGGAGATGAGCAAGTCGCTGGAGGAAGCGGCCATGGACCTGGGGTGCAAGCCCTACCAGGTGTTCTTCCTCGTCACGCTGCCCAATATCACGCAGGCGCTCGGTTCGGCGTGGCTGCTCACGTTCACGCTGTCGCTCGATGACGTGGTGCTGTCGGCCTTCCTGTCCGGCCCCGGTTCCTCGACCATGCCGATCGTGATCTTCTCGCGCGCCCGCCTGGGCCTCGATCCGCGCGTGAACGCCGTGGCGGCGCTGACCATCCTGGTGGTGTCGGTGGCCGTGGTCGCATCGAGCCTGTGGATGGCGCGCATGGAGCGGCAACGCCAGAAACAGGTGGCTGCCGCCGCTAAATCGGAATAGGCAACGAGGTCAGACTCCCCGCCTTGGTGCGAGAGTCTGACCCTTCGGGAAGGACCGCCTAAATCCCGCCCATGCAGATGTACTTGATGACCAGGTAGTCCTCGATGCCGTATTTGGAGCCTTCGCGCCCCAGGCCCGATTGCTTGACCCCGCCGAACGGCGCGATCTCGTTCGAGATCAGTCCCGTGTTCACCCCCACCATGCCGCTTTCCAGCCCTTCGGCCACGCGCCAGATGCGGCCGATGTCGCGCGAGTAGAAGTAGGCGGCCAGGCCGAACTCCGTGTCGTTGGCCATGGCGATCACTTCCTCGTCCGTCCTGAAGCGGAACAGCGGCGCCAGCGGGCCGAAGGTTTCTTCCTTGGCCACCAGCATGTCCGGCGTCACGTCGGCGATCACGGTGGGCTGGAAGAAGCTGTGGCCCAGCGCGTGGCGCTGGCCACCGGCCAATAGGCGGCCACCCTTGGCCAGCGCGTCGGCCACATGTTCCTCGACCTTGATGACGGCCTTCTCCTCGATCATCGGCCCTTGCGTCACGCCCGGCTCCACGCCATTGCCCACTTTGAGCCTGGCTACGGCCGCCACCAGCCTGGCGGCGAATGCGTCGTAGATCCCGTCCTGCACATACAGGCGGTTGGCGCACACGCAGGTCTGGCCGGCGTTGCGGTACTTGGAGGCGATGGCGCCTTCCACGGCCGCGTCCAGGTCGGCATCGTCGAACACGATGAACGGCGCGTTGCCGCCCAGTTCCAGCGACAGCTTCTTGATGGTGGGAGCGCATTGCTGCATCAGCAGGCGGCCCACGGCCGTGGAGCCGGTGAAGCTCAACTTGCGCACCACGGGATTGCTCGTCATCTCGCCGCCGATGGCGCGCGCGTCGCCCGTCAGCACGCTGAACACACCGGCCGGCATGCCGGCCCGCTCGGCCAGCACGGCCAGCGCCAGCGCCGAGAACGGCGTCAGTTCGGCCGGCTTGACGATGATGGGGCAACCGGCGGCCAGCGCCGGACCCACCTTGCGCGTGATCATGGCCGACGGGAAGTTCCATGGCGTGATGGCCGCGCACACGCCGATCGGTTCCTTGGTGACGACGATGCGGCGGTCCGGCCACGGCGACTGCATGGTGTCGCCGCTGACCCGCTTGCCTTCCTCCGCGAACCATTCGATGAACGAGGCGGCGTAGCCGATCTCGCCCTTGGCTTCGGCCAGCGGCTTGCCCTGTTCCGTGGTCATGATCAGGGCCAGGTCGTCGGCGTGTTCCAGCATCAGGTCATGCCACTTGCGCAGCACGGCGGCCCGTTCCTTGGCCGACTTCCTGCGCCACGCGGGCCAGGCGCGGTTGGCCGCGTCGATGGCGCGCGCCGTCTCGGCCGCGCCCATGTGGGGGATGGTGCCGACCGTCTGTCCGGTGGCCGGGTTGATGACGTTGACGGTGGCGCCATTATCCGCGTCGCACCACTCGCCGTTGATATAGCATTGCTGGCGCAGCAGCGCCGGATCGTTCAGTGTAAGCATGGCAGCCTTTCAGTGTGGGGCGGCGCGCATGGCCGGCTCCAGGATGCCGGGAGCCTCATCAGACAGCGCGTCGCCGATAGTCAGCGGGAACAGGACGCGCACCACGTTGCCGTACACGCGGCAGGCTGGCGGGATCAGGCCCCGCCGTGGCCGCAGGCGCTTGGTGTCGTCCATGTCGGGCGTGTGCGTGCCCGGCTGATTCAATTCTACCGCGACCGTCGTAGGGGGGGGGGGCCGCGCACGTCGGCGCATGGCGGCACGGCCATCGGGTGATAGTGGGCCCCCAGCAGTTGCTGGTGGCTGACGGCCTTGGCCGCCTCGTACCGGCGGCGCTGTTGCGGCAGGCGCGGATGGAGGTCGGGTTGGGCCAGGGTTTGCGCCAGCCGATCGGATGCGGGTGACTCAGCCTTGTGCCGGTGGTTCCAACCGAATTCAACAAGTGGTGCTCACCATGAGTCCCATTTCCGCCTATGATTAATCAAATTTCATGCAAACGGAAGCGAAAATGGGAAAATTGTGCCAGCAAGTCGTGGCGCAACAAGTAATATAGGAACAAGTTGTTGCGGCAGAGTGGTTCCAGTCCATCCGGGCATACGGTAGCGGAAACGCCGCCCATGCGAAGACTAGCAACGAGACCAGACAATATGCATCGCCCCATCGTGATCGTGCCGGCCTGTATCAACCAGGTCGGCGTCCACCCCAACCACACGGCGCAACGCAAATACGTGGACGCCGTGGCCGCCGGCGCCGGCTGCCAGCCGCTGATCCTGCCCGCGCTGGGCGAGGCGACCGACCTGCAAGCCGTGCTGGCCGTGGCCGACGGCATCATGCTGACCGGCTCCCCCTCCAACGTGCACGCCAGCCTGTATGGCCAGGAACTGCGCGACCCCAGCCTGCCGCTGGACCCGGCGCGCGACGCCACCACGCTGCCGCTGATCCGCGCCGCGCTGGCGCGCGGCCTGCCGCTGCTGGCCATTTGCCGTGGCTTCCAGGAAGTGAACGTGGCGCTGGGCGGCACGCTGCACCAGGCCGTGCACGAAGTGGAAGGCATGCGCGACCACCGCGAGCCCAAGCACCTGTCGCTGGAAGAACAATATGCGCCGTCGCACCGTGTGCGGCTCGAGCAGGGCGGCCGCCTGTCGCGCATCCTCGAAGGCGCCACCGAGATCGACGTCAACTCGCTGCATGGCCAGGGTATCGCCACGCTGGCGCCGGGCCTGCAGGTGGAGGCGCGCGCCGGGGACGGCCTGGTGGAAGCCTATAGCGTGGCCGACGCCCCCGGCTTCACGCTGGCGCTGCAATGGCACCCGGAGTGGCGCCTGGAGCACAACCCCGATTCTCAGAAAATGTTCCTGGCCTTTGGCCAGGCATGCCGGATCTATCAAAGCAAAGCAGGGAGAGGCGCATGAAGACCTACGAACTGTGGTCGCGACGGGTCCCTTAGTGTCCCCGTCCACGCACGACCATAAGCGCGCGGCGTAAGAGACCGTGCCGCGCAAGATCAAGACTGACGAGAGAATCAAATGGCAATACGCGAGAACTTCACGTACACCGACATGGACCTGTGGCTCAACGAGAAACGGGTGACGGAAATCGAATGCCTGGTGCCCGACCTGACGGGCGTGGCGCGCGGCAAAATCCTCCCGCGCGGCAAATTCACGCAGGAGCGCGGCATGCGCATCCCCGAGGCCGTGCTGGGCATGACCGTGACGGGCAATTATCCGACCGAGGACATGGCCTACGACCGCGCCATTTCCAGTACCGACCGCGACATGATCCTGAAGGCCGACCCCACCACCATCACCATGGTGCCATGGGCCGCCGACCCCACCGCGCAAGTGATCCACGACTGCTATTTCGCCGACGGCCGCCTGGTCGATTTCGCGCCCCGCTCCGTGCTGCGCCGCGTGCTCAAGCTGTACGCCGATCGTGGCTGGAAGCCCGTGGTGGCGCCGGAACTGGAGTTCTACCTGACGGCCAAGAACAGCGATCCCGACCTGCCGCTGAAACCGCCCATCGGCCGCAGCGGCCGTGCCGAGACCACGCGCCAGGTGTACAGCATCGACGCCGTGAACGAGTTCGATCCCCTGTTCGAGGACATCTACGACTACTGCGACATGATGAACCTGGACGTGGACACGCTGATCCACGAAATCGGCGCGGGCCAGATGGAGATCAACTTCCTGCACGGTGACCCATTGGGCCTGGCCGACAAGGTGTTCTTCTTCAAGCGCACGCTGCGCGAGGCGGCCCTCAAGCACGACATGTACGCCACCTTCATGGCCAAGCCGATGGCGGGCGAACCCGGTTCGGCCATGCACGTGCACCAGAGCGTGATCGACATCAAGACGGGCCAGAACATCTTCAGCGCGCCCGATGGTTCGGCCGCGCCCATCTTCAAGCACTACATCGGCGGCCTGCAGCGCTACATGCCGTCGGCCATGGCGATCGTGGCGCCGTACGTGAACTCCTACCGCCGCATCGTGCGCCACACGGCCGCCCCCATCAACATCCAGTGGGGCATGGACAACCGCACCGTGGGCTTCCGCGTCCCCGAGTCGGGGGTGCAGGACCGCCGCGTGGAAAACCGCATCATCGGCGCCGACGCCAACCCCTATCTGGCGCTGGCCGTCACGCTGGCGTGCGGCTACCTGGGCATGGTGGACCAGCTGGAGCCGACCCCGATCACCGAGGGCAGCGCCTACGACCTCAAGTTCGAGCTGCCGCAAGGCCTGCCCGAAGCGCTGCACGCGCTGCGCGCCGAGGACAAGCTGCGCACGGTGCTGGGCGACCGCTTTATCGACGTGTATGCGGCCATCAAGGACCTGGAGCACCAGGAGTTCATGACCGTCATCAGCCCCTGGGAACGCGAGCACTTGCTGCTGCATGTGTAAGTTGCCGGCCACCATCGGCAGCACGCGCATTCGACACACTTGAGATAGGGATCATCATGTCTTCAAATCCACTGGCGCCCAGCGCCGCACTGGTGGCATCGGTGCAGGCCGCCGCCGCCCGCAATGAACTGTACGACACGGCGGCGATCCAGAAAATGGACTCGGCCCACTACCTGCACCCGTTCACCGACTTCAAGCAGCTCAACGAAAACGGCGCCCGCGTGATGGTGCGCGGCGACGGCATCTACCTGTGGGACTCGCAGGGCAAGAAGGTGTTGGATGGCATGTCCGGCCTGTGGTGCGTCAACGTCGGCTACGGCCGCACCAGCATCTCGGAAGCTGTGTACCGCCAGATGGAGACGCTGCCGTTCTATAACAGCTTCTTCAACACCACCAACGTGCCGGCCGTGCAGCTGGCCACCAAGCTGGCCGCGATCGCGCCACCGGGCTTCCAGCACGTGTTCTACACGGGCTCCGGCTCGGAGGGCAACGACACCAATGTGCGCATGGTGCGCCGCTACTGGGACCTGCTGGGCTACCCGGAGCGCCACACCATCATCAGCCGCCACAACGCCTACCACGGCAGCACCATGGCCGGCGCCTCGCTGGGCGGCATGGACGGCATGCACGCCCAGGGCGGCCTGCCGATTCCCGGCATCGTCCACATCGGCCAGCCCAACTACCTGGAAGCGGGGCAGGGCATGACGGAGGACGCATTCGGCATCAAGGCCGCCTCCTGGCTGGAGGACAAGATCCTGGAACTGGGCGCCGACAAGGTGGCCGCCTTCATCGGCGAGCCGGTGCAGGGCGCCGGCGGCGTGATCATCCCGCCGGCCACCTACTGGCCAGAGATCCAGCGCATCTGCGACAAGTACGGCATTTTGCTGATCGCCGACGAAGTGATCTGCGGCTTCGGCCGGCTGGGCAAGTGGTTCGCCTCCGAGCTGTTCGGCATCCGTCCCGACCTGATCACCTTCGCCAAGGGCGTCACCTCCGGCTACGTGCCGCTGGGCGGCGTGCTGGTAGGCGACCGCGTGGCCAACGTGCTGATCGGGCAGGGCGGCGAATTCAATCACGGCTTCACGTATTCGGGCCACCCGGTGGCGTGCGCCGCCGCGCTGGAGAATATCCGCATTATCGAAGCGGAGCAACTGGTGCGGCGCGTGGGCGAGGAGACGGGGCCTTACCTGAAAGAGCGCTTCGCCACGCTGGGCGACCATCCGCTGGTGGGTTACACCAGCAGCTGCGGCTTCGTGGCGGGCCTGAACCTGGTGCGCAGCAAGGGCGCCACCGTGCACGAGAACGTGCCGTTCGACGCAGCGCTCAGCGTGGGCATGGTGTGCCGCGGCTACATGTTCAACAACGGCATGATCATGCGCGCCGTGGGCGACCGCATGATCATCGCGCCGCCGCTGGTGATGACGCGTGCGCAGATCGACGAGATGGTGGCGCTGATCCGCCATTGCCTGGACCTGACGTACGACGACATCAAGCGGCGCGGTTGGGTATGACGCGCGGCGCCCGTGGCCGCGCCGTTGACTGGCGACACCAGGGCACGGGGAGAAGTTAAACTATGCGTTGCCGCCGGGGGGGCTTGAAAGGCCCGTCCCGGCCGGGCGGGAACGTTGTTCCGGACGCGGTCCAGCGCCGCGACCAGCAGGTGATCGGCGTGCCGACGCTGATCAGCTTCCAGTTCAGGAGGAGCACCTATGAGCAGCACACTATGGCATGAGCGCGCCGCCGCGCTCACGATTGACGGCCGCGCCTTCATCGGCGGCCAGCGCGTGTGGGCCAGGTCGGAGCAGCGCTTCGACAAGCTGTCGCCCGTCGATGGGCGCCACCTGGGGCAGGTGGCGCGCTGCGATGGCGCCGACGTGGACCTGGCCGTGGCCGCCGCCCGCGCCGCGTTCGAGGACCGGCGCTGGGCCGGCAAGTCGCCCGCCCAGCGCAAGCGGGTGCTGATCCGCTTCGCCGACCTGGTACAGCAGCACGGTCCCGAACTGGCCCTGCTCGAGACGCTGGACATGGGCAAACCGATCAAGTACAGCCAGAGCGTGGACGTGGGCGCCACGGCCAACTGCCTGCGCTGGTACGGTGAAGCGGTCGACAAGGTCTACGACCAGATCGCGCCCACGGCCGATGCCAGCCTGGCCCTGATCACGCGCGAGGCGGTGGGCGTGGTGGCCGCCATCGTGCCGTGGAACTACCCGATGATCATGGCGGCCTGGAAGATCGCGCCGGCGCTGGCGGCCGGCAACAGCGTGGTGCTCAAGCCGTCCGAGAAGTCGCCGCTGACGGCCTTGCGGCTGGCCGAACTGGCGCTGGAGGCGGGCATTCCGGCCGGCGTATTCAACGTGCTGCCCGGCTATGGCCACGAGGCCGGCGCCGCGCTGGCGCTGCACATGGACGTGGACTGCATCGGCTTCACCGGCTCCACCAAGGTCGGCAAGCAGATCATGCAGATGGCCGGCCAGTCCAACCTGAAGCGGGCCTGGACCGAATTGGGCGGCAAGTCGGCCAACATCGTGTGCGCCGATTGTCCGGATCTCGATGCCGCCGTGGCCGCGGCCATCGGTTCCATCTATTTCAACCAGGGCGAGAGCTGCAACGCGCCCTCGCGCCTGTTCGTGGAAGCGTCCATCCGCGACCGCTTCCTGGAAAAAGCGCTGGCCATGATGCCGGACTTCCAGCCGGGCGACCCGCTGGACGAAGCCACGGTGATGGGCGCCATCGTCGACGCCACCCAGCTCAACACGGTGCTCGGCTACATCGACGCGGGCCAGGCGGATGGCGCCAGGCTGCTGGCGGGCGGCGCGCAGGCGCGCACGGCCAGCGGCGGCTTCTACGTGGAGCCCACGCTGTTCGACCAGGTGGACAACGGCATGAAGATCGCCCGCGAGGAGATCTTCGGCCCCGTGCTGTCGGTACTGAGCTTCACCGACATCCACGACGCCGTGCGCCAGGCCAACGCCACGCCTTACGGCTTGCAGGCGGCCGTGTGGACCGCCAACATGAGCAAGGCGATCCAGACGGCGCGCGCGCTGCGGGCCGGCACCGTGCACGTGAACCAGTACGACGGCGACGACATCACCGTGCCCTTTGGCGGCTACAAGCAATCGGGCAACGGGCGCGACAAGTCGCTGCACGCGTTCGACAAGTACACGGAGCTCAAGACCACCTGGATCCAGATCGGTTGAACCCATGGCAGCCCGCGGTGGAGCTTGCTGCGACAGGAGAATGACATGACCCAAGCCATGCGCGACTTTCTGCGCGAGCGCAATATCCACGAGGTGGAATGCGTGATCGCCGACATGACCGGCATCGCCAGGGGAAAGATCCTGCCCAAGGACCTGTTCCTGAGCGAAGGCGAAATGCGGCTGCCGAAAAGCGTGCTGCTGAATACCGTCAACGGCGAACAGCCCAACAACACGCCCTACACGGGCGTGACCGACCCGGACATGATCTGCGTGCCGGACCTGGCCACGCTGCGCCAGGTGCCCTGGGCCGCCGAGAACGTGGCGCTGGTGATCCATGATTGCCAGAATTTCGACGGCACGCCGGTCGGCCTGTCGCCGCGGGCCGTGCTGCGCAAGGTGCTGCAGTTGTACGCGGCGCGCGGCTGGCAGCCGGTGGTGGCGCCGGAGATGGAGTTCTACCTGGTCGCGCGTAGCAGCAACCCGCACGAGCCGCTGGTGCCGCCGCTGGGCCGCAGCGGCAAGACGGAGTCCGGCCGCCAGTCCTATTCGATCGACGCCGTGAATGACTTCGATCCCTTTTTCCTTGAGTTATCAAGCTTTTGCAAGCTGCACGGGCTGGGCGTGGAAACGCTGATCCACGAGGCGGGCGCGGGCCAGATGGAGATCAACTTCACCCATGGCGACGCGCTGGAACTGGCCGACCGGGTGTTCCTGTTCAAGCGCGCCGTGCGCGAGACGGCGCTACGGCACGGCATCTTCGCCACCTTCATGGCCAAGCCGATGGAGACGGAGCCGGGCAGCGCCATGCACATCCACCAGAGCGTGCTCGATACGGAGACCGGCAAGAACATCTTCAGCAACGACGACGGCAGCGCCAGCGCGCTGTTCTTCCACTATATCGCCGGGCTGGAAAAATACACGGCGCCGGCCACGCTGCTGCTGGCGCCGCACGTCAATTCCTACCGCCGCCTGTCGCGCTTCATGTCGGCGCCCACCAACGTGCGCTGGGGTTACGACAACCGCACCTGCGGCATCCGCGTGCCCAATTCCACGCCCGTCAACCGCCGGCTGGAAAACCGCGTGCCGGGCGTGGACGTCAATCCCTACCTGGCCATGGCCGCCACGCTGGCCTGCGGCTACCTGGGCATGGTGGAGCAGCTCACGGCGTCGGCGCCCACGGCCGACAGCGCGGAACACGTGCACAACGAACTGCCGCGCAACCTGGAAGACGCCATCCAGCGCCTGCGTGAATGCAAGGCGCTGGGCGAGGTGCTGGGGGAACTGTTCGTGCAGGCGTTCTGCGAAGTGAAGGAGCTGGAGTTCGCCACCTACAGCCGCGTGATCAGCTCGTGGGAGCGCGAGCACCTGATGCTGCTGGTGTGAGGAGCGCGCGATGACCGGGAACATCACACGCCACGGTGTCAACCTGGCCAGGGCGCAGGCGCTGGCGGCGGCCGAACGGGCCGACTACATCGCCCGCAATCCCATTTCGCAGGCGCTGGCCGCGCGCGCGGGCGAGCATCTGCTGTTCGGGGTGCCCATGCACTGGATGAACGACTGGTCCACGCCATTTGCGCTGACCGTGCACGAGGCGAGCGGCGCCAGCTTCACGGACGCCGACGGCCACGCCTACACCGACTTCTGCCTGGGCGACACGGGCGCCATGTTCGGCCACGCGCCGCCGGCCGTGGCCCACGCCATCGCGCACCAGGCCGCGCGCGGCTACACGGCCATGCTGCCGTCCGAGGACGCGGCCCCGGTGGCCGAGGAGCTGGCGCGCCGCTTCGGCCTGCCGTACTGGCAGTTCGCGCTGTCGGCCTCGGACGCCAACCGCTTCGTGCTGCGCTGGCTGCGCGCGGCCACGGGCCGCAGCAAGATCCTCGTGTTCAACGGCTGCTACCACGGCACGGTGGACGACGTGTTCGTGGACCTGGTGGACGGCGTGCCCGTGCAGCGCGACAGCTTGCTGGGCCAGGTCTATCCGCTGACCGGGCACACGGTGGTGGTGGAATTCAACGACCTGGCCGCGCTGGACGCGGCGCTGGCCGCCGGCGACGTGGCCTGCGTGCTGGCCGAACCGGTGATGACCAACATCGGCATGGTGCTGCCGCAGCCCGGCTACTGGGAGCAAGCGCAGCGCATCATGCGCCGCCATGGCACGCTCTTGGTGATCGACGAAACGCATACGATCAGCAGTGGCCCCGGCGGCTACGCGCGCGCGCATGGCATGGCGCCCGATGCGCTGGTGGTGGGCAAGCCAATCGGCGGCGGCGTGCCGTGCGCCGTGTACGGCTTCACGGCCGATGTGGCGCGGCGGGTGGAGCGGGCCAAGCGCGACGCGCCACCGGGACATTCCGGCGTGGGCACGACGCTGAGCGCCAATATGTTCGCCATGGCCGCCATGCGCGCCAATCTGGAACAGGTGATGACGGAGCAGGCTTACGAGGCCATGTTCGCGCTGGCGGACCAGCTGGCGGCCGGCCTGCGCGGCGCCATTGCGCGCCACGGACTGCCGTGGTGCGTGACGCAGGTGGGGGCACGCACGGAGTTCCAGTTTTCTCCCCAGCCGCCGCGCAACGGCAGCGAGGCGGGGGCCATACTCGACGGCGAGCTGGAACAGATCATCCACCTGTACCTGCTCAACCGGGGATTGCTGATCACGCCATTCCACAACATGCTGCTGGTGTGCCCGCAGACGACGGCGCAGGACGTGGCGCGCCTGCTCGACGGCTTCGAGCGCTGCCTGTCCGCGCTGGTGTGACGGCGCGCGGACGGGGAAGGTGGCGCATCATGCCACCTTCCAGTCCGGCAGCGGCGGCAGTACGATCATCTGCCAGCCCAGTTGGCGGCGGATTTCGTCCATCGACGGCGGCGGATCGTTGGCCGCGCGGCGCTGTTCCATGTATTGCCGAACCTGTTCCTTGCTGGGTTGCTTGACCTTTTCCATGATGCTCTCCCGGCTTGCGCCATCCTGCCAACAGTAACGATCGAGAGGGACCAGGCTGGGCGGCAGAGTGAACCCACGCCCTGGTTTATTTGATTACCATCAAGGGGAGCAAGGTTCATGCCTGTGCTTGCATGACCCATGGCGCAGGGGCGGGCGGGCCCGAAAAAAACCATGCTGCCCGGGACGCGGGCTGGCACGGTTTATTCCGGCTGTTGCAGGACGCAACAGTGCGAACAGCGGGAGCGGACAGCCGGAACAGCGCTGTCATGGACAATCAAAACCAAGACGAAAAATTAACAGCAAGCAAAATCGGGGACGTAACACGGTTTTCCCATGCGGGAAAACCGTGTTACGTCCCCGATTTTGCTTGCCGTTAATTTTACTTAGAAGCAGTGTTCCAGGGCGGGGAAGCTGCCGTCCTTGACGGCTTGCACATAGGCACTGACGGCCGCGGCAATGCTGGTCTGGCCTTCCATGAAGTTCTTCACGAAACGCGCCTTGCGACCGGGAAACACGCCCAGCAGGTCGTGCATTACCAGCACCTGGCCGGCGCAATCGGGGCCGGCGCCGATGCCGATCGTCGGGATCGCCAGCAGGTCCGTCACTTCCTTGCCCAGCTGGGTGGGGATGGCTTCCAGCACCAGCATGGCCGCGCCGGCCGCCTGCAGCTTGAGCGCGTCGGCCTTGAGCAGGTCGGCCGATTCGGTGGTCTTGCCCTGCACCTTGTAGCCGCCCAGCTGGTGCACCGATTGCGGCGTCAGACCCAGGTGGGCGCACACGGGCACGGCGCGCTCGGTCAGGAAGCGCACCGTGTCGGCCAGCCAGGCGCCGCCTTCGATCTTGACCATGTGGGCGCCGGCCTGCATCAGTTTGACGGCGTTGTTGAACGCCGCTTCCGGCGTGGCGTAGCTGCCAAACGGCATGTCGGCCAGCACCATGGCCGACTTGCTGCCGCGCGCCACGGCCGCCGTGTGGTACGCGATCTCGTCCACGGTGACGGGCAGGGTGGAGGTGTGGCCGTTGCAGACCATGCCCAGCGAGTCACCGATCAGCAGCACTTCCACGCCGCAGCGGTCCATCAGGGCGGCGAAGCTGGCGTCGTAGCAGGTCAGCATGGTGATCTTCTCGCCGGCCGCGCGCAGTGCGTTGAGCGAGGGGATGGTGACGGCCTTGGTGACGACCGGCTTGGACGGCGCGGGCGTGGCGGCGGGCTTTTGACTCGCCGTCATTTCGGTTCCTTGCAAATATCCAGACATGGGGTTCCTCGAATGTGTAAGAGTGACATCGGCGCTAGTGTAGACCTTTGCCGGTGGGCGCGCAGGGCGCGCAAAATTTTTGGGGCCTCAGCTGAGTAGGCTGATGCCCTGATCGGCCACGGCCGCCGCGTAGTCGCGCGCCGGGCCACGGCCGGGGATGACCACGTCCGGCGCCAGCGCCAGCAGCGGCACCAGCACGAAGGCCCGGTCCGTCATGCGCGGGTGGGGCACGGTCAGCGTGGGGCTGGTGATCTGCTGCTCGCCATACAGCAGCAGGTCCAGGTCCAGCGTGCGTGGCGCGTTGCGGTAGGGGCGCTCGCGTCCATGGGCCTGCTCGATGCCGTGCAGCGCTTGCAGCAGGCTTTCCGCGTCCAGCGTGGTGCTGATGCTGGCCACGGCGTTGACGTAGTCGTCGCCGCTGGAATCGATGGGCGCCGTGCGGTACTGGCCGGACGTGCCCAGCAACGTGCAGCCGGGCAGGCGGCGCAGGCGCTCGATGGCGTCGGCCACGTTGGCGCGCGCGTCGCCCAGGTTGGCGCCGATGCCGATGTAAGCGGTGGTGTTCATACGGTCATGCCGAAGGTGCTGGTACGGAGCGCGTTGACGCCTGGCGCCTTAGTCGCCGCCGTTTTCCACGGCGCGCGGCGCGCCTTCCTCGCGGCCGCCTTCCTCGCGGCCGCCGTCCTGGCCGCCGCGATTGCGCGGGCCACGGCGTGGCGGGCGCTTGCGCTTGGCGCCGCCGGCGCCGGCGGCCGGGCCGCGGCCGGCGCTGGCCACCAGTTCCTCGCGCTCGGCTTCGTCGCCTTCGTAGAACGCGGTCCACCACTGGCCCAGATCACCTTCGATCTCGCCCGAGGCGCAGCGCAGCAGCAGGAAGTCGTAGCCGGCGCGGAAGCGCGGGTGTTCCAGCAGCTTGTACGGGTTCTTGCCGGTGCGGCGCTCGAAGCGCGGCTGCATGGCCCAGATGTCGCGCATGTCGGAACCGATCTTGCGCTGCAGGGCCAGTTTTTCCGTCTGCGATTCGAGCACGTCGTCGGCCGCCAGGTGCAGCGCGGGGATCGGCATTTCGCCGGCCGTGCGGTAGGCGGTCCACTTCTCCAGCACCTGGTGCCACAGCAGCGAGGCGAACAGGAAGCCGGGCGAGACGGTCTTGCCGGCGTGGATGCGGGCGTCCGTCGAATCGAGCGCCAGGGTCACGAACTTCACGCCCAGCGGCTGCTCCAGCACCACGTCCAGCAGCGGCAGCAGGCCATGGTGCAGCCCTTCCTTGCGCAGCTGCTGCAGGCAGGCCAGGGCCTGGCCGCTCATGAGCAGCTTGAGCATCTCGTCGAACACGCGGGCGGCCGGCACGTTGTCGATCAAGGGCGCCATGGCGCGGATCGGCGCGGCCGTCGCCGGCTCGATGTGGAAGCGCAGCTTGGCCGCGAAGCGCACCACGCGCAGCATGCGCACCGGGTCTTCGCGGTAGCGCGCCTCGGGCTGGCCGATGATGCGCAGCGTCTTGGCGCGGATGTCCTCGATGCCGCCGTGGTAGTCCAGCACCTGTTCCGTGGCCGGGTTGTAGTACATGGCGTTGATGGTGAAGTCGCGCCGCACGGCATCCTCGGCCTGCGAGCCGAAGGTGTTATCGCGCAGCACGCGGCCATGTTCGTCCTTGGGCGCGGAAGCCGAGGCGGTGCCGCGGAAGGTGGTCACTTCCAGCAGGTCCTGGCCGAACATCACGTGCACGATCTGGAAGCGCTTGCCGATGATGAAGGCGCGCCGGAACAGCTTGCGCACCTGCTCGGGCGTGGCGTTGGTGGCGATGTCGAAGTCCTTGGGCTTGACGCCCAGCAGCAGGTCGCGCACGGCGCCGCCCACCACGAACGCCTCGTAGCCCGCTTCCTGCAGCGTGCTGGTGACGCGGATCGCGTTGGATGACAGCAGGCGCGGATCGATGCCGTGTTCCTGCGGCCCCAGCACGACGGGCGAATCCACGTCGCGTTTTCCCTTAGTCTTGGTACCCAAAATTTTGCGGATGAATTTCTTAATCATTGAATAGTTCGATTGATGGCCAGCCGTGCGCGGCGGCGTGCGTTTTCAGCGTCGCGTTGGGGTTGGTGGCGACGGGGTGGGTGACGACGGACAACAGCGGAATGTCGTTGTGCGAGTCGCTGTAGAAGTGGCTGCGCTCGAAGCCTTCCAGCGTGTGGCCCAGTTTTTCCAGCCAGACGCGCGTGTGCGCGACCTTGCCCGCGCCCTGGGTCGGGGTGCCCAGCAGCTTGCCCGTCAGGTTGCCGGCGGCATCCGTCTCGGGCTTGGCCGCGATCAGGTGTTCCACCCCCAGCGCGCGCGCGATGGGCGAGGTCACGTATTCGTTGGTGGCCGTGACGATGGCCGTCAGGTCGCCCGCGTCCTGGTGGCGGCGCAGCAGGGCCAGCGCCGACGGGCGGATGGCCGGCTGGATCACTTCGTCCATGAACTGGCGGTGCATGGCGTCCAGCTGCGGGCGCGGGAAGCGCGCCAGCGTGCCGAGGGCGAACTCCAGGTACTGCACCGGGTCCAGCGTGCCGGCCTGGTACTGGGCGAAGAATTCCTTGTTGCGGCGGTCGAATTCGGCCGCGTCCACGGCGCCGGTGCGTACCAGGAACTGGCCCCACTCGTAGTCGGAGTCCAGCGGCAGCAGGGTATGGTCTAGGTCAAACAGGGCGAGATTCATCATTCTTTCGCTTCCGCCTGCAACCACTCGCGCAGCAGCGGCAAGGTGATCGGGCGTTGGGTTTCAAGGGAATACTGGTCGAGCGAATCGAGCATGGTGGACAGCGACCGCATGTCGCGCTGGAAGTGCGACAGCAGGTAGGGTAACACGCCCGGCGAGAGCGTCAAGCCGCGGGCGGCGGCGGCGGCGCTCAATGCGGCCACCTTCTCGTCGTCCGTCAGGCCGTGGATCTGGTAGATCAGGCCCCAGCCCATGCGGGTGCGCAGGTCCTCGCGCACCGGCAGCACGGCCGGCGCCACGGCGCCGCTGCACACCATGAAGGCGTGGTTGGCGCGGATCTCGTTGAACAGGGCGAAGGCGTCGATCTGCGCCACCGGCGACAGCTTCTCGCAGTCGTCCAGCAGGTACAGGTCCACGTCGGGCGAATAGACGAACTCCGACTCGATCGAGAACGGCGAGATGTAGCGCGCCTTGTCGGTGCTGGCCAGCGCCTTGAGCAAGTGGGTCTTGCCCACGCCGCACTCGCCCCACAGGTAGGCGAAGTGCTCGCGCGAGGAGCGGGCGGCGAACTGCGTCATCAGCTGCGCCGCCTCGGCGTTCTGTCCCACCTCGAACGATTCAAGGCTGTGCGCCTGTTCCGCGCCCAAATCGAGCACCAGTTGCTTCATGGCTTAGGCCCAGTTCCTGTCATTTGCGTCCACGTTGTCTGCATCACGTCACGCATTATAAAAGCTGCTGTCCAGGTAGTGGCGGCGCAGGTGCTTGAAGGCCACCATCAGCACGGCCGACGCGGGCAGCGCCAGCAGCACGCCGACAAAGCCGAACAGCTGGCCGAACGCCAGCAGGGCGAAGATCACGGCCAGCGGATTGAGGCCAATACGCTCGCCCACCAGGCGCGGCGTGAGGAAGAAGCCTTCCAGCACCTGGCCGCAACCGTAGATGATGGCCACGGCCACCAGCCCGTTCCAGCCGGGAAATTGCAGCACGGCCGCGATCAGGGCCAGCATCAGGCCCAGGCCGAAGCCCAGGTAGGGGATGAACACCAGCAGCCCGGTGATGATGCCGACCGGCAGCGCCACGTCGAAGCCGGCGATGATCAGGCCGCTCGAATAGTAGATGGCCAGCACCAGCATCACCAGCAACTGGCCCCGCAGGTACTGGGCCAGCAGTTCGTCCACCTCGCCAGCCATGGCCAGCGTGCGGGCGATGTAGCGGCGCGGCACGGCGCCGGCCACGCGGCCCAGCAGCGCGTGCCAGTCCAGCAGCAGGTAGAACAGCAGCACGGGAATCAGCACCACGGTGGCGATCCAGCCCAGCACGGCCGTGCCGCCCACCTTGGCCGAGGCCAGCACGGCGGACAGGATTTCGTCGCCGCCGCCGGCCAGTTGCTGGGAAATCAGCTTGCGGATGCTTTCGCCGTCGAGCTGGGTGGTGATGCCCATGGCGCGCAGGTGCGGCGCCAGCAAGTCGTTCAACTTGGCCAGGAAGGCCGGGATCTGGGCCTGCAGCAGGGGGAGTTCCTTTTGCAGCACGGGCACCACGATCAGCACCAGGGCGCCGATGGCGGCGAAAAACAGCAGCAGCACCACCAGCACGGCCAGTGCGCGCGGCACGCCGAAGCGGCCCGCGTGCAGCCGGTCCAGGTAATCGACGCCGGGATTGAGGGCATAAGCGAGGATGGCGGCGGCGATGAAGGGCGTGAGCACGGGGCCCAGCGCCACCAGTAACAGCACGAATGCGAGCCAGACCGCGATCCAGAAAGCCGTTTGCTTTTGCTCTACCGAGAAGGGAAATGGCATGGATTCAGATGGGCTGCGCGAAAAAAGGGCTGTTGGACGGGGCATTTTGATAAAATAGCGGATTGACCGGATTTGCACGGGGTCTGACGACCGTTTTGCCGCAAATGTGGCAAAAAATATGCAAAATTAGTCTCCGCCTTCTATTTTACCGCCTCCGCTGCGAAATACACCATGAGCCAAACTTCTAATGTTTCCCTGTCCTACCGTGACGCCGGCGTCGACATCGACGCGGGCGACGCCTTAGTCGAAGCGATCAAGCCCTTTGCCAAGCGCACCATGCGCGAAGGCGTGATGGGCGGCATTGGCGGCTTTGGCGCCCTGTTCGAGATCAGCAAGAAGTACAAGGAGCCGGTGCTGGTGTCGGGCACGGACGGCGTGGGCACCAAGCTCAAGCTGGCTTTCGAGCTGAACCGCCATGACACGGTCGGCATCGACCTGGTCGCCATGAGCGTCAACGATATCCTGGTGCAGGGCGCCGAGCCGCTGTTCTTCCTCGACTACTTCGCCTGCGGCAAGCTCGATGTACCGACCGCCACCGACGTCATCAAGGGCGTGGCCAAGGGCTGCGAGATTTCCGGTTGCGCGCTGATCGGCGGCGAAACGGCGGAAATGCCCAGCATGTACCCGGCCGGCGAGTACGACCTGGCCGGTTTCGCCGTGGGCGCGGTGGAAAAGGCGAAGATCATCGACGGTACCAAGATCTGCCCCGGCGACGTGGTGCTGGGCCTGGCCTCGTCGGGTGCCCACTCGAACGGTTACTCGCTGGTGCGCAAGATTATCGAAGTGGCAAAACCAGACCTGGAAGCGGACTTCCACGGCCGCAAGCTGGCCGACGTGCTGATGGAACCGACCCGCATCTACGTCAAGCCGCTGCTGGCGCTGATGGACGCGATGGAAGTGAAGGGCATGGTGCACATCACCGGCGGCGGCCTGGTGGAAAACATCCCGCGCGTGCTGCAGGATGGCCTGGTGGCCGAGCTCGACTCGAAGGCATGGACCATGCCACCGCTGTTCCAGTGGCTGCAGCAGCACGGCGGCGTGGCCGACGCCGAGATGCACCGCGTGTTCAACTGCGGCATCGGCATGGCCGTGATCGTGTCGAAAGAGAACGCGGATGCCGCCTTCGCCCAACTGCAGGCGGCCGGCGAGACCGTCTCGCGCATCGGCGTGATCCGCGCCCGCGTGGGTGACGAGCACCAGACCATCGTAAAATAAGCGCAACGCGTGCCGCGCACGGCGCGGCAGCATCGCTGAAAAAGCGGACTTTGCTCACGCACGGTCCGCTTTTTTGCGCCTGTTTGGTTCTGCGCAGACCGGGAAGCATTACGCCTTGCATGCCGCCGCCATGAGGACTAGCATCAGTACGTATCTGGCTTTGGCGCTACGCATCATGCGAACCAATATAGTGATCGACGACACCTTGATGGAAGAGGCCCTGCGCCTGACCGGCCTGAAAACCAAGCGCGAAGCGGTGGAGCTTGGATTACGCACGGTCCTGCGCCTCAAACGGCAGGAAAAGATACGTCAATTTCGCGGCAAGTTGGCCTGGGACGGCGACCTTGACGCCATGCGGACCGACCAGTGATCCTGGTCGACTCCAGCGTCTGGATTGACTACTTTCGCGGCATAGCAACGCGGCAGACCGATGCGCTTGATGCACTGTTGGGCCGCGAACTGCTCGCTACGGGCGATCTGATCCTGACCGAGGTCCTGCAAGGCTTCCGGACCGATGACGACTTCAACCAGGCAAAGATGCTGCTCACGTCGTTGGTCGTCGTCGAGCTGGGCGGGCGAGTGGTGGCGATACAGGCAGCCAGGAATTTTCGCGCGCTGCGTAAGCTCGGCGTCACGATACGCAAGACCATCGACACGGTGATCGCGACGCGTTGCATAGTAGATAATTATCACCTGCTCTACCGCGACCGCGATTTTGAACCGTTCGTCACTCATCTCGGTTTGCGTTCCGCGTTGCCAACGCGGTGACTGCCCAAGCATGCGCCCGCGTTTTGCCCGCTGGTCGGCTTATTTCTTCAGAATCTTCTCTACCGACGCCGGCCGCAGCCGGAACGCATCGGGCATACCCGAACCCAGCAGCGGACGCAGGTAGAGCCGGAACGCGTCCGTCACATCGGTGCCGCTGGCGCTGATGAACTCGTCCTCCATCACGCGCGTCTTGCCGGCCACGGCGTCGAGCGGCAGCAGTTCGTAGTCGACGGAATAAAAGCCGGTGCGCTTGATGGCCACCGAGCCATCCCGGTCGCCCCACATGGAAAACTGCACCGCCTTCTCGCCCACTTCGCGCGCCTCGCGCTGGTCCACGTCCGACACGCAGCCGATGAAGGAGCGCTGCAGGTAGCCAAAGGTGTCGCCGCGCACGCGCTTGATGCCCAGCCTGGCCTTGATCTCCTCGCACAGCAGATCGGCCAGCGCGCCCGTGCCCGACAGCTGCACGTTGCCGTGCGCGTCGCGCTCGATATCCTTGGCCAGCAGCGTGGCGATCGGTTCGCCCGAGGCGTCATGGATGCCTTCGGACACGGCGATCACGCAGCGCCCGTAACGGGCATAGGTGGCCTTGACGTCGGCCAGGAACTGTTCCAGCTCGAAGGTGCGTTCAGGCAGGTAGATCAGGTGCGGCCCGTCGTCGGGGAACTTCTTGCCCAGCGCCGAGGCGGCCGTCAAAAAGCCCGCGTGGCGGCCCATCACCACACCCACGTACACGCCCGGCAGCGAGGCGTTGTCGAGGTTGGCGCCGGCGAAGGCCTGGGCCACGAAACGGGCCGCCGACGGGAAGCCGGGCGTGTGGTCGTTGCCCACCAGGTCGTTGTCGATGGTCTTGGGGATGTGCACGCTGCGCAGCGGGTAGCCGGCCAGCCGCGCCTGCTCGCTGACGATGCGCACCGTGTCGGAGGAATCGTTGCCGCCGATGTAGAAGAAGTGTTCGATCTGGTGCGCGCGCAGCACCTGGAAAATCTCCTGGCAATAGGCCAGGTCCGGCTTGTCGCGGGTGGAGCCGAGCGCGGAGGACGGTGTGGCCGCCACCAGTTCCAGGTTGTGGCTGGTTTCGCGGGTCAGGTCGACGAAGTCCTCGTTGACGATGCCGCGCACCCCGTGCAGCGCGCCATACACGCGCGTGACGTTGTGGAAGCGGCGTGCCTCCAGCGCCACCCCCGCCAGCGACTGGTTGATGACGGCGGTGGGACCGCCTCCCTGTGCGACCAGAATTTTTCCCGACGACATGCATACCCCCCGATGAGTGGATGAACGGCCAGCCGCTAGCCTACACCAGAATGCGCCGCAACGGCCGTCTTGCCGCCTCAGTGCTGGCCGATATTGCGGTCGAGGAATTTCTCGACCCGGCCCCAGAAGTCGATCCGGTTTTCCGGCAGTACCCAGCCGTGGCCTTCCTTGGGATAGACCACCCATTCCACATCCTTGTTGGTGGCGCTGACGGCATCGCGGAACTTGTTGCCATGCACCAGCGGCACGCGGCGATCGACGCCGCCGTAGGCCAACAGCAACGGTTGCTTGATGCGGGCCGCCTGGACCAGCGGCGAGGTGGCGCGCAATTGCGCGGCATCCTGGTCGGGGTCGCCCACCAGGCGCCGCATGCCGTAGCGCCGCCATTCGGAACTCATGGCGCTGTCGTCGAACCAGCTGTTGTCGGTGTACAGCAGATTGATGTCCGTCACGCCCACCCAGTCGATGCCGCAGCGGTACAGGTCGGGGTCGTTGACCAGCCCCATCAGCGTGGCGTAGCCGCCATAGCTGGCGCCGGCGATGCACACGCGCTTGCCGTCGGCGATGCCCTGGGCGATGGCCCAGCGCGTGCCATCGGCGATGTCATCCTGCATCTTCAAGCCCCACTGTTTCCAGCCGGCGTGGAAGTGCTGGGTGCCAAAGCCCGTGCTGCCCCGGTATTCCGGTTCCAGCACGGCGTAACCGCGCGAGGCGAGAAATTGCGCCTCCGCATCCCAGCCCCATTGGCCGCCGCGCACATAGGGGCCGCCGTGCACCAGCACCACCATGGGCAGGTGCTTGCTCTTGCCGGCTGGCAGCGTCAGCCAGGCGGGAATGGTGAGGCCGTCGCGGGCCGGGTAGCGCACCAGGTTCTGCTCGCCCATCTGGGCCGGTTCGATGCCGGGGCGGCTCAGGCCCAGCCGCGTGAGCGCCTTGGCCTGGCCATCGTACAGGTAGTAGGTGCCGGGCTTGGCGTCCGAATAGGCGCGCACCAGCACCCGCGGCGCGCTGCCCCGGGTGGCCGGGGTCAGCAGGTTGATGGTGTCCGGCAGCAGCGCATCGACGGCCGCCTGCATGGCTTTCATGCCGGGATCGAACCACAGGGTGTTCTCGGCGTCGTTGGTGTAGCGCACGCCCAGCAGCTTGTGCTGGTCCATGATCAGCTTGCCCGTGAAGTCGAAGTCCGGCAGGCTCAGCAGCGGCTCGCCGGACAGCCGGCCGGCCGCCAGGTCGTAGGTGTAGAGCGCTTGCTTGTCCTTGCCGTTGGCGCTGACCACATACAGCGTGCCATCCGGGCCGAAGGCCAGCGGCCAGAACCTGGCCGCCTCCGTGTCGTAGCGCTTGAACACGGCCAGGGTGCGCCATGCGCCGCTGGCCGGGTCGCGGTAGGACAGCGTTTGCGTTTCGCTGTCGCTCATGCTGGCCACGCGCGCCTGGCCGTGCTGGTCGAGCCAGATGTCGCGCCATTTGCTCGGTTGTTCCACGTGGCTGGACTGGCCCGTGACCGTGTTCACGCGCATCAGGCTCAGGTTGTTGAAGCGGTATTGCTCGTCGTACTTGGTGTTGACGGCGTAGTAGTCATCGCTGTCCTGCGGCCCCGTTTCGTCGAGCATGAAGGTGTTCCAGGGCAGCATCTTGCGCATGTCCGTCGTTTCCGTCACGTCGCCGCTGCGGTCGGCCAGCTGGCGGAATTTGCTGCCGTCGCGCTCGACCGCGTACAGGCCGGGGCCATAGAACTGTTCGCCCTGGGCGCTGCGGCTGTCGTGGGCGTTGAACACGAGGCGGTGGTCGTTGACCCATTCGAACTGGCCGATGTCGGCATCGCGCAATTGCGCCACCACCTTGAGCTGCCTGGTGTTGATGTCGAGCACGGACAGCCAGGCCCGCTCGCCCTCGGTGCACAGGCGGGCGGCCAGGAAATTGCCATCCGGCGACAGCTTGGCGTCGCTGAACGTTTCATTGTCGAAGAAGGCGGCCAGCGGCGGCAGGGCCGTCGCGGCGGCTTTGGCGGGCAGGGCGCCGCCAGCCAGGCTCAGGGTGCAAGCCAGTACGCAGGCGCGCAGCAGGGGATGGGAAAGAGCGTTCACGATGATCCTTGGTGGTTGTTGGGGGGAGGTGGCCCGTGGTGTGGGCCGCCGCCGTCTCAGTGCTGGCCGATCTGGCGGTCGAGGAACTTCTCGACCCGGCCCCAGAAGTCGATGCGGTTCTTGGGCAGCTTCCAGCCGTGGCCTTCCTCCGGGTATTCGATCCATTCCACCTGGCTGTTGCCGGCCTTGACGGCGTCGTAGAACTTGGTGCCGTGGTACAGCGGCACGCGCATGTCGGCGCCGCCGTAGGCCAGCAGCAGCGGCTGCTTGATGCGGGCCGCCTGCCGCAGCGGCGAGGTGGCCTCCAGCTGGGCCGCGTCCTTGACCTGGTCGCCTACCAGGTCGGGCATGCCATATTGCTTGTAGGCGTCCGACAGGTCGGACGCGTAGCGCCAGTTGCCGTCATACATCAGATTGATGTCGGTGACGCCCACCCAGTCCACGCCGCACTTGAACAGCTCGGGGTTGTTCAACAGGCCCATCAGCGTGGCGTAGCCGCCGTAGCTGGCGCCGGCGATGCAGATGCGGCCGGCGTCCGCATACCCCTGGACGATGGCCCAGCGCGCGCCGTCGGCGATGTCGTCCTGCATCTTCAAGCCCCACTGTTTCCAGCCGGCCTGGAAATGGTGGTAGCCATAGCCCGTGCTGCCCCGGTAGTCCGGCTCCAGCACGGCATAGCCGCGTGAGGCGAGGAACTGCGATTCCGGATTGAAGCCCCAATGGTTGCCGCGCACCCAGGGGCCGCCATGGACCAGCACCACCAGCGGCAGCTTGCCTTGCCGGTCCTTGGGCAAGGTCAGCAGGGCAGGGATGTTGAGCCCGTCGCGGGCCGCGTAGTGCACCAGTGTCTGGCGCCCCATGTCGTTCGGCGTGATGTGGGCGAAGGTCTCGCCCACCATTTGCACCTTCCTGGTGTCGCGGTTGTACAGCAGGAAGGTGTGGGGCTGGCGGTCGGAATACGCTTCCACCAGCACCCAGGACGCGTCCGGCCGGGCCGGCAGGGTTAGCAGGTTGATGGTCGATGGCAGGCTGGCGTCCACGGCGTCCTGCAATGCCTGCATTTCCGGCACCAGCCATTGGGTGTCTTCGGCTGCGCCGTCGTAGCGCACACCGAGCAGCCGGTGCTGGTCCGTGATGACATGGCCGCTGAAATCGTAGCCCTTCACCCGCAGCAGCGGCTGCGTGCCCAGCTTGCCCGTGGCCGGGTCGAACAGGTACAGGGCCGCCTGTTCGTCGTGGCGCCCGGTGGCGCTGACATACAGCTTGCCGTCCGGCGCGAAGGCCAGCGGGGTGAAGTGCGCGCCCTTGCCCGTGTAGGAATTGTAGCTGTTGAGCACGCGCCACGCCTTGCTGGCCGGATCCAGGTACTGGACGCTGGACGTGCCCTGCTCCGTCGTGATGGTCAGGCGCGGCTCGCCGTGCTGGTCCAGCAGCCATTGCGTGTTGTGGGCCGGCGCCTCGATGGGCTTGACGCGTCCCGTCAAGGTGTTGAGCCGCTGCAACTGGAAATCGCCCAACTGCCCCGCCCCTTCGAGGCTGGGGTGGAGCACGTAGAGGTACTCCGAATCCTGGGCCCCGTCCTGTTCCAGCAAATAGGTATTCCAGGGCAGCAGGTTGTGGCCGATGCCGTCGCGGATGAAGGTGATGCCCCGTTCGGCCAGTTGCCGATAATGCTGGCCATCACGGTCCACCGCGTACAGGCCGGGGGCGTAGTGCTGGTCACCGCGTCCCAGGTCGCGGTCGGTGGCCGTGAACGCCAGCCGTTCATCGTTGACCCAGACGAATTCGCCGATGTCGGCGTCGCTGAAGCTGGCCGCGATGTTGGCCTGATTATTGCTCAGGTCAACGACGGCCAGCCGGTCGCGCTGGCCAGGCAGCGCCACCTTGGCCGCCAGGAACTTGCCGCTCGGTGATAGCCGGGCGCCCGTGAAGGCGGGGTTTTCGAAGAAGCTCTCCAGCGCGGGTGGTGCGGCCGAGGCCGCGCGCGCCAGCACGGCGCAGCCCAGCGCGAGGGCGGCCAGTGTGAGGTGGGGGTGTCGCATGGTGTGGAAATTGCCCGGCAAACCAATTTGCCAAATTAATAATTTCCGCAGGATAACATCAACTTGTCAAAACGGCTATGGTTCAGGCGCTCTAATATAGTCCACCATGGAGGCGATGCGGTGCGCCGGCGCCGGCGTGGCCAGGCTGACGGCGGCCATGGCCAGCAGCCCGGCGGGCACGCCGAAGATGCCGGCCGAGATGGGGGCGATGTGCAGCCACTGGCCGGCTGCGCTGCCGCCCAGCACCGGGTTGGTGTGCACCATGTAGTAGACGCACATGCAAAATCCGGTCGCCATGCCGGCCAGCGCGCCGTAGTGGTTGGCGCGCTTCCAGAACACGCCGAGCACCAGCGCCGGCACCAGCGTCGAGCCGGCCAGCGAGAACGCCGCGCCCACCAGCGACAGGATGTCGCCCGGCTTTTGCGAGGCGGCGTAGGCGGCGATGAAGGCCACGGCCAGCAACAGCAGCTTGGAAATGGTGACCCGCTTCTGGGTCGAGGCGGTGGGATCGACCAGCTTGTAGTACACGTCGTGCGACAGGGCGTTGGAGATGGCCAGCAGCAGGCCGTCGGCCGTCGACAGTGCGGCGGCCAGCCCGCCGGCCGCCACCAGCCCGGAAATCACATAGGGCAGGCCGGCGATCTCGGGCGTGGCCAGCACCAGCACGTCACCATCGATGGCAATCTCGGCCAGCTGCACCACGCCGTCGTGGTTGATGTCGGTGATGTTGAGCAAGGGGTTGACCTTGTCCACATTGGCCCAGTACGACACCCAGTTGGGCAGGTGGGCGTAGTCGCTGCCCACCAGGGCGTTGTAGATGTCGTACTTGACCAGCACGGCCAGCGCCGGGATGGTCAGGTAAATCAGCAGCACGAAGAACAGGGTCCAGAACACGGACACCCGCGTTTCATCGACGGAGGGCGTGGTGTAGGAGCGCATCAGGATGTGGGGCAGGCCGGCCGTGCCCAGCATCAGGCAGAACACCAGGGCCAGGAAGTTGTTGCGCTTGATGTCCGATTGCTCGGGTGTGCCGGGATACGGCTGGGCGTGCGGCGTGAGCGGTTCGGCCCGCGCCAGGAACTGGTCGCGCGCCTCGCTCCACTCGCGGCTGGCCTCGTCCACGTTCTTCGGATAGGCGATCAGGGCCCGCTCGGCGGCGCGGATCTCCAGCAGCGAGGCATTGCGCTGCTTGATGCGGTCCAGGTGGCGCTGGGCCTCGATGCGGCCCACTTCCCACGACACCGGCAATTGCCGCAAGCGTTCGTCGTACTCGGCGGCGCGCTGGCGAAACGTGGCGCGCACCTGGACTTCCTTCGGGTCTTGCTGCAGCACCGACTCGCGCGCGCTCAGGCGCGACAGCAGCTTGCCGTAGGCCAGTTGCGGGATCGGGTTGTCGCTGTGCTTGGCGGCCAGCCACATGGCCGGGATCAGGAACGCCACCACGATGATGATGTACTGCGCCACCTGGGTCCACGTGATGGCGCGCATGCCGCCCAGGAATGAGCACACGAGGATGCTGGCTAGCCCGAGGAAGATGCCGACCGAGAAATCGACGCCCGTAAAGCGCGAGGCGATCAGCCCCACGGCGTAGATTTGCGCCACCACGTAGGTAAACGAAATGACGATGGTGGCCGCCACGGCCAGCATGCGCACGGCCCGGCCGCCGTCGCCGCCGTCGTAGCGGGCGGCCAGGAAGTCCGGGATGGTGTACTGGCTGAACTTGCGCAGGTAGGGCGCGATCAGCAACGCCACCAGGCAATAGCCGCCGGTCCAGCCCATGATGTAGGCCAGGCCGTCGAAGCCGCGCAGGTACAGCCCGCCGGCCAGGCTGATGAAGCTGGCGGCCGAGATCCAGTCGGCCGCCGTGGCCATGGCGTTGAACAGGGCCGGCACGCGGCGTCCGGCCACGTAGTATTCGAGCACGTTGGAGGTGCGGCTGAGCACGCCGATGGTGGCGTACAGGACGATGGTGCCGAACATGAACAGATAGCCTATCCACTGGCGCGGCATGCCTTCCTGCTCCAGTACGGCCAGCGCCACCAGGAAGCAGCCGAAGCCGGCCGTGAACCACAGGTAGGTGCTGCGCAGGCGCTGGAACAGCGAGCGGGTAGCCGTCATGGACGCTCCTGGCCGTGCTGGCGGCGCCATTGCCGGTCCAGCCGCCGCATGCGCCAGGCGTAGATGCCGAGGATGGCCAGGTACACCAGGCAGCCGCCCTGGGCCGCCAGGTAGAACGACAGCGGCCAGCCGAACAGGTTCAGGCCCGACAGTTCGCGGGCGAAGAAGGCGGCACAAAACGTGGTCAGCAGCCACAGCAGCAACAACTGGCCGCTCAGGCGCCGCGTGCGTTGCCAGTGGGCCGGGGGCGGGGTGTGTTCATCCATAGTAAATCGTCTCGTCCATGGCGGCCGGCGGCGTGGGCGGCAGCAGCGGGAAGGTCAGCCGGAACAGGCTGCCGGGCAGCTTGGCCGACTGGCTGCGCGGGTTGGCGTAGATGTCGACCTCGGCCCCGTGCTGCTGGGCCACTTCGCGCACGATGGCCAGCCCCAGGCCGCTGCCTTCCACGTTGCTGCCCAGGATGCGGTAGAAGCGCTCGAACACGCGCTCGCGTTCGGCCGGCGCGATGCCCGGTCCCGTGTCCTCCACTTCCAGGAAGGCGTGTTCGGCCGTGGCATGCACGCGCACGGTGACGCTGCCGCCGGCCGGCGTGTAGCGCAGCGCGTTGTCGATCAGGTTGGACAGCATCTCGCGCAGCATGGTGGCATCGCCGGCGATCAGTACCGGTTCCGGCGGCGGCTCCAGGCCCAGGTCGATCTGGTGGGCGAACGAGGCCGGCACCCAGTCCTTGACCACGTTGAGCGCCAGTTCGCCCAGGTCCAGCGGCGCGAACGCCACGCCGGCCTGGGGCTGGTTTTCGGTGCGGGCCAGGGCCAGCAACTGATTCACGAGGCGGGTGGCGGCCTGCGAACTTTTGGCCAGCTGTTCCAGCGAGCGGTGCACTTCCTCGTGGTCGGTCTGGCGCAGCGCCAGCTCGGACTGGGTGCGCATGCCGGCCAGCGGCGTTTTCATCTGGTGCGCGGCGTCGGCGATGAAGCGCTTTTGCATGTCGATCGATTGTGACAGCCGGCCCAGCATGTCGTTCAGGGAATTGACCAGCGGCGAGATTTCCTCGGGCACCTGGCGCGCCTCGATGGGACTGAGGTCATCCGGATTGCGGGCCCGTATCCGCTCCTGCAACTGGGCCAGCGGCGACAGCCCGCGCGCCAGCGCGAACCACACCAGGGCCAGCACGATGGGCAGGATGATGAATTGCGGCAGGATCACGCCCTTGATGATCTCGTTGGCCAGCTTGGCCCGCTTTTCCAGCGTCTCGGCCACCTGCACCAGGGCCTGGTGGGTGTCGTCCGGGTCTTCGTGGTCGAGCTTGACGTAGGAATAGGCCACCCGCACCTGGGTGCCGTGCATGGCGTCGTTGCGGAAGTGGACGGTGCCGGCGCGGAAGTAATCCTCCTCCTGCGGTGGCGGCAGGTCGCGGTCGCCATCGACGTAGACCCCGCCCGGGCCCAGCACCTGGAAGTAGACGTTGTCGACGTCGTCGGCGCGCAGCATGTCGCGCGCCGAGGCCGGCAATCGCTTGATGGTGCTGCCGTTGACGGCGTGCACCTGCTGGGCCAGCATGGTCACGCTGTCCTCGAGCGCGTGGTCGAACGGCTGGTTGGCGATGGACTTGGCCACCAGGTAGGTGATGGCGATGCTCATGGGCCACAGCAGCAGCAGCGGGGCCAGCATCCAGTCCAGGATTTCGCCGAACAGCGAATGCTGGATTTCCTCGTCGCGCTCGGCGGCCGGCGGCTGGTAGTCGTCGGTGGCCTGGACGGCCCCGGGCGCGTCGGCCGGACTCACTTGGCCTCGGGCTTGCCGGCCTCGGGGGCGGCCGGTTCACTGTACTTTTCCAGGCAATAGCCCAGGCCGCGCACGGTGGCGATGCGGATGCCGCCCACCTCGATCTTCTTGCGCAAGCGGTGCACATAGACTTCGATGGCGTTGTTGCTCACTTCCTCGCCCCATTCGCACAGGTGATCGACCAGCTGTTCCTTGGACACCAGGCGCCCGCTGCGGGCCAGCAGGATTTCCAGCAAGCCCAGTTCGCGGGCCGACAGTTCCAGCATCTGGTCGTTGATATAGGCGCTGCGGCCGACCTGGTCATAGCTGAGCGGACCGTGGCGCACCACGGTGGCGCCGCCGCCGGCGCCGCGCCGGGTCAGGGCCCGCACCCGCGCCTCCAGTTCCGACAGCGCGAACGGCTTGGCCATGTAGTCGTCGGCGCCCAGGTCCAGGCCGTTGACGCGCTGCTCGATCGAATCGGCCGCCGTCAAAATCAGCACCGGCAGCAGCGAGGCGCGCGCGCGCAGGCGGCGCAGCACTTCCAGCCCGGACAGCTTGGGCAAGCCCAGGTCCAGGATCAGCAGGTCGAATTCCTGGGTCGACAGGGCCGTGTCGGCGTCCTGCCCGTTTTTGACACAATCGATGGCATAACCGGACTGGCGTAGCGAGCGGGTCAGTCCATCGGCCAGCACGCTATCGTCTTCGGCAAGTAAAATACGCATGAGTTACTCCGGCTGCAGAAGCCTGTATTGTGTGACATTTCCCCCCGCGAAGCGAGTTTTTGTGTCGGCCGCTGTCAAGATTTGCGCAGTTTCAAAGCTCCTGTAAAATCGCGCTTGCAATAAGCACTGTTTTTTTATACAGTATCGCTTGTACCGACACACCAACCCGCGCGTTTCCTCGCGCATCAGGCTGAAAGAACATTATGGACGACAAAAAAGGCGCAGTACCCGCATCTGAAAAAGCCAAGGCCCTGGCGGCCGCGCTGGCGCAGATCGAAAAGCAGTTCGGCAAGGGTTCCGTGATGCGCATGGACTCCAGTGCCCCGATCGAGGAAGTGCAAGTGGTGTCGACCGGCTCGCTGGGCCTGGACATCGCGCTGGGCGTGGGCGGCCTGCCGCGCGGTCGCGTGGTGGAAATCTACGGCCCGGAATCGTCGGGTAAGACGACGCTGACCTTGCAGACCATCGCCGAGATGCAAAAGCTGGGCGGCACCTGCGCCTTCATCGACGCTGAACACGCGCTGGACGTGGGTTACGCGCAAAAGCTGGGCGTGAACCTGCACGAACTGCTGATCTCGCAGCCGGACACGGGCGAACAGGCGCTGGAAATCTGCGACGCCCTGGTCCGTTCGGGCAGCGTGGATATGGTGGTGGTCGATTCGGTGGCGGCCCTGACCCCGCGCGCCGAGATCGAAGGCGACATGGGCGACGCGCTGCCCGGCCTGCAGGCCCGTCTGATGTCGCAGGCGCTGCGCAAGCTGACCGGCTCCATCAACCGCACCAACACGCTGGTGATCTTCATCAACCAGATCCGCATGAAGATCGGCGTCATGTTCGGCAGCCCGGAAACGACCACGGGCGGCAACGCACTGAAGTTCTACGCCTCCGTGCGCCTGGACATCCGCCGCACCGGCTCCATCAAGTCCGGCGACGAAGTGATCGGTAACGAGACCAAGGTCAAGGTGGTCAAGAACAAGATCGCGCCGCCGTTCAAGGAAGCCCACTTCGACATCCTGTACGGCGCCGGTACCTCGCGCGAAGGCGAGATCCTGGACCTGGGCGCGGAAGCGAAGATCGTCGAGAAGTCCGGTTCCTGGTACAGCTACAACGGCGAACGCATCGGCCAGGGCAAGGACAACGCCCGCGCCTTCCTGCAGGAGCGTCCGCAACTGGCGTGGGAGATCGAGAACAAGGTACGTGAATCGCTGGGCGTGCGCGCGCTGCCGCCGCTGGCCGAGGAGCACGATGCGCCAGTGGCCAAGCTCAAGGCCGTCGAATAAGCGGCGGCCCGGCGTCGGTGCCCGGCATGGTATGCCGGCGACCTGACGCTGACGGCATCACGCTGGCGATGCGCACTACATGTGCTGCATGTGCGCATCGCCAGCGCTGACCACAACCAGAACCACCGTCCCGCGCGAGCGGCCGGTGGTTTGTTCATCATGCGGGGGGGAATGAATGGCAGCACAGCAACCGAGCCTGAAGGCACGCGCCCTGCGCTACCTGTCCATGCGCGAGTACAGCCGTTTGGAACTGGGCCGCAAGCTGGCCCGCCATGCGGAGGAGGGCGAGGACGTGGACGCCCTGCTGGACTGGCTGGAACAGAACAAATGGCTGTCGCAGGAACGCTTCTCCGAAGCCCTGATCCACCGCCGCGCGGCCCGCTATGGCAACAGCCGCATCGTGGCCGAATTGCAAAGCCACGGCGTGGCCGGCGAGGCGCTGCAGGAACTCAAGAGCACCCTGGCCGGGGACGAGACCGCCCGTGCCTGTGAAGTCTGGCGCCGCAAATTCGGCACCGTGGCCGCAGACCGCCAGGAGCGCAACAAGCAGATGCGCTTCCTGCTCCAGCGCGGCTTTTCCCAGCGCGCCGTGCTGGCGGCGCTGGGCGGCAGCGATCCCGACGATGAGATTTGACGCCGTAATCGCCCCGGGCCTTGTAATATTTCTCCGCAAAAATAGTTGATGGAACGAACCCTGTTCGCCCCATCAAATCCTTGCAAAAATGACTCCAAAGCCCATGTTTTATGGCCGTTTTTTGCCGCAAACCGCATGATTTGGCGCAACTGGGGGCATGGTGTGCTACACTTTTGAGGTTTTGCAGCACCGCGGGTGCGGTGGTTGTCCGTAGAAGCTGCGGCAACGTGCGTCAAGCACATGGCTGCTTATTAATTTCCGCCGCGCAAGCGGCATCGGTATATGTCCCTGTCAACTCCCGTTTCCCGACGTGCGCTGCGGCACACGCGTGCCATCGACGTCCAAGCGTTCAAGCGCGACGACGGCCTGTGGGATCTCGACGCCCGTATCACCGATATCAAAGCCATGGACACCGTGCTGGCCTCCGGCCCGCGCCCTGGTGGTACCCATCTGCATGACCTCTCCCTGCGTCTTACCGTGGACCTGGACTTGAACGTCGTGGCGGCCGAAGCCGCTTCCGACGCCGTGCCCTATCCCGGTTACTGCGACACCAACGGCCATGCCTACCAACAACTGGTGGGCTTGAACCTGTTGAAAGGTTTCCGACACGAACTCAAGCAGCGCCTGGCCGGCATCGCCGGTTGCACCCATTTGACGGAACTGGCGCAGATCCTGCCCACGGCCGCCGTGCAAGCGTTCGCCAACGACGTGTGGTCGACCAACGATGCCGCCAGTCCCGACGCCGACCTGCCGCACCACAAACCGTTTCAACTGGACAAATGCCATGCCCTGCGCACTGATGGCGGGGCCGTGGCCGAGTTCTACCCGCGCTGGGTGGTCAAAGCAGCACCAGGATAGCGCGTAGCTTCACCTGCTTATTCAAGAGTTATTTTCCGCAATATCAACCGATCTCAACCGATCTTTACACATCAGCATCAGAAGGGAAGCCAGCATGAAAATCCATGAGTATCAAGGCAAAGAAATCCTCCGGAAATACGGAGTGACGGTACCGCGCGGTATTCCGTGCATGTCCGTGGACGAGGCAGTCAAGGCTGCTGAAACCCTGGGCGGCCCGGTCTGGGTGGTCAAGGCGCAGATCCACGCTGGCGGCCGCGGTAAAGGCGGCGGCGTGAAAGTGGCCAAGTCGCTGGAACAAGTCAAAGAATATGCCAACCAAATCATGGGCATGCAACTGGTCACGCACCAGACCGGTCCTGAAGGCCAGAAAGTGCGCCGCCTGCTGATCGAAGAAGGCGCCGACATCAAGAAAGAACTGTACGTGTCGATGGTCACCGACCGCGTCTCGCAGCGCGTCGTGCTGATGGCCTCGTCCGAAGGCGGCATGGACATCGAAGAAGTGGCTGAAAAGCACCCTGAGCTGATCCACTCGATCGCCATCGACCCTTCCGTCGGCCTGACCGACGCCGAAGCCGACGCCATCGCCACCAAGATCGGTGTGCCGGCCGCTTCCCTGCCACAAGCGCGCGCCAACCTGCAAGGCCTGTACAAAGCCTACTGGGAAACGGACGCCTCGCTGGCCGAAATCAACCCGCTGATCCTGACCGGCGACGGCAAGGTCATCGCCCTGGACGCCAAGTTCAACTTCGACGCCAACGCCCTGTTCCGCCAGCCTGAGATCGTTGCCTACCGCGACCTGGACGAAGAAGATCCGGCTGAAATCGAAGCGTCGAAATTCGACCTGGCCTACATTTCGCTCGACGGCAATATCGGCTGCCTGGTGAACGGCGCCGGCCTGGCCATGGCCACCATGGACACCATCAAGCTGTTCGGCGGCGAGCCTGCCAACTTCCTGGACGTGGGCGGTGGCGCCACGGCCGAGAAAGTGACCGAAGCGTTCAAGATCATGCTGAAGAACCCAGGCCTGAAAGCCATCCTGGTCAACATCTTCGGCGGCATCATGCGTTGCGACGTGATCGCCGAAGGCGTGATCGCGGCATCGAAAGCCGTTTCCCTGCAAGTGCCGCTGGTGGTGCGCATGAAGGGCACCAACGAAGACCTGGGCAAGAAGATGCTGGCCGAATCGGGCCTGCCCATCATCTCGGCCGACACCATGGAAGATGCAGCCAAGAGCGTCGTCGCCGCCGCTGCCGGTCAAGCTTAATTAAGGAATCAACATGTCCATCCTGATCAATAAAGACACCAAAGTTGTAACCCAAGGCATCACCGGCAAGACCGGCCAGTTCCACACCCGCATGTGCCGCGACTACGCGAACGGCAAGGAATGCTTCGTTGCCGGCGTGAACCCGAAGAAAGCCGGCGAAGACTTCGAAGGCATCCCTATCTTCGCCAACGTGACGGAAGCGAAAAAAGAAACCGGCGCCAACGTGTCGGTGATCTACGTGCCGCCAGCAGGCGCCGCTGCCGCCATCTGGGAAGCCGTGGAAGCGGAAATGGACCTGGCCATCTGCATCACCGAAGGCATTCCTGTCCGTGACATGATGGCCCTGAAGGACCGCATGGTCAAAGCCGGTTCCAAGACCCTGCTGCTGGGCCCGAACTGCCCTGGCCTGATCACGCCCGACGAAATCAAGATCGGCATCATGCCTGGCCACATCCACAAGAAAGGCCGCATCGGCGTCGTGTCCCGTTCGGGCACCCTGACCTATGAAGCCGTGGGCCAGCTGACCGCCCTGGGCCTGGGCCAGTCGAGCGCCGTTGGTATCGGTGGCGACCCGATCAACGGTCTGAAGCACATCGACGTCATGAAGATGTTCAACGACGATCCCGACACCGACGCCGTCATCATGATCGGTGAAATCGGCGGTCCGGACGAAGCCAATGCGGCTTACTGGATCAAGGACAACATGAAGAAACCCGTGGTCGGCTTCATCGCCGGCGTGACGGCTCCTCCGGGCAAGCGCATGGGCCACGCCGGCGCGCTGATCTCGGGCGGCGCCGACACCGCGCAAGCCAAGCTGGAGATCATGGAAGCGTGCGGCATCAAAGTCACCAAGAACCCGTCCGAAATGGCCCGCCTGCTGAAGGCGATGCTGTAATTTGGCAACGAGTTGGTGAATAATGACGGGGAGCCTGGCGCTCCCCGTTTTTTTTTGTGCTGCCTGTGGAGATCAAGCGTGGCGAAAATCATCATATCGCGCGAAGGCGTGGTGGAACAGCAAGTGCAGCTCAGCAAGGAGCGCATGACGATAGGCCGTCACCGGCATAACGATATCGTGCTGACCCACCCCGCCGTGAGCGGCGAGCATGCGGTGATCGTCACCATCCTCGATGATTCCTTCCTCGAGGATTTGCACAGCACCAATGGTACCTTCGTCAACGGCCACCGCATCGGCAAGCATTTCCTGCAGCACCTGGACATGATCAAGATTGCCAAGTTCCAGGTCGAATTCATCGCCGACGGCGTGCGTCCGCTGGCCGCTGCCGCCGCTGCCGAACCGCCGCTGGGCCAGATCGTAGTATTAAATGGCAACAATCCGGGCAAGCAGATGGCCTTGACCAAGCCCCTCACCACGCTGGGCCGGCCCGGCGTGCAGGTGGTGGTGATCAATCGCGGCGCCGATGGCTACACCATCGCCCACGCGGAAGGGGCGCAGCCGCCCCTGGTCAACGGCGCGGCCGTGGGCCGGCAGCCACTGCGGCTCAAGCATGGCGACGTGATCGACCTGAGCGGCACCCAGATGACGTTCCGCCTGACCAGTGCCGTCAGCTGACAAAATTTGTCAGCCCGACGCCATTTTTGGCCCGGATGACAGATTTCGGCATGGGAACTGACAAAAATAGTCACCCATACCGACAAGAATTGGCGCTCTTCCCCCATTTTTGACGCAAAACTGCCTGAAAATGGCCTGGCACAGCCTTTGCTCCTACTGAAGCGTGGCACCAAACTTTTTTACCTCACTCGGGAGTAGCAAAATGAAATCGATGAAAATGATCAAGAAACAAGCACAAGCCGGCTTCACCCTGATCGAACTGATGATCGTGGTGGCAATTATCGGTATCCTGGCCGCTGTCGCTATTCCTGCCTACAGCGACTACACGATGAAGGCCAAGGTCAGCGAAGCGGCTTCCATCTCGGCCCCGGCCCGTCTGGCCATCGCCCAGGCCTTCAACGAAGGCAGCCTGGCCGCTACCAGCACCAACGCCACCTTGAACCTGCCGGCCAACACGGCGATCACCAGCAAGTACGTGAAGCAAGTGGACGCCGTCGGCACCAGCGCCACCACGGGCACCGTGACCGTGACGATGCAAAACACCAACGATGCGACCATCGACACCAAGACCGTCGTCTACCTGATCACCTGCACCGCCGGCTCGGCCTGCGTGACCACGGTTGACCCATCGAGCACGGTGCCAACCAAGTTCATTCCTAAAGTCTGATAACGTCGGCTGAAGGATAAAGAAAAACCGGTGCGGCCGCGAGGCCGCACCGGTTTTTTTGCATGTGGGGCAGGGCGCGCGAGGCGGGGCCGGTGCGCGGCGGCGTCACACGATCTTCTGGCGGTCGGCGATCAGCGCCTCGTAGGTCAGATTCTGCAACATGGTGTAGTGCATGGGATCGAGGTCGACGAACTGCACGCCGTAGGTGAACACTTCCTCCTTGTCGGCCGTGGCCGGCTTGACGACGTTGATGTTGCGGATGGTGGCGTTGGGATCGATGCGCACCTGGCGGTTGCCCGGCTGCGCGATCAGGTAGAACGACAGGCCCACCGTGGGCTCGTCCTCGGGCAGCGGCTTGGTCGATTCGATCAGCGCGCCCGACACGCTCAGGTTGACGAGGAACACGGAAGTGTGGCCGGCCGGCGTGGTGACCTGGGCCGGAATATCGACCTTGACCCGCATCGCCGTGCGCAAGCTGGTGCCCTGGATGGTGGACGGGAACGACAGGTGGGCATAGAACAGCGGCCGCAGAAACACGCGCTGCACGGTGCAGGCGAAGGAACACACGTTCACGCCGGAAAACACGCGGATGGTGAGCTTGTCGCCATCGTTGAGGGCGATGGGTGCCCCGTTTTCCATCGGGATCTTGACGATCATGTACTCGTCCTTGACCCAGCCGATCAGCGTGGAAAAATGCTGCACTGGCTTGATGGTGCGGTGGGTGATGAACTGTATCCTGCCACCGACCTGCAAATTCATCTGCTCGAATTCGTATTCCTGCGTCCTGGCTTCGCGCGGCGGTGCCGTGCTGCTCATTGTTGCGCCCTCATTGCCTGCATGGATGTCTCGTCCCCTGTCCGCCGTCGGTGCCACTGGTTGTCGTCCGACAGGAAATATTGTCGGTTGTTACTTTTATTATATACGCGCCAACTTGCGCTAACAATGCGGCGGCGCGGGCGTGGTCAGCTCGTCACGCTCCAGTCGCCGGACTTGCCGCCATGCTTTTCCATGACGCGGATCTCGCCCATCACCATGCCGCGGTCGACGGCCTTGCACATGTCGTACACGGTCAGCAGGCCGATCTGCACGGCCGTCAGCGCCTCCATCTCCACGCCGGTCTTGCCGAAGGTTTCCACCTGGGCGCGGCAATGCACGGTCGAGCTGGCTTCATCGGTCTCGAAGTCCACCGCCACCCGCGTCAGGGCCAGCGGGTGGCACAGCGGCACCAGCTCGCTGGTGCGCTTGGCGCCCATGATGGCGGCGATGCGGGCGATGCCCAGCACGTCGCCCTTCTTGGCGCTGCCGGCCAAAATGATGGCCAGCGTCTCCGGCTTCATGCGGATCTGGCCGCTGGCCACGGCGATGCGGTGGGTTTCCTGTTTGTCGCCCACGTCGACCATGTGGGCCTGGCCGGTGGCGTCGAAATGGGTCAGCCCGTCGGCGGGCGGCGTGGTTTTGCTGGTCGTCATGGATAGTATGAACTCGTCAGGGGGCGCGCGCGGGGCGGGCCGTCATAGGATGAATTGGTTGCCGGCCCGCTGCGTGCGGGCGCCAAGTGCGGGTATGATAGCACCGTGAACGCAGATCGAATCTCCCCCCCATCCCAGGACCGCCGGCCGCGCCGGGTGCCACGCCTGCGCATGCTGGCCGTCGCCCTGCTGTGCGTGCTGCCCTTGAGCATGGCGCAGACGGCCTTGCCGCCCGCTAAAATCCCCAATCTGCCCAACCTGGGCGACACCGAGCGCGAGGACTTGTCGCCGCTGATGGAGCGCAAGCTGGGCGAGGAAATCATGCGCGACATCCGGCGCGACCATGATTTCCTCGACGACGCGCCGATCCTGGAATACCTGAACAATTTCGGCAACGCGCTGGTGGAAGCCCGGCCCGGCGCGCGCGGCGAGGCCAGCTACGATTACTACTTCTTCGCCGTGCGCGATCCGCAACTGAACGCCTTCGCGCTGCCGGGCGGCTTTATCGCCGTCCACTCGGCCCTGCTGTTGGCGGCCCAGAGCGAGTCCGAGCTCGCTTCCGTGCTCAGCCACGAGATCGGCCACGTGGTGCAGCGCCACATCGCCCGCTCGCTGGGCCAACAGCGCCAGGACGCGCTGATCCCGCTGGCCGCCATCATCCTGGCCGCGCTGGCGTCCAAGGCGGGCGGCGACGCGGCCATGGGCGTGTTCCTGGGCGGCCAGGGGCTGGCCATCCAGCGGCAGCTCAATTTCAGCCGCGACGCCGAGCGCGAGGCGGACCGCATCGGCTTCCAGATCATGGGGGCGGCCGGCTTCGACACGAGTGGCATGGTGGCGTTCTTCCAGCGCCTGCAGACGGCCACCCGCAACTACAGCGACGCCACGCCGGCCTACCTGCAAACCCACCCGCTCACCAGCGAGCGCATCGCCGACATCCAGGCCCGCATCCGCGAGCAACCGTACAAGCAGCGGCCCGACAGCCTGGACTTCCAGCTGGTGCGGGCCCGCGCCCGCGTGCTGCAGGACGAATCGTCCCAGGGACTGGACGCGGCCACCGCCGTCTTCGAAACCCAGCTTGAGCAGGACAACCGCCAGCAGGTGGCGGCCGCCAAGTATGGCCTGGCCTTCGTCGCCCTCAAGCGCGGTGACACGACCACGGCCCAGCGCTTGCTGGACGAGGCGCGCGGCGCCATGCGCAAGCCGCCGCCGGCCGGCGTGTACGGCGCCGCGCCCGCCGCCACGCCTAACCCCATCTTCGTCAGCATGGCGCTCGACATCAAGCTGGCGCAGGACAAGAACCCGGCCGTGATCGCCCGGGCATTGACCGAGGCGGAGGCGGCGCACCAGCAATTCCCCTTGTCGCGCGGCATCGCGCGCCAGTATGCGCAAGCGATGGTCGCGGCGGGCAAGCTGGAGCCGGCCGCCGCCTACCTGCGTGACCAGGTCCAGCAGTACCGCCAGGAGCCAGCCTTGTACGATCTGCTGGCCAGCACCTACGCCAGGCAGGGCAAGCTGGCCTTGCAGCACATGGCGCTGGCCGAGTCGTATGTGTTGCAGGGCGGCGTGCTGTCGGCGCTGGACCAGCTGGGCATCGCCCGCAAGGCGCCCGACGCCTCGTTCTACGACCAGGCCGTGATCGACGCGCGCGAGCGCGAGCTGCAGGCACGCCGGCGCGAGGAACTGGGCGAGAAGGGCAAGAAGGAGAATAAGGCCGCGGCGGACCATGAGCATACGGCGCTGGCGCCGGCGTCCGGATCGCCACGCGCCATGCCGCGCGGTGTGGAAGCGTTGATGCAGCCGCAGCGCAACTGGCCCTGAGCGACGGGGGCGCCTGGCCGCGCCAGGGTGCCGGCGTATGGAGCAGGGCGGTTCGCCCTGGCAAGTCTGGGGTAGCTCAGGGCGCGGGCACGGGCACGAAGCCGTAGCGCCCGGCCAGCGCCGCGTGCGCTACCCGCTGCACAGGGATGCGCTGGCCACGGTCGCGCAAGACGGGACCGGCGCCCGCTGCGTCGTCCTCACGCTCCAGCCAGGCCAGCAGCGCATCGTCGTCGGCTTGATGGTCCGGCCATTCCAGGCGGGCCAGCACGTCGGCGCCGTCGCGGTCATCGAGCTGGGCCAGCACGGCGCCGCTGCGCAGGATCAATTCCCCGTGTTCCGTCATCAGCGCCTCATCGAGCGGGCCCATGGCCTCGCCCGTGTGCAGGCGCCAGCCCAGCGCCGGATCGGTGCGCACGATGTAGGGTGTCGCTTCCAGGTTCAGGTAGACGCGCTGCGGGCCGTTCTGGAAATACCAGCAACCGCGCGCGTCGCTGCCGTAGTTGCGGGTGATGAAGGCGACCAGCGCCGCATGTTGCAGCTTGTCGCCGGGCAGGTTCAGGTGCTGGGCCCGCTCGTCGCGCATGCGCCACTGGCCGCGCGCGTCCAGCGCCAGCCAGCCGTAGCAGTGCGGCACATTGGGCCATTTGGCCATTGCTTGTTTGACGATTTCATCCATGTTGTCGGGTCAGTCAGTGGCGTGCAGCGGCGTGGTGCTGCCTTCGAGGAAGCGCAGCATGCGCTGGGGCAGCCAGTCGAGCCGGCCGGGCACGCCGCCCACGGCGAAGCCGACGTGGCCGCCATGTTCAGGATAGTCCAATTGCACGCAGGCGGCGGCCTGCCGCGGCAGGTGTCGGCCCGGCAGGAAAGGATCGTTGAGCGCGTTGAGCACCAGCGTGGGCACGGTGATGTCGCCCAGCACATGCCTGGCGCTGGCCCGGTCCCAGTAGTCGTCCGTATCGCGGTAGCCGTGCAGCGGCGCCGTCACCACGTTGTCGAACGCGTACAGGTCGCGCGCGGCGCGCAGCGCCTCCAGGTCGAACAGGCCGGGGAACTGCTTGAGCTTGGCCTCGCACTTGGGCTTGAGCGTTTGCAGGAACATGCGCGTGTAGACCAGGTTGAAGCCGCGCGACAGCGAAATGCCACCCTGCGCCAGGTCCAGCGGGGCCGACACGGAACAGGCCGCGTCCACGAAGTCGGCCTGGTGCTGCGATTCGCCCAGCCAGCGCAGCAGGGCGTTGCCGCCCAGCGAGACGCCGGCCACGTAGAATTTTCCACTACCGTTGCCGCTACCTTTGCCACTGCGGCGCCCGTGCAGCTTGCGCACGATCCAGTCGATCTCGGCCGCGTCGCCGGAATGGTAGAAACGGGGCGCCCGGTTCGGCTCGCCGGAGCAGCCGCGGAAGTGGGGCACGGCGCCCGACCAGCCGCGCGCGGCCACGGCCGCCATCAGGGCGCGCGCGTAGTGGCTGCCGGACGAGCCTTCCAGCCCGTGGAACAGCACCACGAAGGGCTGGCCCGGCTGGCCATCGACGAAATCGACGTCGATGAAGTCGCCGTCGGGCGTATCCCACCGCTCGCGCCGGAACGCGACGGCCGGCCTGGGGATGCAGATGGCCGGATAAATGGTTTGCAGGTGGCCGTTGGGCAACCAGCGCGGGGCGGGATAGTGCATGGGGCCTCAGTGCAGAACCTGGCCCGGTACCTCGGCCGGCGCCGCACCCGACGCCACGGATGCGTGGTGCAGCACGATGCGCCAGCCGCGCGGCGTTTTCACGTAGACATTGGTGGCCAGCAGATGGGCCGGGTCGCCGCTGGCGGCCGTGGTGCCTTCGATCACCGTGTGCACCGAGCTCATCAGGTTATGGGTTTCGTGCAACTGGGATGGCCGGATGTGCAGGCCGCCGTGTTCGAGGATGGCGGCCCAGGCATCGCGGATGGCCGCGTGGCCGATCAGGCGCGGTCCGCCCGGATGGATGCAGACGATTTCCTCGTCATCGGCCCACAACGCCATCAGGGCGTCGAGATCGGCCCGGTTGAGCGCATCGTAGAACGCCGCCTCCACTTCGGCGGCGCTGCCATTGAGCTGTTTGCTGCGTTTCATGCGCACTCCGTCCGGGCCGGTGGGGCGGGATCAGTGGTGTGGAACGACGGTGCCCGGCTTCAGGCGGTACGCCGTGCCGCAGTACGGGCACTTGGCGACGCCGTCATGGTTGAATTCCAGGAAGACGCGCGGATGGGACGACCACAGCGGCATGGCCGGGTTGGGGCAGTGGGCGGGCAAGTCCTTGCCTTCGAGCTCGACTGCGTTGGCGGCGGCGGGGGTGGTAGCTTGGGTCATCTGCGGGTTCTCCGTGAGGCGTATGGACACGACGGCTCCCGGCTGGAAACCGCCAAACAAAGCACGATTTTAACGGATTCGCGCAACGGACAAAATTCATCGGTAAAATAGCGCCTTCCTTATTCCCCTGCCGCCAGCGTGTGTTTTCATTCAAACAACGCTGGTGCCGCACTCCACATGACGCCACCAGCCGAACTGTCGATCGCCATCGCCCCGCCCGTCACGCCGCCTTCGGCCGTGTGCGCGGTCCGTGGCTGGCCGCCGGTCCGGCGCCATTGTGGCGAGAAAACCACATGACTGAATTGACCCGCGCCGCCACTCCCTACGTCGCCGAGCATGACGAGCCATCCTGGCGCGAAGGCTTGAAGACCGGCATGCCCACCCTGTTCGGGATCGGCGCCTGGGGCCTGGTGGTGGGCATCGCCATGGTCAAGACGGGCCTGACGGTGCCGCAGGCGCTGGCCATGACGCTGGTGGTGTTCGCCGGCTCGGCCCAGCTGGCCTCGCTGCCGCTGATCGCCGCCCATGCCCCGATCTGGGTCATCTTCGCCACGGCCCTCGTGGTCAACCTGCGGTTCGTGATCTTTTCCGCGCTGCTGGCGCCCCATTTCTCCAACCTGCCGTTGCGCAACCGTTTCCTGCTCGGCTACGTGGCCGGCGACATGACGGTGGCCCTGTTCCTGCAAAAATACCCGAGCGAGGCGCCCCAGGTGGGCAAGCTGTCCTACCTGAAAGGCTTGCTCTACCCGAACTGGGCCGCCTGGCAGGTCGGTTCCATCGCCGGCATCTTCCTGGGCAGCGCCGTGCCGCCCGAATGGGGCCTGGGCTTTGCCGGCACGCTGGCCATCATTTGCATCACGGTGCCGCTGGTGGCCAGCCGCCCGGCCCTGTGCGGAGTGCTGGTGGCCGGCGTGGTGGCCGTGCTGGCGGCCGGCCTGCCGTACAAGCTCGGTTTGCTGGCCGCCGTGGTGCTGGGCATGGCCGCCGCCATGCTGGTCGAAGAATTCACCGTCAAGAAGGAGTCATGATGGCCGACTGGGAAATCTGGGTCACGATCGCCGCCTTGGCGCTGGCCACGGCCTGCACCCGCAGTTCGTTCTGGCTGATCGGCCACCACATCACCATCCCGCGCCGGGTGCAGGACATGCTGCGCTACGCGCCCGCCTGCGCGCTGGCGGCCATCATCGCGCCCGATCTGTTGCTCAACAATGGACAGCTGCAACTGGAGCTGGCCAACCTGAAACTGGTGGCCGGCATCGCCGCCATCGTGTTTTACTTGCTGCGTCGCAATATGTTGCAGACCATCGTGTTCGGCATGGGCAGTTTCACGGCCCTGCGTTTGTTGCACGTGTTCTCGTAAACGGATGAATGGGCGCGGCCTTGCGGTAAAATAGCGGTCTTTCTTTCAACTTTCCTCCTTGGGTAGCCATGCAAGCTGTTCTGAACTTTCTCCGCCTGCAAGACCTCGTCGCGCGCGATGCGCTGCGCGGCAAACGTGTCTTTATCCGTGCCGATCTGAACGTGCCGCAAGATGATGCGGGCCGCATCACGGAAGACACCCGCATCCGCGCCTCCGTGCCGGCCATCCGCGCCGCGCTGGACGCTGGCGCCAAGGTCATGGTCACGTCCCACCTGGGCCGTCCCACGGAAGGCGAGTTCAAGCCGGAAGACAGCCTGGCACCCGTCGCCGCGCGCCTGGCCGAACTGCTGGGCCAGAGCGTGGAACTGAAACAGAACTGGGTCGACGGCGCTGGCCTGGACAACCTGCAGGATGGCCAGGTGGTCTTGCTGGAAAACGTGCGCGTGAACAAGGGCGAGAAGAAGAACAGTGATGAGCTGGCCCAGAAAATGGCCGCCCTGTGCGACGTCTACGTGAACGACGCCTTCGGCACGGCCCACCGCGCGGAAGCTTCCACCCACGGCATCGCCAAGTTCGCGCCGATCGCTTGCGCCGGCCCGCTGCTGGCCGCCGAGCTGGACGCACTGGGCAAGGCGCTGGGCGCCCCGGCCCGCCCGCTGCTGGCCATCGTGGCTGGCTCGAAAGTATCGTCCAAGCTGTCGATCCTGAAGGCGCTGGCCGAGAAGGTCGATAACCTGATCGTCGGCGGCGGCATCGCCAACACCTTCATGAAGGCCGTCGGCCTGAACGTGGGCAAGTCGCTGGTGGAAGCGGAACTGGTCGGCGAAGCGAAAGCCATCATCGACATGATGGCCGCCCGTGGCGCCCAGGTGCCGATTCCCGTCGACGTCGTATGCGCCAAGGAATTCTCGCCCACGGCCGCCGCCACCATCAAGGATGTGGCCGACGTGGCGGACGACGACATGATCCTCGACATCGGCCCGAAAACGGCCGCCACCCTGGCCGGCCAGATCGGCGCGGCTGGCACCGTGGTGTGGAACGGCCCGGTCGGCGTGTTCGAGTTCGACCAGTTCGGCGAAGGCACCAAGACGCTGGCGCTGGCCATCGCCAACTCCAAGGCGTTCTCGATCGCCGGCGGCGGCGACACGCTGGCGGCGATTGCAAAGTACGACATTACCGATAAAATTGGTTATATCTCCACCGGCGGCGGCGCCTTCCTGGAATTCCTGGAAGGTAAAACCCTGCCGGCCGTGCAGATCCTGGTCGATCGTCAGGCCAAGTAAGTGTCAAGCAAGTAAGCATTACTAAGCTTTACGGCAGCACAGCAATACGGCGCTACCACGGCGCGGCCCCGCCGCCGCGCCGGTGCCGTTATTCCGGCCGGGGCTCGCCCTGGCTGCTCCGCCTGACCTAACGCGCAAGGAAACCTATGTCCCGTGGTACCAAAATCGTCGCAACGATAGGCCCCGCCTCCACCGACTTCAACGTCCTGGTCAAGATGATCCGTGCCGGCGTGGACGTCGTGCGCCTCAATTTTTCCCATGGCAAGGCGCAGGACCATATCGACCGCGCGCGCCTGGTGCGCGATGCGGCGGCCGAATGCGGCCGCGAAGTGGCGATCATGGCGGACATGCAGGGGCCCAAGATCCGGGTCGGCAAATTTGAGCACAACAAGATCGAGCTGGCCAACGGCGACAAGTTCATCCTCGACGCCAAGTGGGGCGAGAACGGCGAACTGGGCAACCAGGAACGCGTGGGCCTGGACTACAAGGCCCTGCCGCGCGACCTGCACGCGGGCGACGTGCTGCTGCTCAACGATGGCCTGATCGTGCTGGTGGTCGACAAGATCGCCGGCCACGAAATCCACACCACCGTCAGGATCGGCGGCGAGCTGTCCAACAACAAGGGCATCAACCGCCAGGGCGGCGGCCTGACGGCGCCGGCGCTGACGGCCAAGGACATGGAAGACATCAAGACGGCCATGAGCTTCCAGGCCGACTACCTGGCCATCTCGTTCCCGAAAAGCGCGACCGACATGGAAATGGCGCGCCAGCTGGCCAACATCGCCGGCGAACCGTATGGCCACAAGCCCATGATGATCGCCAAGATCGAACGGGCCGAAGCGATTCCCGTGCTGGCCGATATTTTGAAAGCGTCCGACGGCATCATGGTGGCCCGTGGCGACCTGGCCGTGGAAGTGGGTAACGCGGCCGTGCCGGCGCTGCAAAAGCGCATGATCCGCATGGCGCGCGAAGCCAACAAGCTGGCCATCACGGCCACGCAGATGATGGAATCGATGATCTTCAACGCCGTGCCCACGCGCGCCGAAGTGTCCGACGTGGCCAACGCCGTGCTGGACGGCACGGACGCCGTGATGGCGTCGGCCGAGACGGCGTCGGGCAAGTACCCGATCGAGACGGTGGAGATGATGGCCGCCATTTGCGAGCAGGCCGAGCAGTCCGAGTACAACAAGCTGGACGCCGATTTCCTCGACGCCACCTTCACCCGCATCGACCAGTCGATCGCCTACGGCGCGCTGTTTACGGCCCACCACCTGCGCGTGAAAGCCATCGTGGCGCTGACGGAATCGGGTTCGACGGCGCTGTGGATGAGCCGCCACAGCATCGACACCCCGATCTACGCGCTCACGCCCAGCGTGACCACGCAGCGCAAGGCCGCGCTGTACCGCAACGTGCGCGCCTGCGCCCTGGAGCCCAAGGGCGACAGCGGCGTCGTGCTCAAGCAGGCTGAAGATGTGATGCTGGCCAACGGCGTGGCCCAGAAGGGCGACCTGATCGTCGTCACCTGGGGCGAGCCGATGGGCCAGGTGGGCGGCACCAATGCCTTGAAAATCGTCCGAGTCGGAGCAGCTGAGTAAGCACAAGTAACCAGAATTCAGGCCCACCGGCCGCCGCTCCGGGTTATCCGCCCGCTGAGCAAGGCGCCCAGGTGGCCGACACAGTTTTTCTATAGTTGGAGTATTTATCATGTCTCTCGTATCCATGCGTCAATTGCTGGACCACGCCGCTGAAAACGGCTACGGTCTGCCCGCGTTCAACGTCAACAACCTGGAACAAGTGCAAGCCATCATGATGGCCGCCGACGCCGTCGGCAGCCCCGTGATCATGCAAGCATCGGCCGGCGCCCGCAAGTACGCCGGTGAAGCGTTCCTGCGCCACCTGATCGACGCCGCCGTCGAAGCCTACCCGCACATCCCCGTCGTCATGCACCAGGACCACGGCCAGTCGCCGGCCGTGTGCCAGGCTGCGATCCGCTCCGGCTTCACCTCGGTGATGATGGACGGCTCGCTGGAAGCGGACGGCAAGTCGGTCGCCTCCTACGACTACAACGTGGAAGTGTCGCGCGAAGTGGTCAAGTTCTCGCACGCCATCGGCGTGACGGTGGAAGCGGAACTGGGCGTGCTCGGTTCGCTCGAAACCATGAAGGGCGACAAGGAAGACGGCCACGGCGCCGACGGCACCATGACCCGCGAACAGCTGCTGACGGACGTGAACCAGGCCGCCGACTTCGTGGCCCGCACCCAGTGCGACGCGCTGGCCATCGCCATCGGCACCTCGCACGGCGCCTACAAGTTCTCGCGCCAGCCCACCGGCGACATCCTGGCCATCGACCGCATCAAGGAAATCCACGCCCGCATCCCCAACACCCACCTGGTGATGCACGGTTCCTCGTCCGTGCCGCAAGACCTGCTGGCCATCATCCGCCAGTACGGCGGCGACATGAAGGAAACCTATGGCGTGCCGGTCGAGGAAATCCAGGAAGGCATCCGTCACGGCGTGCGCAAGATCAACATCGACACCGACATCCGCCTGGCCATGACGGCCGCGGTGCGCAAGTTCATGTTCGAGAACCCCTCCAAGTTCGACCCGCGCGACTTCCTCAAGCCAGCCCGCCAGGCGGCCATGGAAATCTGCAAGGCCCGCTTCCTGGCGTTCGGCTGCGAAGGCCAGGCCGCCAAGATCAAGCCTATCCCACTGGAAAAGATGGCCGAGCGTTATGCTGCCGGCAGCCTGGCCCAGGTTGTGAAGTAAAATCCCATCCGGACCGGGCCGCCATGGCCCGTCCTTCCCAACCGGCGGGAGCCCCCTCCCGCCGGTTCCGCTTACCAAGATATCGCCCGTTATGAACAGCCTCTACCAATCCTCCATCCAGTCCCTTCCTCTGTTGGGCCGCGGCAAAGTCCGCGACAACTACGCCGTTGGCGACGACAAGATCCTGATCGTCACCACTGACCGCCTGTCGGCGTTCGACGTCGTGATGAACGAGCCCATCCCCGGCAAAGGCATGGTGCTGAACCAGATGAGCGACTTCTGGTTCGACAAGCTGGGCCACATCGTCCCCAACCACCTGACCGGCGTGGCGCCGGAATCGGTGGTGGCGCCGTCGGAAGTGGAGCAGGTACGGGGCCGCGCCGTGGTGGCCAAGCGTTTGCAGCCGATCATGGTGGAAGCCGTGGTGCGCGGCTACATCATCGGTTCGGGCTGGAAGGATTACCAGGCCACGGGCAGCATCTGCGGCATCCAGCTGCCGGCCGGCCTGCGCCAGGCCGACAAGCTGCCCGAGCCCCTGTTCACGCCGGCCGCCAAGGCCGACCTGGGCGAGCATGACGAGAACATCAGCTTCGCTGAAATGGAAAGCCGCATCGGCGCCGAGCTGGCTGAGAAGATCCGCAGCATCAGCATCGCGCTGTACACGGCCGCCGCCGAGTACGCCGCCACCCGCGGCATCATCATCGCCGACACCAAGTTCGAATTCGGCCTGGATCAACACGGCGTGCTGCACCTGATGGATGAAGTGCTGACGGCCGATTCGTCGCGCTTCTGGCCCGCCGACTCCTACGCGCCCGGCATGTCGCCGCCGTCGTTCGACAAGCAGTTCGTGCGCGACTACCTGGAAACGCTGACCGAGTGGAACAAGACGGCCCCCGCGCCCGCGCTGCCGGCCGACGTGATCGCCAAGACCCAGGCCAAGTACCTGGAAGCCATCGAACGCCTGACCGGCCAGCCGCTGAAGGTGTGATATGAGCGAGCAGAATCAAGCACTGGTGGGCGTGATCATGGGCTCGTCCTCGGACTGGGACGTGATGCAGCACGCCGTGGCCATCCTCAAGCAATTTGGCGTGCCGCATGAAGCGCAAGTGATTTCCGCACACCGCATGCCGGACCAGATGTTCAGCTACGCCGAGACGGCCCGTGCGCGCGGCCTGCGCGCCATCATCGCCGGCGCCGGTGGCGCCGCCCACCTGCCTGGCATGGTGGCGGCCAAGACCATCGTGCCGGTGCTGGGCGTGCCGGTGCCGTCCAAGTACTTGCGCGGCGAGGATTCGCTGCTGTCCATCGTGCAGATGCCCAAGGGCGTGCCGGTGTCCACCTTCGCCATCGGCGAGGCGGGCGCCGCCAACGCGGCCCTGACGGCCGTCGCCATCCTGGCCGCCACCGACGCCGCGCTGGCCGAAAAGCTGGAAGCGTTCCGCGCCCAGCAGACGGCCGCCGCACAAGCCATGACCTTGCCGTTAGCCTGATGAGTAAAGTAGATTCTTCCCCCCTGTTGCCCGCGCCCGGCCACTGGCTGGGCGTGATGGGCGGCGGCCAGCTGGGCCGCATGTTCGCCCAGGCCGCCAACAGCCTCGGCTACCAGGTCGCCGTGCTGGAACCGGCCGCCGATTGCCCGGCCGGGCAAGTGGCCCAACACCTGGTGCAAGCCGGCTATACCGACGCCACCGGCCTCGATGCGCTGGCCGCCCGCTGCCAGGCCGTCACCACCGAGTTCGAGAACGTGCCGGCCGACAGCCTGTCGCGGCTGGCTGAAAAAGTGTTCGTGGCGCCCAACGCGCATGGCGTGTCCGTGGCCCAGGACCGCATCGCGGAAAAGACCTTCTTTGTTGCCAGCGCGCCCAAATCGGGCGTGCTGCCGGCGCCGCACAAGGTGATCGCGTCGCTGGACGACGTGGCCGCCATCGACGATGCGCTGCTGCCCGGCATCCTGAAAACCGTGCGCATGGGTTACGACGGCAAGGGCCAGGTGCGTGTAAAAACGCGCGAGGACGTGCGTGCCGCGTTCGAATCCATGGGCCAGGTCACCTGCCTGCTGGAGAAGATGCTGCCGCTGGCCTATGAAGTGTCGGTGCTGACGGCGCGCGGCGCCGACGGCGCCTCGGTCGTGTACCCGATCGCCGAGAACGTGCACCGCGACGGCATCCTGTTCACCACCACGGTGCCGGGACCGAACGTGTCGGCCGACTGCGCGCGCAAGGCGCAGGACGCGGCCCGCGCCATGGTGGCCGAGCTGGGCTACGTGGGCGTGCTGTGCATCGAATTTTTCGTGCTCGACGATGGCACGCTGGTGGTCAACGAGATGGCGCCGCGGCCCCACAACAGCGGCCACTACACCATCGACGCCTGCGTCAGCAGCCAGTTTGAACAACAGGTGCGTGCCATGGCCGGCCTGCCGCTCGGCGACGTGCGCCAGCATTCGCCGGCCGTCATGCTCAACATCCTGGGCGACCTGTGGTTCGAGGGCGACAGCGCCGAAGCGCGCGAGCCGGCCTGGGACCGCGTGCTGGCGCTGCCCGGCGCCTGCCTGCACCTGTACGGCAAGGACGACCCGCGCCGTGGCCGCAAGATGGGCCATCTGACGTTCGTCGCCGCCACGCTGGAGCAGGCGCAGCAGCAACTGCTGGCCGCCTGCGCCATCCTGGGCATCGCACCGTGAGCCCGATGCAAGGCACGGGCGTGGCCGCCGACGCGGCCGCCATCAGCGCGGCTGCCGCCTTGCTGGAGGCGGGGCGGCTGGTCGCATTCCCAACGGAGACCGTGTACGGCCTGGGCGCCGACGCGGAAAATCCGCAAGCCGTGGCCGCCATCTACGCGGCCAAGGGGCGGCCCCAGGACCATCCCGTGATCGTGCACGTGGCGCCCGGCGCCGACCTCGACTACTGGGTCAGCGACGTGCCGGAAGCGGCACGCCAGCTGGCGGCCGCGTTCTGGCCAGGCCCGCTGACCCTGATCCTCAAGCGCGCCAGTCACATCCCCGACGCCGTCTCCGGCGGCCAGGATACGGTGGGCGTGCGCTGCCCGTCGCACCCGGTGGCCATCGCCTTGCTGCGCGCGTTCAAGGGCGGCAAAGGGGGGCTGGCGGCGCCATCGGCCAACAAGTTCGGCAACGTCAGTCCCACCACGGCCCAGCATGTGCGCGACGAATTCGGCGCCGAACCGCTGCTGGCGGCCGTGCTTGACGGCGGACCCAGCGAAGTCGGCATCGAATCGACCATCGTCGACCTGTCGCGGCTGGCCACGCACGGCCCGGTGCTGCTGCGTCCCGGCCACATCAGCGCCCAGCAGATCGCCGACGTGATCGGCCAGATGCCGGGCCTGCCGGACCAGAGCGCGCCACGCGCCTCGGGTACCTTGGAATCACATTACGCGCCGCACACGCCGGTGGCCATGCTGGCCCCGGATCAGCTGCCGGCCACGCTGGCCAGGCTGGAAGCGCTGGGCCGCAAGGTGGCGCTGATCGCTTACTCGGCCGCAGCCGGCAACGGCCCCAGCCTGCGCCTGCCCGACGAGCCCGTTGGCTATGCCTATGGCTTGTATGCCGCGTTGCGCCAGCTCGACCAGAGCGGCGCCGACTTGATCCTGGTCGAAGCGCCGCCACAGGAATTGCGTTGGTTGGGAGTAAATGATCGATTGCGGCGCGCAGCGTTCGGATCTTCTGGTATTGTTGAGAGGTTCCTGCGCGCTTGATGACAAGCCCGTTGACCTTGTAGTTTTAACATGAGCGGCCACGGCGCGCCTGACCAACACAGGAGGCCGCCATGTGCACTCGTACGCCCACCCCTCTTCTCGTGCCCGCTTGCGTGATGCGTGCCGCTGTGGCGACGCTGGCGCTGGCCTTGACGCTGGCGGCTGGCCTGGCCGGCGCGGCTGACAACGGCGCTGGCGCGGCCGCGGAGGCCGCCGCACGGCCCGCATCCTCCGCATCGGCCATGGCATTGCCCGCGCCCCCGCCGGGCACGCTGCTCGACGGTCCTGCGCTGGTCCCCATCCCGCTCGGCGGCGGCGCCAGCGTCGACAGCCTGGAGCCGGCCACGCTGGGCGCCGTCCTCAGGCGCGCCCAGGGCGGTGCGCTGATGGCCGTCGCCGGCGAACCATTGTGCAGCATCACCGTGTACAAGATGCGTTACGCGACCGGCGGCGGGCGTGGCGAGGCGACCGATGCCGGCGGCGTGCTCATGCTGCCCGGCGGCGAGGACCAGCGCTGCATGGGGCCGCGTCCCGTGCTGCTGTACGCCCACGGCACCGTGCTCGACCGCAATTTCAGCATGGCCCGGCTGAACGGCGAGGCGCGCGTGGTGGCCGCCATGTTCGTGGCCCAGGGCTATATCGTGGTGGCGCCCGACTATGCCGGTTATGGCGTGTCGTCCCTGCCTTACCATCCCTATCTGAACGCGGACCAGCAATCGGGCGACATGATCAACGCGCTGCGCGCGGCGCGCGCCGCCTTGCCCCGGCTGGGCGCGCGCACGTCGCAAAAACTGTTCGTGACCGGCTATTCGCAAGGCGGCTTCGTGGCGCTGGCCACCCAGCGCGCCATGCAGGAACGCTACGGCGATGAATTCCAGGTCACGGCCACGGCCGGCTTGTCCGGCCCCTACGCCCTGCTCCAGATGGCGGATGACATTTTCAGCGGCCGTCCCAACGTGGGTATCACGGCCTATTTGCCGCTGCTGACGACGGCCGGGCAAAAGTCGGGCGCCACGCTGTACACCTCGCCGGCCGAACTGTACGAGGAACCGTACGCGGACGGCATTGAATCCGTGCTGCCGGCCACCCAGCGCATGGACGACCTGATCAAGCAAGGCAAGCTGCCGGCCGGCGCCCTGTTTGCCGGCGACACGCCGCCGCAAGGGGAGGGGGCGGCCACCCATTTCGCCGACAGCAACCTGGTGCGGACCAGCTACCGCAAGGCTTATCTGCAGGACGTGGCGGCCCATCCCTGCGGCACGGACCCGGCCCAGCCGCTGGCCTGCCACAGCGCCAACCGCCTGCGCCAGTGGCTGCAAAAGAACGACTTGCGCAGCTACCAGCCGCGCAGCCCGCTGCTGCTGTGCGGCGGCCAGCGCGACCCCGTGGTGCCGTTCGCCAACGCCAGCGCCGCGCACGATTATTTCGCTGCCCACGGCGTGGCGCCCCAGTTGCTGGACCTGGAAATGGCCGTCCCCGATGCCTACCAGGCTATCCGTGCCGGCTTCGCCCAGGCCGTCGAGCACACCCGGGCCGACGCGGCGGCGCACGACCACGACCCGCACAAGGCGGTGCTGGATAATTACCATGGCCGGCTCGTGGCCCAATACTGCCTGATGGCGGCGCGGGAATTTTTTAAGATGTCAGGTCGCTAACCTTTCCTATCTGCTATGCTGGGAGGGTTGCCGGCCGACTTCAGCTACGCCCGGCCGTCCCGACAATTGCAAGGAAACGCCATGCGCCACCCCGTCTCCCGTAGCACGCTGACCTATGCCTGCGCGTCCGCGCTGTCGCTGGCCCTGCTGACCGCCTGCGGCGGCGGGGGCGGCAGCAGCGGCCAAACCTCCGATGGTGGCGTGATCGTCGCGCCGCCCCCGCCGACCACCCTGCGCGGCACCCTGATCGGCAGCGCGGCGCCGGTGCCCGTCACCGTCAACGGCGCCAGCGTCACCACGCTGCAGCCGGCCGCCTTCACCCAGTTGCTGGAAGCGGCCCAGAAGGGCAGCAGCACCATCACCGGCACGCCCACCTGCGCCGTCACCACCTTCACGCTGAAATACCACACGGTGGGTGGCGCCGGCGAGGACACGGACGCGGCCACTGCCATCATGGTGCCGTCCGGCACCGACAGCGCCTGCACGGGCAACCGGCCCGTGCTGCTGTACGCGCACGGCACGTCCGTGCTCAAGCGCAACGACATGAGCGATTTGTCGGCCATGGAACCGCGCCTGGTGGCGGCCATGTACGCGGCCCAGGGCTACATCGTGGTGGCGCCCGATTACGCCGGTTACGCCGGCTCGTCGCTGTCCTACCACTCCTACCTGGACGCCAGCCAGCAATCGAGCGACATGGTCGATGGCCTGCGCGCCGCCCGCAAGGTGTTCACGGCGATCGGCGCCCATCCATCGAGCCAGTTGCTGCTGACGGGCTACTCGCAGGGCGGCTATGTGGCGCTGGCCACCCAGCGCGCCATGCAGACCGGCTATCCCGGCGAATTCACGGTGACGGCCGTGGCGCCCATGTCGGGCCCGTACGCGCTGGCCCAGTTTGGCGACGCCATCTTCGGCGGCAAACCCACGCTCGGTGCGGCCGCCTTCCTGCCCATGCTGATCAACGCAGGCCAGCACGCCAATGCCGGCCTGTACACGAGCACCAGCGACATCTACGAAGCGCCGTACGCGGCCGGCATCGCCGACCTGTTGCCCGGCGCGTCCAGCCTGGGCGACCTGGTGGCGGCCGGCACGCTGCCCAACGACGTGCTGTTCGCCAGGGACTCCCTGCCGCAGGGCGATGGCTACGCCAGCTTCTTCGGCGCCGGCAACCTGGTCAAGACCAGCTACCGCGACGGCTACCTGGCCGACATGAACAGCCACCCGTGCGGCGTCAACAGCGCCGACCCGCTCAACTGCATGCCCACGCACACGCTGCGCAAGTGGCTGGTGAAAAATGATTTACGCGGTTATGTACCGGCCGTGCCCGTATTGCTGTGCGGCGGCGCGCAAGACCCCGTGGTACCGTTCCAGAATGCGACCGCCACGGCCGACTATTTCAAGGCCCACGGCATGAGCTCGCCTGGCTTGACTTTGCTGGACCTGGAAAGCGGCATCATCGTCGATCAGTACGGTAGCACCCGGCTGGCGTTCGAGACGGCCAAAGCCTTGTTGCGCGCGGCCTCAGGCGGCGGTGCAGCCGGCGACCAGGCCGTGCGCGACAGCTACCACGCCGGCCTGGTGGCGCCATTCTGCATGCGCGCCACGCGCGACTTCTTCCAGAACAAATAAACGGCGGGGATCTTCAGGCCAGGCTGTGGAACTGGCCGCCGTGGAAGATCAGGGGCGGGCGGGGGATGAATTCGCAATGCTCGACCTCGCCCACGAAGATCACGTGGTCGCCTTCCGGATAACGGCTGCGGTTGTGGCACTCAAACCACGCGCACGCGCCCGTGAGGATGGGCTGGCCCGTGCGCGACAGCTCGTAGGGCACCGTGTCCCACGGATAGTCGCCGCGGGTGGAAAACACCTTGGCCAGGTGGGCCTGGTCGGCCGCCAGCACGTTGATCACGTAGTGTGAATTGCCGCTGAAGATGGGCATGCTGTTGGCGCTCGTGCCCAGGCTCCACAGCACCAGCGGCGGCGTCAGCGAGACGGAATTGAAGGAGCTGGCCGTCAGGCCACGGAAACTGCCATCTGCCAGCCGGGTGGTGATGACGGTGACGCCGGTGGCGAACTGGCCCAGCGCCTGGCGGAAGTGACCGGTGTCGAAGGTGGGCGCCGGGGCGCGCGGGGAGCGTGTGTTCATGGGATGCCTGTATCTTTCCGTCATTATGCCAAAGAATCACAGGGGGCATGGCAATCGCCCCGATTTCTGTAATAGGTGCGCGCCCCCGCCGTTTGCGTTACAGTTAGTCTCATCGAACAGCCGATGAGCAGGGGATGTCATGACGAGCAACACGGGGGCGGCGGCCGCGACGGAAACGGCGGTGCTGGGGGGAGGATGTTTCTGGTGCCTGGAAGCGGTGTTCCAGGAGGTCGACGGCGTGCTGCACGTGGAGTCCGGCTACACGGGCGGCGCCCAGCCCGATCCCACCTATGAACAGGTGTGCAGCGGCACCACCGGCCATGCGGAAGTGGTGAAGCTGGAATTCGACCCGGCCGTGATCGGCTACCGCGAACTGCTGGAAATCTTCTTCACCATCCACGACCCCACCACGCTGAACCGCCAGGGCAACGACGTGGGCACCCAATACCGCTCCGTGATCTACCATCAGTCACCGGAGCAGGAAGCCACGGCGCGCCAGGTGATCGCGGCCATGGCCCACGTGTGGGACGCGCCCATCGTGACGGAACTGTCGCCGGCCCAGCCCTACTACAAGGCCGAGGACTATCACCAGGATTATTTCCGCCAGCACCCGCTGCAAGGCTATTGCGCCTTCGTGGTGGCGCCCAAGGTGGCCAAGTTCCGCAAGACTTACGGCGAGCGCCGCAAGTAAGCCCGGCATCGAGCATCGCGGAGCGCGCATGAAGGTAGTCATCGTCGACGACACCCACATCAACCTGGTGCTCATGTCGCGCCTGATCGACAAGCTCGACGGCGTGGACACCGTCACCTTCCAGTCCGCGCGCGAGGCGCTGGCCTGGTGCAACAGCCATCCCTACGACTTGCTGATCGTCGACTACATGATGCCGGACCTGAACGGCCTGGAACTGATCGCCGGCCTGACCGCGCCCATCGACGAGCGCCCGCCCGTGCTGATGGTGACGGCCAGCGTGGACGTGGAAGTGCGGCACCGGGCGCTCGAAAACGGCGCCAGCGACTTCCTCATCAAGCCCATCGACAAGGTCGAGTTCCTGGCCCGCACCCGCAACATGCTGGCCCTGCGGCGCGCCAGCGTGAGCCTGCGGCACCGCGCCAGCTGGCTGGCCGAGGAGGTCAGCAAGGCCACGGCCGAACTGCGCGCGCGCGAGCAGGAAACCATCATGCTGCTGTGCCGCGCGTCCGAATACCGCGACCCGGAAACGGGCGCCCACATCCAGCGCATGGCCCATTACTCGTGCCTGATCGCGGCCGAGCTGGGGCTGCCGCTGGAGCAGCAGCAGGACATCCTGAACGCGGCCCCCATGCACGACATCGGCAAGGTGGGCACGCCCGACCACATCCTGCTCAAGCCGGGCCGGCTCGACCCGGAGGAAATGGCCATCATGCGCCAGCACGCGGCCATCGGCTACCAGATCCTCAAGGATTGCCAGGCCCCCATGCTGCGCCTGGCGGCGCAGATCGCGCTCAGCCACCATGAGCGCTACGACGGCGCCGGCTACCCGCACGGCCTGGCCGGCGACGCCATTCCGCTGGTGGGCCGCATCGTCGCCGTGGCTGACGTGTTCGACGCGCTCACCAGCGTGCGCCCCTACAAGCAGGCCTGGACCATGGAGGCGGCGCGCCAGCACCTGATCGACAACTGCGGTGGCCACTTCGACCCGCTATGCGTGCAGGCGCTGCTGCGGCGCTGGGACGAGGTGCAGGCCATTCGTGCCCGCTACCAGGATGAGGGGACGCCGGCCTGAGCCGGCGCCATCGATGCAGTACGAACGTCTGGTCCAGCTGGTGCGGCGCGCGCTGAACGCGGCCGATGACGCGGAAATGCAGCAGCGCCTGGCCGACCTGCGCGCCATCGGCGAAACCACGCTGGCCAACGGCTTGCTGGCGCTGATCGCCCAGGCCGAGCGGGCCGACCCCGGCATCGAACCGCGCTTGCGCGAGCTGGAAGCGGAGAACGCGCAACTGCGCCAGGCCAACGCCCTGCTGCGCAAGGAGAACCGCCAGCAGCGCGGCAACGTGGGCACCTGGCGCGACAAGCGGGCCGCGCGCCGCGCGCAGGCGCTCGATGCGCAGCAGGATACGGAACCGGCCGGCGGCCAGCAGGCGCTGACGGAACAGATCCTGGACCAGCTGCCCATCCCCGTGTTCCTGAAGGACCGCGAGGGCCGCTTCCTGCGCTTCAACCGCCGCTTCGAGGAGCTGACCCAGCGCTCGCGGGTGGAAATCCTGGGCCGTACCATCGACGATTTCGCTTCCCCCCGCTGGGCCGAGCTGACCCACGAGGAAGACGCGCTGGCCTGGCGCAGCGGGCGCATGGTCACCAGCGAGCGCCGCCTGGCCGGCTTCGATCCGCCGGTCGATGTGCTGGTGAGCCGCAACGTGATCAGCAGCGGCGGGCGCAGCTACATGCTGGGCTACTTCATCGACATCAGCGAACAGCGCGCCGCGCGCCAGGCCATGCAGCGGGCCGTGGAATCGGCCGAGGCGGCGAGCCGGGCCAAGAGCGAATTCTTGGCCAACATGAGCCACGAGATCCGCACCCCGATGAACGGCATCCTGGGCATGACGGAACTGGTGCTGGAGTCCGACCTCACGCCGGCGCAGCGGGCCGACCTGGTGCTGGTGCAGGGCTCGGCCCACGCGCTGCTGCACATCGTCGACGACATCCTGGATTTCTCCAAGATCGAGGCGGGCAAGCTCGACATCGAGGAAGTGCCGTTCGATGTGCGCCAGCTGGTGGCCGACACGGTGCGCGCCATGGCGCTGCGGGCGCGCCAGAAAGGGCTGGCGCTGCAATGCGAACTGCCGCCTGAGCTGCCGCGCATCGTCAAGGGCGATCCGGGGCGGCTGCGCCAGGTGCTGGTCAACCTGGTGGGCAACGCCATCAAGTTCACGGCCGCGGGCAGCGTGGTGGTGACGTTGTCGGTGGTGCGCGACCATGACGACCGCTGCGAGATCCGCTTCGCCGTGCGCGACACGGGCATCGGCGTGGCGCCGGAAAAGCAGGCCATGATCTTCGACGCCTTCGCCCAGGTGGACGGCTCGACCACGCGCCAGTACGGCGGCACGGGCCTGGGCCTGGCCATCTGCCGCCGCCTGGTGATCCTGATGCAGGGCCAGCTGGACGTGGACAGCGTGCCGGGCCAGGGCAGCACCTTCAGCTTCACCGTGCCGCTCCGGCATACGGGCGTGGCGCTGGTGGCGCCGCTGCCGCCGCTGCGGGTGCAGGCGCCGCGCCCGGACCCGCTGGGCGCCGAACCGGTCCCGCCGCCCTTGGCCGATCCCGAGGGCGGCGGCTTGCGCGTGCTGCTGGCCGAGGACAATCCCGTCAACCAGCGGCTGGCCTTGCGGCTGCTGGAGAAGCTGGGCCACCGCGTCACGCTGGCCGACACCGGCCTGGCCGTGCTGGAGCGCACGGCGCGCGAGCGCTACGACCTGATCCTGATGGACGTGCAGATGCCGGGCCTGGACGGCCTGGCCGCCACGCGCCAGTTGCGCCAGCGCGAGCTCGAGCAGGGCGGCCATGTGCCCATCATCGCCATGACGGCGCGCGCCATGGCCGGCGACCGCGAACGCTGCCTGGAAGCGGGCATGGACGACTACCTGGCCAAGCCGGTCGACAGCGCCGCGTTGGCCGACATGCTGGCCCGCTACCGGCCGCAACCGGCGCAACTGGTGCTGGATTGGCGCGCGGCCCTGCAGCGGCTCGACGGCGACGCCGACCTGCTGCACGAACTGGCCACGCTGTTCCTGGCCGACGGCCCCCAGCTGTGGCAGGAACTGACGGCCGCGCTGGCGGCCGGCGACACGGCGCGCAGCGCGCGGGCCGTGCACAGCCTCAAGGGCGTGCTGGTCAACTTTGGCGCGGCGCGGGCGCTGGCGGCGGCCGAGCAATTGTCGGCCTGCCTGCGGGCCGGCACGCCGCAGGCGCCGGTGTCAGCACAGGCCCACGCGGCGGCCGCCCGGCTCGCGCCGGAACTGCGGCAAGTCTACGACGCGCTCAGGACGGCGCCGGACGGCGCGCCCAAGGACGGCTGAGCGGCGCCGGCTGGCGCGTACATGTAGCGGCGCGACCAGGGCAGGGTGGCGGCCGGACGGCCGGCCTTGCCGCACACGATCTGGTACAGGCTGATCAAATCCTGCTCGAACGCGTAGCTGCAGCCGGCCAGGTAGACATGCCAGATGCGAAAGCGCTTGTCGCCACCGAGGGCCCGCACCCGCTCGGCCGCCGCTTCGAAATTCTCGGTCCACAGCGCGCAGGTGCGCGCGTAGTGGCGGCGCAGGTTTTCCACGTCATATGCTTCGAGCTGGCCCTGCTGCATGGCTTTCAGCACCTGGCCCAGGTGGGCCAGTTCGCCGTGCGGGAACACGTATTTCTGGATGAATTCGCCGCCGCCATACGGCGTCTCGCCGTTGTCGGGATCGGTGCTGGTGATGCCGTGGTTCATGGCCAGGCCGTCATCGGCCAGCAGCGCGCGGATGGTGGCGAAATAGGCGGGCAGGTGGCGCAAGCCCACGTGCTCGAACATGCCCACGCTGGTGATGCGGTCGAACTGGCCACGCACGTCGCGGTAATCCTGCAGCCGGATCTCGACCAGGTGATCGAGCCCGGCCGCGCGCACCCGCTCGCGCGCCAGCGCGCACTGGTTCTCCGACAGCGTGACGCCCACGCAGCGCGCGCCGTAGCGCTGGGCTGCCCGGATCACCAGCGCGCCCCAGCCGCAGCCGATGTCGAGCAGGCGCTGGCCGGGCTGCAAGGCGATCTTGGCCAGGATGTGGTCGATCTTCTTGAGCTGGGCCGTGGCCAGGTCTTCCTGGCCCGTTTCGAAATAGGCGCAGGAATAGACCATGTTCGGATCCAGGAACTGCTGGTAGAAGTCGTTGGAGACGTCGTAGTGGTAGCGGATGGCCTGCGCGTCGCGCTCGCGGTCGTGGCTGATGCTGCGCACGATGCGGGCAAACCTGCCTTCGGCCTTGAGCGTGGTGCGGGCCAGCGCGTTGACGACGGCGATCATGTCGCGCGCCTTGCCCTTGACCTCGATCGCCCCTTCCACATAGGCCGTGCCCAGGTTCGATAGCGAAGGCGTGAGCAGGTAGCGCACGGCCGAGGCGCGCGGCACGCGTATCGTCACGCGCGGCGTGTCAGGGGAAAAGTCGATGCGCTGCCCGTTCCACAATTCGATGCGCAAGGGCAGGGCGATTTGCTGGCGGATGCCCGTGGTCCAGCTGCTGAGTCGGTTTTGTAGGAACAAGATAGCCTCCGGGTGAGGGACGGCATCGCCGCCCCAGGTTCAGAAACACAAAAGTCGTTACAACCATGCCAGCCAGCCGTTACCACGGCAGCGCCCGCGCGTTCTCCCGCCGGGGCGGGATCAGGGCTGCAGGCGTTGCTTCAGCCACGTGCCATCGGGCTGGCGCACGTACACGATGCGGTCGTGGAAGCGCGAGCGGCGGCCTTGCCAGAACTCGATACGCTCGGGCACCAGGCGGTAGCCGCCCCAGTGATCGGGGCGCTTGGGCTGTTCGCCCTGGGCCTGGGCCACGGCCTCATAGTTTTCCTCCATCTGCGCCCGGCTGGCGATGGGCGCGCTCTGCTGCGAAGCCAGCGCGGCCAGCTGGCTCTTCACGGGCCGGCTGTAGAAATACTTGTCGCTTTCCTCGGCCGAGGTTTTCTCCACCCGGCCTTCGATGCGCACCTGGCGCTCCACTTCGCTCCAGAAGAACAGCAGCGCCGCATGGGGATTGGCGGCCAGCTGCTGGCCCTTCTGGCTGTCGTAATTCGTGTACCACGTGAAGCCACGCTCGTCGTACTGCTTGATCAGCACGATGCGCGAGGTCGGCTTGCCTTCCGCATCGACGGTCGACACGCTCATCGCGTTCGGTTCATTGACCTGGGCGTTGAGCGCCTCGTCGAACCACTTCGCGAACTGCGCGATCGGGTTGGCCAGCACATCCTCCTCGCTCAGGCTGGCCAGGCCATAGTCGAGCCGCAAATCGGCCAGCGTCTGCGCGCTGGTGGGCACGATGCCGCGCCGGCGCTGCATGGCCTGGCCCAGCAATTCCATCTGCTCGTCCGTGAACAGGCGCTTGGCCATCGGTGCGATCTGGGTTTCTTCCGTCAGCATGTGGGCCGCGTAGGCTTCGCTGAAGCGGTTCACATCCTCGACCGACAGGGCCGTGCTGCTGCCGTTGGCAATTTTATCAAGTTGTGATTTTAGTATAGTCCATTCCGCGTCCATGCGCGCGTGATCGGCCAGGATGCCGGGCACCACGGCCGCCAGCAGGGCCGCGTCGGCGCCGCGCGCCGTGGCCTGCAGCATGGGCATCAGGTCCTGCTCCTCGTCGCCATGGTGCAGTGGCGCGGCGTTGTCGAAATATTTCAGCACGGCCTCGGCTGCCTTCTGGGCGGCCGTGTCGGCGCCATGCTGGGGCAGGTGGCCCAGCAGGTTCTGCAGCGTTTGCAATTGCTTGCGGATGCGATCGTGGCAGTGTTTGAGGACAGCGATCGGCTGGTTGAAATCGGGCGCGGTATCGATCAGGGAAATGCTCATGAATGGTCTCGGAAAAAGCGCGTGGAGGGAGGTCGGCAGGAGTTGACTGGCTGCTAACTAATGCATTCTAAAATAATTTCGGCGGCACGTCCGTTAAAATGGCGGGATGAACAGTACCGATATCAATAGCATGCCAATTATTGGCGACGAGGTCGATTTCGAGCGCCGCTTCGGCGGTATCGCACGATTGTACGGGCACGCCGCGCTCGCGCGTTTCCGCCATGCCCACATCTGCGTGATCGGCGTGGGCGGGGTCGGCTCGTGGGCGGTGGAAGCGCTGGCCCGCAGCGCCATCGGCCAGCTCACGCTGATCGACCTGGACAACGTGGCCGAATCGAACATCAACCGTCAGATCCAGGCCCTGACGGGCACCATCGGCCAGGCCAAGGTGACGGCCCTGGCCGAGCGCATCGCCCAGATCAATCCCTATTGCCAGGTGCACCAGGTGGAGGACTTCATCACGCCGGACAACCTGGACCAGATGATAGGCGGCAAAGGCTACGACTATGTGCTCGACGCCATCGACAGCGCCAGGGCCAAGGCCGCGCTGCTGGCCTATTGCCGCGCGCATGGCATCCCGCTGATCATGATCGGCAGTGCCGGCGGCCAGACCGACCCGACCCAGATCCAGGTGCGCGACCTGGCCCGCACGGAACAGGAACCGTTGCTCAAGCGCGTGCGCAAGCTGATGCGCAACCAGTACGGCTTCCCGCGCGGCACCAAGAACAAATTCAATGTGGACGCCGTGTTCTCGATGGAGCCGCTCAAGTTCCCCGAGTCGGGCGAGGCCTGCGCCGTCGATGGCGATGACCGAAGCGGCGTGACGGGCCTCAATTGCGCCGGGTTTGGCTCGGCCATGGTGGTCACGGCCAGCTTCGGCATGGTGGCGGCCAGCCACATGCTGCGCAAGCTCGCTGACAGCGTGGCCGTGGCGCCGGCGGCAATGCCCGAGGCAGTGCCCGAATCGGCACCTGCGGCGGCGCCTGCAACGGCGCACGAAACAGCACACGACACGGTCGGTGCTGCGGCGAGCGCCGGGGCCGCGCCGCCGGTGGCGCCCGCTGCCGCGGCCTGATTGCCGTTGCCGCCGGCTCGCATGCTCAGCGCCGCCGGGCGCGCAGCACGCGGTACACCCCGTCCGGCGTCCCCGAGCGCATCAGCGCCACCTGGGCGTGGCGCCATTGCACCGGCGTTGTGATTCGCGCTTCTGGTGCCGGCGCGTGGCGCGTCAGCGTGACGTGGGGGCGGAACGGACCGTGGCTGTCGGCTGAAAAACCCGCTTGTGCCAGCGCGGCGATCAATTCCTCCTGCAAGGCCAGCAGCGCCGGCGGCGGTGCGCGCATGCCGGCCCATGCGATGCGCTGGCCGCTGAAGTAGCCCAGCATGTCAAATTCCAGCGTCAATGGCGGCACATGGAGGCCATCGAGGATGGCCAGCAGCGGCGCCACGGCGGCGGCCGGTTGCCAGCCCAGGAAGGCCAGCGTCAGGTGCAGGTTGGCCGTCACCACGGGCCGTCCCCGCACCAGCGTTTGCCAGGGCGCGAGTGCGTCCCGCTCGGCCGGTTCGGGCCAGAGCGCGAAAAACAATTTCTGTGGTCCAGTATCGTCGTCCATAAATGGCAGGTTTTGCTATGATGATGCCGCTCCGGCTTGCCGCCCCGGCTTGCCGCTCCGGCTTGCCGCGCGCGGCCACGTCCAACTCTGACCGAAAGAATACAACATGATGCGTCGTTTCATTACCCTCGCTTTCTGCGGCGCCAGCGTCGCCATGGCCGCCTTGCCGGTCCATGCCCAGGACCAGGCGTCGCCGCAACCGGCCAGCGCGCCGGCCGCTGACGTGCCGGCCGCTGCGCCAGCGCCGGTGGTGCCGGGATCGGCCAGCCCCGGTCCGCTGGCCGACCAGCTCATCGTCACCGACACCAAGGTTGGCCACGGCAAGGAAGCCCTGACCGGCTCCACCGTCCGCGTCCATTACACGGGCTGGCTGTACCGCCCGCTGGCGCGCAATTTCCGTGGCAAGAAATTCGACTCCTCGCGTGACCCTGGCCGCGAACCGCTGGAATTTCCGCTGGGCGCCGGCCGCGTCATCAAGGGCTGGGACCAGGGCGTGCAGGGCATGAAGGTGGGCGGCAAGCGCACCCTGATCATCCCCGCTGAACTGGCCTACGGCGCGCGCGGTGCGCCTGGCGGCGACATTCCGCCCAATTCCGCGCTGCTGTTCGACGTCGAACTGATGGACGTGAAATAAGGCGCAGCCAGCACCGGCGCCGCTCCCGCATGCACAAAAAGCGGTAGACTATCGATTCGAATTCCACCCGCGGAGAACAACAAATGAAGATCGCCAACGACGTCACCGAATTGATCGGCAACACCCCGCTGGTACGCCTGAACCGCCTGGCCGCCGGCGCCGGCGCGCAGATCCTGGCCAAGCTCGAATATGCCAACCCGGGCCACAGCGTGAAGGACCGCATCGGCCTGGCCATGATCGAGGCGGCCGAGGCGGCCGGCCAGATCCGGCCTGACACCATCATCGTCGAACCGACCAGCGGCAACACGGGCATCGCGCTGGCCATGGTGTGCGCCGCGCGCGGCTACCGCTGCACGCTGGTCATGCCCGACACCATGAGCCGCGAGCGGCGCATGCTGCTGCGCGCCTACGGCGCCGAACTGGTGCTCACGCCGGGCGCCGAAGGCATGCTGGGCGCCATCCGCAAGGCCGAGGAAATGTGCGCGGCCGACCCGCGCTGCCTGATGCCGCAGCAATTTAACAATCCCGCCAATCCGGCCGTGCACCGCCGCACGACGGCCGAGGAGATCTGGCGCGACACCGATGGCCGGGTCGATATCCTGGTGGCCGGCGTCGGCACGGGTGGCACCATCACCGGCGCGGGCGAAGTGCTCAAGGCGCGCAAGCCGGGCTTCCAGTGCATCGCGGTGGAGCCGGAAGCGTCGCCGATGCTGTCCAAGGGCACCAAGGGCCCGCACCCGATCCAGGGCATCGGCGCCGGCTTCGTGCCGGGTGTGCTGAACACGCACGTCTATGACGAAGTCGTTTGCGTCAGCAACGACAACGCCTTCACCACGGCGCGCGAGGCGGCGCGTCAGGAAGGGCTGCTGGTGGGGATTTCGGCCGGCGCGGCGCTGTGGGCGGCCATGCAGGTGGCCCAGCGTCCGGAAAACGCCGGCAAGATGATCGTCACGATCGTGCCGTCGTATGGCGAGCGCTATCTGAGCACGCCGCTGTACGCCAACCTGGCGGACTAGGCAGGGCGCGGCGCCGCGCGGGCGCCCGCGCATCACAACGGCCGGCTTGTATGCCGGCCGTTTTGCTGTGGGCTGTGGCTAGTGCTGGTGGCCGTGGTCGTGCGCATGGCCGTGGTCATGGTCATGGCCTTGGCCCGCCGCACGTGTCTCGCCCTTGTCGTGCAGGCTGCAGGCGTGGACGGTGGTGCCTTGCTCGATCTGCAGCGTGCAGTGATGGATCGCATAGTCGTGCTTGAGCTGGGCGGTGATGGCGTCCATCGCCACGTCGCCCGGATAGCCAGCCGGCATCACGAGGTGCACCGTCAGGGCCGTCTCGGTGGTGCTCATGGCCCAGATGTGCAGGTCGTGGATATCGGTCACGCCCTCGCGGCCGCGCAGGAACCGTTCGACGTCGGCGTGGTTCACGTCATCGGGCACGGCCGCCATCATCATGCGCAGCGACATCTTCAGCAGCGACCAGGTGCTCCACGCGATGATGGCCACGATGGAGATACTGACCAGCGGATCGAGCCAGCTCCAGCCCGTGTACATCACGGCCAGGCCGGCCAGCAGCACGCCCAGCGAGATGGCCGCGTCGGCCGCCATGTGCAGGTAGGCGCCGCGGATGTTGATGTCATCCTTGCTGCCGGCCATGAACAGCCAGGCCGAGAAGCCATTGATGGCGATGCCCACGGCCGCCACCACCGACACCGTGATGCCCGCCACAGGCGACGGATGCAGCAATTGCTGGACCGCCTCCCAGGCGATGGCGCCGCAGGCCAGCATCAGCAGCATGGAATTGAACAGTGCGGCCAGCATTGAGCTGCTGCGCATGCCGTAGGTATAGCGGCCGTCGGGCAGGCGCTTGGCCAGGATGGCGGCCACCCAGGCCAGCATCAGGCCCAGCACGTCCGACAGGTTGTGGCCGGCGTCGGCCATCAGCGCCGTCGAATTGGCGATGAAACCGTAGATGAACTCGATCGCTACGAACACGCTGTTGAGCACGATGGCGATGGCGAATGCGCGGCCGTGGGTGGTCGGATCGCCGTGGTGGTGATGGTGGCCGTGACTGTGGCCATGGTCGTGGCCGCACGCCGCGCCCTTGGGGGCGGGCGCGTGGCCGTGCTGGTGGTCGGGGTGAGCATGGTCATGCCCGTGGTGATCGTGGTGGCGGCTCATGCTTCGCTTCCTGGAGAGGGTTCGGCGATATGTTCCAGCATATCGCACAGGACGTCGCTGATGTGGGCATCGGCGGCGGTGTAGAACACTTGTTTGCCATGTCGTTCCGACTTGACGATACGGGCCGCGCGCAGCAAGCGCAGGTGGTGGCTCACCAGCGAGCCGCTCAGCTGCAACGAAGCGGCGATGGAACTGACGGCCACCGGCGTGGTCAGGCAGGCCAGCACGATGCGCAAGCGGGTCGGGTCGCCCAGCAAGTGGAACAGGTCGGCCAGCTGCGCGATGGCGGGATCGGATTCGGCGTAGGATTTCATGGCTAACATATGAATAGGTGTTCATATGTTAGCAGAAAACGGCGTATCACGACACCTGTCGCCAATTTTGCGGGAGTTGCGACGGGCCGGTTATGGCGACATTGTGGCAGGTCACAACATGTGCGCTGAGCGTGTGTAAAGGTGTATGCCTGAATGGAGGAGATAGGCAGACTTCTTAGGAATCCTGGCGTATGGAACTGTTGAAATTTTTGGCTTGGCTGTTGCTCAATATCGGGGTGCCGTTGTTGGCGCCTATTGCGTTGCTACCGCTGCTGTTCGCGAGCAAACTGCATCAAGGCAACGTAGGAAGGCTAATACATCGCTCTTTGCAGGAGGGACAACTATTCTGGACTGTTATCGCGCTTTGTGCCGCAGCCTGTTATGAAGCCGCAGGCCATGTTGCGTGCGGGGAGGACCCGGATACAAGTAAGGTGATAATATCTATCGCAGTTGGATGGCATGTGCTCATTATAGTCGGCTCATCGGTACTCGTCCTGCTGGGCGCGATCGACGCCGTGGCAGAGACAGCCGATAGGGCTGCTCAAGCAGCGGTTGAGGCGGAAGGTGGTATGTCGCGCGTGATGATAGTCTCGATCTGGATGTCCGTGCTCGTCGCCATCTCATTTAGCGCTACCCATCTCTGGGCTGAACGAGGGGGATGCTAGGCGGTGAACCTGGAGGCGAAGATGGAAAAGCTTATTGACTGTCTATTCCAGCGTGAAATACGTCACCGTCTTATGACGGGAATCGGCGTGTTTATGGTCGTGGGAGGGGTGATCGTCAATTGCATCTTGCTGGCGGCGCTACTCATGCGGCATTAATCGTCGGCTGCACCCACTCTCCAACAGGCTCTCCGTCATGGCGCCTTTGGCTTTTCGTGCGCAGCCCGGCGCCTTATTTCTGCATTTCCGCCTGCACCAGGTTGCGGGCCTTGGGGTCGAGCTTTTGCACGGCCTTGGCCAGCTTTTCGCCGTTCTGGATCGCCAGCAGTTGTTCGGCCGTCAGGCTCTTGGCTTGCACGATGGGCGCCGGCGGCGGCACGGGCTTGAAGAACAGGGCCTGGCCAACGAGCACCAGCAAGGCGCTGAGCACGGACACGGCCGCCGCCGCGCCCAGCAAACGCCATTCGCGCGGGGAGAATCCACCAACCGTGGTTTCCGCGGACGCGGACGTGGCCGCCGGCGCGGCCACTGGCATCTGCGCCGCCTCGGCCGCAGTGTCGCTTGCCGTGGCTACCGTGGCTGTCGCCGTATTCGCAGCCGCCGGTGGCGCAACCGCCTCCGGCAAGCCGCCTGCCGCGCGCGCCTGCCGCGCCAGCTCGCGCGAGGCCGCGTCGATCAGTGCCACGTGGCGTGCCACGGTCTCCTCCAGCACCGCCTCGTTCAGCGCCACCAGCGCGAAGATGGGATCGTCGACGTCGATCCGCACGCCGGTCTTGTCAAAAACGAGGCTGCGCAGCTTGTGCTGATCCATGGGGCTTACCACTGCACTTTGTCGAGTTGTTCGAACAGGTCGCGGAACACGACCTTGATGCGCTGCTTTTCCATCACGTTGAACTTGTCGCTTTCCTTGACTTCGTTGGCCGTCAGGCGCGCCGTGTTCATCTTCTTGATGTCGGCGCCGAAGGTGTCGGCGTTGCGCTGGGCCAGTACCACCCGGCCCTTGACCCGCGCCGCGTTGTCGGCGTAAGTCTGCGATTCCGTGAACTGCTTGCCGGACGCCGATTGCAGCAGGCCGAAGTGCTCGTTCTCCCACAGCACCAGCGGCACATTGGTCGACTTGGCCGTCGACACGAAGCCCATGGCCGTGTCGTGCAGCGTGTCGCCGCCGCCGACGATGGTGTGGATGTAGACCTTGCGGCCCGATTCCTCCAGCAGCGCGAAGCAATCGTTCTCGATCAGGTAGCCCATCAGCGGCGAAAAGGTGTTGGCGCCGTTGTCGATCACGCAGTTGCCGTCTTCTTCCAGGATGTCGATCATCAGGGCGTCGAAGCGCTTGGGGTCGATGTTGCGCGTATCCGTCATCACCGGCACGTGCTTGACGGCCATCGCCTTGTAGCGCGAGAAGGTGGCGTTTTCCTGGTCGGTGTCGTAACAGCGCAGCGGCGTTTCATCCTTGCCCGCGATCCACTGGGCCAGGATGGTCGACACCAGCGTCTTGCCGATGCCGCCCTTGCCCTGAAGAATGAAATGTACCGTGTTTTGCATCGAAATACTCCCTGAGTCTGTGATTCCGTCGGACGTGCGCAGGCCATGGTCCCGCCGCACAGCGTCGAGGGTAATTGTTTTGGGAGCGGATAGCAACCAGCCAGCCGGCGGCCGGTCTTGGTGCGCAGCGTCAGTTGATGAAGCGCAGCAGGCCGCGCAGCGCGTGGATCACGGTCTGTTCGCGTACGGCCTGGCGGTCGCCGGGAAACACCAGCCGTTCCGTGCGCACCTGGCTGCCGTCTGCCCAGCCGAAGCACACCGTGCCCACCGGCTTGCCCGGCACGGCCCCGGTGGGACCGGCGATGCCCGTTACCGACACGGCCACGTGGGCATTGCTGGCGGCCAGCGCGCCGCTTGCCATGGCAGCCGCCACCTCCTCGCTCACGCTACCCAGTTGCGCCATCAGCGCGGCCGGCACGTCCAGCATTTCCGTCTTGGAGGCGTTGGAATAGGTGACGAAGCCGCAATCGAACCAGCCGGTGGAACCGGCGATCTCCGTGATGGCCTGGGCGATGCCGCCCCCCGTGCACGATTCGGCCGTGGCCAGCAGCCAGCCTTTGCGCTGCAATTGCTGGCCCACCGTGATGGCCAGTTCGATGATGGTGGGGGTGGTCACGATATGCTCCTTTGCGGCAGAGTCTGTCGGATGCGGGACGGTCTCCTCGTCACGGCCTGAGTCCACTTTACCATGCCGCCCCCGCCCTTTCCAGTGCCGCGCCGGCGATCCTGCTCAATCGGCAATGTTACGAAAAAAGCTCCCCAAGCGCGTGGAAAATGCGTACACTCGAAGACGCACCGCGCTCGCCCGCGCCTGTGGGCGCGCGCCGCGAGACTGTTCATTTGCAAGCCGCGCGCGTGGCGCGGACCTGGCCGAAGGCGGCCACCGCGACGGCGGGCGGCCGCCCTCAGCGCATCTCATCAAGACAGCCCAGCTATGACGTCGTTGAACGGTTTCGACACTGGAACGATCCCGGCCGCGCGCGCCGCCGCGCCGCTGCGCGCGCCCGCGCGCCGGCGCCTGCTGCTGGCCGTCGCCAGCGCCGTGCTGGGGGCGCCCGGCGCGGCGCGGGCGCAGGCGGGCACGCTGGAACGCCAGGTCAAGGCCGCCTACCTGTACAAGTTCGCCGGCTTCGTCGAGTGGCCCGAGGGTAGCTTCGCCCGGCCCGACAGCCCGCTCGTGATCGGCGTGGCCGGCGCCGACGCGCTGGCCGACCAGCTGGAACTGACCGTGGCCGGCCGCAACGCCGGCGGCCATCCGCTGCTGGTAAAGCGGGTGCGCAAGGGCGATGCACTGGCCGGGCTGCACATGCTGTTCGTGGGCGCCGTGGACAAGGCCCAGTTGCCGGACCTGCTGGCCGCGTGCCAGAGCCAGTCCGTGCTGACCGTGTCCGACAGCGAGGAAGTGCACGCGCTGGGCAGTATCATCCATTTCGTGATCGCCGACGACAGGCTGCGTTTCGAAGTGGCGCTCAAGCAGGCGCTGGCGGCCCGCATCAAGATCAGCGCCCGCATGCTGTCGGCCGCCTACCGCGTGCAGGGGGCCATATGAGACAGACCCGCAGCTTGCGCCAGAAACTGCTGGGGGTGGTGCTGCTGACCACGCTGGTGGCGCTGCTGGTGTCGGTGGGCACCATCATCGGCTACGACTTGCGGACCTACCACCGCAACATCCTGGCCGACCTGAGCACCCAGTCCGAACTGATCGGCCACATGACGTCGGCCGCGCTGGCGTTCGACGACCCGCGCCTGGCCACGGAAAACCTGGCCTTGCTGCGGCTGCGGCCCAAGATCAACGCCGGCGCCATCTACAACGCGCGCGGCCAGCTGTTCGCCAGCTACGTGGCGCCGGGCCAGCAGGGCGACTTCCCGCCCCAGGCCGCCGGCGAGGATGGGGCCCGCTTCGAGCAGGGCAAGCTGATCCTGTTCAAGCGCATCGTCGACAATGGCGAGTTGCTGGGCACCGTCTACCTGCGCGCCGAGTACGAGATGGTGGGCCGCATCGCCGACTACCTGGTGATCGCGTTCGGCGTGACGGCGCTGGCCATGCTGATCGCCTGGCTGGTGCTGGGGCGCCTGAGCCACGTGGTCACCCAGCCCATCCTCGACATCGCCGCCATCGCGCGCGAAGTGGTGGAGACGGGCGACTATTCGCGCCGCGCACGCAAGCTGTCGGACGACGAGGTGGCGCAACTGGTGGACTCGTTCAACCGCATGCTCAGCGAGATCGAGGCCCGCACCCGGGCGCTCGAGTCGTCCAACCAGGCGCTGGCCGGCGAGGCCGGCCAGCGCAGCGCCGCGCAGCAGGAAGTGATGCGGCTGAACGCGGAGCTGGAGCAGCGCGTGCATGAACGCACCTTGCAGCTGGAGGCGGCCAACGGTGAACTGGCGCGCGCCATGGAGGAGGCGCGCAGCGCCAACCAGGCCAAGACGGCGTTCCTGTCGTCCATGAGCCACGAGCTGCGCACGCCGCTCAATGCCATCCTCGGCTTCGCCCAGATCCTCACGTCCGACAAGCTGCCCTCGACCCTGCCGCAAAAAAAGGAATTCGCCAGCCACATCCTCAAGTCCGGGCGCCACCTGCTGACCCTGATCAACGAGATCCTGGACCTGGCCAAGATCGAATCGGGCGCCGTGGCGCTGTCGCTGGAGCCGGTGGCGCTGGACGACATCCTGCAGGAATGCCAGACCATGACGGCACCGCTGGCAGCCCAGCGCAACATCCGCCTGCTGTTCCCGTCCCGCTGCCAGGCCACCGTCAAGGCCGACCGCACCCGCCTCAAGCAGACCGTGCTCAACCTGCTGTCGAACGCCATCAAGTACAACCGCGACGGCGGCGCCGTGGTGGTCGATGGCAGCATGACGGGGCCGCAGCGGCTGCGCCTGTCGGTGCAGGACACGGGCCTGGGCTTGCGCCCGGAGCAGGTGGCGCTGCTGTTCCAGCCGTTCAACCGGCTGGGCCAGGAGGCCGGCGCCGAGGAGGGCACGGGCATCGGGCTGGTGGTGACCAAGCGCCTGGTCGAACTGATGGGCGGCGCCATCGGCGTATCGAGCAGCGCCGGCGTGGGCAGCACGTTCTGGATCGAACTGCAGGCCACCGAACCGTTGGCGCCGCCCGGCGAGGGCGAGGCGGCGCGCGCGCTGGCCGGCGTGCCGGCCGGCGCCGGCGACAGCCACCAGGCCACGCTGCTGTACGTGGAGGACAATCCGGCCAACCTGAAACTGGTGGAGGAAATCCTGCGTTACCGGCCCGATTTGCGGCTGCTGTCGGCGCCCGACGGCCACCTGGGCATCGAGCTGGCGCGGGCCCACCAGCCGGACCTGATCCTGATGGACATCAACCTGCCCTGCGTGAGCGGCGTCGACGCGCTGCAACTGCTGCGCGCCGATCCGGCCACGGCCCACATTCCCGTAATCGCGCTGACGGCCAACGCCATGCCGCGCGACGTGGAGAAGGGACTGGCGATGGGCTTTTTCCGCTATCTCGTCAAGCCCATCAACATCGATGAATTCACCGAGGCGATCAACGCCACGCTGGCCCACCTGGCCAGCCGGCGCGCCCTGGCCAAGGCGGCGGAGCGCACATGATCAGCCAAGACGACATCCTGCGGGCGAAAATCCTCATCGTCGACGACCAGCCGGTCAACATCCAGCTGCTCGAATTCCTGCTCTCGAGCAGCGGCTACCAGGCCGTCAGCGCCACCGGCGACCCCACCGTGGTGGCCCCCTGGCACGCCGAACACCACTACGACCTGATCCTCCTCGACCTGCACATGCCGCACATGAGCGGCTTCGAGGTGATGGAGGCGCTCAAGCCGCTGGAGACGGAAGCCTACCTGCCGGTGCTGGTGGTGACGGCCGAACCGGACAAGAAGCTGGCCGCGCTGGAAGCGGGCGCGCGCGACTTCATCAGCAAGCCGTTCGACCCGGTGGAAGTGCTGACCCGCATCCGCAACATGCTGGAAGTGCGGCTGCTGCACCGCGAGGCGCGCGACTACAACGCCCGCCTGGAGCAGACCGTGCGCGAGCGCACCGCCGAGCTGCAGCGTTTTCGCAGCGCCATGGACGCCACGGCCGACGCCATCTTCCTGCTCGACGCCCACAGCCTGGACCTGCTGGACGTCAACGAGGGCGCCTGCCGCATGCTCGGCTACGAACGCGCCGCGCTGCTGGCGCAAACCCCGCAGCGGCTCGCGCTGGGCACGCCCGAGGCGCTGCACGAACAGGCCGCGCGCCTGGCGGGGCGGCTCGACGAACAGGGCGCGCTGGCCGGCGGCGCGGGCGCGCGGGCGCCCGAGCTGGCCGAGATCGAACTGGCGCGCCAGGACCAGGCCAAGGTGCCGGCCGAGATCTACTGGCAGTTGCGGCCCAGTGCCGCGCCCGGCCAGGCGCCCGTGCTGCTGGGGGTGGCGCGCGACATCAGTGAACGGCGCCAGGCCCAGGAGCGCTTGCGCCACATGGCCCGCTACGACAGCCTGACGGGCCTGCCCAACCGCAGCCTGTTCTTCCAGACCCTGGCCGAATCGATCGAGCTGGCGCAGGACAAGCAATGGCGCATCGTGGTGCTGTTCATCGCGCTCGACCGCTTCAAGAACATCAACGATTCGCTCGGCGCGGCGCTGGGCGACGAGCTGCTGCGCCAGTTCAGCAACCGGCTGGTGCAGTGCGTGCGCATCCGCGACACGGTGGGGCGCCTGGGCGGCGACGAATTCGGCCTGATCCTGACCATGACGCGCGACCAGCAGGACGCCGTGTACGTGGCCAACGAAGTGCGCGAGGCCCTGCGCGCGCCGTTCGACCTGGGCCAGCACCATCCGACGCTGACGGCCAGCATCGGCATCGCCATGTACCCGGACGACGCCACCGACCCGGAAACCCTGGTCAACTACGCCGACACGGCCATGAGCCGGGCCAAGGAAGCGGGGCGCGACGGCTACCGTTTCTTCACGGCCGGCATGAACGTGCAGGTGCTGGCGCGGCTGGACCTGGAGATGGCGCTGCGGCGCGCGCTCGACAACGATGAGCTGGTGCTGTACTACCAGCCCAAGGTCAACCTGCACACGGGCGCCATCAGCGGCGCCGAAGCCTTGCTGCGCTGGCAGCGGCCCGGCTACGGTCTGGTGTTCCCGGCCGAATTCGTGCCGGTGCTGGAGGACACGGGCCTGATCGTGCGGGTGGGCGCGTGGATCATCGACACGGCCTGCCGCCAGATCGCGGCCTGGGCCCGCTCCGGCGCGGGCGCCGTGCACGTGGCCGTGAACGTGTCGAGCCGCCAGTTCGTCGAGGGCGACCTGGAACAGGAAGTGCGCACGGCGCTCGAGCGCTACAAGGTGCCGCCCGAACTGCTGGAGCTGGAATTGACGGAGACGGCCCTGATGTCGAATGCCGAGCGCACCATCGTCGTGCTGTCCAGCCTCAAGGCGCTGGGGGTGCAGGTGGCGATCGACGATTTCGGCACCGGCTATTCCAGCCTGGCCTACCTGCAGCGCTTCCCGATCGACAAGCTCAAGATCGACATCGCCTTCGTGCGCGACATCACCACCAACCCGAACGATGCGGCCATCGCGCTGGCCATCATCAGCATGGCGCACAGCCTCAAGCTGCGGGTGATCGCGGAAGGGGTGGAAACCCGGCCGCAGCTCGAATACCTGCGCCGCAACCGTTGCGACGAGATGCAGGGCTTCTTCTTCAGCCGCCCGCTGCCGGCCGCCGAGATGGGCGCGCTGGTGGAGGCGGGCAAGGGCTTGCCGCCCGAGGCGGGGGGGCAAGCTACGCTGGCCCAGACCTTGCTGATCGTGGACGACGACGTCAACGTGCTGTCGTCACTGCACCGGCTGTTCCGGCGCGATGGTTACCAGATCCTGACGGCCGTATCGCCGGCCGAAGGTTTTGAATTGCTGGCGCTGCACCCGGTGCAGGTGATCCTGTGCGACCAGCGCATGCCCATCATGAGCGGCACGGAGTTTCTCAGCAAGGTCAAGGAGATGTACCCGGACACGATACGCATCATCCTGTCCGGCTACACGGGGCTGGAGGCGGTGCTCGATTCGATCAACCGCGGCGCCATCTACCGCTTCTACACCAAGCCGTGGGACGACACCCAGCTGCGCGACAATATCCGGCTGGCCTTCCACCACTACTGGCTGATGCACGGCACCGGGCGCCGCGTGGGCCAGCCGGACGAAGACCACACGGCCCTGTGATGTTACGACGTGAAGTGGTCGAAGCCCGACAGCTTGAGATCGAGCGCATGGCCGGCCGCGTCCACCAGCCGCAGGCCAGGTTCGGCCTCGATGCGGCCGACCCGGGTGACCGGGGTGGCCACGCTGCCGGCCGCCGCCAGCACGGCTGCGCGGGCGCTGGCCGGGGCCGTGAAGCACAGTTCGTAGTCGTCGCCGCCGGCGGCCGTGTAGGCGCGGCGCAGGGCCGGCTCGCGCGTGGCCAGCACGTCGCCGGCCGGCAGCGCGTCCACGTCCAGCGTGGCGCCCACGCCCGAGCGGGCCAGGATGTGGCCGAGGTCGCCCACCAGGCCGTCGGAAATGTCGATCGCCGCGTGCGCCACGCGCTGTTGGGCCAGCAGCATGCCCAGCTCCACGCGCGGCGTGGGCGCGTGCATGCGCACGGCGGCCGCGCGCAGGCTGGCCTCGTCGAGCGGCACTTCGTTCAGGTAGCCGGCCAGCGCCAGGCGGGCGTCGCCCAGGGTGCCGGAGATCCAGATGTCGTCGCCGACCTGGGCCGCGTCGCGCCGCAGCGCGTGGCCCGGCTGCACTTCGCCGAACACGGTGATGCAGATGTTGAGCGGGCCCTTGGTGGTGTCGCCGCCTATCAGTTCGCAGGCGTGGGCGTCGGCCAGCGCGAACAGGCCCGACGAGAAGCCGTGCAGCCAGTCCCGCTCGGCCGCCGGCAGCGCCAGCGCCAGCGTGCAGGCCACGGGCCGCGCGCCCATGGCCGCCAGGTCCGACAGGTTCACGGCCAGGCATTTGTGGCCCAGCTGGAGCGGATCGGCGCCGGCGAAGAAGTGGCGGCCCTCGACCAGCATGTCCGACGAGATGGCCATCTGCATGCCGGGCGTGGGCGTGAGCAGGGCGCAATCGTCGCCGATGCCCAGTGTGGCGCGGGCGGGACGGTCGCGGTTGAAATACTGCTTGATCAGGTCGAATTCGGAGAGCATGGCGCTATTGTACCGAAGCCACGGCAGGGCCGTGAAACGGCCGCGGCGCCAGGCGATTGTTACTTTATGATATGCAATTTCCGTTCGTCGCGTGTCATTTACGTACAAAATGGTTATAACACTTGGTGAAAATACCTACTTAATTGAAAGAATTGGTCTGATAAAATCGTAAGCTTTCCGACCGAACATACAGGAAGGCAGCACAGCATGGATTCGTCATCTGATCAAAAAGAGGAACTTCGCCAACAACTGCGCCTTGCCGCACTCGAGTATCACGAGATACCGCGCCCCGGCAAAATCAGCGTCACCCCCACCAAGCAACTGACCAACCAGCGCGACCTGGCGCTGGCGTATTCGCCCGGGGTGGCGGCGCCGTGCGAAGAGATCGTTGTCGATCCGGCCAACGCCTACAAGTACACGGCACGCGGCAACCTGGTGGCCGTGATCACCAACGGCACGGCCGTGCTGGGCCTCGGTAACATCGGCCCGCTGGCCGCCAAGCCGGTGATGGAAGGCAAGGGCGTGCTGTTCAAGAAGTTCGCCGGCATCGACGTGTTCGACATCGAGATCAACGAATCCGACCCCGACAAGCTGTGCGACATCATCGCATCGCTGGAGCCGACCTTCGGCGGCGTGAACCTGGAAGACATCAAGGCGCCCGAGTGCTTCTACATCGAGCGCCAGCTGCGCGACCGCATGAAGATCCCCGTGTTCCACGATGACCAGCACGGCACCGCCATCATCGTCGGCGCGGCCATCCTGAACGGCATCAAGGTGGTGGGCAAGAACATCAAGGATTGCAAGCTGGTGGTGTCGGGCGCCGGCGCGGCCGCGCTGGCCTGCCTGGACCTGATCGTCGACCTGGGCTTCCCGCTGGAAAACATCTTCGTCACCGACCTGGCCGGCGTGGTCTACAAGGGCCGCACGGAACTGATGGACCCGGACAAGGAACGCTTCGCGCGCGACACCACGGCCCGCACCCTGGCCGAAGTGATCCCCGGCGCCGACATCTTCCTCGGCGTGTCGGCCGGCGGCGTGCTGAAACCGGACATGGTGCGCCAGATGGCCGCCAAGCCCCTGATCCTGGCGCTGGCCAACCCGACCCCGGAAATCCTGCCGGAAGAAGTGAAGGCCGTGCGCGACGACGCCGTGATCTGCACCGGCCGTTCGGACTATCCGAACCAGGTCAACAACGTGCTGTGCTTCCCCTACATCTTCCGTGGCGCCCTCGATTGCGGCGCCACCACCATCACGCGCGAGATGGAAATCGCCGTGGTGCACGCGATCGCCGAGCTGGCCCACGCCGAGCAGAGCGACATCGTGGCCACCACCTATGGCATCAGCAACCTGTCGTTCGGCCCGGAATACCTGATCCCGATGCCGTTCGATCCGCGCCTGTTGATCCAGATCGCGCCGGCCGTGGCCAGGGCGGCCGAGCAGTCCGGCGTGGCCACCCGTCCGATCAAGGACTTGCAAGCCTACGCCGACAGCCTGCAGCAATTCGTGTACCGCAGCGGCACCTTCATGAAGCCGCTGTTCCAGGTGGCCAAGAACACGCACGCCGACCTCAAGCGCATCGTCTACGCCGAGGGCGAGGAAGAGCGCATCCTGCGCGCCGTGCAGGTGGTGGTCGACGAGCGCCTGGCGCGCCCCATCCTGGTGGGCCGTCCGGCCGTGCTCGAGTCGCGGATCCAGAAGTTCGGCCTGCGCATCAAGCAGGGCGTGCACTTTGACGTGATCAACCCCGATTTCGACGAGCGCTACCGCGATTACTGGAAGTCGTACTACGAGCTGACGGCGCGCAAGGGCGTGACCCAGGAATACGCCAAGCTGGAAATGCGCCGCCGCCATACGCTGATCGGCTCCATGATGATCGCCAAGGGCGACGCCGACGGCATGATCTGCGGCACCTTCGGCACCACCGATCTGCACCTGAAGTACATCGACCAGGTGCTGGGCAAGCGGGCCGGCGCCAAGGTGTACGCGGCCATGAACGTGCTGATCCTGCCCGAGCGCCAGCTGGTGATGGTCGACACCCACGTCAACGAGAACCCGAACGCCGAGCAACTGGCCGCCATCACCATCATGGCGGCCGACGAGATGGTGCGCTTTGGCCTGTCGCCGCGGGCGGCGCTGCTGTCGCACTCGAACTTCGGTTCGTCCAACAGCGAATCGGCGCAGAAGATGCGCGCCGCGCTGGCCATCATCAAGGAGCAGGCACCGGACCTGGAAGTGGACGGCGAGATGCACGGCGATACGGCGCTCGACTCCAAGCTGCGCGCCAAGATCATGCCCGGCTCCAACCTGGGCCATGACGCCAACCTGCTGGTCATGCCCAATATCGACGCGGCCAACATCGCCTACAACCTGGTCAAGACGGCGGCCGGCAACGGCATCGCCGTGGGCCCCATCCTGCTCGGCTGCGCCCGCCCGGTGCACATCCTCACGCCATCGGCCACGGTGCGCCGCATCGTCAACATGACGGCCCTGTGCGTGGTGGACGCGGTGGCTGAACGCAAGAGCTGATCCGCTCGCCTGAGCGGCGCCAGGACGATGGGGGCAGTTCCGCCGGGACTGCCCCCATTGTTTTTTGCGCCATAGTCAGGTGCTTCAGTTTATATGTTGATGCAAATCAAACAATGCTGCGTTTGGTTCAAAAAATTGCCGTGTAACAAGATGTAAGTGTTGTAATCGCCATAATTGGTGAGAAGTGCGCCCCTCGCGCTCTGTTAGAATACCGGGTTGTTCGAGGGCGCGGTGCGTCCTCCCGCCATTCCCAGCATCGGATCTGAATATCATGCAAAAAACGAAGAAAGCGCTCATTACGGGCATCACTGGCCAGGACGGCGCCTATCTGGCAGAACTGCTGCTGGAGAAGGGCTACGACGTCACGGGGACCTATCGCCGTACCAGCTCCGTCAATTTCTGGCGCATCGAGGAATTGGGCATCGCCACCCATCCCAAGCTCAAGCTGGTGGAGTATGACCTGACCGACCTCGGTTCCAGCATCCGCCTGATGCAGAATGTGGCGCCGGACGAGGTGTACAACCTGGCCGCGCAAAGCTTCGTCGGCGTGTCGTTCGAGCAGCCCGTGACGACGGCCGAGATCACCGGCATCGGCCCGGTCAACCTGCTCGAGGCGATCCGCATCGTCAATCCGAAGATCCGCTTCTACCAGGCCTCGACCTCGGAAATGTTCGGCAAGGTGCAAGCCATCCCGCAGAAGGAAGACACCCCGTTCTACCCGCGCAGCCCGTATGGCGTGGCCAAGCTGTATGCCCACTGGATGACGGTCAACTACCGCGAGTCGTACGGCATCTTCGGCAGCTCGGGCATCCTGTTCAACCACGAGTCGCCGCTGCGCGGCCGCGAATTCGTCACCCGCAAGATCACGGACGCGGTGGCCAAGATCAAGCTGGGCAAGCTCGATGTGCTGGAACTGGGCAACCTGGACGCCAAGCGCGACTGGGGCTACGCCAAGGAATACGTGGAAGGCATGTGGCGCATCCTGCAGGCCGACCAGCCGGGCACCTATGTGCTGGCCACCAACCGCACCGAGACCGTGCGCGACTTCGTCACCATGGCGTTCAAGGCCATCGACGTGGCCATCGAATGGCAGGGCACGGCCGATCACGAGACGGGCCACTGCAGCCGCACCGGCAAGGTGCTGGTCAAGGTCAGCCCCAAGTTCTACCGTCCGGCTGAAGTGGAACTGCTGATCGGCGATCCGGCCAAGGCTGTCACGGAACTGGGCTGGAAACCGCAGACCACGCTGGAACAGCTGTGCCAGATGATGGTCGAGGCCGACCTGCGCCGCAACGCGGCCGGTTTCTCGTTCTAAGCGCGCGCCATGGCGAGCGCCGCACTGGCCCTGATGGCCTCCGCGCAGGAAGGTGCCGGCAAGCGCGCCCTGGTCACCGGCCTGGCCGGCTTCACGGGGCGCTACCTGGAGCGCGAGCTGCGCGCGGCCGGCTATGAGGTGCACGGCACCACCACGCCGGGCCACCCGGGCGCCCCAGGACTGTACCCGGTCGACCTGACCGACCGCGCCGCCGTGGCGGCCATGGTGGCCCAGGTGCAGCCGGACGTGGTGGCCCACCTGGCCGGCATCGCCTTCGTCGGCCATGCCGATGTGGAGCAGTTCTACCGCGTCAACGTGGTGGGCACGCGCCACCTGCTCGAAGCGCTGGCGAGTCTGGAGCACAAGCCATCGGCCGTGCTGCTGGCCTCGAGCGCCAACATCTACGGCAACACCAGCGTGCCCGTCATCGACGAGAAGGTGGCGGCGGCGCCGGCCAACGACTACGCCGTCAGCAAGCTGGCCATGGAGTACATGGCCCGGCTGTGGCAGGACAAGCTGCCCCTGATCATCACCCGGCCGTTCAATTACACGGGGGTGGGCCAGCACGAGAACTTCCTGCTGCCCAAGATCGTCGGCCATTTCCGCCGCCGCGCCACCGACATCGAGCTGGGTAACCTGCACGTGTGGCGCGACTTTTCCGACGTGCGCATGGTGGCGGCCAGCTACCGCGCGCTGCTGGCGGCCGCCCCGGCCGGCCAGACCTTCAACATCTGTTCCGGCCGCGCCCATTCGCTGGGCGAGGTGCTGGACATGATGGCCGACATCGCCGGCTACCGCATCAATGTGCATGTCAATCCGGCCTTCGTGCGCGCCAACGAGGTGGAGCGGCTGACGGGCGACAACGCCCGCCTGGCCGCCGTGGTGGGCGCGCTGGCGCCGCCGCCGCTGGCTGACACGCTGCGCTGGATGTACACGGGGTGAGTGCGCCGCGTATCGGCCTGTCCGCCACCGCGCTCGAACCGGGCCTGGCGGACGCCCGCCAGGATGGCATCGCCCGCTACACCCAGGCCTTGCTGGACGAACTGCCGGCCGCCGGTTGCGCCGTGCGGCCGCTGTCGTTCGCGCCGCCTGGCGCGCCCGCATGCCTGCGCGTGGGGCGGGCCTTGCCGCTGTCGTTCGCGCTGGCCTCGATCGGCGACTTGATCCTGCCGGCGAGCGCGCGGCTGGCCGTGCGCGAGCTGGGCCAGGATGGCCAGCCGCTGGACCTGTTCCACGCCACCGACCACCGCATCGTGCGCATGGATTGCCCGGTGGTGGCCACCCTGCATGACGCGCTGCCCATCGCCCACCCCGCGTGGTGTGCGCCGCGCCGGCGCCGCCTGCAAAACTGGCTGCTGGTGAAGGCGGCGCGCAAGGCCGACCACGTGATCGCCCTGTCGCAGCACGCCGTGCCGGAACTGGTGGGCGCCTACGGCATCGACGAGCGCCGCGTGAGCGTGGTGCACCCGGGCGTGGCGCCGGCCTGGTTCGACGCGCCGGGCGCAGATGCGGTGGCGGCCACGCTGCAACGCCATGGCCTGCGGCCCGGCTACTTCCTGTGCGTGGCCACGCTGGAGCCGCGCAAGAACCTTGCGCATCTGTTGCAAGCCTACCTGGCGCTGCCGCCCGTGGTGCGGGCCGCGCGCCAGCTGCTGATCGTGGGCCAGGCCGGCTGGGACAGCGCGCCGCTGGCGCAACGGATCGCCGCCGCCCGTCAGCAGGGCGAGCAGGTGCTGTGGCTGGCCGGCGTGCCGGAGCAGGATGAACTGCGCCAGTTGTACGCAGGCGCGGGCGCCTTCGCGCTGCCGGCGCTGCATGCGCGCGCCGGCCTGGCCATGCTGGAGGCGCTGGCGGCCGGCGTGCCGGTGCTGTGCGCGGCCGGCGGCGCGCTGGCCGAACTGGCCGGCGGCGCCGCGCTGGAAGCGGACCCGCTGTCGGTACCGGAATGGACGGCCGCCCTGCACGCCATCGTGCGCGACGAGGCGCTGCGCGCGCGCTGCGTGGCGGCCGGCCAGCGCCGCGCGCTGGAATTGACCCAGGCCGAGATGGCCCGCCGCACGCTGGCCGTTTACCAATCCATCCTTACTCAGTGACGCGCGAGCGTCCCATCCCCCATGCGTGTGCTTCATTTCTACAAGACCTATTACCCCGACAGCTGGGGCGGCATCGAACAGGTGATCCGCCAACTTTGCGTGGGCACGGGCCGGCTGGGCGTGCGCAATGAGGTGCTGACGCTCACGCGCCAGCCCGAGCCGGCCGAGCTGGCGCTGGAAGGCCACCTGGTGCACCGGGTGCCGCTCGATTTCGAGATCGCCTCCACCGGCTTCTCGGTGGCGGCCATCCGCAAGCTGGCGCGGCTGGCGCGCCAGGCCGACGTGATCCACTACCACTTCCCGTGGCCGTTCATGGACCTGGCCCATTTCCTGGCCCGGGTCGACAAGCCCAGCGTGGTGACCTATCACTCGGACATCGTGCGCCAGAAGAACCTGCTGCGCCTGTACACGCCGCTCAAGCGCGGCTTCCTGCGCAGCGTGGACGCCATCGTGGCCACCTCGCCCAATTACCTGGCCTCGTCGCCCGTGCTGAGCCGCTACCAGCACAAGACCCGCACCATCACCTATGGCCTGGACCAGGCCATCTATCCGCAGCCTTCCCAGGCCACGCGCGACAAGTGGCGCGCCCTGTGCGGCGAGCGCTTCTTCCTGTTTGTGGGCGTGCTGCGCTACTACAAGGGCTTGCACATCCTGCTCGACGCCATGGCCAGCGTGGACTATCCGGTGGTGATCGTGGGCGCCGGCCCCATCGAGCAGGAACTCAAGGCCCATGCGGCCCGCCTGGGCCTGCACCACGTGCTGTTCGTGGGCGCGCTGGAGGAGGAGGACAAGGTGGCCCTGCTGCAGTTGTGCTACGCGATGGTGTTCCCGTCCCATTTGCGCTCGGAGGCGTTCGGCATCTCGCTGCTGGAAGGGGCCATGTACGGCAAGCCCATGATCTCGAGCGAGATCGGCACCGGCACCACCTACATCAACATCGACCAGGACACGGGGCTGGTGGTGCCGCCCAACGATCCGGCCGCGTTCGGGGCCGCCATGCGCACCCTGTGGGAGCAGCCGGAACTGGCCGCCGCCATGGGCCGGCGCGCGGCCGCCCGCTACCACGAACTGTTCACGGCCGAACGCATGGCCGCCAACTACGCGGCCCTGTACCGCGAGGTGGTGGCGGCCCGCGCGCGCTGATTTTCCAGCCCCCGGCTTGATCTGGCGCAAACCATCGCGCCCGGTGGACGCTATGATGGCGCTGGACTCTCTGCCCCCGTTTCCGGTCCGTAACACCGGTCTGACCAGTTATCGACGGTTTCATGCGACGCAACGACGGCGCGGGTGGCGAGAGTTCACCGCGGCCCGGCCTGCCGGGCCGGCAGGTGTGTCTGGACAGCAACGCTCGCCCCCGCAAAACACCATCGCATGAGGCGGTGATGGCCACAGGCCCGGCGACGCCGGCGTTCGGCGCTAGAATGGGGCATGTGCGATATCGTCGGTGACCTGTCCCTTACCTTGCTGGCATGCCCCGTCACGGACGCGTCCGGGCGGCGCGCACGGTGCGCCGGTCCGCAAGCAAGACCCACCGTGTCCAGGCCATGTTGAAACTTGCTGCAGTCAGCCGGAGCCCCGGCGGATCGCGCGCGCAGGCGTTGTGGCTGGCGCTGGGCGGGGTCGCCTATTACGCCTGCGCCAGCTTTGGTATGGCCTTGTTTTCCATTCAGCCGAGCAATATCACGCTGCTCTGGCTGCCCTCGGGCATCGGCCTGGCCATGTGCGCCCAGGCTGGCCGGCGCGCCTGGCCCTGCGTGTTCGCCGCCAGTTTCTTCGCCAACGCGCCCGGCATGGGGGCCCAGGAATCGCTGGCCCATTTGCTGTCGACCTGCGTGGCGGCCGGCGCCGACACGCTGGCCGCCGCGCTGGCCGCCGCCATGTTGCGGCGCCACTTGCCCCATGGGCTGGAACGGCTGTCCAGCCTGTTTACCTTCATCGCCGCCGTGTGCCTGCTGCCGACCCTGGTGTCGGCCGTGATCCTGGCCGCCAACCTGGCGCTGGGCGGCTACATCGCGTGGAGCGCGAGCCTGCCGTTCGTCGGCATGCTGCTGTTTGCCGACAGCCTGGGCATCCTGCTGGTCTATCCGCTGGTGGCGGCCTGGCGCGCGGGCCCGGCGCCCCGGCCCGGCGCCTGGCGCGCCAGCCTGCTGGTGACGCTGCTGGCGCTGGCCATGGCCTGGCTGGCCTTCACCGTGTTCGCCGGCCTGATCTTCCTGATCGTGCCCACGCTGCTGTATCTGGCCTTGCGCGGCCGCGACCAGGCCGTGTACGTGGCGTTGGCCCTGACCATCAGCGCCATCGTGGCGCTGGCCGCGCGCGACCTGGGGCCGTTCCACGTGGTCGACACCGTGCAGGCCCGCTTCATGCTGTTGTCCTACCTGTTCTCCACCACCGTGGTGGTGCTGGGCATGGCGCTGCAGCGCCACGACCTGGAGCTGGAAACGCGGGCCCGCCAGGACTGGCAATTCCTGGCCAACCATGACGCGCTCACGGGCCTGTCCAACCGGCTATCCTTCATGCCCATGCTGGAAAATGAGATCGAACGGGCCCGCCGCAATGGCCGCGCCTTTGCCGTCGCCACGCTCGACATCGACCACTTCAAGCGCATCAACGACACCTACGGCCACCAGGTGGGCGACAAGGTGCTGGTGGCCGTGGCCGGCCGGCTCAGGGCGGCCTTGCGCACGGTGGACATGGTGGCCCGCATGGGCGGCGAGGAGTTTGCCATCTGCTTCCCCGACACCCCGGCCGGCGAAGCTTTGCTGGCCATGGAACGGCTGCGGACCGGCGTGGGCCAGCTGCGGGTGGCGGCCGGCGGCCAGCAGGTGACGGTCACCATCAGCGGTGGCATGGCCGTGTGGCGGCCCGACCAGCCGTGCGGCGTGGACCAGTTGCTGGACCGTGCCGACCAGTGCCTGTACCGGGCCAAGCGCGAGGGGCGCGACCGCATCGTCACGGACTAGCGGCCGCGCGCGGGTGGCGCTGCTTCAGCGTGGGCGGCCCTTGCGGCGCGCCGTCCAGCCCCGCAGCGCCAGGCCGGCCGCCAGCATAGCGTAGCGGCCCGGTTCGGGCACGGCTTCCACCACACCGTATTTGGGGCCAGGCCAGATGCTGTTGCCGGACACGTCGTTCCACTTGCCGTTGGCGTAGGTATGCGCATATTGCTCGCCAAACAGCTTGTTCGGCTCGCCGATGGCCCCGTTGGTGTAGGTGACGGCATCGCCGTTGGACCAGGCGAAATCGGTGGAATTGGGGCCGGTGCGGTGGAAGCCCAGCCATAGCGCGTGGCTGCTGCCGCAGGTGCTGATCAGCAAATCGTTCTCGGCCTGGCTGTTGACAGCCACCAGGTGGGCGCCCATGGCCACGGCCGCCGCTTCGGCGTCGGTCCAGCTGCTGGCGCTGAGTTCGATGTAGTGGTGGCCGCCGAAGTCGCCGGTCACGCCGGTCGGCGTGACGGCCTGCGCCGAGGCGGCTGCCAGCAGCAGGGGGGACCGGGCGAACTGTTTCAGGATGAACATGGGCGACTCCATATGGCAAGGGATGGCAGGAGCATCGGCGGGAATGAACAAATGATAATAAATTTATAATATTGTATCGTCAACGCTGGCTTGATGGCTGTGGCAAGATTGCGTCACTATCAATATCGATGCCAGGGACGATGGCCGCGCCGCGGATCGACATGGCGCGATGCCCTTCGTACAATGGCAGGACCGGCGCCACGGCGCCGGTCCTGCCACGTGCTCCCGCAAGACCATTCGTGCGTCACGGAAATTTAATTTCCGCTACGCTTGATTATTTGCCCAACAAGGAGAACAACATGCCCCATCCCTTCAAGAAGCTGTGCGTCCACGCCGCCATGATCGCCTTTGTCAGCGTGGGCATAGCCCAGCCAGCCCAGGCCGCCCTTGTCGGCACCGCGCAAGTGGTGACCGCCGCCAACGCCGACCAGGCGCGCGCCCATCTGGCGGCCACCCTCAACCGTGCCGACGTGCAGGCCGAGTTGCAGCGTTACCACATCGACCCGGCCGACGCCCAGGCCCGTATCGCCGCCCTGAGCGACGCCGAGGTGGCAGCCATGGCGCACCAGGTCGACAGCCTGCCGGCCGGCGGTGACGGCCTGGTGGGCGCATTGGTGTTCATCTTCGTGCTGTTGCTGGTGACGGACATCCTGGGCTTGACCAAGGTGTTCCCCTTCACCCGCCACCGTTGATGGCGGCACGCGGTACGGGCCGGCGCCGGCTGGCGCCGGCCCTGTTGCTGGCGGCCTTGTTGCTGGGCGGCTGCGCCACCCAGACGGCGGCGCTGCGCTCGGCGCCGCCGCCAGGTGTCGCGTCCCGGCTGGAGCTGCCTGCCACGCCATTTTTTGCCCAGGAACGCTACCAATGCGGCCCGGCCGCGTTGGCCATGGCGCTGGGCGCGGCCGGCATCGCCGTCGTGCCCGACACGCTGGTGCCGCAGGTCTACCTGCCCGGGCGCGAAGGCAGCCTGCAAGTGGAGATGCTGGCCGCCGCCCGCCGCAACGGCGCGCTGGGCGTGACCATCGCGCCCCGGCTGGACGCGTTGCTGGCGGAACTGCAGGCAGGCCACCCGGTGCTGGTGCTGCAGAACCTGAGCCTGCCGATCTTTCCCCGCTGGCATTACGCCGTCGTGACCGGCTACGACCTGGCGCAGGGCGATATCGTGCTCCATTCCGGCACCACGGAGCACATGGTGATGGCCATGTCGACCTTTGAGCACACGTGGGCCCGCAGCGGCTACTGGGCCATGGTGGCGCTGGCGCCGGGGCAATTGCCCGTCACCAGCGACAAGCCGGCTGTGCTCGACGCGCTGGTGGCGTGGGAGCGTAACGGCAAGCCGGACGCCGTGCGGCAAAGCTATGCAGCCGCCGACCGGCGCTGGCCCGGTGAGCTGGGCTTGCTGCTGGGCTTGGGCAACACGGCCTACGCGGCCGGCGACCGGGCCGGCGCGGCCGACGCGTTCCGGCGCGCCACCCAGGCTCATCCGGACAGCGCGCCGGCGTTCAACAACCTGGCGTTCGTGCTGAGCGAGCTGGGCGACTACGGCGCGGCGCGGACGGCGGCCACCCGCGCGCTGGCGCTCGGCGGGCCGTTTCGTGCCGAAGCACAGGCCACGCTGGAGACCATTGAGCGGGCCGAGCGGCAGCGCCAGTGACGGCGCCGCCGCCGGGGCGCTTGGGTCGCCCGGCGCATGAATGATGAAAGCGGCCCATGCAGTGTCGTATTCACTCTTGAAGTCCTGTGCGATTTGCATGGCGACTTCGGGTGAAGGTTTCGTCAACCGAAGCAGTGTGTTTCCTGGTGGTAACGGTCTAAACATCTTGGAACGGTAACATGCCCTGTCTTCAAAGAAACTATCCAATGGTAACTATTGGGGGCAGCGGTCGCCTTCAGCCTTGAGTATGGTCACGGGCACGATGCCATCCCTGGCTGATAACCCAAGGTCTGTGCTCGTACGATGGTGGTCGACGCGGGCAAACTGAAGCTGAACGAATACAGGGCGGTCAGTGATTGGTAGGGCAGGGGATCGCAAGTCCCCGCGTCGCTCCCTGTGGAACAGATGCGTGCCCGAACGAACCGGACGCAATTGGCGCCGTTCGGATCGGCGCTGCAATTGATGCGGTTGCGGGTGGGGCAGGCGGGCAAAAGGGCTGTCGGGATGGCCTGGAGTGTCTCCGTGCCGTCGCTGCTGCGCGCAAGCGAAAAATAGTCTATGCGCACGTTCTGGTCGGTCACTGGAGCACCCCAGGAAAGTGTTCCTGCACTGGTGCGGAATAGCGCGTTTTGCCGGGCCAGGTTCTTCCCTGCTTCATCTGCTACATCCGTATTCGCGGCGGCAATCGCAGCGCGCCTGCTCACTTCCAGCAGCGTGTTCCACATGTAGATAGCACGTGCCAGATCAATCATGAAGAACAGCAAGGTAAAAAACAGCAGGGACACCAGCGCGAATTCGACCGCTGCGACGCCGGCCTGACGCGGGATGCGGCGGAAGGAAGCGCGCCATAATTGGGACAATTCAATTTCCGACATAGCGCATTGTGATGTCGGCCGTCAGCAGCAATCCATTGTCACCGGTGACTGATGAGGTAAAGGACTGGAAAATTTCGTCAATCAGGTTGACTCGTATCGCGACCCGGATGGTGGCGGGAATACTAAAACCGTCGCAGGTCAATCCGTCGCACTGGATCGACACTGATGGGGCAGATGGCCCTGGATACAGTCCGGCCAGTTCCATCGCCACAATTGAATTTGCCACCGCCACTTCATTGCTGGTCCTTGCTGAATTGCTCAGGGAGAGCTTCGGGACGGTCGATAGGTAAACGGCGGCATCGCGGGCCGCCTCGCGGGCCACTGTATAACAAACGAAGGCTCGTCCAAACAGCAGGGGAAATGCCAGCAGTATCATTATGAAGGGCAAGATGATGGCGAACTCCAGCGCGGCGATACCGCGCTGGTGTGCTGTCGCCTTGCATGGGCAATTCGCATTCATTTGCTGAGCTCCATGTCCCCGGCGAGCGATTGTTCTGGCACGGCGCCAGCGAATTCGGCGCTAATGCTGGTCGCTGTGGCTGGCACCGTCATGAAGAATTTCCCAATCCCCAGGACGGTCGCCAAGGAGGCGGTGCCGGTCGCCACCGGGCAAGACAACAAAGGGATGTTCAATACTCGACGTCCACGCAGGCCAGGCTTATTGGCGGTTGACGGTGCCAGGAAATTCGTCCCGCTACCGGCCATATATGGCGTCGGTGAAGGATAGCTGCTGGCGATCGGGTTGCCAGGGTAGAGTGTCGACCAGTTCGTGGTAGCGAACGTCGCATAGCCGCTTGCAGGTTCCGGTGTGCCCGCCGAATAGGCGGAAAACGGAACCGCTTTCGCATACGCCCACAGTGGCCCGTACGAGGCAGCGGTATTCGGGGGCTGCATAGGTAGTGGGTCGGCGGTGGTCCACAGCTTGCTTTGGTATAGGGTCTTTTGCGCGGTCTGGCCATTGCGGGTAGTGGACATCCAGGGAATGGCCGTGTCGTAGACGTACGATTTGATGTTGAAATCAGGCGGCGCCGCATTCGGGCTGCACAAGCCGCCCGCGTATTGGTCGAAGCGGGAGTTGAGCTGTTGGTATAGTGCCGCAAGTGGAAATGGGCTTTGCACGGTGATTGGCGCGCCCATCACCCGTCCCATGGGCATGGTGCCCGTGCAGACGAATGGGCCAACCAGGGAAGGGTCCATGTTGGCCGACGAACCCAGTGTGCCAAGTGGGTCGATCGGATCGATGACGAAATTGACGGGCGTGGTCGCATTGGGATTGAGCTGCATCAGGTCGTACGCGACACCACGCCGGAAACCGAACTCGACGAGTTCAACGCTGGCGGCCGAATTGATGCGCGAAGCCGCCGGTGTCGAGGACAGTGCGCAGATGGCCAGCGGTGTGACGCGGATGCTTGACCGTCCGGCGATGGCCTGTCCCGATGTTGTCGATGCCGAGCTCCCAGTGAACAGCTGCATGAAAATGGAATTGACGCTGGACATGGCGGACGACAGCGCCGCTGTATCGACCTTGACGAACAACAGGCCGTTGGGCGAGGACTGCGCCGAGGCCGCGTCCAGCCATTCACCGTCCGCCGCAGAAGACGAGGCGGCGAACTTGATCGCCGCGTCCGACCAGGTGACGGATGTTGAGTTGTACTGATACCGCATACTGGACGCTTCGGCGGCGGCTCGCGCCAATGCGCTGGTGACACCGGCCTGGGTGCCGTTCAGCTCGTGCGCGGCGGCCAGAGCGACCCCAGTGGCTATATCCTCCAGTTCGTTGTGCCGGTTGTAGATTTGTGCCAGATCCAGCGCCAGACCGAAAAGTCCCAGCAAGAGTAGCGTCAACAGCACGAACATGATCGCGACCGCACCACGCTGGGCGGTCCGTTGTCCGTTCGTACTCAGGCGCATCGAGCTAAGGCGAGCAGTGAACAAGTAGCCGTTCATGTGTTTCGCTACGCCAACCATGGCCCCCCCCTTTATTCATCGTTGCTGCCGAGAGTGCGGACAGGAGGAGATCTTCCCCCCGATCAATTCTAGCCAGCGGGAACGGGGGAGGATTGATGAATGACAAGCGAAGCCGGAAGTAGATGAACTTGGATGCAAGAGGTTTTTCGTTATTGGTATCGGCGGCCTTGCTTGTGCAAATCGTCAATGTGAAAGGCAGCGATCCATCGTATTTATTGATCGAAATTTTTAAGCGATAGTTGGGCTTACCCCAACTTCACGGCCACTTCCGTTAAGTGCATTTTCGATGGCCAGCCTGTACTTGGCTGAGATGCGGCTGATATTATCGAGCCGCTACAGGTAGTGTCGCGAGGAAATCGAGTAATAACGTATTGAGTCGCTCCGGTGCTTCTTCGGGCACGGCATGACCAACCCCATCGAGCAAAGTCTTGCTTCGCAATCCAGGCAAATGTCGTTCAAGATTGTCGTAAACAGGAATGAAGCGATCTAGCGCCGGATCCGCAGCACCACCAATGAACAATGCAGGTAGTGTCGGACACATCCCTGCTAGATATGCGGTCTGCTCCCAATTGTGATCGCGTACGCGGTACAGGTTCAGGGGGGCGGCGAAGCCGGCACGCGAATATTCGGCAACATAGTAGTCAATGGCTCGCGTGCTCAGCCAGTCGGGCAGCACTTTTGGTTTGTGAACCGTATCGAGAAAGCGTTCATCGACCCCGATATCCAGACGCCAGCGCTCCTGGCCTTGTGCGCTTCCGGATACCGAGTACATCATCGAGGACAGGGAAGTGCGAATATTGGCGTCGAGTTCCGGAACGGCCTCTGCAGGCGAGGAAAAATAATCCTGATAGAAGCGTGTCCCCGTGCGTTGCCGCTGCTCGCCCCATGCCACACTAGGTTTGGCAAGGCTGCGGGGCATGGGGGGAGAGGACAAGAACACGGCGCCACGAAATAGATCCGGACGCATCTGGGTGGCGGCGAAAGCGATGTGCGATCCAGCGTCATGACCAATGAGTACCGCAGAAGGCGCATGCAACAGCTGCATCATGCTGACAAGGTCGCCTACTAGGTGCATCATATCGCCGCGCTCAAGTTCTGTTGGCGTTTCACTTCCACCAAAGCCGGGAAGATCGGGGGCAACGACGCGATAACCGGCCGCAGCCAATGCTGGAATTTGATGCCGGAATTCGTACCAGAGATACGGAAAGCCATGCAAGAGAATGAGCAGCGGCCCTTCGCCCTCGACCACACAATGCCAACGCAGGCCATTGAGAATCAACTCGCGGTGCTGGAGGCGCGAGGGATCGTCATTGTTCAGATGTTCGATTTTCATTGTCTTTCTCCGATGATTAGGCGTAGTTCAATTTGGCCTGTTTGCGTAAGTGCGCCGCAGCACCCAGGTAAGCAACCAAGGCCAAGGCCGTCAGACCGTCAAATGTAAGCATGGCTCCTCCAGGGGCGGGCCCCACTGTGTTGGAAACGCATGCGTAGCGCCAGTGCCCGCTGGTGTGCCATACCTTGATGAGGCCACCCAGGATGTACGCGACTACTTATTTTCGGGGCGCAAGGCCAAGCGATTTGTTCGTTTCGCAGGACCTCTTCTGACAGCAGCGTTAATTCCAGGTCGCTGATAATGGCGTAGTCGATCCTTCCTACCATCAGCTTTTTCACGTTAGTCATAGTGGTAGCAGCTTCCTCAGGGGAAATCCCCAGTGCATCTAGTTCCGTCAGGGCCGAAGTGCCCCGCACGATACCTACCTTTTCGTGACCGTGCTGACCGGCACGTACATAGCACCAGCTTACCCTCGCCTTGACTCAGGTGCCGCTGGAGGCACTATGTGCACCGGAGCCCGGCGGAACGCGCACCGTATCGCCCCTGACGTCCCAAGACCGCGCATCCGCCAACAAATCCTGGAACGCCGAAGCGGGGATGGGTTTGCTGATTAAGTACCCCTGTGCTTCATCGCAACCGGCCGATCGCAAGAAGGCCAACTGCGCTTCGGTTTCGACGCCTTCCGCAATGACAGTCAAATTCAGTCCATGGCCAAGTTGTATGACCGCGTTGACAATCGATGCGCTGTCGGGCGCGTCGAGCATATCGTCCACAAACGAGCGATCAATTTTCAGTTTATCGACAGATAATTTCTTCAGATAGGCGAGGCTGGAGTATCCGGTCCCGAAATCATCGATAGAAAACGTCACGCCGATTCTCTGCAATTTCCGGATCACTTCAATCGTACCTTCGTGTAACAATACCGACTCGGTCAGCTCCAGCTCCAGCAGCGACGACGGCAAGCCGGACCGGGTCAACGCCTCGGTGACGGTATTGAACAAGTTACCGTCTGCAAACTGCACCGCCGATAAGTTAACCGCCACCATCAGGCCATCACCATAGGTATCGAGCCATTGCCTGGCTTGCCGACACGCCGTCTGCAAGGCCCACGCGCCGATTGGCACAATGTGCCCGCTCTGTTCGGCCAGCGCGATAAATCGCCCCGGCGGTATCAGCCCTTCAACCGGATGCT
>NZ_JACEZS010000014.1 GCF_014042365.1 Rugamonas fusca
GCTCACCGGCCCGGGGGCGGGCGCGGGTGGCGCCGCCACCGGCGGGGCGGCCGCGGGCACGGCGATCCGTACCGGCGGCGCGGCCAGCGCCACGGGCGCGGCGGCCGGCAGGGCGGGCACGGTCGCGATCGACTGGCTGGCGCGCAGTTTCAGTTCCAGCACCTGGGGCGCTAGCTGCACCAGCTCCATGCGCGACGGCGCCACCTCGGTGGCGGGCGCGGTGACGGCTGGCGTCGCGCCCGGGGCCGCAGCGGCCGCGGGCGCGGACACGGGCGTGGCGGTCGCCAGCGCGCTGGCCGGCGCGCCAGCGCGGGCCGCCGTTTGCGCCTGCACCAGGTTGTAGTAGGCGCGCCCGTTCGGCTCGAGCGCCACGGCCCGCTGCAAGGTGGCGATGGCGGCCGGGTAGTCGCCCATCAGGTAGTACACATAACCGAGGTTGTTGAGCGGCTGGGCCTCGCCGGGGTAGTCCGCCACCAGGCGTTGCAAGGCGTCGCGCGCGTCGGCCAGCCGGCCCTGCTGGGCGTCGATGGCGGCCACGGCGTTGCGGGCGTCGAGCTGGCCCGCGTCCAGCGCCAGCGACTGGGCGTAGGCCCCCAGCGCCAGGCTCAGCTGGCCGCGCTCCTGGTGGTATTTGCCCAGCCGGTACCAGCTGGCCGCGCTCTGTTCCGTGCTTTGGCTGACCCGCTGCACGCCTTGCACCTGCAGGGACTGGCGCACGGCGGGGCTGCCGCAGGCGCTCAGCATGGCGGCGCCGGCCACGGCGACGACGATCGGTTTCAAGTTCGGCATGATGTGCTCCTTACGTGATTGGGTTAGCCACCGCTGATGCCAGGCAACAGCACGCGGTAGATCTGGATGAACGCCGGCCCCATCAGCACCACCAGCAGCGAGGGGAAGATGAAGAAGATCAGCGGGAACAGCAGTTTCAGGGCGATCTTGGCCGCCATTTCCTCGGCCCGCTGGCGGCGCTTGGTGCGCAGCTGTTCCGACTGGATACGCAGCGAGTCGGCCACGCTGGTGCCGAAGCGCTCGGCCTGGATCAGCATGGCCACCAGCGCGTCCACGTCCTCCACCCCGGTGCGCAGGGCCAGGTTGCGCAGCGCCCGTTCCTTGGTGTTGCCGGCCCGCAGTTCCAGCGTGACGAGGTTCAGTTCGTCGGCCAGCAAGGGGCTTTTCAGGCCGATCTCGTTGGCCACCCGGCCCAGCGCCGCGTCCATGCCCAGCCCGGCTTCGACGCACACGGTCATCAGGTCCAGCGCGTCGGGGAAGCTGTTGAAGATGTCGCGCTGGCGGGTCTGGATGCGCTGGGCCAGCAGCAGATTGGGCAGGTAATAGCCGAAGGCGGCCGCCACCAGCAGCCACATCAGCAGCACGTTGCCGCTGTAGTGGGTGCGCGAGGCGCTCAGCGCGATGTAGGTGAGGAAGGGCAGGCTGATGGCCAGGCCCGTCTTGGCGCCGAAGAACAGGGTGGGCGCGTTCGGGTTGCGCAGCCCGGCCGTCATGAAGCGGGTGCGCAGCGCCGATTTCTCCCAGTCGCCCTCGGGCACGGACAGCTTGGCCAGCGGCCCGGTGAGCTTGAGGAAGCGGGTCAGCCACGGGCCTTGTTCGCGTGCGGCCCGCCCCGCGCTGGTGGTCTGCTCGGTGCTGCCCAGTTGTTCCAGGCGCTGCTGGACGGGGTCGGTGGCGAAGCGGTTCAGCAGCAGCAGGGCGGCACCGAACACGACGATGAACAGCAGCAGCAGCAGGCCGATTTGGGCGATGGTCATGGTGGACTCCTCCTGCTCAGACGCGGATGTGGATGATGCGGCGCATGACGTACACGCCCACGGCCATCAGCACGGCGGCGGCGCCCAGCATCTTGCGCCCGCCCGGATCGGTGTACAGCACGGCCAGGAACTGCGGGCTGGTCATGTGGATCACGGCCGCCGCCGCGAACGGCAGCAGGCCCAGCACCCAGGCCGACATCTTGCCCTCGGCCGACAGCACGCGCACCTGGCCCAGCAGCTTCATGCGGGCCCGGATGATGGCGGCGATGTTGTCGAGCAGCTCGGCCAGGTTGCCGCCCGTCTCGCGCTGGATGGTCACGGCGATCACGAAGTAGCGCAAGTCCGTGCTGGGCACGCGGGTGGCCAGGTTGAGCAGCGCATCCTGCATCGAGATGCCGAAATTGACTTCGTCGAACGCGGCCGAAAATTCGCTGGCCAACGGTTCGCGCATCTCCTCGCCCACCATGGCCAGCGCCGTGGGAAAGGCGTGGCCGGCCCGCACGGCGCGCCCGATCAAGTCCAGCGCGTCGGGCAATTGTTCCTCGATGCGGGCCAGCCGCTGGTCCTTGGCGCGCAGCGCCCACAGCAGCGGCAGGCAGGCGCCGGCCACGGCCAGCGGCAGCGCCAGCAGCCAGGGCAGGCCGAACCAGAAGGCCGCGAACAGGGCCACGCAAAAGCACAAGGCCTGCATGCCCAGCAGTTCGGCCACGCTCCAGGGCAGGCCGCTTTGCTCGAGCAGCCGGTCCACCTGGTGGATGCGGGGCAGCCCCAGCAGCACCCGTTGCAGGCCGGGCGACTCGCTCAACAGGCGCTGCTTGATCATGGAGTTGCTTTGCTGGCCCAGGTGGGCGCCGGCCGACATGGTGCGCAGCCGGCGCGCCACCCGTTCCGCCTCCGGCCCCTTGGTGGCGTTCCAGGCCAGGTATAGCGCTTCGATGCCCAGCACCACGGCCACGAAGATCAGGGTGCCGAAGATGTAGTAGAGAGTGTCCATGATGGTCAGCTCAGCTCGCGGTTGGGGTCGAACATGGTGTCGTCCAGCGCCACGCCGAAGTGGCGCAGCCGTTCGCAAAAGCGCGGCCGCACGCCGCTGGCGCGGAAGCTGCCCAGCACGGTGCCGATCGGATCGAGCCCCGTCTGGCGGAAGGCGAAGATTTCCTGCATGGTGATCATCTCGCCCTCCATCCCCGTCACTTCCGAGATCGAAGTGATCTTGCGCTTGCCGTCCGTCAGGCGCGCCACCTGCACCACCACCCCGATGGCCGAGCTGATCTGCTGGCGCATGGCCTTGGAGGGCAGGTTGGAGGCCGCCATGTTGATCATGTTCTCGAGCCGGGTGAGGGCGTCGCGCGGGGTGTTGGCGTGGATGGTGGCCATCGAGCCTTCGTGGCCGGTGTTCATGGCCTGCAGCATGTCGAGCGCCTCGCCGCCGCGCACCTCGCCCAGGATGATGCGGTCGGGCCGCATCCGCAGCGCGTTGCGCACCAGCGCCCGCTGCGTGACCTCGCCCTTGCCCTCGATGTTGGGCGGGCGCGTCTCGAGCCGCACGATGTGCGGTTGCTGCAGTTGCAGCTCGGCCGCGTCCTCGACCGTGACGATGCGCTCGCTGTGCGAGATGAAACCGGAGATCACGTTGAGCAGGGTGGTCTTGCCCGAGCCGGTGCCGCCCGAGATCAGGATGTTGACCTTGGCCTTGCCCAGGCCCTGCAGCAAGGTGCCCATGCTGCCCGTCAGGCTTTTATATTCGACCAGGTCGGCCAGCCGCAGCGGGGTGGCGGAAAAGCGCCGGATCGACATGATGGGGCCGTCGATGGCCAGCGGCGGGATGATGGCGTTCACGCGCGAACCGTCGGGCAGGCGGGCGTCCACCATGGGGCTCGATTCATCGATGCGCCGGCCGACCCGGGCCACGATCTTGTCGATGATCTTCATCAGGTGGGCGTCGTCGGTGAAGGTGGTGTCGGTCAGCTCGAGCCGGCCGTGGCGCTCCACGTACACCTGCTTGTGGGTGTTGACCAGGATGTCGGAGATGCTGGGGTCGGCCAGCAACGGTTCCAGCGGGCCGAAGCCGAGCACCTCGTACTGGATGTCGCGCGTGAGGCTCTTGCGCTCGGCATCGTTGATGACCATGGTGCCCTCGTCGAGCAGGCGCTCGACGAGGATGCGCAGTTCGTCCCGGATCTCGCTCTGGGACAGGCGCTGCATGCCTTCCAGGTCGACCCGGTCCAGCAGGGCCTGGTGGATGCGGTGCTTGAGCTCCTGGTAGCTGCGGGTGTCGATCGAGCCGGCGCTGGGCAGCACGTAGGGGGTCGGGCCGAGGGCCGTGCCGCCGCTGTTGAGGCGTTCCCGTATCGAGGGTGGCTGGGATGCCATGATGATGCTCCTGGTGAAAGTTCAGTCGGTGCGCGCCATCAGGCCCGCTTCAGTATCTTGGACAGCCAGCCGCGCGTCTCCTCGCCCGGTTCGCCGGCCAGCGTGCGGGCCAGCTCCTGCAAGGCCCGGGACACGGGACTGGTCTTGGCCAGCTGCAAGATGGGCACGCCCTGGTTGACGGAAGCGGCCGCCGCCTCGTAGTGGTTGGGCACGGTCTTGAACATGCGCGTGCCGAACGCGTCCTCGCAGTCGGACAGGCGGATCTCGCCGCCGGGCGCGTAGCGGTTCACGATCAGGTGGATCTTGTCCTTGCGGTAGTCGAGCGAGCGGAACACGCCCAGCAGCCGCTTGCCGTCGCGGATGTAGGGCAGGGTCAGCTGCAGGATGGGGAAGATCATGTCGGCCTGGTCGAGCGCGCGCACGGACACGGCGTCCAGGCTGCGGCCGATGTCGAGCAGCACGAAGTCATAGTGCTGGCGGGCCAGCTGCAGCAGCTGGCTGATGTGCTCAGGCTTGACGTCGTTGGCGTGGGCCGGGTCTTCCGGCGCGGCCAGCACGCCATAGTTGGGCGACACCTGCACCATGCTGGCGGCCAGGAAGGACGGGTCGAGCCGGTGGATCTGCTGGGCCACCTGGGCCAGCGTGGCCGGCGGCTTGTGGTCCGACACGAACAGCGAGGCGTCGCCGAACTGCAGGTTGAGGTCGAACAGGGCCACCTTCTTGTTTTCCTGGGTGGCCAGCGCGTAGCCCAGGTTGGTGGCGATGAAGGTGGCGCCGCTGCCGCCCTTGCACGAGATGAAGGCCAGCACCTTGCCCAGCGGGCGCACGCGGTTCTGCAGTTTTTCCTCGATGCGGCGCACGGCCGGCAGCAGTTGCTCGGGGTCGGCCGGGCTGGGCAGCACTTCGCGCACGCCGCTGCGCATGGCTTGCATCAGGAATTCCGGATCTTGCTGCTGGCAGATGACGATCACGGCCAGGGTCGGGTAGCCGGTGCTGATGCGTTCGAGCTGGTCCAGGTCGGCCTCGTCGAGGGTGGGCTGGTCCAGCAGCAGCAGCTGGCTGTCGATCGGTTCCTGCAGGCGCTGCAATTTGCCCAGGATGGCGTCGATTTCGTCGGCGCCGTTGCGCTCGCGCAGCAGGCGCGACAGTTCCAGCAGTTGCTTCTCGGTTCTGGAAACGACGGTGATTTTCACGATGACTCCTGTCTATGGGTAAGCGGTAGGGCGTTCAGTTGCACATGGGGTTGGGGCTGCCGCCGACCGTGCTGAGCATGCTCTCGCGCGGCAGCGTGGTCGACAGGGCCGGCAGCGACAGCGCCAGCGGCACGCCCGGAATATAGGTGGCGATGGACACGCCGCTGTTGATCGAGACCGTCACGTAGCGGCAGGTCTCGACCGTGCAGCCGCCGGGCGTGTAGCTGACCGTGATGGCGCTGGTGGGCAGCACGTCGAGCATGGCGTGCATCTTGGTCTTGATGGCGCTGGCGTTGAGGTCGCACACGGCGGCGATGCGGGCCCCGAGCCGGGTCGCTTCGGTGGCCGTGTTCCAGTAGAACAGCATGCGGCCCATTTCCATCATGCCCACCAGCAGCATCAGGAACACGGTCGAGACGATGGCAAATTCCAGCGCCGTGGCGCCACCTTGCCGGGCGCGGCGGGCCAGGGCCGGGAGCGGGAGCACGGTTTTCATAGGATTTGCCGCATGGTGGTGCTGATGTTGTTGAAGGTCACGCTGGGGGCGATGAAAGGCACCAGCGAGGTGAACGGGTAGCCGCTGATGGTCACGGTGACCAGGTTGATCACGCCGCTGCCGGTGGCCTGGTTCTGGTGGGTGGACGGGCAGCTGACGCTGTCGCACACGGTGACCATGGCCGTCGTCAAGCCCGGCGCCAGCACGCTGCCGGTGCAGTCGCCGTTGCCGTACACGGCCAGGCACTTGGCCGTGGCCAGGTCGGTGGCGTCGCCCGGACCCTGCTCGGACAGGAAGCGGGCCGCATCCCGGCTGGCCTTGGCCAGCGTGTTGTACTGGTAGATGGCGCGCCCGTACTCGGTGGTGCCGAAGGTCAGCACCAGCAGCGGGATGATCAGGAACGCCAGTTCCACGCTGGCCACGCCCCCTTGTTTGCGGAACCATCTCATGTCGCGTTCTCCTATTGCACCAGGGCCGGCACCAGCGGACCTTCGGCGGCGGGGCCGCCGACCGAGCCGGAGCTGGCGCAAGGGCTGGTGAGGTCGGTCGATTTGCCCAGGTATTCGAGGTAGGTCTCGGGATCGGACTTGCCCATCGGCGCCAGCATCAGCACGCAGGCATAGCCCAGGATGGGCACCTGCTGGGAACTGCTGCCGCCGGCCCAGGCCGCGCAATCGACCACCGGCGCCGTGACCAGGCGGCGGTCGGCGCCGGAGGTGGTCAGCTGGGCCGAGGTCGCCACCGTGACGCCCCCCATGTTGACGGTGCCGCCGGTGCTGGCATTGCCTTGCCATGCCTTGTGCTGGGTGCGCGCGGTCTGGAAGTTCGGCTCGCTGCCGCTGCTGCCCGAGTAGGCGTTGAATTTGGCGGGCCAGTTGGTGGGCGTGTAGGCATAGCCGGTGAAGTCGGGCGCGGCGGTGGCGATGGAATCGCTGCCCTTGTAGAGGCCAAAGCGGGTGTTCCAGGCCGTGTCCAGGCTGGTGATGTTGCCCTGTTCCCCCACCTGGACCGGCGGCGCCGGCACGCTGCACACCCCGGTGCCCTTGAGCAGGTCGGCCAGTTCGCTGGCGCCGCCGCCGGGCGGGGTGAAGTCGACCCAGTCGAAGCTGCCCGTGGCCGACGAACTGAGCTTGCTGGTCACCCACTGGCCCACGGTCAGGCCGGCGAACGGGTCGCTGGAGGGGCCGGGGATCTTGCACAGGCCGATGGGAATGGCGCAGTTGGTGGCGGCCCGCGACAGGGTGGCGACGGCGGAGGCGGCCACGCTCTGGCCGCCCACGCCCAGCACTTCCATGAACCAGGGCAGGATGCCGCTCTGGTGGGTGGTGCACATCACGTACTTGGAAGCGGGGTCGGCGCCGGCCGCGCGCGACAGGTAGGATGAGGCTGGCGCGTAGGTGGTGCTGAAGGTGATGTCGGACGCCGACAGCTGGGCGTTGCCCACGGCCGTGCCCTGGAAGTCGAGGAAGTTGCGCTGGCCCACGGTCAGCCCGCTGTTTTCCGCGTTGAGCAGGAACGACGCGGCGCAGGGGCCGGCGGCCGGATCGCAGGTCAGTTCGCGCGAGGCGGCCAGGGCGCAGGCGTCGGCCGCGTTCTGCAGTTCCGTCTTGTGCAGGTACAGGCGGCCGCCGTCCAGCGCCAGGCCGGCGAAACCGATCAGGATGGGCAGCGCGATGGCGGCGATGATGGCCACCGTGCCGCGCTGGCTGGTCCGTTTTGGGATACGCATGATGGCCGCTCCGTGGCCGCCTATTTGCCCGTGCCCAGGCCGATGGTGAAGGCCTGGGTCTGCGGTTCGGGGGCCCGGTAGGTCTTCTGGTACTGGTCATAGCCGCTCTTGGCGGCCTTGCCGTCCACGCCGACGCTGGGGTTGCCGGCCTGGCCCTGGGGGACGATGGTTTGCTGGGCTTGCAGCATGCGGTTGGCGTTGCCGAACTGGCTGTCCAGGTAGGGGGTGTTGGAGCCGCAAGCGCCCAACAACAGGGCGGCGCCGGCCGCGCACATCAGGGTTTTCATGGTGGTTCTCCTATTTCACGTCAAAGCCGCCAGCCGCGGGGGCGGCCGGCTGGTGGGCCGGGCCGGGCTGGGCGGGCGGCTGGCCTTCGAGTTTGCCCTGCAGGAAGAATTCACCGCGGCTGGGCTGGATGTAGCCATCGGTGGGCAGCTTGTAGTCGGCCGGCAGCGGTTGCACCAGGCGCGGCGTGACGATGAACACCAGCTCGCTGCGGTCGGTCTGGAAGTCGCTCGAGCGGAACAGCGCGCCCAGCACGGGGATCTCGCCCAGGCCGGGGAAGGCCTTGATGCTGGTGGTGACGTTGTTCTTGATCAGGCCGCCGATGGCGAAGCTCTGGCCGTCGAACAGCTGCACCGTGGTGGTGGCGCGGCGCGTGGTGAACGAGGGCAGGATGGCCGTCGTGTTCACGCCGGTGGCCGTGATGCCCACCCCTTCCTTGTTCAGGTCCGACACTTCCGGCGCCACCTTGAGATTGATGCGCCCGCCGTCGAGCACGGTGGGCGTGAACTTGACGGCCACCCCGAATTCCTTCTCCTCCAGCGTGATGGTCTGGGTGGCGCCGTTGTTGTTCTGGGCCACCGGGATGAAGATCTTGCCGCCGGCCAGGAAGCTGGCCTCCTGGCCGCTGATGGCCATGATGGTGGGCTCGGCCAGCACCTTGACCAGGCCATCGCGTTTTTGCGCGTCCAGGCTGGCGAAGTTGCCGTTGCGGTTGTTGAACGCGTCGAGCTTGCCGGGATTGTTGCTGAGCATGTTCGACAGCAGGGTGTAGGTCCAGCTGCCGGCCGTGCGGCTCATGCCCAGGCTGGCGCCGAGCTGGTCGACCAGGGTCTTGGACACTTCGGCCACCTTCACTTCCAGCATCACCTGCTGGGGCGCGGCGATCTTGAGCAGGTTGACCACCTTGGGCGAGGCGCCGGCGGCGCCGCTGTCGCCGCCGGCGGCACCGGCGCCGCCCGTGCCGCCGCCCGTCCCGGCCCCGGCGCGCGCGCCGCGCTGCACGTAGGCGGTGGCCAGCGCCATGGCCTGGTCAGCCCTGACCACGTCCGACACCGTGCCCGACAGGACCAGGGTGTCGGCCGCGGCCGTGATGTGCAAGTCCTTCTCGCCGGGCAGCAACTGCTGGTAGCGGGCCTGCAGGGCCGCCGTATCGACGCCCACGGACAGGTCGACGATGGTGGCGTCGCCCTGCTTGCTCCACAGGGTGAGGTTGGTCGAGCCGGGCGTCTTGCCCAGCATATAGACTTCGTCGGGCTTGAGCAGGATCACGTCGGCCACCCTGGCGTCGCCCACGGACAGCCGGCTGGCCGCGTAGGGCAAGTGCATCAGGGTGGACTTGCCTTCGGCCAGGTGGACTTCGGGCGCGATCTCGATGGTGGGCACATGGGCCGGCACGGCGGCGGGCGTGGTGGCAGGCTTGCCGGCCTTGGCTGCCCTGGCCGGCTTGGCCGGCTTGGCTGGCGCGGTCGCGGCAGCGGGTTCGGTGGCGGCATAGGTCGCGGTGGTCAACAGGCCGGCCAGCACCAGGCTCAGTGGCAGGGCGGTGCTGGTCTTGATGCAGCGTAGTGTCTTCATGCTTAAGCTCCTGGGTTCGGCTTAAAATTGCTGGGTGCTGCGTTCCAGCCCCTTGATGATTTCCACCTGGTTGCCGGCCGGCGGGCGCACGGCCGCGATCCGCCGCGGCGCCGGCACCCGCGGCAGTGGCGCGGCGGCGGCCGCCGCCGGCTTGGTTTCCGGCGCCGGCGCCGTCCGGCCCAGCAGGGTGGATTTGGTGGCGCCGGTCGTCTCCACCGGCTTGGGATCGACCTGGTTGCGCAGCGCCAGCGACAACGTGCCCACGCTGCGCGCCAGGTCCAGTTTCTCGGCCTGTTCCGGCGTCACCTCCAGCGTGACGGCGTTGACCACCTTGGGCTTGGTGTCGTCGCGTCCCGCTTCCTGGGCGATGGCCAGCACCAGGATGTGTTCGAGCACGATCTTGGAAATGCTGGGGTCCCTGACGCTGTTGCGGGCCCCTTCCTCCTGGGTGTTGACGAGGATGTCGACGTAGTTACCCGGCAGGGTGAAGCCGGCCACGCCCACCACGTCGTTCACGCGCACTGTGATGGCGCGCTTGCCCTCGGACACCACGGCCGACAGCCCGCCCTGGGTGCCGGGCGGCGCCAGCTTGCCTTCCATCAGCGGCTCGCCGCGCTGGATGGTGCTGCGGGTGACGCGCGCATCGAGCGCCTTGGGGTCGTTGAAGGAGCCCGGCGGGATGGCGTTGGCGGGCCAGTCCACCAGGCGCACCATCTCGGCGTTGATGCGTGAGCCGAGCGGGATGTCGACCAGGGCCACGGCCACCTTCTGGGTGTTGGCGGCCGACTGCTTGTTGATCCACTGGGCCGCCACCAGCACCGCGCCAAAGGCGAGGACGATGGCTACCAGCATCATGATCATGGCGCGTGTATTTCTCATTTTTGATCCCCCAGGTTAGTGCTGTCGCCGGCAGCGTCCGCGGACGCGGAAGCGCCGAAATAGTTTTGCCAGGCCCAGTCGAGCCCGGCCTGATCGAGGCGCGCGGCGCGGCCTTCGTAATGGGCCAGGTCGCATAACTGGCCCAGCAAGTCGTTCGGATAGCAGGCCATCAGCGGCCGCCCTTCGCGCCCGTGGCGGGCGCGCAGCAGGTAGTCATACATGGCCTCGTCCCAGTCCAGGCCCAGCCGCTCGCACACCTGGCGGAACACGGTGCGGTACAGCGGCTCGGGCAAGGGCCCCACGTGGATCTTGTAGCCCAGGCGGCGCAGGAAGGCGCCGTCGGCCAGTTCCTCGGGCTGCAGGTTGGACGAGAACACCACGATCATGTCGAACGGCACGGCGAACTTGTAGCCGTTCTGCAGGGCCAGGAAGTCGACGTGGCGGTCCAGCGGCACGATCCAGCGGTTCATCAGTTCCACCGCCGAGCAGCGCTGGCGCCCCAGGTCGTCGATCACGAGGATGCCGCCGTTGGCCTTCAGGTGGGGCGGCGCCTGGTACAGGCGGGCGCCATGGTCGAAGCGCAAGTCCAGCATCTCGATGGTCAGCTCGCCGCCGGTGAGCACGGCCGGGCGCTGGCAGCGCACCCAGCGCTGGTCGCGCGTGTAGCGGCGGTCGAACTGGCTGCCGGCCGGCGCGTCCTCGGGCACGGCCGGGTGCACCACGGGGTCGTAGATGGGCACCACGGCGCCATCGATCAGGATCGCGTGGGGAATGGGCACTTCGCCTTCGAGCAGGCCGTGCAGCCGCTCGGCCAGGTAGCTCTTGCCGCTGCCGGCCGGGCCGTGCAGGAAGATGGCGCGCCCGGAATTGAAGGCCGCGCCCAGCTGGTCGAGCAGGGCCGGGCGCACCACCACGCCCTCGTACACGCGCTGCATGTGGGCGCGCGACAGGGGCTGGTGGGTCACGCTGTGGCGCCGGATCTGGGCCACGTAGTCGGCATAGGCCACGGGCGCGGGACCGGCGTAGGCGTCGCGCAGGGCCGCCTCCTGGGCCCGCAGGCGGCCCAGGTCGGTCAGGTTGAAGCACAGGTCGGCGTCCGTGCCGCTGGCGCCGCGGCGCGTGACATCGCACAGCTTTTCCGCGCGCATGGGCGCCAGTACGGCGTCGAGCACGCTCACCGGCAGCCTGGTGGCGCCGGCCAGTTCGCTCAGGTGCATCTGGCCATGCTGGGCCAGTATCTTGCACAGCAAATCGACCAGGAACAGCTGCGGCAGACCCGTCTCCTCGACCGTGCGCGGGGCGGGCGCGCGCAAGGGGTCGGCGACGGTGGCGCTGGTGGCGGGCAGGGTGGTGGCCAACATCATGCTATCCTCGATCGTTGTCAGAACAGGCGTGGAATCACGCGGTACTTCACTTGTGCCATGTACGCCAGGTAGCGCGGATCGCGCGCCAGGAAGCGTTCCTCGCGCAGCAGGCGCGCCACCATCAGGGCGCCGGACAAGACGCTGACGGCGACGTTGAGCGCGCTCGTGTTGTTGACGATGTAGCCGGCGTAGGACAGCAGGTAGCTGGCGTACAGCGGATGGCGTACCACGCTGTACAGGCCGCCCGTCTTGAGCGTGCGGTGGGCCGCCACCAGGCCGAAGCTGCGGTTCAGCGACAGCAGGCCGGCGATCTGGATCAGCACGCCGGCCACGATCATCAGGCGGGCCGCCGGCACCACGGTCTCGCCGGTGGGCGAGAACAGGAACGGGACGAACGTGGCGGCGATGGCCAGGCCCCAGTCGAGCGGGCTGGCGGACACGCGCGCCGGTTCCGAGCGGATCAGGAACAGCACCGCCACCAGCGATTCGGAGGCGCAAAACAGCAGGTAGCTCCAGTCGCCGCTGCGCAGGAACGCTTGCAGGTGGGCGTAGCAGAACAGGCCCCAGGCCCAGGCCAGCAGCATGCCCAGGGCCAGGTTCAGGGGCCGCGAGCGCAGCAGCATGGCCAGCCGGTGTGGTGTGGTGTTCATAGCAGGTTGCTCCAGGCGGGCACGCGCGCCAGCAGCAGTTGCAGCGCGGTGCCGGTGGCGATGGCGATGGCATAGGCCAGCTTGCCGGTGGGGACGGGCGGGGCATCCAGGCGGGTCGTGCCGCCCGTGCCGGCCCGCACCAGCGCGTGCAGCAGCAACTGGCGCAGGTTGGCCAGCACTTGCGCCAGCCGGCCGCTGCCCAGCGCCACCAGCAGCGCCAGCACGCCGCCGGCCAGCATGGTCAGCAGGGCCGCGCCCAGCACGTCGCGCGGGCCCAGGAAGGCGCCGCACATGGCCATCAGCTTGACGTCGCCGGCGCCCATGGCGCCCAGCAGGTACATGGGCAGCAGCAGGGCCAGGCCCAGGCCCAGGCCGGCCAGGCCGTCGAGCAGGCCCAGCGCGCCGAAGGGCGTGGCGAACAGCCCCGCGCCCGGCGCCAGCAAGGCCTGGAACGCCAGGCCGGCCAGCGCGCCACCGAGCACCAGCCGGTTGGGGATGCGGCGCGTGCGCACGTCGTGCCAGACGGCGGCCGCCAGCAGGGCGGCCAGCACGGCGGCCGGCGGCAGCATGCGTGGTTCGACGCTCATGGCGCGCTCCCGGCCGGCGCCGGCGCGGCGCCCGCTTCGGCGGCGCCGGCGTGGCGCTGCAGCCAGCCCACCACGGTCCAGATCAGGATGGCGCCGGCCGCACCGACATAGCCATCGACCGCATAGTGCCAGCCCAGGTGGATGGAACCGGCCAGGATCAGCAGCGCGAACACGGTGAGCGCCACGCCGGCGGCCGGCCGCAGCCGCCAGCCCAGCAGCGCCAGCAGCGTGGAACTGGCCACATGCATGCTGGGCATGGCCGAGATGGTCAGGCCGGATACCCCGACGCCGTGGCGATAGCCTTGCCACAGCATGTCCTGCACGCGCAGGGCCAGCACCGGGATGTGGTGGTCGGCCCGGTGCAGGTATTGCATCAGGGGCGCGTACGGGTCGGGGCCGGCCACCACCAGGTGGTAGTAGCAGGGGCCGGCCGAGGACAGCACGATGGCCATCACGTTGCCCATCACGATCCACGACAGCACGAAGCTGAGCAGGAACTGCATGCGCAGGCGCGGCCGCTCGGTGCTGAACACCAGCCAGTACATGGTGGCGAACATGATGAAGAACCACAGGTGATAGTTGAGGTTGAGGATGGCCGTCACGATGGGGTGGCCGGCCAGCGCCTGCAGCCAGACCCACGGTTGCACGCCACCGTGCAGCAACTGGTCGGCGGCGGCCAGCCGGGTGTCCCAGTCATAGGGATGCAGCAGCGGGACGGCCGCCTTGGCGATGGTGAAGCTGGAGCCGAACACGGGCAGCAGCAACAGGGCCGGCAGCGCGTGCAGCAGGCGCTGGCGGGTCAGGTAAGCCTTGATGTGCTGGCCCAGGTAACGGATCAGTTCGCGCGGCCGTTTCGCCACCATGACATACAAGGCATAGGCGCACAGGGCGAACAGGGGGCCCAGCAGCAGCGAAGTGAGAAAGCCCTCCACCAGCGGCGCCATGTCGCTGCCGTCGGGGTAGCGCGCGCGCAGCACGGCCGCGCCGGCCGCATGGAGCAGCACGATCAGCAGCAGCCAGCGGTGCGCGCGCCACGCGGCGCGCAGTTCGGCCCGCGGGCCAGGGACGGTGGTATGGGACAGGGTGTTCATTGCATGGCGAGGACCACCTGGTCCTTGACGTGTTCAAACAGCAGTTGCACCTGGGTGCCGACGGAGACCACGGCGCCGACGATGATGACGGCGATCAGGGCGGCCAGCAGCGCGTATTCAATGGCGGTGACGGCCGAGCTGTCCTGATGAAAACGCAGCAGCCAATGGTTCACGTTGCACCTCCCTCAGGCAAAGTACGGCCCGCAGGGCCGGGTGCGCGTCGCGGTGCGCGGCCGGCGGGGTATCCCGCCCCGCCAGGCGGCGGCCTGCGGCCACCGTCTGGCGGGCACGTGGCCCGCATCAGGTGTTGGCCGTCTTCAGGTTGTTGCCAACGGTGGAGAAGGTCTTGTTCAACTGGGTGCCGACGATGGTGACGGCGGCGATGATGACGACGGCGATCAGGGCTGCGATCAGGCCATATTCAATGGCCGTCACGCCGTCTTCTTCGCGCAGGAATTTCTGGATAGCTTTCATGATCAATACTCCTCAAGATGGATGGGACAGTCGCACCAAACAGTCCGGATTCCGAGGCGCTGGTGCGTCGCCTCAGAAATTCTTGCCAAGCGCCAGCAATACGATGACGCACACGACGGCGATCAGCGAGGCCACCAGCACCGTTTCGTAAAACGTCGCTCCGCTTTCCCCCCGGAGGAAACGCTGCCAGGGCGTGGGCGAAGGGTCGATGTCACGCATACGGCGCTCCCAGGTGGATAGGTTGGTTCAGCCTTGCCAGTCTCAGCCGGCACCGAAACCGTACTGATGAGTTCACTATAAAGAAAGGAGTGTTGCGCCACATCAGACAACTGTCCTTTTTTTGCCGGGACAAAACGCCCTTTTTGCAAGAGCAATTCCATGACATTTGTCACGAGAAAGGAATGTTGTCAAAATGAATATGCGGCGCACGGGCGCGGCGGCGCGGCGGCGAGCGGACAGGCGGGGGACACGGGCAGGTTCGGGGCCCGGCGGGGAGGCGGCAGGCGCTTAGCGTTCTTGCGGTTCGGCGCGCTGGGTGGTCATGAACACATACAGGTCCAGGCGGTTGGTCACGCCCAGCTTGTGGTAGATCGACGTCAGGTGGTTGCGCAGCGTGTGGTCGGAGATGAACAGGGTCTGGGCCAGCGCCTTGTTGCCGCCGCCACCGGCCGCGATCAGGTCGCAGATCTGGCGTTCCTTGGCCGTCAGGCTGGCCAGCTTGTCGGCCCCGGCGTCGCACTTGCGGCGCTTGGGCGGGTTGCGCATGTCGTCGAAGATGCGGCCCAGGATGCCCTGGTCCAGCCACAGCTCGCCCTGGTGCAGCTTGCGGATCGCTTGCAGCACCACGTCGGCCGCCGCGTCCTTGCCCACCACGCCGCGGGCGCCGTGCAGCACGGCCGCGTCGAGCTGGGACGCATCGCGCGTGCCGCTGAGCACCAGCACGCGCGCGCCGCTGCCATTGACGAGCTCGGCCAAGATGCCCAGCGAGCTGGTGCCATCCAGGTCCAGGTCCAGCACGATCACGTCGGGCGAGAGCGCCCGGGACTGGGCCAGGGCGCCGTCGCAGTCGGCCGCGCAGCCCACCACGCGCATGGTGTCGCCCTCGCTTTCGATCAGCTTGCGCAAGCCCCAGATCATGGTTTGATGGTCGTCCACGAGCAGGACGCGGATGGGGGGATCAGTAGACACGTTATGGCCTTTCTCTCGTTTCAAATGGGGATGGTGATGTGCACCATGGTGCTGCGTTCCGCGCCGGGCAGCACCTCGGCCTGGCCACCCAGGGCCAGCGCCCGTTCCGCGATGGAATGGGGGCGGAAATTGGTCACGGCCTCGGTGGCGCAGTCATTCTCGATACGGATGTCCAGTTCGCGCTCGCTGCACGCGAGCGTGACGGCGCCGGCGCGCGCGTCGGTGTGCTTGCAGATATTGCTGATGCCCTCGCTGACGATCTGGAACACTTCGGCCGCCAGCCGGTCGTTGCCGCGCAACTGGCCGCGGCTGTGGATGGCGATGTCGATGCCGTAGAACTGCTTGACCTGGCTGGCGTGGCGCCGCAGCGCCAGCAGCAGTTCCGGTTCGCTCAAGCCCTGGCGGCCGGCCCGGAAGCTGCTGGCGTAGCGGCGCAGGTCGCCGATCACCTTGGTCGTCATCGCTTGCAGGTTGTCCAGTTCCGGCAGCAGGGGATTGTCGGGCGCGGCCTGCTTGCGGATGGCGCTCAGGCCGTGGCTCAGGCCGATGTACGGTTGCACGGTGGTGTCGTGCAGGTCGCGCGCGATGCGCTCGCGCTCGCGCTGGGAGGCGTCGGAGGCGATGCGGTCGAGCAGCTCGATGTTCTCGATCACGGGGAACACCTGGCTGACGATGTGCAGCAAGAACTGCGCGTCCTGGCGGCTCAGTTCAGGGCGCCCGGTGACGACGATCAGGCGGCCCTCGCCCGTGCGCAGCGGCACCGGCACGGTGACCAGGGCGCCGGCGTCGAGCAGTTCGGCCAGGTCGCTGGCTGCATCGGGCGCCATGCGCACCCAGCGCTGGCGGGTGGCCAGGTATTCGCGCGCCAGCGCGTGGCGGCGCAGCAGGCCGTCCAGCGGGCGCGTGTACAGCACCGTGCGCCCGGCGCTGAAGGCCAGCAGGGGCGCGGCCGCTTCGGCCGAAAGGCGGGTCGGCTGCGGCGTGCGTCCCGCCTGTTCGCCGCTGGCTGCCCGCAGCGACCAGTGTTCGGCACCGCTCTCGCGCATCAGCAGGATGCAGCGGCTGGCGCCATAGAACTGGCGGATCTTCTCGAGCACGGTGGCGATGGTCTGGTCCACCCCGAAGCGGGGATTCGATTGCTGGGTCACCTCGTGCAGCAGGGCCAGCCGCCGCTGCTGCGACACCACCAGCCCGCCCCAGTGGGCGATCATGTAGCCCAGCGCCAGCAGGAAGGTGGCGCGCAGCAGCACCCGCGACAGGGCCGCGTCGGTGTGGGCCGTGACGGCCGTGGTGGCGAACAGCGCGGTCGACACCAGCGTGGTGCGGGCCCCGGCCTCGAAGCCGAAGGTGAACGAGGCGGCCAGGATGGAGAAGAAGAAGAACAGGAAAAAGAAGCTGTTGCTGCCGCCCGTGACGAGCACGATCAGGTAGAACCAGCCCACGTCGAGCCAGTAGGCCACGTGCGGGCGCAGCCGGGGCGAGGCGAACAGGTTCAATACCAGGCTGTGCAGCAGGTAGCCGGCGAATACGAAGATGGTGAAGTCGTTCATCCGGCCCACGCCGGTCGGGTCGATGAACAGCGTGAGCAGGCACGTCATGGCCAGCACCAGGCGCATCCGGTTGACCATGGAGGCGTCGGTGGGGTCTTTCACGTGCCGGGGGGGGATCAGAATGTTGTCGCTCACAAGCGCTCCAGCCCAGTTTTCTTGCTGGTCTTGTAACAATTGGTTCAGTCTAACGGCAGACGGCGCAAGCGTCCATATCCTTGGATCAAATTTGTTGTATCAATAACGGCGATGCCACAGTCGGGGGTTTTATAGCACGAGCGTGCGCCGCCGTGCCCGTCAGGCGATGCCGGCCGGCGCGCCCCAGCAGCGGCGTACGATGGGCCGGGCCGCCGCCAGGCATAGCCCGGCCAGGGCCAGCGCCGCCACGCCGTCGCAGGCGTAATGCCAGGCCAGCACGATGGTCGAGGCCCAGATCAGCAGCGCCAGCGGCAGCGCGCCCCACAGCGCGCGCGGCCAGTGGCGCCCCAGCGACCAGGTGGCCATGGCCGTCATGGCCACATGCAGGCTGGGCATGGCCATGGTGCCGTACAACAGGCCGTTCTGGGCGATGCGCCCGGCCTGGTAGGCTTGCAGGTAGGCTTGCAGCTGGCCGCTCAGGGTGCCGCGCAGGTGGACGAACCAGCCCGGCTGATAATACGCGGGGCCGGCCACGGGAAAGCGCAGCGCGATGGCGGTGGTGCCATAGAAGGCCAGCACGATGGCCACCGCCAGCGTCAGGTAGCGCTCCGTGTGGCGCGCCTTGACCAGCAAGGCCAGCACCAGCAGCACGTACAGCCACATCAGGTGATAGATGGTTTCCCACCATGCCAGCGGGATCAGGCGCAGGCGCGGTATGAGGCGCCACAGTGGCAGCTCGAGGCGCCACAGGACCGGGTCGTACCAGACGGTGGCGGCGTCGCGGTAGACCTGCACCAGGTTGGCGTTGCCGCCGATGGCGAGGATGGCGGCGAATACCAGCGCGCAGCCGGTGATGGCCGCATCGACCGGCAGCACGGCGCGCCACAGCGGGCCGACATCGATCCGCTCGCCGCCGGGCGCCATGAACTGGCGCATGCGGCGCAGCGAGTCGAGCACGGCCAGCAGGCTGAACAGCAAGGCGTAGCAGCCCGTGAAGTAGGCCGCCACCAGCACCTGGGGCCAGGTGAGCAGGCCGACCGAGCGCGCGCCGGCCAGCCAGTTGGCCAGCGCGCCCAGGATGGCCCCCACCAGTAGCAGCGGCGCCAGGGTGCGCAGCAGGCGCGCCGCGGCCGCGCTATGGTTGGCGGACATAAACCACGGCCACCCGGTCGCCATATAGGCGGCGCCAGTGGGGCAGGGTGTCGAGCAGGTACAGCATGGGGTGGCTGTCGGCGGCGATCAGCGCCCAGCGCACGCCGTAGCGGTCGGTGGCCTGTTCGAAGGCGGCGCGGTCGGGCTGGAACGCGGCCAGGTAGGCCAGCACGAAATCGCTGCCGTACATGTCGGCGCGCCCGTCGATGTAGGGCCGTAACTGGCGGTAGATCAGATAGCCGCCGAATTCATAGCTGTTGAACACGGGCTGGGACAACAGGGCGGGCGGCACCTGCGCCAGCGCCGTCATCGGCGTGGCCTGGTCGTCGCCCCGTTGCGGCGGCATGGCCAGGCGCAGCCCGGCCGCCAGCAGGGCCATGGCCAGCAGTACGGCGCCCCAGGCGCGCCAGGCCGATGCGCCCTGCGCGCGCGCGCCATCGGCGTGCGGGGCGCCGGGGCGGCCCAGCGCCAGCCCCAGCGGGGCGGCCAGCACCAGCGCGCCCACCAGGCCGGCGATCATCTGGTGCCGGCTGTGCTTGAGCGCCATGTAGAGCAGCGCCAGCAGCATGAACACGCGCGCGGGCGGCATGCGCAGCGGCCGGGTGAGCGCCGTGTACAGCAAGGTCAGCAGCGCCAGCGTGAGCGGTTGCAGGTGGTTGAAGTTGGGCGGCTGCCATTCGGCGACGGTGGCGGTCAGCGCCGGTTGCATCAGCTGGAACGGGTGCCACAGGCTGCGCCAGCCAAACGGGGTGCACATGGCCACCGCCGCCGCGCCCAGCAGGAACAGGCTCCACTGGCGCAGCGCCGGCCCGCGCGGCGCCGGCGTGGCCGCCAGCGCCTCCAGCGCCAGCACGCCGGCCAGCGCCAGGCCCAGCACGAAACTGCCATGCAGGTTGGCCCACAGCGCCATCAGCGCCAGCCAGCGCCAGGAGGGCGCGCGTCCCGCGTCGCGCGCCGTCAGCAGCGCCACGCACCAGGCGCACAGCGGCACCAGGGCCAGCAGGTGGGGACGGGCGAACAGGCTGGGGACGATGCAGGCGGCCACCAGCGTGGTGCACACCAGCGGCGCGGGCTGGGCCAGGTGGCGTTGCAGGTAGTGGCTCGTCAGCCCCAGCGTCGCGGCCAGCGCGGCGCCGCACAGCAGCATCAGGCCACCCCAGCCGGCGGCGCTGAATGCGGCCGCCATCAGCACTTCGGACAGCCACTCGTGGGCCACCCAGGGCGCGCCGGGCATGGTGGCGGAAAACACATCGGTGTGGGGGATGGCCTGATGGGCCAGCATCCAGCGGCCCGCCGCCAGATGCCAGTAGGTGTCTCCATCAAGCAACAAGGGGCGGTGCACCAGGGGGAACAGGAAGCCGAGCAGCGCCGCCAGCAGCGCGAAGGGGGGCCAGCGCCAGGCAAGCGCTGGCGTGCTGACAGGGGTGGCGTGGCATTCCAAGGTGGCGCTCCCGGGCGTGATGTGGTTCAGTCAACATAGCAGGGGCGCCGGGGATTGTCTATCTCCTAACGCATGAACATCCACACGGTCAGCGTGGCGCCCACCAGCACGACGAAGGTGCGCATCACCTTCTCGGGCAGGCGGTGGATCAGCCAGGCGCCGCACAGGCCGCCGGCGATGCCGCCCGCGCACAGGGCCAGCGCGGCCGGCCAGCTGATCAGGTGCGAGGTGGCGAAGATCACGGTGGCGGCCGCGTTCATGGCCATGGCCAGCATGTTCTTGGTGGCCGTGGCGGCGCGCACCTGCTGGCCGGCGATGGTGAGCGCGGCCAGCATCAGGAAGCCGATGCCGCCGCCGAAGTAGCCGCCGTAGACGGCGATGCAGCTTTGCACCAGCACCAGCGCCCAGCGCGGCACGGAACCGGCCGCGTGCAGCGGCTGGCGGCGGAAGCTGCCCCAGGCGAACATGCTGGTGGCAAACAGCACCAGCCACGGCACCAGCCGGGCGAAGAAGGAGGCCGGTGTGTTCAGCAGCAGCAGCGCGCCCACCACGCCGCCGGCCACGCTGATGGCGAACATCTGGCGGAACGTGAGCGGGCCCACGTCGGCCGTCAGCTTGCGGCCCGCCACGGCCGACGTGGTCTGGCTGGGGAACATGGCGATGGTGGAAGTCATGTTGGCCGCCAGCGGATTGAGGCCGGCCAGCAGCAGGGCGGGGAAGGTGATGAAGGAACCGCCCCCGGCCAGCGCGTTCTGCACGCCGGCGAAAAAGCCGGCGGCGGCGATCATCAGGACGACGGAAATCTCGAGCGGGGGAACGGGTGGCATGGCGGGACAGTCGGTGGGTGGGAAAATAGGGCGCGGTGCGAAATTATACCCGTGCGCCGGCCAGAGCGCTGGGCGCCGGCGGCGCTATAATGGCCGCATGACCTCGCCGCCACGCCGCTCGCCCCCTGGGCTGTTTGCCCGCGTGCCGCTCCCCGTGGCGTGGGCTGGCCTGTGTTTCGCGCTGGGCGCGGCCGCCATTTTCCAGTATCCGCTGAACCACGATGTGGCCTGGCTGCTCGCCATGGCTGGCCGGGCGCGCGGGGGCGCGCGCCTGTATGTCGACCTGATTGAACTGAACCCGCCGCTCATCATCTGGCTCAGCATGCCGGTAACGGCGCTGGCCGACTGGCTGCGGGTGGCGCCTGGCACCGTCTACCGGGTGCTGGTGCTGGCCCTGGCCCTGGCATGCGTGGGCTGGGCGGCGGCGCTGGCGCGCGACCATCGGGGCGGTGCGGCCGGGGCGCTGCTGTTGCCGCCGCTGGCCTATGTGGCCGTGGCGCTGGCCGGCTACGATTTCGGCCAGCGCGAGCACCTGGCTTTGCTGCTGTCCCTGCCTTACCTGGCGCAGGCTTGCGTGCGCCTGCATGGCGCGCCGGTGCGCCGGCGCGGGCGCCTGGCCGCCGCGGCGCTGGCGGCCATCGGTTTCGCCATCAAGCCTTACTTCCTGCTGGTGCCGGCGCTGGTGGAGGGGGTGCTGGTGCTGCGCAGCCGGCGCGGCCCGGACGGCGGCGTGTGGCTGATGGGCGCCATCATGTGCGCCTACCTGGCCGCGATCCTGTGGCTCACGCCCGATTACCTGCCGCTGGCGCGCACGTTGGCGCACGTGTATGGGGCCGGCTACCTTGGCATCGGCCGGTTCGACTTCCTGCACACACCCAATTTCCTGATCGGCGCGATCTGCGCCACGCTGGCCTGGATCGCGGGACCGGCGCCGCGCGGCGCGGCGCTGCCGCTGTCGGCGGCGGCCGCCGGCTTCGCCGGCGCCGCCCTGTTGCAGAACAAGGGCTGGAATTATCACTGGTATCCGGTGGCGGCCCTGGCCTGGCTGCTGTTCGCGCTGGCCGCGGCCGAAGTGCTGGCCAGGCCTGGCCGGCTGCCGGCCCGCGCGGTGGCGCCGCTGGTGGGCGGCGTCATGGCCGTCCTGGCGGCGCTCTCGCTGCTGGCCGCGCCCCATAAGGCCGCGCTGGAAAATCCCGCGCCCGCCCTGTTTTCGCCGGTGATCCGGGAGCTGGGCGGCGGGCCGGTGCTGGTCTGGTCCAACGCCGTGCGCGCCGCCTATCCCCTGGTCACCGAGCCTGACATCGGCACCGCCTCGCGCCTGCCGACGATGTCGCTGCTTTCGGCAGCGATCGTGGCCCGCCAGGCCAGAGTCGAGGCGTACCTGCGCGATATCGTCGTGGCCGACCTGCTGCGCGCGCCGCCGAATGTGCTGGTGGTGGAAAGCCAGCCGTGGGGGCCGGCGCCATCGTTCGACTTCATCGCCTATCTGGCCGCCGATGCGCGGGCCGCGCCGGCGTTGCGCGGCTACCGCCTGGCCAGGCAGGTGGCCGGCTACCGCTTCTACCAGCGGCTGCCAGCGCCGGCGGCGCTAGGTGGCCGAGACGATGGCCAGCAGCGAGACGCCGAACGGCAGGCCCATGAACCGTAACAGGTGGCGCTCGCTACTGAAGGCCTGATGCAGGAGGCGGTTCACGGGCGCGGCGGGGATGGCCGTGCCGCTGGCGGCCTGCTTGCCCGACAGGCGGTCCGTGATGCGCGCGGCGGCGGCCAGCGGGAACAGCAGGGTGTTGAAATGCGTGAGCCGCTCCAGGCGCAGCCCGGCCGCGCCGACCTTGCGGCGCAGTTCGGCGGCGCTGTAGCGGCGCTGATGGTGCAGGAACACGTCGTGCGGTCCCCACATCCAGCGGTTGGCCGGCACCGTCAGCAGCATGCGCCCGCCGCCGGCCAGCAGCGTTTTGGCCAGGGCCAGCGTGGCCACGTCCTCGTCGATATGTTCCAGCACGTCGAACATGCAGACCAGGTCGAAGGAGGCGGGCGGGAACGGGACGTCGTCGGGGCAGCGTCCCTGGCGGATATCGAAGCGGTGGCCCGTCCTGGCGAGCGAGATCAGGCGGGCGCCCGGATCCATTTCCAGGGCGCTGACGGCGCCATGGCCGGCCAGCAGTGCCAGGTTGCCGCCCGTGCCCGAGCCGATTTCCAGGATGCGCGCCGCGGCCGGCAGGGCCATGCCGGCCAGGACGGCATCGAGGATGGCGCGGCGGCCGGTGAACCACCAGTGGCGCTGCTCGGTGTCGGCCATTTCCAGGTACGCTTCAGGGCTCATGCTCATCTCCATGACGTTGGCGCACGATATAGGTGGGCCGCCGCTTCGTCTCCAGGTAGATGCGGCCGATGTATTCACCGAGCACGCCGATGCTGATCAACTGCAGGCTGCCCAGGAACAGGATGGCCACCAGCAGCGAGGCGAAGCCCGGCACGTCCACCCCCAGGATCAGCGTGCGCAGCACGATGAACGCGGCATAGCACAGCGACAGGGCGGCCCCGGCCCCGCCGATATAGGTCCACACCTTCAGCGGCGCGGTGCTGAAACTGGTGACGCCGTCGATGGCGAAGTTCCACAGCCGCCAGCCCGAGAACTTGGTCTCGCCGCGGCTGCGCGCATGGCGCACATAGTCGATGGTGGTGCTGCGAAAGCCCACCCAGGCGAACAAGCCCTTCATGAAGCGCTGGTTCTCGGGCAGCTGTTTCAGCGCCTCGATGGCGGCGCGCGACATGAGGCGGTAGTCGCCCACGTCCTGCGGCACCTTGATGGTCGAGATCTGATTGTGGACCTTGTAGAACAGGCTGGCGGTGGTGCGCTTCAGGTAGGAGTCCGCGCTCCGGTCCACGCGCCGGGCCAGCACCACGTCGTAGCCGCGCCGCCATTCGGCGATCAGGGCGGCGATCAGCTCGGGCGGATCCTGCAGGTCGGCGTCGATGGGGATCACGGCGTCACCGCTGGCCGCGTCGATCCCGGCCGTCAGCGCCGCCTCCTTGCCGAAGTTGCGCGACAATTCGATCACCCGGAACCGGCGGTCGAGGCGGGACAGCGCCAGCAGCAAGTCCAGCGTGCCGTCCCGGCTGCCGTCGTCGACGCAGATCACTTCAAAGCGCAGCTGCGGCTGGCTATCGAGGATGGGGCGCAAGGTGTGCTGGAACAGTTCAATGCCGTCGGCCTCATTGAAGAATGGAACCACGATGGAAACGAGGTCGGGCTGTCCGCATGGTGTCGTCGCTTGCATCATTGTCGTAGGCAATCCGGTGGCTGTCGGCACGGTCCCAGTATGCATGATTCTTTAGCGATTGGACAATGGTGGCACAGGTGCGCCGTTAAGAATTGTGCACATCGGGCGCCGCGAGGGCCGGCGGCGAAGGCAGGGCGGCGAAATGCTGCTAACATGGTCCGATGCATCCGAGCGCGCCTTATCAGCTGTATTACTGGCCCGGCATCCAGGGCCGGGGCGAATTCGTCCGGCTGGCGCTGGAGGAAGCCGGTGTGCCCTACGTGGACGTGGCGCGCAAGCGGGGTGAACGGGGCATGCCGGCCATGCTGGCCAGCCTGGACGGGGCGCGCGAAACGCACCCGTCGTTCGCGCCGCCGGTGCTGCGCGCGGGCGAACTGCTGATCGGGCAGACGGCCAACATCCTGCTGTTCCTTGGCGCGCGCCATGGCCTGGCGCCGCGCGCGCAGCAGGGGCGGCTGTGGGCCAACCAGTTGCAGCTGACCATCGCCGACATCGTGGACGAAGTGCACGACTGCCACCATCCGCTGTCGACCAACCTGTACTACGAACAGCAACGGCCGGCCGCCCGCACCCGCGCGGCCGACTTCACGGCCCAGCGCCTGCCCAAGTATCTCGACTATTTCGAGGGCGTCCTGGAACGCAATCGGGCGCGCGGCAACCATGCCGTGGGCGCCCGGCTATCGTATGTGGACTTGTCGCTGTTCCAGCTGGTGGCCGGCTTGCGCTATGCCTTCCCCAACGCGATGGCGCGCCAGCAGGCCGGCTGGCCGCGCTTGCTGGCGCTGCATGGCAGCGTGGCGCAGCGGCCCCGTATCGCAGCCTACCTGCAGTCGGCGCGGCGCTTGCCGTTCAATGAGGAAGGGATATTCCGCCACTATCCGGAACTGGACCGCTGAAGGGTGGGGGGCTGGTGTCAGTCGTCGGGAGGATCGTCGAGCCGGGCCAGGTCGAAGCTGACCAGGGCCCAGATGCCGCCCGCATAATCGGGCTCGCGCGACAGCGTTTCCACCGGGGAGGGCTTGATCTCGAACGGCTTGCCCTGTTCCACCAGCTGGCCCACGTGGCCGTAGATGGCCTTGGTGGCGTTGCTCATGGCCTTGTCGATGGTGGCGCCCGAGGAGCGCACGCCGGGCAGGTCCGGTACGGTCACGCCGTAGACACTTTCCTTGTCCATGTGGATCAGTATCGGGATGTCCATAGCGGCTTGTCCTGTGGAAAGTGGGCGGCCATTGTTGACGTTGCGCTGCAAGACTAAGTTTTACACGGACAAGGTCCGGCTTCAAGCTATTTCGTGCATGGGGCCGCCAATTTACGACGCGATGCCGCATGCGGGCGCGCCGTCGTGGCCAGGCGCCCGCGCTGCCCTGTTTTGGTGCGCCGCAGCGGCAAGGGCCGTGATACTTGAGTACTCAACTACAAATCAGGGCCGTTAATTGGGGACGTACCCCCATTAACGAAAAGCCCCGCCGGCATCGCTGCGGGCGGGGCGTCGCTGAGGCAAAAAACGCTTACAGCACTTCGCTGGCGTGGTCGGCCAGGCGCGAGCGTTCGCCGCGCGCCAAGGTCACGTGGCCACTGTGCGACCAGCCCTTGAAGCGGTCCACCACGTAGGTCAGGCCGCTCGAGCCTTCCGTCAGGTAAGGCGTGTCGATCTGGGCGATGTTACCCAGGCACAGGATCTTGGTGCCGGGGCCGGCACGCGTGACCAGGGTCTTGATCTGCTTGGGCGTGAGGTTCTGCGCTTCGTCGATGATGAGGAACTTGTTGACGAAGGTGCGCCCGCGCATGAAGTTGAGCGACTTGATCTTGATGCGCGAACGGATCAGGTCCTGGGTGGCCGCGCGGCCCCACTCGCCACCGTCCGAATCGGACTTGTTGAGCACTTCGAGGTTGTCGTCGAAGGCGCCCATCCAGGGCGACATCTTTTCCTCCTCCGTGCCGGGCAGGAAGCCGATGTCCTCGCCCACGGGCACCGTGACGCGGGTGACGATGATCTCGTTGTAGAGCTTGGTCTCCAGCACTTGTGCCAGGCCCGCCGCCAGCGCCAGCAGGGTCTTGCCGGTACCGGCCTGGCCCAGCAGCGTGACGAAGTCGCACTCGGGATTCATCAGCAGGTTCAGCGCGAAGTTCTGCTCGCGGTTGCGGGCCGTCACGCCCCACACATTGTTCTTGTTGTGGGAGAAGTCGCGCAGCGTTTGCAGCACGGCCGTCTTGCCGTTGATCTGCTTGACCTGGCCGTAGAACGGCGCTTCGCCATTTTTCGGCTCGAGGAAGATGAACTGGTTGACCAGCATGGACGGCACGAACGGACCCGTCACGCGGTAGAACGTGGCGCTCTGGCCGTTCTTGTTCTCCTGCCACGATTCCATGTCCTTGCCGTGCTTGTTCCAGAAATCGTCCGGCAGTTGCACGATGCCCGAGTACAGCAGGTCGGTATCTTCCAGCACGTGGTCGTTGAAGTAGTCTTCGGCCGGCAGGCCCAGCGCGCGCGCCTTGATGCGCATGTTGATGTCTTTCGACACCAGCACCACGGGGCGGCCTTCCTGCTCCGCTTCCAGCGAACGCACGACGGCCAGGATCTGGTTGTCGGCCTTGCCCACCGGCAGGCCGGCTGGCAGGTCCGCGCTTTGCAGCCGGGTCTGGAAGTACAGGCGGCCCTTGGCGTCCTTGTTGCCCAGCTTGGACAACAGGATGCCTTTTTCGATCGCGTCATCGTCCGTGTTCGACACCAGCGCGTCCAGCGTGCGCGAGACCTGGCGCGCGTTGCGGGCCACTTCCGTCATGCCCTTCTTGTGGTTGTCCAGTTCCTCCAGCGTCATCATCGGCAGGTAGACGTCGTGCTCCTCGAAGCGGAACAGCGAGGATGGATCATGCATCAGCACGTTGGTGTCGAGCACGAACAGCTTGGTCTGTCCCAACTGGTCGGCGTGGCGGCTGGTGGAGGACTTGAGCGGCACTTCCACCGGCTTGTGCTTGGCCGGATGGGGCGCCTCGGCCGTGATCGGCGTGACCTTGGCGCGCGCGGCCGGCGCGGCCTTGACCTTCGATGGCGAGGGCGACGCTTCGCCGGCCGGCACATGGGGCGCGGCCTGCAGGATGGCGGCCTTGGCCTTGCTCCTGGCGGCCGGCTTGGCCGCTGGCGCAGGCTTGGCCACGGCCACCGCCTTGACGGTGGCGGCCTTGGCCTTGGCGGGCGCCTTCCTGGCCGCTGGCGCGGTTACTGGTGCGGCGACGTCGACCGCGAGGGCCGGTGTGGGGTTGGCGCCGCTGGCCTTGGGATAATCTTTTGCCAGCAGTAAAGTTGCTGGCTTACTTGGAATTTTTGGCAGTGGCATCAGGATCTCGATCAAATAAATTCTGGAGGAATCCGCCCACGGGCGTACCTGGCAGGGGAGCCATATGGGGTGGATGCGGGGGAAACAGGGTTACAAGACTGCCGACGGGCACTCGGGCGGCCCGGGTAAGATACCGCGTGGTGGCCAGCTGGCCACCATGTAGGGCGAGGTTTGGTACAGTGCTGACTCAAAATGGCCGGTTGCGCTTGGACGAGCTACGGTTGAGCAAACTGGATGTTCGCAACGCGCCTTAAGCTGAACTAAGCCTGACGCGCCACAAATTCCAGCACTTCATCGACGTGACCTGCTACCTTCACGCCTCTCCATTCTTTCACCAATTGCCCATGAGCGTCAATGACAAACGTGCTGCGCTCGATACCGCGCACGGTCTTGCCGTACATCTGCTTGAGCTTCATGACGCCGAATTGCTGGCACAGCGTTTCCTCGGGGTCGGAAATCAGTTCGAACGGCAGGCCCAGCTTGGCCTTGAAGCCTTCGTGCGAGCGCAGCGAGTCGCGGCTGATGCCGTAGATCTCGGTGCCGGCCGCCTGGAACTGGGCGTACAGGTCGCGGAACGCCATGCTCTCGGTGGTGCAGCCGGGCGTATTGTCCTTGGGGTAGAAATACAGCACCGTGTAGCGGGCCGGACGGCCGGCCAGCTGGAAGGTCTGGCCGCCCGTCATGGGGGCGGAAAAATCGGCGATGGGTGCTACGGTTGGGCGATCAGCCACGGGGTACTCTCCTGAACGGTGAACTTCATCAGCAACGGGGACGGCGGGCACTAGCGGGCGGCGCCTTGCACCATCAGCTGGCCCGAACGTCCCGGCAATTCGCCCCACGTCATGGGGCACACGGGCAGCACCTCATCCTTGATGTGCCCGTAGTGGTCGGCCATCGACGCCAGTTGATAACCCTGGGCGCGCCAGCCGGCCAATAACTGCTCGAAGATGGGGGCGAGTTTCTGGCCTTCAAGCTCGGCGTGCAAGGTGTACACGTGGTCGCGCGTGGCGCAGGCCGTCAGCTTGAGCAGGCAGGCGGCGATGTTGGCCGTCGTGATGACGGTGCCATCGATCTCGCGTCCCAGCAGCTCGTCCAGCGTGGGCAGGGTGGTGGGCAACTGGAGGCAATCGAGCACCTTGCCATCGACCGACAGCCGGTGCGGGCCGTCGGCCGGATTGGCCAGCGTACCGTTGTCGTTCAACACGCAGCGCCCGTCCGAGGCGTAGCGGTAGCCGGCCGCATCGTGCTCGATGAAGGCGGCGCCGTTCATCTGCCAGCCAGCCGCGCCATGCGTGTGCGGCGGCGTGCCGAACACGGTGGTGTAGCGGGCGGCCGCCTTGCGCATCATGGCCACGGTCCAGGCAGTGTGGCGTTTGGCCACGTTGTCCTGCCACAGCACGTGGTCCCAGGTGTGGATGCCGCATTCGAAACCGGCGTCGCGCACGGCGCGCAGCTCGGCCGCGCAGTGCTTGCCGATGTCCGGTCCCGGCAGCAGGGTGCCGTACATCAGGGTCTTGAAGCCGTAGTGCTCGACCACGGAGGTGCGCGATACCTTGCTGAAAAAGCCTGGCCGCAAGGCGCGTCGCAAGGCCCAGCCCGTGTGGTCCGGGCCCAGCGAGAACAGGAACGTGGCGTGGGCTTGGTGCGCTTGCAGCATGCGCACCAGGTTGGGCACACCCTCGCGGGTGCCGCGATAGGTGTCCACATCGATCTTGAGCGTCAGCAGGGGCTGACGCCGGGTGGGCAGGGGACCGGTCAAATCATCAATCCATCAGGGCCTGGGCTGCGGCTACCTGGCTGCGGTAGGCGTCGAAGATCTTGCGCAGCGCGTCGGCCATGGTGGTCGATGGCTTCCAGCCCAGTTCTTCGCAGGTGTTGGTGATCTTCGGCACGCGGTTCTGCACGTCCTGGTAGCCCGCGCCGTAGTAGGCGCCGGACGTGGTTTCCACGATCTTGACCTGCTTGGCGCCGGTGGCGTACTCCGGATATTCCTCGGCCAGTTTCAGCATCATGCCGGCCAGGTCGCGGATCGAGTAGTTGTTGGTCGGGTTGCCGATGTTGTAGATCTTGCCGCTGGCGGCGCCGTTCTTGTTCTCGATGATCTTCATCAGGGCGTCGATGCCGTCGTCGATGTCGGTGAAGGCACGCTTCTGGTTGCCGCCGTCGACCAGCGAGATGTTCTCGCCACGGACGATGTGGCCGAAGAACTGGGTCACCACGCGCGACGAGCCTTCCTTCGGCGTGTGGATCGAGTCCAGGCCGGCGCCGATCCAGTTAAATGGACGGAACAGGGTGAAGTTCAGGCCTTCCATGCCGTAGCCCCAGATCACGCGGTCCATCAGCTGCTTGGCGTTGGAGTAGATCCAGCGTGGCTTGTTGATCGGACCGCAGATCAGTTCCGAGTTCTCGGGATCGAATTCCTCGTCGTGGCACATGCCGTACACTTCCGAGGTCGATGGGAACACCAGGTGCTTGCCGTACTTGGCGGCCGAGCGGACGATGGGCAGGTTGGCCTCGAAGTCCAGTTCGAACACGCGCAGCGGCTGCTTGACGTAGGTGGACGGGGTGGCGATGGCCACCAGCGGCAGGATCACGTCGCACTTCTTGACGTGGTACTCGACCCATTCCTTGTTGATCGTGATGTCGCCCTCGAAGAAGTGCATGCGCGACTTGTACGCTTCATTCTCCAGGATGTCGGTGATGCGGTCCGTGCTCATGTCCATGCCATAGACGTGCCAGTCGGTCGTTTCCAGGATGCGCTTCGACAGGTGGTGGCCAATGAAGCCGTTGACGCCGAGGATGAGGACTTTTTTCATGTGATCTTCTCTAGGTAATGTTCAATGTCCGCTGGCGGAAGCGGCCAGGCGGGACTGCAACTGCGCGGCCGTGATGGGTTCACCGTCGGCCGTCAGGGCGGAAATCGCCAGCATGCGGCCATCGCCGCACACGCCAAAGATGCAATTATCCACTACTGTCAAGCCCGGACGCAAACTTGCGGCGGCAACATTGTCAGTATGTTCATGGTTGGCCTTGCGTAAGCGTGCCCGTTGCACCACATAGCGCACGCCATCGATGTCGGTGAAGGCGCCCGGATACGGCGGCGCCACGGCGCGGTGCAGGTTGTACACCGTTTGTGCCGGCTGGGTCCAGTCGATGCGGCCATCTTCGGGCTTGCGGCCGCCGAAGTAGCCGCCCTGGGTCAAATCGTTGTGCAGGCGCGGCGCCGTGCCGTCCAGCAGCGTGGGCAGCACGCGCCACAGCGCCTGCTCGGCCGCCACGGTGACCTTGCCGAACACTTCGAAGGCCGTGTCGTCGGGCAGGATGGGCACTTCCATCTGGGCCACGATGGCGCCCGCGTCGGGCTTGACCGTCATCTCGTGCAGGGTGGCGCCGGTCACGTCGGCGCCGTGCAGCACGGCCCAGTTGACGGGCGCGCGGCCGCGGAACTGGGGCAGCAGCGAACCGTGCATGTTGTAGGCCGGCGCCACGGCCAGCAGTTCGGCCGGCAGCATGTGGCGGTAGTAGAAGCTGAACATCAGCTCCGGCTTCGCCGCGCGCACCTGGGCCAGCAGTTCAGGCGACCTGGCGTCGGCCGGGGTGATGTAGGGGATGCCCTGGTCCTGGCAGACCGAGATCACGGAATCGAACCAGATGTTCTCGCCCGCGCTGTCCTCGTGGGTGACCACGAGGGCCACGTCCACGCCGCCGGCCAGCAGCACTTTCAGGCAGCGCACGCCGACGTTGTGGTAGGCGAACACGACGGCGCGCGGCCGGTGTTCCAGCATGGCGCCGTTCATCGGGCCACCGAGCGTTTTTCGAGCTCGTCCGTGTTGAGCTGCTCGTGGCCGTGCTGCTGTTGCAGGATGGTCTGTACCACGTAGCGCGGGCGGGCCCGCACTTGCTGGAAGATGCGGCCCACGTATTCGCCCAGCAGTCCGATGCCGAACAGGATCACGCCCATGAAGAAGAACGCGATCGCGAACAGCGTGAACAGGCCTTCCGCTTCCGCGCCCAGGAACAGGCGGCGCACCAGCAGCACCAGCACCAGCAGGCCGGAGCCGACCGACAGCGCCATGCCCAGCATGGAGAACATTTGCAGCGGCACCAGCGAGAAGCCCGTCACCAGGTCGAAGTTCAGGCGGATCAGGCTGTAGAGCGAGTATTTCGATTCGCCGGCCGCCCGTTCCTCGTGCTCGACGATGATTTCCGTCGGCTTGCGCGCGAAGCGGTAGGCCAGCGCCGGCACGAAGGTATTCACTTCGCCGCACTGGTTGACCAGGTCGATCACGTTGCGGCCGTAGGCGCGCAGCATGTTGCCCTGGTCCGTGATCTTGATGTTGGTGATGCGCTCGCGCAGCTGGTTCATGGCCTTGGAGGCATAGGTGCGCCAGGCCGAATCCTGGCGCTTGCGGCGGATCGAACCGACGTAGTCGTAGCCTTCGCGCATCTTGGCCACCAGGTGGCGGATTTCCTCGGGCGGGTTCTGCAGGTCGGCGTCGAGCGTGATCATGATGTCGCCGCGGGCCGCCTCGAAGCCGGCCAGGATGGCCATGTGCTGGCCGTAGTTACCGTTGAACAGCACCACGCGCGTGACGTCGGGCCGGGCGCGGAACTGCTCGGCCAGGATGGAGACCGAGTTGTCGCGGCTGCCGTCGTTGACGAACACGATCTCGTAGCTGGTTTGCAGCGCGTCGAGCGCGGGATAGAGGCGGTCGAACAGGGTCTGCAAACCGGCCTGCTCGTTGTAGACCGGGATGACGACGGATATTTCTGGTTTCATTGGTGTGACGGTCATTGCGGTCATTATTTGATCAGGATGGCCTTGACGGCGGCGACGGCGCGTTCGACGTCGGCCGTGGTCATGGCGTAGAACATGGGCAGCGTGACGGTCAGGCGGCCCACTTTTTCCGACACGGGGAACATGCCTTCCTTGAAGCCGCGCGCGCGGTACATGGTGAACAGGTGAATCGGCGCGTAATGGTAGCCGGTGCCGATGTTGTACTCGGCCATCTTGCGCATGAAGTTGGCGCGCGTGTCCGGGCCCTGGTCGGGCAGCACGATCTGGAACAGGTGGTAGTTGCTGGTGTCGAAGGCTTGCAGCGGCAGCTGGGCGCCCGATTGCGCTTCGAAGTCGGGGCCGAAGCAGCTGAAATAGTGGCGCGCCAGCGCGCGGCGGTGGGCCGTGATGGCGTCGATGTTGGCGAACTGGCCCAGGCCGATGGCGGCCATGATGTCGCTCATGTTGTACTTGCCACCGAGGACGTCGACGTCGATACCGTCCACGCCGCTGCGGGTCACGCCCTGCAGGCGGTATTTCTCGGCCAGCCGCGCTTCTTCCTCGTTGTTGAGGACCAGGCAGCCGCCTTCGCCGGTGGTGATATTCTTGTTGGCCTGGAAGCTGAACGAGACGAAGTCGCCGAACGCGCCGATGCGCTTGCCCTTCCATTCGGAGCCGAAGGCCTGCGCCGCATCCTCCACCACGCGCAGCTGGTGCTTGTTGGCGATGGCGTACAGGCGGTCCATGTCCACGGGCAGGCCGGACAGGTAGACCGGGATGATGGCCTTGGTGCGCGGCGTGATGGCCGCTTCCAGCTTGTCCAGGTCGATGTTGCGGGTCACGGGGTCGATGTCGGCGAACACCGGCGTGGCGCCCACTTCGATGATGACATTGGCCGTGGCCACCCACGAGATCGGGGTGGTGATGACTTCGTCGCCGGGGCCGATGCCGGCGATGCGCAGCGCGATCTCCATGGTGCAGGTGCCGGAATTGAAGGTGCGCACGGGGCGCCCGCCAAAGTATTCGGACAGCTTGGCTTCAAAGGCTTGCACTTTCGGGCCGCTGGTGATCCAGCCGGAACGCAGCACCTCGCCGACGGCGGCGATGGTGGCTTCATCGATGGTGGGTTTGGAAAAAGGCAGGAAGGGCAGGGCTGCGCTCATATCGGTGGTCACTTTCTTCAACTTGTTCTGGTGGTCAGGCGGGCGCTCGTGGCGCGCCGCCCCCAAGGGCAGCGCATATTCTAATGGGTTCTCGCTACGACCGGCCATTTTGTTGGCTGGCCGGCAAAAAGCGCGCCGGGTCAGCTGCGCGCCAGCAGGGCCACGCCGACCAGGATCACGACGATGGCGGCCATGCGTTGCAGCGACACGGCTTCGCCGAAGAAGTACCAGGCGCCCACGGCCGTCACCACGTAGCCCAGCGACAGCATGGGGTAGGCGATCGACACGTCCACCCGCGACAGGGCGATGATCCACAGCACCACCGACAGCACGTAGCAGGTCAGGCCGCCGATGATGGGCAGCTGGGTGGCCACCTTGAGGCCGATCGAGAACCAGTTGTCCATGGTCAGGTGGATGGCGCCGACGGCCTTGGTGCCGGCCTTGAGCAGCAGCTGGGCCAGGGCGTTGAGCAGCACACCCGTGACGATAAAACTGAAGGTTGCGAGATTCATCAGGAAATACGGTTAAAAATTCAATCAGTTACAGGTTGGCGACGGCCAGGCGGCGGGTATCTTCGGCGATGACGCGCATGGGGATGCCGCGCGCCTGCAGTTTCGGATAGTCCTCGACGTCGATGATGGCGATGTCCTTCACACCGGCCTTGGCGTCCTGCTGCCAGATGGCGATCCAGGCGTCCACCGTGGGGATGGACAGTTCCGGCTGCTGTTGCAGGCCGAAGGTGAATTCATCCCAGTAGTTGACCAGCGTGACGGTGCGGCCCAGGTAGAACGTCATCGACTGTTCGTAGGTGGAGACGGAATAGATCTTGGTGTCCGGCTTCAGTTCGGCCTGGATGCGGTGGGTCAGCGCCTTGCCGGCCCGCAGCTTGCCATACGGCTCGAAGCCGGCCAGCACCATCTGGGTGGCCAGGAAGCCGGCGATGGCCAGCGTCAGCACGCTGGCGTCGCGGCGCAGGTGGCGCGCATGGAGCAGGGCCAGCGCGCCGCCGGCCGCGGCGACGATGGCGGCCGCCAGCACCCACGGCTGGTAGGCTTCCAGCATCTTCACTTCGGCCGGGCTGTAGACCTTGATGTGGGCGATCTGCGGCACGGCGGCGATGCCGGCCACGCCGACGATCAGCAGCAGCACGGCGGCGAACACGCGGTTGGGGCGCGAGGCGTTTTCCAGGTAGACGGCGATCAACAGGGCCAGCGCCGGGAAGATGGGCAGGATGTAGCCGGGCAGCTTGGAGCTGGAATAGCTGAAGAAGAAGAAAATGAACCCGGCCCAGATAAGCAGCATCAGGCGCGGCTGGAAGCTGGCCAGCGGTTGGCGGCGCAGCGCGCCCAGCAGGCTTTGCGGCAGCACGCCCAGCCACGGCATGATGCCGGGAATGAGCATGACGAAGAAGTAGTACCACGGGCCTTCGCGGTGGTGGGTCTTGAGCAGGAAGCGCTCGACGTGTTCGTGGATGAAGAAGAAGTGCGGCTGTTCCGGGTTTTTCAGCGCCACCAGCACGAACCATGGCGTGGCCACGGCGAAGAACAGCAGCAAGCCCTTGCCCAGGTGCAGCCGGGTCCAGATGCCCCAGTCGCGCGCGGCCACCGTGTACAGCACCAGCACGGCGCCGGGCAGCACCAGGCCGATCAAGCCCTTGGCCAGCACGGCCAGCGCCATGCCGGTCCAGCATACGAGCATCCAGTTGCGCCGCTGCGCGGCCATGGCGCCGTCGCGCTGGGCCAGCAGCAGGGCGCACAGGGCGATGGTCATCATGCCCGACAAGCTCATGTCGAGCGAGTCGATCTGGCCCGAGGCCACCCAGAACAGGCTGGCGCCCAGCGCCAGCGCGGCGTAAAAGCCGGCGCGCGCGCCGAACACCTTGTGGCCCGTGTAGCCGGTCAGCAGCACGCCGCCCAGGCCGCACAGGCCCGTCCACAGGCGCGCCTGCCATTCGCCCAGGCCGAACACGGCGAACGAAAGCGCGTTCATCCACGTTTGCAGGGGGGGCTTTTCAAAGTACTTGATGCCGTTCAGGCGGGTGGTGATCCAGTCGCCCGTGGCGAGCATTTCGCGCGCCATTTCCGCGTAGCGGCCCTCGTCGGGCGGCACCAGCGTGCGCCAGCCCAGCACGTACAGCCAGACCAGGGTGAAGACGATCGCGAGCGACCACAGCAGCTTTTTGGAGTTGTACAGGTCGTTGTTCATCAGGCCGGCTCACCCGCACCCAGGGTTGCCCCCATCACCAGGGCCAGCGTGACCTTGCGGCCTTCGCCCATCAAAATGTTGTAAGTCCGGCAAGCGGCCTGGTTGTCCATGCATTCCACGCCGATGCGGCGCATGGTCAGCGCGGCCGTCAGCCTGGGGTGGATGAAGCGCTGGCGCGCGCCCGTGCCGAGGATCACGACGTCGGGCGCCAGGTCCAGGATGGCGGTGAAATGGGCTTCCGTCAGTGCCTCGAAGGTGGCCGCGCCCCAGGCTTGCGGCGCCGTCTCGGGCAGCACGAGCAGGCTGTAGTTGTAGCGCTGGGCGTTGATTTCGACCCCGGTGTCATCGTAGCCGGTGACGGTCTGGTATTGTTGGGTGCTGCTGGGATGGAGCTTCATATAGGGTTTCAGGCGCGGTCTTGCGGTCTAGGGTCGGCAAAAGAAGCGTCATTGTAGCGTTTTTCCCGGACTTGCCCGCCGCAAAGGTTGATTAAATGGGAGGCTTTCGGCAGAATGGGTCTTTTCGCATTGCAGCATGGGCCAGGGCCGGATTTTGGCAGGCCGCGTCGTTTTGCCTCACCAACACAGGATTTTATTTTGCGACCGATTCATAAATCGAACAAACTTGCGGAAGTGTGCTACGAGATCCGCGGGCCCGTGCCGGAAAAAGCCCGGCAAATGGAGGAGGAAGGCCACAAGATCACGAAGTTGAATATTGGCAACTTGGCCGTGTTCGGCTTCGATCCGCCCGACGAGATCGTGCACGACATGATGGTCAACCTGCCCAACGCGGCCGGCTACACCGATTCCAAGGGCATGTTCGCGCCGCGCAAGGCGGTCATGCATTACACGCAAGGCAAGAACATCCGCGGCGTCACCATCGACGACATTTACCTGGGCAATGGCGCCTCCGAGCTGATCGTGATGGCCATGAACGCGCTGCTCAACACGGGCGACGAAGTGCTGGTGCCGGCGCCCGACTATCCGCTGTGGACGGCCGCCGTCAGCCTGTCCGGCGGCACGCCCGTGCACTACATCTGCGACGAGCAGCAGGACTGGTACCCGGACCTGGCGGATATTCGCAGCAAGATCACGTCCAACACGCGCGCCATCGTCATCATCAACCCCAACAACCCGACGGGCGCGCTGTACCCGGTCGAGCTGCTGCGCGAGATCATCGAGATCGCGCGCCAGAACCAGCTGATCGTCTACGCCGACGAGATCTACGACAAGGTGCTGTACGACGAAGCCCAGCACGTGTCGATCGCCTCGCTGGCCGACGACGTGCTGTGCGTGACCTTCAACGGCCTGTCGAAGAATTACCGCTCGTGCGGCTACCGTTCCGGCTGGATGGTGGTGTCGGGCGAGAAAAGCCATGCCAAAGATTACATCGAGGGCCTCAACATGCTGGCCTCGATGCGTTTGTGCGCGAACGCGCCGGGCCAGTTTGCGATCCAGACTGCGCTGGGCGGCTACCAGAGCATCAAGGACCTGGTGGGGCCGGGCGGACGCCTGTTGAAGCAACGCGACCTCGCTTACCAGCTGCTGACGGACATCCCCGGCATCACCTGCGTCAAGCCGAAAGCGGCGCTCTACATGTTCCCGCGCCTCGATCCGAAGATCTACCCGATCGTGGACGACCAGCAATTCGCCTACGAACTGCTGGCCGAAACCAAGGTGCTGATCGTCCAGGGCAGTGGCTTCAACTGGATCAACCATGACCACTTCCGTGTCGTGTTCCTGCCCAACACGGACGACATGACGGAAGCGTTCGGCCGCATCGCGCGCTTCATGGAAGGTTACCGCAAGCGCCACAGCCTGGGCTATTGAGCCGTTTCCGCCCTTTATTCACCGGGCGCCGCCGCGGCGGCGTTCGATATCACCGTAATGAAACGAGTTGTTATGAATCCCATCAAAGTAGGTCTGCTAGGCATCGGCAACGTTGGTGCCGGTACGTTCAACGTGTTGCGCCGCAACCAGGAAGAAATCCGCCGCCGCGCCGGCCGCGGTATTGAGGTGGTGGCCGTCTCGGCCCGCAACCTGGAACGGGCCAAGGAGCGCACCGGCGGCCAGGTGAAAGTGGTGGCCGATCCATTCGACATCGTCAACGATCCCGAGATCGATATCGTCGTCGAGCTGATCGGCGGCTACGACACGGCCAAGGCCCTGGTGCTGCAGGCGATCGCCAACGGCAAGCACGTGGTGACGGCCAACAAGGCGCTGCTGGCCGTGCATGGCAACGAGATCTTCGCCGCCGCCCAGGACAAGGGCGTGATGGTGGCGTTCGAGGCGGCCGTAGCCGGCGGCATCCCCATCATCAAGGCGCTGCGCGAAGGCTTGACGGCCAACCGCATCGAATGGCTGGCCGGCATCATCAACGGCACCACCAACTTCATCCTGTCCGAGATGCGCGACAAGGGCCTGGACTTCGCCACCGTGCTCAAGCAGGCGCAGGAACTCGGTTACGCGGAAGCCGACCCCACCTTCGACATCGAAGGCGTGGACGCGGCGCACAAGGCCACCATTTTGGCCGCGATCGCGTTCGGCATTCCGGTGCAGTTCGACAAGGCGTACGTGGAAGGCATCTCCAAGCTCAACGCCGTGGACATCCGCTACGCCGAGCAACTGGGCTACCGCATCAAGCTGCTGGGCATCGCCAAGCGCGCCAAGGTCAATGGTACGGAAGGGGTGGAACTGCGCGTGCATCCGACCCTGATCCCGGCCAAGCGCCTGATCGCCAACGTGGAAGGGGCCATGAACGCCGTGCTGGTGCAGGGCGACGCCGTGGGCGCCACGCTGTACTACGGCAAGGGCGCCGGCGCCGAGCCGACCGCCTCGGCCGTGATCGCCGACCTGGTCGACATCACCCGCCTGGCCACGGCCGATCCCGAGCACCGCGTGCCGCACCTGGCGTTCCAGCCCAACGAGATGACCGACATCGAGATCCTGCCGATGTCGGAAGTGACGACCAGCTACTACCTGCGCATGAACGTGGCCGACCAGCCCGGCGTGCTGGCCGACCTGACCCGCATCCTGGCCGACGCCACCATCTCGATCGACGCCATGCTGCAGAAGGAGCCGGCCGAAGGCGAGATCCGCACCGACATCATCTTCCTGACCCACCAGACCCAGGAAAAGAACGTGGAAGCGGCCATCGCCAAGATGGAAGGCCTGGCCAGCGTGTTCGGCACGGTGACCAAGATCCGCCTGGAAAACCTGAGCTAAGCGCCCGGCCCGCATCCGCGGCGACGAGGCCAGCCCCCGGCAACGGGTGCTGGCTTTTTTTTGGTTCTTCACGGATTACCGGGAAAGCCTGCCTTGATCGTCCGGAAGCAGCAGGCCCGGTCCCGGCCGCCGCAGGCCATCGGCTGCGTCATGTTGATGCGCTCATTCCTTTTTTTTTCGCAGTAAAACCACAGCATGACGGGAGAGCGCACGCGGCAGTGGCGCAACGGGGTTCATGGCGTTACAGTGATAGCGAGTATTGCCATCCGGCTATCCTGGATGGCCTACGTTATGGGCGGCCAAGCGCAGGCTGGTGCGGGCGCCCGGATCGCGGGACGGCGCACGGTTCCCGCTGCATCCAGATTGTTGCAAAATAGAATGAAAATAGAGTACGCTGAATGCAGCATGGCCGGCGTATTGCCTGCGCACGGCCAGCGAAGTGCCGCAGTCATGAGGCGCGCCGTCAGAGCGCCAATTCACATTCCGGGGAGAACATATGTCTGAATTCTTACGCCGCCTGTCGATCCAGCAAAAGCTGATGTCGAGCATGGCCCTTTGCCTGTTGTTGTTCCTGGTGCTGTCGGCCACGCTCAGCGTGGTCATGACGGGCAACACCATCCAACAACGCGTGGTGGGGCAGGAACTGCCGGCTGTGGTGGGCGAGATCCGCAACGATATCCAGCGCCAGATCGGCGCGCCGGTGGCGTCCGCGCTGGCCCTCAGCGCCAACACCTTCCTGCTGGAGTGGGAAAAGGCCGGGCTGCCCGAGAGCGGCGACGCGGCCTGGAAGGCCTATGCGCAAAGCGTGAAGAAAGTGAGCAAGGCGGCGTCCGTGTCCTGGGTCTCGGCCGCCACCGGCAAGTATTATGACGAGACCGGCTATCGTCGCATGGTCGACAAGAACGCGCCATCGGACCAGTGGTTCTTCGGCTTTCTCGCCAGCGGCAAGCCCTACACGCTGAACCTGGACAAGGAGCAGGGCAGCACCACCTATAACGTGTTCATCAACACCCGCTTCGACGCCGGCGATGGCAAGATCGGCATCGGCAGCCTGGGGCTGTCGGTGGACAAGCTGGCCGAGACCATCCGCAACTACAAGATCGGCAACTCCGGCTTTGTCTACCTGGTGCGCCCCAACGGCATGCTGCTGGTGCACCGCGATCCGCAACTGGCCGACAGCAAGCACTTCATGAAGGATTTGCCCGGCTTTAGCGAGGACCTGAGCGGCAAGCTGCTGGGCGGCCAGCAATTTGCCACGGTCAATTACAGCGCGCCGGACGGCAAGCGCATCGTCGCCTCGTCGTTTGTGCCGGAACTGAATATGTACGTGATCGCGGAAGTGCCCGAGCAAGAAGTGCTGGGCCAGGTGACCCGTTCCGTGCTGCTGGCTGCGCTGCTGGGCGGGCTGGTGGGCGGCGGTATCGGCCTGTTCATCATCTACCTGGTGAGCCGCGCCATGGCCGCGCCCGTGGCGCGCGCCGCCCAGATGCTGGGCCAGATCGCCGACGGCAATGGCGACCTGTCGCGCCGCATGACGGTGGAATCGGGCGACGAGATCGGCATGCTGGCTGACGCCTTCAACCGCTTCGTGTCCTCGCTCAACCGCACCATACGCGAGGTGCGCAACAGCACGGAGACCATCGCCCACGCATCGCGGGAGATCGCCAGCGGCAACCTCGACCTGTCGTCGCGCACGGAAGGGCAGGCCTCCAGCCTGGAGCAGACGGCGTCCGCCATGGAGGAGCTGACGGCCACCGTGACCCAGAATGCCGACAGCGCACGCCATGCCAACGAGCTGGTGCAGTCCGCGTCCGGCTACGCCACCCAGGGCGGCGCCGTGGTGGGACGGGTGGTCGAGACGATGGCCTCGATCAAGGACAGTTCGCGCAAGATCGTCGACATCATCGGCGTGATCGACGGCATCGCGTTCCAGACCAACATCCTGGCCCTGAACGCGGCCGTGGAAGCGGCCCGCGCCGGCGAGCAGGGCCGCGGCTTCGCCGTGGTGGCGTCGGAAGTGCGCAACCTGGCCCAGCGCAGCGCGGCGGCGGCCAAGGAGATCAAGGAACTGATCGGCGATTCGGTCGTCAAGGTCGACGCCGGGGGCTCGCTGGTGGACGAGGCGGGCGCCACGATGGCCAAGATCGTCGCCTCGGTCGAGCAGGTGACCAGCATCATGGGCGAGATCGTGGCGGCCAGCCACGAGCAGAGCGATGGCATCGCCCAGGTCAACCTGGCCGTGACGGAGATCGACAGCACCACCCAGCAGAACGCGGCGCTGGTGGAACAGGCGGCGGCCGCTGCCGCCTCGCTGCAGGAACAGGCGGCCAACCTGGCGGCCGTGGTCAGCGTGTTCAAGCTCGACGAGCGGGGGTGATGGCGGCGTTGGCGGCGTCAGCGTGATTGGTTTTACTGCGCCTGGAACGCCACCCGCACCAGTAACCCTTGCGGCCCGACCGCATCGGCCAGCGTGACGGTGGCGCCGTGCAGGGCGGCGATGTCGCGCACGATGGCCAGTCCCAGGCCGGCGCCGCCCGGGTTGCGCTCCAGCGTGGCGCTGGCCCGGTAGAACGGCGCGAACACTTTTTCCCGTTCGGCGGCCGCGATGCCGGGGCCGCTGTCCTCCACTTCCAGCGTGGCGCCGCGTGCATCCTCGCGCACCCGCAGCACCACCGTGCCACCGGGCGGCGTATAGCGCAGCGCGTTGTCCACCAGGTTGGCGATCATTTCGTGCAGCAGCAGCGCCTGGCCATGTACCACGGCCGGCTGATCCCCTTCCAGCGACAGGTCGATCTGCTTGGTGACGGCCGCAATCGCCAGTTCCAGTCCCACCTGGCGCGCCACGTCGCGCAGCGAAACCGGCGCCAGCGCCGCATGGTCGCCGCCCTGGCCGCCGTGTTCGATGCGCGCCAGCGTCAGCAGCCGGTTGGCCAGGTTGACGGTGGAATCGGTGGTGGCGGCGATGCTGTGCACGATGTCGCGCAGGGCCGATTTCATCTGTTCGGGATCGGCCTGGGCGCGCTCGCATTCGCGTAGCGCCAGTTCGGCCTGGGTTTTGAGCACCGTCAGCGGCGTGCGCAACTGGTGCGAGGCGTCGGCGATGAAGCGGCGCTGGCTGGCGATCAGGCTTTGCAGCCGCGCCATCGAGGTGTTCATGGCCGCCACCAGCGGCCGTACTTCCTTGTGCACCAGCGCCGGGTCCACGTCCGACAGGTCGTTCAGGCTGCGCGTTTCCACTTCCAGTTTCAAGCGCATCAGCGGCTGCAGCACGAGGCGCACGGCGAACCACACCAGCAGCGCCAGCGCCAGCAACAGGGCGGCTTGCCACAGCAGTGTGTCGAACAGGATCTGGTTCGACAGGCCGCGCCGCGCGTCCAGCGTCTCGCCCACCTGGATCAGGGCGATGCCGCGCATGGAGTCGTCATACACGGGCTGCAGCAGGGCGGCGATGCGCAGCGGCTGGCCGTTGTAGTTGGCGTGGTAGAAGCGCACCAGCGCCGGGTAGGCTTGCGAGCGCGGGACGTTGGCCGGCACCGGCGGCAAGTCGTCGTAGCCGGACACGGTCTCGCCGTGGATGCCGGTCACCTTGTAGTAGATGCGGCCCAGCGTGTCCGTCTCGAAGCTGTCGAGCGCCACGTAGGGCACGTCGGCCACCACCTTGCCGTTGACCACGGACACCCGTTCGGCCAGCGCCCGCGTGGAGGCCAGCAGCGAGCGGTCGTAAGCCATGTCGGCCGCGTCGAGCGCGTTGCGGTAGACGAAGAAGGCGTTCACGATGACCAGCACGATCAGCGGCACCAGCAGCCAGCGCAGCAGCTGGCCGCGCAGGCTGCCCAGCGGGGCGCCCGGACCGGGCCTGCGCAGGTGGGCGCTGGCCGCCAGGCGGGACGGGCGCGCCGCCATCTAGCCGCCGACGGCGCCGCGCGGCTGCAGCAGGTAGCCGATGCCGCGCAGCGTGGTGATGACGGCGGCGTCGGGCAAGCCGTTGTCGAGCTTCTTGCGCACGCGGTGGATGTACAGTTCGATCGCGTCCAGGTTGGCCTCGTCGTCCAGCGCGAACACTTCGTCGAACAGCTTTTCCTTGGACACGGCGCGGCCCGACCGCGAGATCAGCGCTTCGAGCACGGCGTGCTCGCGCGGCGTGAGCGCCAGCGCGGCGCCGCCGTAGCTGAAGCAGCGCGTGACGGTGTCGAAACTGAGGGCGCCGCAGCGGTGCACCAGCGCCTCGTTGCCCACGCTGCGGCGCAGCAGCGCGCGCACCCGCGCTTCCAGTTCGGCCAGCTCGAACGGCTTGGCCAGGTAATCGTCGGCGCCCAGGTTCAGCCCCTGCACGCGGTCATCGAGGCCGCCGCGGGCCGTCAGGATCAGCACCGGGGTCTGGCTGCGCGGGGCGGGGCGCGCGCGCAGGCGCTTGAGCACCTCCAGCCCGTCCATGCGCGGCAAGGTCAGGTCCAGGATCACCAGCGCATAGTCCTGGGTGTGCAGCAGGGCGTCGGCGTCGGCGCCGTTGTCGGCGCATTCGACCGTCATGTTGGCGTCGCGCAGGGCCTTGGACAGCCAGCGTGACAGCTCGGTGTGGTCTTCCACTAACAAAATGCGCATAAATCTTGCCAATCCGATCAAAGAAGTTCAGTGTCAGACTGCATGATAGCCCCAGCGCGCCGTCCGCGCGGCGACGTTGGCGCTTTGTGGTGCACGGGAGACAGGGGCGGCCCAAGCTGCCGGGACTGAAAGGCAAATGAAAGGAAGTGAATTTTATAGTGGACCCCTGATTTCCGATCAGGTGCTTCACTAATAGCGAACTCATAACTACATTTACCGGAGACTCACATGAAAAAATCCTCTTTGTCCCTCGCCATCCTGGCCCTGCTGGGCGCCGCCGGCGGCGCGCACGCGCAATCGAACGTGCAGGTATATGGCTTGCTGGACATGGGTGTGGATTACGCCAGCGACGCCAAGGCGGGCGGCGGCGCGATGACCCGCGTGACCTCGGGCGGCATGAACACCTCGCGCTGGGGCCTGCGCGGCACCGAGGACCTGGGCGGCGGCCTGAAAGCCGTGTTCAACCTGGAAGGCGGCATCCTGATGGACACCGGCGCCTCCGACGGCGTGCTGTTCAAGCGCCAGGCCAACGTGGGGCTGGAAGGCGGCTTTGGCCGCGTGGTGCTGGGCCGTTCGTTCACCAGCGTGTACGACACGGTGATCCATTTTGACCCGATGGGCTTCGCGCCGTTCTACTCGTGGGCCACGTCCGGCCCGGCCACGGGGCCCAGCAAGTATGGCTTCACCACGGCCTGGGACAACATGATCAAGTATTCCGTGGCCGCCGGCGGCTTCAAGTTCGGCGCGTCCTATGGCGCCGGCGAGCAAAGCACCAGCAGCAATGACAGTGCCAAGTTCTCCACCGCGCTCACCTACACCACCGGCCCGGTGAGCGTGATGGCGACCTGGGAGCGCGTCAACGGCAACACCGTGGTCGCCACCGGCAACCGCGACAAGAGCACGGTCTGGCACCTGGGCGCCAACTACGAGAACGGCCCCGTGAAGCTGACGGCCGTGGTGCGCGACTACAAGCTGGTGGCCGGCAAGGCGCTGACCGCCGATGTCGATGCCACCACCACCTGGGGCGGCGTGGTCTACAAGCTCGATGCCGTCAACACGCTGACGGGCGCGATCTACCACGTCAACGTCAAGAACGTGGCCGCCGGCAAGGACGCCGATCCGACCCTGTACGTGGCGCGCATCCGCCATGCGCTGTCCAAGCGCACCGACCTGTACGTGGCCGCCGCCTACGCCAAGGCCAAGAATGGCCAGCTGACGGGCCTGTCGCGTGACGATGCCGGCTTCGCCGACACCCAGCGCGGCTTCATGACGGGCATCCAGCACCGCTTCTGATCCGGGACATCCGGGGCCGTTTTTTTCTGCCTGGCCCCGGATGTTGAAAGCGCTTTGAAAGCTGGCGCGAACTACCATACCTACATCGATGAAAACAATTTTGCTGGCATGGCTGGCCGTCCTGATGGCCGGCACGGCGGCGCAGGCGGCGGGCACGGAATGCATCGTGCCGTCCAAGCCGGGCGGCGCGATGGACTTCACCTGCAAGCTGGCGCGGCAAGGGTTGCTGAGCTTGCCGGAACACGGCGGCGCGCCGATGCGGATCAGCTACATGCCCGGCGGAATTGGCGCCGTGGCCTGGCACGCGCTGGTGTCGCAGCGGCGCGCCGAGCCGGACACGCTGGTGGCTTTTTCGGGCGGCTCGCTGCTCAATCTGGCCCAGGGCAAGTTCGGCAAGGCCAAGGCGGACGACGTGCGCTGGGTGGCGGCGCTGGGCGCGGACTACGGCATGATCGCGGTGCGCGCCGATTCGCCCTACCACACGCTGGGCGAGCTGGTGACGGCCCTGAAGCACCATCCGGAGCAGGTGCTGATCGGCGTGAGCGGCACCATCGGCAGCCAGGACTGGCTGAAGATCGCGCTGGTGGTGAAGGCGGCCGGCGTGGACCCGAAAGTGCTGCGTTTCGTGGCGCTCGAGGGCGGCGGCGAAGCCTTCACGGCCATGCACGCGGGTTTTGTGCAGGTGGTGTCGGGCGACGCGTCGGAAGCGACGCTGTACTCGGCCGGCGGCAGCACCCGGGTGCTGGCCGTGCTGTCCGAGCAGCGCTTGCCGGGCGTGCTGGCCAAGGTGCCCACGGCGCGCGAGCAGGGCTACGACGTGGTGTGGCCGGTGATCCGCGGCGTGTGGATGGGCCCCCAGGTATCGGAGGCCGATTACCGCAAGTGGGTGAGCGCCTTCGACCGCGCACTGGCCAGCCCGCAGTTCGCGCAGGCCCGTGCCAGCTACGGCCTGTATCCGTTCAGCTTGACGGGGCCGGCGCTGACGGCCTACGTCAAGAAGGCAGTCGATGATTACGGCAAGCGCGCCAGCGAACTGGGTCTGGTGCGATAGCCAACAGAGCAAAAGCAGTCACGCAGCATACACATGGCAGTACATAAACAGACGGAGACAAACATGATGTTCAAAACCACCCTGGCCGCCGCAGTGGCCACCACCTTGGCCACCGCATTCGCCACCGCCGCCCTGGCCCAGGTGCCGGCCGGCTATCCGGCCGACTACCAGAAGATCATCGACGGCGCGAAGAAGGAAGGCAAGCTGGTGATCTACGGCGCCACCGACAGCAAGGCTACCCAGCCGCTGATCAAGGATTTCAACGCGCTGTACCCCGGCATCACGATCGAATACAACGACATGAATTCGACCGAGGTGTACAACCGCTTCATCTCCGAAGTGGCGGCCGGCGGCAACACGGCCGACGTGATGTGGTCCTCGGCCATGGACCTGCAGATGCGCCTGGCCTCGGACGGCTACGCGCTCAAGTACAAATCCGTGGAAGCGTCCAAGATTCCCGGCTGGGCCATCTGGGATGACCAGGCCTACGGCACCACGTTCGAGCCGGCCGCCATCGTCTACAACAAGCGCCTGCTGGACGCCAAGGAAGTGCCGCAGACCCACGCCGAGTTCGCCAAGCTGATCCAGCAGCCCAAGTTCAAGGACAAGGTCACCACCTACGACATCGAGAAATCCGGCGTCGGCTTCATGTTCATGACCCAGGATGCGCGCGAGCTGGGCACCAGGTTCCCCGACCTGGAGAACGCGTTCGGCGTGGCCAAGGTGCGCGTGCAGTCGTCCACCGGCACCATGATGGAGCGCATCTCGTCGGGCGAGAACCTGATCGGCTTCAACGTGCTCGGCTCCTACGCGCTGGTGCGGGCCAAGGCTGATCCGTCGATCGGCGTGGTGCTGCCCAAGGATTACACCCTGATCCTGTCGCGCGTGCTGTTCATCAACAAGGGCGCCAGGAACGTCAACGCGGCCAAGCTGTGGCTGGACTACATGCTGTCGCACCGCGGCCAGACCATCATCGCCAACGATTCGCGCCTGTACGCGATCCGCACCGACGTCACCGGCGAAACCACGTCGGCTGACCTGATCAAGCAGATCGGCAAGGACAACGTCAAGCCCGTGCCCGTGCACCCCATCGTGCTGCAATTCCTTGGCCCGGCCAAGCGCATGGCCTTCCTCAAGCAGTGGAAAGAAACGGCCGGCAAAAAATAAGCGGCCCGCCGCCGGCGCTGCCGGCGGCCGCATCATCCCTCCATTCAAACACGCGACGGCGCCCGCCCGCGCCGCGCCTGAAGGTATCCTCACATGCAAACGATGACCATACCCGGCTCCGGCCGGCGCAGCCTGAACTGGCCACGCGGCGTGGTGGTGACGCTGACCGCGCTCGCCATCTTCGTGCCGCTGCTGCTGATTTTTTACCAAAGCTTCCTGTCGGCGCCATTCTTCGTGCCGGGCAAGGAGCTGGGCCTGGACGCCTACCGCTTCATCTTCGATGATCCCGACTTCATCGTCGCGTTCAAGAATGGCCTGATCCTGGCCACCGGCCTGGCCGTGATCGCCGTGCCGCTGGGCGGCATGCTGGCCTTCCTGATGATCCGCACCGACCTGCCAGGCCGCGGCTGGATCGCGCCCATGCTGCTGGTGCCGATCTTCGTGTCGCCGATGGTGATGGGCTTTGGCTACGTGGTGTCCATGGGGCCGGTGGGCTTCTACTCCACGTGGGCCAAGGAACTGCTGGGCTTCGTCCCCTGGAACATCTATTCGTTCACCAGCATCGTCGTGATCGCCGGCCTGACCCACGTGCCGCACGTCTACCTGTACGCCTCGTCGGCGCTGAAAAGCCTGGGCTCGGACGTGGAGGAGGCGGCCCGCGTGGCCGGCGCCTCGCCGCTGCAGGTGATGCTCAACGTGTCGCTGCCCATGGTGATGCCGGCGCTGGCCTACGCGGCCGTGCTGGTGTTCTTCCTCGGCTTCGAAGTGTTCGGCCTGGTGCTGGTGCTGGGCGACCCGGAAGGCCACCTGGTGCTGGCCACCTATTTGTACAAGCTGACCAACAAGCTCGGTACGCCGTCCTACCACCTGATGGCCGCCGTCGCCGTGTGCCTGGTGATGGTGACCATGCCGCTGGTGATGCTGCAGCGCTGGCTGCTCAAGTCGGCCAACAAATACGTGTCGATCAAGGGCAAGGGCGCGCGCACCAAGTCCATGCCGCTGGGCCGCTGGAAGTGGCTGGCGTTCGCGCTGATCGCCGCCTGGCTGCTGTTTACCATCGTGATGCCGATCTCGGGCATCGTGCTGCGCTCGTTCGTGCAGTACTGGGGCGAGGGCGTGCGCCTGGCCGACGTGCTGACGCTGGACCACTTCCGCGAAATCCTGGAACAGCCCTCGCTGATGCGCGGCATCCTCAACACCATCCTGATCGGCGTGGTGGGTGGCGGGCTGGCCGTGATCTGCTACAGCGGCATCGCGCTGGCCATGCACCGCAAGCCGGACGGCATCACCCGCCTGCTCGACTACAGCGTGCTGGTGCCGCGCGCCATTCCCGGCCTGCTGGCAGGCCTGTCGTTCCTGTGGGTGTTCCTGTTCGTGCCCAGCTGGCTGGACGGCATGTTGAAGGGGATGGACAACGGTGTGGCCCTGTGGCTCAGTGAACATGCGATTCCCGTGCTGCGCTCGCTGCGCTCGACCATTTTCGCCCTGTGGCTGGCGTACTCCGTGGTGTGGCTGGCCTACGGCATGCGCTTGATCTCGACGGCCTTGCTGCAAGTGGGGCCGGAACTGGAGGAAGCGGCGCGCGCCGTGGGCGCCCGCCGCGGCCAGGTGACGCGCGACGTGACGCTGCCCTTGATCAAATACGGCATGCTGGGCGCCTGGCTGATGGTGTTCCTGATCTTCGAGCGTGAATATTCGACCGGCGTGTACCTGCTCTCGCCCGGCACCGAGGTGATCGGCGCCATGCTGGTGTCGCTGTGGGCCGGCGGTTCGACCGACCTGGTGGCGGCCCTGTCCTTCATTAACATTTCCCTGGTCGCCATCGGCCTGGGGATCGCGCTGCGCTTTGGCGTCAAACTGCATAACTGAGAACCTAGCCATGAAACGAGACCTGATCATGAATGAACTGAGCGTCAACGAACTGCACCTCGATTACGGCAGCGGCGCCCACGCCAATCCCATCCTCAAGGGCGTGTCCATGCATTTGCAAAAGGGCGAAGTGGTGGCGCTGCTGGGGCCTTCGGGCAGCGGAAAGACCACGCTGCTGCGCGCCGTGGCGGGACTGGAAAGCCCCAAGCTGGGCACCATCGCCATCGGCGACCGGCGCGTGTTCGACGGCGAACGCGGCTTCGAGATGCCGGCCGAGCAGCGCAACCTGGGCCTGGTGTTCCAGTCCTACGCGCTGTGGCCGCACAAGACCGTGTTCGACAACGTGGCCTATGGCCTCAAGCTGCGCAAGATGGGCGCGGCCGACATCGCCGAACGCGTCAACGAAGTGCTCAAGCAGTTGGGGCTTGGCCATCTGGGTGAACGCTTCCCGCACCAGCTGTCCGGCGGCCAGCAGCAGCGCGTGGCCATCGCCCGCGCGCTGGTGTACAACCCGCCCGTGATTTTGCTGGACGAGCCGCTGTCCAACCTGGACGCCAAGCTGCGCGAGGAAGCGCGCGCCTTCCTGCGTGAGCTGATCGTGCGCCTCGGCTTGTCGGCGCTGATGGTCACCCACGACCAGGCCGAGGCGATGGCCATTTCCGACCGCATCCTGCTGCTCAACAACGGCAAGATCGAGCAGCAGGGCACGCCGCAAAGCATGTACGAGACGCCCGACACCTTGTTCACGGCCGAATTCATGGGCAGTAACAACCGCCTGCCGAGCCGCATCGTGCAGCGCAACGGCAGTCGCGTGCAGCTGGACGTGAACGGCACCACGCTGCAGGCCACGGCGCGCGGCGCCTCCACCGGCGCCGAAGGCAGCACCATCATCCGCGTTGAGGAAGTGCGCGTGAGCGCCACGCCGGTGGAGAACGCCATCGAACTGCCGCTGCTGACCTGCATGTACCTGGGCGACCGCTTCGAGTGCCTGTTCAAGAGCGAGTCCGGCCCCGAGATCAGCCTGCGCGCCCACTCGCGCTACAAGCTGGAACCGGGCCGCTACTGGCTGCAACTGCCGGCCGATAAGCTCTGGGTGTTTTAAGAAATGGCAGGGAGTCCCGCGGCATGACGTGGTTGGTCTGGTTCGAGGGCGGCGGGACGCAAGTGCAGGCATGGCTGGCGGCGCTGCTGGCGTCGCTGGCTGGCGCCGCGCTGTGCCTGTGGCTCGATACGCCGCTGCCGTGGATGATCGGTCCGCTGTTCGCCACGGCCATGCTGCGCCTGGCCGGGCGCGACCTGCGCACACCCGTGTGGGCGCGCGAGGCGGGGCAGTGGGCCATCGGCACGGCGCTGGGCCTGTATTTCACGGCGCCCGTGCTGCTGGCGTTATCGAACTACGCGCCCTTGATCGCGCTGGCCGTGGGCTTTACGCTGGCGCTGGGCTGGGGCAGCGGCTATCTGCTGCATAAGATGGCGCGCACCGACCGCACCACCGCCTTTTTCGCGATGGCGGCCGGCGGCGCGTCCGAAATGGCGGTGCAGGGCGAGCGCCACGGCGCCAGCGTGGAGCGGGTGGCGGCCGCGCACAGCCTGCGCGTGATGCTGGTGGTGGCCGTGATTCCGTTCACGGTGCGCTGGTGGGGCAGTCACGGGCTGGCCCTGGGCGACGATGTGTACCACCCCGGTGCGGCCGAGGTGCATATCGGGGGCTTGCTGCTGCTGGTGGCGCTGACCAGCGTCGCCGCGCTGCTGTGCAAGCGCACCGGCATGCCCAACGCCTGGGTCATCGGCCCGCTGCTGGCGGCGATGGCGCTGACGGCCGGCGGGATGCACCTGAGCCGCCTGCCCGAGTGGATGATACGGGGCGGCCAGCTGTTCATCGGCGCCTCGCTTGGCTGCCGCTTTTCACCGGCGTTCCTGCGCGCGGCGCCGCGTTTCCTGGCCAGCGTGGCCGCTTGCAACCTGGCGGCGATGGCGCTGGCGGCCGGCTTCGGCCTGTTGCTGGCGCGGGGCGCCGGCATCCATCCTGGCACGGCCATCCTGGCCACGTCGCCGGGCGGCATCGCGGAAATGGCGCTGACGGCCAAGACGCTGCACCTTGGCGTGCCTATCGTTACGGCCTTTCACGTGGCGCGCATGGTGGTGCTGGTGCTCACCATCGGCCCGCTGTTTCGGCTGATCCGGCGCGTGGCGCGGCGCTAGGACGAAAAAAACCGGCGCAAGGCCGGTTTCGCGATCAGTCGGATCTGATGGCAGCTTAGAACTTGACGCGCACGCCGACGGACAGCAGGTCGGCTTTGACGTTGAGCGAATTTTGCTCGGCGACTTTGCCGAAGTTTTCATATTCAGCCACGAAGGTGATCTTCTGGTCCAGCGCGAACGATGCGCCGATGCCGATCATGGCTTGGGTCTTGTTCTTGGATGTGCTGTAGAACTGACCTGGCAGCCAGGCTTCAATCGTGGTGTGGTTGTATGCTACGCCCAGTTTGCCGAACAGCGAGAATTGCGCGTTCAATGGCAGGGTGCCGGTGGCGGCGGCGTAGATGGCCGATGGCTTGGACGATGCGCCGTAGCCGGAGTCCGAGCCCTCCACTTTGCGGAAGTCGACGTAGCCGACTTCGGCGCCGAAGTTGTTGGTGTAATTGTAGCCGCCGTACAGTTTGAAGCCGGTCGTGTTTTCCGTGCCCGTGCCGGACGGAATTTCCAGTTTTTGTTCAGCGCGGCCGATGTTGGCGCCAACGTAGGCGTTGTCTGCTTGGGCGGCCAGCGGAGCGGCCAGGGCGGCGATTGCTGCGATGATGATGCTGTGTTTCATGCGGATATCCTTAATGTGTAAGCCCTGCGGCAAGGGTGAAGGGCGCGAATGGCGCCGGATATTGCCTTTAGGAAACGCGGATTCTAAAGCCTGATTATGATTTCTGCAATAGTTATTTTTGCTTAAGGAAACTTGTCTTACATATTTTTAATTTTGACAATCCCGGTCACGGCCGGCGGCGCCCTGACCGGGGGCAATGCATCAGCGCTGCGCCATTGCGGACCGCCGCGCGCTGCTGTATGTTCTCTACCCATCCCCACCCACGCTGACCGGACATGAGCCAAACCAACCAGTTTTCCCTGTTGTCGCAGCGCCGCTTCGCCCCGTTTTTCTGGACCCAGTTCCTGGGCGCGTTCAATGACAACCTGTTCAAGACGGCGCTGATGGTGATCCTCACCTACGACGCCTTGAGCTGGACCACGCTCAAGCCATCGCTGCTGACCAACCTGATTCCGGGCCTGTTCATCCTGCCCTACGTGGTGCTGTCCGCCACGGCCGGGCAGATGGCCGACAAGTTCGAGAAATCGGGCCTGACCCGCTTCGTCAAGTGGCTGGAACTGGCCATCATGGGCGTGGCCGCCATCGGCTGGATGCAGCACATCCTGTGGCTGCTGATCGCGGCCGTGGTGGGCATGGGCATCCATTCGACGCTGTTCGGCCCCGTCAAATATGCCTACCTGCCGCAGCACCTGAAGACGGAAGAACTCATCGGCGGCAACGGCGTGACGGAGATGGGCACCTTCGTCGGCATCCTGCTCGGTGAAGTGCTGGGCGCCATCCTCGTCATGCAAAAGCCGGCCGGCCTGCTGCTGACCGCTGGCGGTACGCTGCTCACGGCCGTGCTGGGCCTGATCGCCAGCTACCGCATCCCGCACACGCCGGCGGCCGATCCCACGCTGCGCATCAACCTCAATCCGCTGACGGAGTCGGTACGCAATATCGGCTTCTCGCGCAAGAACCGGGTGGTGTTCCTGTCCATGCTGGGCAATTCGTGGTTCTGGTTCTATGGCGCGCTGGTGCTGGCCCAGTTCCCCGTCTACGCCAAGGATTACCTGCACGGCGACCATGGCGTGTTCGTGCTGCTGCTGACCATATTCTCGCTGGGCGTGGGCGCCGGTTCGCTGCTGTGCGAACGGCTGTCGGGCCGCAAGGTGGAGCTGGGGCTGGTGCCGTTCGGCGCCATCGGCCTGACAGTGTTCGGCATCGACCTGTACCTGTCCAGCGTGGGCTTCGCCGGCACGGGCGGCCAGGTGGCGGCCGTGCTGGTGCAGCAGGGCGGGGCGCGCCTGGGCGCGTTCGACTGGCTGGCGCTGCACGGCACGCTGCGCATCCTGGCCGACGTGCTGATGATCGGCATGTTCGGCGGCTTCTTCATCGTGCCCCTGTTCGCGCTGATCCAGGTGCGCTGCGAACCGGGCCACCTGTCGCGCACCATCGCCGGCATGAATATTTTGAACGCGTTGTTCATGGTGGCGGCGGCGGGCGTGGCCATCGTGCTGCTGGGGCAGGGCTTGACGATACCGGAACTGTTCCTGGCCACGGCGCTGATGAACGCCCTGGTGGCGCTCTACATCTTCTCGCTGGTGCCGGAGTTCCTGATGCGCTTCCTGGCCTGGATGCTGATCCACACCATCCACCGCGTCAAATGCATCAACGCCGACCGCATTCCGGCCGAAGGGGCGGCGGTCCTCGTGTGCAACCACGTGAGTTACGTGGATGCGATCGTGATCGGCGCGGCCAGCCCGCGCCCGATCCGCTTCGTGATGGACCACCGCATCTTCAAGCTGCCGCTGCTGGGCTGGATCTTCCGCACGGCGCGCGCCATCCCCATCGCGCCGGCCAAGGAAGACCCATGGCTGATGGAGAAGGCCTACGTCGATATCGCCCAGGCCCTGCATGAGGGCGACCTGGTCTGCATTTTCCCGGAAGGGAGGCTGACCACGACCGGCGAGATGAACGAATTCAAGGGCGGCATCGCCAAGATCGTGGCGCGCTCGCAGGTGCCGGTGATCCCCATGGCGCTGCGTGGCCTGTGGGGGCATTTGCTGAGCAGGGGCGCCCAGCCCGTGCTGGAGCGCACCTTTCGCAAAGGCTTGCGTTCGCGCCTGGCGCTGGCCGTGGGCGAGCCCGTGGCGCCGCCCGACGCCACGCCCGAATACCTGTACCAGCAAGTGCGCGAACTGCGCGGCGGCTGGAAGTAAGTCCGCACCTCGCCACTGTCCCATCACCAGGCCCGCCCCAACCTTCCCGGTTGCGCGGGCCTGGTGCTTTTTGGCGCTTCTCTCCCTCTGTCGCCGCGCTCTTGCACACAAGTCGTTACAAATCGTTTCTTGACGACATTAGAATGATCGTTCATTCTATCAACTGGATTACGTTAAATTGGAAAAATAACAATGAAAGCCTTGCTTACCCCGCACATGCGCCGCCGTGCCGGCGCCGTTGTCCTGCTTAGCGCGAGTGGCCTGCTGGCCGCTTGCTCCCCATCCACGGCCGTAGCACCTCATGCGCAGGTGGCGGAAGTGGGCGTTTTCACCGTCACGCCGCAGGCGCTGCCGATCACCACCGAACTGCCGGGCCGCACGGCCGCGTTCCAGGTGGCCGAGGTGCGCCCGCAGGTGAGCGGTATCGTCCAGCAGCGCCGTTTCGTCGAAGGCGCCGACGTGGCGGCTGGCGCCGCCCTGTACCAGATCGACGCGGCCAGCTATCAGGCGGCCTACAACTCGGCCAAGGCGGCGCTGGCCAAGGCCCGCGCCAACCTGCTCACCAGCGGCCCGAAAGCGGCGCGCTACAAGGAGCTGGTGCAGATCGAAGGCGTGAGCCGCCAGGAGCTCGATGACGCCATCGCCGCCAACGAGCAGGCCAAGGCGGAAGTGGAATCGGCCACCGCCGCCGTGGAGGCGGCCGCCATCAACCTCAAATACACGCGGGTGGAAGCGCCCATCGGTGGCCGCATCGGTCGCTCCACGGTGACGCCGGGCGCGCTGGTGACGGCCGGTCAGGCCGCCGCGCTCACCACCGTGCAGCAGCTCGATCCGATCTACGTGGACGTGACCCAGACCAGCACCGAGATGCTGCGCCTGAAGCGCGCGCTGGAATCGGGCAGCCTGAAACAGTCGGGCGGACAGGCCAAGGTGAGCCTGATCCTGGCCGACGGCAGCAAGTACGCGCAACCGGGCAAGCTGCAATTCGCCGACGCCAGCGTCGATCCGGGCACTGGCAACGTAACCTTGCGCGCGCTGTTCCCCAATCCCAAGCACGATCTGCTGCCCGGCATGTTCGTGCGCGCCGTGCTGGAAAACGGCGTGGACGAACAGGCCATCGCCGTGCCGCAGCAGGGCGTGTCGCGCAATCCCAAGGGCGAGGCGACGGCGCTGGTGCTGAACAAGGACGGCAAGGTGGAGCAGCGCATCATCGCAACCGGCGGCACACTGGGCGACAAGTGGCTGGTGACGGCTGGCCTGAGCGCCGGCGACCGCGTGATCGTGGAAGGCGTGCAGAAGGTCAAGCCTGGCGCACCCGCCACCGTGGCTGCCACGCCGGCCGCGTCGCCCGCACCGGCCGCCGTCGCGGGGGGCGCCATGCCCGCCAACGCCAAGAGCGCGCATTAAGGCGAGGGCATAGTCATGGCTAAATTTTTCATCGACCGGCCCATCTTCGCGTGGGTGGTGGCGATCGTCATCATGCTGGCCGGCGCGCTGGCGATCCACGGGCTGCCCGTGTCGCAATACCCGAGCATCGCGCCGCCGTCCATTTCCATCACCGGCTCCTATCCCGGCGCCTCGGCCCGCACGGTGGAAGACGCCGTCACCCAGGTGATCGAACAGAAGATGAAGGGCATCGACGGCTTGCGCTACATGTCCTCGTCGAGCGATTCGGCCGGTGGCATCAACATCACGCTGACGTTCCAGAACGGCACCAATCCAGACATCGCGCAAGTGCAGGTGCAGAACAAGCTGCAACTGGCCACGCCGCTGCTGCCGGCCGCCGTCACCCAGCAGGGGTTGGTGGTATCGAAGTCCACCAAGAACTTCCTGATGGTGCTGGGCTTTATCTCCGAGGACGGCAGCATGAAGCAGGCCGACCTGGGCGACTACGTGGCCGCCAATGTGATCGATCCACTCAGCCGCGTGCAGGGGGTGGGCGACGTGACGCTGTTCGGTTCCCAGTACGCCATGCGCATCTGGCTCGACCCGGCCAAGCTGCAAAGCTACCAGTTGACGCCGGCCGACGTGAGTGCGGCCATCGTGGCGCAGAACACGGAAGTGTCAGCCGGTGAGCTGGGCGGCGCACCGGCCGTGCCGGGCCAGCAGCTGAACGCCACCGTGACGGCGCAAAGCCGCTTGCAGACGGCCGAACAGTTCGGCGCCATCCTGCTCAAGACCTCCAGCAACGGCGCCACCGTGCGCCTGCGCGACGTGGCCCGCATGGAGCTGGGCAGCGAGAGCTACAACACCGTGGCCCGCTACAACGGCCATGCCGCCACCGGCGTGGCGATCAAGCTGGCCACGGGCGCCAACGCGCTCGACACGGCCGCCGCCGTCAAGCACAAGATTGATTTGATGAGCAAGCAGTTCCCGGCCGGGATGAAGGGCGTGGTGGCATATGACACCACGCCGTTCGTCACGCTGTCGATCGAGGAAGTGGTCAAGACGCTGGCCGAGGCCATCGTGCTGGTGTTCCTCGTCATGTACCTGTTCCTGCAGAACGTGCGCGCCACCTTGATCCCCACCATGGCCGTGCCGGTCGTGTTGCTGGGCACCTTCGGCGTGCTGGCCGCGCTGGGCTATTCGATCAACACGTTGACCATGTTCGCCATGGTGCTGGCCATCGGCCTGCTGGTGGACGACGCCATCGTGGTGGTGGAGAACGTGGAGCGGGTGATGACGGAGGAGGGCTTGTCGCCGAAGGAGGCGACCCGCAAGTCGATGGGCCAGATCACGGGCGCGCTGGTGGGCATCGCCCTGGTGCTGTCGGCCGTGTTCGTACCCATGGCCTTCTTTGGCGGCTCCACCGGCGTAATCTACCGCCAGTTCGCCGTCACCATCGTGTCGGCCATGGTGCTGTCGGTGCTGGTGGCCATGGTGTTCACGCCAGCCCTGTGCGCGACCTTCCTCAAGCCGGTGGCCAAGGGACACCATGCTGCCAGCACGGGCTTCTTCGGCTGGTTCAACCGCAGTTTCGAGCGCGGCAGCAGCCGTTACCAGGGCTGGGTGGGCGCAATCCTGCGCCGCGGCGGCCGCTCGATGGCGCTGTACGCGATCCTGCTGGCGGTGCTGGCGCTGGCCTTCATGCGCCTGCCCACGTCCTTCCTGCCGGCGGAAGACCAGGGCGTGCTGTTCGCGCAGGTGCAGCTGCCTACCGGCGCTACCCAGCAACGCACGCTGAAGGTAATCGAGCAGGTCGAACATCATTTCATGGTCGATGAGAAGGATGCCGTGCAGTCGATCTTCACGGTGGCCGGCTTCAGCTTCGGCGGCAATGGCCAGAACACGGGCATCGCTTTCGTGCGCTTGAAGGACTGGGAGGAACGCAAGAGCGCCGCGCTGCGTGCGCCGGCCGTCGTGGGCCGTGCCATGGGCGCGTTCTCGCGCATCAAGGACGCGATGGTGTTCGCGTTCGCGCCGCCGGCCGTGCTGGAGCTGGGTAACGCCAGCGGCTTCGACCTGCAACTGCAGGACCAGGGGGGCGTGGGCCACGACGCGCTGATGGCGGCCCGCAACCAGTTGCTGGGCATGGCGGCCAGGAATCCGCTGCTGGTGGGCGTGCGCCCCAACGGGCAGGAAGACACGCCGCAGTACAAGATCACGGTGGACCAGCAGCAGGCCGCCGCGCTGGGGCTGGCCATCGCCGACGTCAACAAGGTGCTCAGCACCGCCTGGGGCGGCGCTTACGTGAACGACTTCGTCGACCGTGGGCGCGTGAAGAAGGTCTACATGCAGGGCCAGGCCGACGCGCGCATGGTGCCGGAAGACCTGGGCAAATGGTTCGTTCGGAACGCGGCTGGCGAGATGGTGCCATTCTCCGCCTTCGCCAGCGGCCAGTGGATCTACGCTTCGCCGCGCCTGGAGCGCTACAACGGCATGCCGTCCGTGGAAATCCTGGGCATGCCGGCGCCGGGCCAGAGTTCGGGCGTGGCCATGGCCGAGATGGAAAAGATGGCGGCCCAGCTGCCGCCCGGCATAGGCTACGAGTGGACCGGCCTGTCCACCGAGGAACGCGACTCCGGCGCGCAAACGCCAGCCCTGTACTCGATCTCGATCCTGATCGTGTTCCTGTGCCTGGCCGCGCTGTATGAAAGCTGGTCGGTGCCGTTCTCGGTGCTGCTGGTGGTGCCGCTGGGCGTGATCGGCGCCGTGCTGGGCACGTGGGCCTTCCACCTGTCGAACGACGTGTACTTCCAGGTCGGCCTGTTGACCGTGGTGGGCCTGGCCGCCAAGAACGCCATCCTGATCGTGGAATTTGCCAAGGAGTTGCAGGAGCAGGGCGTGCCGCTGCAGCAGGCCACGCTGCAGGCCGTGCGCTTGCGGCTGCGTCCCATCCTGATGACGTCGATCGCGTTCGGTCTGGGCGTGCTGCCGCTGGCCGTGGCCAACGGCGCCGGTTCGGGCAGCCAGAACGCCATCGGCGTGGGGGTGTTGGGCGGCATGTTGTCGGCCACCTTCCTCGGCATCTTCTTCGTGCCACTGTTCTTCGTGCTGGTGCGCGGCCTGTTCGCCGCCAAGCACGGCGCGGTGGCTCCAACCGCTGTTGCGGAGTAACGCATATGAACAAGACCTTGATTTCCATCGCGGCGGGTGTGCTGCTGTCCGGTTGCAGCCTGGCGCCCGTGTACCAGCAGCCGCTGGCGCCTGTCGCGCAAGCGTGGCCGTCCGGCGACGCCTACAAGCCCGCGCCAGCGGCGCCCGGCGCGCAAGCCGCCGCCGACATCGCCTGGCGCGACTACTTCACCGATGCGCGCCTGCGCCAGGTGATCGCGCTGGCGCTGGCCAACAACCGCGACTTGCGGGTGGCCGCGCTCAATATCGAGAAGGCACGCGCCCAGTACGGCGTGACCGGCGCGGCGCAACTGCCGTCCGTGTCGGCCTCGGTGAGCCAGAACGCGTCGCGCACGCCGGCCAATATGCGGCCTGACGGTGAGGCGGCCATCAACCGCCAGTACAGCGGCGGCCTGGGCGTGGCGTCATATGAGCTGGACTTCTTCGGCAAGGTGCGCAACCTGTCCGAGGCCGGCCTGCAAACCTACCTGGGCACGGAGGAAGCGCGCCGCGCTGCGCAAATCAGCCTGGTGGCGGAAGTGGCCAACAGCTACCTGACGCTCATCGCGGACCAGCAGCGGCTGGCGCTGGCGGCCGATACGCTCAAGAGCCAGCAGATCAGCTATGAACTGAGCCAGCGCCGCTTCGCCGCCGGCGCCACCTCTGGCGTGGACATGTACGAGGCGCAGAGCAGCGTGGAAGCTGCCCGCAACGAGATGGCCGTCTACACGGCGCAGGTGGCGCAGGACCGTAACGCGCTCACGTTGCTGGTTGGCGGCGCCGTGCCGGACGCCATGCTGCCGCAGGGCGAACTGGAAGCGGTGGCGCAGACGGCCAGCCTGCCTGAAGGCTTGCCGTCCGACGTGCTGCGGCGCCGGCCCGACGTGCTGCAGGCGGAACGGACGCTGCGCGCGGCCAACGCCAACATCGGCGCGGCGCGCGCCGCCTTCTTCCCCAGCATTTCGCTGACGGCGACGGCCGGCAGCGCCAGCGGCGACCTGACTGGTTTGTTCAAGGGCGGCTCGTCGGCGTGGACGTTCCTGCCGCAGATCCGCCTGCCGATCTTCGACGGTGGCGCCAACCGCGCCAACCTCGATATCGCCAAGGTGGACCGCGACATCGCCGTGGCCAGATACGACAAGGCGATCCAGGGCGCGTTCCGCGAAGTGGCCGACGCGCTGGCCCAGCACGGTACGCTGGATGAGCGGCTGGCGTCGCAGCAGGCGCTGGCCGAGGCGTCGGACAAGAGCTTCCGCATCCACCAAGCGCGCTACGAGAAGGGCGCCGAGTCCTACCTGAACGCGCTGGTGTCGCAGCGCGCGCTGTACGCGGCCCGGCAAAGCCTGATCACGGCGCGCCTGGCCAAGGCCAGCAACGCCGTCACGCTGTACAAGGTGCTGGGCGGCGGCTGGCAGGAGGAGGGCGGCGGCCAGGTGGCGGCGGCTGGTACCACCGCCGGCGCGCGGGCAAATTGACAAACGGCGCCGCCTTGGCCACAGTATCGCCTGGACCAGATATCACGAAAGCAGCCATGAGCATCACGGAAAAACGCCACACGGACCCGGAGCGGGCGCAGAGCCGCCGCAGGCAGGTGCTCGACGCGGCGGCCCTGTGTTTCAGCCGCAGCGGTTTTCATGGCGCCAGCATGGCCGAGATTTCGAAGGCGGCCGGCATGAGCGCGGGCCACATCTACAACTACTTCGACGGCAAGGATGCGATCATCGCGGCCTTCGTGGAAGAGGAAGTGGAGCGCGTGGCGCTGCTGCTGCGCGACCTGGAGCAGAAGGACGATCCGCTGCAAGCCATCGTCGACGAGAGCGACAACTCCGTCGACGAGCACATGGCGCCCGATTTCTGGCGGCTCAAGCTGGAAATATTTGCTGAGGCGTCGCGTAATCCCAAGGTGGCGGCCGTGATGGTGAACGCGGATCTGCGCATGCGCACGCAGTTCCGCGCCATCGTCAAGGCGGGCCGCGAACGGCATGGCCTGGCGGCGGACGACGCCACCATCGACGGCCGGCTGGAAGCGACCATTGCATTGTTCCAGGGGCTGGCGCTGCGGGCGTTGCATCATCCTGAACTGGACAAGGCTGCGCTCAAGCGCGCTTACCGCGTCGGGCTCGGGGCGCTGCTGCTGTCCTAGTGCCATGAAGGCTGTTTCATCTTCCCGTACAACTACCCGTAAGGAATCCGCATGACCTCCTACGTTTTCCCCGCCCATGACATCGTCGGCCTGCCGGTGGCCGGCACCGAACAGCGCTTCCCCGTGCGGCGTGTCTACTGCGTGGGCCGCAACTACGCCGCGCACGCGCGCGAGATGGGTTTCGATCCCGAGCGCGAGCCGCCGTTCTTCTTCTGCAAACCGAACGATGCGCAGGCCGTGGTGCCGGTCGCGCCGGGGCAGGTACTGGAGCTGCCGTATCCGCCGGCCACGGCCAACCTGCACTACGAGTGTGAGCTGGTGGTGGCGCTGGGCGTGGGCGGGCGCAATATCGCCGTGGAGGATGCGGCGCGCCACATCTACGGCTACGCCGTGGGCCTGGACATGACGCGGCGCGACCTGCAGTTCAAGATGCGCGACGCCGGCCGGCCATGGGAGATCGGCAAGGCCTTCGACTTTTCCGCGCCGGTGGGCACGCTGGTGCGCGCGGCCGAAGCGGGCGACATCCACCACGCGGCCATCACGCTGGACGTGGACGGCGTGCGCAAGCAGGACAGCACCATCGCCCACCTGATCTGGTCCGTGAGCGAGACGATTGCCAACCTTTCGACCCTGTTCGCACTGGAGCCGGGTGACCTGATCTTCACCGGCACGCCCGAAGGCGTGGGCGCCGTGGTGCGCGGCCAGGCGCTGGTCGGGCGCGTGGCTGGGCTGCCGGAACTGGCCGTCAAGCTGGTGTGAATGTTGGATGCGGCAATATCCGACCAAAATGTAAGGTTTATTGCCGAAAGGTGTCCCGCAAGTGTGGCAAAAGGATAAGCGGGCTGCTATAATGCTTGCCTAGTCGGGGCGTAGCGCAGCCTGGTAGCGTACTTGCATGGGGTGCAAGGGGTCGGAAGTTCGAATCTTCTCGCCCCGACCAATAGATTTAACGAGATAGGCCAACCTTCGGGTTGGCCTTTTTCGTTTGCATCATTCAATGGCTACCCCAATGGGGGGATTACCGGAGTAGCACAGCAATTAGTCGACATGCCACATACATTTTTCCTCGAAAATTGAATCGCTATTGCTCATGGGGTAAGTACGATCGGCGCTTTGGGTCAATCCGGCGTCGGCGCCAACACCGGTGGGATCAGAATTTTTCCCAGTCGGTGCCGACAGCCGCCGCCTTGCGGGGTGCCGGCGCGCCCAGCTCGGTCAGCCGAAGGGGACTTTTCGCGGCCCTGGCTTCGAGCGGTACGGCAGGCGCCAGCGGCCGGGTACGGCCGTCCGTCCCGACCTTGAAGATGTCCACCACTTGGGCCAGACCGTCGGCCTGCTCCTGCATCGAGCCGGCGGCGGCAGCGGCCTGTTCCACCAGCGCCGCGTTCTGCTGGGTGACATTGTCCATTTGAATGATGGCCTCGTTGATTTGTTCGATCCCAGTGCTTTGCTCGCGGCTGGCCGACGATATATCGGCCACGATCGCGCTCACTTGGTGAACGCTGTCGACCACTTGTTGCATGGTGGTGCCGGCCTGCTGCGCCAATTCGCTACCAGACGCCACCTGCGTGACCGAATGGTTGATCAAATCCTTTATTTCCTTGGCGGCCGCTGCGCTGCGCTGCGCCAGGTTGCGGACTTCTGTCGCCACCACGGCAAAGCCGCGCCCTTGTTCGCCGGCGCGCGCCGCTTCCACGGCGGCGTTTAGGGCCAGGATGTTGGTCTGGAATGCGATGCCGTCGATGACGCCGATAATATCGACAATCTTGCGCGAAGAGTCATTGATCGCGTTCATGGTGCCCACCATCTGCTGCACCATTGCACCGCCGCGGGACGCCACATCGGAGGCCTTGCCGGCTAGCTGGTTGGCCTGTTGCGCGTTATCGGCGTTCTGCTTGACAGTACTGGTCAGCTCTTCCATCGAGGAGGCGGTTTCCTCCAGCGCGCTGGCCTGTTGCTCGGTGCGCGACGACAGGTCTAGGTTGCCGTGCGCAATTTCGCGTGAGGCAGTGCCGATGGTGTCGCTGGCCTGGCGCACCCGGCCAACGATGCCGGCCAGATTATGGTTCATGTCCTGTAGCGCCAGTAGCAGCTGTCCCATTTCATTGCGGGCGCCAATCTCGATGTGCCCGGTCAGATCGCCGCGGGCCACGCTTTGCGCCACCTGAACGGCCTGTGCCAGCGGCTGGGTAATAGCACGCAGCAGCCAGGCGCCGAAGATGATGGCCAGCGCCAGGGCGGCCAGCAGCACCACGCAGACCACGATACGGAAACGTTGGTATTGCTGCTGCGAGCGGTCGTATTCGCCTTTTGCCACGGTGAGCTGCAGCGCGATCAGGTCGTTGAGCGGGGTACGCACCTTGGCGTAGAGCGGCATCACCTTCTGGTGCAGGATCTCGGTCATTCCAGCCATATCACCCGTCCTGGCCGCCGCAACTGCCGGTTCCACGCCCTCTCGAACAAAGGTCTGACGCGCAGCGACGAACTGCTCGGCCAACTGCTTTTCCTCGGGCGTCAAATAGGTCGCCGTGTATTCGTCCCAAATCTTGTCCACTTCGAGACGGTTGTTCACCACGGCCTCGACCATGGTGGGGAGCTGGGCGGGGTCTTGGGTGGCCGAGCTGGCGATGGCCAGCTGGCTGCGGTTGAGGCCGCGGATGATGCGGTCGAGCTGACCTAGGGCCACCAGGCGGTCGTCATAGATTGTTTTCACCGCACTATTGCTGGTTTGCAGGCTGAACAGACCGGCCAGGCCGATGCCCACCATCATGACGCTGAGCGCGGCGAGCGTCGCAATCAGCAAGCTTTTGATTGAAATATGCTTGAACATAAGGTCCCCTTGGCGTGTTTCGTGGTTGGGTGCGCTAGTCTGGGGGCTAGGCCGCGAGGGCTGGACTGGGGCCGCAATGTTTGGGCGGTGAGGTGCGCTGTCGGGCAGGTTTGCGGTCAGGGGCGGTGACGGTCGGCTGCTTCATTGCAAAACGATAGTAACGTGATTACCTAGCGCAAAGCAAATGCAAATAGGTAATTTCCAGTATCTTGCGGGCCGGGCAAATCATGGGCCGCCAGTCAGTGTGCAGCGTCGGTCGGCCCGCTTTTGGCGTCTACGCCAAATTGAACTAGACCGATGATTTTCGCTGCGCCAGGCGAATTCGCGAAAGCGTAGGCTCAGTGCGACTCCCGGAAGGCATCGCCGCCATGGCCGCCTCGCGCACCACCTGGATCGCCCGTTCGCGGAACCATTGATGCACGCGGTCAGCGTCGCGCATCTCGTGCCAGTAGGCGAAGATCTGGTACGGCTTGACCCGCAGTGGCAATGGCTTGACGACGATGGGCAGCAGTTCGGCCAGGCGCAGCGCGTAAATGCGCGGCAGGGTCAGCAGCAGGTCGCCGGACGCGGCGATCTGGCAGGCGGCGAAATGGTGCTGGCAGTACAGGTGGATCTGCCGGTGGCGGCCATCGTTGCCGAGCAGGACGTCCAATGTGTTGGGTTCTCCCAACGTTGATACGCACACATGCCGCGCCGCGAAGTAATCGTCGCGGCTCGGGGTGCCATGGGCCAGCGGATGGTCGCGGCGCATGACGACGACGTGCGTTTCGTCGAACATATAGGCGCTGGCTACGCGCGGACCCACCCGCAGGCGGCGCTCGAACACCAGGTCCAGCTGGCCGCTGGCCAGCGCCCGCTCCACCTCGTCCAGTGGCACGCGCCGGCTGGCCAGCCGCAGCCGCGGCGCTTCGCGCGAAAAAGCGGCCGCCAGGGCGGGCAGCGTCATCGATTCCAGCATGTCGCGCGCGCCCAGCTTCATCTCCACATCCAGTGTCTCCGGCTGCACTTCCGCCTCGCTGTGCAAGGTGCCTTGCAGGCCATGCAAATGGCTTTGTACGGTGTCGATCACGGCCAGCGTGCGCTCGGTGGGCACGATGCGGTTGCCCTGCCGGACAAACAAGGGGTCACCGAAGTGCTCGCGCAAGCGGTTCAAGGCATGGGTCACGGCCGGCTGCGTGAGGTGCAGCGCGCGCGCGGCGGCCGTGATGCCGCCCTGCTGGTAGATCGCGTCGAGGACGCGGAACAGGTTCAAGTCGATGCGGCCGTCGGTGGACATGGTGGAGCGGGATGGATGGCGGGGAAGTCGGCGAATTCAGGCATATTAACCGTATTTATGCCGCCGCATTACTAATATTCATTTTATGGATGGGCATAATTCGCTTACGCTGGCTGTATCACAACAGCCTGGGCTTCGCATTATGAAATTCTCTGCATTTGAACGTCGCCGCGCGCGTGCCGTGCGTGGCGTGGCCGCCAACAACGCATCGCAGCTGCGTGCTGCCGCCCGAAAGGAGCACGCATGAGCAGCGCGATCACCGACGCCCGCCCCGTGCGCGAGGAAGACCGGCTCGACATGGCGCGCCTGGACGCCTGGCTCAAGAGCGCGATCGACGGGCTGGAAGGGGAACCGGAGATCCGCCAGTTCCAGGGTGGCGCTTCCAACCTGACCTACCTGGTCAACTATGGCGAGCGCGCCCTCGTGCTGCGCCGCGCCCCGGCCGGCGCCGCCGGCGCGGGCGCGCACGACATGCTGCGCGAGGCGGCCGTGATGGCGGCCCTGAAAGCCAGCTATCCCTACGTGCCGGCCATCCTGGCGCGCTGCGATGATCCGGCCGTGATCGGCGCGCCGTGCTTTGCCATGGAATGCCTGCCCGGCATCATCCTGCGGCGCGACCTGCCGCCCAACCTGGGCCTGGACAGGGCCGGCGTGCGCCAGCTGTGCACCAATGTGCTGGACCGCCTGATCGAGCTGCATGCCGTCGACACCTCGCGCCCGGAAATCGCCGCGCTGGGCAAGGGCGATGGCTACGTGGAGCGCCAGTACGGCGGCTGGACGGGGCGTTGGCAGCGCGCGCTGACCGAAGGCACCGACGGCTGCGAGGACGTGGTGGCCTGGCTGGGCGCCATGCGGCCGCAGCGCGACACGCGCCAGTGCGTGATCCACAACGACTACCGCTTCGACAACGTGGTGCTCGATCCAGCCGATCCCACCCGCGTGATCGGCGTGCTGGACTGGGAGATGGCGACCATCGGCGACCCGCTGATGGACCTGGGCGGCTCGCTGGCCTACTGGGTGGAGGCGGGCGACGAACCGGCCTTCCTCGCTTCGCGCCGCCAGCCCACGCACGCGCCGGGCATGCTGACGCGGCGCGAAGTGCTGTCGTACTACGCCGAGCGCACCGGCACCGACATCGGCGACTTTGCGTTCTACGAAGTGTTCGGCCTGTTCCGCCTGATGGTGATCGCGCAGCAGATCTACCGCCGCTACGCGCTGGGACAAACCACCAACCCGCAGTTCGCCGGCTTTGGCGACATGGTGCGCTACCTGGGCCAGCGCTGCCGGGCCGTGATCACGGCTGGCGGCAGCGTGCGGTGAGCGAATATTTCAACCTTCAAAAGAACACCAACATGAACCCATCCAATCTGTTCGACCTGACCGGCAAGGTCGCCCTGGTCACTGGCGCCAGCCGTGGCATCGGCGAGGAAGTCGCCCGCCTGCTGGCCGCCAGCGGCGCGCATGTGATCGTCACCAGCCGCCGCGTCGATGACTGCCAGCGCGTGGCCGACGAGATCGTGGCCGCCGGCGGCTCGGCCGAAGCGGCCGCCTGCCACATCGGCGACATGGCGCAGATCGAAGCCTTGTACGCGCACCTGGCCGCGCGCCACGGCCGGCTCGACATCCTGGTCAACAACGCGGCCACCAGCCCGTATTTCGGCCCCATCGCCGACACCAGCGCCGAGGCGTTCCAGAAAACGGTGGACGTCAACATCCGTGGCTACTTCTTCATGTCCACCCACGGCGCCAAGCTGATGGCGGCCAATGGCGGCGGTTCCATCATCAACGTGGCGTCCGTCAACGGCGTCATTCCGGGCATGCACCAGGGGATCTACTCGATCACCAAGGCGGCCGTTATTTCCATGACCAAGGCCTTCGCCGTCGAAATGGCACAACAGGGCGTGCGCTGCAACGCGCTGCTGCCGGGCTTCACCGACACCAAGTTCACCACGGCGCTGAAGGACTCGCCGGCCGTGCTCAAACAGCTGCTGGCGCACGTGCCGATGCGCCGCGCCGCCCAGCCTTCCGAGATGGCCGGCACCGTGCTTTACCTCGCTTCGGCCGCGTCGAGTTACACTACGGGAGCTGTTCTCAATGTCGACGGTGGCTACCTGTGCGTTTGAACCGTCGTTAATGTACGCTTTCATGGAATAACAGGAACAACATATGTCTCTAACGATAGCTGTGCCACGTGAAGTTTACCCGCAGGAGAAACGTGTCGCCACCGTGCCCGATGTGGTGGAAAAGCTCATTAAGCTGGGCTTTTCCGTCGCAGTGCAAGCGGGCGCCGGCGATGCCGCCAATTTCAGTGACGACGCCTATCGCGCCGCCGGCGCGCGCATCGTCGACAGTGCGCCCGAATTGTGGGCGCAGGCCGATATCGTGTTCAAGGTGCGTGGCCCGAACCCGGAAGAAGTGGCGCTGGTGCGCGAAGGCAGTACCCTGGTGTCCTTCATCTGGCCGGCCCAGAACCCCGAGCTGCTGCAGCAACTGGCGGCCAGGAAGGTGACGGTGCTGGCGATCGACGCGCTGCCCCGTACCTTGAGCCGCGCCCAGAAGATGGACGCGCTCACCTCCATGGCCGGCGTGGCCGGCTATCGCGCCGTGATCGAGGCGGCCAATGCGTTTGGCCGCTTCTTCAACGGCCAGGTGACGGCGGCCGGCAAGATCCCGCCCGCCAAAGTCTTCATCGCCGGCGCCGGTGTGGCCGGCCTGGCCGCCATCGGCACGGCCGTGGGCCTGGGCGCCATCGTGCGCGCCAACGACACGCGGGCCGAGGTGGCCGACCAGGTGGTGTCGCTGGGCGGTGAATTCGTCAAGGTCGATTACGAGGAGGAGGGCGGCGGCGGCGGCGGTTACGCCAAGGTGATGAGCGAGGGTTTCCAGCAGGCCCAGCGCGCCATGTACGCCAACCAGGCCAAGGAAGTGGACATCATCATCACCACCGCCCTGATCCCCGGCAAACCAGCGCCCCGGCTGATCACGGCCGACATGGTGCGCAGCATGAAGCCGGGCAGCGTGATCGTCGACATGGCCGCCGAACAGGGCGGCAACTGCGAACTGACCGTGCCCGGCCAGGTGGTGGTGCAGCATGGCGTGACCATCGTCGGCTACACGGACCTGGTGAGCCGCCTGGCCAAGCAATCGTCGACGTTGTATTCCAACAACCTGCTGCGCCTGACCGAGGAACTGTGCAAGACCAAGGATGGCGTCATCAACGTCAACATGGAGGACGATGCGATTCGCGGCCTGACCGTGGTCAAGGATGGCGCAGTCACCTGGCCGGCACCGGCGCCCAAGCTGCCGCCGCCGGTCGCCAAGCCGGCTGCGGCCGCCGTGCCGGCGCCCAAGGCGCACGGCCACGGCGCGCCGTCCGAGCCAGCGTCGGCCGGGCGCGTGGTGGCGCTGTTCGGCGTGGCCGCCGCGCTGTTGCTGGCGATCGGCGCGTTCGCGCCGGCCGCCTTCCTCGGCCACTTCACCGTGTTCGTGCTGGCCTGCTTCATCGGCTACATGGTGGTGTGGAACGTGACGCCGGCCTTGCATACGCCGCTGATGAGCGTGACCAACGCCATTTCCAGCATCATCGCCATTGGCGCCCTGGTGCAGATCGCGCCGCCGGTGGACGCGGCCATGGCCCGTCCGGCCGACGCGATCCGCTGGCTGGCCATGCTCGGTATCGTGCTCACCGCGATCAATATGTTCGGCGGTTTCGCCGTCACGCGCCGCATGCTGGCGATGTTCCGCAAATAATTCGAAGAGGGCTAAAACGATGTCTGAAAGTCTCACCACCGTCGCCTATCTGGGCGCGACGATCTTGTTCATACTGAGCCTGGGCGCCTTGTCGCACCCGGAAACGGCACGGCGCGGCAACGTGTACGGCATGATCGGCATGGCCATCGCCGTGCTGGCGACCGTCTTCGGCCCGCACGTGACGGCCTCCGGCCTGTCGTGGATCGTGATCGCCATGGTCGCGGGCGGCTCGCTGGGCCTGTACGCGGCGCGCACCGTGCAAATGACGCAAATGCCGGAACTGGTGGCATTGATGCACAGCCTGGTCGGCCTGGCCGCCACGCTGGTCGGCTACGCCAACTACATCGATCCGTCCGTGTCGGCCCAGCTGTCGGGCGCGGAAAAGGCGATCCATGAAGTGGAAATCTATGTCGGCGTGCTGATCGGCGCCATCACGCTGTCCGGTTCCCTGATCGCGTTCGGCAAGCTGTCGGGCCGCGTGGGCGGCAAGCCGCTGCTGCTGCCTGGCCGCCACTGGCTCAACCTGATCGGTTTGCTGATCGTGATCGTCGTCGGCCAGCGCTTCCTGCACGCCGAAGCGGTGGCCGACGGCATGCTGCCGCTGGCAGTGATGACCGTGATCGCGCTGCTGTTCGGCGTGCACATGGTGATGGCCATCGGCGGCGCCGACATGCCGGTGGTGGTGTCGATGTTGAACAGCTATTCGGGCTGGGCGGCGGCGGCCACCGGCTTCATGCTCAATAACGACCTGCTGATCGTGACCGGCGCGCTGGTCGGTTCGTCCGGCGCCATTCTATCCTACATCATGTGCCGCGCCATGAACCGCAACTTCATCAGCGTGATCGCGGGCGGCTTCGGCAGCGGCGCCAGCAAGCCGGCCGCCGGTGGCGGTGCGGCGCAACCGGCAGGCGAAGTGGTGGCCGTGACCGCCGTCGAGACCAGCGAAATGCTGCGCGAGGCGAAGAACGTGATCATCGTGCCCGGCTACGGCATGGCGGTGGCGCAGGCGCAGCACACGGTCAACGAGATCACGCAGTACCTGCGCTCCAAGGGCGTGAACGTGCGTTTCGGTATCCACCCGGTGGCGGGCCGTATGCCGGGCCACATGAATGTGCTGCTGGCCGAAGCCAAGGTGCCCTACGATATCGTGCAGGAGATGGATGAACTGAACGATGATTTCGGCGACACCGATGTCGCGATGGTGATCGGCGCCAACGACATCGTCAATCCGGCCGCGCAGGATGATCCTTCGAGCCCGATCGCCGGCATGCCGGTGCTGCAGGTGTGGAAGGCGAAGAACTCGATCGTGATGAAGCGCAGCATGGCTTCCGGCTACGCGGGCGTGGACAATCCGCTGTTCTACAAGGAGAACAACCGCATGCTGTTCGGCGACGCGAAGAAGATGCTGGACGAGGTGCTGGCAGCGTTGAAAGCGGCAGCGTGATGGTAAGCAGGCGCTGATTTGACGTGCGAAAGGCCAATCTCCCGATTGGCCTTTCGTTTTTCCGGCATCGTCTTTCCGGGCAGTGTGCGTGATCAGTGCGCGCGGCGCCGCTTTACAGGCAGGCTGGCCTGGGGCAGGGCGGCCGGCGTCCCGGCTGTGGCGCCCTCTGCCGCCTCCAATGACTCGATGATGGGACAATCGGGCCGTTCATCGCCATGGCAGCAGCGCACCAGGCTTTCGAGCGCGGTGCGCATTTGCTGAAGTTCTCTCAGCTTGGCGTCCAGCTCCGCGAGGTGCGCCTGTGCCAGTGCCTTGACCTGGCGGCTGGAACGGTCGCGGTTCTGCCACAGGTCGAGCAATTCGCCCACCTGGTCCAGCGCAAAACCCAGATCCCGGCAATGGCGGATGAAGCGCAACCGCGCCACATCCTTGTCGCCGTAGCGCCGATAGCCGGCATCCGTTCGGCCCGGCTGCGGCAACAAGCCGATACTTTCGTAGTGCCGTATCTTTTTCGCCGAGACCCCGGAGATCGCGGCGACTTCGCCTATATTCATCGAATCACTCCTGAAGCGCTTTACGTAATCAGTCTGATCCTTGCCATGGTGGGAAGGTCAATCGCATTGTACTGCGTGGCCAGCCATACGGTGACGCTAGCGGCCACCGAGGCCGAGCTGCAGGCGCTGTGCGACGCCATCGCGGATGCCGGCTACGCGCCGGTGCGCATCGTGCCAGCCTGGCCTGCCCGCGAATGACCTGTCGCGAGGGCGGCCTATACCCTAAGCGAGGAAAGTCATGACCAGCACCAGCGTGGCCGCCGACAACAGGGGCTGCAGCGTGATCACCCCGGCCATCAGGTGGCTGTCGCCGCCCAGTTGCCGGGTCAGCACGTAGGAGGTCGGGGCCGTGGGCAGGGCGAAGAACAGCACCAGCGCCGCCGTTTCGACGGCCGACAGGGCTAGCAAGCGCGCACACCCCCAGGCGACGGCCGGCACGATGAGCAATCGCGTCAGGCTGTTGATGATCAAGGCGCCGCTCTGGCCGCGCAGTTCGTCCAGCCGCAGCGCCGCGCCCACGCTGAGCAGGCCAAGCGGCAGGCTGGTATTGGCCAGCAGCGCCAACAGCCGGTCGGCACCCCAGCGCAGCTCGATGCCGGCGAGGTTCAGCAGCACCCCGGCCAGGCAGGACACGATCAAGGGGTTCCTGGCGAGGGAGAACAAAAGCGCTCCTGGCGTGGTATGCCGGTCCGCCGACAGGGCCAGCACGGACAGCACATTCACCATCGGTACGAGCAGGGCGATAATGACGCTGGCGAACAGCAAGCCCGGTTTGCCGTACAGGCCGCCGATGGCTGCCAGCCCCAGGTAGGTGTTAAAGCGCAGGATACCCTGCAGCAGCACGCCAAAACGGGCCGCAGGCCAGTTCCTGATCTTGCGCGCGATGAGCAGCCCCGCGCCACAGACCGCAACCGTCAGCGCCACCGCCGCCAGCAGGCGCGGTAACGCCGGATCGCGCAACGGCGCCGTGGAAAGGCTGGAGAGCAGCAGGGCGGGGAACAGGATGAAGTAATTGAGGCGCTCGGCGCCGGGCCAGAACTGCTCGCCGGGAAAGCCGCATTTCCTCATGGCGTATCCCGCCACGATCAGCAGGAACAGCGGCCACAGTGCGATCAGGATGGTAATCATGGTCCGGTTGCCTCAGCGCGCCAACATCGTTATACGTGCCCGTCATGGTAGGGTTCATCCGTTTCATGGACAATCGAATTCGAATTCGAATTCAATGCAGCTGCCACGGGGGGGAGACTAGGACGTTTTCCTCCACGGGGCGATGGTCCGCCATGAGCACACCGGCCTTGCGCCAGCTTGAGCTGTTCGGCCACGCCCGGGAAGCATGTCTCGGCTGGTTTCTCGTATGCGTTTCCAGCGAAGACGGTAAGCACGTGGCTTATTCGCACGCGTTCAGGGAAAGCATGGGCAATACCAGCTTGCCCAATACCGCCGCGCCGATCGACACCCGCCATGCACAGGACAACCTGGTGCTTGCCTACACCCGCCTGTTGTAAGCGCGCGGCATGGCCCGATCAGGGCCGCGAGGCACGACAGCCCCTCTGCGCATGGGCGGTCGTGCCGTCACGCCTACCTTAGTTCGCCAGGAAGCCGGCCAGGCGTTCGCGGATGATGCTGTTGGCTTCGGCCATGATGCGCTCTATCAGTTCCCGGACGGTGGGGATATCGTGGATCAGGCCAGCTACCATGCCGCACGACCACGCGCCCGTTTCCATGTCGCCTTCTTTCATGATGCGGGGATAAACGCCGGCCACTTCCTCGATGATGTCCTCGAACTTGAGGGCGGCGCCCAGTGCGCGTTCCTTCTCCATCAGGCGGTCCACGGCCGCGTTGCGCAGCACCCGTTCCGTGTTGCGCAGGCCGCGCATGACGAGGCGGGTATCGAGTTCGCTGGCGGCCACGATGGCTTGCTTGACGTTCTCGTGCACCGGCGCCTCCTTGGTGGCGATGAAGCGGGTGCCCATGTTGATGCCCTGCGCGCCCAGCGCCAGCGCGGCCACCAGGCTGCGCCCGTCGGCCATGCCGCCCGAGGCGACGAAGGGGATTTCCAGCTCGTCGGCCGCGCGCGGCAGCAGGATGAAGTTGGGCACGTCATCCTCGCCGGGATGGCCGGCGCATTCGAAGCCGTCCACGCTGACGGCGTCGCAACCGATGCTTTGGGCTTTCAGCGCGTGGCGCACCGAGGTGCATTTGTGGATCACCTTGACGCCGGCTTCATGCAGCAGGGGCAGGTATTTCTGCGGGTTGTTGCCGGCCGTCTCGACGGCCTTGACGCCACCATCGACGATGGCGCGGATGTAGGCGGGATAGTCCGGCGTGTTGATGATGGGCAGGAAGGTGAGGTTGACGCCGAACGGCTTGTCCGTCATCTCGCGGCAGCGGGCGATCTCGCGGGCCAGGTCGTCGGCCGAACGCTGCGTCAGGCCGGTGATCATGCCCAGGCCGCCCGCGTTGGAGACGGCGGCCGCCATCTCCGCGTAGCCCACGTGGTGCATGCCGCCCTGGATGATGGGGTGTTCGATGCCGAATAATTCCGTGATTTTCGTTTTCATGGCTGTTCTACCTGCTGGAAGTGGATGGTTCGATGCGGCGCAGACACCTGTCTGACCGGGGGCGTGCTGGCCTGTCCCGGCTATTGTCGCAGCGGTATCGGGCATCGCCACAGGGCAGGGGTGGACATTCGATAGTCATTTCAGGCCAATTTGCGTTATGCTGGCCACATGAACCCGACCGCCACCCCGACCGCCCCCTCTTTGCGCGCCCGCCAGGCGCCCAGCATCCACCCTGTCTATGTGCGCCTGTTGTGCAACACCCTGCGCAAGCGCGGGCTCGAGGTGGACGCCTTGCTGGCCGGCGCCGGGCTGGCGCCGGACGCGCTGAGCGAGGCGGCCGGTCCCATCCTGTTTTCCCAGCTGCTGGCGCTGTTGCGGCTGGCCGTGCGCCAGTGCCCGGATCCCTTGCTGGCGATCGAATGGGGCCGGCGCATCCGCGCCAATGTCCATGGCAATGTCGGCAATGCCATCTTTTCCAGCAACACCGTGCGCCAGGCCCTGCGCACGGCGGAACAACTGGCCAGCCTGCGCTGCTCGGGCATCGGTGTGACACTGCGCGAGGCGGGCGCCTTTGTCCGGCTGGAGCTGGTGCCCGTGGTGCCGCTGCATGGGCTCGACGAGTTCGTTTCCACGGTGGTCGCGTTCACGGCCATCGAAGTGCTGCGCGGGCTGGTCGGCGGCGGCATTGGCCGGGTGTGCATCGAGTATCCCTTCCCGTCGCCGGCCTGGGCGCCCGAGCGCGCCGCCCATTGCCCGTGCGACGCCCGGTTCGATGCGCCCATGCTGGCGGCCCGGATACCGGCCGAGCTGCTGGAGCAGGAATTGCCGACGGCCGACGCCCACGCCCACGCCCTGGCCATGCGCCAGTGCCAGCTCGACATGCGGGCCGGTTCGGCCCAGTTGTCCGAGCGCGTGGCCGCCTGGCTGGCTGGCCACGCGGGCGCCTATCCCACGCTGGACCAGGTGGCCGACCACTTCTGCCTGTCGCCGCGCACGCTGCGGCGCATGCTGCAGCAGGAAGGGCAGCAATACCAGAAGATCCTCGACCAGGTGCGCATGGACGCCACCCGGCTGCTGCTCACGCAGTCGGCGCTGAGCGTGGACGAGATCGCCGCGCACGCGGGCTACAGCGACACGTCCAACTTCATCCGCGCCTTCCGCCGCCATCACGGCCAGACGCCGCGCCAGTTCCGCGACGCCGGCGCGGCCGATAGCACCGCCACGTAGCGCGACCGGGGCCGGCGCACCCGTGGCAGAAAATGATCGCGGGTTGGCAGGAATTAACAAGTTTCGTCGCGCGGCCTGCCCGACAATGTCTCCCATCAAAGGCCCCCATCGAGGGCCGTCATCAACCAGGAGACTATGCGATGGAGATCATGCCGCGAAGCGCGCCGGCGAAGGCGGGCGTATGGAACTGAACAAGGAATTGACGAGCAAGCGCTTGTGTGTCAACGGCATCACCCTGAACGTGATCGACGTGGGGCAGGGCGAACCGGTGCTGCTGCTGCATGGCTTTCCCGATACCAGCGCGATCTGGCGCCACCAGATCCCGGCGCTGCTCAAGGCCGGCTACCGCGTGATCGCACCGGACTTGCGCGGCTGCGGCCAGAGCGACATCCCGCGCAGCAAGTGGTCATACCGCTTGAACAATCTGGTGGCCGACGTCGCCGCCTTGCTGGACGCCTTGCAACTGCGGCAGGTGCGCCTGGTGGCGCACGACTGGGGCGCCGTGATCGGCTGGGCCTTCGTGCTGCGCCATCCCGAGCGCGTGTCCTGCTACGTGGCCATGTCCGTCGGCCATCCCACCTGCTACGCGCGCGCCGGCCTGCTGCAAAAGCTCAAGGGCTACTACACGCTGGTGTTCCAGCTGCCCTGGCTGCCTGAATGGCTGCTCAAGCTCGGTGATTTCAAGGGGCTGGCCTTGATGGGCGGCAGTCCGGTGGAGATGCCGCTGTGGCGCAAGGCGCTGTCCGTGCCGGGCCGGCTCACGGCCGGCATCAACTACTACCGTGCCAATCCCGACCTGCTGCTGCCGTTCAGCCGCGGCGACGCGCTGGTGCCCGTGTACGGCATCTACTCCACGGGCGACCGCTTTCTGGTGGAAAGCCAGATGACGAACTCGCAGCGCTACTGCAAGCGCGGCTGGTCCTACACCCGGCTCGATCACGTGGGCCACTGGATGACGGTCGAGGCGCCCGAAGAAGTCAACACACTGTTGTTGTCCTACCTGGAACGCCAGGTTCCTACCTCCACTCACTAAAACGAGCACAATATGCGCAACAGCACTTTCATGGCCCGCCTTGGCGCGGCCTTTGGCGTGATCTTCATCGCCATTTATTTGTGGCAGACGCCCGGCCTCATCACCGGCAAGCTGACCAAGCCAGAGATCGACCACTACCTCGCGGCCGCCGACAAGAACCTGGAGATGCCCGATCCCGCCCTCAAGCAGCGCGTGATGCAGCGCCTGCGCGCGTGGTCCGAGGCCGACGACGGCAAGCCGTTCTACATGCTCAACCTGATGCGTCACTTCCCGCAGCTGGTCGAGCCCAAGGGCGCCCCGTCGCTGAACATGACGCCGCAACAGGCCAATGACTATTACGAGGGCGAGGCATTCAAGCTGCTGGCGCCGAACGCGGGCAGCTTACCCTACGGCAGCGACATCCGCTTCAAGGATGCTTTGATCCCGATCGGCGACCAGGCTTCGTTCGACCACTGGTCGCGCATCCTGCTGGTGCGCTACCCGAACCGCCGCGCCTTCCTGCAACTGGTGGCCGACCCGAACTACGCGCCGCTGGAGCCGTACAAGCTGCGCGCGCTGGAAGTGCTGCTGGTGCCGACCGATGGCGACGTGGTGCTGCCCGACGTGCGCCTGGCCGCCGGCGCCGTGCTGCTGCTGTCCTTCCTGGGCCTGGGCTGGTACCGCAGCGCGCGCCAGCCATCCGTCCGTACTGATGTGAGGAACTGAACCATGAAAGCTGTCGTCTGCCAGAACGCTGAACTGACCGTTCGCGAACTTCCCGATCCCGTGCCGCAGCAGGGGCAAGTGCTGCTGAAGGTACTGCGCTGCGGTATCTGCGGCTCGGACCTGCACATGCGCCACCATTGCGACCACATGGGTGAACTGATGGCGCGCACCGGCTACCACCATTTCCCGAAAGCGAGCCAGCCCCTCGTGATGGGGCACGAGTTCTGCGGCGAAGTGCTGGAGCAGGGCGCCGGCACCTCGCGCAAGCTCAAGACGGGCACGCGGGTTTGCGCCATGCCCGTCATGCGCCAGGGTAGCGAGATCGACATGATTGGCCTGTCGGCGCGTTCGCCGGGCGCCTACGCCGAGCGCGTGGTGGTGGCCGAGAGCATGCTGATGCCGATCCCGAACGGCTTGCCCAGCGACCAGGCGGCGCTGACGGAACCGATGGCCGTGGCCCTGCACGCCGTCAACCGCAGCCAGATCACGCGCAAGGACGTGGCCATCGTGGTCGGCTGCGGCCCGGTGGGGCTGGCCGTGGTGGCCATGCTCAAGGCGCGCGGCGTGGCCACCGTGGTGGCCAGCGATTTTTCGCCCAAGCGGCGCGAACTGGCCCGCCTGTGCGGCGCGGACGTGGTCATCAATCCGGCCGAGAATTCGCCATTCGACCAGCCGGAGCGCTACGGCTTCCTGGACGGCTTGCCGGGATTGCTGGAGCTGGGCGTGGGCACGCGCGAGCAGCTGGGTAAATTGCCGCTGCCGTGGTGGCACGTGTGGCGCCTGGCCGAGAAGCTGGGCCTGCAGCCCAAGCGTCCCATCATCTTCGAATGCGTGGGCGTGCCCGGCATGCTGCAGCGGATCATCGAAGGCGCGCCCCTGCTGTCGCGCATCATGGTGGTGGGCTATTGCATGGAGCCGGACCGCATCGAGCCGGCCATGAGCAACAACAAGGAGATCGACCTGCGCTTCTGCATGGGCTATTCGCCGCTCGAATACCGCGACGCGCTGCACCTGATGGCCGAGGGCAAAGTGCAATGCGCCCACCTGGTCACGGGCACCGTGGGCCTGGACGGCGTGGCCACGGCCTTCGACGCACTGCGCGATCCCGAGCGCCACGCCAAGATCCTCGTCGATCCGGCCAGCCTGGCCTGTCAGCCATAAGCAGCATCGCCGCATGTGATCGATCGACGATCAGCACTTGCGGCGCAAGTACCGTGGCCGTTGGGGGCGGGCCAGGAACCGCCTCCTTTCCAGACGCTGCTAATTGCGCGGGAACGATGCTATTGCGTGCTATCGCTTACCCAAAACACCGCGCAGGCAATACGATTACTCTCTGATCGGGCCGATAGTCACTCGAGGCATTGAGTGCGCTTTAGCGCCGCTATTCGGCCCTGGCCGCTCACAGGTAGCCCAGCGCCGGCGCGTTTTTCACCGTCAGCTGGCGCGCCAGGCGGCGCGACAGGCGCATGGTGCGGCAGGCCAGTTTGGCGAACGGGCCCGTCTCGACAAGGGCCGCGCCGCTTTGCACGCCGCGCACGATATCGTCGCCCACCACGGCCGGCGCACAACCCTTGGCATCGTAGTAGGCTTGCAGCCGGCGCAGTTGCGCCTCGGGGATGGCGGGCGAGATATTGCCGCGCGCGTTGAAGATGTTGGTGCTGATCACGCCCGGCGCGACGATGGTGACGGTGATCGGGGAAGCGGCCAGCTCCATCGCCAGCACTTCCGACAAACCCACCACGGCGTGCTTGGAAGCGGCGTAGGCGGCCATGGTGGGCGCCGGCGCGAAGCCTGCGGTGGAGGCAATGTTGACGATGGCGCGCGCGCCGCCGGCCTCGCGCATGCCGGGCAGGAAGGCGCGCGTCATGTGCACCACGCCGTTGACGTTAATCTCCATCACGCGCCGCCAGGCCGCCATCGGCGTGTCCATGAAGGCGCCGAGGTAGACGATGCCGGCGTTGTTGACCAGCACATCGACCGCTCCGGCCATGTTGGCCAGTCTCTGCACGGCCGTCTCGTCGGCCACGTTGCAGGTGTGCGCCTCGCAGTGGGCGCCAGCCGCCACCAGTGCGCTCCGCGCCTGTTCCTGTGCGTCGGGATTGATGTCGGAAATGATCAGCCGCGCACCTTGCCGCGCGAAGCTGTGGGCGCAGGCCAGGCCGATGCCCGATGCCGCGCCCGTGATGAGGACCCGCTTATGGTTCAAGTCCGGTATCGCCATGTGTGGCTCCTTCCTGTAAATGTTTGAGTAACAGGGCGTTGACCTGTTCGGGCGCGGACAACTGCATCCAGTGGCAGGCGCCGATGATGCGGTCGTAGCCGAACGGCACCGCCACATAGCTGGCCGACAGCGCCATCTGGCGCTCCGTCACGTAGCGGTCGCCGGTGGAGAAAATGCCGCGCGCCGGCATAGGCAGCGGGCGCAAGCGGGGTGGGCGCAGCAGGTGGCCGATATTGGCCCGGTAAAAATTCATGCCGGCCGTCAGCCGGCCTGGCCGCTCCAGCGCCGCGCGCCAGTGCGGATATTCCTGCGGCAGGTTGGTGACGACGCGGAAGGCCAGCCAGTCGCAGGCCGTGACGACCCGCTCGGCGATGCCGCGCAGCTGGAAGATCCACACGTACCACGATTTGAGTTTCTGCATCAGGCCGCCCCTGGCGTAGCACGATGGATGGCCCACCGACAGCGCGATCAGGCGTTCCACCCGTTCCGGATACTGGCTGGCCATGAACCAGGCCTGGAACGCGCCCAGGTCGTGGCCCACCAGGCGCACCTTGTCTATGCCCAGCACGTCGAGCAGGCGCACCAGGTCGGCCGCCATCGTCTCGATCCGGTAGTCGCTCACGTGCGCGGGCATGTCGCTGTCGCCGTTGCCGCGCGTGTCGGGCGCCACCACGCGGTAGCCGGCCTGGCGCAGCGCCCGGATCTGATGGCGCCAGACCTGGTGCGTGTCGGGGAAGCCGTGCACCAGCAGCACGGCCGGGCCATGGCCACCGTCATACACGTTCATCCAGATGTCGCCCACGCGTACCCGCCGGCAGTTGTCTTGCTCCATGGCGGCCTCCTACACCAGGTCGCGCCGTTCGCTGCCGGGCAGTTCGAGCACGAAGTCGGCGCCGAACAGGCCGCCCGGGGTCTGGAAGCCCGGCCTGGCCTGGCCCGCCAGCACGCGGGCCGCGATGGCACAGGCCGAGTCGACGGTGAGCGCGTAGCCTTCGCGCGTGGCCAGGTAGCTGCGGCAAAGCTTGCCCTGCGCGTCGCGCGCCTCGGCGATGAATTCGCAGCGCCCCGCCTCGCGCTGGCCGGCGCCGGGGCCGGTCACGAAGCGGCGCACCAGCGCCTTGAGCGCACGCTGCACCGGCGCCGACTGCTGCAGGCTGCGTCCGTAGCGCGACAGCGCGACCATGATGGGCGCGCCGGGCAATAAGCTCATATGGACGGCGATGTCGGCAATGCCCGTGGTGCGCCAGGCCGTGGCGATATCGCCCCACGGCACGCTGACCATGGACACGGTGCGGTCGGGGAATGGCACCTTGCGACGGTCGGCGCCGGCCGTGCGTTCCACCAGCTGGCCGCCGGCCCGCACCACGTTGGGCAAGCCCATGCCTTCGATCATGGTGGTGGCGGTGCCCGGCGACAGCTGTTCCAGCGCGCGGATGTAGATGTCGAGCCGTACGGCGCCCGGCATGCGCCGGCGCATGTGGGCCGCCAGGCAGTCGGTGGGCACCACGTCCATGCCCACGCCGCACATGGCCATGATGCCGGCCTCGCGCAAGGCCGCGTCGCGCGCGGCCACGGCCTCGATCACCTGGTATTCGCCGCAGATGTCGAGGTAGTGGGCGCGGGCGCGCAGGCAGCCGTCCAGCATGGGCGCGGCAGTGGCCGAGAACGGGCCGGCGCAATGGAGCACCACGGCGATGCCTTGCAAGCCCTGGTCCACCTGGGACGGCTGCTCCAGTGCGAAACTGCGGAACGGCAGTCCCAGTTCGTGCGCCAGCGCCGCCGTGCGCGTCGCGTCGCGGCCGGCCAGCACGGGCCGCATGCCGCGCGCCACGGCCGCTTCGGCGATCAGGCGGCCGGAATAGCCGTAGGCGCCGTAAATCAGAATGTCACTCATCTTCGATTTCCCAAGAAACGCATGATCGAACGATGATTGTGCGGTGGCGGCCAAGGCGCGGTATTGTCATTCGGGGACAAACAATTTACATTTAAGGACATGCGATCCCCCCCTCCAAACGACTTTCATCCCGCGCTGGTGCGGGCCCGCGCGCTGACCGGTTTCCCCCAGCTGGTGGCCGACGCGGGCGGCGACCTGGCGGCCCTGCTGGATGCCGCCGGCATCGCGCCGCGTTTGCTGGAAACGCCCGACGCGGCGCTGCCCCTGGACCAGGTGGCGCGCCTGCTGGAGCACGCGGCGCGCGTGCTGGCCATGCCGGACCTGGGGCGCCGGCTGGCCCGCCGGCAGGACATATCCGTGCTGGGCGCGGTGGCGCTGGTGATGGGCAATGCGCCCACGGTGGGCGAAGCCTTGCTGGCCCTGCAGCGCGATTTCGCCTATCACTCGCCCGGCGCCCACCTGGAACTGGACCACGGCCCCGGCGCCGGCCAGGTGACGCTGCGCTACGACTTGCGGCTGGGCGCGGGCGTGCCGCGCCGTCACATGCTGGAACTGGGTTATGGCATCGGCATCGGCTTCCTGCGGCTGGTCGCGCCCGGCGACTGGGGCGCGTGGGAGCTGCACTTTCGCCACGCGGTCGGGCCCGACGCCGAAGCCTGCCAGCGCTTCTTCGGCGCGCCGGTGCGCTTCGGCCAGCCCTGCGACGCGGCCATCATCCCCGCCGCCGTCCTGGCGCACCGCATCGCCTCGGACCAGGGCGCGTTGCGGCAGGCGGCGGAACGGGCCGTGCGCTACGCCATCCGCAACCATCCGCTCGACATCGGCGCCCAGGTGCGGCTGCTGGCGGCCGCGCAGCTGCCGTCCGGCCAGCTGTCGCGCGCCATCATCGCCAGCCAGCTCGGGTTGCACGAGAAGACGCTGGCGCGCCGGCTCGGGCAGCAGGGGTTGGTGTTCCAGCAGATTGTCGACCAGTTGCGCCAGGAACGCGCCATGGCCTATCTGGAGGAGGCGGCGCTGCCGCTGACGGAAGTGGCGGCGCTGCTCGGCTACACGGAGCAGGCCTCGTTCATCCGGGCCTGCCGGCGCTGGTTCGGCAAGACGCCGAAGGCGCTGCGGCTGGTTTAAGCGGCGTCGCCGCCGCCTTGGCCGGCCCGGTAGCTGCCGGGCGAGACGCCGTTGACCTTGCGGAACGAGCGGCTGAAATTGGCCACGTCCGTATAGCCGAGGCGATAGGCGATCTGCGAGATGCTGGACTTGCCCCCCGCGAGCAGCTCGCACGCGCGCTCGTTGCGGATCTGGACCGCCAGCGTGCGGAAGTTCACGCCCTGACGCGCCAGGTGGCGGTCCAGCGTGCGGGTCGACACATTGAGCACGGCCGCCAGCTCGTCCAGTTTCGGCTGGCTGTCCTCGGCCCCGCGCAGCATCATCTCCACCCAGTCGCGCCAGTTCCCGTGCACCGTGAATTCATCCATCATCTGCTTGCAGCGTTCCTCGGCCTGGCGCAGTGCGCGCAGGTCGGCCATGGGCAGCGGCTGGTCCAGCAGGCAGGCATCGAATACGAGGCGGATGCCGCGCTGGCCGCCGTCGCCGAAGTGCACGCGCACGCCGCGCAGCTCGCGGTAGCGCGCCAGGTAGGGCGGGGCGGGGGCGGACAGGAAGATGTCGTACACGGGCTGCCGGCCCTGGGTGAGCACCGCGAACTGGCCGTGGCATGACACGGTGATCATGTCCGTGTAGAAGGCGAATACATCGGGCGGCAGGTTGGCCACGGGCTGGAACAGCACTTCGGCCGACGTGGCGTGGCGGATGTAGCGCATGGTGAACAGCGGCACCATCAGGCGGTAGTAGCGCGCGGCCAGGCGCAGCAGGTGGTCGATGGTGGGCGCGCTGAGGAAGGCGTAGCCCAGCACGTCGTGCGAATTGAGCTTGATCAGGCGGCCCAGTTCGAAACCGAGGTCCTGGCGGCCCGACAGGCGCGCCGCTTCCGTCAGCAGGGCACGCACCTGGGGCAGCGTGAGGCGCGCATGGCGGTCGTTCAGCGTGCGGATCTGGGCCGCGCTCAACACGTCGCGGCATGGCATGCCTTGCGACTCCAGGTGGTCGAGCAATTGCGTGAAATAACGCGCGGGGATGGACAGTTCATTCGGCTTCATGACGTGGGAAATTGTAGCAGCGCCGCTTTCATTCTACTTCCGGGCTGGCGGGAAATGACCATCGCATGACGGGAAATAACCATCGGCGTATGGCCGCCGCCACAACGCGCAGCCCGGCCCCGCTGCCGCAGTGCGCCCGCGCTGGCCGGAAATGACCAACACTAGTCGGCAAATGACCAAGCCTTTGCGCCGCCGCCGCTCCACAATATTTAACGGGACCAGCGCCACCAAGGCCGCCCGCAACCATCGCGTTGATAAAAAATACAAAGGAGATAGCAAAGCATGACTTACCCGAACCTGCGGCTGCGGCCCGCGCGGCATGCGCTCGCCCTGGCGGCCGCCTTGTGCGCGGCGGCCAGCGCCGGCGCCGGCGAAATCGATACCGGCAATGCCGACCTGTCGATCCGCTTCGATAACACCGTCAAGTACAACTACGCACGCCGCGTCGTGTCGCAGAACGCGGACATCCTGCGTTCGCCCAATTACGACGATGGCGACCGCAATTTCGACAAGGGCACGGTGGGCAACCGCCTGGACCTGCTGTCCGAATTCGACGTCGTATGGCAAAAACGGATGGGCATGCGCGTGAGCGCGGCGGCCTGGTACGACGCCGCCTATGACAAGCTCGATAACGCCAGCGTGGCCACTTCCAACCATATCGAGAACGGCAAGCCGGCGCTGGGCCTGTCGGACTACGCGCGCCGCTATCACAAGGGCTTGTCGGGCGAAGTGCTGGACGCGTTCGTGTTCAGCAGCTTCGAGGTGGGCGACATGCCGGCCAACGTCAAGCTGGGCAAGCACACCCTGTATTGGGGCGAGAGCCTGCTGTCGCCGATCCACGGCGTGAACTACGGCCAGAACGCGATCGACCTGATCAAGGGCCTGTCGGTGCCGGGCACGGAAGCGAAGGAATTGTTCCTGCCGCGCGAATCGCTGTCGGCGCAACTGTCGCCTGGCACCGAACTGGCGCTGGCGGCCCAGTACTTCTTCAAGTGGCGCCCGGCGCGCCTGCCCGAAGCGGGTTCCTACCTGGGCTTCTACGACTACGGCTTCCAGGGCGGCGAATCGCTCAACCTGGGTCCCCTGGGCACGGCCTTGCGGGCCAAGGACAGCGAGGCGCAGCAGCGTGGCGACTTCGGCCTGTCCGCCCGCTGGAGCCCGGACTGGGTGGACGGCACGCTGGGCATGTACTACCGCCAGACCTCGGATCTGCTGCCGCAGGCGAACCTGCGCCTGGCCGCCCTGCCCACGGCCATGCTGGGCGGGGCCGGCGGCGCCGCCATGGGCGCGGCCGTGTGCCAGGGCGCCATCCCCGGCGCGGCCGTGGTCGGACCGTACTGCCTGCTGTATCCGGCCGCGCTGGGGCAGACCAGCCGCTATCAGCTCGAATATGGCGACCATATCGACATGCTGGGCTTGTCGCTGTCGAAGAACGTGGCCGGCATGTCGCTGGGCGCGGACTTGAACTACCGCCACAACATGCCGCTCAACAGCAGCCTGGCCGTGCTGATGCCGGCCGGGACGGCCGCCCCCGTGATGGCGGGCCTGAACGGCACCCTGGCCGCGATGGGCGGCGCCATGGTGGCCAAGGCGGCCGACGTGCCCGGCGTGGGCGGCGTCAGCGGGGCGCGCGGCAACACCTGGCATGGCGTGCTCAATCTGCTCGGCACCACGGCCAAGTCGGCGCTGTACGACGCTTCCACCTGGCTGGTGGAATTGCAGTGGAACCGCTGGGACAAGGTGACCCAGGGCGAGGAACTGTTCAAGGGGCGCGCCGGCTATAACGGTGTTGACCGCGTCACCAGGGACTTCGTCGGCCTGGCCATCAACTACACCCCGACCTGGTTCCAGGTGCTGCCCGGCGTCGACCTGTCGGCCCCGATCGCCTACACGCGCGGCCTGTCGGGCACGTCGGCCGTCAACTCGGGCGGCAACAAGGATGCCGGCAATTACTCGCTGGGCCTGTCGTTCGATATCCAGCAAAAGTACAAGGTGGACGTGCGCTATGTCGATTTCTTTGGCCCGTACGCGACTGACGCCAGCGGCGCCATCACCAGCAACGCGGGCGTGACGGCGGTGCTGAAAGACCGCGGCTTCGTGGCCGTGACCCTGAAAACCACCTTCTGACGCGAGGAAGATCATGCAGTTAAAGACCACCATCATCGCGGCCGCGCTGGCCGCGGCCTTGCCGGCCTGGGCCAACGTGTCGCAGGACGAAGCCCGGCAACTGGGCGCCACGCTGACGGCCGTGGGCGCCGAGAAGGCCGGCAACAAGGACGGCACCATCCCCGACTACACGGGCGGCCTGACCAACGGGCCGGCCGTGGCCAAGGGCAGCGGCATGCGGCCCGACCCGTACGCGGCCGACAAGCCGCGCCTGGTCATCACGGGCAAGAACCTGCAGGGCCAGGAAGACAAGCTGACCATGGGCACGCGCGAACTGCTCAAGCGTTTCCCCAGCTTCCGGGTGGACGTGTACCCGACCCGGCGCAGCGTGGCGTTCCCCAAATTCGTGCAGGATAACGCGGCCAAAAACGCGCTCAACGCCAAGGCCGTCGAAGGCGGCCTGGGGGTGGAGGGCGCCGTCGGCAGCGTGCCGTTCCCGATTCCCAAGTCCGGCTACGAGGCGATGTGGAACCACCTGCTGGCCTACAAGGGCCGTTCCATCTACTTCAAGTACGATTCCTGGAACGTGGATGCCTCCGGCACGCCGGCCCTGGCCACCACGGGCGAGATCTGGGAAGAGTTCCCGCTGGCCGACGCCAAGCGCACCGAGGCGGCCAGGCCGAACGACGTGTTCTTCCGCACCAAGCTCAATTACACGGCGCCAGCCCGCCGTGCGGGCGAGGGTGTGATGGCATTCGACGCCATCAACCCGCTGGCGCAGCCGCGCAAGGTGTGGCAGTACCTGCCGGGCCAGCGCCGCGTGAAGCTGGCGCCGGACGTGGCCTACGACACGCCCAACCCGGGCAGCGCCGGCGCCTCGACTTACGACGACAGCTGGCTGTTCAACGGCGCCATGGACCGCTTCGACTTCAAGCTGCTGGGCAAGAAGGAAATCATCGTGCCCTACAACGACTACAAGCTGGCCTACCACAAGAACGTGGCCGACGTGACCACGCCGCACCACGTCAATCCCGACCTGGTGCGCTGGGAGCTGCACCGCGTGTGGGTGGTGGAGGCCAACCTCAAGCCGGGCAAGCGCCACATCTACGGCAAGCGGGTGTTCTACATCGACGAGGACAGCTGGGTGACGCTGGCCTCGGACGCCTACGATGCGCGTGGCCAGCTGTACCGCGCCGCGTTCACCTACCTCACCTACTCGTACGACGTGCAGGCGCCGCAGACCGATGGCCAGGTGTTCTATGACTTCGTGGCCGGCGTCTACAACGTTACGGGATTGGCCGGCCAGTCCGGCGGCATCAAGTACATCGACCCGCTCAAACCTTCGGAGTGGTCGGCCGAAGCCCTGTCGGGCGCCGGCGTGCGCTGACGGGTAGTACTGAGTTTCTCGCTGTGTCTCTTGGCGCCAGTCCAGCCCGCGACGCGTGGTTGGCTGGCGCGTTTTTTTTCACACGGGAGGCGTGATGGCACCAGTGCTCCGCGCGCGTCTCAAGTGGCGCCGCGCGGCATGTCGCCGCGCCCGGCGTGCGCCGCCAGCGCCTGGCCGGCTGGCGCCAGCACTTTCTGCCAGTAGCCAACGTCGACCCAACGCCCGAATTTGAAACCGACTTCGCGGAACTGTGCCACCTTCTCGTATCCCATCTTCTCGTGCAGCGCCACGCTGGCGGCATTGGGCAGGGCGATGCCGCCGATGACCAGGTGGCAGCCCTGCGCGCGCAAGCGCTCCAGCAATGCCGTGTACAACATCGTGCCCAGGCCCTGGCCAGCGGCCTGCGGCGCCAGGTAGACGGAACTCTCCACGGAGAAGCGGTAAGCGTGGCGCACGCGCCATTTGGTCGCGTAGGCATAGCCCAGCACCACGCCGCCATCCTCGATCACCAGCCAGGGCAGGCCCGCCTCTTGCACCTCGCCGATACGGCGCGCCATGTCGGCATCCGTCACCGGCTGCTCCTCGAACGAGATGGTGGTGTCGGCGATGTAAGGGTTGTAGATGGCGGTAATGGCCCTGCTGTCGTTGGTGATGGCGTCGCGTATGTGCATATTGGTTCCGAAGTTATTTGCCCGATGATACCGGCGTCCGGTACAGCCAGCCAAACAGCGCCGTGGCCGCCGCCGCGCCGGCCAGTTGGGCGAGGATGAAGCCGGGCGTGTCGGCCGGGCGGATGCCGGCGAAAGTGCTGGTGGCGGCGCGCGCCAGCGTCACGGCCGGATTGGCGAACGAGGTCGAAGCCGTGAACCAGTAGGCGGAGGTGATGTAGGCCGCGACCGCGAACGGCGTCATGGCGGGGCGCGCGCGCGAACAGCCCATGATGACGGCGATCAGGCCGAACGTGGCCACGCATTCGCTCCACCACTGGCTGGCGCCGGTGCGCACGTGTTCCGAGGCGGAGAACAGCGCCTCGCCGAACATGCCATGTGCGGCCGCCACGCCGGCGAAGGCGCCCGCCACCTGCACCAGGATGTAGGGCGCCACCTCGCGTCCCGGCAACTTGCCTTGCCACGCTTCCGACAGCGTGACGGCCGGGTTGAAGTGGGCGCCCGAGACGGCCCCGAACATCAGGATCAGCGCCACCAGGCCGGCGCCGGTGGCGAGCGCGTTGGCCAGCAGCGCGATGGCGACATTGCCGCCAGCCAGCCGCTCGGCCATGATGCCCGAGCCCACCACCACCGCCAGCAGCATGGCCGTGCCCAATGCCTCCGCGGCCAGCCTGCGCGCCAGCGTCATGGTTGCACCTGGCCGATGCGGTCCAGTTCCGCTTTCAGGCGCGCCGGTTGCGACTGCAATTGATCCAGCGGCAGCGCCAGGAACGCTTCGATGCGTGCCCGCAGCGTGCGGTAAGCGCGCAGGAAGGCCGCGTCGATTTCTTCATCCGTGCCGCTCGCGTGGGCCGGATCATCCACGCCCCAGTGCGCGCGGATCGCCGGCGCCAGGTAGGCCGGGCAGGTTTCGCCGGCGGCGCTGCCGCACACGGTGATGACGATATCGGGCGTGACCGGGAGCTGGTCCCACGACTTGCTGTAACAGCCTTCGGTGGCGATGCCTTCGCGTTGCAGCAGCGCGAGCGAACGCGGGTGGACATAGCCGGCCGGCTTGCTGCCGGCGCTGATGGCGCGCCAGCCCGGCGGCGCCAGGTGGTTGAACGTGGCTTCGGCCAGGATGGAGCGGCACGAGTTGCCGGTGCAAAGAATCAGGACATGCATCGTAAGGTTCCGGTGGTGAGTGAGGAGATCAGCCGCGGCCCGCCGTGGCGGGCACGCCGCAAGGGGCGCCACCGCAGCAGTTATCGGTGAGGAAGGCCAGCACGCCATTCAAGGTGTCGACGTTGGCGTGGTAGATGACGTAGCGTCCCTCCTGCCGCGATCCGATCAGGCCCGCATGGGTCAGCTCTTTCAGATGAAACGACAGCGACGAAGGCGACACGTCGAGCTGCACGCCGATCTTGCTGGCCGCCAGCCCGTTGGGGCCCGCTTGCACCAGCAGGCGGAACGTGGCCAGCCGGGTTTCCTGCGCCAGCGCGTCCAGCGCGGTGATGACTTGTCTGGTTTCCATGATGATGGCTTGTTAGGGTTTTTTGTAATAATACGATATTTCAAGAAATATTGAAATATCGTGGCCGTGGCGCGCGCATCCGTGGCCGCTATCGGGAGTAAAATCGCGGTTCCGATCGCGCCAGCCGGCCAAGGGAGGCATATGGGGAGCATGACAACCAGACGTCGACTGCTGCTTTGCGCATGCGCCTTGCTGGCGCTGGCGGCGCTGCCGGTGCCGTACGCCGCCGCGCGCGAGCTCGATATCGTCTTCATCCCCAAGGCCCGCGACCAGGATTTCTGGACCTTCATGCGCCAGGGCGTCGAGCAAGCCGTGCGCGAAGCGGGCGATGTGAAGCTGACCTGGCGCGGCCCGGCCAGCAACGACGATATCGATTCCCAGATCCAGATCCTGGGCGTGTACACGCGCCCCGGCGTGGATGCCATCATCATCGCGCCCACCGACCGCTTGCGCCTGGTGGCGCCGGTGCGCAAGGCGGCCGCGCTGGGCATCAGGATCGTCGTCGTCGATTCGGGCCTGGCCGATAAAACCCCCGTCAATTTCATCAGCACCGACAACGTGGCGGCCGGCCGCCTGGCGGCCGAGCGCCTGGCGGGGCAGTTGACGGGACCGGCCACCGTGGCCGTGCTGCGCACGGTGGCGGGCAGCGCCTCCACCGATGAGCGGGCCGAAGGCTTTCTGGCTTACCTGCGCAAATTCGCGCCGCAGATCAGCGTGGTGGCCGACGAATATGGTGGCGGCACGCGCGGCAAGGCTTACCACAAGGCCCTGGCCATGCTGGAACAGCGGCCCGGCGTGGATGGCATTTTCGCCGTCAACGAATCGTCCAGCGACGGCATGCTGCGGGCGCTGCGGCAAGCCGGGCTGGCCGGCAGGAAGAAATTCGTCGGCTTCGACACCACCGACTTCCTGCTGGAGGGCGTGCGCAAGGGCGAGATCCAGAGCCTCATCATCCAGAACCCGCGCCAGATGGGCTACCTGGGCATGAAGGCCGCCGTCGCGGCGGTGCGGGGCGAGCATGCCAGGGAGCCGGTCATCTACACCCAGGCGGTGGCGGTCACGCTGGACAACCTGGATCGTCCGGACATCCACGATTTGCTGGTGCCCTGACGTGCCGGCCCGCCCCGCGCAGCGTCACAGCGTCTCGCGCACGTAAGGGAGTCCCACCTCGTCGTAGATCTCGTAGATCACGGCCAGCATGCTTTGCAGCTCCTCCGAGCGATCCAGCTTGCGCACGCTGAACATCACGGGCGAAATGGCGTGGCGGTCCGAGATGTCCCGGTAGACCACGTCGTCGCGCCGCATCCCTTTCACGCTCTCGGGCACCACGGCCACGCCCTGGCCGGCCGCCACCAGGCCGATGGCGATCTGCAGTTCGCGCACTTCCAGGATCTTGTGCGGCGTGATGGCCCGTTCCGTCAGCACGGCCAGCACCTGGTCGGCGAAGCTGGGGCGCGGCGTCTTGGGATACACGATCACCGATTCCATTTGCAGGTCCAGCAGCTTGACCGGATCGGTGGAGCTGGCCAGCGGATGGTTCGACGGCAGGGCCACGATCAGCCTTTCCTCGCGCAGCACGATGCGGCGGATATTCGGGTCCTCGCTCTTGACGCGGCCGAAGCCGACGTCGATCACGCCATCCTTCAAGGCCTGGATCTGCTGCATGGTGGTCAGTTCGTGGAACGTCACATCGACGTTGGTATTGCGCTCGCGGAAGCGGCGCACGATCTGCGGCAGCAAGCCGTACAGGGTGGAGGCGACGAAGCCGATCGACAGGCTGCGCTCGATCTTGCCCACGCGCTGGGTCATGGTCTTCAACTCGGCCGCCTTGGCCAGCAGCTCCTGCGCGTGCGCGTGGAAGAAGTGGCCGGCCTCGGTCAGGCGCAGCGGCCGCGACCCCTTTTCGATCAGGTCCACCCCCAGCTCCTGCTCCAGCAACTGGATCTGCCGGCTCAGCGGCGGCTGGGCGATGAACAGCCGCTTGGCGGCGCGGGTGAAGTTCTTCTCGTCGGCGACGGCGACGAAGTAGCGCAAGTGACGTAATTCCATACTATACCTTTTAGGTATTAAAACAATACTAACTCAGTGTTGGACGGACGGATTTGCGTGGCATATCGTGTATCCATTGCGACCCATTATACAAACTAAATATGATCACCCACATCGAAGTCATCCTGGCCGAGGTCCCCACCATCCGTGCGCACCGCCTGTCCGTGGCCACCATGCATACCCAGACCCTGGTGCTGGTCCGGGTGCGCTGCGCCGATGGCGTGGACGGCTGGGGCGAGGCGACCACCATCGGCGGCCTCAATTACGGCGAGGAGAGCCCGGACAGCATCAAGGCCAACATCGACCGCCATATCGCGCCGCTGCTGATCGGCATGGACGCGCGCCAGGTGGCCAAGGCCATGGCCAAGGTGCGCAAGGTGATCCAGGGCAACCGCTTCGCCAAGTGCGCCATCGAGACGGCCTTGCTGGACGCGCAATCGCGGCGGCTGGGCGTGCCGCTGAGCGAACTGCTGGGCGGCCGGGTGCGCGACGCGCTGCCCGTGGCCTGGACCCTGGCCAGCGGCGACACGGCCACCGATATCGCCGAAGCCGAGCAGATGCTGGAACTGCGCCGCCACAACATCTTCAAGCTCAAGATCGGCGCCCGCCCCGTGGCCGACGACGTGGCCCACGTGCTGGCCATCAAGAAGGCGCTGGGCGACGCCGTCAGCGTGCGCGTCGACGTCAACCAGGCCTGGTCCGAACTGGACGCGGTGCGCGGCATCGCGGCGCTGGAGGCCGGCGGCATCGACCTGATCGAACAGCCGGTGCGGGCCGAACACAAGGCCGCCATGGCCCGTCTGGCGCAGCGCTACGCGGTGGCCCTGATGGCCGACGAGGCCCTGCATGGCCCGCTCGATGCGCTCGACTTCGTGCGCCACGACGGCGCCGACGTCTTCGCCGTCAAGATCACCCAGTCCGGCGGCCTGCTGCCGGCGGCCCAGGTGGCGGCGCTGGCGCAACTGGCCGGCATCGGCCTGTATGGCGGCACCATGCTCGAAGGGGGCGTGGGCACGGCCGCCTCGGCCCAGCTGTTCTCCACGTTCGGCGAGCTGGCCTTCGGCACCGAATTGTTTGGCCCCTTGCTGCTGACCCAGGAGGTGCTGCGCACGCCGCTGGTCTACCAGGACTTCATGCTGCACGTGCCCACCGGCCCCGGCCTGGGCGTGGAGCCGGACCTGGACAAGCTGCGCGACCTGCGCCGCCGTTGAACCAACAGCCCATCAAGGAGAGACACGATGTTATTCCACGTACGCATGGATGTGAACCTGCCGCCGGCCATGCCGCATGAGCAGGCCGAGGAACTCAAGCGCAGCGAGCGCGAACTGGCCCAGCGCCTGCAGCGCGACGGCCAGTGGCGCCACCTGTGGCGCATCGCCGGCCAGTACGCCAACGTCAGCATCTTCGACGTCGACAGCGTCGACACGCTGCACGCGCTGCTGACGTCACTGCCGCTGTTCCCGTACATGCAGATCCAGATCATGCCGCTGTGCCGCCACCCCTCGTCGGTGCGCGACGGCGACGCCTGACCCCAACGCAACCGACCACCACCACCACGAAGGAGACTAGCATGACCCATACCGACATCGACACCCTGGTTAGCAGCTGGATCAGCGCACCAGCCACCGGCCCCGTGAACCCGCGCGTGCAGCAGGTGATGCTGCGCCTGGTGGGCGACCTGTGCAAGGCGATCGAAGACCTCGACATCCAGCCCAGCGAATTCTGGAAAGGCCTGGAGTACCTGAGCGAAGCGGGCGCCCGCAATGAACTGGGCCTGCTGGCGCCGGGCCTGGGCCTGGAGCGCTTCCTCGACATCCGCGCCGACGAGGCCGAAGCGCGCGCCGGCCTCACCGGCGGCACCCCGCGCACCATCGAAGGCCCGCTGTACGTGGCCGGCGCGCCAGAGAGCAAGGGCTACGCCCGGCTCGACGACGGCACCGAGAGCGACCGCGCCGAAGTGCTGTTCATGCAGGGCACGGTACGCGATCAGGATGGCAACCCACTGCCGGGCGCCAAGGTGGAAGTGTGGCACTGCAACCTGCTGGGCAACTACTCCTTCTTCGACAAGACCCAGTCGCACTTCAACCTGCGCCGCACCATCATCGCCGACGGCGAGGGCCGTTACCAGCTGCGCAGCATCCTGCCGGTCGGTTACTCCTGCCCGCCGGACGGCACCACCCAGCGCCTGCTGGACCAGCTGGGCCGCCATGGCAACCGTCCGGCCCACATCCACTTCTTCATCAGCGCCGCCGGCCAGCGCAAGCTGACCACCCAGATTAACATCGACGGCGACCAATACCTGTGGGACGACTTCGCGTTCGCCAGCCGCGAAGGCCTGGTGCCGCCCGTGCGCCGCGTCAGCGAGCCGGCCGCCATCGCCGCCAAGGGCTTGCAGGCGCCGTACGCCGAGATCGATTTCGACTTCCAGCTGTATGCCGACACGCCAGTGGCGCCCGCCACCGTGGTGCAACGCGTGCGCGCCGCCGCCTGAGAGAGAGCGCCATCATGATCCCCATCCATCCCGCCGCCGCGCCCACGATCGAGAGCCTGGACGGCTTCCTGATCGAGGACAAGGAGCGCGGCGACTATCGCCTGCACCGCCGCGCCTTCACCGACCCGGCCCTGTTCGAACTGGAGATGAAGCATATCTTCGAGGGCAACTGGATTTATCTCGCCCACGAGAGCCAGATCCCGAACAACAACGACTACTACAGCACCCACATCGGGCGCCAGCCGGTGTTCATCGCCCGTAACCGCCAGGGCGAGCTCAATGCCTTCATCAACGCCTGCACCCACCGCGGCGCGCAGCTGTGCCGCCACAAGCGCGGCAACAAGGCCACCTACACCTGCCCGTTCCATGGCTGGACCTTCAGCAACAACGGCAAGCTGCTCAAGGTGAAGGACCCGGAGGACGCCGGTTACCCGGACTGCTTCAACAAGGAAGGCTCGCACGACCTGAAGAAGGTGGCCCGTTTCGAGAGCTACAAGGGCTTCCTGTTCGGCAGCCTCAATCCGGACGTGCTGCCGCTGGCCGAATTCCTGGGCGAGGCGGGCAAGATCATCGACATGATCGTCAACCAGTCGCCGGACGGACTGGAAGTGTTGCGCGGCTCGTCCACCTACACCTTCGAAGGCAACTGGAAGCTGCAGGCCGAAAACGGCGCGGATGGCTATCACGTCTCGGCCGTGCACTGGAACTACGCGGCCACCACCAGCCGCCGCAAGGAGCAGACCGAGACCCGTCCCGACAATATCCGCGCCATGGACGCGGGCAAGTGGGGCAAGCAGGGCGGCGGCTTCTACGCCTTCGAGCATGGCCACATGCTGCTGTGGACGCAGTGGGCCAATCCGCAGGACCGGCCCAACTTCCCGCGCCGCGAGGAATACGCGCAGCGCTTCGGCGGCGCCACGGCCGACTGGATGATAGGCCGCTCGCGCAACCTGTGCCTGTATCCGAACGTGTACCTGATGGACCAGTTCGGGTCGCAGATCCGCCTGCTGCGCCCCCTGTCGGTGGACAAGACGGAAGTGACGATCTACTGCATCGCGCCCAAGGGCGAGCCGGACGAGGCGCGTGCGCGCCGCATCCGCCAGTACGAGGACTTTTTCAACGTCAGCGGCATGGCCACGCCGGACGACCTGGAGGAGTTCCGCGCCTGCCAGCAGGGCTACCTGGGCAGCGCGCTGGAATGGAACGACATGTGCCGCGGCAGCACGCACTGGATCGAAGGCGCCGACGCGGCCGCCCGTGAAATCGGCCTGCAGCCGGTGATGAGCGGCCTGAAGACGGAGGACGAAGGCTTGTACACCATCCAGCACCGCTACTGGCTGGACGTGATGCGGCGCGCCGTGGGCGGCGAAGGAGAGCAGGCATGAGCGCCATCACCCTGGACCAGGTCCACGCCTTCCTGTACCGCGAGTGCCGTCTGCTGGATGACCAGCAGTGGGACGAGTGGCTGGCGTGCTACCACCCGCAAGTGCAGTACTGGATGCCGTCGTGGGATGACGATGGCCAGCTGATCACCGATCCGCAACGCGAGATTTCGCTGATCTTCTATCCCACCCGCCAGGGCCTGGAGGATCGCGTGTTCCGCATCAAGACCGAGCGTTCCAGCGCCACCATGCCCGACACGCGCACCAGCCACAACATCTCGAACGTGGAGATCGAACGGCAGGAAGGTTCGCGCGTGACGGTGCGCTTCAACTGGCAGACGCTGAGCCACCGTTATCAGACCGATTTCAGCCACTTCGGCATGATGCGCTACGAGATCGATTTTGGCGGCCCGCAGCCGTTGATCACCAATAAGTACGTGGTGCTCAAGAACGACTACATCCAGCAAGTGATCGACATTTACCACCTGTAGCAAGCCCGCTTTACCGCAACAGAACCAGGAGAGAGACGATGAGCTACCGCATCGCACTGCAGTTTGAGGACGGGGTGACCCGCTTCATTTCGTGCAACGACAACGAGAAGCTGGCCGACGCCGCATACCGCCAGCAAGTCAACATACCGCTCGATTGCCGCGATGGTGCCTGTGGCACCTGCCGCGGGCTGTGCGAGACGGGCAGCTACGACATGCCCGAGTCGAGCTACATCGAGGACGCGCTGACGGCGCAGGAGGCGGCCCAGCGCCACGTGCTGGCCTGCCAGATGAAGCCCACCTCGGACTGCGTGGTGCGCATTCCCGCCACGTCGGCCGCCTGCAAGACGGGCGTGTCCCGTTACGCCGGCAGCCTGGCCCAGGTCAAGCGCCTGTCGGAGACCACGCTGGGCTTCGCGATCGAACTGGAGGAGGGCGCCGACGTGGGCTTCCTGTCCGGCCAGTACGTCAACGTGGAAGTGCCGGGCACGGACCTCACGCGCTCCTACTCGTTCAGTTCCGCGCCGGGCGCGCGGCGCTACGAGTTCGTGGTGCGCAATGTGCCGCAGGGCCGCATGAGCACCTTCCTGGCGCAGGATGCGCAAGTGGGCCAGCCGATCGCCTTCTCCGGCCCGTATGGCAGTTTCTACCTGCGCGAGGTGCGGCGCCCCTTGCTGCTGCTGGCCGGCGGCACGGGCATCGCGCCGTTCCTGTCGATGCTGCAGGTGCTGGCCGCCAGCGGCTTCCGCCAGCCGGTGCGCATGGTGTTCGGCGTGACCAACGACGTGGACCTGGTGGCGCTCGACCACCTGGAACGCATCGCGGCCAGCCATCCCCAGTTCAGCTACCGCACGGTGGTGGCTTCGCTCGACAGCGCCCATCCGCGCAAGGGCTATGTGACCCAGCACGTGGACCCGGCCTGGCTCAATGGCGGCGACGTCGATCTCTACCTGTGCGGCCCCGTGCCCATGGTGGAGGCGGTGCGGCGCTGGCTGGACGAATGCGGCGTGACACCGGCCAATTTCTACTTCGAGAAGTTCTCGGCCAGCAGCGAGGTGGCAGCATGAGCGCGCGCCGGTTTGAAGGACAGGTGGTGGTGGTGACGGGCGCCGCCCAGGGCATCGGCCGCGGCGTGGCGCTGGCGCTGGCCGGCGAGGGCGCGCGGCTGGTGCTGGCCGACCGTTCGCCGCTGGTGGAGGAGGTGGCGGCCGAGGCGCGGGCGCTGGGTGCGCCGGTGCTGGTGGCCATGGTCGACCTGGAGACGTGGGCCGGCGCCGAACAGCTGGTGGCGGCCGCGCTGGCCGAATATGGCCGGGTCGAAGTGCTCGTCAATAACGTGGGCGGCACCATCTGGGCCCAGCCCTACCAGGAATACACGCCCGAGCAGATCGAGGCCGAAGTGCGGCGCTCGCTGTTCCCCACCTTGTGGTGCTGCCGCGCCGTGCTGCCGGACATGGTGGCGCGCCAGCAGGGCGTGATCGTCAACGTGTCGTCCATCGCCACCCGCAGCATCTACCGCATTCCGTATGCCGCGTCCAAGGGCGGGGTGAACGCGATGACGGCCAGCCTGGCGATGGAACACGCGCAGAACGGCATCCGCGTCAACGCGGTGGCCACCGGCGGCACGGACGCGCCGCCGCGCCGCATCCCGCGCAACGCGCAGCCGCTCAGCGCGCAGGAGCAGGCCTGGTACCAGGGCATCATCGACCAGACCGTGGCCAGCAGCCTGATGCACCGCTACGGCACCATCGACGAGCAGGTGCGCGCCATCCTGTTCCTCGCCTCCAGCGAGGCGTCGTACATCACCGGCACCGTGCTGCCGGTCGGTGGCGGCGATCAGGGTTGATCCACACCATACCGGGAGCCAGGCCATGCCTGTAGTACGCAGCAACGATATCGACATTCATTTTGAGACCGAGGGCGATCGGCATCTGCCGGCGCTGCTGTTCTCCAATTCGCTGGGCACCGACTGGCGCATGTGGCAGCCGCAGGCCGAGCATCTGCGCAGTCGCTTCCACGTGATCCGCTACGATACCCGCGGCCACGGCCAATCGGGCACGCCGTCCGGCCCCTGCAGTCTGGCGCAACTGGGGCACGATGTGCTGGCGCTGCTCGACCACCTGGACATCGAGCGCGCCCACGTGTGCGGCATCTCGATGGGCGGCGCCACGGCGCAGTGGCTGGGCATCTACGCGCCGCAGCGGCTGCGCAAGCTGGTGATCGCCAATTCGGCGGCCCGCATCGGCACCGAGGCGGGCTGGCGCGAGCGCGCCGCGCTGGCCCGCCGGGAAGGGCTGGACGACATCGCCGATGGCGCCCCGGCGCGCTGGTTCGGGCCCGCGTTCGCGGCCGCCGAACCGCAGGCGGTGGCGGCGCTGGTGGCCACGCTGCGCGCCGGCAGCGCCCATGGTTACGCCGCCTGCTGCGATGCGCTGGCGGGCGCCGACCTGCGCCCGCAGCTGCCATTGATCGCCGCGCCCACCCTGATCATCGCCGGCGCCGCCGATCCGGTGACGACGGTGGTCGACGCGCAAGCCATGCGGCAGTTGATCCCGCACGCCGAACTGGTAACGCTGGCCGCCTCGCACATCTCGAACATCGAGGCGGCGCCGGCGTTCAACGAGGCCCTGGCCAATTTCCTGGCCGATTGAAGGGCGCCCGCCGCCGCGCTTGCAGCACCCCATGACGGACCGCCACCGATAAGGGCGGCCGGACTTCACAACAACAGGAGACACGATGCACCAGGCTGCCCGCCATCAGCAGGACCCGTCACGCCCGGACGCACCGCCCGAACCGGCCGGTGCGCCGCGCGCGGCCAGCGGTTCCTTGCGCCTGTTTTTCGCTGACTGGTCCCTGTCGGCCATGGTGGCGGGCTTCCTGGCCGTGCTGGTGTCCTTGTCCGGCCCGCTCACCATCTTCTACCAGGCCGCCCAGGCGGCGCATATGTCCAACGAGATGTTCGCCTCGTGGGTGTGGGGCATTTGCGTGGGCGCCGCCGTGGCGGGAATATTCCTGAGCTGGGTGTTGAAGGCGCCCGTCATCACGGCCTGGTCGGCGCCCGGCACGGCGCTGCTGATTCCCCTGTTCCCCGGCCTGTCGATTCACGAGGCGGTGGGCGCCTACATCACGGCCGCCGTGCTGCTGCTGGCGATTGGCCTGTCGGGTGGCTTCAACCGGCTGATGGCGCACGTCCCCAAGGGCATCGCCAGCGGCATGATGGCCGGTATCCTGCTGCCGTTCGGGCTGAACGCGTTCAAGGGCAGCGGCACGCTGCCGCTGCTCACCGGCGGCATGATCATTTCCTTCCTCATTTACAAGCGCTGCTTCCCGCGCTACAGCGTGGTGCTGTTGCTGGCGACGGGCGCCGCCATCGCCGGCGCCACCGGCCTGACCCATTTCGGCGGCGTGCGGCTGGAACTGGTCGCGCCGCACTTCATCGCCCCGGCATGGTCGTGGACCAGCACTTTCAGCCTGGCCTTGCCGCTGGTGCTGACCACGCTCACGGGCCAGTACCTGCCCGGCATGGCCATCCTGCGCTCCAGCGGCTACGACAGCCCGGCGCGCCCCATCATCGTCGTCAACAGCCTGGCCTCGCTGGCCACGGCGCTGGCGGGCGGCATCACGATCGCCATCGCCGCCATCACGGCCGCCATGTGCACCGGCCGCGACGCCCATGAGGACCCGGCCCGGCGCTACGTGGCCGGCATTGCCAATGGTTTGTTCTACCTGCTGGCCGGCGCCTGCGGCGGCTCGGTCGTGATGCTGTTTGGCGCCTTGCCGCATGAACTGATCGTCACCCTGGCCGGCCTGGCGCTGCTGGGACCCGTCACGGTCAACCTGGTCCATATCGCTTCCGCGCCGGAGCGCGACGCGGCCGTGCTCACATTCCTGGCCACGGCGTCCGGCATGACCTTGTTCGGCCTGGGCTCGGCCTTCTGGGGCATTGTGATCGGCGTGATCGCGCACCGCCTGCTGCGTGCCGAAACACCCGCCCCGGCCGCGCCAAAGCAAAACTGATTCACCTGTTCCAACGTCGTATCGATCGCAGTACCCACACCTACAACACAGAGGGAGACAAACATGCAGCAAATCGATGTTCAACAACTGTCGGATGGAGCGCGCTTCAATCGCTTCCATGCCGGCGTGCTGGCCTGGTGCGCCGTCATCATCATCTGCGACGGCTACGACCTGGCCGTGGCCGGGATCGCACTGCCTTCGATCATGAAGGCCATGGGCGTGACGGCCCAGAACGCGGGCTTCATGGTCAGCTCGGCGCTGTTCGGCATGATGTTCGGCGCCATCTTCCTCGGTTCCGTGGCCGACCGCATCGGCCGCCGCTACGCCATCGCCATCTGCCTGGCGCTGTTCAGCGTGTTCACGGCCGCCGCCGGCCTGGCGCACGACCCTTATCTGTTCAGCGCCATGCGCTTCCTGGCCGGCCTCGGCATCGGCGGCGTGATGCCCAACGTGGTGGCGCAGATGACCGAGTACTCACCGCGCCGCATCCGCGCCACCATGGTCACGCTGATGTTCAGCGGCTATGCGGTGGGCGGCATGCTGGCGGCGCTGCTGGGCAAGGGGCTGATCGAGTCCTACGGCTGGTCGTCCGTGTTCCTGGCCGCCGGGGTGCCGGTGGTGCTGATCCCGTTCATCCTCCGGAGCTTGCCGGAGTCGATGCCGTTCCTGATTCGCCGCCAGCGCTTCGATGAGCTCAAGCGCATCCTGGCCCGCATCGAGCCGCAATACCTGCCCGGCGCGCGCGACCAGTTCGTGTCGGCCGGCAGGGAGCGCGCAGGCGCCGCTTCCATCGGCCAGTTGTTCCAGGAGGGCCGTGGCTTCAGCACCGCCATGTTCTGGGTGGCCTTTTTCATGTGCCTGTTCATGGTCTATGCGCTCAGTTCCTGGCTCACCAAGCTGATGGCCAGCGCTGGCTACAGCCTCGGTTCGGCGCTGACGTTCGTGCTGGTGCTGAACTTTGGCGCCGTGATCGGCGCCATCGGCGGCGGCTGGCTGGCCGACCGCTTCCACATCAAGTACGTCCTGGTGGGCATGTATGCGCTGGCCGCCGTGTCGATCACCCTGCTCGGCTTCAAGGTACCCACGGCCGCGCTGTTCGTGCTGGTCGGCCTGGCCGGCGCGTCCACCATTGGCACCCAGATCGTCACCTATGCCTACGCGGGCCAGTTCTACCCGGCCGCCGTGCGCGCCACCGGCATCGGCTGGGCCTCCGGTGTGGGCCGTGGCGGCGCCATCATCGCCCCGATCGCCATTGGCACGCTGGTCGGCCTGGCCTTGCCGCTGGAGCAGAACTTCATGGCGATCTCCGTTCCCGCCGTGATCGCGACCATCGCGGTGGCGCTGATCCGGCACGGCCGCTCCGCATCGGCCGTCCAGGAGGGCGGCGATGCGGCGGGTGGCTTGCGCACGGCGGCCGCTTAAGGATGCCTGAGGGCCGCCAAGGCAGCCTTATTTATAGAAGCCGGCGCCGACCACGTAGTCGTCGCTGCGCTCGACGTAGGATTTTTTCTGTTGCAGTTGCCCGGTGGCCGGGTTGATCCATTTGTATTCGACCCAGCCGCTGCCGGCCGTGCTGGCGATGCGCACCATCTCGCGACTGAAGGCGAATCCATTGGCATCCTTCAGCTCCGCCAAGTCCTTGCCGACGATGCGTGGATTGGAGGGATTGCACACCATCTTGACGTGCATGTCCTGGATGAAGACGTAGGAAGCGCCCGCCATGTAGCCCTTGGCCGGGTCGCCGAAATCGGCGCAAGCCTGCTGCAGGCCGCTGGCCTTCAAGTGGCCGATGGCCTTCTTGACCAGTTGCCGGGCGCTGTCTTCCGGCGTGGCCAGCACCGCTGGCGCGCTGGCGCCGCCGACGGCGGCCAGGGTGGCGATGGCCAATAGTTTTTGTAACGTCATGGTGGTTCTCCTTGGGGACTGCGGTGGTGAGTAAAGGCGTAGTGAGTGTTTTACCCGCACATGGTATATAGCCAGTGTGCGATTATCAATCATGTGGGCGTTATTCGCACACAATAATAATCAAGGAGCAAACAATGAACAACACGATCCGCCGCGCCTGCGCGCTGCTGGCAATGGGCGCCGCGAGTGGCGCCATGGCGCAAAGTTCGGTCACGGTCTACGGCCTGCTCGATACGGGACTGGCCCACATGACCAACACCAACGCCGCCGGCGATGCGGTGACGAAGATGCCGTCATTGACAGGTTCATTCCCGTCGCGGCTGGGCTTTCGCGGCGCCGAGGACCTGGGCGATGGCTTGCAGGCCATCTTCACGCTGGAATCGGGACTGGCGATGGATACCGGCGCCATGGGGCAGGGCAACCGCCTGTTCGGGCGCCAGGCGTCGGTGGGCTTGAAGGGCGCGTTCGGTACGGTCTCGCTGGGGCGCCAGATCAACATGACCTACGTGGCCTTGACCAAGACGGATGTGCTGGGGCCTAACCTGTTCTCGATCAACAGCATCGATCCCTACCTGCCGAACGCGCGCAGCGACAACGCCATCGGCTACCTGGGCAATTTCAACGATGTCGTGCTGGGCGCCACCTATAGTACGGGGCGCGACGGCTCGGCCGCCGGCGGCCCGTCCGCCACCAACTGTCCGGGCGAGGTGCCCGGCAACGCCAAGGCCTGCCGGCAGGTCACGGGATTGATCGGCTATGAGACCAAACCGTTCGGCGTCAATGCTTCCTACGACATCATGTATGGCAACGCCGGCGCGGCCAATGGCCTGACCAGCAGCGACAACAGCGACCGGCGCGTGACGGTGAACGGCTACGTGATGGCGGGTGCGGGCAAGCTAGCGGGCGGCGTGATCGAGCGCACCACGCGGGCGGTCGCCGGCGTGACGCGTTCGGACCTGTATTACTTCGGCGGCAGCTATCCGGTGGCGCCGCAGGCAACGCTGGATGTGCAGGTGGCCAGACGGGACGTGAAGCACAGCGACGCCGACGCCACCATGCTGGTGGCACGCCTGAGCTACTACCTGTCCAGGCGCACGGCTGTCTATGGCAGCGTGGGCCACATGAAGAACAGTGGACTGTCGGCCATTGCGCTCGATGCGGGCGGCACGGTCGGGGTGGGGAGGACGCAGAACGGCGTGATGGCCGGCCTGCGCCACACGTTCTGATTCTGGGCAAGGCGAAGGCGCCGGCGTGGGCCGGCGCCGGTCAGGGCAGCAGGATGGCCAGCGCCTGGGCGCCTTGCTGCAGCACCGGCAGGAACTCCTGCTCCAGTTGCCGCACGCTGACGCGGGCCGCTTGCGCGCCCACGTTGAGCGCCGCCAGCACCTTGCCCGAGGCACCGCGCACGGGCACGGCGATTGAACGCAGGCCCAGTTCCAGTTCCTCGTCGTTGACGGCGTAGCCAGCCTGGCGCACGCCGGCCAGGATCTCGCGCAACCGTTTGACGGAGGTGACCGTGTTGTCCGTCATGGGCCGCAGACGGGTCCGGGCCAGGTACTGGTCCAGTTCAGCGGGCGGCAGGTGGGCCAGCAGCACGCGGCCCAGCGAGGTGCAGTAAGCCGGCAGCCGGCTGCCCGTGTTGAGCGCCACCGACATCACGCGCGAGGTGGCCGCGCGTGCCACGTACAGCACTTCATCGTCCTCCAGCACGGCCAGCGAACTCGATTCGTTGAGCGTGCGGCTGATGTCGTTCAGGTAGGGCTGGGCCGAGACGGTGAGCGGCGTCGACGACAGGTAGGAGTAGCCCAGCGTGAGCACCTTGGGCCGCAGCGTGAAGTTGTTCAGCTCCGCGTCCACGTAACCCAGCTCGCGCAGCGTGTGCAGGCAGCGTCGCACGGCAGCGCGCGGGATGCCCGTCTTCTGGCTGATGCTGGCGATGGTCTGCGGCTTGCGCGCATCGCTGAACGCATGCAGCACGGCCAGGCCGCGCGCCAGCGAAGTCATGAAACTGGGATCGGTCAGCGCGTCGATCTGTTCGGAGATGGTCAGTTCGCGCTCCGGCGCCGGCGCGGCGGCGGGACGGTCGTTGGTGGTGGTCTTGGGCATGGCGTGATTTTAATGCAGCGGGCAGTTTCGATAGTTGTTTTTTTCTTGACCTGGCCATCCCGCTCTCGCTACACTGGATGTGCGGTTATCAATCATTAGTTCGATAATCGCACAACTGAGATAAGCAAGGTGGAAATATGATCGACAAAACTTATGCATCACTACAGCGGGCCGTGGCCGATGTGCACGATGGCGCCACTGTCATGATCGGTGGCTTCGGCAATGCCGGCATGCCCTCGGCGCTGATCGACGCGCTGATCGAACAGGGCGCGCGCGAGCTCACCATCGTCAACAACAACGCCGGCAATGGCGACACGGGGCTGGCCGCGCTGCTGGCCGCCGGCCGGGTGCGCAAGATCATCTGCTCGTTTCCGCGCCAGGCCGACTCGCACCATTTCGACGCCCTGTACCGGGCCGGCAAGATCGAACTGGAGCTCACGCCGCAAGGCAACCTGGCCGAGCGCATCCGCGCCGCCGGCGCCGGCATCGGCGGCTTCTTCTCGCCCACCGGCTACGGCACCCAGCTGGCAGAGGGCAAGGAGACGCGCGAGATCAATGGCCGCATGTATGTGCTCGAATCGCCCATCCATGCCGACTTCGCGCTGATCAAGGCGCTGCGCGGCGACCGCTGGGGCAACCTGGTGTACCGCAAGACGGCCCGCAACTTCGGCCCCATCATGGCGATGGCGGCCAAGACCACCATCGCCCAGGTGCGCCAGGTGGTGGCCCTGGGGGAACTGGACCCGGAAGTGATCGTCACCCCGGGCATCTTCGTACAGCGCGTCGTCAAGGAGGCCGCATGATGAACCGATACACCCGCGACCAGATCGCCGCCCGCGTGGCGCAGGACATTCCTGAAGGCGCCTACGTCAACCTGGGCATCGGCCTGCCGACCAAGGTGGCCAACTACCTGCCGCCCGAGCGCGAAGTGTTCCTGCACAGCGAAAACGGCCTGCTCGGCATGGGCCCCGCGCCCGCGCCCGGCGAGGAGGACGAAGACCTGATCAACGCCGGCAAGCAGCCCGTCACGCTGCTGACGGGCGGCGCCTATTTCCACCACGGCGACTCGTTCGCCATGATGCGCGGCGGCCATCTCGATATCTGCGTGCTGGGCGCGTTCCAGGTGGCGGCCAACGGCGACCTGGCCAACTGGCACACGGGCGCGCCGGACGCCATTCCCGCCGTGGGCGGCGCGATGGACCTGGCGATCGGCGCCAAGCAGGTGTTCGTGATGATGGACCACCAGACCAAGGACGGCGAAAGCAAGGTCGTGGCCCAGTGCAGCTACCCGCTCACGGGCGTGGGCTGCGTCGACCGTATCTACACCGACCTGGCCGTGCTCGACGTCACCCCGGCCGGCCTGGCCGTGCGCGAGATGGCGCCCGGTCTCACCTTTGAAGCACTGCAGGCCGTCACCGGCGCGCCGCTGCTGCCCCCCAACGACTGAACGAGGACACCATGCAACAAGCTTTTATCTGCGACGCCATCCGCACCCCCATCGGCCGCTACGGCGGCGCGCTCAAGGACCTGCGGGCCGACGACTTGGGCGCCGTGCCGCTGCGCGAACTGATGCGCCGCCATCCCGGCCTGGCCTGGCAGGAAGTGGACGACGTGATCTATGGCTGCGCCAACCAGGCCGGCGAGGACAACCGCAACGTGGCGCGCATGTCGGCGCTGCTGGCCGGCCTGCCGCAGGAAGTGCCCGGCTCCACCGTCAACCGCCTGTGCGGTTCGGGCATGGACGCGGTGGGCACGGCGGCGCGTGCCATCATGGCGGGCGACGCCAGCCTGATGATCGCCGGCGGCGTCGAGTCCATGACGCGGGCGCCGTTCGTGATGGGCAAGGCCGATGCCGCCTTTTCCCGCAACGCGGCGATCTACGACACCACCATCGGCTGGCGCTTTCCCAATCCCCTGATGCAGCGCCTGTATGGCGTGGACGCCATGCCGGAGACGGCCGAGAACGTGGCCGACGATTACGGCATCAGCCGCGCCGACCAGGATCGCTTCGCGCTGGCCAGCCAGCAGAAGACGGCGCGCGCCCAACGCGACGGCCTGTTCGCCGACGAGATCGTGCCCGTGGCGCTGCCCCCGGCCCGGCGCGGGGGCGGGGCGGGCGAACCCGTGCTGTTCGCGCAGGACGAGCATCCGCGCGAGACGACGCTGGAGGCGCTGGCCAAACTCAAGGGCGTGGTGCGGCCCGATGGCAGCGTCACGGCCGGTAACGCCTCTGGCGTCAATGATGGCGCCTGCGCGCTGCTGCTGGCCAGTGCGCAGGCGGCCAGCCGGCATGGCTTGACGCCGCGCGCGCGCATCATCGGCATGGCCACGGCCGGCGTGGCGCCGCGCGTGATGGGAATCGGCCCGGCGCCGGCCAGCCAGAAGCTGCTGCGCCAGTTGGGCCTGACGCTGGACCAGATGGATGTGATCGAGCTCAATGAAGCGTTCGCCGCGCAGGGCCTGGCCGTGCTGCGTGCGCTGGGACTGCGCGACGATGATCCGCGCGTCAATCCGTATGGCGGCGCCATCGCGCTGGGCCATCCGCTGGGCATGAGCGGGGCGCGGCTGGTCACCACGGCCATGTACCAGTTGCACCGGAGCGGCGGCCGCTACGCCTTGTGCACCATGTGCATCGGCGTCGGGCAGGGCATCGCGATCGTCATCGAACGGGTGTAGCGGGGCGGCGGGGCGGCTTGCCCAGGCCGGGATCGGCGATGCCGTACTTGGCCGCCAGCCGCTTCGCGTCGCCGCTGCGGCCGAGGGCGTCGATGCCGTCGTTGAGCACCTCCAGCAGTTCGGCGCCATAGGGCACGTTACGACTCACCATCATGTGAAATGGCGAGGGCGCCAGGTCCGGCAGCGCGCCGTAGGCGATGCCCAGCACTTTGAAATCGACCTTGCCCAGCGCCTGGTAGCCCAGCGCGATCTCGAGCCGCTCGGGCACGGCGTCACAGCGGTTGTTCTTGAGCTTGAGCAGCGACTGGATCAGGTCTTGCGCGCCGGTGTCCATCTGCGCCGGATTCAGGCCGAACGCGGCATAGGTATAGCCGTTGATGCCGCACAGGCGCAGCTTCTTCAGGTCCGGCGCCGTCTCGACGGCCGGCCTGGGGCGCGCCAGGTCGTAGAAATAGACCAGGTGCTGGCTGTAGTAGGGCTTGCTCACCAGGTAGATCCTGGCCCGCTCCGGGTTGCTGGCCAGGTCCGTCATCATGTCGTGCATGCCGAGCCGGACGGATTCCGTGCACCGCTTCCAGGGTAGCATGTCGAAGGTGTAGCGCAAGCCTTTGCGCTCCAGGCTCAGTTGCAGCATCTCGGCCGAATAGCCGGTCACCTCGTCGGTCGCCCCGCCCAGGTCGCGCTTGAAATACAGGTAGGGCGGCCATTCGGCGATCTGCCCGCACACCCGGATCACCTGTTCCGGCGCCAACGGCGTGGCGTGCGCACCGGCGTTCACCCCGGCGAGCAGCAGGGCGATGGTGGGCAGGGCGACGGTGGTCATTCTCATGCGGGATCCTGGACGGCCGGAGCCCCCATCTTACTGGACAGCTTGCAAACTTTCTAGCCGACAATAGGTCATCATGCTAAGAAATATGGAGTTGACGCCACACCCCGTCAGCGCTCCTCGTGTTGATCCTTGTCGCGCCGGCCTTCGTTCTGCCTGCCTTGAGGCCCGCGGCGCTCCTCGCCACGCTCGGGCCGTTGCGCCGCCTCGTGTGGTGGGGCGGCCCGGCCGGGTGGCGTCGCTTGCTGGTGTGGGGCAGGCGCCTGCTCGCGCGGCGGGGGCGGGCGGTTGGTCTCCATGCGATTGGGCGGCGGCGATGGCAGAGGTTGTGGCGCATGCGGCGGCGGACCATAGTGCGGCACGGCTTGCTGTTGCCGCTGTTGCGGATGCTCCGGCTGTGGCGGACGTTGCTGCTGCTGCTGCTGCTGCGCGTGCTCCTGCCGGCCCGGCGGCGCATGCTGACGTTCCGGCGCGATGGGTGGGGCGGGCCGGGGGGCGGGTGCCGCTGGCTGGAAGTGCTGCTGCGCCAGCGCGTCATGCGGACGGTAGCGGTAATGCTGGCTTTGCAGGTTTTGTTGCTGGGCTGGCTGCGGATAGCGGCTGCCCGCGTACTGGCGCTGGTAAGTGGGCAATGGTGCGGGCGCGGGCACGGCGCGGCGGTCCCAGTGTTCCCAGCCTTCGTGGCGGCGCTCCCAGTCCGGTCCCCAGTGGCGGCCCCACATGGGCGGCTCATCGCGACGCCAGTCCACGAAATAGACGGGCGGCGCGAGGTAGTAGCGCACGGGCACGCGCAGGACGAACAGCGGCACCGCGTCCGGCCCCACGTAGGACCACGGGCCGTTGTACCAGGTGCTGACATACCAGCTGTCGCCGATCAGCAGCCAGTACAGGCCATCGTAAAAGAAGAAATTGGCGTGCAGCCGGGGCGCGTAGTAGACCGGGTAGCCCGGCACGGGCACCAGTTCCGGGTAGGTGGAGACGCTGAAGTTCAGGCTGACATAGGTGGCCGCGCTACCCAGCAAGGGTGCGCCGGCCAGCAGCCAGCAAAGTAGTAGCCGGTTTCTCATGATCGTTCCTCCGCGCCGTTATCGCCGCTGGCACCGCCGGTACTGGTTGTCGCGTTTGCATGCGCGTTTGCATAGTTTCATGCTAGCAGAATGGCACCATCCTTGTCGTACCCGGTGCACCTACCGTGCGCGGCCATGGTAACTGGCGGTCCCATTTTGCTTGCCGCTGTCGTATGATGGACAGCAACGGCCCGCAGCCCGGCCACAGCCAAGGATGAGCATGATCAGCATCGTCGCGGCGCATCGCGCCGGCTTATTTGTACGGAACCAGATTCTGCGCAACGTGATCGCCGGCGTGATCGTCGGCGTGGTGGCGTTGCCGTTGGCCATGGCCTTCGCCATCGCTTCCGGCGCGCGGCCCGAACAGGGCTTGTACACGGCCATCGTGGCCGGGGCGCTGGTGTCGGCCTGCGGCGGCACGCGGGCCCAGATCGCCGGTCCCACGGGCGCCTTCATCGCCATCCTGGCCGGCGTGACGGCCCGCTACGGCATCGACGGCCTGCAGGTGGCCACGCTGATGGCCGGCCTGATGCTCGTCACCATGGGCTTTGCCGGCATGGGCGCCGTGATCCGCTTCATTCCCGCGCCCGTCATCGTCGGCTTCACGGCCGGTATCGGCGTCATCATCTGGGTGGGGCAGTGGAAGTATTTCTTCGGCCTGCATCCGGTCGAGGCAGGCCATTTCCACGAAAAGTTGTGGAACCTGATCCAGATCCTGCCCCAGCTGCACCTGGCCACCACGGGGCTGGCGCTATTGAGCCTGCTGCTGGTGCTGCTGTCGCCGCGCATCCCCGGCCTGCGCCACGTGCCGGGACCGCTGGTGGCGATGGTGGTGACCACCGTGGTCTTTGTGATCTTCCGTTTCGACGGTGTGGCCACCATCGGCAGCGCGTTCGGCGGCATCCCGCAGCAGTTGCCCGGCTTCAAGCTGCCGACCGTATCGCTGGCGCGCATAGTTGAACTGATCAGCCCTGCCTTCACCATTGCCATGCTGGGCGCGATCGAGTCGCTGCTGTCGGCCGTGGTGGCCGACGGCATGGCCGGCACCCGCCATGATTCCAACCAGGAGCTGATCGGCCAGGGCCTGGCCAACATCGCCGCGCCGCTGTTCGGCGGTTTCGCCGCCACCGGCGCCATTGCGCGCACGGCCACCAGCATCCGTAACGGCGGTACCAGCCCGCTGGCCGGCATCGTCCACTCCATCACGCTGGTGCTGATCGTGCTGGCGCTGGCGCCGCTGGCGGCCAGCGTGCCGCTGGCCGCGCTGGCCGCCATCCTGTTCGTGGTGGCCTACAACATGAGCGAGATCAAGCACTTCGCGCGCATGGTACGGCGCGCGCCGCGGGCCGACGTGGTGATCCTGCTCATCACGTTCCTGCTGACGGTGTTCGCTGACCTGGTGGTGGCCGTCAACATCGGCGTGATCCTGGCCACCATGCACTTCCTGCGCCGCATGTCCAGTTCCGTGGAAGTGCAGTCGCAGACGGACAAACAACTGGCCCAGGAGCTGGCCGAGCAGGGCTTGCAGTCGCTGCCGCCCGGTGTACTCGTGTACGGTATCGAAGGGCCGGTGTTCTTCGGCGCCGTGGAGAATTTCGAACGGGCCCTGATCCAGACGCACACGGAACCGCACATCCTCATCATCCGGCTGCGCCATGTGCCGTTCATGGACATCACGGGCATCCAGACGCTGGAGGAAGTGGTACGCAAGATGCAGGCGCGCGGTGTGCGGGTGCTGCTGTGCGAGGCCAACGAACGCGTCAAGGCCAAGCTGGAGAAGGCTGACCTGTTCGACGTGCTGGGACCGTCCGACTACCAGCAGGAGTTCGGCGCGGCGCTGGCGCGCTGCAAGGACGAGATCGCCCACGGTGGCCGCAAGCGTTCGCCGGTGACGTTGCAGGCGGAAAAGCTCGTCAACGTCAGCAAGCACTTCTTCGCCAACAAGCACGATGTGTAGTCGCTGATATTCTAGCTGCCACGAGGCGTCAAATGGGTTATGGGAGGCTTTGACTGCTTTCGCCATGAGCAGCCCTTCTATTCCTCCGCCAGTCTGATATTGCTTTACTCATTTTCATACGGCAGATGCCTAAGTCTCCGCGGATACTTATTCTGCGTTCTCTGCCAAATTAAGTTGCCGTCCATGCGAATTCAAGTCTCACCCGATGCACGTCTTTTTGTCGATGTCGATGGCTCCGGTCTCGTGCCAGACGGCGCAGGCATGCGAGAAAAGCCGACGCTACTATTGCTTCATGGCGGTCCTGGTTACGACCACGCTGGCTTTAAACCAGGCTTCTCTCGGTTGGCGGACATCGCCCAAATCATCTACTACGACCATCGCGGCCATGGCCGAAGCGACCGGCGCCCCATCGAAGAATTGACTCTAGACACCTACGCCGAAGACGTCGTGCGGCTGTGCGACGCACTGGGCATAACCAAACCCATACTCCTCGGGCAGTCATTCGGAGGCTTCGTCGCCCAGCGTTACATCGACAAGTATCCGGAACACCCGGCGAAAGTCATCCTTTCCAGCACGTCCCCGAGCCTTGGATTGGCCCGCAAGCTAGCCGTGTTCGAACGCCTGGGCGGTACGGAGGCACGTGACGCCGCAGAGCAATTCTGGCGTTCGCCCAGCGAAACCACATGGGTTGCGTATCAGCGCGTGTGCAAGCCTTTATATTCGCAAGCTCCGCTAGCCTGTGGCGATGTGGTGCCTCGCACTACTGTCAACAAAGATATCCTGTTTGCATTTGCAGGCGAGGAGCAGCAAATCATGAACTTGCTGCCGGGACTGGCGCGAGCACAATGTCCGGTCTTAGTGCTTGCCGGCGAGCTCGACCCGGTATGCCCGCTGGAGGATGCGAAGGATATCGTCGCCGCCTTACCTGCGCATTTCGTTCAATTTGAACAGTTTGACGGTTGCGGTCACGGCGTGTGGAGAGATGCCCCGGATGCTGCGTTTGCGCGGATACGGCGGTTCATCAATGAATAAATGGGAGCAGCGTGCGGCCAAAAGCCGCCAGCCCGGTATGCCAATACATCAGTGTTAGAACATTAGTGATGTGGTTGCTTATCAACGAGGCAAGTTTATTTCGTGCCACCGCAAGTAGTCGAGTCCGGAGGTAGTAAGGCAGAGACTACCAGCCGAATCTCGGCTCACTAGCCCAAGGGTCGTCAGGATGCCCGCTTCAGGGAAAATCGGCTGGTAGACGCGCCCGAGACTTTCCATCAACTGCAATGTGTTGAGTTCTTTGATGCTCAGGCTTGGAAACACGTTAGTTCTCCCCTGGGGGACAGATCGATTGGCATTCGTCAGTTGCAGTGTATGCCTTTGGTGAACGTTCACCTAACACTATTGGATTCTCTGCTGGATCATTCACATCTGCGGCACATGAAGGTCGGCAACTGGGCGGCTTCAGCCTGAAGTGAGGATTTGTGAGCTTTGCTGATAAGCAAGCTGCTATCCTGAACGCCGTTGGGCGAGGTCGGCCAATAACTGCTGGTCATGCTGGTCCACCAAAGCGCGCTGTCTCTGCAAACCAAGCATGCTATAAATGCAACTTATTTCAGTTGTTTGTGATTTTACGTGGCTTGTTCATTTTGTTAAGCCTAATGAGCGTTTTGCAGTTTATAACAAGTTAGGCGTCATGAAGCACCTCGCACTGGCTGTCTCCCTCGCACTCCCGAACCTGGCGTATGCCGGGGCGTCTCCATTCGTGCGGGCAGAACTGCTCAGCAACGGAGCCACGTTGAGTTTGCAACGCCATGATGGCAGCAAGTTTGTTGCGCCCAAGTTCGATGATCAGGACTTTTTCGACAAGCCGGCCATCGCAAGCAATTTCTCCTATGTCGGCTGGCTTGCCCTGTTTCCAGATCGCGGGGCTTCGTACTCCCAGCCGTTGTATCTTGTGATTCTGGATTGGTCTAATCGAGTCCATCGCTTTCAAGGCAAGTTTGGCATGGTTTTCGGATGGTGCTTTACGGAAGACGGACGTTCTGTAGTGTATGAGTATAGTTTCCCGCACGGCACAACTCCCATCGCCTTTGACATGCGCCGCATTGAGGATGGAAAGCTTCTGCGCCGGTTTGAACTCGCCCCGGTCGCTCCTAAAGACGATGAGGACGCGGTTCTTCAAGCAAAGACTCCAAGATGGGCGAGGTGCGCGGAAAAAAACGCACGCGGGCAATAATGATGTTCCGAACATTTTCACTGGACGCTTGGTTCATGCCTGCGCGGTTCTTTCGACGGGATTGATCGTCTCCGTGCCGGTGACTTTATACCCATCGGAATTGCGCGTCGAGGAGTTGGATGGATTGATTTCAAGGGTGGCTTCGGGGCGACAGCAACCGGCCAGGAGTGGGCGGCTGAATATGATTTTGGAGCTTCTATGAAAGAGTTGCGGTTTAATATTTTCGGTGCCCTCATCGCTATAACTGATTCAGGCGGGGTTTGGCAGGCCTGTTACCTTGGGACTGACGGGAAGCGCCGACCAGCAGACTTTGTGGTGCCGAGTGATGTTGCTGAGGATGAGTTATGTGAATATCTAGCTGACCTCTACCACGAGAACGCGACACCTCGAAACCCTAATGCCGTGCAATTGACCTGAGTCCGCGCTCGGCCAGGAGCGGACGGTCAAAGCCGCCCGGTGCTGAAGCCCGACTAAAACTAGTTCGGAGTGATTCGATGGCAGCAGATGTTGAGACGATGTTGTTCCCAACCCAGGTAGCGTTTGCGCGGTGGCTGGCAGCGCACCACGATAGCTCTGACGGGGTATGGCTGCAGCATGCGAAGAAAGGGGCTCCGGTCCCTAGCATAAGCTATCAAGAGGCATTGGAAGTTGCGCTGTGCTTCGGCTGGATTGATGGCCAGAAGCGTTCGCTCGACCTGCATCACTATTTGCAGCGCTGGACGCCCCGTCGCCCACGCAGTCTATGGTCCAAGGTCAATCGCGAGAAGGTGCTGAGGTATATTGAGGAGGGTAAGATGCAGCCGAGCGGCCTGGCTGAAATCGAACGAGCGAAAAAAGATGGTCGATGGGATGCAGCCTACGATTCGACTAGCATGGCGAACGTGCCGCCCGAACTCCATGCTGCATTCGCGGACCACCCCGGGGCAGCTGAATTTTTTGCCACTCTCAAATCTCAAAACAGATATGCAGTGTTGTTCCGGGTGCAGACTGCAATAAAGCCTGAGACCAAACTACGCAAGGCGCAGGAGTATGCAGCCATGCTGGCTCGGCATGAGACGCCTCATCCGATCATGGCTAAGAAGCCGAGCAAGGCGGCCGAGGATGCGACATAAGTGAAAGGGGGCGACTCATCGCGGCAACTATGCGAGTCGCCCGCCACCGTGACTCATTACGAGTTTGTTTTTGATAATTCACCTGCGCGTTGCTCGTCCGGTTGTATCAGCACGCGGAACCGGCCCATCCGCGGAAAACTGCCCGCCGGATCAAATCCGAACGCGTCCACATGAAGGAAGGACGGCGCGCGTCCTGCCTACTCAAACGCTACTGACAGAAACTGTCAGCGCTTGCCCTTAGCATAATGTTTCGCGACGTCACAAGCGCGCCATACTTTGAACTTATGCGGAGAGCACCATGATCGACCCCAATTTCATCCTGCTGTATGTGGACAACCCGCAAACCAGCGCCACCTTCTACACCGAGCTGCTGGGCGTGGCGCCGGTGGAGGCGTCGGCCACCTTCGCGCTGTTCGCGCTCAAGTCCGGCCTCAAGCTGGGCCTGTGGGCGCGCCACACGGTGCAGCCGGTGGCCATGGCCTCCGGTGGCGGCGCGGAAATCGCGTTCGCCCAGGCCGACCGCAGCGCCGTCAACGACATCTACGCCGACTGGGTGGAGCGCGGCGTGACCATCGCCCAGCGTCCGGTACAGATGGATTTCGGCTACACCTTCGTGGCGCTGGACCGCGACGGCCACCGCCTGCGCGTGTTCACGCCGGAGTGAGGGCGGCGTTCACGCCTGGCGCTGCAGCGTGAACATCGACACGCCCAGTGCGATCAGCAGCAAGCCGGTGGCGCCGTTGAACCATCGGGCACGGCGTCCGCCGGCCATGAAGCGCAGCACCGGGCGCGCCAGCGCGATGTAGGTCAGGTGCGACAGCATGGCGCAGGCGGCGAAGGTGGCCGTGAGCAGCACGAAGCGCGCGCCGCCCGCATCGCCGCCGCCCATGAAGCGCGGGAACAGGGCGATGAAGAACATCAGGCTTTTCGGATTGGTGAGCGCCACCAGCAGCCCTTGCCTGAGCGTTTGCCAGTCGCCCTGGGCGTGCGCGGTGGCCGCTGGCGTCGCCTGGCCGGGGCCGGCGGCGCCGAATCCCCGTTGGCCGCATTGGCGCCAGCCCAGCAGGATCAAGTAGCCGCCGCCGGCCAGTTGCAGCATGAGGAAGGCCGTGGCCGAGGTCTTGAACAGCAAGCCCACCACCGTCACCGACAGCGTGGCCACCATCAGGATACCGAGCGCGTTTCCGCATGAGCTGCACAAGGCCTTGCGCGGCCCCAGCGTGGCGCAGTTGGCGATGGCCAGCAGCACGCCGGGGCCGGGCGAGAAGGTGGTGAGCAGGGAGATGGTCAGGAACAGCAGCCAGGTCGAAACGGTCATCATGGTCGGGGGCTCGTCAGGTGGTCGGGAGCATCAAGGCAGGCCATTGGCGCCGTGGGCGGCAAAGCCGGGCCGTTGCAGCAGGCGTTCGTGGTAAGCCGCCACTGCCGGCAGCGCCGGGCGCGTGATGGGCGAGAGCAGCCAGCGGTTCACCGACAAGCCGATCACCACGTCGGCCAGCGTGAACGCCGCGCCCGCGACGTGGGCGCCCGTGCGCGCCAACTGGCCGTCGAGGATGGCCATGCGGCGGTTCCAGTCCTGCACGCTGGCCTCGGCCGCCGCCGCGTCGCCGAACGCGGGGTTGCGCCGCACCAGGTGCATGAAGGCGTAGCGCCACGCGCTGTTGAGGTCCGTGGCTTGCCAGTCCATCCATTGCTCCACTTGCGCGCGCGGCGCGGCGGCCGCTGGCAGCAGGGCGCCGTTGCCGTAGCGTGCGGCCAGGTAGCGGCAGATGGTGTTCGATTCCCACAGCACCAGGTCGCCATCTTTCAGCACGGGTACGGTGGCATTCGGGTTAAGCGCCAGGAACGATGGGGTGGCGGTGGCTGGTCCGGCGCCGCCCCACGCTTCGAGCGTGTACGGCAGATCCAGTTCGGCGCAGGTCCACAGCACCTTGCGCACGTTGATCGATACGGTATGGCCGAGGATGGTCAGCATGGTTGGTTTCCTTTGCGTTCGATGGTGGACAGTATGGCAGTGTATGGCCTGCAGATAAATAATCTATAATTTTCAATACTATTAACCATTAATTCATAATCGCCATGGACAAGCTGCGCAGCATGGAAGTATTCGCGGGCGTGGTGGGGGCGGGCAGTTTCACGGCGGCGGCGCGTCAGTTCGAGATGTCGACCGTCATGGTGGGCAAGCACATCGCCAGCCTGGAACAGCAACTGGGCGCGCGCCTGCTCACGCGCACCACGCGCCGCCAGGCGCTGACGGAGATCGGCGCGCGCTACCACCAGCAGTGTTTGCAGATACTGAGCCTGGTGCGGCAGGCGGAAACGGGGGCGGAAGCCATGCGCAGCGAGGCGCGCGGCACGCTCAAGGTGAGCGCGCCGGTGGCGTTCGGCAGCGAGTGCCTGGCGCCGGCGCTGGCTGATTATCTGGCCCGGTATCCCGAAGTGTCGGTCGATCTGGACCTGGGGCCGCGCGTGGTCAATATCGTCGATGAAGGGTTCGACGCGGCCATCCGCATCGGCACGCTGGATGAATCGGCGCTGGTGGCGCGGCCGTTGCGGGCCTATGGCATGGTGATCTGCGCCGCGCCTTCCTATCTTGAGCGGAACGGCTGGCCGCGCACGGCGGCCGATCTGGCGCAGCATCAATGCCTGGACTTCCTGCACTGGAAGCGCCTGGTGCGCTGGCGGCTCGATGGCGGCGACCAGCAATGCACGCCGCCGCAAAGCCGCTTCCGCTCCAACAACGGGCAAGCGTTGAAGCGCGCCGCGCTGGCCGGCCTGGGCATCGTGATGCAGGCCGAGATCGTGCTGCAGGAGGAACTGCGCAGTGGCCAGCTGGTGCGGCTGTTGCAAGAGCATGTGCCGCCCGCACGCCCCATGCACCTGGTCTACCCGCGCGACCGCCAGGCCACGCCCAAGCAGACTAGCTTCATCGAGTTTGTGATGGAGCGGTTTGGCAAGTAGGCGCACCCGGTGGACGCACGCGCATCCAACATCGTGGATGATTAAGTCTTGATGGCAAACAACTCGATTTCGAGTTCCTTGATGATAATGGGCGCATAGATCGCGATCATGCGTTCCTTTCGGATCGCCTGGCAGTGGTCGCTCTTGTTCACCAGCGAGAAATAGTAGGTGTTCGGCTGCACCGGCACCTCCACCGGGACCTGTGCCAAATGGAGCAGCTCCGCACCTGGCAGTGCGCTCTTGACAAAGGTATCGACGGCGTTGGGTGTGCCTATCTTGAAGAGGCGCGGCACCTTCTCTACCAGCTCCAGCGCTGGCATGTCGGCGCGCACGGCGAGATAGAACGGGGCGTCCGAATCGGCCAGTTCGGCATCGATGGGGGCCTGCCAGAAGCAGGTTTTCTCGATCGTCAGGGGGATTTTGATCAACCTGGACGATACGACGGTGTCGAGCAGTTCGTTGATGATGCCGACCAGTGTCGCGAAGCCTGGCGCGGGGTCTTCATGCGGGTAGGCGGGCAAGTCGTTCAGCGCATACTTGGTCGAGAATGCCATCAGCGCGCCGGCAAGGTTGGCTAGCCGATCGAACAGGACTTCCGGGTGACAGTGTTGGGCTTTGGCGTGGATGGTCAGGTTAGCGCCGATCGTCGTCAAAGCACCGAGCATCGAGAATGAAGTCGAGCCGCCGCTGTGTGCCTCGACCGCGTATCCATTCGGCCGGCGTTGCAGTTGGTAGAGTGCGTCGATCTTCGTGGCGACCTTCGCCAACAGACCAAACAATAGGCGCTCCAGCGCCGGGGATGCTTTGGCCGCCACGCAGGGCGAAATGAACTCTGGGTCGATCGCGAAGCTGCCGTCCACTTTGCGCGATAGTTTCACTACCGGAATACAGTCATATCCCTTGTGCGGTTCAAGGTGTGACAAGAGCCGGACCGCCTTCCTCACATGGGAGATGGGAGCGGGCGCCCCGTCCGAGTGCAAGTCGGCCGTTTGCACGGTGAATGAGGTGTAGCGGGCATCGTCGAGTGACGCATTGATGCGGGACACATTGCCGCCATGGGCTTTCAGAATGGGGAGCGCGGCGTAAAAGGTGAAGTTTTGTTCGTCGGCGGGCAGCTCGCGCAGATCGATGGGCAGGGGCAGGGCGTCGGATGTCGGCGCCTGGTAAATGTCGCCCGTCTGGAAGATCAGCGACATGCGCTCCGCAGCGAGCGAATTGTTCGCCAGTGCGTTTTCATCCCACGTTACCGACTGCACGCCCCAGATGTGCGGATTGAGCGCCTTGGCCAAGTATTGCACGCGTGCTTCGTGATAGAGGTCCAGTTGCTGGAAGTGCTGGGCTTCCAGGCCCAGTCCCTTTTCCCACAGCAGTTTTGGCGGCAAGCTCATCGCGTTCTCCCTGTCGGCTGGTCCGGCGGACTGTGCCTATTCGGCTAGTGTGGAGAGGTCGCGAACGATGCTGTTGATTTTCCTCATGAGAAGAACCTGGCCGCCCGCCATGGCGCACCAAGCAAGACGACGCGAAGGCCATGCCTGAATTCTAACGATGCGTTGTTCGACCTCAAAGCTCGCGAGCGGCCTCATGCGAATATCGGTCGGGTCCGCATCATGCGGCCGGCTTCACTCCACGCGCCGACAAAGGCAACTCCGGGATCGATAACCACGATGAAATCTCTAGTCCCATATTATGAGCGAGAACTAGGTAGGAACGAGCTCCTCGCCGAGGGCTTTTCCGTTAGGCACCCCAAGCTTGCGGATAAATTGGGGATCCGGAGTGAGGCTGGCGGTGATCCGCAAACTGGCCGTGTACTTCAGTCGGTCGCGTTGCTTGGCGCCCGTACCGTCAAACTGCTCGATGACGATTATTCGCGCATTACCGCCGCCTTGCTCAATGTGTTGCGGCCACATTACCTGCGCCCGATTCCGGCCGCTTCTGTCGCATGCCTGGACTTTGGCCGGGCAAAGGAGAACGCGATCACCGGGGTGTCGGTCATCCCGCGCGGGACTGAGCTCAAATGCGTGGATCCCGCCGCGCACGCATGTAAGTACACGACTGCTTATCCAGTCACGATAGGACCGTACCGGATATCGGACGCGCGCTTCGACGCTATCGTTAAGGCGCCCGCCGCAGTGGCTCTCTCCGGCGATGTGACATCGCAAATCAAAATCGAGATTCGTTGTACTGCGTCGAACACTGGCCTGGCGGCTCTGGGCCTGGACAAGATCCGCGTCTACATCGCTGGCGAACCGTCCTTTGGCGCCACCTTGCGCGATACCTTGTTCATGCGCACCGTGAGCACTTACGTCGAGGCGGATGGTAGCGGGGAATGGACCGCGCTTGACCAACCGCCGCTGGTGGCGGTGGGGTTCGCTGACGGGGACGCGATGATTCCATTCGCACCTAGCGAACATCCCGTCCATCGACTGCTTGCCGAATATTTTTCATACCCTGCGAAATTCCGATTCATCGACCTCCACCTCGCCGCGTTGCTGCCGTATCTGCCGGCAGGCTGTCAGCGCGTGACCGTGCACTTCGTGCTGGCCGGCGTGTTCGCCGATTCGAACGCGGCGCGTATCCTCAAGCGGCTGTCCGCCGACAATCTGCTGCTGGGCTGCACACCGGTCATCAATCTGTTCAAAACCCATGCGACGCCAATCCGCCTGACCCACGAGCGTAGTGAATACCCCTTGCTGCCATATGAGGGGCCGGTTGAGAACTACGAGATTTACAGCGTCGATTCGGTGCAATTGCTGCGCAAGTCGGCCAAGGGCAGCGTCACCACGGAATTCACGCCCTATTATGCGCTGCGCCACGGCGCCGACGCGGGCGCGAAGGCACATTACTATCTGGTGCATCGCGACGAGGAGCTGGCTGAATTGAGTCCTGGCCACGAGTATGCGATGGCGTTCGTGGACGGCGACTTCTCTCCGCTCGCTGCGGCGACAGGGACGGCCTCCATCGCGCTGACCTGCACCAATCGGGCGCTGCCTTGTTCCTTGCCCTACGGCGCGACAGGGGGCGATCTGGCGATTGAAGGCGGCACCGGCAATTTTCCCATCCGTCTGCTGTACAGGCCGACGGCGCCGCATCGGCTGACGTCGGCCAACGGTGCGCAGTGGGGGTTGATTTCCAGTCTGTCCCTGAACCATCGCTCGCTGAGCACGGATGGCCTGCCAGCGTTCGCGGCCATGCTGGAGCTCTACGCGCCATCGGACTGCCCCGTCGCGAAGCGGCAGATCGAGGGCATCGTTGACCTTTCCCATCGGCCCATCAGGGTCTGGCTGCGCGACGGTGTGGGTGCTGCCTACCTGAGCGGTATCGAAGTGACGGTCACGCTGGACGAGGACGCTTACGCCGGTTGTGGCGTGCACACGTTTATCCAGTTGCTGGACCACTTCTTCGCGCTCTACGTCCACCTGAACAGTTTTACGCAATTGGTTGTGCTGTCCAAATCGACGGGAAAGGAGTTGCTGCGATGCCTGCCGCGCAACGGTGCTTTGAGTCTGGTGTGATCGACCTGCTGCTCAAGCAGCCCTATCGATTTGAATTCTTCCAGGCGGTCCGGCTGATCGAGCTTTGGCTGCGCCAGAACGGTATCGAGGACGGCCCCATGCCGATGCGATTCATCCGGTTCGAAAATTCCCTGTCTCTTACTTTCCCACCCAGCCAGATCGTCGCGTTGGCGGCCGTGGCCGATCGGCCCATCGATTCGGCTGCCGCGCTGCAGGCGGCGCAGCTGGAAAACCGGCTTGAGTATGTCGCCATCACGCCGGCGTTCATCGGCATCCTGGGCGCCAATGGCGGGTTGCCTTACCACGACACCGAACGGATCGCCGAGTACGAATTCGTCAACAAGGACAGTGGCCCCCGCGCTTTTCTCGACATGCTTTCCACCCGCTCGGTTGCGCTGTTCTACCAGGCGTGGGCGAAGTACCGGCCGCCATGCATGATCGATGCGCAAGGCAAGGACACGTTCTTGGCCATGCTGCAGGCGTTTTCCGGATTGCGGCCGTCCGCAAAACCAGTGGAACCGGCGGCGCCGCAAGATGTCTGCATAGGCGAGGAGATCCTCGCCTACTATGCCGCGCAGTTCCGTAGCCGTTGCGTGCCGGCGCGCGTTGTCGCTGGCGTGCTCACTGAATACTTCGCCGTTCCCTTCACGCTGGAACCGCTGGTAGGTTGCTGGGAAGACTTGCCGGATCAGCACCGCACCCGGCTGGGTGCCACGAATCGCGTCCTCGGCGAAGGCGCGATGCTGGGCAGCTGTATCTATCGCCGCGATAGCAGTGCGCGGCTATTCATCGGCCCATTGAACAGTCAGGAGTTTGAACGTTTCCTGCCGCATTCCGAAGGTGCGCGTGCCATCAGCCGGGTGCTTGGCATGTTCTGTGGCGTGGGCATGACCATCGACGTGCGGCTGGTGTTGCGTGCCCAGGATGCGAGGCAAGCCCGTTTGGCAATGGACGATGCCAGCCGCCGTTCCCGCCTGGACATCGATGCGTTCCTGGACCGGCGCGCGGCGCGGGATCGCACGACCGCGCATTACGTCCTGCAACCCTGACTATCGCCGCTTGTATTGGAAGACGAAAATGAAACGAGACCAAGACTTCCTCAATTTTCTGCAACAGACTAAATTGCTGGACACGGAGAACCGGCCGGTGCGGATGCGCATGGAGCATGCGGCCGGCATCCTGACGGACGTGCTACTGCCGCAACGGGTGATGGGCACGGCGGCCATTTGCGAAGGAACTCGTTTCGAGGTCTGGTGCATTTCGACCGACGCCGGGATCGAGCTCAAGCAACTGATCGGCTTGCCTGTGGCGGTGGACTTTGTCACCGACAGGGGAGAGTTGAATACCGTATCAGGCATCGTCACGGAGGCGTGTGCGGGCGACAGCGATGGCGGCGTGGCCACCTACAAGCTGGTGATGCGCGACGCGCTGGCGATCCTGGACAAGCGCGTCAACACTCGCATCTTTCGCAATCTGAACGAATTCGAAATCGTCAAACGCCTGATCGCGGAATGGCGGCAGAGCAACGAGGTGCTGGCCAACGCGTTTGACATGGAGGTGGATGAGAGTTTTCAACTGCGCCAGTATCCGCAGCGCGAGTTCACTATGCAGTACAACGAATCGGACGCCGCGTTCATTCGCCGCCTGTTGGCGCGCTGCGGCATCGCCTGGTATATCCGCGCGGGAGCGGGCCGGGAGTCCGGGGCGCAGGCCGAGCCGGGAAAGACCCTGGCGCACACGCTGGTGTTGTTCAATAACGCCGATAGCCTACCCCAGAACCGTGCCGGCACCGTGCGCTACCATCGCGACAACGCGACCGAGCAGCGCGACACCATCACATCCTGGGCCGCCGTGCGCACTTTGCAGGCGGGCAGTGTCACGTTGCATAGCTGGGACTACAAACAGCCGCAGGGCTACTTTTCTTCCACCGACGCCAACAGCGCAGGCGAGCAAGGCCCCAGTGGCGACGAGCTGGCAGCCAGCCTGAACGATTATCAGATTCTGCCCCCGCATACGGCCGACGATCACGATGAACTGCGCCAGCTTGGCCGGCTGCGCATGCAGCGCCACGACTACGAGGCGAAATGCTACCGGGGGCAGGGCAGCGTGCGTGATTTCTGCGTCGGCGAATATTTCAGTCTGGCCGATCATCCGGAAATCGATACCCACCCGGCGGAGGAACGCGACTTCGTCATCACCGGGTTGCAATTGACGGCCCAGAATAATTTGCCCAAGGGGCTGGTGGCCAAGGTCGAACGCCTGTTTTCCCGCAACCGCTGGACGCATGCGCCGAACGACCATTCCCAGTTGGCCAATTGTGGTCCGGTCCGCTTTCACATGACCTTTTCCGCCGTCCGGCGCGGCGTGCCCATCGTGCCCGCGTTCGACGCGCGCGTGGACTTGCCCAACGTCCCGCTGCAAAGCGCGATCGTGGTCGGGCCGCCTGGGGAAGAAGTGTATTGCGACAAGTTCGGCCGGGCCCGGATAAGGTTTCTTGGTTTGCGTCCCGATGACCACGCGCATGCACAGGGCGCGGGCACGTCCGGCACGGAGCGTGATTCGGCGTGGGTGAGGGTGGCATCCAGCTGGGCAGGCAACGGGCCAGGCAGCCTGCAGCAGTGTGGCTCGCTGCACTTGCCGCGCGTGGGAACGGAGGTGCTCGTCGCGTTCATGGGCGGCGATCCCGATAAGCCTGTGATAGTCGGCCAACTCTACAACGGCAATGCGCAGCCGGCGGCCCTGAGCGAGCAGGGCGACTTGCCGGGAAACCGCTATCTGTCCGGTATCAAAAGCCGAGAAATCAAGGGGGAACGGCACAATCAGCTGCGCTTTGATGACAGCACTGGACGGATCAACGCCCAGCTGTCCAGCGACCATGGCGCGTCGCAACTGAACCTGGGCTGGCTGACACACCCCATCGCTGGCGGTAGTGGCGATGCGCGCGGCGAAGGCGCAGATCTGCGCAGTGACAAGGCCGTGGCGGTCAGGGGCGCGCAGGGTGTGTTGATCACGGCCGATGCTCGCCCCGGCGCGAAGGGGCGGCAACTGGACCGGCCGGAGTTGATCGGTATTAATGATGTGCTGCAGGGCATCCACAAAACGCTGTCCGAATTGGCCGTCAAGCATTTCGCCGACGATGGGGATGGCGCGCCGCTGGCGAAGCTGATCGAGCATATCCGGCAGTGGGAAAAGGGCAGCAACACGGAAGGTGGAACGCCCGATCCCACAGGAGGTAAGCCCATCGTCGCGGTCAGCGCGCCGGCCGGCATTGCGCTGGCTAGCCAGGACAATGTGATGATAGGCGCGCAGACGAACACCGACTTGGTCAGCGCCGGCAACACGCAGGTGTCGGCTGGGCGCAAGTTGCTGATGCGGGCGGCGCAGGGCGTGAGCTTATTCGCCCATAAAGTCGGCATGCAGCTCATCGCCGCCAGCGGCAAGGTCGTCATCCAGGGACAGGACGACATGGTGGAGATCGGCGCCGCCAAGCGACTGCACCTGTATTCGCTGGAATCACTGCTGCTGGAAGCGCCCGAGGTGGTGATCCGGACCGATGGGGCGCAGTGGAGCATCGGCAAGGGCAAGGTCATGTCCTCATCGAGCGGCGAGTTCAATATGCAGGCATCCGAGTTCAAGTTCACCCGCGGCGGCGGTGGCAGTTTGAATTTGCCAAGCATGCCGCATTCAACATTAGAGACGGATGAACAGATCGCGTTCTCGGGGCGCGGCGGGCAGGCGCGCGAGAACGTGCCTTATGAGGTTAGCGACGACCAGGGCGCTGTGCAGGATAGTGGCAAGTCTGGTGCTGATGGCGCAAGTAAGACCGTTGTGACGGATAACGTCATCAAAACGCTAAAAGTGAGAATCCGCAGCTGAGGTTTCAAGAATTGCCAATGCAAGGAGACAGGGTATGGATGAAGCATTATTGCCTGCGGCGACTCGTCGCGTGCCGCTGACCTTAAATGACGATGGCGATCCCAGCTTCGTCACGGTCTGCAGCCCCAAAAGCTTTCGCGTGCGGGCTCACGCGGTGGTCCCGCCGCGCCATGTGATCCCGGTTATCTTTGTGCCAGGGATTATGGGAACAAATCTGCGGATGACCAAGGAGGCCAGTACGCAGCAGGTGCCAGCCTGGAGTCCTCCTAACGGCACGATTGGCGGTCTGAAGGAAGTCGGAAGCCGAATGAAGCAAAAGCCGCGAGAGCGACAGTTGCAAATGACAGCCACACGTACGGAGGTCGACCATACTGGGAAGGTTGAGGTACCACAAGGCATATACACCATCACGGCTGGAGAGGCCAAACGTCGGGGCTGGGGGGCGCTGCATTTTGACAGCTACGGACATGTTCTGGCGGAACTGGAAAGGTCGCTCAATGATCAGTACGAGGAACCTGGAAAGAAGGGTACTAAGAAACTGGCTGTATGGGAAGTCGCCCAGACCTTGAAGAAGCCTGCGCCAATCCAACCGTGCGCGGGCGAGCCTGGCGACCCGTGCTGGGCTCCTGAGTTCATTGATGTAAGGAAAGTATGGAATGCGATCAAGGGAACAGTGGCACCCTTAACCGAGGATGAGTTCGCGCGTCTTGACGATTTTTATTATCCAGTGTGGGCCTACGGTTATAACTGGCTAAGTAGTAATGAGTCGTCCGCCGACGGTCTAGTCAAACGGATAGACGAGGTACTCGCCTGGTATGACAAGACCAACTACTTTATAACGCAAGGGAAGGTCATTCTTGTTACCCATTCGATGGGAGGCATTGTCGCGCGCAGAGCTGCTCAGAAGAGCACCAGCAAGATACTGGGCGTCGTACATGGCGTACAACCAGTTAGTGGTGCCCCGGTAGTCTATCGGCGGTTCCGTGCCGGTACCGAAGTCGGGAGTGTTTTCAATATAATGGGCGCGGCTACGGCAATGGTTATTGGCTGGAACGCAGCCGATATTACTTGCGTAATGGCAAACTCGCCAGGTGCGCTGGAATTGCTTCCGACCAAGAATTATCCACCAGGTTGGCTTACAGTGTCGCAAAAAATAGCTGGTGAACCTGTAAAAGAGTTGACTCAAGCATTGCCAATAGCTGATCCGTATGAGGAAATTTATTCCAAACGGGTTCAGGACGTGTGGTGGGGCATGATCGACGAAACTCTGATTGATCCAGCCGAATTGGCAAAGGATCAGGATTCGACGCCAATGAGGATGTACGGAATAGCGCTCAAAACAGCGAAGGATATGCATGATAACCTCGGACTATATTGCCACCCGAATACCTATGCACATTATGGTTCAGATTGCCAAGAAGTCGCTTTCGGTAAGGTTCATTGGATAACGGATCAACGTCTACTCAGCAGAGTTCAGACGGGATTGATGGGCTTCCCTGCAGCGTCATGGACACTGTTGGGCGAGACGACCCTTGGTGTCGACGAGAAGTCCGTCAAGTTTGAACTTGATAATAGACGGAGTCCGAAGACTGACGACGATGTGGATGCCGGCGATGGTACCGTTCCAAATTTATCGGGCTCTACGATCGCGAAAGCTGAAGGAATCCAGTGTGTTTTTCGCATGAAGGGGTTTGATCATCAGGGTAGTTATGCCAATCGTGATGTTCTCGATAACGTTATGTATTGCATCGGCAAGATCATCCAGAAAGCCCAACCAGCTAAAGAGATTCCGGCAAAAAATAAGGAGTGAAGTATTTATGGTCTCGCTTATGCAACGAACCGCTGGGATAGGATTTGTCATCTCTGTTTTCTTTCTCTCTTTGGGTGCTTGCGCCAAGGATGTTGCCATGAAAAATACAACAACTCTATGCTTTGGCCGTTTCTTGATCGATTTGCCCCCCGGAGCGCAAATTAAGGAAATTGGCCAGCAATCCCAGTTTATGTATGGGGACTTATTGTCGGAGGTATTTCAAGGAGGGGTGGCCGAATTCGGAAAAAGGATGATGCAGCGCGAAACGAAATTGCGATCGGTTACAGGCAAGAACGAAAGGCTGCTGGATAAAACCCTTTCGCCAAGCCAAGACGCAATGATTTTTACCACCAGGGAGAAGGTATTTGGGGAGAATGATTTTGGTTTTGAAGCATACAAAGTAGATCAAGATCAGCTTTTTTCACTGATGCACATAAATTTTGACGAAGGTGTATTTAGGAATAAAGTGTTGATACGTTTGCAAAATGAAATTCTTCCTTATTTACGCGCTCGATCGATTGAGGAAATCCCTGTAGAGCCAGGATTTTGCGTCAAGAATGGATTTATTGCTAATGATGGAAGCAGATATCAATTCGAGGAGGCGCGGATGCAGATTAACTTCAAAGAATGGCCGGATGTATGGGTTTCCATCTATAGCCAGACCGTGCCCAAGGGGGGGGAGCAAACGCTGTTGCAGAGGGTGGCAAGTCATCCATATACGGGAATTTACGCTACGCTTGCGCGACAGATAAAGACATTACGGAAAGGTGTGCATGACATACATGGTATTAAAGGGGAGGAAATTCTCGAAGTATTTCCAACTGAGAATGGATTCAAACAACATTCATTTAGATGGGAAACGCTTGGTGCGGTAAAAAGTATATTCGCGCCGAGTATCGTTTTTGAGTTTGAAAGTGGGACTCCCCTTGAGGGGGAGCCGCGTCCTCCCACTCTCACCGACGATCAGGCCGTCAAGCTTTTCGACAGCATTGTCAACTCGATCCGATTGCGCCCGACCACGGCGCCCGCCAAGAGCAACGCGAATGAGCGACCTAAAAGGCCGCTGGGTGATCAAGCCGTCACAGGCCGCATCTGTCCGCAAACTGGTTGGTGGCAGACCGATGATGCCGGCGTGGTCGCTGATTGGCGGCGCCGGCATTTCAAGGAGGGGGAACCGTTACCCAGCGCGTTGCGCTATCTAGAGCCCAACTTATGGCAGAAGATCAAAGGTGAGCGACCCGCGGGCCAAGGTGCCGTGCTTTGGAAACTGGTCGAGTACGGAGACGCACCGGAGGTGGCCAAACAAGAACTACCGCCTCAGGAAGCGGGGCCTGCCAAGGGTGCTGAGCCACCGACTGGCGGCTAAAGCCTGAGTTGACGCATCTGAGCGATTTTGTCGCTGGTGAACTGAGAAAGACTGTTCGAGCTATTCAAAAGAGGAGCACCAATATGGCCAATGTTATCCGTTTAAGCGATCCGACTTCCCATGGTGGCAAAGTCGTCAGTGTCAGTGCCACGTGGTTCACTGTTGATGGTATCCCTGTTGCCCGGGTCAACGATGTGTGCGTCTGCCCGTTGCCCGGTCACTCGGCTTGCACGATCACTGAGGGCGATCCTAATCATATCGTGGACGGTCTGGCGGTCGCCTATGACGGCCACAGGACCAGCTGCGGCGCGACGCTGAAATCGACGATCGGCCATTTCAGCAACGGTTGAGGATAATCGTTGAGATGAGTGAAAAGCCTGCGGGCTGGCAAACAAGAGTAGGAGAATGAAAGACCGAACGCATGATGAAGCGATGGCGGAAGTGCTCTGGGACGATCTGGAATATGCGGTCCAGCTCATCAACAGCATCCTCGAGCACTGGACGGCGACCAGCGCGAATTGCTGATCGCCTTGCGTCAGTTGACGAAGGCGTTTGGTGGCGTGCCGACCGTGGCCGCGTCGGCCAATCTGAGCGCCACCCAGCTTTATCGCACGCTTTCGCCGGAAGTTAATCCTGTCCTCAGCAGCCTGTCGGGCATCCATGAAAGCCATGGGGCTACGCCTGGCCGTGCAGGCGCTGCCGGAGGCGCCATCGCGCCCCTGAATCACAGGAACCGATCCAGGATCTTCTTGCTGTGCTTATCGAGCTCGTGCGCGTCGCGGATCAGGAAGTGGATGCCGTGGATGTCTGATACCAAAAGGGTATCAGGGCCGATGCGGCGTATGTCTTCCTCGCCGCGCAGCACGAATTCCGTGTCGCCGCGGTCCGTGTGCACCTTCCACGTGCACGGCGTGGCGTAGCTGGTCACGCTGAGGATGCGCGAGATTTCGGGCATGAACTCGCGTCCGCCCAGTTCCTCGCGCACCAGCGCGGCGATGGCCGGCGGCAGGTCTTCCAGCCGGTCGATCCAGGCCACCTCCTTGCCATCGGTGCACACCAGCGCGATGCCTTCCTGCGGCGCCTGCACGGGGAAGGCGCGCGCCGGCGCCACGTTCTCGAACACCTGGCCATCTTCGGTGGTGAGCACCAGGCGGCCAAATGGATTGCGGACTAATTCAAAACGGGTAGTGGTCATGGTGGGTTCTTAATCGGAGCTGCTGTCGTCGGGATCGACGTCCACGTTGCGGGCCTGGGCCGTGTACAGGCGGTGATAGGCGCCTTCGCGCGCCATCAGTTCGTCGTGCGCGCCTTCCTCCACCACCACGCCGCGGTCCAGCACCACCAGGCGGTCGGCCTTCTGCAGCGTGGACAAACGGTGGGCGATGGCGATCGTGGTGCGGCCGTGCACCAGGTTGTCGAGCGCCTTCTGGATTTCCTTTTCCGTCTCCGAGTCCACCGAGGAAGTGGCTTCGTCCAGGATCAGGATCTTCGGATCGATCAGCAGCGCGCGCGCGATCGAGATGCGCTGGCGCTCGCCGCCCGACAGGCCCTGGCCCCGTTCGCCCACCATCGAGTCGTAGCCTTGCGGCAGGCGCAGGATGAACTCGTGCGCGTGCGCGGCGCGTGCGGCGGCGATGATCTGCTCGCGCGTGGCGCCCGGCTTGCCGTAGGCGATGTTCTCGGCGATGGTGCCGAAGAACAGGAACGGCTCCTGCAGCACCAGGCCGATGTTGCGGCGGTAGTCGGACACGGGGAAGGCGCGGATGTCCACGCCGTCGAGCATGATGGCGCCTTCGGAGACGTCGTAGAAGCGGCAGATCAGGTTGACCAGCGTGCTCTTGCCGGAACCGGAGTGGCCCACCAGGCCGATCATCTCGCCGGCCTTGATGTCGAGGCTGATGCCGCGGTTGACGGCGCGGTTGCCGTAGCGGAAGCCCACTTCGCGCAGCGTGATATTGCCTTCCACCTTGGCCAGCTTGACGGGGTTGGCGGGTTCGGGCACGGACGATACGTGGTCGAGGATGTCGAAGATGCGCTTGGCGGCCGACGCCGATTTCTGCGTCACGGACACGATGCGGCTCATGGAATCGAGCCGGCCGTAGAAGCGGCTGCTGTAGGCGATGAAGGCCGACAGCACACCGACCGTGATGTGGCCGCGCGCCACCTGCCAGATGCCGAACACCCAGATCACCAGCAAGCCCAGCTCCGTCAGGAACGACACGGTGGGCGAGAACAGCGACCAGATTTTGTTGAGTTTATCGTTGACGGCCAGGTTGTGCTTGTTGGCCGTGCGGAAGCGGGCCGCCTCGCGCGACTCCTGCGCGAACGCCTTCACCACGCGGATGCCGGGGATGGTGTCGGCCAGCACGTTGGTCACTTCGCCCCACACGCGGTCGATTTTCTCGAAGCCGGTGCGCAGCTTGTCGCGCACCACGTGGATCAGCCAGGCGATGAAGGGCAGCGGCAGCAGCGTGACGGCGGCCAGCCACGGGTCGATCGAGCACAGGATCACGCCCGTCATGATGATCATCAAGACGTCCGAGGCGAAGTCCAGCAGGTGCAGCGACAGGAACACGCAGATGCGGTCGCTCTCGCTGCCGATGCGCGACATCAGGTCGCCCGTGCGCTTGCCGCCGAAGTATTCCAGCGACAGCTTGAGCAGGTGTTCGTAGGTGGCCGTGCGCAGGTCGGCGCCGATGCGCTCGGACACCAGGGCCAGCACATAGGTCTTGCCCCAGCCCAGCGCCCAGGCGACGACGGCCGCGGCCACCAGGCCGCCCATGTACATGGTCACCAGCATGGGATCGACCGGCTTGCCGTTCTGATACGGAATCAGCACGTTATCCATCAGCGGCATGGTCAGGTAGGGCGGGATCATGTGGGCGCCCGTGCTCAGCAGCATGAGCAAAAAGCCCAGGCCCAGCTGGCCCTGGTAGGGCTTGGTGAAGCGCCACAGGCGGAACAGGGTCCAGGTCGAGGGCGGGGTGTACACCACCTTGGTGCAGATCGGGCATTCTTCCTGGTCCGGCTCCAGCGGCGCCTTGCAGCTGGGGCAGACGTGCTGCTCGTCGCGCACCACGGGCAATCCCGTCACCTTGCTTTGCAACAGGGCGTCGAACTGTTCGACCAGCCGGATCGCGTGCAGGTTCTGGCCCAGCGTGAAGCGCCAGGCGGCCAGCCGGCCGTTCTCGTCCACCAGTTCCAGGTGGCCCACGCCCGCGTGATCGTGGTGGCGCAGCGCCATGCCGGCCTTCAATGGCCACTGTTGCCATGCCTTCGCGCCCGGCGCGCGGCTGATGATGCGCTGCGGCGTGACCAGTACCAATCCCTTGGAGAAATGAAGTTGATGATCCAAGTCAACCTCCAGGGCACTTGCAACGTTCTCACCTGAAGGTAGTTGCGCCTGTACCTCGGAGCGCCACTTTTCTGGCACGTCGGGCTGGCTGGTCGGCGAAGAAAGTTGTGTGCTTGTCATTATGTGACGTACTCCGGGTCGGTCCTTGCCATGTGGCAAAAACTGTAAACTAAAGGGAAAATGGCGGATCGCGCGGCCAGCCCCGGAAATAAACGCGCTCGGCGGGCCGGGACGCGGCTGTTGGAAGCAGTTATTTACGGTATTCTGTCAGTGGGTGACCATTTGACGGAAATCAAGGCGAATGGGCGGCATGCGTGAGCGGCAAGTATACCGCAAGAGCGCAGGCAGCAGACGAGCGAAAGTGCCTTCAAGAAAATTCGATGCCCCATGGGCACAGATTTTTCTGGCAGCAAGCTTGACCCGGCGGTGGCAGCAAAGGACTGGAAATTTGCGGTGCGTAACGGCGTAGGGATTACAATACGGCGCGGGCTGGCCACGGCTGATAACAAAGATACAAGAATTGAAACATGACCAAGAAGAAAGACATTGAAGTTCTCCGTGTAACGCATTTGCGCGGACCAAATATCTGGACCTACCGCCCAGTGATCGAGGCGTGGCTGGATATCGGCGCGCTGGAGCAGTTTCCCTCGAATGCACTTCCTGGTTTGTATGAACGCCTGACGGCCCTGCTGCCCAACCTGCTCGAACACCGCTGCGGCGTGGGCGAACGGGGCGGCTTCCTGGAGCGTCTGCGCGAAGGCACGTATGCCGGCCACATCCTCGAACACGTGGTGCTGGAATTGCAAAACCTGGCCGGCATGAAGACCGGCTTTGGCAAGACCCGGCAAGTGGCCGAAGGCAGCGGCATCTACAAGATGGCCTTCCGCACCCGCCAGGAACAGGTGGGCCGCGCCGCGCTGGCCGCCGGCCGCGATTTGCTGATGGCCTGCATCGAGGACCGTCCCTACGACCTGGCCGCCACGGTGGCCAAGCTGACCGACATGGTCGATTCGCTGTGCCTGGGCCCCAGCACCAGCAACATCGTGGACGCGGCCACCGCACGCAAGATCCCGTTTATCCGCCTGACCGATGGCAATCTGGTGCAACTGGGCCACGGCGCCCTGCAGCGCCGCATCTGGACCGCCGAGACGGAACAGACCAGCGCCATCGCCGAAGGCATCGCCAGCGACAAGGACTTGACCAAGAGCCTGCTCGCTTCGTGCGGCGTGCCCGTGCCCGAAGGTGAGCTCGTCACCAGCGCCGAAGCGGCATGGGAAGCGGCCCAGGACATCGGCCTGCCCGTCGTCGTCAAGCCCTATGACGGCAACCATGGCCGCGGCGTGTCGCTCAACCTGATGACCCAGCCCGACGTGGAAAAGGCTTACCACCTGGCCGCGCGCAAGGGCGGCAGCAAGAGCGTGATCGTGGAGCGCTTCATCGCCGGCAACGAGCACCGCTTGCTGGTGGTGGGCAAGCGCCTGATCGCGGCCGCCGCCGGCGAGGCGCTGTGGGTGACCGGTGACGGCACCTCGACCATCAAGCAGCTGGTGGACACCCAGATCAACATCGACCCGCGCCGCGGCGAGACGGAAGACGCGCCGCTCAACGTGATCCGCGCCGACGAGGCGGCCGAAGTGATCCTGGAACTGGAACGCCAGGGCATGACGGCCCATTCCGTGCCGGCCGCCGGCCAGCAGGTGCTGATCCAGACCAACGGCAACGTCGCCTTCGACGTCACCGACCAGGTGCACCCGTCCGTGGCCGCCATGGCCACGCTGGCCGCGCGCGTGGTGGGGCTGGACATCGCCGGCATCGACCTGGTGGCCGCCGACATCAGCCGTCCGCTGGAAGAGCAGGGCGGCGCCGTGATCGAAGTGAACGCCAGCCCCGGCCTGCTGGCCCATTTGAAGCCGGCCAGCGGCAAGCCGCGCAACGTGGGCGAGGCCATCGTCGACCACCTGTTCAGCGTCACCGAGACGGGCCGCATGCCGATCGTGGGCATCGCCGGTGGCCACGGCAGCACCATGGCTGCGCGCCTGATCGCGTGGCTGCTGCAGATCGGCGGCCAGAAAGTGGGCCTGACCTGCCAGGATGGCCTGTTCGTCAATGGCCGCCTGCTGCCCAAGGATGGCTTCAGCGACTGGGAGACGGGCGAGCGCCTGCTGCTCAACAAGAACGTGGACGCGGCCGTGTTCGAAAGCAGCGCCCGCATGATCCTGACCGAAGGCCTGGCCTATGACAAGTGCGCCGTGGGCGTGGTGATGAGCGCGACCACCGGGGACGACCTGGGCGAGTTCTACATCGACAGCCCGGAGCGCCTGTTCAGCGTGCTGCGCACCCAGGTCGACGTGGTGCTGCCCGACGGCGCGGCCGTGCTCAACGCGGCCGACGCGCAAGTGGTGGAGATGGCCGAGCTGTGCGACGGCGAAGTGATCTTCTATGGCGTGGACGAACAACTGGCCGCGCTGGCCGCGCACCGCGCGCTGGGCAAGCGCGCCGTGTTCCAGCGCGCCGACCGCATCGTGCTGGCCACCGGCATGGACGAAGCGGCCACCTTGCCGCTGTCGCCGCTGGTGCCGCCCGAAGCCGTGCTGGCCGCCATCGCCGCCGCCTGGGCGCTGGACCTGACGCCGGAGCTGATCGGCGCCGGCCTGCGCACCTACGACGCCCACGCGAAGAAACAGTAGCACTGGCAGGCCCGCGGCAGTTACAAGAACAATATGCGAGCGGCCGGCGGCGCACTCACGCCACCGGCCGCCACCAGCGATGGCGGCAAAGGACAGCTAAACGATAGCCGCCACGACGTAAAACACGACAGGATAAGCAGATTTATGGAAGTCATACGCATCCGCGCGCTGCGCGGCCCCAATCTTTGGAGTCACCACACGGCCGTCGAGGCCATCGTGTCGTGCACGCCCGAAGAGCAGAATATCGAACTGCTGTCCGGTTTCGAAGCGCGCCTGCGCACCCGTTTCCCGGCCCTGAGCGCGCTGCAGCCCACCGGCCACACGGACGCGGTGCCCATGGCCCATGTGCTGGAGCTGGCGGCCCTGTGCCTGCAGGCGCAAGCCGGTTGCCCCGTCACCTTCAGCCGCACCACGCCCACGCTGGAAACGGGCATCTTCCAGACCGTGGTGGAATACACGGAGGAAGCCGTGGGCAAGCTGGCGCTGGAGCTGGCCGAGAACCTGATCAACGCGGCCGTGGCCGACACCCCGTTCGACCTGACGGGCGCGCTGGCCGAGCTGCGCGAGCTGGACGAGGACGTGCGCCTGGGCCCCAGCACGGGCGCCATCGTGGCCGCCGCCGTGGCCCGCAACATTCCGTTCCGCCGCCTGACCGAAGGCAGCATGGTGATGTTCGGCTGGGGCAGCCGCCAGCGCCGCATCCAGGCCGCCGAAATGGATACCACCAGCGCCATCGCCGAATCGATCGCGCAGGACAAGGAACTGACCAAGAAGCTGCTGCACGCGGCCGGCGTGCCCGTGCCCATCGGCCGCTCCGTGGAGAACGCCGACGACGCCTGGGCCGCGGCCCAGGAAATCGGCCTGCCGGTGGTGGTCAAGCCCAAGGACGGCAACCAGGGCAAGGGCGTGACGGTCAACGTGATGACCCGCGAGCAGCTGACCAAGGCTTACCACACGGCGCGCGAGTTCCGCGACGACATCATGGTCGAGCGCTTCCTGCCCGGTAACGACTTCCGCCTGCTCGTCATCGGCGACAAGCTGGTGGCCGCCGCCCGCCGCGACCCGCCCCAGGTGGTGGGTGACGGCGTGCACACGGTGCGCGAGCTGGTGCAGCAGGTGAACGCCGACCCGCGCCGCGGCAGCGGCCATTCGACCTCGCTCACCAAGATCAAGTTCGACGACATCGCGCTGGCCCGCCTGGCGCTGCAGGACCTGGAAGCCGACTCGATTCCGCCCAAGGGCCAGCGCGTCATCCTGCGCAACAATGCCAACCTGTCCACCGGCGGCACCGCCACCGACGTGACCGACGACGTGCATCCGGAAGTGGCGGCGCGCGCGGTGGAAGCGGCGCAGATGATCGGCCTCGATATCTGCGGCGTGGACGTGGTGTGCGACAGCGTGCTGCAACCGATCGAGGACCAGCGCGGCGGCGTGGTGGAAGTGAACGCGGCGCCGGGCCTGCGCATGCACCTGTCGCCGTCGTATGGCAAGGGCCGCGCCGTGGGCGAAGCCATCGTCAACAGCATGTTCCCGGAAGGCGAGGATGGCCGCATTCCCGTGGTGGCCGTCACCGGCACCAACGGCAAGACCACCACCGTGCGCCTGATCGCCCACCTGCTGACGGCCTCCGGCCTGCGCACCGGCATGACCAACACGGACGGCGTCTACATCGAAGGCCGTCGCACCGACAGCGGCGACTGCAGCGGCCCGCGCAGCGCGCGCAACGTGCTGCTGCACCCGGACGTGGACGCGGCCGTGTTCGAGACGGCCCGCGGCGGCGTGCTGCGCGAAGGCCTGGCCTTCGACCGTTGCCAGGTGGCCGTGGTGACCAACATCGGCACCGGCGATCACCTGGGCCTGAACTACATCACCACGGTGGAAGACCTGGCCGTGCTCAAGCGCGTGATCGTGCAGAACGTGGCCGAAAGCGGCTTCGCCGTGCTCAACGCGATGGACCCCATCGTGGCCGGCATGGCCGCCAACTGCCGCGGCAAGGTGATCTTCTTCGGCGCCGAGCGTGGCCATCCCGTGATCGCCACCCACGTGGCGCAGGGCCGGCGCACCATCTACGTGGAGAACGGCCACCTGGTGGCCGTCGAGGGCAAGCAGATGCACCAGGTGGACCTGACCCAGGTGCCTATCACCCGCAACGGCGCCATCGGCTTCCAGGTCGAGAACGTGATGGCGGCCGTGGCCGCCGCGTGGGGCGTGGGCATCAGCTGGGACGCCATCCGCCTGGGCCTGAAGACCTTCGCCAACGACACCGACAACGCGCCCGGCCGCTTCAACGTGTTCGACTACAAGGGCGCCACCCTGATCGCCGACTACGGCCACAATCCGGACGCCATCCTGGCCCTGGTGCAGGCCGTGGAAACCATGCCGGCCAAGCGCCGCTCGGTGGTGATCTCGGGTGCCGGCGACCGCCGCGACCAGGACATCACGCAGCAGACGGAAATCCTGGGCCGCGCCTTCGACGACGTGGTGCTGTACCAGGACCAGTGCCAGCGCGGCCGGGTCGATGGCGAAGTGGTGGCCTTGCTGCGCGCGGGCCTGGATGGCGCCCCGCGCACCAGCCACATCGCCGAGATCACGGGCGAGTTCCTGGCCATCGACACGGCGCTGGCGCGCCTGCAGGAGGGCGATTTGTGCCTGATCCTGGTCGACCAGGTGGAGGCATCGCTGGCCCACATCGCCAAGCGCATCGCGGAAGGCTGACCAGCGCTGATCTGACCAGCGCTGGTCGCGACGGCCGCTGCGCACCGGAATTTCCGGTGCGCAGCGGCCGTTTTTTTATATACGGTCTATTCTTTTTGAGTGAATTTGTTGTTCCGTTATTTTACGTTTCCCGGCAGTGTCATTTACTTTCAATTAGCTATTTTATTCTGTTTGAGGTGGCAATTTGGAAGGTATTGTGGGGCCGCTGTTTTATTGCGACCGAGGTCAGTCGCCGCTTGCTGGAAGCGAGTGGTGGTGCGGGTTTTGGCGTGTTTTTATGTCGGGCTTAATGCGGGAAAATAATGACATTCACTTGCAGAATAAATCTCACTGATTCTCACCTTCGACACGCATGTAATCAAAAGAGTCAACACATATTTTATTTTTGACGTGCATTAATTCTATTGCTTATGGCATTATATTTTGGCGGACGCGGAAAAATATAATCCCATCCGGCTATTGATGCGAGTGGCAATTTGTTTGTTAGCCATATATCGGGTATTCCCTAGTATGCAACCGAACGAACGAGGAGCGAGCAATGGATCCATTTATTGGGCAGATCATCCTGTGGCCGGGCCTGTGGGTGCCGGAGGGTTGGGCGCTGTGCGATGGCACGGTGCTCAACATTTCCGACTACCAGGCCCTGTTTTCCCTGATCGGTAACACCTATGGCGGCGACGGGCGCAGCAACTTTGCCTTGCCGGACCTGCGCTCCAAGGTGCCGGTGGGGACCACGGCCATGAACGCCGTGGGCCAGAAGGCGGGCGCCACCACCGCCAGCGTGACAGCCGTGGGGAGCGGCAGCGTCACCATCGGCGTGAACAACCTGCCCAGCCACACCCACTCGGCCACGTTCACGCCCGGCGGCGGCACGTCGTCGGTCAGCATCGCCATTCCGGCCGACAGCAGCGGCGAGACGGATAACGTGCCCGGCGCGGGACTGGTGCTGGGCAAAGCCGTGACCGGCACCGCCACCACCAAGATCTACAGTTCCAACGCGGCCAACACCACGCTCAAGCCTTTTTCCGTCAATGTGCCGGCCGGCGGCGGCACCGTGGCCAACGCCAGCACGGGGGGCGGGGCGGCGCTGCCCATCAGCGTCAGCGTGCCGGTGTCGGTCAGCACCTTGCAGCCTTCGCTGACGCTCAATTACATCATCGCCACCAACGGGATCTATCCAACCCGTCCGTAAGCGGCCCTGGCCTGGTGGCGTGCGGCGCAGGCCCGGCCGCGCCCCCACCGGCGCCTTGCCGTATTCATGCCGGATCGACGGCGCGTCCAGGCAGGGCGGACGCACAACCTGGGGCATGCCAGCGTCATCCGGCTCACCTACACAGGAAGAAGCCATGTATCTTTCGCCAGAATTCGCCGTTCCTTCCCGCGCGCGCGGCGGCCACGCGCGTCATGAAGTCGCGTTTGTCGACAGCGCGCTCGACGACTTGACCACGCTGCTGGCCGGGCTCGCGCCCGGCCTTGAGGTGCGGCTGCTCGATCCGGCCCGCGATGGCCTGAGCCAGATGGCGGCGGCGCTGGCGGGACGGGGCGGCCTCGCGGCCGTGCACGTGCTCACGCACGCCTCGCCCGGTGCGCTGGCGCTGGGCACGTTGACGCTGGACGCGGCCCAGGCGCGGGTGCGTGCCGACGAGCTGGCGCGCATCGGCCAGGCGCTCGAACCGGGCGCCGACTTGCTGCTGTATGGCTGCCGGGCCGGTGCCGGCGCGCGCGGGGCGGCGCTGCTGGACGCGCTGGCGCTGGCCACCGGCGCCAACGTGGCCGCGTCGGACAGCCCGACGGGCGCCGCCGCGTTGGGCGGCGACTGGCGGCTGGAGGTGCGCCGCGGGCCGGTCGCAACGCCGTCCCTGGGCGCGGCCGGCGCGCTGGCGCCTTATGCGGGACTGCTATCGAGCTCGCTGTTCGACTTCACGTCCAACGTGTTCCCGGCCGCCGGACCAGGCGCGGGCGCGGCGAGCGGCGGGCAGACCGTTGGCAGCGATACCTTGACGCTGACGCCGAACGGGACGGCGCCGCTGGTCTGGGTAGCGGACCCGGTGGACTTGTATGGCGGCAGCTACACCAACTTCGCGGGTAATGTCTATGGGATGAGCTTTAGCGACGGCGACACCACCACCGTCACTTTTTCCATCGACAGCGGCAAGGTGTTCGACCTGACCGGATTCAGCATCCTGGACCTGAACGGCGATGGCTCGACGCCCACGCCGATGCGCCTGACCACCAGCAAGGGCCATGTGGACTTCTCGTTCGTGAGCAGCAATTCGCTGGCCGTCGCGTCCACGTTCTCCGACGCGATACTGGACGGCGTATCGTCCGTCACCCTGAGCCTGCAGTCGCACGCCAGCTTCGTCGTGGCGCTCGATAACATCAGTCTCGCCAATATCATGCTGCCCAACACGGCGCCCACCTTCGTCGGCGCCACCACCACGCTGGCGGTGACGCAGAACGACAGCGCCACCAGCATCACGGGCCTGCTGCAGGTGAGCGACACGGACGGCAGCCAGACCCTGACGTGGAGCCAGAGCGGGGCGCCCAGCCACGGCGCGTTGAGCTTTTCCGGCGCCACGGCCAGCAGCGGCAGCAGCACCATCACCAGCGGCGGTGCCATCACCTACACGCCCACGGCCGGCTACGCGGGCACGGACAGCTTCACCGTGCAGGTGTCGGACGGCACGGCCACGGCCACCCGCACCATCAGCGTCAGCGTCAACCCCGGCACGCCCGGCGCGCCCGACCTGGCCAGCGCCAGCGACACGGGCAGCAGCAGCACGGACAATGTGCTCACCGGCGGCAGCGTCAGCTTCAGCGGCACCAGCCCGGCCGGCGACAGCGCCAGCACGGTGCGCGTATTCCTCGACAAGAACGGCAACCACAGCTACGACGCCGGCACCGATCCCACGGCCACGGCCACCGTCAGCGGCGGCAGCTGGACCGTGTCCGGCCTGAGCACGAGCGGCGTAAGCGATGGCACCTACGACGTCTATGCCCAGCTCACCTCGGCCACGGGCGGCCTGACGGGCACCGCCAGCAGCGCCCTGAGCGTGACGCTCGATCACACGGCGCCGACCCAGACCGTGAGCGCCATCGCGCTGTCGGCCGACACGGGCAGCAGCCCCAGCGACCTGATCACCCGGACGGCCGCGCAGACCGTCAGCGCCACGCTGAGCGCCGCGCTGGGCGGCACGGACGTGCTGTATGGCTCGACCGACAATGGCGGCACGTGGACCGACATCACGTCCATGGTCAGCGGCACGGTCGTCACCTGGAGCGGCGTCACGCTGGCCGGCAGCAGCGCCCTGAAGTTCAAGGTGACCGACCTGGCCGGCAACGACGGCACGGTGGCCAGCCAGGCCTATGTGCTCGACACGACGGCGCCCACCGTCACGGTCGGCTTGACTGACGCCGCCCTCAAGATCGGCGACACGTCCGTCGTCACGTTCACCTTCTCGGAAGCCGTGACCGGCTTCACCACGGCCGACATCACGGCCGCCAACGGCACCGTGAGCGGCCTGGCGACGTCCGACGGCGGCACCACCTGGAGCGCCACCTTCACGCCTGCGGCCAGCACCGCCGACGCCACCAACATCATCACGGTCGACCAGACTGGCGTGAGCGACCTGGCCGGCAACGCCGGCAGCGGCACCAGCGACAGCGCCAACTACACGGTCGACACGGTGCGCCCCACCGCCACGCTGGCCGTGGCCGACGCGGCGCTCAAGGCCGGCCAGACGTCGCTGTTGACGATCACGTTCTCGGAGGCCGTGACCGGCTTCACGGCGGCCGACCTGACCGTGGCCAACGGCACCGTCAGCGGCCTGGCGTCGTCCGACGGCGGCATCACGTGGACGGCGACCCTGACGCCGGCGGCCAGCGTGACGGCCGCCACCAACGTCGTCACGCTGGACAACACGGGCGTGGCCGACCTGGCCGGCAACGCCGGCAGCGGCAGCACCGACTCCAACAACTACGCGATCGACACGGCCCGGCCTTCCTCCACCATCACGCTGGCCGACAGCGCGCTGGCCGTGGGCGAAACGTCGCTGGTCACCATCACGTTCTCGGAGGCGGTGACGGGATTGACCAACGCCGCGCTGACGGTGTCCAACGGTATCCTGAGCGCCGTCAGTTCCAGCGATGGCGGCACCACGTGGACCGCCACTTTCACGCCCACGGCCAGCCTGGATGCGGCCAGCAACGTCATCACGCTCGATAACTCGGCCGTGACCGACGGGGCCGGTAACGCGGGCAGCGGCAGCACCAGTTCCGGCAACTACGTGATCGACAGCACCCCGCCCACGGCCACCATCGTGGTGGCCAACACCGACCTGCATGCCAGCGGCACGTCGCTGGTGACGGTCACGTTCTCGGAAGCGGTGACGGGTTTCACGACGGCCGACCTGACGGTGGCCAATGGCGTCGTCAGCGGCCTCAGTTCGTCGGACGGCGGCGTCACCTGGACCACCACCCTGACGCCGACCCTGGGCGTGCTGGACGCCACCAACCTCATCACGCTCGATAACACGGGCGTGCGCGACATCGCCGGCAACGCCGGCAGCGGCAGTACCGATTCCAACAACTACGCCGTCAGCACCCTGGTACCGACGGCCACCATCGCGCTCAGCGATACGGCGCTCAAGATCGGCGACACGGCCACCGTCACCATCACGTTCTCGGAAGCGGTGACGGGCTTCACCAATGCCGACCTGACGGTGGACAACGGCACGCTGACGGCTGTCGCATCGTCCGACGGCGGCGTCACCTGGACCGCCACCTTCACCCCGGCGGCGGCCACCACGGACGCCAGCAACGTGATCCGGCTCGACAACACGGGGGTGGTCAACGGCGACGCCGTGGCAGGCGTGGGGCACACGGATTCGGCCAACTACACGGTTGACACGGTGCGCCCCACTGCCACCGTGGCGCTGTCGGACAGCGCGCTGCTGGCCGGTGAGACGTCGGTGGTGACGCTCACGTTCTCGGAAGCGGTGACGGGCCTGACGACGGCCGACCTGAGCGCGCCCAACGGCACGCTGAGCGGCCTCGCATCCACCGACGGCGGCGTGACCTGGACCGCGACCCTGACGCCCACGGCCGATATGGCGGACGCCAGCAACACGCTCACGCTGGACCTGTCAGGGGTGGCCGACCTGGCCGGCAACGCCGGCGCCGGCGCGGCCAACTCCGGCAACTACACGGTCAGCACGGTGCGCCCCACGGCCACCATCGCCGTGGCCACCACCACGCTGGGCGTGGGCGCCACCAGCGTGGTCACCATCACCTTCTCGGAGGCGGTGACGGGCTTTGACAACCACGACCTGACGGTGGGCCACGGCACGCTGAGCGCCGTCGCCTCCACCGATGGCGGCGTCACCTGGACCGCCACCCTGACGCCCGACAGCGCCGTGAACGCGGCCGGCAATGTGATCACGCTCAATGGCGCTGGCGTGCACAACGCGGCCGGCAACGCCGCCAGCGGCACCATCTCGTCCAACGCCTACACGGTCAGCACCGCGCCCGAGACGCCGTCCCAGCCCACCACCGTCGATGGCGTGCCGCTGACGACGGTCACCATCACCGATCCGGCCACCGGCCTGACCAACCACCAGGTGACGGTGCCCGTGGTGGTGCCGACCCGGCCCGACGATCCGTCCTCGCCCAATCCGGGCCTGGCCGACATCCCGCTCGGCGTCACACCGACCGACGGCCATGGCACCGCGCTGACCGTCAGCCTGCCCACCGGCACGGGCCTGGAGGCCAGCGGCCCCACCAGCTTGCTGACCAACAGCCAGGCGCTGCAGGACCTGATCCTGCGCATCGACCAGAAGACTGCCGACGGCTCCACCGTGCAGCACGACATGACAGGCCAGGGCACCGCCTTCCTGCACGAGCTGGCCGGCAGCGTGCTGCTGCAGACCCAGACCCTGGCGCCCACCGCGGCCACCGGCGCCGGTCCGCAGACCATCCACATCAGCGGCAGTTCCACCACTCCGGCGCCGGGCCAGCCGGCCAACGCCACGGCCATTGGCCTGGTGATCGACGCCAGCCAGCTGCCGGGCGGTTCCACCATCGATTTGAACAACGTGGACTTCGCGGCCGTGGTGGGCGCGGCCACGCTGCGCGGCGGCGATGGCCGCAACTTCGTGGTCGGCGACGACGCGTCGCAAAACATCCTGCTGGGCGCCGACGACGATGTGCTGTACGGCGGGGGTGGCAACGATGTCGTGGGCAGCGCCGGCGGCAACGATTACCTCGACGGCGGCAGCGGCGACGACACGGTGGCCGGCGGCATCGGCAACGACACGCTGGTGGGCGGCACCGGCAACGACGTGTTGCAGGGCGGGCGCAGCGACCAGGGCGCATGGCAGTTCTACCTGGGCGGCGATGGTAGCGTGTCGGCCCGCCACCAGATGGCCGTGTTCGCGCCGGGCCAGACGGAAACGCTGGCCCGGGCCGACTTGAACGGCGCCAGCGCCGGCCTGGCGTTCCTGGGCGGCGCGCGGGAACAACTGACCGAGCTGGCCTTGCTGTACCAGACGGCCCTGGGCCGCGCGCCGGACTTGGGCGCGTTGAACGCGTGGCTCAGCAGCGGCAACACGCTGGACGGCGAAGCCCGGTTCCTGATGAACTCATCGGAATGGCTGGCCGCCGGGCACGGCCAGCTCAGCGACAGCGCGCTGGTGACCACCTTGTTCCAGCAGGCGCTGGGCCGCGATCCGACGGCGGCCGGCCTGGCCTACTGGACGGGCCGGCTGGCCGGCACGGACGGCGCCCAGGCCGAGAGCCGCGCGCAGCTGCTGGCCGACATCGCGCTCAGCGCCGAACACCGGGCGCTGGCAAGCAGCGGCCCCGGCCTGCTGATCGGCAGCGGGACGGTGAGCCAGGAGCAGGGCTGGATCGCCGGCAGCGGCGATGACCGGCTCGATGGCGGCGCCGGCAGCGACCTGCTGGTGGGCGGTGATGGCACCGACACGGTGGTCTATGGCGGCGCCTTGAGCGGCTACCAATTCCTGCTGGCGGCCGACGGCACGGTCAAGGTGGCCGACAAGGCCAGCGCGGATGTGGACACCATCAGCGGCATCGAACTGGGCGCCTTCAGCGACGGCACGGTGGACCTGCACTTCACGCAGGCTGCCACGGCCAACCTGAAGACGGTGGGCTTGCTGTATGAGGCGGTACTGGACCGGGCCGGCCGGGTGGCCGGGGTCACCTGGTGGACCGACCAGCACTTGAGCGCGGCCCAGTTGGCGCAAGGCTTCGCCGGCACCGCCGAGTTCAAGGCCCGCTACGACGGCATGGACGATGCGGCCTTCGTCCACGCGCTGTACACCAACAGCGGGCTGGCCGACAGCGCCGCCGGCGGCGGCGCGCAGTGGACGGCGTTCCTGGCCAGCCACACGCGCGCCGAACTGGTGGGCGCCTGGGTGGCGCAGCAGGACGTGGTCAACGCGCAGTTTGGCACGCAGGGCTTGTGGGTGGTGTGAACGGGGCGGGGCGGGCGCGGAACTGGACTACAATCGAACTTCACACCGATTGCTGCCAGCCGCGCGGAGGACCAAGTGAACCGAACCCCCACCCGTCATTCCCATCCTTCCATGCCGGGCCAGGTGGTGCTGGTGCTGCAGGGCGGCGGCGCGCTGGGCGCCTATCAGCTGGGCGTGTACCAGGCCATGCACGAGGCGGGCGTGGAGCCGGACTGGGTGATCGGCACTTCGATCGGCGCCGTCAACGCCGCCATCATCGCCGGCAATCCACCGCACCACCGGCTCGACCGGCTGCGCCAGTTCTGGGGGCAGATGGAGCAGAACGCGCTGGGATTCTCGGCCATGCCGCGCGCCTGGGCCAACCTGGTGACGATGGGGCAGGGCATCCCGGCCTTCTTCGAACCGAACCTGGCAGCGTGGTGGGGGCCGGAAATACGCCTGGGCGTTGAGCAGGCGGCCTACTACCGCACGGCGCCGCTGCGCACCACGCTCGATACGCTGGTCGATTTCGATTACCTCAATGGCGGTCATGCGCGGCTGACGGTGGGCGCCGTCAACGCCCGTACCGGCGCCATGCGCTATTTCGACACCCGCAGGGAACGGCTGGACGCGTCGCACGTGATGGCCTCGGGCGCCATCCCGCCCGCGTTTCCGGCCGTGCGCATCGCCGGCGAGCCGTACTGGGATGGCGGCATCTATTCCAACACGCCCATCGAGGCGGTGCTGGACGACGAGCCGCGCCGCAGTTCCGTGATCTTTTCCGTACAGGTGTGGAATCCGGACGGCAGCGAACCGCAAAGCGTGCTGGAGGTGCTCGACAAGCACAAGGAGATCCAGTACGCCAGCCGGGCCGGCAACGTGGAGCAGCAGCGCAAGCTGCACCGGCTGCGCCACGTGATCCGCCAGTTGACGCTGCACCTGTCGGACGAGGCGGCCGGCTCGCCCGAAGTGCGCGAGCTGGCCGCCTGGGGCTGCGGCACCACCATGCACATCGTCTCGCTCAAGGCGCCCCGGCTGGGCGGCGAGGACCACACCAAGGACATCGACTTCAGCGCCCAGGGCATACGCCAGCGCTGGCAGGCCGGCTACGACGACACCCAGCGCTTCATCGCGCTCAAGCCGTGGGAGCGGGAAGTGGACCCGATCGAGGGCGTGGCCATCCACGAGCTGCCGCCGGCGCCCTAGCCGCGACCGCGTGGCTTGATTCCCGCGTCGGCCCGCGCCGTCAGGGGATGGGCGCGCCCAGCACCTGGCGGCACACGTCCAGCCACGCGCGCGCCGCGTGCGACAGGTAGCGCCCGTTCCACACGTGCGCCACCTGCCATTGCAGGCGCGGCTCCACCAGCGGCAGCGCATCGAGCTTGCCGATGGCGAGGCGGTGGATGAACGGTTCCGGCACCAGCGCTACCCCCATGCCGGCCGACGCCATCGCCACCAGCCAGTCCCACTGGCCGCTCTGGGCCGCCACCTGGGGCTCGAAGCCGGCCTCGCGGAACGCCGCGCGCAGGCTGCGGGTGAGGGCGAAATCGTCCTTGAGCAGCACCAGCGGCAGCCCGGCCAGGGCCTTGATCGGCAACGTGGTGCGCTTTTTGGGGAAGGTGCCGGCCGCCGCCAGCGCCCACAGCGGGTAGCTGGCGATGCGCACCGTCTCCAGCGGCAGGTCGGGGTCGGCCGGCAGCACTGTCATGCCGATCTCCAGTTCGCCGGCCGCCACCTGGCGCTCGATATCCTGCCCCGTGCCTTCGTGCAGGGTGAGCACGATGTCCGGGTGGCGCTGGCGGAAGGCCTTGAGCACGGGCGTAAACAGCAGGTTGATCATGGGCGGAATGCCCACCGTCAGGCTGCCAGTCCTGGCGGCCTGGATGTCGCGCAGTTCCAGGTTCAGCTGGCGCATGGTGGCCAGCATGTCCTCGCCGCGCGCGTACACCACCTGGCCCGTGTCGGTCAGCGTCAGCTGGCGGCCCTCGCGCACCAGCAACTGGGCGCCCACCTCGTCCTCCAGCTGGCGCACCATCTTGCTGATGGTGGACTGGGTCACGTGCAGCGATTCGGCCGCCAGCGTGAAGCTGTTCAGTTTGACGGTCTCGACGAAGTAGCGCAGCGAGCGGAGGTCCATGAATTTTTCGAATGGATGGATGGAGAATAAGTCATAAAACGCATGCGGCTCCAATTCTATACTGGTTCGTATCCAATCAAGAAGAGCGAGGAGCACCGCATGTACCAAGACCGCATCCGCCGTCCGGCGCTGATGGAAAAACTGATGACAGCCCAGCAGGCCGCCCGCCTGTTCAAGAGCGGCATGACTGTGGGCATGAGCGGCTTCACCCGCGCCGGCGACGCCAAGGCGCTGCCGCTGGCGCTGGTGGAGCGTTCGCGCCAGGAGGCGCTGCAACTGACACTGGTGACGGGCGCCTCGCTGGGCAACGACAGCGACGGCCTGATGGCCAACGCCGGCGTGGTGGCGCGCCGCATGCCGTTCCAGAGCGACGCCGCGCTGCGCCGCAAGATCAACAGCGGCGAAGTGATGTTCATCGACCAGCACCTGTCGGAGACGGCCGAGCAGCTGCGTTCGGGCGACCTGCACGGGATCGACATCGCCGTGGTGGAAGCGGTGGCCATCACGCCCGATGGCGGCATCGTGCCCACCATGTCGGTCGGGAACAGCGCCAGCTTCGTGCAGCAGGCGCGCCAGGTCATCGTCGAGATCAACCTGAGTGCGCCGCTGGCGCTGGAAGGGCTGCACGACATCTACCTGCCGGCGTCGCGTCCGCACCGGGGCGCCATTCCCATGCTCACGCCGTGGCAGCGCATTGGCTCGACCACCATTCCTCTCGATCCGGACCGCATCGCCGCCATCGTCATCACGGACAGCCCGGACAGCCCGTCCAACGCGCTGCCGCCGGACGCCGAGACGGACGCCATCGCGCGCCACGTGATCGCCTTCCTGGAAGGGGAGGTCAAGGCCGGGCGCATGGGGCCGGAGCTGCTGCCGCTGCAGGCTGGCATCGGCACCATCGCCAACGCCGTGCTGCACGGGCTGGTCGATTCGCCGTTCCGCGATCTCACCATGTATTCGGAAGTGCTGCAGGACAGCGCGCTGGAGCTGCTCGATTCAGGCCAGCTGGCGATCGCGTCGGCGTCCTCGATCACCCTGTCGGCCGCCATGCACGACAAGTTCATCCGCGAACTGGAACGCTACCGCAAGCGCGTGATCCTGCGGCCGCAGGAGATCAGCAACCACCCGGAAGTGGTGCGGCGGCTGGGCATCATCGCGCTCAACACGGCGCTCGAATTCGACATCTACGGCAACGTCAACTCCACCCACGTGGGCGGCACGCACATGATGAACGGCATCGGCGGCTCGGGCGACTTCGCCCGCAACGGCGCGCTGTCCATCTTCGTCAGCAAGGCGGCGGCCAAGGGCGGCAAGATTTCGAGCGTGGTGCCGATGGTGTCCCACGTGGACCACACGGAACACGACGTGGACGTGCTGGTGACGGAATGGGGCCTGGCCGACCTGCGCGGGCTGGCGCCGCGCGAGCGCGCGCCGCTGATCATCGAGAAATGCGCCGATCCGGCCTACCGCCCGGCGCTGCGCGCCTACTTCGAGCAAGCCTTGCAGCGCGGCGGGCAGACGCCGCACGTGCTGGAGCAGGCCTTGTCGTGGCATACGCGCTACCGCGATACGGGCGACATGCGTCCGACGACCTCGATCTGACCGTTTTTGAAGTGGCTTGGCCCGGCGACGAATAATCGCCGGGCTTTTTTTATTTTGCCGCCCGAATATTTTGAAGCTGGCAAAAACTGGCCGGCGCCACGCTTGGAGAATCGGGCCAAAACCGGGAAAATAGCGGCATCGGTAACCCCCTCAACACGGAACCAGCAATGACCATCAAAATCAGCCAAAACTTCGACTCCGGCGCCATCGAGGTGCTGCGCGCGGACAGCGCCGCCGCCATCGAACTGAATCTGCGCCAGGATAACAGCGCCGATATCCGCCAGTGGTTCCATTTCCGCCTGCAGGGCGCGCGCGGCCAGGCCTGCACCATGAAGTTCCTGAACGCCGGCACCGCCACCTACGCCAAGGGCTACGAGGATTACCAGGCGCGCGCCAGCTACGACGGCGAGAACTGGTTCCAGGTGCCCACCTCGTTCGACGGCCAGGTGATGACCATCCACCACACGCCGGACCTCGACAGCGTGTACTACGCCTATTTCGAGCCATACTCGTTCGAACGCCACCTGCGCCTGCTCGGTGAAGTGGCCGAGAATCCGGTGGCGCGTGTGCTGGACCTGGGGAACACGGTCGATGGCCGCGACATGAACCTGGTGGTGGTGGGCGACCCCAAGGCCGAAAAGAAGATCTGGTTCATCGCGCGCCAGCATCCCGGTGAATCGATGGCCGAGTGGTTCATCGAAGGCATGATCGACGCGCTGCTGGACGACGCCAACCCGATCGCCCGCAAGCTGCTGCAGCGCTGCGTGTTCTACATCGTGCCCAACATGAATCCGGACGGCTCCGTGCGCGGCAACCTGCGCACCAACGCGGCCGGCGCCAACCTGAACCGCGAGTGGATGACCCCCAGCGCCGAACGCAGCCCGGAAGTGCTGGTGGTGAAGCAGAAGATGCACGAGACGGGCATCGACATGTTCTTCGACATCCACGGCGACGAGGCGCTGCCGTACAACTTCGTGGCCGGTAACGAGATGCTGGAGAACTTCAGCGATGCACGCCGCGCCGCGCAGCAAGCCTTCATCGACCGCTACAAGCAGGCCAGCCCGGACTTCCAGGACAAGTACGGCTACGCGGCCAGCAAGTACAAGGAAGACATGCTGACGCTGGCGTCGAAATACGTGGGCCATCACTTCGGCTGTTTGTCGCTGACGCTGGAAATGCCGTTCAAGGACAATGCCGACCTGCCCGATCCGCACGTGGGCTGGAACGGCGCGCGCAGCAAGGCGCTGGGCGCGGCCATTTTGCAGCCTATCCTGCTGTCGCTGGACTGAGCATGGGCGTCGAGATCGAACGCAAGTTCCTGCTGCGCGGCGACGGCTGGCGTGGCCTGGGCCAGCCCGTGCTGCTGCGGCAGGGCTATCTGTCCTCGCACAAGGAGCGGGTGGTGCGGGTGCGCATCGAGGGTGATCAGGCCATGCTGACCATCAAGGGCCGCACGCAGGGCGCCAGCCGCGGCGAGTGGGAATATCCGATCCCGCTGGCCGATGCGGCCGAGCTGCTGGACGGCTTGTGCGAGCAGCCGCTGATCGAGAAGTACCGCAGCCGCATTGCCATCGGCGGCCACGTGTGGGAAGTCGATGAATTCCTGGGCGCCAACGCGGGCCTGGTGGTGGCCGAGATTGAACTGGGCAGCGAGGACGAGGCGTTCGACAAGCCCGACTGGGTGGGCGAGGAAGTGACGGCGGACGTGCGCTACCTCAATGCCAACCTGATTCGCCATCCCTACACCAGCTGGTAAACGCTATCGTCTTGAACTAAGCTGGAGGGATGGACGAACGGCGTACCGCGCTGGAGGCGCATTGCAATGCTGTCCTGCCGACGTTGGCGACGAAGGCGGACATTGAGGCCTTGCGTGCCGATATGTACAAGATGTCGACCGATACCCATCGGTGGATGCTGGCGTCGCTGATCGGCATATTCCTCGGCTTCGGCGGCCTGTATTTCGCGTCTTCGCGCGAACTGCGGGCGCCGGCCAGCCAAGTGGCGACTCCGCCGGCAGTAACCCAGCAGGTGGCCCAGCCGCCCGTCATCATCTACAACATTCCTCCCGATCCGCGCCCGCCAGCGAAGTAGCACTAGCGAAAATCGCTAGCCCGCGCTGCAGCCGATCGCGAGTGCCGATTCCCAGTTTTCCCGTATTGCCGCCATGCGCGGCGCCCGATAATTGTCGCCAGGTCCGGATGTCCCGGACCGCTTCAATTTCGAAAGGGCCCGCGCCATGCCGCAAGATACCAATGCACTGCGCCTCGACGGCCAGGGCAAGCCGTTGTGGCTGGCCCTGGAACTGACTTACCGCTGCCCGCTCAAATGCTCGTGGTGCAGCAATCCCCTCGACTTCGACGACTACGCCGAGCGTGAACTGAGCACCGAGGAATGGTGCCGCGTGATGCGCGAGGCGCGCGCGCTGGGTGCCTTGCAGATCGGCTTCACCGGCGGCGAACCGTTGCAGCGGCGCGACCTGGAACAACTGGTGGCCTACGCCGAGCAGATCGGCCTGTACACCAACCTGATCACCTCCGGCGTGGGCCTGAGCGACGAACGGCTGCTGGGCCTCAAACAGGCAGGGCTGCGGCAAATCCAGCTGTCCATGCAAGCGACCGATGCCGCCATGACGGACGAGCTGGTGGGCGCCAAGGCCCATCAGCTCAAGCTCGACGCGGCGCGCCGCATCAAGGAGCATGGCTTGCCGATGGTGCTCAACATGCCGGTCGGCCGCCAGAACATCGGCCAGGTGGGGGCCATGATCGCCTACGCGGCCGAGTTGGGTGCGGAATACCTGGAGCTGGCCAACCTGCAGTACTACAACTGGGCCCTGATCAATCGCGATGAACTGATGCCCACGCTGGCCGCCTTGCGCGAAGCGGAAACGGTGGTGCAGCAATGGCGGCAAAAGCTGGGCAAGCGCATGGCCATCTACTACGTGATCCCCGACTACTACGAAGGCCGGCCCAAGGCCTGCATGAACGGCTGGGGCGCCATCCACCTGACCATCGCGCCCGATGGCGTAGCCATGCCGTGCCAGGAATCACGCTCGGTGCCCGGCCTCGATTTCGTGTCAGTGCGCGAACGGCCGCTGGACTGGATCTGGAACGAGTCGCCGCTGTTCCGCAAATACCGGGGCCTGGACTGGCTGCCCGAACCTTGCCGCAGCTGCGACGAACGCGAGAAGGATTTCGGCGGCTGCCGCTGCCAGGCCTTCCTGCTGACGGGCGACGCGTCCAACACCGACCCGGCGTGCGACCGCTCACCACATCACCACCTGATGCAGGCGGCCGTGCACAGCGCGACCAAGCCGCTGCGCTTCCGCAAACCGCTGGTCAAGCGCGTCGCCGGCGTCATGTCCACCGCCTTCATGGAGGATTGAATGCGCTCTCCCTTCGATCATGCCTTGAGCACCCTGTTGTGCGGGGCACTGCTGACCGTCGTGCTGGTGGCGCTGCTGCGCTACGGCGCGCAGTGAGGCCGGCATGGATGCCGCGACTTTCGCCCTCGTCCTGCGCTGGGCACACTTCCTGGCCGGTGTGGTATGGGTGGGGCACAATTATTCGAGCGTGGTGCAGCGCCCGAGCTACATTCCGCTGCAGGCCTCCGACCTGATCGGCGACACCAGCGCGCGTTTCCAGTCCATGCTCAATCGGGAACACGGCATATTTCGCTGGGCCTCGGTGGTGACCTGGAGCGCGGGACTGCTGATGTTGTGGCAGCGCGGCGCGCTGCCCGCCGCCTTGCACCTGCAGGGCGGCCAGGCGCCGATCGGCATCGGCATGTACATCGGTACGCTGATGATGCTGAACGTCTGGTTCGTGCTGTGGCCCCATCAGAAAAAGGTACTGGGACTGGTGCCGGCGCCCGTCGAGGAACGCTTGCGTTGCTCGCGCATCACCCATCTGTCATCGCGCACCAACACCATGCTCTCGGTGCCGCTGCTGTTCTTCATGGCGGCGGGCGCGCACGGCGGCTTGCCGCTCGCATGAACACCAGCTACAACTTCGCGGCCGGCCCATCCGGTTTGCCGGCCGCCGTGCTCGAACGGGCACGCAAGGAGTTGTTCGCGCACGGGGACGACGGCAGCACCGCGTTCGAGCAGCCCTTCACCGGCGAGGCATTCGGCGCCACGCTGGCACGCGCGCGTGCGCGCCTGAGGGACTTGCTGGCGGTGCCGGACAACTATCACATCCTGTTCCTGGCTGGCGGTGCGACGCAGCAGTTTTCCATGGTGCCGCTTAACCTGCTGGGCAATGCGGCGCACGTCGCCTACGCCGACTCCGGCCATTGGTCGCAGCGGGCGATCCGTGAGGCGGGCCGCTACGCGGCCGTCACCGTCGCCGCCCGCTACGAAGGCGAGCGGCCACTGGCGGCGCCGCCGCTGTCCGCCTGGCGCTTGCCCGACGATTGCGCCTATTGCCACATCACGCCCAACGAGACTGCCGACGGCATTGCTTACCCGGCGTTGCCCGACTGCGGCGACGTGCCGCTGGTGGCCGACGTGACTTCCTGCCTGTTGACAGCGCCGCTGGAGGTGGCGCGTTTTGGCCTGTTGTACGCGGCGGCGCAGAAGAACCTGGGTATCGCCGGCATGACGGTGGTGATCGTGCGCGACGACTTGTTGCGGCGCCCGGCACCGCTGGTGCCGTCCAGCTGTGATTACCGTGCGCAGGCCGCGCAGGAGAGCCGCGCCAACACGCCGCCCACCATCGCCATCGCGCTGGCGGGCATGATGTTCGACTGGATCGCGCAGCAGGGCGGGCTGGCCGAAATGCACACGCGCGGCCAGCGCAAGGCCGCCTTGCTGTATGACGCGATCGACGCCAGCGGCGGCTTCTTCCGCGCGCCCGCGGCCCCTGTCCACCGTTCACCCGTCAACGTGCGTTTTGAACTGGCCAATTCCGCGCTGACCGCGCCTTTCATTGAATATTCCGCGCGACGCGGGCTGCACCATTTGCGCGGCCACAGCGCGTTTGGCGGCCTGCGCGCCAGCTTGTACAACGCCATGCCGGAGGAGGGCGTGCGCGCGCTGATCGCCTGCATGGCCGATTTCACGAGGAGTTACGGATGAACGATTGGCTGCGCGCGCTGCGCGAACGTCCTGGACTGGCGGGCGGTGTTGACCGCGATGGCAGCCGCGCCGCATCGCTGCTGGCTTGCGGCTTTGCCGGGGTCGAATTCGGCACCGCCGCGCCGCTGCCCGGCGAAGGTGGCCAACCCGGCGTGGCGGCGCTGGTGCAACGGCTGAAGTCCGTGGTGGGGCTGCCGGGCCGGGCCCGCATCGGCATTGGCCTGGGCATGAATGCGGGCATGGCGCCCGAGGCGCTGGGGGCGCAATGGCTGGCCGGGATGCGCGCCGCCTGGCCGGTGGCCGACTATTTGTGCTTCAACCTGAGTGCCGCCGCCTATCGTCCCTTGCTGCGCCCCGAGTACCACGGTTTGATCGCGGGCGCGCTGGCGACCGTGGCCGCCGAACGCGCCCGGCTGACGGCGCGCGGCGGCCGCCACGTTGGCTTCGTGCTCAAATTGCCGCTGGACGGGCCACGGCCCTGCGCCCCGGCACGCGCGGCGCTGGAATCCGGTTTCGATGCCCTGGTCACTGTGCTGCCCGAACACGCCGCCCGGCTGGACTGGCTGCGGGGCTGGGCCACGGGCGTCGGCGGCGGCGCCATGGTGATCGCCGTAGGCGGCATGCGCAGCGCGCAGGATGTACGGGCAGCATTGCGCGCCGGCGCCGGCGGCATCCAGGTCCATCGCGCCTTCGTCGAGCACGGGGCCGCGTGCATCGCGCCGCTGCGGGCAGGACTGGCCGCAGCGTCTTCGAACTCATGATAATCGCGAGGCGTAACTGGCTGGCCGCCGTTGGCGCGCCGGCGCGGACGACGCGATACTGATCACAGGTGCAGCATGTCGCTGGCCATCCATCGAGGAGAGTCACAATGAATTGGGAAACCCCCGCCTACTGCGAAATCCGTCTCGGCTTTGAAGTGACGGCTTACGTCTACACGCGCTGAGCGTAACGGGAAGCGGCCGCGTGCCGCTTCCTTTTCTTCACCATTTTCTTTGCGAGCGCATCATGTCCCTGTCCGATCACGTCATTCCCCGGCTCGCGCCGCACTATGTGTTCCGTTGGGAGGAAAGCCAGGCCGCCTGGCTGCTGCTGTATCCCGAAGGACTGGTCAAGCTCAATGGCTCGGCCAGCGAAATCATGCAGCGCTGCGACGGGCGGCGCGACGTGGCGGCCATCGTGGCCGAGCTGATGGAGGCGTTTCCCGGCACGCCGGACGAGGTGCAGCGCGGCACGCTGGCCTTTCTCGATGTGGCGTGCGACAAGGGCTGGTTGCGGGTCTGAGCTCACACGTCCAGCAAACCACTGCGCAGCGCCACCATCGTCATCTCGGCCCCGTTGCTGATATTGAGCTTTTGCTTGATGTGATACAGGTGGGTGCCCACCGTGCTGGGGCTGAGGTGGAAGTCCTGCGCCACCGCGTTCACTGAGCGGCCCTGGGCCAGTTGCATAAACACCTGCATTTCCTTCTCCGTCAGGGTGCTGGCGGGATCGGCGTCGCCGGACAGGTTGGCCAGCGCCACGGCCTGCGCCAGTTCCGGATCGATGTAGCGCCGCCCCTGGCCCACCTGGCGCACGGCCCGTACCAGTTCGTCGGGCTGGCAGCGCTTGCTCAGGTAGCCCAGCGCGCCGGCCTTGAGCGCGCGCATCGGCACGATGCTTTCGTGATAGGCCGACAGCATCAGCACCCGCGCGCCGGGCCGGTGCGCCAGCAGGCGCGCCAGCGCCGCCAGGCCGCCCATGCCGGGCATCGAAATGTCCATCACCAGCACGTCCGGCGCCGCCTGCTCGAACAGGGTCAGCGCCGTCTCGCCGCAATCGGCCTCCAGCACGCGGGCCGTGCCCGCGCCTTCCAGCAGCAGCCGGAAGCCCTTGCGCACGATGGCGTGGTCGTCGGCCAGCAGCACCGTCATATTGTTCAATACCGTATTCATCGATGTCATCCTGAAGTGAGGTTCAGCGCATCTCGTCGAGCCGGACGCCCTGGACCGGCAGCCGCACGCACAGGCGTACGCCTTGTCCGGGCTGGCTCGTGATGGACAGCTCGCCCTTGAGTGCGAGCGCGCGTTCGCGCATGCCTTGCAATCCGAATCCGTGCGGCTGGCTGGCGCTGGTCGGCAGGCCGCGCCCATCGTCGGTCAGCGACAATTCCAGCCAGTCGCCGTCGTGCCGGCGGCACAGCACCAGCGCCACCCGCAACTGGGCCGCACCCGCGTGGCGCGCCACGTTGGTCAAGCCTTCCTGCAGGATGCGCAGCAGCGCCAGTGCCACCGCGTCGTCCACTGGTGCGGCATCGGCGCATAAGTCCACCTGCAGCGCCAGTTGCGGGTAGTGCTGCTGCCATAACGACAGGTGGCGCTGGATGGCCAGGTTCAGGTTTTTGGTGTCGCCGCATGCCGGGCGCAGTTGCTGCAGGATGTGGCGTATGCCTTGCTGGATGTCGTTGGTGACGGCGATGATGCTTTGCGCGTGGCCGTGCAGCGCCGCCTGGCCGGCCGTGCGCTGGACGATGGCGCCAGCCAGCGCGCGCACGGCGGTGATGCCTTGCGCCAGTTCGTCGTGCAGTTCGCGGGCGATGCCGCTGCGCTCGCGTTCGACGCTGGCTTGCATCAGCTGCGCCAGTTCGCATTCGCTGTACAGGCGCACGTTGTCGTTCACGGCTTGATCGAGGCGGTCGGCCATGCCGTTGTAGGCATGCGCCAGCAGGTTCAGTTCGCGCGCCGCGTAGACAGGCAGGCGCAGGTCGTGCCGGCCGCGTCCCGTGCGTTCGAGTGCGCCGCGGATCTGCTCCAGCGGCGCGAGGGCGCGGTCGAGCAGGTGGCGGGTCGCCAGGAACAATAGCGCCAGCAGGGCGCCGGCCCACAGGGCCATGGTTTGTGCGCTGTCCCACGCGTCCACGCTGGCGCGCGAGGGATCGGGCGTGAGGATCAGGGTCAGTCCGCCGGCCACGATGCGGCGCGGCTGCACATGCGGGTCGATCAGGCGCGCGAACCAGGCAGGCGCATCGCGTCCGGCTTTGTAAAGCGGCGCTGGCGACACGTACAGCAGCTGGCCGGTGGCGTCGAACGCGCTCAGGGCGTTGGCCCGGACGCGCCCGGCGGAGCGCACCCGGGCCAGCAACTGCTGGTCGGAGGCCGCGTCCGGCCCGGCCTCCGGCGCACCGGCGAGGACGGTCAGCCATTGCTCGCAGACGCGGGTGCCGGCCGTGATTTCCTCGTCGATGCTGGCGCGCGTCGCTTGCAGCCACTGTGCGCCCAGCGCCAGCGTCAGGCAGGCCGCCACGGCCGTCAGCAGCAGGCTGATACGGGTGCGCAGGCTCAGCGGCCCCAATCGTGCCGCTCTGCTCGCCGTTCCCGCTGTTGTGTTGCCCATCGCAGCCTCCTTCCAGTGGAGGAGGATGCAAGAAATGTACCGTTGATCTCAGGCGGGGGAGGGAAGGGATGTGTGCCGATTCGTACCAGCACTTCGTTGCCGCCGTGTTCCGTCCCGGAGCATCGTCCGGGTGGCGGAACACGACCAGCCCGCGCGCGTGCGCGGGCTGGCCAGCTTGCGTTGCGCTTGCTGGGCGCCGGTCAGTGGAAGTGCTCGGTGCCCGTGGGCGCGTCTTCCGGCATTTCCGCGTGGGCCAGTTCGCCCGTGGGGTCGGCGAACAGGGGCGCGCCGCAGTCGTCGCAGAACTCGACCACGTAGCGCTCGTTGTGCTTCTTCACCACGGTGACGCCGGCCTCGTTCAGGCAGCGCACGATCTCGTCCACCGGCGTGACCGGCTTGCCCAGCGGGCCGTCGGCGCCGCCCTGGCCCGGACCTTCGGGCGGCGTGCCTTCCTCGTCTTCCTGGCCATACAGCGGCCACACCACGCCGTAGATCACGTCCGTGCTCTGGCGCTGGGTGAAGGCGATGCGGTATTCATCGATCTGGCCGTCGGACGATTCCTCGCCGAAGCCGGCGATCACGGCGCGCAGTTCGGACGGCTCCACCGACAGGGTGTTGGTCAGGTAGTGCACGGCGGCGCGGATCGATACCGGGCGGATCAGCTTGTCGGCCTCGCGGCAGGCCATGTAATACGCTTCGGGCAGCAGCAGGTCGATGCCGCAGCCGGGCATCAGGCGGGCCACGGTCGGCATGGCTTGGGTGCGCCATTGTTCCAGCGCGGCCGAGCGCTCGGCGCTGAAGTTGGCCTGGTGCGCCGGCATCTGCCAGCGGAACAGCGGCGAACCGGCCGGCGCCACCACGGCCACCAGCAGGTAGCGGGTGTCGGCCAGGAAGGGCGCCGTTTCCGGAATCTTGGTTTCGGCCTTCAGCGTGGCACCCTTGAGCGCGGCCTGGCCCAGCTTGAGCGTCTTGCCGTAAGTTTCCACGTGGGTGCGCGGCAACTGGTCGATCGAGTACAGCGTGGGCGACATGGCCATCTGCGTGCCGTCGGCCAGCAGGTGGGCCGAGAAGTGGGTCGACAGCGTGCCCAAAATGTCGGCGGGGATGGGACCGGAGGCGATGGCGAAGCGGGTCCAGGCCAGGATGGGGGCGGCCACCAGCAGCACGTCGTACTGGTGCGGCACGCCTTCCACGTCCTGCGTGATGGTGGCGGACTCGCTGACCGCTTCCACGCCATCCATCAGCACGTCGTAGGCATTCAAGTCTTGCTTGAACAGGTTGCCCAGCGTGGTGTCGATGGTGTCCTGGTGGCCGGTCTTGAGGAGTTTCTGGAGCTGCGCATCGAGGCTGTGTTCCCAGGCCCGCTCTTCGATACGGCTGGCCGCCTGCCCCACGGCTTGGGCATAGGCGACGAGGCGTTGGCTCTCGGCAGACAATTTATGGGATGAATCTTTTGATGGACGACGCATAGCGCTATAAAGCTCTCATGTAGTGAAAAAAAGCGGTTCAGTTATCAGTCAAACAGATGATAACCCTTATCCCCCGTATTGTAGTGGATTCGCTCGATAATCGAGCAATCGTAGCCGGCCAGCGCATTTTTTGCGGAACGCCGGGAACGCCGCGCCGTTCGCGTGCATCTAATGCGGCATGACCACCCCGCTGACAGAAAGTTCCATCATGCAGCCCAACCCGATACCAGCCTTGCCCGACCTGCCCGACGCCGAGCTGGCGCGGCGCGTGGCCGCCGGCGAGCGCGACGCCTTCACGCTGCTCATGCGGCGCTATAACCGCAGCCTGTACCGCGCCGCCCGCAGCATCCTGCGCGACGATGCCGAGGCCGAGGATGCGTTGCAGGATGCCTACCTGCTGGCCTTAGCCGCCATCGGCCAGTACCGCGCCGAGGCGAAGCTGGGCACCTGGCTCACGCGCATCGTTGTCAATGCAGCGCTGGCGCAGGCCCGGCGCGGACGCCGGCGTGCCGCCGTGATCCAGTTGGATGGCAGCGCCGAACCAGGGGAGGAACAGGACATGCGTAACGGCGCCCACGCCACGCCAGAAGACGCCGCCTTGCGGACCCAGATGCGCCAGTTGCTGGAGCAATCAATCGACCAGTTGCCGGAAGCGTTCCGCACCGTGTTCATGCTGCGCGCGGTGGAGGAGATGAGCGGCGAGGAAGTGGCGGCCTGCCTCGATATTCCCGAAGCGACCGTGCGCAGCCGCTACTTCCGCGCCCGCAGCTTGTTGCGCGCGGCGCTGGCGCAGCGGGTCGACGTGGCGCTGGAGGATGCGTTCGGCTTCGACGGCGCGCGCTGTGACCGCATCGTGGCCGGGGTGCTGGCGCGCCTGTGAACGGCGCCCGGAGCGAATTCACGTAGTACTTACACCAAGGAGAATCACCATGTCTTTTCTGATCAAACCTGATGGCGCCGCGCTGGCCCAGCCCCGGCGCCTGTTCCTGGGCCAGTCCGGCCTGCTGTTGTCCGGCGCCGCCGTGGCCCTGCTGGCCGGGCGCGACGCGCTGGCGGCCAAGGGGGCCGCCACCCCGTCCGATATTGAGATCCTCAACACGGCGCTGGGCGCGGAACTGGAGGCGGTGGCCGCCTACCAGCTGGGGGCCGACAGCGGCCTGCTGCTCAAGCCCACGCTGGACCTGGCCGTCACGTTCCAGGGCCACCACAAGGCCCACGCCGGCATCCTGTCGTCCACCATCGCCAAGCTCGGTGGCAAGCCGGTGCAAGCGAAGGCCAAGTACGACTTCCCGGTTGACGCGCTGAAGACGCAAACGGACGTGCTGCGTTTCGCGGCCGGGCTGGAGAAGGGCGCCGTGAGCGCCTACCTGGGCGCGGTGCCGCTGTTCCGCGACCGCGAGCTGGCCAAGGCCGCCGCCAGCATCCTCGGCGACGAAGCGATGCACTGGGCCGTGCTGCGCAACGCGCTGGGCGAGGAGCCGGTGCCGGCCGCCTTTATGGGGTGAATGGCGGCGGGCAGTCCACTGCGTAGTGGACGTTGCGCCCAATACTGGAGCGCCGCTATCGCTGAGTCTCCGGCGTCGTCCGCGAGCGGCAGTTCCCTGCTAGACGGCGTCGTCCGCGAGGGGCAGTTCCCTGCTATCCGGCGTCGTCTGCAAGGGGCGGTCCCCTGCTATACGGCGTCGTCTGCAAGGGACTGACCCCAGCGCCGCTGCGTCACACCCAGACCGGGCAGCATAACCGCAGGGTCTGTCCCCCAGCCTGCAGTCGAGATGCACCGGGGACAGACCCTCGACACGCCACTGGCCATGGTCCTGGCCGCCGTCCGTGGGGTCAGTCCCCTGCATTGCGTCCGTGGGGTCGGTCCCCTGCATTGCGTCCGTCGGGGCAGTCCCCTGCATTGCGTCCAAGAGGGCAGCCCCCTGCGTCGCGGACGGTACACGTAATATGCGATGGTTGGCACTGTTCCCCAACAAAAAAACGCCGGACGAATCCGGCGTTTTTGCCTGGCGGTGAACGCTGTTTAAGCAACCAGCAGCTGGCGCAGCACGAAGGGCAGGATGCCGCCGTGCTTGTAGTAGTCCACTTCGATCGGGGTGTCGATGCGCAGCAGCAGCTGCACTTCGCGGGTCGAGCCGTCGGCGCGGTGGATCACCAGCGTGGCTTGCTGTTGCGGCTTGATCTCGCCTTCCAGGCCCTTCAGGTCGAAGGTTTCGTTGCCCGTGATGCCCAGCGATTCCACGCTGTCGTTGCCCAGGAATTGCAGCGGCAGCACACCCATGCCCACCAGGTTGGAGCGGTGGATGCGCTCGAACGAGCGGGTGATCACGGCCTTCACGCCCAGCAGCTGGGTGCCCTTGGCGGCCCAGTCGCGCGACGAGCCGGTGCCGTACTCTTCGCCGCCGAACACCATGGTCGGCGTGCCTTCGGCCACGTACTTCATGGCCGCGTCGTAGATCGACATCTGCTCGCCGGACGGCTGGTGGATCGTGATGCCGCCTTCCACGGCCGAACCGTCCGCTTTCGGCGGGATCATCTTGTTCTTGATGCGCACGTTGGCGAAGGTGCCGCGCATCATGATCTCGTGGTTGCCGCGGCGCGAGCCGTAGGAGTTGAAGTCGGCCTTGGTCACGCCGTTGGCCAGCAGCCATTTACCGGCCGGGCCGTCTTCCTTGATCGAGCCGGCTGGCGAGATGTGGTCGGTGGTGATCGAGTCGCCGAACACGCCCAGCGCGCGCGCGCCCGTGATGCCGGTGGCGGCCGCCTTCGGCGTCATCTCGAAGCCTTCGAAGAACGGCGGCTCGGCGATGTAGGTCGAGGACGGCCAGTTGTACACCTGGCCTTCGGTGGTGGCCACGTTTTCCCACAGCTTGCCCGGATTGCCCTTGACGTCGGCGTAGTTGGCCTTGAACACTGCCGAGTTCATGGCGAACTTCATCAGCTTGGCGATCTCGGCCGAAGTTGGCCAGATGTCGCCCAGGTAGACGTCGTTGCCATCCTTGCCCTTGCCCACGGGTTCGGTCATCAGGTCCACCGTCATGTTGCCGGCGATGGCGTAGGCCACCACCAGCGGTGGCGAGGCCAGGAAGTTGGAGCGGATGTTCGGGTGGATGCGCGCTTCGAAGTTGCGGTTGCCCGACAGCACGGCCGAGGCGACGATGTCGTTGGCGGTGATGGTGGCGTTCAGCTCCGGCGTCAGGTCACCGGCGTTGCCGATGCAGGTGGTGCAGCCGTAGGCCGCCACGCCAAAGCCCAGTTGCTCCAGGTAGGGCAGCAGGCCGGCGGCCGTCAGGTATTCCGTCACCACGCGCGAGCCGGGGGCCAGCGAGGTCTTGATGTGCGGCGCCACCGTCAGGCCCGCTTCCACGGCCTTCTTGGCCAGCAGGCCGGCGCCCAGCAGCACGCTCGGATTGGAGGTGTTGGTGCACGAGGTGATGGCGGCGATCAGCACGTCGCCATTCTTGACGTTCACGCCAGTGCTGGTGGTGTAGGTCTGGCCCAGGTCGGCGGCCTTCTTGTTGAAGCCGTTCTCGGAGGTGGGCTTGGAGAACAGCTCGATGAAGTTGTTCTTGACGTTGCCGATTTCGATACGGTCCTGCGGGCGCTTGGGACCGGCCAGCGACGGCGTCACGCTGCCCAGGTTCAGTTCCACCACGCGGGTGTAGTCGATCTCGCCGGCCTTGGGCACGCCGTACAGGCCCTGGGCCTTGAAGTAGCCGGCAAAGGCGGCGATTTCTTCCTTGGTGCGGCCGGTGCCTTCGAAGTATTCGATGGTGGCGTCGTCGACGGGGAAGAAGCCCATGGTGGCGCCATATTCAGGGGCCATGTTGGCGATGGTGGCGCGGTCGGTCAGCGACAGCGTTTCCGTGCCTTCGCCGAAGAATTCGACGAACTTGCCGACGACCTTCTCTTTGCGCAGCAGTTCGGTAATGGTCAGCACCAGGTCGGTGGCGGTGCAGCCTTCGCGCAGCGCGCCCGTCAGGTTCACGCCGATCACGTCCGGGGTCAGGAAGTACACGGGCTGGCCCAGCATGCCCGCTTCCGCTTCGATGCCGCCCACGCCCCAGCCGACCACGCCGATGCCGTTGATCATGGTGGTGTGCGAGTCGGTGCCGACCAGGGTGTCCGGGTAGTACACGCCCTCATTGTCCTTGTGCACGCCGCGGGCCAGGTATTCGAGGTTGACCTGGTGCACGATGCCGAAGCCCGGTGGCACCACGCCGAAGGTGTCGAACGCCTGCATGCCCCACTTCATGAACTGGTAGCGCTCGTTGTTGCGCGAGAATTCCAGCTTCATGTTCAGGTCCAGCGCGCCCTTTTCGCGGAAGTGGTCGATGGTGACCGAGTGGTCCACCACCAGGTCCACCGGCACCAGCGGCTCGATCTTCTTGGCGTTGATCCCCATCTTGCTGGCCACGTTGCGCATGGCGGCCAGGTCGGCCAGCAACGGCACGCCGGTGAAGTCCTGCAACACCACGCGGGCCACGACGAACGGGATTTCATCGGTACGCTCGGCGGTGGCGCCCCAGTTGGCCAGCTGCTTGACGTGTTCCTCCGTCACTTTCTTGCCGTCGCAGTTGCGCAGCACCGATTCCAGCACCACGCGGATCGAGACCGGCAGGCGGGAAATGTTGGTGCCCAGGCTCTTTTCCAGGGCCGGCAGCGAGTAGAACTTGCCTTTCTTGCCGGCCGAAATGGTGAAATCCTTCAGCGTGTTCAGAGTGTTGCGGGACATGGGTTCTCCTTCGGGGGTCGTTTATTATTGATCGCAGGAAAAACAGTACGGCGCGGCGCCAGGGCCGGCGCCGCCAGTGCTAAAAACGGTGTGGATTACAGCTTGGCGTCGGCGGCCGGCGCGGCCAGGCTGACGGCCTTGTTCTGTTCCGCGTTGCGGCATTCGTTGGCCAGCTGGTGGCCGCCCTTGGAGTCCAGCAGCATGCTCTTGGCGGGGATACCGATCCACACCAGGCCCAGCAGCTTGTTCTCGAAGCGCTGGGCGCCCGTGGTGGTGCCCACGCGGGTCAGGCGCATCAGGCGCTTTTTCCAGCGCAGCGCGATATGGCTGTCGTCCGCGTCATTCTTGTACAGCGTGATCTTGTTGCCCAGTTCGCAATCGAAATCGACCACGGTGGCGCCCGTCACGGATGGCTCGTCGGCGTCCGGATCGCCCGATGTGGGTGCGGCGGCGGTGGCGGCCGTGTGGACCTTGTGTTTGGCGGGTTTTTTCACTTCCGCCTGGGCGCTGGTGGCCAGGGTCAGGGAAGCGAGCGCGAGGCTGCATGCCAGGAAAAGTTTAGAGATGGACATGTTCATGCCTCCTTGGTGGGGTCGCTGGGACCGTTGTTGATCATGGCGGCCACTGATTCGGGCAGCGTGAGCCCGGCCAGTTTGGCCCGTTGTAAAACGGTCCAATAATATCGGTAGCTGGCGCGGTCGTGCAAGCGTCCGTTCAACGAGATCGGGCCCCATTGCACCTGGGCCGCCTCGTGCAGGATGGTTGCTGCCTCGTGCACTTCCGACACGCGCGGCGTGAAGGCCTTGATCACGGGCTTGATCTGGCTCGGGTGGATGCTCCACATGCGCGTGTAGCCGAGTTCGGCCGCCGCGCGCTGGGCGTCGTTGGCCACCACGGCCGTGTCCTTGATTTCCGTCGTCACGTTATGCGACGGCACCTTGCCGTGCGCGTGGCAGGCGGCCGCGATTTCCAGCTTGGCGCGCACCACCAGCGGGTGCGCGAACTGGCCAGGCGTGCGCATGGCGTTGCCGGGCACGGCGCCGTAGTGGGCCGACACGAAGTCCATGATGCCGAACGACAGGCATTCGACCTGGGGCAGGGCGGCGATGGCGTGCACCTCGTGCAGCGCGCCATGGGTTTCGATCAGCACGTGGATCGGCAAGTCCTCGCGGCCGGCCGCTTTGGCGTGGCGGTTGACGAGGGCGATGGCGTCCTTGGTCTCGCGCGCGCTGTTGACCTTGGGCAAGACCAAATAGGCCAGCTTGGGCGCGGCGGCGCAGATGATGGCCACGTCGCGTTCGAAATGGGGGCTGGCCACGTCGTGCACGCGGGCACCGATGCGGTTGAACTTGTTCTCGTCCGACAAGAGCAACTCGGCCACCAGGCGCGCGTGGGCCTCCTCGTTGCCGGCGCTGGCGCCGTCCTCGCAATCGAGGGTGATGTCGAACACGGGGCCAAGCTCTTGTTGCAAAGCAATCGACTTGCGCATCAGCTTTTCGGCGCCGGCGTAATGGTCGCACACGGGCAGCAACAGCGGCTGACGATTGCCCTGGAATAAAACCTCGGATGGATGCATGCGGGTAGTGGAAGTAGAAACAGGGGAGTTGAAATGCAAACCCGCCGCGTCGCTCGGGGCGGCGCGGCGGGTGCGGCGGATCGGTAGTTCAACCGGGTCCACGGGAGGGTATTACGGCAGCAGGTGCTTGACGCCTTCGCGCTCTTCGGTCAGTTCCTTCAGGGTCAGGTTGATGCGCTCTTGCGAGAAGGCATCGATTTCCAGACCTTGAACGATCTTGTATTCGCCGTTTTCGGTGGTGACAGGGAAGCCGAACACGGTGCCTTCAGGGATGCCGTACGAACCATCCGAAGGAACGCCCATGGTGGTCCACTTGCCGGCCGTGCCCAGTACCCAGTCGTGGATGTGGTCGATGGCGGCGTTGGCGGCCGAGGCAGCCGACGACAGGCCGCGCGCTTCGATGATGGCGGCGCCGCGCTTGCCCACGGTCGGCAGGAAGGTGTTGGCGTTCCATTCCTGGTCGTTGATCATGTCCTTGACCGATTTGCCGTTCACGGTAGCGAAACGGTAGTCGGCGTACATGGTCGGCGAGTGGTTGCCCCACACGCACAGCTTTTCGATGTCCTTGACGGCGGTGCCGGTCTTGGCGGCCACTTGCGACAGGGCGCGGTTGTGGTCCAGGCGCAGCATGGCGGTGAAGTTCTTCGCTGGCAGCGAAGGAGCCGATTTCATGGCGATGTAGGCGTTGGTGTTGGCAGGGTTGCCCACCACCAGCACTTTCACGTTGCGCGAAGCGACGGCGTCCAGCGCCTTGCCCTGCACCGTGAAGATCTGGGCGTTCGCTTCCAGCAGGTCCTTGCGCTCCATGCCTGGGCCGCGGGGACGGGCGCCAACCAGCACGGCCACGTCGGCGTCCTTGAAGGCGGTCATCGGGTCGGAGTGGGCGGTCATCTCGGTCAGCAGCGGGAACGCGCAGTCGTCGATTTCCATCATGACGCCTTTCAGCGCTTTCTGGGCTTTCTCGTCATTGATTTCCAGCAGTTGCAGGATCACTGGTTGATCCTTGCCGAGCATGTCGCCGTTGGCGATGCGGAACAGCAGGGCGTAGCCGATCTGGCCGGCGGCGCCGGTCACTGCAACACGCATTGGGGTTTTAGCCATGATGAATCTCCAAGTTGGGAATGAAAACGTTCTGTCTAAGCTGGTGGCCAGCTCGCACCGGCGGGGAAAACGGTAATGATACCAAAACCAGCGCATACACGGGCTATGCTGCACGGGCCGGTGTTGCTGCTGTGCCCGGCGACTGATAGCTGTCCCCGGCGGCGTTCGGGCGTTGCTTTTCGGGATGCCTGGGGCGGGTCGATGGGGGCGTCGCCACAGGTCCTGAAAACGCTAGCCAGGCGAGTGTAGGCGCGTCCCCGGCATCTGTCAATCCTATCTTATGTCTTATATAAGACACATAACTAGACAGGTTTTTGCTGGACGGGGAGGGGGTTTTGTGGTGAAATCGCGGTCTATGAATCCCGTCCCGCCCAACCAAAACCAGAACAGCACAGCCGCCAGCGGGACGGCCGGCACGGCCGCGAGCCCGGCGCCGGCAACGGGCAGTTCGCCCACGTTTTCGCCACTGTACCAGCAAATCAAGGCCCTGATCACGCAAAGCCTGCAGTCGGGCGAGTGGAAGCCCGGTGAACTGATCCCCAGCGAGGTGGAACTGGCCAACCGTTTCAAGGTCAGCCAGGGCACGGTGCGCAAGGCCATCGACGAGCTGGCCGCCGAGAACCTCGTCATGCGGCGCCAGGGCAAGGGCACGTTCGTGTCCACCCACCACGAAGCGCGCGCCCATTTCCGCTTCCTGCGCCTGATGCCCGACGAGGGCGTGCCGCACTATCCCGAAAGCAAGATCATCGAAGTCAAGCGTATCCGCGCCCCGGCCGACGTGGCCCGGCTGCTGGACATGAAGACGGGCGACGCCTTGATCTTTATCAAGCGCGTGCAATCTTTTGACGGCGTGCCCACGATCGTCGAGGAATTGTGGCTGCCCGGTCAAACCTTCAAGGGCCTGACGGCCGAGCGCCTGATGGAGTACAAGGGGCCGATGTACGGCCTGTTCGAATCCGAGTTCGGCACGCGCATGATCCGCGCGGCCGAGAAGATCCGCGCCGTGTGTGCCGACGGCGCCGCCGCCGAGCTGCTGGGCATCGCGGAAGGCACGCCGCTGCTATGCGCCGAGCGGGTGTCGTTCACCTATGGCGATAAACCGGTGGAACTGCGCCGCGGCTTGTACCTGACCGCGCACCACCACTACCAGAATGAGCTGAACTGAGCGCCGACAGATTGTGAGACAGGGGCGCCGTTCGCGGCGCCTAACCAGCCAGCCGCACCGGTAACCCCGCGTGTTGCCGGACTGATAATACGACGAGCTACCAAAGGTGGCCGACCGACAGTGTTGTAAAACACTATTTTTGTTATATGTAGGAATAGATATTGGTGGTAGCTGCGAAATAAGCGAAAATCGCAGTCTCGCAACATTTTGTCTAAGATCAAAGGGAGGTTTGTTATGTCAGAAGCCGTCAGGGAAGCGCCTAAAAAGGAACGGCCCGAATTTCGTAATATTCACGTTACGGAATTGTCCAACTACCGTATGCCTTTAGCCAGCATCGTCTCCATCCTGCACCGCATCAGCGGCTTCATGATGTTCGCCCTGCTGCCTTTCGTGCTCTACCTGCTGCAGCAAAGCCTGACGTCGGAAATGACGTTCGCCTACCTGCAAGGCATCGCCTCGCAACCGCTCGTGAAGCTGATCATCCTGGCCCTGGTCTGGGGCTATATGCACCACTTCTGCGCCGGCGTGCGCCACCTGTTCATGGACCTGCACTTCGGCCTGGACAAGCTGTCGGCCCGCCAGTCGGCTGCCACCGTGCTGGCCGTGAGCCTGTCCCTGACCGCCCTGGTCGCCCTCAAATTGTTCGGAGTATTCTGATGGCAAACAATAATATCGGCCCCAAGCGCCTCGTCGTGGGCGCCCACTACGGTCTGAAAGACTGGCTGGCGCAACGCATGACCGGCATCCTGATGGTGATCTACACCGTCACCCTGCTGGTGTCCTTCCTGACCGGCAGCAACTTCAGCTACGAAGGCTGGGCTGGCCTGTTCGCCCAACAATGGTTCAAGCTGTTCAGCGCCGTGACCCTGTTCGGCCTGTTCTATCACGCCTGGGTAGGCGTGCGTGACATCTGGATGGACTACGTCAAGCCCGTCGGTCTGCGCCTGACCCTGCAAATTGCCACCATCTTTTGGCTGATCGCGTGCGCGTTCTACGCAGTGCAAATTCTCTGGAGTGTTTAATCGTGGCAGCTATCAAATCTGCAATCCCAACCCGCCGCTTTGACGCGGTAATCGTCGGCGCCGGCGGCTCCGGCATGCGTGCATCCCTGCAGCTGGCTGAAGCCGGCCTGAACGTGGCGGTGCTGTCGAAAGTGTTCCCGACCCGCTCGCACACGGTGGCGGCGCAGGGCGGCATCGGCGCCTCGCTGGGCAACATGGCCGAGGACAACTGGTTCTGGCACATGTTCGACACCGTCAAGGGCGGCGACTATCTGGGCGACCAGGACGCGATCGAATTCATGTGCCGCGAAGCACCGAAGGTCGTGTATGAGCTGGAACACTTCGGCATGCCGTTCGACCGTAACCCCGACGGCACCATCTACCAGCGTCCGTTCGGCGGCCACACCGCCAACTTCGGCGAAAAAGCCGTGCAGCGCGCCTGCGCCGCGGCTGACCGTACCGGCCACGCCCTGCTGCACACCCTGTACCAGCGCAACGTGCGCGCCCGCACCCACTTCTTCGTTGAATGGATGGCGCTGGACCTGATCCGCGACGCCGAAGGCGACGTGGTCGGCGTGGTCGCGCTGGAAATGGAAACCGGCGAATGCATGATCCTGGAAGCGAAGACTACCATCTTCGCCACCGGCGGCGCCGGCCGTATCTTCGCCGCTTCCACCAACGCTTTCATCAACACCGGCGACGGCATGGGCATGGCGGCACGCGCCGGCCTGCCGCTGCAGGACATGGAATTCTGGCAGTTCCACCCGACCGGCGTGGCCGGCGCGGGCGTCCTGATCACCGAAGGTGTGCGCGGCGAAGGCGGCATCCTGATCAACTCGGAAGGCGAGCGCTTCATGGAACGCTACGCGCCGACCCTGAAAGACCTGGCGCCACGCGACTTCGTGTCCCGTTCGATGGACCAGGAGATCAAGGAAGGCCGCGGCTGCGGTCCGAACAAGGATCACGTGATGCTGGACCTGCGCCACATCGGCGCCGACACGATTCAAAAGCGTCTGCCATCGATCCTGGAAATCGGCCACAAGTTCGCCAACGTGGACGCCACCAAGGAACCGATCCCTGTCGTGCCGACCATCCACTACCAGATGGGCGGTATTCCGACCAACATCCACGGCCAGGTGGTCACCCCGGCCGGCGACGGCACCCAGAAAGTGGTCAACGGCCTGTACGCGATCGGCGAATGCGCCTGCGTGTCGGTGCACGGCGCCAACCGCCTGGGCACCAACTCGCTGCTGGACCTGGTGGTGTTCGGCCGCGCGGCCGGCAACCACGTGGTCGCGTCCAACCTGAAGCAGAAGGAAAACAAGCCGCTGCCGAAGGATGCCGCCGACTTCGCCATGAACCGCCTGAACAAGCTGGAAACGTCGACCGGTTCGGAAAAAGTGCAGGGTGTCGCCAACGACATCCGCGCCACGATGCAGAAATACTGCGGCGTGTTCCGTACCGACGAACTGCTCAAGCAGGGTTACACGGAAATCATGAAGCTCGACGAGCGCCGCAAGCACGTCTCGTTCAAGGACAAGTCCAAGGTCTTCAACACGGCCCGCGTGGAAGCGCTGGAACTGGACAACCTGATCGAAACGGCCAAGGCCACCATCACGTCGGCCGTAGCCCGCAAGGAATCGCGCGGCGCCCACGCCCACAGCGATTTCCCTAACCGCGACGACGACAACTGGATGAAACACACCCTGTGGTTCTCGGAAGGCAACCGTCTTGAATACAAGCCGGTCGTCACCAAGCCGCTGACGGTCGACACCTTCAAACCGAAACCACGTACTTTCTAAGGGTCAGAACATGGCACGCACTCTCAAATTCAAGATTTACCGCTACGATCCGGACAAGGATAGCAAGCCTTACATGCAAGACCTGACCGTCGAGCTGAAGGACACCGACAAGATGCTGCTCGACGCGCTGCAGCGCATCAAGTCGGACGTGGACGATTCGCTGGCCCTGCGCCGCTCCTGCCGTGAAGGCGTGTGCGGTTCGGACGCCATGAACATCAACGGCAAGAACGGCCTGGCCTGCACCACCAACCTGAACGAGCTGACCGAGCCTATCGTGCTGCGTCCGCTGCCTGGCCTGCCCGTGATCCGCGACCTGATCGTGGACATGACCCAGTTCTTCAAGCAGTACGACTCGATCAAGCCGTTCCTGATCAACGACTCGATCCCGCCCGAGAAAGAGCGCCTGCAGTCGCCCGCCCAGCGCGAGGAACTCGACGGCCTGTACGAGTGCATCCTGTGCGCTTGCTGCTCGACCTCGTGCCCGTCGTTCTGGTGGAATCCGGACAAGTTCGTCGGTCCGGCCGGCCTGCTGCAAGCCTACCGCTTCATCGCCGACTCGCGCGACGAAGCCACCGGCGCGCGCCTGGACAACCTGGAAGATCCGTATCGCCTGTTCCGCTGCCACTCGATCATGAACTGCGTCGACGTTTGCCCCAAGGGTCTGAACCCGAACAAGGCGATCGGCAAGATCAAGGAATTGATGGTACGCCGCGCCATCTAAGCGCGGTCAAGCAGGTCCCTTCGCGGGCGGCGCCGGCCGCCGCCCGCTGTAGTACTCGCTGCAAGGTGCGAAATCAACATGACAGTATCGAAACCCGCTGCGCATCAGTCCGACCCGGCCAACCGCGCGCGCTTGCGCTGGCGCGCCCGCCGCGGCCTGCTGGAAAACGACATTATCCTGACCCGTTTTCTCGATGCGCATGAAACCGAATTGACCGACGAGGAAGTGGACGCATTCACGCGGCTCCTCGATTTGTCGGACAATGCCCTGATGGATCTGGTGCTGGCTCGAAAAGAGCCGGATGGCGACGTCGATTTGCCGCACGTGCACGCACTGCTGCAGCGTCTGCGCCAAGCTTGACGGTTGGGCGGTCACGCCGCGCACGACGCGGCGCCCGCCGGCCTGCATGTCCAGAATTAACGCCTTTTTTTTACTTGCCTCATCTCTCCAAGAAGGAAGAGTCCATGAACACCTCTGAAAACAAAGCTACCCTATCGTTCTCCGACGGCAGCCCGTCGATCGACTTCCCCATCTACAAGGGCACCGTTGGCCCGGACGTGATCGACATCCGCAAGCTGTACGCCGGCACCGGCAAGTTCACCTACGACCCAGGCTTCATGTCGACCGCCGCCTGCAACTCGTCGATCACCTACATCGACGGCGACAAGGGCGAGCTGCTGTATCGCGGCTACCCGATCGAACAGCTGGCCGTGAACGCCGACTTCATGGAATCGTGCTACCTGCTGCTGAACGGCGAACTGCCTAACGCCGAGCAGAAGAAGAAGTTCGTGGACACCGTCTCCAAGCACACCATGGTGCACGAGCAGATGCAATTCTTCTTCCGCGGCTTTCGCCGCGACGCGCACCCGATGTCGGTGCTGGTGGGTACGGTCGGCGCGCTGGCCTCGTTCTACCACGACTCGCTCGACATCAACGACCCGCACCACCGCGAAGTGTCGGCCATCCGCCTGATCGCCAAGATGCCGACCCTGGTCGCCATGTCGTACAAGTACTCGATCGGCCAGCCGTTCGTGTACCCACGCAACGACCTGTCGTACAGCGCCAACTTCATGCGCATGATGTTCGGCAACCCATGCGAAGAATACAAGGTCAACGACGTGCTGGTGCGCGCGCTGGACCGTATCCTGATCCTGCACGCCGACCACGAGCAGAACGCTTCGACCTCGACGGTTCGTCTGTCCGGTTCGTCGGGCGCCAACCCGTTCGCCTGTATCGCTGCCGGTATCGCCTGCCTGTGGGGCCCTGCCCACGGCGGCGCCAACGAAGCGGCCCTGAACATGCTCAAGGAAATCGGCACGGTCGACAAGATCCCTGAGTTCATCGCCAAGGTCAAGGACAAGAACTCGGGCGTGAAGCTGATGGGCTTCGGTCACCGCGTGTACAAGAACTTCGACCCGCGCGCCAAGCTGATGCGCGAAACCTGCCACGAAGTGCTGAACGAACTGGGCCTGCACGACGACCCGCTGTTCAAGCTGGCCATGGAGCTGGAAAAGATCGCCCTGAACGACGAATACTTCGTGTCGCGCAAGCTGTACCCGAACGTCGACTTCTACTCGGGCATCGTGCAGTCGGCGCTGGGCATCCCTGTGTCGCTGTTCACCGGTATCTTCGCCATGGCCCGTACCATCGGCTGGATCGCCCAGTGGAACGAAATGATCTCCGATCCCGAGCAGAAGATCGGCCGCCCACGTCAGCTGTTCGTCGGCTCGACCACGCGCGAAGTGCTGCCTATCGACAAGCGCGCCTGATCGCAGCAGTCACCCGTGACTGACCAGCCTGGGATAGCCGGGGAGTGGCGCTAGCCGCCCCCACATCGCAGGACACGAAACGCCCGGTGCCATGCACCGGGCGTTTTGCATTGGTGCGCCCAGCATGGGCGCACTCCTGTGGGTGCAAGTCCCGCCGCGAGCTGACCACAGTGAGCGAAGTGAAGCGCAACTGCGGAAGGGTAACTGACTGTGGGAAGGAAGCGTGGAGCATAAA
>NZ_JACEZS010000015.1 GCF_014042365.1 Rugamonas fusca
ACAGATCCTTAAGTTGTGCCAGCAATTGCCCAAAGTCTGCGCTTCTCATGGCCCCTCCAAGCATGAATTTACTCAGTCTTGGAGGGCCTTTACCGCAAGAAGTTCAATACTTAACGGGGACATAGCCTTTTTTTTTGCGGCCGGCTCAGGCGCCGCTTTGCTCCCTGATGCGGCTCAGGCAGCGCTCGCGCATGGCTTCGGCCAGGCGCTGGCGCACTTCGTGGTCGTGGTCGAGATAACCTGCCGTGTTGGCGCGGCGGGCGCAGGCGGCCCAGTGTTCATCGTCGACGTCCTGCAAGCGCTCAAACTCCGCCAGCGACAGCATGACCACGGCGTCGCGCCCGGCTGGCTCGATCACGAGCGGTTGCGTGAGCGCGCGCTGCAGCCAGGTGTCGAGTTCCCGCGCGACTTCATCTTCCTTCACCTTCAACATGACTGGCCTCCTGGGGGATAGCTAAACCCAGTATAGGCCGCGGTCCCGGTGATGCAAGGCTAACCAGGCGTCAATCCTGGCTTGCCATTCGCTACCCGGAAGCGGGCCAGCGTGGCCACGCCGGACGCCGGGTCGTGCACATCGTCGAGCGCCTGGAACAGCACCGTGCAGTCGTCCGGCGTGAGCGTGAGCAGCATGTATCCGCGCTTGTCGCTGCGGCCGAATTTCAGTTCCGGGTTCATGGCCACGTACTGCGCCGTGCGCGCCTGCGGGCGCGAGGGCGAGGTGACGGAGGTGCCGCAGAACTCTGTCGCGAGTATGGGATTGGCGGCCGACACGGGCCGCAGCGGATGGCGCCGCAACTCGGCCGCGAAGAAGCTGTGCACATCACCCGACAGCACCACCGGATTGGCGGCGTGGCTGGCGCGCAGCGCGTCATACAGGCGCTGGCGCGCCATCGGATAACCATCCCAGCCATCGGTCCAGAAACGGCCATCCTGCTCCGTGTGCAGCGGCACCTGGCTGTTCTGCGCCATCAGCGTCTGCTGGGCCAGCACGTTCCAGCGCGCGCGCGACGATTGCAAACCCTGCTCCAGCCATGCCTGCTGCTGCGCGCCCAGCATGGTGCGCGACGGGTCGCGCAGGGCCGGACAGTCGCGCAGGTAGACGGAGCTGGAACCGCCCCGGCCCGGCGGCAAGCAGGCCGGATAGGCGCGGTACTGGCGGTCGTCCAGCACGTGGAAGCGGGCCAGCCGCCCCCAGTCGTAGCGCTGGTACATGCGCAGCTGGCCAAAGCCGCCCGGAGGCGCGGTTGGCGGCGCCGGCAAGCGCAGCGGCATGTGCTCGTAGAACGCCTGGTAGGGGGCCGCGCGCCGTTCGGCGAAATGCGGATCGAGGCGCTCATCATGGTCGTTGGCGTAGTCGTTGGCCACCTCGTGGTCGTCCCAGGTGACGATCCATGGCGCGGCCACGTGCGCCGCCTGCAGGTCGGGATCGGTCTTGTACTGGGCGTAGCGGGCGCGGTACTCGGCCAGCGTGAAGCTCTCGGCCGTGCGCATGGCCGCCAGCGGGTGGTGCAACTGGTACGGACCCCATTCGTAGATGTAGTCGCCCAGGAAGGCCACCAGGTCGGGCGCGGCGGCCGCGATGTGGCGATGCGCCGCGTAGCTGCCGAATTCCCAATGCTGGCAGGACGCTACGGCCAGCTTGAGGCGTCCCGGCATGGTGTCCGGCGCGGGCGCCGTGCGGGTGCGGCCCACGGCGCTGACGGCCTCACCGAGCAGGAAGCGGTACCAGTACCAGCGGTCCGGCGCCAGTCCCGTTACGTCCACGTGCACGCTGTGCGCCAGCGCGGGAACGGCGCTGGCCGTGCCACGCGCGACGATGCGGCGAAAGCCTTCGTCCTCCGCCATTTCCCACCGCACGGCGTAAGCCAGCGGCGGCATGGCGGCCGCGTTCAGGGGATCGAACAGGATACGGGTCCAGATCACCACCGCGTCTGGCAGCGGCGAGCCGGACGCGACGCCTAGCGTGAACGGATAGGCTGCGTTGGGCTGGTCGGCGGTGGCGCGGACCGAACCGACGGCGCCCGTGGCGGCCAGCGCCGCCAGGCGCGCGGCCTGGGCGAGGAAGTGGCGGCGCGCTGCTTCCATGCGCCGGCGCGCCTTATGCCAGCAGGGTTTCCAGTGGCGGTACCTTGCGCGGCTTGCGGTCCGAGTCGGTGGCCACGTAGGTCAGCGTCGCTTCCGTCACCTTGACGGTGCAGGCCTGCAGGCGATTGCGCTCGGCATAGACTTCCACGTTGACGGTGATCGAGGTGTTGCCGACCTTGACGATGTCAGCGTAGAACGACAGCAGGTCGCCCACGAACACGGGGTTCTTGAATACGAAGGAATTGACGGAGATGGTGGCCACGCGGCCATTGGCGCGGCGCGTGGCCGGCAGCGAGCCGGCGATGTCTACCTGGGACATGATCCAGCCGCCGAACACGTCGCCATACACGTTGGCATCGGACGGCGCCGGCATCATGCGCAGTTCCGGCATGCGGCCGGCGGGCAGGCCGCGGTGTTCAGGGCAGGGTGTCGTGTTTTCTGGGGTGGTCATCGCAAAATCTCGTGAAGGGCTACAATGGTTTAGATTGAACCATAAAAAGCAGACCTTTGCCATGCGACGCCATCCCCCCTCATCCTCCGGTCCCGCGCCGGATGCCCGTGCCGCCACCCGCAGCGACCTGGCTACCCTGAAAACCCTGTTCCCCTACCTGTGGGTCTACAAATGGCGCGTGCTGCTGGCGCTGCTGTGCCTGGTGGGCGCCAAGCTGGCCAACGTCGGCGTGCCGCTGGTGATGAAGCGGCTGATCGATTCGCTCAGCGTCAACCCCAATCATCCGCAGGCGCTGCTGGTGCTGCCGCTGGGCGCGCTGCTGGCGTATGGCGTGCTGCGGGTGTCGACCACGCTGTTTACGGAGCTGCGCGAATTCCTGTTCGCGCGCGTCACGCAGCGGGCCGTGCGCACCATCGCGCTGAAAGTGTTCCGCCACCTGCATTCGCTGTCGCTGCGCTTCCACCTGAACCGCCAGACGGGCGGCATGACGCGCGACATCGAACGGGGCACGCGCGGCGTCGGTTCGCTGATCTCGTACACGCTGTTCAACATCCTGCCCACGCTGGTGGAGATCACGCTGGTGCTGGGCTACCTGGTCACGCATTACGACATCTGGTTCTCCGTCATCACCTTCTGCGCGCTGGTGCTCTACATCGCCTTCACCGTGTCCGTGACGGACTGGCGCACCCACTTCCGCCGCACCATGAACGATCTCGATTCGAAGGCCAACACCAAGGCCATCGATTCACTGATCAACTACGAGACGGTCAAATACTTCGGCAACGAGGACTATGAGGCGCGCCGCTATGACGAGGGCTTGCAGCGCTTCGAGTCGGCCGCCGTCAAGTCGCAGACCTCGCTGTCGCTGCTCAACACGGGGCAGTCGCTGATCATCGCCAGCGCCGTCACGCTGATCCTGTGGCGCGCCACGGCCGGCGTGATCGCCGGCACCATGACGCTGGGTGACCTGGTGCTGGTCAACTCGTTCATGATCCAGCTCTACATTCCGCTCAACTTCCTCGGTGTGATCTATCGCGAGATCAAGCAAAGCCTGGCCGACATGGAGCGCCTGTTCTCGCTGCTGGACGAACACCGCGAAGTGGCCGATGCGCCCGATGCCCAGCCGCTGCGCACGCACGGCGCCGAAGTACGGTTCCAGCACGTCGATTTCAGCTACGAATCCAAGCGCAAGATCCTGTTCGATGTCGATTTCACCATCGCGCCCGGCACCACCACGGCCGTGGTGGGGCACAGCGGTTCGGGCAAGTCCACCCTGTCGCGGTTGCTGTTCCGTTTTTATGAAGTCAACGGCGGCAGCATCACCATCGATGGCCAGGACGTGCGCGCCGTGACGCAGGACTCGCTGCGCCACGCGATCGGCATCGTGCCGCAGGATACGGTGCTGTTCAACGATACCATCGAATACAACATCGCCTACGGCAAGCCCGGCGCCACCAAGGAGCAGATCGTGGCTGCGGCCAAGGCGGCGTCCATCCACGATTTCATCGAAAGCCTGCCCGATGGTTATGGCTCGATGGTGGGCGAGCGGGGGCTCAAGCTGTCGGGCGGTGAAAAGCAGCGCGTGGCCATCGCCCGTACGCTGCTCAAGAACCCGGCCATCCTGATCTTCGACGAAGCCACGTCGGCGCTGGACTCCAAGGCCGAGCAGGCGATCCAGGCCCAGTTGAAGGAGATCGCGCGCAGCCGCACCACGCTGGTGATCGCGCACCGCCTGTCCACGGTGGCCGACGCCGAGCAGATCCTGGTGCTGGACCATGGCCGTATCGTGGAACGCGGCACCCACCACTCGCTGCTGGCGGCCGATGGCCTGTACGCGCAGATGTGGCTGCGCCAGCAGGCCCGCGCCGACGAGGAGCTGGCGTCGCCGGCCAGCCCGGAGCAGGGGCGGATGGTGGCCGAGCAGTCCTGATCCGTTTGCAGCGGCCATGAAAAAAGGCTTCCCGAGGGAAGCCTTTTTGTTTGGGCGATGACGGCAGCTTATGGCAGCGGCGCGTCGGCCAGGTCGCGGCGGATCGGGTCGACCAATTCGCCTTCCCACTTGGCCACGACGGCCGTGGCGATGCTGTTGCCGATCACGTTGGTGGCGGAACGGGCCATGTCCAGGAAGTGGTCGATACCAAGCAGCAGCACCAGGCCCGCTTCCGGAATGTTGAACTGGCCCAGCGTGGCGGCGATCACCACCAGCGAAGCGCGCGGCACGCCGGCCATGCCCTTGGAGGTCAGCATCAGCACCATCATCATCGTCATCTGCTGGCCCAGCGACATCTCGATACCGTAAGCCTGGGCGATGAACACGGTGGCGAAGGTGCAGTACATCATCGAGCCGTCCAGGTTGAACGAGTAGCCGATCGGCAGCACGAAGGCGGCGATGCGGTTACGCACGCCGAAGCGCTCCAGGCCTTCCAGCGTTTTCGGATAGGCCGCTTCGCTCGACGCGGTGGAGAAGGCCAGCAGGGCCGGGCCGCGCATTTCGGCCATCAGGCCGCCGATGCGTTTGCCGAGGAACAGGAAGCCGATGGCGATCAGCAGCGCCCACAGCAGCGCGATACCGAAATAGAACTCGGACATGAACACGCCATAGGTCTTGAGCACGGCCAGGCCGCTCTTGGCGATCACGCCGGCCACGGCCGCGAACACGGCGAAGGGAGCGAACTTCATCACGTAGCCCGTCACCTTCAGCATCACGTGCGCCACGCCGTCCAGCGCGTCGACCATGGGCGCCGACTTTTCGCCCACGGCGGCGGCGGCCGAACCGAAGAACAGCGAGAAGATCACGATCTGCAGGATCTCGTTCTTGCTCATGCCTTCGATGATGGAGGCGGGCACCAGGTGGGTGACGAATTCCTTCAGCGTCAGGCCGGAGGCGGTGATGCCGCTGGCGGCCGTGGTGGCAGGCAGGTTGCCCAGCAGGGCGTCGCCGGGGCGGAACATATTGACCAGCACCAGGCCCAGGGTCAGCGAAATGAGCGAGGCGATGAAGAACCAGCCCAGCGTCTTGATACCGATGCGACCCACTTCGCTGGCGTCACCCATGCGGGCGATGCCCACCACCAGGGTGGAAAAGACCAGCGGCGCGATGATCATCTTGATCAGGCGCAGGAACAGGGTCGTTACCAGCGACATGATGTCGGCGAATCCGGCCGGATCGGACAGATTGAGGTTGGCGAGGTAGCCGGCGAAAATGCCCAGCACCAGTCCGACGAGGATGTAGGTGGTCAATCGGCTTTGTTTTTTCATATTTTTTGAGTTCCTGTGGTAGTGTCTCTCTGGCGTGGCCGGCGTTGCAACAGGGTCGCTGTCGCCGCGCGATCTCGTGCACAATAGCGTCAAATGGCCGCCGCGATCAGGTTTAGATCGAGCGATCCAGCCTTGTAAACTGATGAAACTATGAGCAAGTCCCGCAGTATCCTTGTGGCCAAGGGTGCTGTCAAGCGCGCGCCGGCGCCCGTTCGGGCCAGCGCCAGGGCCAATCTGGCGACGGGAAAACATGATAGCGATCGAAAACCTCAGCAAGTGGTACGGCCAGTTCCAGGTGCTCACCGATTGCAGCACCAGCGTGGCCAAGGGCGATGTGATGGTGATTTGCGGGCCGTCCGGTTCCGGCAAATCGACCCTGATCAAGACCGTCAACGGGCTGGAGCCGTTCCAGCAGGGGACGGTGACGGTCGATGGCATCTCCGTCGGCGCGCCCGGCACCGACCTGCCGGCGCTGCGGGCGCGGATCGGCATGGTGTTCCAGAATTTCGAGCTGTTCCCCCATTTGTCGGTGCGCGACAACCTGACGCTGGGCCAGACCAAGGTGCTGGGCCGCAGCCTCGATGAAGCCACGGCGCGCGGCCTCAAGTACCTGGACCGGGTTGGCCTGCTGGCGCAGCAGGACAAGTATCCGAACCAGCTCTCGGGTGGCCAGCAGCAGCGCGTGGCCATCGCCCGCGCCCTGTCCATGGACCCGATCGCGATGCTGTTTGACGAACCCACGTCGGCGCTGGACCCGGAAATGATCAATGAAGTGCTGGACGTGATGGTGGGCCTGGCGCAGGATGGCATGACGATGATGGTCGTCACCCACGAGATGGGGTTCGCCAAACGGGTGGCGAACCGCGTGGTGTTCATGGACCATGGCCGCATTCTGGAAGACTGCGGCAAGGACGAATTCTTTGGCGCGCCCCGCTCCGAGCGGGCGCGCGACTTCCTGGCGCGTATTATTCACTGAGATCCACTAGCGGTGTGGCGCGCAGTACGGTTCGTAATGGGTTGGATTTTTTCTGATGAAGGAGGAATCATGGCTGGTTCGAGTAGCGTACGACAATCCGTGTTCATTGCCCTGGCCTGCATGGCGGGCCTGCAGTTGGCGGCGCCGGCCGGCGCCGAGGAGGCCGGCGGCACACTGGCCAAGATCAAGCGCACCGGCACCATCACGCTGGGCGTGCGCGATGGCTCCATCCCGTTCTCCTACCTGGACGACAAGCAGCAGTACCAGGGCTATTCCGTCGACCTGTGCATGAAGGTGGTGGTGGCGGTGCAAAAGCAATTGGGCCTGACGGGGCTGAAGGTGCAGATGAACCCCGTGACAGCCGCCAACCGCATCCCGCTGATGGCCAACGGTACCATCGACCTCGAATGCGGCTCCACCACCAACAACGCCGAGCGCCAGAAACAGGTGGCGTTCGCGCCCACCATGTTCGTGATCGCCAACCGGCTGCTGGCCAAGAAATCGTCGCACATCCGCAGCCTGGCCGACATGAAGGGCAAGACGCTGGTCGCCACGGCCGGCACCACCACGCTCAAGCAGATGACGATCCTGAACAACGAGCAGCAGCTGGGCATGAACATCGTGGTGGGCAAGGACCATCCCGAATCGTTCCTGATGCTGGAGACGGGACGGGCCGTGGCCGAGGCCAACGACGACATCCTGCTGGCCAGCCAGGTGGCCACGTCGCGCAATCCGGGCGAGTACGAGATCACGAAGGAGGCGCTGTCGGTGGAACCGTACGGCATCATGCTGCGCCGTGACGATCCGGCCTTCAAGCAGGTGGTGGACGCGGCGCTCACGCGGTTCTACCAGTCCGACGATTACCCCAAGCTGTACGCGAAGTGGTTCCAGAGCCCCATCCCGCCCAAGAACATCAACCTGAACTTCCCCATGCCGCCGCAGCTCAAGGCGGTGATCGCCAAGCCGACCGACTCGCCCGATCCGGCCGCCTATGCCGAGGTGCCGGCCGCGCAGAAGGCGGCCAGCCGCAGGAAGTGACATGCACTACCACTGGAACTGGGCCATCTTCGGCGAGCTCTCGCCCGACGGCGTCCACACCTACTGGGACACGCTGCTGTCGGGCCTGGGCTGGACGCTGGCCACGTCCCTGTGCGGCTGGCTGATGGCGCTGGCGCTGGGGCTGGCCGTGGGCACCGTGCGCACGCTGCCTTCGCCGTGGCTGCGCCGGCTGGGTACGGCCTACGTGGAACTGTTCCGCAACGTGCCGCTGCTGGTGCAGATGTTCCTGTGGTTCTTCGTGATGCCAGAACTGCTGCCGCAGGCGGCGGGCGACTGGCTCAAGGCACTGCCCAATGCGCCGTTCCTCACGGCCGTCGTGTGCCTGGGCTTTTTTACGTCGGCGCGGGTGGCGGTGCAGGTCACGGCCGGCATCGAAGCGCTGGCTGGCGGACAGCGGCTGGCCGCGCTGGCGCTGGGCCTGCGCCTGCCACAAGCCTACCGCTACGTGCTGCTTCCGCTGGCGCTGCGCGTCGTGCTGCCACCGCTGACGAGTGAATTCCTCAACATCATCAAGAACAGTTCGGTGGCGCTCACCATTGGCCTGATGGAGCTGACGGCCAGCGCGCGCGCCATCCAGGAATTCTCGTTCCAGGTGTTTGAAGCGTTTTCCGCCGCCACCGCCATCTACGTGCTGGCCAACCTGGTGGTGATCGCCGCCATGCACTGGCTGGAACGGCGGCTGGCGCTGCCGGGCACCTTGGGACGGCACTGACCATGTTCGCCCAGTTCGACTTCGACGTCATCGCCCGTTCCTGGGTCTACCTGTTCCAGGTGGGGATGGCGTTCACGCTGGAGCTGACGGTGCTGGCCATGCTGGGCGGCGTGGCGCTGGGCACGCTGCTGGCGCTGGGGCGCATGTCGCGCCACCGGCCGCTGGCGCTGGCGGCGGCCGGCTACGTCAACCTGGTGCGGGCCGTGCCGCTGGTGCTGGTGATCTTCTGGTTCTACTTCCTGGTGCCGTATGTGGCCGCGTGGCTGATCGGGGCGCAGGAGCCGGTCAAGGTGGGCACGTTCTGGTCGGCGCTGATCACGTTCACGCTGTTCCAGGCGGCCTACTACTGCGAGATCATGCGCGGCGGGATACAGGCGATACCGCGCGGGCAGGTGCTGGCGGCGCAGGCGCTGGGGCTGGGCTACGGACGCACCATGTGGCACATCGTGCTGCCGCAGGCGTTCCGCAACATGCTGCCGGTGCTGCTGACCCAGACCATCGTGCTGTTCCAGGACGTGTCGCTGGTGTACGTGCTGTCGGTGCCCGATTTCGTCGGCGCGGCCAGCAAGGTGGCCCAGCGCGACGGGCGGCTGGTGGAAATGTACACCTTCGTGGCGGTGGTGTACTTCGTGCTGTGCACGCTGCTGTCGTGGGCCGCGCGCCGGCTGCAGCGGCGGGTGGCGATTATCCGGTAGTATTGCGGCGCTTATTCGTCGTGGGTCCACATGCGCAGCACGCGCAGGGTCTTCTCATCGGGGAACACTTCATACACGAGCCGGTGTTGAATGTTGATCCGGCGCGGGTAGGAGCCAGCCAAGTCGCCGACCAATTTTTCGAATGGCGGTGGGCGGCCAAACGGATCTGCCGCCAGTACGTCGAGCAAGGTCTGGGCCTGCTTTTTCAATCCCGCCGCGGCCAGCTTACGGGCGTCCTTGATGGCCTGCTTGCCGTAGACCAGATGCCAGCTCACCAGTCCAATTCCTGGGTGCTCGTTTCCAGTGGCTCGGCCATCGCCGTGCGGATGGACTCGCGCATGCCGGGCACCGATAGCAAGTACAGCGTCTCCTGGATGGCAGCCCAATCCTCGGCCGATACCAGGACCGCGTCGTTGCGCTTGCCCGTGATGGTCACGGGGACGTGGCTGGCGGCGGTCTCATCGATCAAATGATAGAGGCGCTCGCGCGCTTCGCTCGCGGTGATAGTCAACCGGGATGTCCAAACCGGACGGAATGGCTAAAAGAATATTGTTTCCTGGGCATGACATCCATGACCGGGCAACCGCGCCGCCATCGCCGCGACCAGTTAAAATGTCGGAATCCGCAATTTGAGAGTCCGCCGCCATGTCCGATTTCGAACACATCCCCCAGAGCCTGACCATCACCCGCCCAGACGATTGGCACTTGCACCTGCGCGACGGCGCCACCCTGGCCAGCGTGCTGCCGCACAGCGCGCGCCAGTTCGGCCGCGCCATCGTCATGCCCAACCTGAAGCCGCCCGTCACCACCACCGCCATGGCGCTGGCCTACCGCGAGCGCATCCTGGCCGCGCTGCCGCAGGGGATGGAATTCGAGCCGCTGATGACGCTCTACCTGACCAATAACACCCCGCCCGACGAGATCGTGCGGGCCCAGGAAAGTGGCTTTATCCACGCCGTCAAGCTGTACCCGGCCGGCGCCACCACCAATTCCGATGCCGGCGTGACCGACCTGCGCAACTGCTACAAGACGCTGGAAATGATGCAGGAAGTGGGCATGCCCTTCCTGGTCCACGGCGAAGTGACCGACCCCGACATCGACCTGTTCGACCGTGAAGCCGTGTTCATCGAGCGCGTGATGCGCCCGCTGCGCCGTGATTTCCCGGCCCTGAACGTCGTATTCGAGCACATCACCACCAAGGATGCGGCCCAGTACGTGGCCGAAGCGGACGGCCCGATCGCCGCCACCATCACGGCCCACCATCTGCTGTACAACCGCAACGAGATCTTCAAGGGCGGCATCCGCCCGCACTACTACTGCCTGCCCGTGCTCAAGCGCGAGGAACACCGCCTGGCGCTGATGACGGCCGCCACCAGTGGCGACGAGCGCTTCTTCCTGGGGACCGACTCGGCGCCGCACGCGCAGGGCGCCAAGGAAGCGGCCTGCGGCTGCGCCGGCTGCTACACGGCCCTGCACGCGATGGAACTGTACGCGGAAGCGTTCGAACGGGCCGGCGCGCTCGACAAGCTGGAAGCCTTCGCCAGCTTCAACGGCCCGGCCTTCTACGGCCTGCCGCGCAACACGGGCACCATCACCCTCAAGCGCGAAGCATGGGAGCTGCCGGCCACGCTGCCGCTGGCCGACCAGCAGGTGGTGCCGCTCAACGCCGGCGAAACCATCAACTGGAAAATGGTCTGAGGCGTGTTCGGCGCCATCGACTGGCCGCGCCCCTGGTATGAGACGGTAGGGGCGGCGGCGGCCCTGCTGGCGCCCGGCGCCGGCAGCGAGATCGAAAAATTCAACGCGCGAGCAGCCGCGCTCGATTTATGTAATCATCGGGGACTGCCGCTGCGGTTCGTGCCGCAAAGCGCGCTGCCCGAAGGGACGGCGTACGAGGAATTCATCGGCGCCACCGGCTGCGTGCCCACGCGCGACAACTTGCACGATTTCTTCAACGCCCTTGTGTGGCTCAGCTTCCCGCGCATCAAGCGCCAGTTGAACGCGCTGCAGGCGGCGCAGATCGCGCGCGACGGTGTCGGCAAGTCGCGCGGTCCGGCCCGTGACGCGGCCACGCTGTTCGACGAGAACGCCGCCTTGCTGGTGGTGCGCGACAGCGCCGCCGGCCACGCGCTGGCCGACGCGCTGCGTCAGCACCAGTGGCGCGCCGCGTTCGTCGAGCAGCGCGCCAGTTGGGGGCCGGAGGCGCAGGTCTGGCTGTTTGGCCACGCGCTGATGGAAAAACTGGTAGTACCTTACAAGGCGATCACCGCGCACACCCGCGTGGTCGTCGCCGGCGACGATTACTTCGCGCTGGACCATGCGGGCCGGCGCGCCTGGCTGGACGAGCGCGTGGCGCAGGAGCTGGCGCAGCAAGGCTTGACGACGGCCTGCTTCACACCGCTGCCGGTGCTCGGCGTACCGGACTGGTGGCCAGGGCAGGACGAGACTTTTTATGCAGACGCCACGGTGTTCCGGCCGAAACGGGGGACAGTGGCCAACTAGGCCGCACGGCGGCGGAAAGCGAAGCGAACATGGGGCAGGTCATCCGCTGGGGCATCCTGGGTACGGGCAAAATCTCGACGGCGTTCGCCACCGCCTTGCAGGACACACCGGGCGCCAAGCTGGTGGCCGTTGCCTCGCGCAGCGCCGACGGCGCCGCCGCCTTCGGCGCCCGCTTCGGCGTGGCGCGCTGCCACGGTTCCTACCAGGCGCTGGCCGACGACGACCAGGTGGACGTGGTCTACATCGGCACGCCGCACCCCATGCACCACGAGAATGCCATGATGTCCCTGCACGGCGGCAAGGGCGTGCTGGTCGAAAAATCGTTCACCATGAACCGCAGGCAGGCCGAGGACATCATCGCGCTGGCGCGCCGCAAGCGCCTGTTCGTGATGGAAGCGATGTGGACCCGCTTCATGCCGGCCGTGGTCGAGGCCAAGCGCATTATCGACAGCGGCGAGATCGGCACCCCGACCCATGTGAGCGGCGATTTCGGCTTCACCGCCACGGTCGGCCCGCAGCACCGGCTGGTCGATCCGGGGCTCGGAGGAGGCGCGCTGCTCGACATCGGCATCTACCCGCTGTCGATGGCCTCGTTCTTCCTGGGCGAAGTGACGGCCGTGCAGGCGCAAGCCCAGATGGCAACTAGCGGCATCGACCTGCAGACCATGTTCACGCTGCGCCACGAAGGCGGCGGCATGTCCTCGTGCAGTTGCAGCCTGCGCGCGTGCACGCCGACCGAACTGACCATCTCCGGCGACAAGGGCTTCGTGCGCCTGCACGAGCGCTTCTACAAGACCGAGAAAATCACCGTCACGCTGCTGGATGGCCAGGTGCGCAGCGAGCGTACGCTCACCATCCCCCACAGCGGCAACGGCTACACGCACGAGGCGCAGGAAGTGGTGCGCTGCATGCGCCTTGGCCTGATCGAGAGCCCTGTCATGCCGCACGAGGAAACGCTGGCCATCATGGGCGTGCTCGACACGATCCGCGAACAGATCGGCCTGCGTTACAGCGCCGACCAATAGCGCACAACACAACAGCAAAAAGATGTCAGACATGACCACCACCTCCCGCGCCCCGTCGCTTAAAACCGTGCTGCTGGCGAGCGGCGTCGTGCTCACCCTCGCGATGGGCGTGCGCCACGGCTTCGGCTTCTGGATGCAACCCATCTCGCAAGCCCACGGCTGGACCCGTGAAACCTATTCGCTGGCGCTGGCCCTGCAGAACCTGATGTGGGGCGCTTTCGGCCCGTTCGCCGGCATGGCGGCCGACCGCTTCGGCACCATGCGCGTGGTGCTGGTGGGCGCCATCGCTTACATGGCGGGACTGGTGTGGATGGCGCTGGCGAACGATCCCACGCTGTTCGTGCTCGGTTCGGGCGTGTTCATCGGCCTGGCTTTGTCATGCACGGCGTTCGGTGCCGTCAGCGGCATCATCGGCCGTGTGGCGCCGGTGGAGAAGCGCTCGTGGGCGTTCGGCATTTCCGGCGCCTGCAGCTCGTTCGGGCAGTTCCTGATGATGCCTGTCGAGCAGCAGCTGATCTCGGCGGCCGGCTGGCAGAATGCCTTCTACCTGCTGGCCGGGCTGGTGATCGTGGCCATGATTCCGATGGCCTTCTTCCTGCGCGAGCCGGAAGTGGTGCACAGCCACGGCCCGCAGCAGAGCATCCGCGAGGCGATGGGCGAGGCGCTGGCCAACCGCTCCTTCCTGTTCCTGTTGGCCGGCTATTTCGTGTGCGGTTTCCAGGTGGTGTTCATCGGCGTGCACCTGCCCGTGTACCTGAAGGACAAGGGCATAGCCGATCCCAAGGTGGCCGTGATGGCGCTGGCGCTGATCGGCCTGTTCAACATCTTCGGTTCCTACTACGCGGGCAAGCTCGGTGGACGCCTGCCCAAGCGCATGCTGCTGGCGGCGATCTACTTCTCGCGCTCCGTGTTCATCAGCCTGTTCCTGCTGGCGCCGTTGTCGCAATGGTCGGTGTATGTGTTCGCGGCGGCCATGGGCTTGATCTGGCTGTCGACCGTGCCGCTCACCAATGGCATCATCGCCGGCATCTTCGGTGTCAAGCACATGTCCATGCTGGCGGGCGTGGTGTTCTTCTCGCACCAGGTGGGCAGCTTCCTCGGCGTGTGGCTGGGCGGTTACCTGTTCGCGCGCCAGGGCAGCTATGACGTGGTGTGGGGCATCGCCATCGCACTGGGCGTGATGGCGGCGCTGGTCAACCTGCCCATCAATGAGCGTCCGCTGGTGCGGGCGCAGTGGCAGCCGGCATGACGAGGTGGCTGAAGCCGTGGTTGATCAGGCTGGCGCTGGCCGTGGTGCTGGCGCTGGTGTTCGCGGCCTATCTCAAGCCGGAGTTCATGCTTGATATGGCCACGCGGTTGTATGCCTGCTTCTGATCAGACCTTGAGGAATTCCTCGCGCCCGCCCAGCCAGCGGGCCAGGTGGGCTTCCACCGTCGCGGCTTTCTCCGGCGTGTGCAGCAGCTCGTGCGCCACGTCGCGCGCCTGATCCACCAGCCAGCCATCCGTTTCCAGGTCGGCGAAGCGCAGCATGGCCTGGCCGGACTGGCGCGCGCCGAGGAATTCGCCGGGGCCGCGTATCTCCAGGTCGCGCCGGGCGATTTCGAACCCGTCCGTCGTCTCGCGCATCGTCATCAGGCGCTGGCGCGCCACCCCGCCCAGCGGGCTTTGGTACAGCAGCAGGCACACGCTGGCCGCTGAGCCGCGTCCCACCCGTCCGCGCAACTGGTGCAGCTGCGACAGGCCGAAACGCTCCGCATGTTCGATCACCATCAGCGACGCATTGGGCACGTCCACGCCCACTTCGATCACGGTGGTGGCCACCAGCACGTGCATCTGGCCGGCGCTGAAGGCGTCCATCACTTCCTGTTTCTCGGCCGGCTTTAAACGGCCGTGCACCAGGCCCACGTTCAGGTCGGGCAGCGCTTCGGCCAGCAGGGCGTGGGTGTCGGTGGCCGTTTGCAGTTGCAGCGCCTCCGATTCCTCGATCAGCGGGCAGACCCAATAAATCTGCCGGCCTTCCAGCGCGGCCGCGTGCACGCGCGCGATCACCTCGTCGCGCCGGTTCTGGTCCACGGCCCGCGTGACGATGGGGCTGCGGCCGGGCGGCAGTTCGTCGATCACCGACACTTCCAGGTCGGCGTAGTAGGTCATGGCCAGCGTGCGCGGAATCGGCGTGGCCGACATCATCAGCTGGTGCGGGATGGCGCCCTCGTTGCCCTTGTTGCGCAAGGTCAGGCGCTGGCCCACGCCGAAGCGGTGCTGTTCGTCCACGATCACCAGGCCCAGGTTGGCGAAGTTCACGCCGTCCTGGATCAAGGCATGGGTGCCGATCACCAGTTGCGCTTCGCCCGATTCGATCAGGGCGGTGGCGGCCAGCTTGTCCTTCTTTTTCAGGCTGCCCGTCAGCCACGCCACCTTCACGCCCAGCGGTTCCAGCCAGGCCGCGATCTTGCGGAAGTGCTGGTCGGCCAGGATTTCCGTGGGCGCCATCAGGGCCGCCTGGAAGCCGCTGTCGATGGCCTGGGTGGCAGCCAGCGCCGACACCACCGTCTTGCCGCTGCCCACGTCGCCCTGCAGCAGGCGCTGCATGGGGTAGGGGTGGCGCAGGTCGGCGCGGATTTCGTTCAGCACGCGCTGCTGGGCGCCCGTCAGCTTGAACGGCAGCGCCGCCTCGAAGCGGGCCGACAGGTCGCCTACGACCTTGAGCGCGGCGGCACCCTTGGCACGGCGCGCGCGCTGGGCCCGTTTCAGCGACAGTTGCTGGGCCAGCAGCTCATCGAACTTCATGCGCACCCAGGCCGGATGCGAGCGGTCGGCCAGCGCGTGCTCGTCCACCTGCTGGGGGGGGGAGTGGAGCAGCTTGACGGCTGGTTCGAAATTGGTGAGCCGCATGCTGTCGATCAGTTCAGCGGGCAGCGTATCGGTCCAGTCCACGCGCTTCATGGCGTCGCCGATCGCCCGGCGCAGCACGGGCTGGGACAAGCCTTCGCCGGCCGGGTAGACGGGCGTGAGCGAGGTGGGCAACGGCGCGCCCTCGTTGACCACCTTGTACGTGGGGTGCACCATCTCGGCGCCGAAGAAGCCGTGTTTGAGTTCCCCGCGCGCGCGCACCCGCGTGCCCTCGGCCAGTTGCTTGACCTGGCTGCCGTAGAAATTCATGAAGCGCAGTTGCAGGTCGCCCGTCTCGTCGGCGATATGGACCAGCAGCTGGCGCCGCGGCTTGTAGGCGATTTCATTCTTGACCACCACGCCCTCGACCTGGGACGACTCGCCGCCATGCAGGCAGGCTTCGCGTATCGTCACGATCTGGGTTTCGTCCTCGTAGCGCATGGGCAGGTGCAGCACCAGGTCCATGTCCGTGTGCAGGCCCAGCTTGGCCAGCCGGGCTTGCGGGCTGACGGTCTTCTTGGCGGTCTTGGGCTTGGAAACAGGCATATTCAGGTACTTCAGGGCGTACTAGCGTAAAATAGAGGGTTGGCCGTCGCACAGCAACGCCGTATTGTAAGGCTTGCGCAGAAAACCTGGGGTCAGGTCCGGCATTCGGACACGAACTCGGCACTAAGCGGCTTTACGGGCCAGTCCGTGTCCGAATGCCGGACCTGACCCCCCATTTCATAACAGTAGAAGTTTTGCTCATGTATTCGCTTTCCGATTTCGATTTTAACTTGCCGCCCGAGCGCATCGCCCAATTCCCGCTGCCCGACCGCAGCGCGTCCCGCCTGCTGCACGTGGACGGCGCGCGGCTGGTGGACCGCCAGTTCGCCGACATCATCGACCTGCTGCAGCCGGGCGACCTGCTGGTGATGAACGATACCCGCGTGCTCAAGGCGCGCTTTTTCGGCGTCAAGGACAGCGGCGGCAAGGTCGAGGCGCTGGTCGAGCGCGTGCTCGACAACCGCACCGTGCTGGCCCAGGTACGCGCGTCCAAGTCGCCCGGCCCCGGCGTGAAAATCCGCCTGGCCGATGCCTTCGATGTGACTGTCGGCGAGCGCGCCGGCGAGTTCTACACCCTGCATTTCGATGCCGACGTGTTCGAGCTGATCGAGGCCCACGGCCGCCTGCCGCTGCCGCCCTACATCGAGCACGCGGCAGACGCGTTCGACGAGACGCGCTACCAGACCGTGTTCAACAAGGTGCCCGGCGCCGTGGCCGCGCCCACGGCCGGCCTGCACTTCGATGAAGCGCTGCTCGATAAACTGAAGGCCAAGGGCGTCAACTTCGCCTACGTCACGCTGCACGTGGGCGCCGGCACCTTCCAGCCGGTGCGCACGGAAGTGCTGTCCGAGCACAAGATGCACACCGAGTGGTACACCATGCCGCAAGCGACGGTGGACGCCGTGCGTGCCACCCGCGCCGCCGGGCGCGACGTCGTGGCCGTGGGCACCACCAGCCTGCGCGCGCTGGAATCGGCCTCGCAGAGCGGCACGCTGGAAGCGGGCAGCGCCGACACGGCCCTGTTCATCACGCCCGGCTACCAGTTCCAGACCGTCACCCGCCTGATCACCAATTTCCACCTGCCCAAGTCGACGCTGCTGATGCTGGTGTCGGCCTTCGCCGGTTTCGACGAGATACGCGCAGCCTACGCCCACGCCATCGCCAGCGAATACCGCTTCTTCAGCTATGGCGACGCCATGCTGCTGACGACCCAGGCGCGCGCGCCCCGGATTTAACTGAAAGAACCCCTCCATGCTGGAATTTAAACTCATCAAGACCGACAGCAGCGGCCTGACCAAGGCCCGCCGCGGCACCGTGAAACTGAACCACGGCGAAGTGCAGACCCCGATCTTCATGCCGGTCGGTACCTACGGCTCCGTCAAGGCCATGTCGCCGCTGGAGCTGAAGGAAATCGGCGCCCAGATCATCCTCGGCAACACCTTCCACCTGTGGCTGCGCCCCGGTAACGACGTGATGGCCAAGTTCGGCGGCCTGCACGACTTCATGGGCTGGGACAAGCCCATCCTGACCGACTCGGGTGGCTTCCAGGTGTTCTCGCTGGGCGAGATGCGCAAGATCACGGAGGAGGGCGTGCACTTCAATTCGCCCATCAACGGCGACAAGCTGTTCCTGTCGCCCGAAGTGTCGATGCAGATCCAGCGCGTGCTCAATTCCGACATCGTGATGCAGTTCGACGAATGCACGCCCTATGAAATCGCCGGCCGGCCCGCCACGCTGGACGAGGCGGCCAAGTCGATGCGCATGTCGCTGCGCTGGGCCCAGCGCTCGCACGACGAATTCCATCGCGGCGGCAATCCGAACGCGCTGTTCGGCATCGTCCAGGGCGGCATGTTCGAGACGCTGCGCGACGAATCGCTGGCCAAGCTGGAGGAAATCGACTTCCCCGGCCTGGCCATCGGCGGCCTGTCCGTGGGCGAGCCGAAGGAAGACATGATGCGCGTGCTGGCCCACGTGGGCCCGCGCCTGCCGGCCAACAAGCCGCACTACCTGATGGGGGTGGGCACGCCGGAAGACCTGGTGGCCGGCGTCTCGAACGGGGTCGACATGTTCGACTGCGTGATGCCGACCCGGAACGCCCGCAACGGCTGGATCTTCACCCGCTTCGGCGACATCAAGATCAAGAACGCCCGTTACAAGGATGACAAGGCGCCGCTGGACGAGACCTGCGGCTGCTACGCCTGCCGCAACTTCTCGCGCGCCTACCTGCACCACCTGCACCGTTCGCAGGAAATCCTCGGTGCGCGCCTGAACACCATCCACAACCTGCATTACTACCTCGACATCATGCAGCAGATGCGCGATGCGCTCGACGAGGACCGGTTCCACGCGTGGACGCTGCAATTTCACGCCGACCGGGCGCGCGGGGTGTAAAACAGGGGTGGTCTGTTGCAATCTTGTAAAAAGATGCACGCCACCCATATGCCGGGGAGGCTGACGCCTTCCTGCCAGTGCTAGAATACAGCGCTATTTTTTCAAACTTATATACGGAGTACGCAGTGTTCATTTCCAACGCTTACGCACAATCGGCCGGCGACGCGCTCGGCCTCGGTGGCAACCTGACCAGCTTCCTGCCGCTGATCCTGATGTTCGTGGCCATGTATTTCCTGATGATCCGCCCCCAGCAAAAGCGGGCCAAGGAACAGAAGGCCATGATGGACGCGCTGGCCAAGGGCGACGAAGTGGTCACGGCTGGCGGTCTGCTGGGCAAGGTGGCCAAGGTGTCGGAAGCCTACGTGACGCTGGAAGTGTCCAGCGGCACCGAGATCGTGGTGCAGAAGCAGTCCGTCACCATGCTGCTGCCGAAGGGCACGCTGAAGGCGCTGTAACACTGGCCCTGGCCTTGGGCGGCGCCGTGCCAGAAGCGCGCCGCCGTCCCGCATTTGGCTCGCGTATCTGGCTCGACCTTGGGTCGCATCCGACGCCTAACATTGATCGCTGAATAATATGAATCGCTATCCTGTCTGGAAATACATCGTCATCGGCATCGCCATTCTGTTGGGCGCGCTGTACACGGCGCCTAACTACTTCGGCGAATCGCCGGCCGTGCAAGTCACCAGCGGCAAGTCCACCGTCAAGATGACGGGCGAGATGGCCGCCCAGGTGGAAGCCGTGCTGCGCAAGGAAAACCTGGCGGTGGAGGGCGTGAGCTTCGACGGCACCGGCACCTACGCGTCCGTGCGTGCCCGCTTCGCCGACACCGACACCCAGTTCAAGGCCAAGGCCGTGCTGGAAAAGGACCTGAACGCCGATCCGGCCGATCCGACCTACCTGGTGGCGCTGAACCTGCAACCGAACACCCCGAAATGGATGCAAAGCCTGCGCGCCCTGCCCATGTACCTGGGCCTGGACTTGCGCGGCGGTGTGCACTTCCTGATGCAGGTGGACGTGAAGGCGGCCCTGACCAAGCGCGTGCAAGGCATCCAGGCCTCGGCCCGCAGCCTGCTGCGTGACAAGAACGTGCGCCACGCCGGCATCGACCGCGTGGGCGACACCATCGAGATCAAATTCCGCGACGAGGATACCCGCGCCAAGGCGCGCGACGTGCTGTCGTCGTCCATGGGCGACCTGTCGCTGGTGGACGCCGGTGCTGCCCCCGACCTGAAGCTGATCGTCAGCCTCAAGCCGGCCGCGCTCAAGCAGACCATCGAGGAAGGCGTCAAGCAGAATATCTCCACGCTGTCCAAGCGCGTCAACGAGCTGGGCGTGGCCGAACCCATCATCCAGCAGCAGGGCCCGGACCGCATCGTGGTGCAGCTGCCCGGCGTGCAGGACGTGGCCCGCGCCAAGGCCGTGATCGGTCGCACGGCCACGCTGGAAGTGCGCATGGTGGACGACACCATCACCCCCGGCACCGAACTGTCGGCCGCCATTCCGTTCAACTCCGAGCTGTTCACGGTCGGCAAAGGCGTGCCCGTGGTGCTGAGCAAGGACGTGGTGCTGACCGGCGACTACATCTCCAGCGCCACCGCCAGCTTCGACCAGAACCAGCAACCGGCCGTGGGCATCGACCTGAACGGCGACGGCGGCCGCAAGATGCGCGACGCCACCCGCGAGCGCGTGGGCAAGCGCATGGCCATCGTGCTGTTCGAGAAGGGCAAGCCGGAAGTGCTGTCGGTGGCCACCATCCAGAGCGAACTCGGTAGCCGCTTCCAGATCACCGGCATGGGCAACGCGGAAAACTCGGCCGAGCTGGCGCTGCTGCTGCGCTCGGGCGCGCTGTACGCGCCCATGGACGTGATCGAGGAACGCACCATCGGCCCGCAACTGGGCGCGGAAAACATCAGCAAGGGCCTGCATTCGACCATGTACGGCTTCGCCGCCATCGCCGTGTTCATGATGGCCTACTACATGATGTTCGGCTTCTTCAGCGTGCTGGCGCTGGGCTGCAACCTGCTGCTCCTGATCGCGCTGCTGTCGCTGATGCAGGCCACGCTGACCCTGCCCGGCATCGCCGCTATCGCGCTGGCGCTCGGCATGGCGATTGACGCCAACGTGCTGATCAACGAACGTATCCGCGAGGAGCTGCGCGGCGGCGCCTCGCCGCAGCAAGCCATTTCCGTCGGCTTCGACCGCGCCTGGGCCACCATCCTGGACTCCAACGTGACCACGCTGATCGTCGGCCTGGCCCTGTGGGTGTTCGGTTCGGGCGCCATCCGCGGCTTCGCCGTGGTGCACTGCCTGGGCATTTTGACGTCCATGTTCTCGGCCGTGTTCATGTCGCGCGGCGTGGTCAACCTGTGGTATGGCCGCAAGAAGAAACTGCAATCGATCGCCATCGGCACCGTGTGGGTGCCGGGCCTGTCGAAATAAGTTCACCGTCCCGCCGTGGCGGGACGGGCTAACACCTCAGAGGATTTCATGGAATTTTTCCGCATCAAAAAAGACATACCGTTCATGCGCCATGCGCTGGTGTTCAACGCCATCTCGGCCTTGACCTTCGTGGCTGCCGTGTTCTTCCTGTTCCACAAGGGCCTGCACTTCTCGGTCGAGTTCACGGGCGGTACCGTGATGGAGCTGAAGTACGCCAAGCCGGCCAACCTGGAAAGCATCCGCCACACGCTGGAAAAGGTCGGCTATGAACAGCCGGAAGTGACCAGCTTCGGCACCGCGCACGACGTCATGCTGCGCCTGCCCGTGATCAAGACCGTGACCGGCAACGCCGCCTCGCAACTGGTGTTCAATGGCCTGTGCGCGGCCGAGCAGGGCACGCTCAAGCAGATCGACAGCGTCAGCCCCAAGGGCGAGCAAGTGACCAAGACGGCCTGCGTGGACGGCGCCGGCACGGAAGCCGTGTCGCTGCAGAAGGTGGAATTCGTCGGTCCGCAGGTCGGTGATGAGCTGGCCCAGAACGGCATGAACGCGCTGGCGATGGTGGTGATCGGCGTGATGATCTACCTGGCCATCCGCTTCGAGTGGAAGTTCGCGGTGGCGGCCATCATCGCCAACTTGCACGACGTGGTCATCATCCTGGGCTTCTTCGCCTTCTTCCAGTGGGAATTCTCGCTGACGGTGCTGGCCGCCGTGCTGGCCGTGCTCGGCTATTCGGTCAACGAATCGGTGGTGATCTTCGACCGTATCCGCGAGAACTTCCGCAAGCAGCGCAAGATGTCGGTGCATGAGGTGATCGACAACGCCATCACCAGCACCATCTCGCGTACCATCATCACCCACGGCTGCACCCAGATGATGGTGCTGTCGATGCTGTTCCTGGGCGGCCCCACGCTGCACTACTTCGCCGTGGCGCTGACGATCGGTATCTGCTTCGGTATCTACTCGTCCGTGTTCGTGGCGGCGGCCGTGGCCATGTGGCTGGGCGTGAAGCGCGAAGACCTGATCAAGCCGATCAAGGAAAAGGACGAGACGGACGGCGCCGTCGTCTAACTCACCTCGTCCTGAAGCACCCTCCTCGCGGCAACGCCAGGAGGGATTTTTTTTGCAGCACTGCAAAATCGGGGACGTAACACCATTTTCCGAGGTGGAAACGTAAATGGCCGGGTGGGAAAACTGTGTTACGTCCCCGATTTGTTCTTGGCGCAATATCGGGGACGTAACACCATTTTTCGTAGGGGGAACTTTAGTGGCTTGGTGGAGAAACCGTGTTACGTCCCCGATTTAGGGCTGTGGGGCAGGCCGTGGAGCGGACGCGGAAGTAGCTGCGGCCGTCGTCAAGTGAGCGCAACACGATCTTTTCCTGCGTCAGGCTGACGATCTTGTCCTTGAGGATGGCGCCGTCCGACAGGATGGAGGTCAGGATGCCGTCGCGCAGCGTCCAGCGCACCGTGATGCGCTCGACGAGTTTGCGGCAGGCCATGTCCTTGTACTCGAAATAGGTGTAAGTGCCGTCGGCCAGGAAGGTTTCGCGTGACGGGATGCGCTCGAAGTCGGGACTGTCGGGCGGGTTGATCCAGGTGCCGACCAGCAGCGCGCTCAGGGCGGCATCATCGGGTTCGGCATCGGCCGCGGAACCGGCCAGCGGCAGCATCAGTGCCACGCTCAGCAGCAACGCCGAAGCGGTTTTGTTTAACATGCAATGTCCTGGCGCCAGCCGGGCGGGGCGGGGGACCAGCCGGCGCAGAGTGTTGGTGAATGGAAATAACAATGGGCAATAGGATAATCCAGGATGCAGGATGATAGCCACAAATTTGTCATAATGCCGTACCGGCCGGATGGTCAAACTGTTGCGCGGATGGAAAAACGATGAGCCGTACCGGCCGATTATTCTTGCTGATGGATGCCATGCGCGGCTACCGCCGGCCTGTCACGGCGGCCCGGCTGGCCGAGCAGCTGGGCGTGTCCGAGCGCACCATCTACCGCGACATCCAGACCCTGAGCGGCCTGGGTGCGCCGCTCGAAGGCGAGGCCGGGGTCGGCTACATGCTGCGGGCCGGCTTCTTCCTGCCGCCGCTGATGTTCGGCGCCGACGAGCTCGAGGCGCTGGTGCTGGGCGCGCGCTGGGTGCGGCGCCAGGGCGACGAGGCGCTGGCCCAGGCGGCCACCAGCGCGCTGGCCAAGATCGCCGCCGCCACCCCCAAGGATTTGCGCGACGACATGGCCGAGACCAGCCTGTGGGTGCCGCTGGGTGTGAGCCAGCCCGACGCCAGTGATGCCTTCGTGCGTCCCGTGCGCGAGGCCATCCGCTACCAGCACCGGCTGCGCATCCGGTACCGCGACGAGCAGGGCGCCGAATCGGAACGCTACGTGTGGCCGTTCGCGCTGGCTTTCCTCGAAGGCAAGCGCCTGCTGGCGGCCTGGTGCGAATTGCGCGGCGCTTACCGCCATTTCCGCATCGACCGCATCGCGGCGGCCGTATCGACCGGGGAACGCTATCCAGCCCGGCGCCACGACCTGCTCAAGACGTGGCGCAGCGAACAGGGCTTGCGCGAAGACTCCTGACGAAAAAAGGGCGCGGCGCGCTGGTGGCGCGCCGCGCCGTCGTGGCGCCAGGCGGATGGCCTGGCCCGGCCACCTCCGCCGCAAACGGTGGAGACGCACGGCGCCGGATCGGGAAATGGGCCGCTATGTGCGCTGCCGCACGGAAAGCGGGTGGCGCGGCGCGTAAGCTGCGTTCATCTCTTTCGGGAGATCCCTAGTTTTGGACTTTGCCCGCCCCCCGGCGGGCTTTTTTTTTCAGAACGCGTAACCCACGGCTAGCACCCAGGCTGCCGGGTTGAAACGGATGTTGGTCGTGCGCACGATGCCGGCCGTGTCGGACTGGTAATGGCTGTTGACGCGCACCCTGGAATAGCTGGCGATCATGCTGACGGCCGGCGTGAGCCGGTAGGACAAGCCGGCCGTGGCCGCCGGGCCGATCGAGCGCGACAGGCTGATGCGCGTGGGGCCGCCGTTGACGGCGTCGCCGGCCGGCGTCGAATCCCGCTCGAAAAAGGCGGTGTAGTTCACGCCGAGGCCCGCATAGGGCCGCAGCGCATCGCCTTCGCGGCCCAGGCGGTAATTGAGTAGCAGCGTGGGCGAGAACCAGCGCGCCGTCGCCACCACCTGGCCGTCGAACGGGATGGAGCCGAGTCTGGCCGGCCCCTTGCCCACCGTGTGCGTGGTCGGCGGCACCCCGGCGGCCAGCTCCAGCTCCCAGTGCGCCGACAGCCGCCGCGCATAGGCGAAATACGGCGTGCGCACGGAACGCAGCGACAGGTTGATGCCGGCCGGCGTGAACGGCCCGGTCACATCGTCGGCCCGGCTGTCGTAGCTGACCGCGTAGAAACCGGCGCGCAACTGGTTCGCTGGCGCCAGGCCGGTGTCGGCGGCATCGGCGGCGTCGGTGGCGTGGACCTGGCCAGCGCCGGCCAGCAAAGCCAGCGCGCAAATCGATAATTTCATCATGGGGTAGCTCCGTTCACGAAACGCGCGAAATACGATTGCGCCGCCACTTCGCACGCCGACTGCACCAGCGGGTAGTGGTAATTGGCCATGATGGCTTGGCCGACCTGGCTGGCCAGCGCCTCGGCGCCGGTCACGCCCCGGGCGCGGAAATAGTCGACGGCCTGCGCCGCCACGCTGGCCAGGCCCAGCGCCATGGCGCGCTGCGGACCCGGCGCCGTGGCAGGGAAATACGCGGCCACGGCGGCCCGCACGGCGGCGCTTTGCTGCGCGCCGGCCGCATCGGGCGCGGCCGCCACGACCTGCGCGACAATGCCGCCGACGATGGTGGCGACCTGCCCAGCCGACGTGAGCTCGCCGTTCGAGGTCGGGTCCACGTCCAGCACGCGGACCTGGTCCGACGTCACCTGCGCCGCCCACAGCCCCTTCATGGTCAGCGTGTTGACGGGGTAGTTCACGTCCGGGTCGTTCATGCCGCCGCACAGCATCACTGGCGCGCGCGGCTGCCAGCCGCGCAAGTCGTTCTTCTTCAGCGCGCGGCGCATGGGCGAGGCGGGTTCGGCGGACGGCGGCATCAGGTCGCCGCCGGGCTGGAGCGCGCCATCGGGCACGGCCAGCGCATCGCGCGCGTAGGCCGCCCGGAAGCTGTTGCGGAACAGGGCCGGCTGGCCGAAACCGAGTGCGGCGATCGGGTTGACGGTGGCGTCGGGCACGGCCAGCGCCGCGTCCAGCGCGGCGTCGCCGGTGCGCGGCGTGGCGCTGTCGAAGATAGCCAGCATGGGCAGCTTGCCGGTGCTGAACAGCGTGTTGGCGTCGTACGGGCCGGGCAGCAGCGAAGTGGCGGCGCTGGCGTAGTTGGGGTCGTACACCTCGGCCGGCGTCGCGTACAGGTCGCCGTAGGCGTGCTGGTAGCTGTTAATCACCAGCGGGTAGTAGACGGAGCCGCCGAAGCCCACCTGGCCATGGGCGAACACGGCGTCGCCGAAGGCCAGCATGGCGTAGGGGCCGGACATGGGCGCGGCCGCCGTCACGTGCATGCCCGCCGCTTCCATCGCGCGGTGGGTGGCCATGGCCACGTGGCCGCCTTCCGAGTAGCCGGTGATGAACAGTTGTCCATTGTCGGTCACGCCGGCCGGCAGGCCCGCCGCCAGCGCCGCGCGCGCCGCCGCCAGCGCATCGATCATTTCATGCGATTGCTGCCGGGCGTTGGTATAGGGATGGTAGGGCAGGGGCGAGCTGTCGTAGCCGGCGTAGTTGGAGGCCACCACAATGTAGCCGCGGGCGGCGAAGAAGGCGGCCATGATGGCGCTTTCGGCCCAGCCTTCGTTGGCCGGATCGGTGATGGCGGCGATGTTGTAGCCGTGGGTGACGGCTGTGCCGTGGGTGTACAGCAGCACCGGGCGCGGGCCGGAACAGGCGCCGCCGCCGGTGGGCAGCATCAGCGCGCCCGAGGCCGAAGTGGGCTCGCCGGCACCGCCCGTGGTGCGGTACTGGAAGTAGTGGAAGTCGACGCCGCAGGCGGGCGCCCCGGCCATGGCCAGCAGTTGCCGGCCGTCGCTGCTGGCGCCCAGCTGGGCGGCCAGGTCGTCGCGATTCAGGGATGCCACCCGCAGCGGCGGCGCCTGCATCAGTGTGCCGGCCGTGGTGGATGGGTTGGCGGTGCCGCCGGGCGTGCCCGCGCCGCAGGCGGCCAGCGCCAGTAGCGCGCAGGCGCTGCCCGCCCTCAGTGTCAATCGCATGGTGTCTCCTCGTTGTTGGTGTGATGCGCCTTGCCAGCATGGGGCAACGGGGAGGGGGGCGCTACTCCGCAAATGCAGGGGCATGCGGCCATCGACGCGGCGCCGGGCCTGGGCTATGATCGGCGGACCACGCGACCCGGGAGTGACATTGAAGCTGGACGATTTCTCGCGCCTCGTCACGCACTGGAATGCGCTGGCGCAGGAGGCGCCGCCGCAACTGTTCAAGGAGCGCGCCCTCGATGCGCTGCGCGTACACCTGCCCTTCGACTCGGCTTGGTGGGGCACGGGCGTGCGCGGTGCGCGCCACCCGCGCATCATTGAAAGCTATGTGTACCATTTGCCACAGCAGTTCGCGCTGGACTGGCTGACGGTGTCGGCCGACGATGATTTTGCGCTGGCCGTCCAGGCGCAACCGGGCGTGACGCATGCGCTGGTTGACGACTGCGGCTTCAGTGAAGCCATGCGCGCGTTCGACCGGCACTATGGCGTGGGCCCGTCGCTGGCCACCAGCCACGGCGACGCGCAGACGGGCTTTGGCACCTTCCTGTCCGCGTTCCGGCGCCTGGACGCCGCGCCGTTCAACGAGGCGGAGCGGCAGCGCATGCAGCTGCTGGTGCCGCATCTGATGCATGCGGGCGAGCTGTCATGGCGGCACGCGCTGGGCAGCTACCTGCAGACCCAGCTGGTGGCCCACGCCAACGCCGATGCCTGCCTGATCGGCGCCAGCGGCGAATTCTGCCGCCAATTGCTGCGCGAATGGCCAACATGGCAAGGCGGCCCCTTGCCGTTGCCGCTGGCGCGCGCGATCGCCGACGGTCAGCGCCACTGGAGCGGCAAGCAGGTGCACATCGAACTGGCGGACGGCGGGCCCCAACGCGTCCAGCTCACCTTGCGCGCGCGCGTGGGCGACGGGCTGACGGCCAGCCAGGAGCGCGTGGCGCGCGAATATGTGGCCGGCTTTTCGTACAAGGAGATCGCCCGCAACCTGGGCCTGGCACCATCGACCGTGCGCACCTACCTGCGCGAGTGTTATCTGAAGCTCGGGGTCTGCAACAAGCTCGAGTTGAGTGAACGCGTCGGCCGCGTGGCGCCGGCCAAGCCGCGCGCAACGCGCCGCCCGGACGTATGAGATGAGCCGCGCCGCCGCTGGTCGCGCGGCAAGGACGGGGATTACAGCATCAGGACGGCGAACAGCGCTTGCACTTCGTGCGCCGACTCGGCCAGGATATCGTGCAACGTGCCTTCGCCGACGAGGAAATCGATGGTGCGCGCACCCAGCAAGGTGGTGGCGCCGGGCCGTTCCTGCAGTGGCGATGGCACGGGCGCCAGGTCGTTGGCCAGCAGCAGGGTGTCGCCCAGGGTTTCCGGCGGCAGCGCCCGCAGGCCCACCCACATGGCTTCCACGGCCTGGGCCACGGGTTCGGGGACCACCAGCTTCTTGAGCACGCCGCGGCCGATCTCGGCCTCGCCGAATTCGATCCAGTCGCCCGGGTCGCCGTCGAGGATGCCGGGCCAGGCGCCCGCCTGCGACAGCAGGTAGAAGCCACCCACCTCGTGCACGATGCCGGCGAACATGGCCGTGTCCGGGTCCACATGGGTCACGCGGCGCGCGATCACTTGGGCCAGCGCGGCCACGTGGGCCGTGTGTTCCCACAGCTGGGCCGCCTTGGCCTTGACGGCCGGGTCGCTGGACTGGCCGCCCAGCTGGCGCACGATCAGGGCCGCCACTTGCGATTGCAGGGTGCGCATGCCGAGCCGCTGCACGGCCGCGCGCACGCTGGAAATTTCGTTACCGGAACGGTTGTAGGCGACGGCGTTGGCGATGGCCACGGTACGGGCCGCCAGCAGGGGATCGGCCTGGATCAGCTTGGCTGCCGCGTCGAGGTGGCAATCAGGGTCGCCCAGCGCCTGCTGCAGGCGCAAGGAGGCGTTCACATTGGTGGGGAACGTCAGCTCTCCCCGGCTCGCTTGAGCTGCGATCTGCTTGAAGGCGTCCAGTCTGTCCATCGAAAAAATTATACTCGGAATATTGCCGTGTGGAACTTTTTCGCAAAATACTTTTCTATCCCTTGCGGCTTGCCGATAGCCTGCCGCAAGGGTCGGGCGCGGATCAGGCTTCGCTGAAGATGGCGTCGCAGCCGTCCTGGGTGGCGTCCGTGTCCTGCAGTTCGTCGACCAGGCCCAGGTCGAACAATTCCTCGATCGCGTTCATGAAGCTGTTGTGCTTGGTCGCGCCGATCAGGCGATAGATTTCCCCCGCTTCATTGCGGATGCCGATCAACAGCTTTTCCTGGCGCACTTCGTCCGGGGTGCTGACGTTGAGCAACAGGTTGCCGATGATGTGTTTATCGAATTTGGCAGGCTTTTTGCCTTCGAGCAGAGTCGTTTTCAAATGTTTTCCTTGGTTGAGTCGTGGGTGGCCGGACTGCTGCCGTTAATGACAGTTTTGAGCTTGGACAGGGTTTTTTCAAGGGCCGCGTAATCATCTTGCGTGAAATCAGCGAACACGGCGGCGCCCCTGGCCACGACGCGCGGAAACACGTCGCGGAAGGTGGCCTCGCCGGCCGCCGTCAGGCGCACGAAGAACGAGCGCTTGTCGTTGGCGTTGCGCTGGCGCTCCACCAGGCCCTTGTGCTCGAGCCGCTCGATCACCCCGGTCAGCGTGCCCTTGGTGATCAGGGTCTTCTTCCCGAGCTCCTTGTAGGACATGCCGGCCGTGTTGCCCAGCGTGGCGATGATATCGAACTGGGCGTGCGTCAGGCCGCACTCGCGCACGTGTTCACCGGACAGGCGCTCAAAGCCCTGCATGCATTCGGCCAGCAGCCGGATACTTTTCAAATAGCGTTCACCCATAGACCATGATTATAGCTGGCCGGGCCCGCCCTTCTTTGGGACAAGATCGCCAATTTCGCCATGGCCGGGTACACTATGCCTCCCCGGCGCCCCGCCGCCGCCGTTATTGCATCGAGACCTGTTTGAAGCCTTCCGCCTCCCGGCATCTGCCCGGCATCGCCGCCCTGTTGACCGTCACGCTCGTCTGGGGCACCACTTTTCCCGCCATGAAGGACATGACGGGCGCCCTGTCGGCCAGCATGATCGTGCTGGTGCGCTTCACGCTGGCCGGCCTGCTGCTGACGCCATTCCTGTGGCGGGCGCGGGCCGGCGACGTGGGGCAGGGCGTGCTGGCCGGCGTGGTGTTGTTCTTCTGCTACGTGTTCCAGATCGAAGGCCTGAGCCTGACCAGCTCCAACCGCAACGCCTTTCTCACCGGCCTGAACGTCCTGGTGGTGCCGCTGCTGGGCATGGCGTCCGGCAAACTGCCCGAGCGCCGCATCGTGCTGGCGCTGCTGCTGGCGCTGGCCGGCCTGTTCGCGCTGTGCTGGGATGGCGGCATCAGCTGGGGCCGCGGCGACACGCTGGCCCTGCTGGCGGCCGTGTGCTTCGGCCTGTACGTGAAGATGATGGAAGCGGCCACCCGCAAGGTGCAGCGCCTGATGACGCTGACGGCGGCCCAGATCGTCACCGTGGCCGTGTGCGCGGCCGGCTGGCTGCTGTGGCGCGACATGCCGTCCGGCGCCCAAGCCGGGCCGTGGCAGGCGGCCGCCTGCCACGCGGTGCTGGCCTACAAGCGCAACCTGGTCTACCTGGGCGTGGTGGCCACGGCCGCCATCATCTCGCTGCAAACGTGGGGCCAGCGCCACAGCAGCGCCAACGAGGCGGCCGTCATCTACGCGTTCGAGCCCGGTTGCGCGGCCATTTTCGCCTATTTCTGGCTGGGCGAGACGCTGGCCTGGAACGGCTTGCTGGGCGCCGCCTTGTTGATCTCCGGTATGATAGTGAGCCAGTGGAGCAGCAGCCGGCCCGCCGCCGTGCTGGCGCCCGAGTGAACGCCGCCCACCGACTTAGCCCTTAGCCCATTTAAACGCCGCATGCCATTTTCACCGCTCTCCCGTCTGGCCCAGGAACAGCCGCTGCGCGTGCTGCTGGTCAACGCGGGCGAGCCGGACGCCCTGACCTGGGCCGGCCTGGTCCAGCCGTTGCGGCTGGCGGCCCGGATGGTGGGGCCGGAACAATTGCGGCTCGATATCCTCAGTCCCCAGCAGGCGGCGCTGACCCAGCCCCAGCCGGGCTGGCACCTGGCCCTGCTGGTGGCCGACGAGCAACAAACGCCGCCGCCGCCGGAACTGCTGCGCACGGTGCTCGACCGTTGCCGTTCGGCCCGCTACTGGGGCGGTGTCGGCGCCGGCGTGCTGTGGCTGGCCGACGCCGGACTGATGGCCGGCGTGCGCATCGCCCTGCCGTGGGCCTTGTACGCGGAAACGGAAGCGCTGACGCAGCGCGCCATCCTCACGCCCCATTTGTTCGAACTGGACGGCCGCATGCTCAGTTGCTGCGGCGGCGCGGCCAGCATCGACTTCGCGCTGACGCTGGTGGCGGCCCTGTATGGCGCCACCGTCCAGGCCGCGATCAAGGAAAGCCTGTGCATCGAGCGCGTGCGCCCGCACGATGAGCGCCAGCGGGTGGCGCTGCAAGCCCGCTTCGGCGCGCTGCAGCCCAAGCTGTCCGAAGCGGTGACGCTGATGGAGGCCAATATCGAGGAACCGCTGTCGACCGACGATATTGCCGGCCTGGTGGGCTTGTCGCGGCGCCAGCTGGAACGGCTGTTCAAGCAATACCTGGACAGCCTGCCGTCGCGCTACTACCTGGAGCTGCGCCTGCAGCGCGCCCGCCAGTTGCTGCTGGAAACCAATCACTCCATCGTGCAGGTGGGCCTGATGTGCGGTTTTTCCTCGGGCTCGCATTTCTCGACCGCGTTCGGCGCCCTGTTCGGCAACACGCCGCGCGAGGAACGCCAGCGCAAGCTGATGCCGCCGGCCGGCTGAGCCACCTTACGTGGAAGTTTGCACGGGCGCCGCGCCGCTGGCGGTGGGCAGCGCCACCATGCCATGCGCGCCGCTGGCGTTGTGCTCGGTGAGCTGGGGCGCCTTCAATGGCAGGCTGATCTGGAATAAGGTGCCGGCGCCCGGTCCGCCCTGCAGCGTGATGGTGCCGCCCAGCACGCCCGTCACCAGCGTCTGCACGATGTACAGGCCCAGCCCGGAGCCGCCCTGGCCGAGCCGGGTGGTGAAGAACGGGTCGTAGATCTTGCTGCGGTATTCGGCCGGAATGCCCTTGCCGTCGTCCGTGTAGGTGAGCAGCACGCGCTCATCCTGGCGCTGGGCGCCGATGTGGACATGGCCACCCTTGCGCCCCTCGAAACCGTGCACCAGCGAGTTTTCCAGCAGGTTGGACAGCACCTGGGCCAGCGGTCCGGGGAAGCTGTCGAGCTCGATATCGGGCGCCACGTCCAGTTCGATGTGGTGGCCGCGGTGCTTCCACGCATTGTGGTGGCTGGCGATCACTTCCTCCACCGTGCGCCGCAGCGGGAACACGCGGCGCCGCACGCTGGCCTGGTCCACGGCCAGTTCCTTGAAGTTGTCGATCAGTCCGGCCGCGCGGAAGGTGTTGCGCTCGATGATCTCGGTGGCCTGCTGGCACTGGCCCACGAACAAGTCGGCCGCCGAGCGCTTGAGCTGGCCGGCCGCCAGCGCCCGGGCGAAGCTGTCCACATGGGCCTTGAGCGTGGTGGACGCCGTCAGCGCGCTGCCCAGCGGGGTGCTCAGTTCGTGCGCGATGCCGGCCACGAGACGTCCCAGCGAGGCCACTTTTTCCGTCTGCAGCAACTGCTCGGCCGCCACGCGCAAGTCGTCGTTCGCCTGCCGCAGTTCGGCCGTGCGGGCCGTCACGCGCTGCTCCAGCACGGCGTTCAATTCCTGGATCTCGGCCTCGCGCGCGCGGCGCGCGGCCACTTCCTGTTGCAGCTCGGCCGTGCGGCGCTTGACCATCACGCGCAACTGCACGATGAAGGTGACGGCCACCAGCACGGCCAACGCCAGCGCGCCCAGCGGCCGGTAATCGATGTCATGCGCGTAGTGGACAGTGCTCCAGTTCTGGCGGAACGCTTCGCGCTCGCTCTTGGGGATGGCCGCCAGCGCCGCGTCCAGGATGGGCAGCAGTTCCGGCCAGTCCGAGCGCACGCCGATGCCGATCTGGTAGCGGTAGTCCGTCTCGCCGGCCACCCGCACGTCCGTCGCGCCCAGTTCCACCAGCTGGTGGGTGCCCGTCAGCAGCGGGCCAACGATGGCGCGCACCTTGCCATTGCGTAGCAGCTCGGTGCCGGCCTTGAAGTTGCTGACCGGGACCATGGCGACGCCGGGCCAGTCGTGCGGCAGCGCGTCGGCCACCATGGTGCGCGCGGCCACGGCCACGCGCTGGCCGCTCAGGCCGGCCAGGCCGCCCATGGGCGCGGTGGTGGTGCCGGCGAAGATCACCACCGGCGTGCTCAAATAGGGCTCCGTCACCAGCATGAAGCCGGCCCGGCCCGGCGTGTGCGAAATGGCCGACACCAGGTCCACCTGGCGCTGCTCGATGCGGCTGATCTCGTCGGCCACGTCGCGCACCGGCACCCGCTCGAAGCGCACCCCCAGTTGTTCCTCCACGCGGCGCAGGAAGTCGAGCGAGATGCCGCGCAAGGCGCCATCCTCGCCGCGCCACTCGATGGGGGCGCGGCCACTGTCGACAGCCACCCGCAGCACGGGGTGGGCCGCCAGCCAGGCGCGCTGCGCCGGCGTGAGGGTCAGTTCGCGCTGCACCGGCGTGCCTTCGGCCGCCACCAGCCAGCGCGCGCGGATCAGCGCATGTTCGTCGGCCGTGATGGCGGCCACGCCCTTGTCGACGATGGACAGCAGTTCGGGCGCGTCGTTGCGCAGCGCCAGCCGGATGGTGGCCGCTTCCGAGTAGTAGTACAGCAGCGCGATCTTGAGGGAATTGCCTGCTTCACCAATGGCGCGCTGCACGACGGGCAAGTCGTCGAAGAAGGCGTCGGCTTCGTGGTGCAACACGCGCGCCATGCCGTCCTGCGAACTGTCCACCTCCACCAGCACGCAATCGGGGCAGCGCGCCTTGAGCACGGGTACCCGCACCGTGTTGCGTACCACGGCCACCCGCTCGCGCGCGTAGTCGCCCAGGACACGGGTGGGCGCATGGTCGGGCCGGGTCGCCATGGCGATCGGCAGTTCCAGGTAAGGCTGGGAGAAATTGAGGCGGGTCCGGCGCTCGGGCCGTTCGCGCGCGCACAGCACGCCGTCCACGTCGTGCGCCATGCCCCTGGTCAGGGCCTGGTCCCAGGTCGAGCCCACGTAGCGGAATGTCAGCCCCGTCTTGCGGGCCACCAGTTCCGCGTAGTCATAGCAGGCGCCCGCGTAGGAGGCGTCGCTGTCGGCGCGGCGGAACGCGATGGGCGGGTTGAACTGGTCGAGCGCCATGGTCAGCACGGGATGGGCGCGCACCCAGGCCTGCTCCTGTGGCGTGAGCGCAACCTGTGCCGCCACCAGGGCGGGCCATGCAAGCAGCATGCAAAATAAAGTGGCCAGAGCGGCTCGTGCTGTGTGCATTTTGAGAGTAGCCTTTTGCGATGCGCCCCCGAATGTTTCACAGCATAGCCCACTCTGACTGCGGAATACACAACATGTTGAACAATCTTCGCGGCAAAGACACAATCTGCAGGGCAAATCTGAAACTGCTTGCAGCCGCGTTGTGGGGAGCCTGCCACAGCGCGCTGGCCGACAGCGGCGTGACGGCTTACGGTGTGATCGACACCTTCGCCACCCGCATCGCGGCCGATGGCCTGGCGCCCGTCACGCGGGTCGATGCGAGCGGCCTGCTGGCCAGCCGCCTGGGCTTGCGGGGCCGCGAGGAACTGGGCGGCGGTTTGCGCAGCAGCTTCGTGCTGGAAGCGGGCCTGAACGGCGACGATGGCAGCGGTGCGGACGGCAACCGCCTGTGCAACCGCCAGGCATGGGTGGGGCTGGGCGGCCCTGTGGGCGAATTGCGGCTGGGCCGCCAGAACACGCCGCAGTTTTACATGAACGGCAAGTTTGACGCTTTCACCAGCGCCACCCAGGCTTCTGGCTGGAACAATATGTACGGCGCGCCGCCGCGCATCGACAACGCCATCGGCTATTTTTCGCCCGGCCTGGGCGGCTGGACGCTGCAGGTGCTGGCGGCGCGCGGCGCCACCGGCGGCGCGGCGCCGCTGGCCGAGACCGCCGCCAACCGCAACCTGCAGCTGGCGGCCGAATACGAACGGCCCGGCTTCTACCTGGGCGCCAATTACCAGCAGGTCGACAACGCGGCCCTGCCGTACCGCGCGCGGCGCGCCAGCGTTGGCGCGTCCTGGACCTATACGCCGCGCTGGACCGTGTTCGGCGCGGCCGGCAGCGAACGTCGCAGCGACGGCAGCCAGCGCAGCATGCTGTATTCCTTGTCCGTGCGCTGGCGCGCGGACGGTCCGCTGGCCCTGTCGTTCGGCTGGGCCGGACTGCGCGACCGGCTGGCCGGCGCCGGCCATGGCGACGCCGCCGAACTGGGCGCCCAGGCCCAGTACCGGCTGTCCGTGCGCACCTCGCTGTACGGAGCGCTGGCCCGGCTGCGCCAGTACGACCAGCGCAACAGCTTCGCGCTGGTGGGCGCCGCCGTGGTGACGCCGGCGGCCCAGATCCGCTCTCCCGTACCGGGCGGCGCCATCGACGGCGTGCAACTGGGCGTGCTGCACACGTTCTGAGTCCGCCATCCCGGCCGGGCAAAAATGAAAATCCTTGTCGCGATTTCAAAAGAGTTTTAGCATCCCGCTTTTTATAATGGGTGCTCCCGCGCGGCCCCGTGCCGCCACCGACCCCACTTTGATAGGGATAGCCATGAACGCCAAGCTTGATTCGACCGTGACCACACGTCCTGTAACTCGCCAGACCTTCGACGAGGTGCTGGTGCCGACCTACGCCCCGTCGGCCATGGTGCCGGTGCGCGGCGCCGGCCTGGACCTGTGGGACCAGAACGGCAAGCAGTACCTGGACTTCACGTCCGGTATCGCGGTCAACTCGCTGGGCCACTGCCATCCCGTGCTGGTCGAAGCGCTGACCAAGCAGGCCAACACCCTGTGGCACCTCGGTAACGGCTACACCAACGAACCCGTGCTGCGCCTGGCGCTGGCGCTGACCGAAGCCACCTTCGCCGACCGCGCCTTCTTCTGCAACTCCGGCGCCGAAGCCAACGAAGCGGCCCTGAAGCTGGCCCGCAAGCACGCCCACACCAAGTTCGGCGCACAGAAGTCGCGCATCGTGTCGTGCTTCCACTCGTTCCACGGCCGCACCCTGTTCACCGTCTCCGTCGGCGGCCAGGCCAAGTACACGGAAGGCTTCGAGCCGCTGCCACCATCGATCGACCACATTCCGTACAACGACATCGAAGCGGCGCAAATGGCCATCACCGATGACGTGTGCGCCGTGGTGGTCGAGCCGGTGCAGGGCGAAGGCGGCGTGGTGCCGGCCGATGCCGACTTCCTGAAAGAGCTGCGCGCCCTGTGCGACAAGACTGGCGCCGTGCTGATCTTCGACGAAGTCCAGTGCGGCATGGGCCGCACGGGCGACCTGTTCGCCTACATGGGCTACGGCGTGACCCCGGACATCCTGACCTCGGCCAAGGCGCTGGGCAACGGCTATCCGATCGGCGCCATGCTGACCACCAACGAACTGGCCAAGAACCTGGGCGTGGGCAGCCACGGCACCACCTACGGCGGCAACCCGATGGCCGCCACCGTGGCCCTGAACGTGCTGGAGACGATCAACCAGCCAGCCTTCCTGGCGCGCGTCAAGGAAGCGAGCAAGAACCTGGTGGCCACGCTGCAAAAAGTGGTGGCCGACTACCCGCAGGTGTTCACCACCGTGCGCGGTTCCGGCCTGCTGCTGGGCATGGTCGTGGCGGAAGGCTTCAAGGGCCGCTCCAAGGACATCCAGAAGGCCGCTGAAGCGCAAGGCCTGATGCTGCTGATCGCCGGCACCGAAGTGGTGCGCCTGGCCCCGGCCCTGATCGTGTCGGACGCCCAGATCGCCCAGGCCGACCGCCTGCTGCGCGCCGCGCTGGACGACCTGCTCAAGGCAGCGTAAGCGACCGCACCGCAACCCGCCGCTCCCGCCTTCGCGCGGGAGCGCTGCGTTTTACCCCACCGGCATCCGCAAGCCTGGTTAGAAATTGAAGGAGCTCCCATGTATGTTGTCCGTCCGGTAGAAATTGCGGATATCGCGGCCCTGGAAGCGCTGGCGGCAGTGACCATGCCGGGTGTGCACACGCTGCCCAAGACGCGCGAGAAGATCACGGCGCTGGTCGAGCGCTCGATCGCCTCGTTCGCCGCCCACGTCGATATGCCCAGCGAGGAATCCTACCTGTTCGTGCTCGAATCGCTGGCCGACCACACCATCCTCGGCACCGCGTCGATCTACGCGGCGGCCGGTTCCAACGGCACCTATTTCTCGTTCCGCAACGACGTGATCCAGCAAGTGTCGCGCGACCTGAACATCAGCCACAGCGTGCACGCGCTCACGCTGTGCTCGGAATTGACGGGCTACTCCCAGCTGTCGACCTTCTACGTCGATCCCACCATGCAGGATGCGCCGGAAGCGGCCCTGCTGTCGCGCGCGCGGCTGCTGTTCGCCGTGCTGGCGCCGCAGCGTTTCGCCGAGCGCTTCTTCGTGCCGCTGGCCGGCATCACGGACGCGCAGGGCGGTTCGCCGTTCTGGGACGCGCTGGGCCGCAAGTTCTTCCAGATGGATTTCCTGGACGCCGAGCGCGTGATCGGCGGCGCCCGCAACCGCACCCTGATCGTGGAGCTGATGCCCCACTATCCCGTGTACGTGCCGCTGCTGCCGGGCGACGCCCAGGCGGCCATGGGCCAGATCCACCCGTCGGGCGAACTGGCGTTCAACCTGCTGACGGCCGAAGGCTTCGAGGCCGACGACTACATCGACATCTTCGACGGCGGCCCTATCCTGCAAGCGCACAAGCACGCGCTGCGCACCTTCACGGGCGCGCTGCAGCGGCGCGTGGCCACCTGCCCGGCCGAGCCGGACCGCAACCGCGAGCCGCCCGTCACCTACGCCATCGCCACCGGCGCCGACCAGCACTTCCGCGCCGTCGTGATGGCCTGCGCGCCGCTCGAATCGCTGGCCGTGGTGGCGCTGCCGGCGGCCGTGCAGGCCGCGCTGCAGGTGACCGATGGCGACACGGTGGTCTGCGTCCGTCTGTAAGCACTCAGTCAAACATTGGAAATCCTATGCTAGTTGTACGCGCAATTAAGGCCGACGATCTCGACGCCTTGTACGTCATGGCCACCCAGGTCGGCAGCGGCATGACCACGCTCAAGCCGGACATGAAGATGCTGGGCGACCGGGTCAAGGTGGCCGTGGCATCGTTCGCCGAAACCATCCCGCCGCACGAACGCGACTACATGTTCGTGATGGAGGACACCGACACGGGCCGCATCGCCGGCGTGTGCGCCATCAAGAGCGCCGTCGGCCTGACGGAACCGTTTTATAACTACCGCATCGGCACGCTGGTGCATTCGAGCCGCGAGCTCGACGTGTTCACGCGCATGGAAACGCTGTACCTGTCGAACGACCTGACGGGCAGCACGGAACTGTGCTCGCTGTTCCTGCATCCGGACTACCGCAGCGGCAACAACGGCAAGCTGCTGTCCAAGTGCCGCTTCCTGTTCATCGCCCAGTTCCCGCACCTGTTCACGGAAAAGCTGATCGCTGAAATGCGCGGCTACCAGGCCGAGGCGGGCCGCTCGCCGTTCTACGAGGGCCTGGGCCGCCACTTCTTCAAGATGGACTTCAACCACGTGGACGAGCTGACGGCGCTGGGCAAGAAGTCCTTCATCGCCGAGCTGATGCCGCGCCAGCCGCTGTATGTGGCCTACCTGCCGCAGGAAGCGCGCGACGTGATCGGCAAGGTGCATCCATCGACCGCGCCGGCGCGCCGCCTGCTGGAGCAGGAAGGCATGCACTTCGAAGGCTATGTCGACATCTTCGACGCCGGCCCTGTGCTGCAGGCGCGCGTGTCCGAACTGCGCGCCATGCGCGACAGCACGCTGGCCCAGATCGGTCCGGCCGGCGACTGGGACACGGCCTGCGCGCCGGAGACGGCGCCGGCCGAGCCGGTGCTGGTCTCGAACACCAATATGCGCGACTTCCGCATGCTGCTGTCGCATGCGGCCCCCGTCAACGGCGCCATCGCGCTGCCCGAAGCTGAACAAAAGCTGCTGCACTGCCATACCGGCGACACCGTGCGCACCCTGTCTCTCAACGTGAGGAAGAACCCAAATGTCTGAAGCGAACACCCCATTGAGCAACGCATTAAGCAACTTCATCGCCGGTGAATGGCTGGCCGGCAGCGGCGCCGAACTGGTCACCGTCAATCCGGCCACCGGCCGCCAGACCTGGGCCAGCCGCGAGTCCACGGCGCGGGACGTGGCGCGCGCCAGCGCCGCCGCGCGCGCCGCGTTCGAAGGCTGGGCGCAGACCCCGCTGGCGGAACGGATCGCCGTCTGCACCCGTTTCCGCGACCTGCTCAAGGCCAACGCCGAGGAACTGGCGCAACTGATCTCCGAGGAAGTGGGCAAGCCGCTGTGGGAGTCGCGCACGGAAGTGACCACCATGGCCAACAAGGTCGACATCTCGGTGCAGGCCTATGAAGCGCGCACCGGCGAGACCCACAACAAGGTGGCCGACGGCGAAGCCGTGCTGCGCCACCGTCCGCACGGCGTGTTCGGCGTGTTCGGCCCGTACAACTTCCCCGGCCACCTGCCCAACGGCCATATCGTGCCGGCCCTGATCGCCGGTAACACCATCGTCTTCAAGCCCAGCGAGTTCGCGCCGCGCACGGCCGTGCGCACGGTGCAGCTGTGGCAGCAGGCCGGCCTGCCGGCCGGCGTGGTCAACCTGGTCAACGGCGGCCGCGACACGGGCATCGCGCTGGGCCAGGATGCGCAGCTGGACGGCGTGCTGTTCACGGGCAGCTGCCAGACCGGCACCGCGCTGCACAAGCAGTTCGGCGGCCAGCCGGGCAAGATGCTGGCGCTGGAAATGGGCGGCAACAACCCGCTCGTGATCTGGGACGTGAAGGATATCGACGCGGCCGTGTTCATGGCCATTTCGTCGGCCTTCATCTCGGCCGGCCAGCGCTGCACCTGCGCGCGCCGCCTGATCGTGCCCGACAATGCGCAAGGCCAGGCCATCATCGCGCGCCTGGTGGACGTGGCCAGCCGACTGACCGTGGGCGCGCCGGACGCGGAACCGGCGCCGTTCATGGGCCCCGTGGTATCGGCCGCCGTGGCGCGCCGGCTGGTGCAGGCCCAGGCCGACATGGTGGCCAAGGGCGGCAAGACGCTGCTGCAGATGCGCCAGCTGGACGAGAACACCGGCTTCGTCACGGCCGGCATCGTGGACGTCACCGACGCCAAGGGCATCCCCGACGAGGAATGGTTCGGCCCATTGCTGCAGGTGATCCGCGTGGCCGATTTCGACACCGCCATCAAGACCGCCAACGCCACCGCCTTCGGCCTGGCCTCGGCCCTGATCTCGAACGACGAAGCGCTGTGGAAGACCTACCAGGTGCGCGCCCGCGCCGGCATCGTCAACTGGAACCGCCCCACCACGGGCGCTGCCAGCAGCGCGCCGTTCGGCGGCGTGGGCCAGTCCGGCAACCACCGCCCGAGCGCCTACTACGCGGCCGACTACTGCGCCTACCCGGTCGCTTCGATCGAGAACAGCGCGCTTGAAATGCCGGCCAAGCTGTCGCCGGGCATGCACTTCTAAGGACCATCATGGGCAACTCCGCACGCGAATTCAACTTCGACGGCCTGGTCGGGCCATCGCACAACTACGCCGGCCTTTCGTTCGGCAACGTGGCTTCGTTCAGCAACGTCAAGAGCGCCTCCAATCCCAGGCAGGCGGCCTTGCAGGGCCTGGCCAAGATGCGGGCGCTGGCCGCGCGCGGCTTCGGCCAGGCGCTGCTGCCGCCGCAGGACCGGCCCAACTTCCGCCTGCTGCGCAGCATCGGCTTTACCGGTACGGACGCGCAAGTGCTGGCCAAGGCCTACAAGGAGTCGCCCGTGATCCTGGCGTGCGCCTATTCGGCCTCGCCCATGTGGACCGCCAACGCCGCCACCGTCAGCCCGTCGGCCGACAGCGCGGATGGCCGCGCCCATTTCACGGCCGCCAATTTGAACAACAAGCTGCACCGCGCGTTCGAGCACGCGCAGTCGGCCCGCAGCCTGCGCGCCATCTTCAAGGACGAGAAGCACTTCGCCGTGCATGACGCGCTGCCCGGCACCCCGGCCTTCGGCGACGAGGGCGCGGCCAACCACACGCGTTTGTGCGCCAGCCACGGCCAGCAGGGCGTGGAGCTGTTCGTGTATGGCCGCGTGGAGTTCGACGCTTCGGCCCCCGCGCCCAAGCGCTATCCGGCCCGCCAGACGCTGGAAGCGTCGCAGGCCGTGGCCCGCCTGCATGGCTTGAGCAGTGAACGCACCGTCTATCTGCAGCAGAACCCGGACGTGATCGACCAGGGTGTGTTCCACAACGACGTGATCGCGGTCGGTAACGGCAACGTGCTGTTCTACCACGAGCAGGCGTTCGCGGACGAGGCGGGCGGCCTGGCGCAGCTGCGCCGCGCCATGGAGGGCGTGGGCGCGGAGCTGAACGCCATCCGTGTTGATACCAAAAAGGTATCAGTGGCGGACGCCGTGGCCAGCTACCTGTTCAACAGCCAGCTGCTGTCCAAGGATGGCGGCAAGATGGCGCTGGTGATCCCGCACGAATGCCAGGAGAACGCGGCCGTGGCCAGCTACCTGCAGGAGCTGGTGGCCAGCGGCGGTCCGATCGACGAACTGATTCACTTCGACCTGCGCCAGAGCATGCGCAACGGCGGCGGGCCCGCCTGCCTGCGCCTGCGCGTGGCGCTGACGGACGCCGAGGCGCGCGCCATGCACCAGGGCGTGGTGATGACGGAGCAGCTGTACCACACGCTGGTGGCCTGGGTCGAGAAGCACTACCGCGACCGGCTGGAGCCGGCCGACCTGGCCGATCCGGCGCTGGCCATCGAAGTGCACACGGCGCTCGAGGAGCTGACCCGCATCCTGGGCCTGCCCGGCCTGTACGATTTGTAAAGCGATGAACCCGCGCCGCCAGCAAGGGGACAGATGCACCAGCGCCGCCAGCGAGGGGACTGACCCCGCGACCAGCGCCGCCGGCCAAGGCCAGGGTGCATGGCGCGCAGGGTCTGTCCCCGGTTTAAGTGGACGGCCCCGGGCGAAAGCGGTTAAATACGTTGCATAGGTTAGAAAAGAATTGGAACGGGCCAACCCCGTTCTTTTAGCGGTATCCGGCTGCGGCGCCAGGCCACAAGTTTGAGCGCGCGGCCGGACTCAAAACACTAACGGAGAAAACAGATGAAACAAATGCCACAAGACCTGCGCAAGCAGACGCTCGACCTGGTCAACGCCAGCAAGCCTGCTACCGACAGCAGCCAGGTTGCGGCCCTGATCAGCGCCTGGCTCGGTTCCCTGGACGTCGAGGATTTCGCGGGCATCGCGCCCGACAGCCTGGCGCCGGCGTTGTGGGATGGTTTCACGCGGGCGTCCAGGCGCGCCGCCGCCGGCTGCCAGATCGCCGCGCTGCGCTACGCGGACGGCCGCGGCGGCATGGCCACCGCGCTGTTGATCCTGAACGACGACATGCCCTACCTGGTCGACTCCATCGTGATGGCCATGCGCCACCAGCGCGTGGCCGCCAACGGCGTGCTGAACGCCGTGCTGTCCGTGCGCCGCGGCGCCGACGGCGTGGTGACGGCCGTCGGCCAGCCCGGCGACAAGGCCGAGTCCTACGTCATGTGCTTGCTGGCCGAGGAACTGCCGCAGGCGGAACTGGACGCGCTGCTGGCCCGCATCGAGATGGTGGCGCGCGACGCGGCCGTGGTGCACCGCGACCATGGCGCCATGCTGGAGCATTTCAAGGCCGTGGCGGCCGAAGCGGCCGCCGTCAACGGCGAGGAGGGCCAGGAAGTGGCGGCGTTCCTGGACTGGGCCCGCACGGAAGGCTTCGAGCCGTTTGGCTACGCCTACTACCAGGTGAAACCGGGCGAGCGTGAACTGGAACGCGACATCCCCAGCCGCATCGGCGTGCTGCAGGACACCAGCCACCCTGTCTACGGCACTTGCCTGGCCAATATCCCCGGCGACTTCGACACACTGTCCAAGCGCAATCACACCCTGTCCATCGTCAAGGCCGACGTGGAAGGCACGCTGCACCGCGACCAGCAGCTCGACTTCATCGGCGTTCGCCACGTGAACGCGCAGGGCGCCATCCTTGGCGAATACTGCTTCGTGGGCCTGTTCACCCGCGCCGCCACGGCCACCCCGCTGGCGCGCCTGCCGTTCGCGCGCGGGCGCATCGCCAAGGTGCTGAGCATCGCCGGCGTGCGCCAGGAAGGTTTCCGCGCCGAGAAATTCGTGGAGATCCTGGAATCGCTGCCGCGCACGGAGGCGCTGGAAGCGGAACCGGAATGGCTGGCCGAAGTGTGCGGCGCCGTCGTCTCGCTGTACAAGCAGCCGCGCACCAAGGTGTTCGCCCGCCGCGACGTGTATGCCCGCCACCTGAACGTGCTGGTCTACCTGCCGCGTGAACGCTACAGCGCCAGCGTGGCGTCGGCCCTGGCCAAGGCGCTGCAGGGTAGTTCCGGCGCCACCCACATCAGCTCCCAGACGCTGGTGGCCGACGGTCCGCTGGCCCGCGTGTACCTGATCGCCCACGCGGCCCGCTACCCGCTGGACCTGGAAACGGATATTCAACAACCGCTGCTGGCCGTGCTCGATGGCTGGCACGACCAGTTCGCCGCCCTGGCTGACGCCGTGTTCGACGTGCCGATGCGCACCAGCCTGCGCAAGCTGTGCGCCACCTTGCCGGCCGAGTACGTGGCATCGACCGCGCCGGCCGTGGCCTTCCGCGACCTCGGTTCGCTGCTGCGCATGGAAGATCCGTCGCGCGTGGCCGTGCGCATCGAGACGGCCGACGAAGCGACCACCATCCGCCTGTACTCCGTGGACAAGGTGCCGGCCCTGTCGACCATCCTGCCGGCCCTGCACAATGCGGGCGTGGCGATCGATCGCGAACGCGCCCACTCGATCAACGTGGGTGGCCAGCGCCATTTCGTCAGCAGCCTGTCGGTGGACGCGGCCAGTGCCGCCAAGCTGGCGCAGCCCAACGTGGTGAACGTGGCGCAGGAACTGTTCACGGCCCTGTTCAATAACGACGCCGAAGATGGCCGCCTGAATGGCCTGGTGATCGAAGGTGGCCTCAGCATGCGCGAAGTGCAGCTGGTGCGCGCCTACATGAGCTACTGGCGCCAGGCCGGCAGCCGCTTCTCCGTGCGCTACGTGGCCGAATGCCTGCGCAAGCAGCCGGCCGTGGTGCGCGAGCTGGTGCAAGCGTTCCTGCAGCGCTTCGACCCGGCGCTGGACGAGGCGCGCCGCATGGCCGCCCAGCAGGCCATGCACGACATCAAGCGTGGCCTGCCCGCCGTCAACCACGCCGACAGCGAGGAAATCCTGGGCGCCATCATCGACCTGATGCTGGCCACGCTGCGCACCAACTACTTCCAGAACGCGCAGAAGGGTGACAAGATCATCTTCAAGTTCGACACGTCCAACCTGGCGCTGGTGCCGGAGCCGCGTCCGTTCCGCGAGATCTTCGTGTTCTCGCGCCGCTTCGAGGGTGTGCACCTGCGCGGCGGCCCGGTGGCGCGCGGCGGCCTGCGCTGGTCCGACCGCATGGAAGACTACCGCACCGAGGTGCTGGGCCTGGTCAAGGCGCAGATGGTGAAGAACGCCGTGATCGTGCCGGCTGGCGCCAAGGGCGGCTTCGTGTGCAAGCAGATGCCGAAGGACGCCGTGCGTGAAACCATCGCGGCCGAAGGCGAAGCCGTGTACCGCCTGTTCATCGCCAGCCTGCTGGAGATGACGGACAACCGCGTGCTGGGCAACATCGTGCAGCCGGCCGACACCGTGTGCTACGACAGCGCCGACCCCTACCTGGTCGTGGCGGCCGACAAGGGTACGGCCACCTTCTCCGATATCGCCAACTCGATCGCCGTGCAGCGCGGCTTCTGGCTGGGCGACGCGTTCGCCTCGGGCGGCTCGAACGGCTACGACCACAAGAAGATGGGCATCACGGCCAAGGGCGCGTTCGAAGCCGTCAAGCGCCACTTCTATGAACTGGACCACGACATCCACGCCACCGCCACCACCATGGTGGGCGTAGGCGACATGTCCGGCGACGTGTTCGGCAACGGCGCGCTGCTGTCGCGCAAACTCAAGCTGCTGGCCGCGTTCGACCACCGCCACATCTTCCTCGATCCGAACCCGGACATGGAAGCATCGTTCAACGAGCGCGCCCGCATGTTCGCGCTGCCACGCTCGTCGTGGGATGACTACAACAAGGAACTGATTTCGGCCGGCGGCGGCGTCTATCCGCGCACGCAGCGCAGCATCGAGCTGTCGCCGCAGATCCGCGCCGCGCTGGCCATCGAGGAAACGGCGCTGTCGCCTGAGGAGCTGATGCACCGCATCCTGCAGGCGCCGGTGGACCTGTTCTACAACGGCGGCATCGGCACCTACATCAAGTCCTCGGCCGAGAGCCATGCGCAAGTGAAGGACCGCGCCAACGACCATATCCGCGTGGACGGCAACCAGTTGCGCTGCAAGGTGGTGGCCGAAGGCGGCAACCTGGGCGCGACCCAGGCCGGCCGTATCGAATTCGCGCTGGCCGGCGGCCGCATCTTCACCGATGCGATCGACAACTCGGCCGGCGTGGATTGCTCCGACCATGAAGTGAACGCCAAGATGTGGCTGGACGTGGAGATGAACGCCGGCCAGCTGGCCGAGGCGGACCGCAACCGCCTGCTCAACGACATGACGGCCGACATCGAACGCCTGGTCCTGCGCGACAACACGCTGCAAACCCATTTGCTGGTGCGCGAGGCGCAGGCGCAGTCGGAAGCGTCGGTGCAGGACGGCTACGCGGCCCTGATCGCCAGCCTGGAGGAAGAGGGGGCGCTGTCGCGCGATCTCGAACAACTGCCCACGGTGGCCGAACTGGCGCGCCGCAAGGCTGACGGCCGTGGCCTGACGACGCCGGAACTGGCGGTGGTGATCGCCAACGTCAAGAACCGCTACAAGCGCATCCTGTCGGCGCTGCCGCTGACGGATCACAGCTGGGCCGAGTCGGTGCTGAAGCCTTACTTCCCGGCCCTGCTGGTGTCCACCCGCAGCGCGCTGGCGCACCCGCTGGCCAACGCCATCCTGGCCACCGTGCTGGCCAACGAAGCCGTCAACCGTTGCGGCCCCCTGATGCTGCGCGACCTGGCGGCCGCGCATAACGTGGACGAGGCGGACGTGATCCAGGCCTGGGGCCAGGCATGGTCGGCCCTGAGCCTGGCGTCCGTGTTCGACACGCTCGATGCCGACGCGCTGCAGATTCCGCGCGCCGTCTCGATCAAGGTCGATGGCCGCACCCGCAGCCTGCAGAAGGCCGTGATCGAAGGCGTGCTGTCGGTACCGGCCGAGCAGTTGCGCGCGGCCGGCGGCCTGGCCGAGCTGACCCGCTTGTTCGCCACGCCCGACCTGCTCAAGCAACTGACGTCGGCCGACGGCAGCGCCGACGCGGACGCCGTGCCCGGCCTGCGCCCCGAGTTCGCGCAAGCGTGGAAGGCGGTGGACGCGATCGAAACGGTAGCGGCTTTTGTATTCGCCGCGCTGTCCGTCAACCGGCCGGCCGGCATGGACTTGCCAGCCTTCCTGCAAGTGGGCCTGAACCTGCGCGCCCAGGCCGGCATCGCCACGCTGGAGAAAGGCTTGAAACTGCCGGCCCGCAGCAAGTCGCAGGAACAGTTGCGCAGCTACGCCCAGCACGCGCTGCGCCGCACCCAGCATCGTTTGCTGACCCAGGTGCTGCAGCGTGCCACGGATGGCCACGACGCCAACGAGGCGGTGGAGCTGGTCACGTGCACGCTGGGCCTGTCCGGCTACGCACCGGCGGCGGACCTGGAACAGGCCATGCTGGACGTGTGGGCCTTGTCCGAGGCCAGCAACGCAACCGTGGCGGCTTGATCGGATGAGCATGACGCAAACGACTTCCTCTGGCGCGCTGCCAGAGGCCGTGCGGGCCCTGGCCGAGGCGGATTTCAGCGCCGTGGCCGGGCGCTTTACCCACGCCGGTTTCACCGTGGCGCAGCCGGCGGACGGCATCTTGACCATCAAGCGTGCCGGCGCGCCGGACCGCGCCAGCGTGCTGGTGTCGGTCGGCGTGCATGGCGACGAGACGGGGCCGATCGAAGTGGTGGCCCACCTGCTCGAGGCGCTGTCGCATGACGCGACCAAGCTGGCGGTGGACTTGATGCTGTGCGTGGGCAATATCGGCGCCATCCGCGAAGGCAAGCGCTTCATCGACGCGGACCTGAACCGCATGTTCCGCGCCGAGCGGGGCACGCTGGCCGGCACCGCCGAGGCAGCGCGGGCCGACGTGATGATGGCTGCCACCACGGCCTTCTTCGACGGCGCCGGCCCCGTGCGCTGGCACCTGGACCTGCACACGGCGATCCGGCCGTCCGTCTATCCGACGTTTGCCATCGTGCCCGAGCTGATCGAGGCCGGTGCGCGCGGCAAGTTGATCGACTGGCTGGGCGCGGCCGGCATCGGCGCCATCATCATGAACCCGCAGTCGGCGGGAACGTACAGCTACTACGCGTCCGAGCACCACGGCGCGGCCGGCACCACGGTGGAGCTGGGCCGCATCGGCACGCTGGGCCAGAACGACATCGGCCAGTTCGCCGAGGCGGCGCAGGCGCTGGACGCGCTGCTGCGCGGCGTGGCGCCGGCAGCGGCGGGGCGGGCGCCGCACATCTTCAACACGGCCCAACAGATCATCAAGCTGAGTGACCAGTTCAAGATGGCGTTCGGGCGCGACACCCAGAACTTTACGGCGCTGCCGCAGGGCGCGGAAATCGCGCGCGACGGCGACACTGTGTACACCGTGCGGCACGCACAGGAATACGTCGTGTTCCCCAACCCGGATGTGCGGGTGGGGCTGCGCGCGGGCCTGATGGTGGTGCGCGCTGCCTGATCCCGGAAAACAACAAGGCCGCCGGCATGTAGCGCGGCGGCCCTGGTGTGAGCGCTTGTGCTGATTGTGCTATCAGCGGCGCATCAGCGTTGCTGCTGCTTCTGCTGTTCCTGGATCTGGTTGCCCAGCAGGCCGCCGCCGATGGCGCCGGCGATGGTGGCTGCGGTACGGCCACGGCCGCCGCCCACCTGGTTACCCAGCAGGCCGCCGATCACGGCGCCGGCGCCGATGCCCACGTAGTTGGGCGAGCTGTTGGCCGGCGCCGGAGCAGGCGCGGGCTGTGGCGCGGACTGGGCGCGGCGGTCATAGTCGTCCGCCTGGGCCAGTTGCGTGCTGTGGTGCACGCGGGGCGTGTGGTGCACGGCGGGCTGCTGCTGTTGCACTTGCTGAGGCTGCTCATATTGCGCCTGCTGCACGGCAGCCGGCGGCAGTGGCGGCTGGGCCTGGCCGGGCGCCAGGTCCGAGGTCAGCCCGTTGTTCGGGGCGGGATTGATGTCGCCCTTGGCCTTGGACGAAGGCAGCCAGCCGGCGATGGCGGCGGTGCCCACCAGGCTCAGAACGGTGACCGAAATCGCAGCACCTGCGATCAGGGGGTGAATGCGGCGGGTTACGGTTGGGATCTTTTCCATGTCTGGGCTCCTGGTTGTCATCGGGTAATGCATGACGCCAGATTAACGGCCCGGCCCGCTGCAATCTATACATTGCGCTGTATCAAAAGTAAGCATGTGTAACGGCGGCCGGAAAAAGCCGGGCCGCGCGGAGACTATCTGTTGCAATTCATGCACACAAATTACTGTAGGGGCCGGCGGCAAGAAGCCCTATAATCGCGCTTAGTTTTTTTGACCGACCCTCGCCGGAGCGTTACCCGCGCTGCCGTTGCAACCGATACAAGGATAGCCTGTGAACCAGACACTGGGCCAAAAACTGACCCGTACCAAGCCGGTCGATGTCACCCCTGAGCATACGCAAGGCAACTCCGGCAGCGGCTTGAACCGCTCGATCGGCCTGTTCCCGCTGACCATGATCGGCGTCGGCGCCACCATCGGCACCGGTATTTTCTTCACCATGGTGGAAGCCGTGCCCAAGGCCGGGCCGTCCGTTATCCTGTCATTCCTGATCGCCGCCATCACGGCCGGCCTGACGGCGCTGTGCTATGCCGAACTGTCGTTCCGCATTCCCGCCTCCGGTTCCTCGTATTCCTTCGCCTATGCCACCGTGGGCGAATTCTTGGCCTTCATCATGGCGGCTTGCCTGCTGCTCGAATACGGGCTGGCGGCCAGCGCCACGGCCATCGGCTGGTCCGACTATTTGAACAACTTCCTCGTCAACGCGTTCGGCTGGCACATACCGTCGCTGCTGCGCTCGCCCATGATCGTGTCGGGGCCGGCGGGCATCGAGTTCCATCCGGGCCATATCAACCTGCCGCCCATCATGCTGGTGTGTTTATGCTGCTTCCTGCTGCTGCGCGGCACCAAGGAATCGGCTACCACCAACGCCATCATGGTGATGATCAAGCTGGCCATCCTCGTGTTCTTCGTCGTGATCGCGTTCGCCGGTTTCGATTCGCACAACTTCTTCCCGTTCTTTAACACCGACAACAGCAAGGGCTTCGCCGGCATGAAGGGCGTGACGGCGGCCGCCGGCACCGTGTTCTTCTCCTTCATCGGCCTCGATACGGTGGCCACGGCCGGCGAGGAAGTGCGTGATCCGCGCCGCAACGTGCCGATCGGCATCCTGGCCGCGCTGGCCATCGTCACCGTGTTTTATATGCTGGTGGCAGTGGCGGCGCTGGGCGCGCAGCCGGCGGCCAAGTTCGAAGGCCAGGAAGCGGGCCTGGCGGTGATCCTGCAGAACGTGACGGGCAAGACCTGGCCGGCGCTGGTGCTGGCGGCCGGCGCCGTCATTTCCGTGTTCAGCGTGACGCTGGTGACGATTTATGGCCAGACCCGCATCCTGTTCGCCATCTCGCGCGACGGTCTGATCTCGAAAGCGTTCCAGACCGTCAACCCGCGCACGGCCGCGCCGGTCAGCAACACGCTGATCGTGTGTAGCGTGGTGGGGCTGGTGTCGGGCTTCGTCGACGCCACCTTCCTGTGGGACATGGTCAGCATGGGCACGCTGACGGCCTTCATCGTCGTCTCGATGGCCGTGCCGGTGATGCGGCGCCGTGAAAACGGCAATGGCGTGGACGGCTTCCGCGTGCCGTTCGGCCCCTACGTGGTGCCGGGGCTGAGCATCCTGGCCTGCCTGTACATCATGCGCGACCTGTCGCGCACCACCTTCACCATCTTCACGATCTGGATGACGGCCGCGATCCTGACCTATTTCCTGTACGGCATGCGTAACTCGCACCTGAACGGCGCCCCGCGCAGCTGATGCGTCCGCACGAAAAAAAGACCCGGCAGCGTGAGCGGCCGGGTCTTTTTTCATTCGAGGGATGCTTATTGCGCGTCCTGCTCGGGCTGGGCGCCCAGGTAGAGGCGCAGTACGAGGCCCGACAGGGCGATGGCGGCAGGCAGATTTTCGATGATGGTCAGCATAGTTTTACTCCGATTGAGAACCAAGATACAGGCGCAGAACCAGGCCCACGGTTGCCAGGATGGCGGGAAGCGGCGTCAGGACTTGCATGATCAGCCCCGCGAGGCCATGAAGCGCAGTTCGGCCGACAGGTTCGGCGCGATGTGCTCGTAGTCGTCGGCCATGCGGGACAGATAGGTCGCTTCTTCGTAGCGCTGCGCTTCCAAAGCCTGTTCTTCCGCGCGCGGCTTGACCGCGAACAGGGCGGCCAGCAGGCCGCGTGCTGCGTGGGCAACGTTGCTGGCGTAACCGCCAGCGGCATAGTCGTTGTAGCTCAGGTGGGTGTGTGCAGTGCTCATTTGAAGCTCCTTTTTCGTCCGTTGTTGCAGTGCAGTATAGGACTGATTCAGTAATAAACAAACTTTTGATTCGTGATGGTATCCATACAGAAACTGCATAACTTTGATTTAGTAATGTAATTCTTTCATTCCCATGAGCAACGAAAAAGTGGGGGAAATACCGCGTTTCCCCTCTGGGAACGGGACTGCGCTGGGGTATGATTACTGTCCAATTTGCAATATGACGAAGACGGGGTGATATATGTCCTTGCGTATACGATTTATGCTTGCGCTGCTGCTCAGCGGGCTGGCCGCCGTGGCAATGGTGGGCGGGCTGGCGTACGTGGGGATCAACAAGAAGGTGGACCTGATACGGCGCCAGCAGGTGGCCGACCACTTTTACAAGTACCTGAGCGCATATCTGACGCAATATGGCGGCTGGCAGGCCGCCAACGCGGCCGAACCGTTCGAGCGTTTCATGCACCGCACGCAGGCGGCGGAGCGCCTGGATGTTGCGATGCAGCAGAATGGGGCGCAAGCGGCGTCGTCGGACGCGCCTCGCGCTGCGGATGGCGAGCCGGGACCGGCGCCGGGCGGACGCCTGTCGCCACCCGACGATGGCGGGCCGGGCATGCCGCCGCAACCGGATGGCCGGCCCCGGTTCAGGCCGGACTTCGATGGCCCCGGTGGTCGCCCCCGTCCCATGCCGGGCGAGGAGGGCGGTCCGCCGCCGCCACCGCCCGGTGCGGGCCCGGCCGATGCCGGCGGCAGGGAGCCGGGCGGCCAGCGGCCGGGCGAGCGTCCGCCACCGCCGCCGGGCCCCCGCCCGGGCAACGAGCCGCCGTTCCATTTCATCGTCGCCGACCAGGATTACAAGGTGTTGCTGGGTGCGGGCGTGTACCGGCCCGGCGAAGCGTTGCCGGCGGCCGCCCGCAAGGATGCCCGCCCCGTCATGGTGGCGGGCCAGGTGGCGGCCTATATTTCACCGGAAGGCGTGTTCACCCCCAGCAAGGAAGAATTGCAGTACCTGGCGGCCATGCGCGAAGCGCTGCTGGCCGGCGTAACGGGAGCGGCCGTGCTGGCGCTGGTACTCGGCGTGTTGCTGAGCAAACGCCTGAGCCGCACGCTGAGCAGCCTGACGGACGCCGTGCGCGCCATGCACGGGGGCTCGCTGTTGCAACGGGTGCCCGTGCATGGGAAGGATGAGGTGGCGGCGCTGGCCAACGCGTTCAATGCCATGAGCGAGCAGCTGGCGCGCAGCCACAAGGAGCTGAGCGCGTCGCACCAGACCATCCTGGAGCAGGCCGACCAGTTGCGCGAACTGAGCGTGCGCGACGCGCTCACCAAGCTGTACAACCGGCGCCACTTCGATGAGCAGGCCACCACCCTGTTCAACCAGGCCGTGCGCCACAAGCGGCCATTGAGCCTGGTGATCGGCGACATCGATTTCTTCAAGCGCATCAACGACCAGTATTCGCACGCGACGGGCGACGCCGTGCTGCGCCAGGTGGGTGAAATCCTGCGCGGCCACATGCGGCTGTCGGACCTGGTGGCGCGCTACGGCGGCGAGGAATTCGTGATCGCGCTGCCGGAGACGGCGCTGCCGCAAGCGGCGGCCCTGTGCGACAAGCTGCGCCACCTGATCGAAGGCTTCCCGTGGCACGAGGTGCAGCCCGGCCTCAAGGTGACAATGAGCATGGGCGTGTACGCCGATCTGGCGGCCGGCACGGCCGAAGCGATGCTGCAACAGGCAGATGCGCTGCTGTACCGCGCCAAGGAATCGGGGCGCAATCAGGTGTGCTTCGCCTGAGCCAGCGGGCCGTTCCTACGCGCGCGCGGCGCGGTTCAGCCAGCGTCCGCCGAACATCACGCACCCCAGCGCCGCCACGATCAGGGCCGTGCCGGCCCATTGCCAGCCATTGATCCGGTCGCCCAGCACCAGCATGCCGGCGCTGATGCCCACCACGGGCACGCCCAGGCTGAACGGCGCCACCCGGTTGACGGGATGGCGCTTGAGCAGGCCGGTCCACATGGCGTAGGCCAGCACGGTGGCCATCCAGCCCAGGTAGGCCAGCGATGCCCACACTTGCGCCGGCGCGGCCTGCCATTGCCAGCGCGTGGCCGGATCGTCGAAGGCCAGCGACAGGGCCACGAAAGGCAGCACCGGCACCGTGCTGCTCCACACCATGAACGCCACCACGTCGAACTGCGGCGTGGCTTGCTGGGCGCGCCGCACGACGATATTGGAGGCGGCCCACATGGCCGCCGCCGCCAGGCACAGGGCGAAGCCGCCGGCCGTGGTGGCGCCGGCCTGGCCCGGCGCCAGGTAGTTGGCGCCGAAGCAGGCCAGGCCCAAGGCGGCCAGCAGCAGTCCGCCCCGCAGGGCGCGGCTGGCGTGCTCGCCCAGCAGCACGAAGCCGAAGAAGGCGGTGAAGAAGACCTGGGTTTGCAGCAGCACGGACGCCAGCGCGGCCGACATGCCGACCTTGAGTGACAGGAACAGCAGGCCGAACTGGCCCACCCCCTGGCACAGCCCATACAGCACCACCCAGCGTGCCGGCAAGCGGGGCGGGCGGACGAACAGGATCAGCGGCAGCACGGCGAACAGGTAGCGGCCAGCACCGAGCTGGAACGGCGTGAGGAAGCGCAGTCCCACTTTCATGGCGATGAAGTTGGTGCCCCAGATCAGTACCACGCACAGTGCGGCCAGCAGATCGCGGCCGCTCAGGGGAAGATGGTTGGATGAACTCATCGGGCCATGGTAGCAGCGATCGGCGCGCCGTGCAGGGCAGGGCGCCGCAACCGGCCCGCTGGTGCGGCGCGCGGCCGCTACAGCGGTGGCAGGCCGTGCCGGGCGCGCGCGTCGTTGCAGCGCGACGTGCCGGCGTCGAACTCGCGGCAGGTGGAGGAGCGCTGGGCGTAGATCGAGCAGGCCACGGAGCAGCCCACTTCACCTTCCAGCGCCACGCAGCGCGGGGGCATGCGCTCGGTGCCGCGCATGGCCGCGTGATGGGGGGACACGGCGGTGGTCAGCCCGTGTGGCACGGTGCCCTCCGGATGGGCATCCGTTTCGGCCCAGTAGAACGACACGCGAAACGTGGCGCAGCATGCGCCGCAATGTTGGCAGGACTCAGACATCGCAAAGTGCAGTTGAATGAAGACTGTCCGTCATGATAGTGGTGTCGCGCGTTCGATTCAAGCGTGCGGCGCCATGCCCGGCCCGCGCTGGCCGGGCAGCAGACGCTTCAGGCCCGGACTCTGGCCTTGCGGCGCCGGGCGCAGCCGACCAGCCCCAGGCCGGCCAGCAACATCGCATACGTTTCCGGTTCGGGCAGCGGCACCGGCGGCGCGGAGGTGAATTCGAGCTTGATGTTGCCGATCACTTGCTGGTGGCCGAAGCCGGCGCCCTGCACGTGCACGCGGATAGTATTGTCTATTCGATCACCCCAGAGTCCCATTGGGCTGATCTGCGGTGCCAGGCGTTCCGCTGGTCACGCCACGTCGCGCACGATCGCCTCGCTGTGGACGATGATCTTGGCGGCATCGGCCTGCAGCAGGCGGATGCGCCGCTGCACCAGCGGCCAGCCGGACCACGGCACGGCTGGCGCGGTGTCGCCGCTCCCGCCGGGTGCCGGCATCGCGTCGATGCTGGCGCCGGCGACCGCTTGCCCGTGCTGGGCCAGCGCGGCGGCCAGGATGGCCACCACTTCGCGGTGGCTGTCGCGCAGTTTCACGTTGACGGCGGCCGCCGGCAGTTCCGCGCCGTGGCGGCGCAGAATGGCGCGTAGCGCCGCCACGTGCGCCACCAACAGGTAGTTCTGCACGATGAACAGGTTGATGTCCTCCACGGCGCGCTGCTTGCTGGCCGGCTCGTCGAGCATGCGCACCAGCGCGGCGCTGAGCGCGGCCAGGCTGTCCATCAGCCGCTTGCGCTCGATGCGGTAGGCGAAATCGTCCCGGCCCTTGCCCTGCAACAGGTCGAACGCGGCCTGCATGTAGCGCAGGTTGGCGTCCAGCACCTGGCGAATCAGGCGCGGCAGGCTTTGGTATTCCCAGTTGGCCAGCACGAAACTGAACGCGGTGGCCACGGCCGCGCCGATGATGGTGTCCACCAGCCGTTCCATGATCAGGTTGTGGTTGCCCGGCGCGAGCAAATGCATCTGCAGCAGGATCATCACGCTGACGGTGATGGCCGCGTAGCGGTAGCGCAGGTAGATGAAGGTGGGCGTGGCCACCGTGGACAGGATCAGGAACGCCAGGATGGCGGCCGGGTAGTTCAGGTAGCGGATGATGAAGGCCGTGATCACGCAGCCGATCACGGTGCCCACGATGCGGTCGCTGCGGCGCTGGCGCGTCATGGAAAAGCTGGGCTTGAGGATGATGACGATGGTGAGCACGATCCAGTAGCTGTGGGCCGCGTAGGGCAGGTGCGCGCCCACCAGGAGGCCCACCGAGATCGCCATCGCCACCCGCAGCGAAAAGCGCAAGATGGGCGAGTCCCAGCGCAGGTGCGACAGGATCATTTTGAATTCGTACTTCTGCTGCGACAGGAACGGGCCCATGTCGGCGTCGATCCAGAACGGCGTGCTGTCGTAGGCCTTCTGGCTGGCCAGGTGCAGCTGGCCTATCATGTGCAGGATGGCGCGGATCTTGTTGCGCTGGGCGCGCAGCACGGCCAGCGCTTCCTGCGCCGGCTTGCCCTCGTCCACCTTGCGCTGCAGGGCGCGCAGCGCGTCCTCCACGGCGGCCAGTTCGGTGTCGTAGTTCACCTGCTGGTACGAGGCGCGCTTGCGGGTGATGGCGTAGGCGGCCGATTCGATGTCGCGCGCGGCCTTCCACGCCAGGTCGTGCAGGGTCTTGAGCACGGGCGAATCGGCCAGGTGGGCGCGCAGCTGGGCATAGTCGGTGTGGGTGGACAGGATCAGCTCATACAGGTCCAGCATGCAGACGTGGACCTGGACCACGATGGCGTCCTTGCGGTCCTGGTGGCTGCGCAGGATCAGGTCGCGCGACGCTTGCTGGCGGTCGGCCAGCAGGCTTTGGTGGCGTACCAGCTTGTTGAACTGCTCCGTGAGGTTGTAGCGCGTGTCGTAGAAGTCGGCCTTGATGTCGATGTAGGCGGCCAGCTCGAACAGGGCTTCGGCCAGCACTTGCTGCTTGATGCGGTGGCGCAGCAGCCAGGACACGGCCATCGAGTAAGCCAGGTAAGCCACGGCGCCCAGCGTGAACAGGCCGGTGTGGATGAAGGACTCGCGCGCCGTCATGTCGTGTTCCATCGACAGTGTCATGATGAACAGCGTGGCCAGTTGCAGCGGCATCGACTTCTTCCCGTACACCACCATCATGCAGGCCATGAAGCTGACCAGGACCAGCATCGTCATCAACAGCCAGCGCACGGGGCCGCACAGGCTGATGAGCAGGGTGACGGCGCTGCACAGCAGCACCGAGGCCGACATCTCGTTGAACTTGTGGCGCAGGGGGCTGGGCATGTCCATCAGGGCCGTGCACAGGGCGCCGATGCAGACGGTCATGGCGGTGGCCATGCCGGCGAATTGCAGCGTGACCAGGGTGACGCCCACCAGCCCGGCGGCGAAGCGCAGCCCCAGGTGGAAGTAATGGCTGTAGAAAAATGTGCGCAGGTTCAGTGCGTAATGCATGTCGGTGACCTTGTGGGCAACGGCGGTCCAGTGCTCTGGATTCGATACTAGTTGAACTACGCGGCCGCGCCGGTGGGCGCGCCGCACGTGTCACGCGCGCGCCGGGATCGCCGGCGCTGGCGTGGTATGCCGCGTCGTCAGTGCTGACGGCGCGGCGGCGTCCCGCGCGGGCGGGACGGGTGTGGGGTCTTACCTGGTTGGGGTGGCGACCCGTGGCCGCCGGCTGGGGATCAGAACACCGACAGCACAGGATAGCGGCGCCATTCCGGCTCCGCGTGGCGCTGGCCGTTTTCGAAGATGAAGTCCAGCACCTTGGCCTGGTCGGTCTGCAGCGCCGGATTGGCGCTCTTCCACGTCTCGAATCGGGCCTTCAGTGCCGGCTCCGTTTCCAGCATCTGCAGGGCCAGGTCTTCGAACACGTAGTCGGAATAGGCTTCCTTCTTTTCCAGCACGCTGTTGAAGAAACCCCAGCGGAAGAAGCTGTCGTGGGCCTGCGGCTCCAGCGTTTCGACGGCGTAGCGGGCGTTGTCCTGGTCGAGCGCAATGTAGTAGTCGCCCGGTTGCGCGGTGAAGCTGCCCGTGCGCGCCTCCACCTGCACCTCGTCGTGGAACATGTGGCCTTCGTAGGCATGCGGGCGCGAGCTCACGGAGACGATGTGATAGTACTGGGCTTCGAACGTGGTGGCCGCTTCCAGGCGGCGCATCTGCACGCCGTTCCACTGCAAGCGCTCGATCGCTTCGCGCCACGCCTGCGGCACGATGTAGGCCTTGGGCGCGCGCACGGTGACGTCGGCCGGGAAGTGGTTGAAGTAGGCGATGTCCTTTTCCCATGGCTGGCCACGGTCGTACCACAGGCGCTGGTAGTTGCCCAGCAGGCTGGGGCTGCGCTTGGCCGCGTAACCCTTGAAGCGGAAGGTGGACGGGTTTTGCTGGTCCATCTTCCAGCTTACGGGCCAGTGGCTGCGGCGGCGGTCGTTGGCGCGGGCGGCAGCGCGCAGTGCGCGGATCTGCTCGCCGTGGGCGACGGTGAAGGCCAGCGTCACGTCCACCAGCGCGCGCATCGATTCGTAGCGGTCGGCGTAGGGCTTGAGCATGTGCGTCTCGGGCATGAAGCCGATCACGTGGTGCAGGGCCGCGAAGCCGGTCGAGAAGCGCGGCACTTCCAGGAATTCGGCGATGCCGTCGTCCGGGCTGTCCTTGACGGGGTTGACATAGGGGCAGGTGGGCCAGCCGCGCGCGTCCATCTGCGCGTAGATGTGGGGCAGCATGGTGTGGCGCAGGAAGGCGCCCAGCTCGCCGCCCAGCTTGTCGGCCTGGGTGTGGATCAGCGTCATCGTGTACGGATAGTCGGCGCCGTTGGAGGTGTGGGTATCGACCATCACGTCCGGGTCCCAGGCCGTGAGCAGCTCGTTGAACAGGCGCGCGTTGAGCGTGTCGCACTTGATGAAGTCGCGGTTCAGGTCCAGGTGGCGGCTGTTGCCACGAAAGCCGAATTGTTCCGGGCCGTCCTGGTTCACGCGCGAGGTGTTGGCGCGGTTCAGGCAACCGTCCACGTTGTAGACGGGGACAAACAGCAGCACCGTCTTGCCCAGCGCGGCCAGCCTGGCCGGCTCGAAGCACAGGTCGCGCACCATGGCCATGCAGCCGTCCACGCCTTCCGGTTCGCCCGGGTGGATGCCGTTGTTGTTGAAGAAGACGGGGCGGCCTTCACGCTTGATCTGTTCGCGGTCGAACACGCCGTCGGCGCTGACCACGCCCGCATGCACCGGCACGCCGCCATCGGACACGCCAATCTGCTCGAACCGCAGCACTTGCGGGAAGCGCTGGGCCAGTGCCTGGTAGAAGGCGATGCATTCGCTCCACTCGGTGGTCTGGTTATGGTTGCCTTTTTCGTAAGGCGTGGGCATGGCTGGGTGCATGGCGTCTGGATCTCAGAGGGTGGTTGTTCAACACGCGCGCGCTGGGTAAGCGCGGCGCCAAGGGCGGCATTGTATCATTCGTGCCTGATTTTTGAGCGGCGACCGCGCGCCGGCCGCCTTGGACTACGATGCTTGCGCTGCTTCAAACGCCAGCCATCGCGGCGATGCTATTACTGGCTTTTGGTCGTGATATTTCGTCGTGAAGCGGAGGATGCGATGGGCGGCTGGTATGGATGGCGGCTGGTGTGCGTGGTGGCCTTGCTGGCGCTGGGTTGCCGGGTGGGGCTGGCCCAGATCGGGCCGCGCTATGTGCTGGAGCTGCCGGCCGCGCGCCACGGTGGGGCGGCGCCGGAGCAGGGCAGCATCGCGCTGGCGCCGCACGGGCGGGCGAGCATACATTTTCATGGCTTGACGGTGGCGTTGGTGGGGCCCGATGGCCGGGCCGGGCAGGCAGATCTGGCCGTGCTGCCGCCGGGGACCGGCGCGGTGACGGCATCGAACGTGCCAACCGGCGCCGCGCGCGCCATGCCGCTGGTGTACGCGCAGCCGCCTGCGACGGCGCCGGGCGAGGCGACGGCCGGCCATCCCATGCGGGTGTGGGACACGCTTTACCTGCGCAAGGGCCAGGCGCGCCTGCGGGTAACCGCGATGCCCGGCGGGCCGGGGACGGCGGATACGGCAGGCTTCCTGCTGGAGATAGGCACCTTCCACGCCACCAGCCGCATCTATGTCAGCGGCGCGCCATTGGCGGCCGGCGAGCTGGCCACGCTGCCCCAGCGCCTGCCGGGAGCGGACCTGGTGCTGGCGCCGGCCGGCGATGGCCAGTCCATGGCGCTGCTGCGCCGGGCCGGCGAACGTGATCTGTTCCTGCCGGCCGCGGCACCGGGCGGCCGCTACCTGTTCGCGCTGGTGCGGCGCTAGTTCGGCGGGCAGTCGCGCGCGTCACCTGCGGGCGGCGCACCTGGGCGCCGTCAGGCGCCTGCTGGCCGGGCGTTGGTGTGGACCCAGTGGTCGTAGGCGGCGGCGAACTTTTGCAGGAATTGTGCCGTGCCTTCGTTGGCCAGCTTGCCGCTGTCGTCGAACAGCTTGGCCGCGCCGCCGATGTAGGCTTCCGGTTGCTGCAGCAGGGGCACGTCGAGGAACACCATCGACTGGCGCAGGTGGTGGTTGGCCCCGAAGCCGCCGATGGCGCCCGGCGACACGCTCAGGATGGCACCCGGCTTGCCGCCCCACACGCTGCTGCCATACGGGCGCGAACCCACGTCGATGGCGTTCTTCAGCGCGGCCGGCACCGAGCGGTTGTATTCGGGCGTGAAGAACAGCACGCCGTCGCAACCATTAACGCGCTGGCGGAAGGTGGTCCAGGCGGCCGGCGCGACGGCGCCGTTTTCTTCCAGGTCCTGGTTGTACAGCGGGAGTTCGCCGATGTCGATGAACTCGAACGTCAGCGTGGACGGCGCCAGCGACACGAGGGCTTGCGCCACCTTGCGGGTATAGGAATCCTTGCGCAGGCTACCTACCAGAATGCCAATTTTCTTCGCGGTCATCACAACTCCTTCTCAGTGGGTTGAACAGACCTTAAATGTAGCGCATTTGGCAATCGTCTGCCGCCGCGCGAAAAAAATGGGAGCGGGCCGGTGGCCTGCTCCCATGGCGCATGACTGGCGAGCCGGGTTTATTCGGCGTTCATTTCCTTGAGCAGGTTGTCAGCGTGGTCCACGTGCTTCATGTTCCACAGGATGTAGCGCAGGTCGACCTGGATGTCACGGGTGTTGGCCTTGTTGTAATCCCAGTCCGAGATGATGGAGTCGAGCGTGCCGTCGAAGGCCAGGCCGATCCACTCGCCCTTGGCGTTCAGCGCGGCCGAACCGGAATTGCCGCCCGTGATGTCGAGTGTGCCGAGGAAGTCCACCGGCACCGTCTTCAGCTTGGGATCGACGTAGTTGCCGAAGTCCCTGGCCTTGATGGCCGCCAGCTGCGCCGCCGGGGCGTTGAATTCACCCTTGCCGGTGGCCTTGGCCAGCACGCCGTTGACGGTGGTGAAGGCGGTCCAGGTGGTGCCATCGGCGCCGTGGTCGCGCCCGGCGATGCGACCGAACGTCACGCGCAGGGTACCGTTGGCGTCCGGGTACACGGCCTGGCCCTTGCTGTGCATGTAGGCGATCTTGGCCTTCATGTAGGTGGCGTAGGCTTGCTGGATATTGCCGCCCAATTCCTCGTCCTTCGCTTCGTCCTGCAGGTCGGGACCGTACATGGCCACGGCGGCCTTGATGAAGCTGTCCGTGCTGGCCTGGAATTCGGCCGGCTTGCGCGTCAGCCAGGCGGCGCGTTCGGTGGCGTCACCGAGTTTGCTGCCCGCGTACAGCGTGTCGAGCGCGGCGCGCAGTTCGGCCTCGCTCATGCCGTCGTGGATACCCAGCACGGCGTCGTAGGCGGCATTGCGCCCGGCCTGGGGCTGGGCCGCGTACTTGGCCAGTGCGTGCAGCACCAGCGCCTTGTCTACCTTCTCGTCGTAGTTGCGCACGAGGGCGGCCACGCTGGCCTGGATGCGTGGCAGGTCGCGCTGCTGGAAGCCGGCCTTGCGTTCGGCGTCCGGCTTGGCGCTTTCGTTGGCCAGGCGGTACAGCGTGCGGGCCGTGTTGAGCAGGCGTGGATGGGCGTAGCCGAGGAAGAAGTCGCGCTTGGTCTCCGCGTCGCGTTGGGCCATCAGCTGTTCCACGCGCGCGATGCCGGCTGCGTATTCCTGCTTGCGGGCCGGGTCGGCATTGACCCATGCCTTGAGCGCTGCATGCTCGGCCGTCTTGCGGGCCAGGATGTCGCTGCCGGCATAGGAGTCCAGCATGCCCTGACGATTCTTGTAGTAGTTGTTGGTGCTGGCCACCTGCGCCGCGTATTTCAGCGCCGTGTCCTTGTTGTCCCTGGTTTCAGCCGCGATGATGGCCAGGTTCTCGCCCGACATCTTGACGTAGGCCGGGTAGCTCCAGCCGAAGGTGAACGCCACTTCCGACGGCAGGCGGTGGCGGTTGGTGCGGCCGGGGTAACCGAGCGCCATCACGTAGTCGCCTTCCTTCACGCCTTCCCTGGCCAGCTTGAGGAAGTGCTGTGGCAGGTAGGGCACGTTGTCCTTGCGGTAGTCGGCAGCCTTGCCGTCCTTGCTCACGTAGGCGCGGTAGAACCCATAGTCGCCCGTGTGGCGCGGCCACATCCAGTTGTCGGTGTCGCCGCCGAACTTGCCCACGCCGGCCGGCGGGGCGTGCACCAGGCGCACGTCGCGGATTTCCAGCTGCTTGATCAGGTAGAACTCCAGGCCGCCGTAGTAGGACGACACGGTGCAGCGGTGGCCGGCGTCCTGCTCGCAGGCGGCGACCATGGTTTTCTGGTTGTGCTCGATGGCGTCGTTGCGTTGTTTGCCGGTTAGCCTGGCGACGTCGGCGTTGATGATCTGGGCCGTGACGTTGCGCACTTCCTTGGTCACGTAGATGCGCGAGCCCGGCGCGGCGGGCAATTCCTCGTCCAGGCTCTTGGCCAGGAAGCCGTTGGCCAGCAGGTCGCGCTGCGGCGTGGAGTTGTGGGCCACGCTGCCGTACACGCAATGGTGGTTGGTGGCGACCAGGCCTTGTGGTGACACGAACGAGGCCGAGCAGCCGCCCAGGCTGACGATGGCGCCCATGGGGAATTCGGTCAGCTTGGTCAGGGTGGCCGGATCGAGCTTGAGGCCGGCCGCTTTGAGTTCCTTGGCCACTTGTGGCAGCTGCTGGGGCATCCACATGCCTTCGTCGGCATGGGCTGCGGTGGCGCTCAGGATGGCGAGCGCGATGACAGTTTTGTTCATACGGGTTCCGGTTGGGACGTTGACGGGCGCCGCGCGAATACGGTGGCGTGCGGCGCCCGTGAGTATCAACAGTGCTTGTCCGTTCGTCAACCGATTATTCGACGTTGTGCCCTTGCGGTGGTGCGCTACAGGGTGGCGATTTCGTCCAGCAGTTGAGGATATTTCTCGACCAGTTTGAGCAGGAGAGATGGTTATCGTAGGCTCTGTGGTCTTCCCGATCCGGCGCTAAATCAAAGCGTAAGACGAAAAAAGGACAGGGCGTGAACCCTGTCCTTTTTCATGACGACGCTGAGACGATTATTTCGCTACTGGCGCTGCCGGCTCGGTGGTCTTGGCTGCATCCTTGGTGCTGGTGTCGGCCTTGGCCACTTTCTCCGCCTTGTGGTGCTTCTTCACCTTGGCATGCTTGGCCGCTGGCTTGGCGCCTTCCTCGGCGGCAGGAGTCGCTTTGGTTTCCTTGGCTTCGGTCTTGACGGCGGCCTTGGTGTCCGTGGCGGCGACTTTGGCGGCGACTGGTGCGCTGCTGGCCGTGGTGGCGTTGGCGGCAGGCGCCGGAGCCTGGGCGAATGCGGCGGTGGCGAACAGGGTGGCGATCAGGGTGGCGACGATTTTGCTCATTTCAGTATTCCTTTAAACAGTTGTTTGGTTGTGTGCTGCGTTGACTTCAAATCAGGTGCTGCGTACTTGTCTTACTTGGTGATGGCGGCTTCCTTGCTGGCGACCTTGCCGGCTTCGGCAGCGGCCTTGGTCTTGCCTTCTTCACCTTTCTTGTGTTCTTTGGCTTCCTTGGCCTTTTCCACCTTGGTGTCGGCCTTCACGTCGGTCTTGGCTTCAGCCTTGACGGTCTTGGCTTCCGTCTTGGCGGCCGTCACGTCGGCTTTGGCTTCGGTCTTGGCGGCCTTGGTTTCCTTGACTTCGGCTTTGACGGCGGTCTTGCTGTCTTTCGCTTCAGCTTTCACGGCGACCGGCGCGCTGGAGGCGGCAGGGGCGGTGGCTGGCGTTTGTGCGAAGGCTGCGGTTGCGAACAGGCCGGCGATCAGGGAAGCGATAATCTTGGTCATGATGTGTAATCCTTTTCTGGTTTCTGCGCCGGGACAATTCCCGTGTCATTGAGCAGAAAACGGGCCCCGCCACGCTTCAGTTGACGGAGATTACAACCTCTTACCGAGTCTTACATTCGCTTACATCCGAAGCGGGATTGGTATTCGCCGGGCAGCACGCCAAGGTGCGCGGCGAACGCGCGCCGCAGGTTGTATTCCGTGCCATAGCCGCTCTGGCGCGCAGCCTGTTTGACTGTCATGCCGCGCCGCTCCAGCAGGCCGCAGGCCAGTTCCATGCGCAGCCGCGCCAGCAACTGGGCCGGCGTGAGATCGGCTTCCTGGCGCAGCCTGCGGTGCAACGTGCGCACGGAAAGCGCGCAAGCGGCCGCCATCTGTTCGATGTCGATGTGCTGCCGCAGGCGTGGACGCAGCCACGCCGTCAGCTGCGCGCTCACGCCCTCAGGCTGCGCCTGCGCCAGCAGTTCGGCGCTGAACTGGCGCTGGCCGCCGGGCCGCTTCAGGAACAGCACCAGCCGCTTGGCTACCGCGAGCGCGGTGGCGTGGCCGAGATCTTCCTCCACCAGGCTCAGTGCCAGGTCCATGCCGGCGCTGATGCCGGCCGAGGTGTAGAACTTGCCATCCCTGACGTAGATCGCGTCATCCTGCACCAGCACGCCCGGGTGCTGGGCGCGCAGTTGCGCCACGTCCTGCCAATGGGTGACGGCGCGGCGCCCGTCCAGCAGCCCGGCCCGCGCCAACACGAAGGCGCCCGTGCAGACGGCGCAGCAGCGTGCCAGGTCGCCGCTGGCGCGCGCGATCCAGCGCAGGACGGCGTCGCCTGGGGTTGCCATGGCGCGCACGTCTGCATGTGGCGGTAAATGCAAGCCTTGGCCGCCCGCCACTATCAGCGTGGCGCCTGCCAGGCTGCGGCGCGGCAGCGGGGCGGCCAGCATGCTGACGCCAGCCGACGAGGTGACCGCGCCGCCGCCCGGCGTGATCAGGTGGATGCGGTAAGGCGGGGGCAGGCCCGCGTCGCGTGCCTCGTCGTTGGCGCTGGAGAAGACCTGGATCGGGCCGCTGGCGTCGAGCAGCAAAAAGCCAGGGAAGGCGAGTACCCAGATATCGGTGGCCATGCCGGCGGCCTTCATGTTGCGCGCGGGCGTGGCCGCGAGTGCGGTCCGTAATTTTCTCATGATGGCAGATATTCAACCATCATCGTCATTTGTGTCAATCGCGGGCGCGGCACAATGAAGTCCTTCAACCAAGGGAGTCCACATGACACGCACCATAGGCATTTTTGTTTTTGACGACGTTGAAGTGCTCGATTTCGCCGGACCGTACGAAGTGTTCACCAGCGCCACGCGGGTCAGTTCCAGGCTGGTCCCCGGCACGCCGCCGCCGTTCAAGGTGGTGACGATAGGCCGCCACAAGGCCATGCTGCGCGCGCGTGCAGGATTGAGTGTCTTCCCCGAGGCAGAGTTCGACGATGCTTCCGCCATCGACGTCTTGATCGTGCCGGGTGGCGATGTGACGGCGGAACTGGGCAAGCCCGACGTTCAGGCCTGGATCGCCGCCATGGCCGGGCGATGCGAACTGGTGGCCTCCGTCTGCACGGGTGCGCTGCTGCTGGCGCAAGCCGGATTGCTGAACGGCCGCGAAGCGACCACGCACTGGGCCGATGTCGCCCAGCTGCGCGAGCTGTTCCCGCAAGTGCGGGTGCGCGAAGAACGGCGCTGGATCGATGCAGGCGATATCGTCACCTCGGGCGGCATTTCGGCCGGCATCGACATGTCGCTGCACCTGGTGGAGCGGCTGGCGGGGCGCGAACTGGCGCTGGAAACGGCGCATCAGATGGAGTATGACTGGCGCAACTGACAGGGCGCGCAAATGAAACAGCCCCCGCTGCTACCGGCATGCCGGCCCAGCGGGGGCTGTCGCGAACGCGCGCCGCGCGTGCGGCGCAGGTTGGCCGCTTACTCGGCCTTGATGGCTTCGACCTGGATCGCCAGTTTCACTTCCGGCGCGAAGGTCGGGGTGGCGTAGTTCAGGCCGAAATCGGTGCGTTTGAATTCGGCCGTGGCGTCGGCGCCGCACACTTCACGCTTGAAGCGCGGGTGCATGATGCACTTGAACTTGTTGACCGTCAGCGATACCGGCTTGGTCACGCCCAGCATGGTCAATTCGCCATCCACGCCCACCAGCGTGTCGCCGTTGAACTTGAACGACTTGCTCTTGTAGGTCACGGTGGGGAATTTCTCCACGTTGAACATGTCGGGCGATTTGGCGTGCGTGTTCATCTTCTCGAAGCCGAAGTCGATCGAGGCGGCGTCGATGGTGATATCCATGGCGCCGGTCTTGGCGGCGCGGTCCAGCGTGACGGTGCCGCTGGTCTTGTCGAACTTGCCGCGCCAGACGGACAGGCCCATGTGGTCGGCCTCGAAGCTGGGGTAGGTGTGGCTGGGGTCGATATTGTAGGTGGCGGCGACGGCGGAGGCGGTGGACGCGGCCAGCACGCTGGCGATCAGGATCTGCAATTTCATGAAGCGATACTCCGGTACAGGTTAATGAATGAACTACTGGCCAGCGACGACGTGAAACTTGATGGTGACTTCATCGGCCACCATGCTGGTGTCTTTCCACTCGCCTTCGCCGATATTGTAGGCCAGGCGCTTGATGGGCAGCGTGCCGTCGAACACTTGCTTGCCGCCTTCCGTCTTGACGGACAGCGGGAAGGTGACGTCGGCGACCCTGCCCTTGATGGTCAGCTTGCCCGTCACGGTCAGCTTGCCCGCGCCGGCGCTCTTGATGCCGGTGGAGACGAAGTTCGCTTTCGGGAACTGGGCGGAATTGAACCACTCCTTCTTCGCCACTTCCTTGTTCATGTCCGCTTCGCCCAGGTCCAGGCTGGCCGTGTCCACGTTGACGGTGGCCTTGGCCGCGTCGGGCGCGGCCGGGTTGTAGTCGATGGCGGCGTCGAACTTCTTGAACGGCGATTCGACCGGCACGTTCATCTGCTTGAAGGTGGCCGTCACGGTGCTCTTGGCGGCATCGGTCTTGAGCACGGCGGCGCCGGCGCTGGCGGCGATCGCCAGGCCAAGCAGGGAAACGAGTGCGGTTTTTTTCATAACAACTAACTCCTGTGTGGGGTAGCGGGTGGAGGGGCGATCAGGGCAGCATGCGCTTGAGCACATCGTCGCGGTCGATGAAGTGGTGCTTGAGCGCGGCCAGCGCATGCAGCACGACCACGCCGGCCATGGTCATGGTGAGAACATAGTGGACGCTCTTTAAGACAGGCTTAAGCTCCGGGTTGGGCGCGATCAGCGAGGGCAGTTGCACCAGGCCCAGGTAGACCACGGGCACGCCGGCCGCGCAGCTGTACAGGTAACCGGAGATGGGCACGGCGAAGATCAGCAGGTACAGCAGGTGGTGCGCGCCGTCGGCGGCCTTGATTTGCCATGCCGGCATGCCGGCCGGCGGGGGCGGCGGCGTATTGGCCTTGCGCCACAGGATGCGCACGCAGGCCACCAGCAGCACCGTCACGCCCAGCCATTTATGCCAGGAGTAGTACTTGAGTTTGGTGGGGGTGATGCCGTGGATTTCCGTCATCGTCAAGCCGAGGAAGAAGGCGGCGATGATCAGGAGCGCGGTCAGCCAGTGCAGCAGCATGGCGGGTTTGGTATAGCGTTGCATGGGGGAGCTCAGAAAATAGTACGTGTTAGGACTAAAAGTGGAGCCAATATACCAAAGAATCGCCGCCCGTGCTGAGCGCCGCCCAAAAGCGAAACAAAACGAAAAAAGGGGACGTACCCCACTCCCAGCATTATGCTTGAAGTTGGGTACGTCCCCTTTTTCGGGGCGCGCCGGTTTAGATGGCCTGGGCCAGCTGTTCGGCGATGCCGGTGTAGTTGGCCGGAGTCATGGCCAGCAGCAAGTCTTTCGCGTCCTGCGGGATGGCCAGGCCGGTGATGAACTCGCGCAGCGCATCCTTGGAGATGCCTTTGCCGCGGGTCAGTTCCTTGAGCTGTTCATACGGGTTGGCGATGCCGTAGCGGCGCATTACGGTCTGCACCGGCTCTGCCAGCACTTCCCAGTTCGCGTCCAGGTCGGCGGCCAGGCGGGCCGGGTTCACTTCCAGCTTGTTCAGGCCGCGCAGGCAGCTGTCGTAGGCCAGCAGCGTGTAGCCGAAGCCCACGCCGATGTTGCGCAGCACGGTCGAATCGGTCAGGTCGCGCTGCATGCGCGAGACGGGCAGTTTTTCCGACAGGTGCTTGAGCACGGCGTTGGCCAGGCCCAGGTTACCTTCCGAGTTCTCGAAGTCGATCGGGTTGACCTTGTGCGGCATGGTCGACGAGCCGATTTCGCCGGCCTTGGTCTTCTGCTTGAAGTAGCCCAGCGAGACGTAGCTCCAGATGTCGCGGTTCAGGTCCAGCAGGATGGTGTTGGCGCGGGCGAAGGCGTCGAACAGTTCGGCCATGTAGTCGTGCGGCTCGATCTGGATGGTGTACGGGTTGAACACCAGGCCCAGGCGCTGCTCGATCACGTTCTGCGAGAATGCGGGCCAGTCGAAGCCGGGGTAGGCCGACAGGTGGGCGTTGTAGTTGCCCACGGCGCCGTTCATCTTGCCCAGGATTTCCACTTGCTCGATGCGCTTGATGGCGCGCTGCAGGCGGGCCACCACGTTGGCCATTTCCTTGCCCAGCGTGGTGGGGCTGGCCGTCTGGCCATGGGTGCGCGACAGCATCGGCAGGGCCGCGTTGGCGTGGGCGATTTCCGTCAGCTTGGCGATCACCGCCTGCAGGGCCGGCAGCATCACGCCGTCGCGGGCCGCTTTCAGCATCATGCCGTGCGAGGTGTTGTTGATGTCTTCCGAGGTGCAGGCGAAGTGGATGAATTCGGATGCGGCCACCAGCTCCGGCATGTCCTTGACCTGTTCCTTGAGCCAGTATTCGACGGCCTTGACGTCGTGGTTGGTGACAGCTTCGATTTCCTTGATGCGGGCCGCGTCTTCCTCCGAGAACTCGTGGGCGATCTTGTCGAGCAGGCTCATGGCCTCATGCGAGAACGGCTTGATCTCGTCGAAACCGGCCAGCGACAGCGCCTGCAGCCACGCAATCTCCACCTTGACGCGGTGGTGCATGAAGCCCGATTCGGACAGGATGGGACGCAGCTTGTCGGTCTTGGTGGCGTAGCGGCCGTCGAGGGGGGACAGGGCCGACAGCGTGGAGTAAGGAGTAGTAGTCATGGACAGGGCAGCAGAAGTTAAGAAAAGCAGGAAAACAACGGTGCGCAACGGTGCGGCGGGGCGATCAGGATGGGCCAACGTCGCTGGCGGCGCCTCCCAGGCGCGGGCAAACCCGCATTTTACCATTGGCCGGGAGCACCCGCCTGTTGCGCCGCTACGCCGGCTTGACCACGCGCGCCGCCAATGCGATGGGCCGATGCTATACTGTTACCTAATCTTCTACTCGTAGCGTCTATGAAACTCATCGGTTCCCTCGCCAGTCCTTATGTACGCAAAGTCCGTGTCGTGTTAGCGGAGAAGAAGCTCGACTACCAGTTTGAACTGGAGAACGTGTGGGCCTCCGAGACCACGATCCAGAAACTGAACCCGCTGGGCAAGGTGCCGAGCCTGATCATGGAAGACGGCACGGTGATGATCGATTCGCGCGTGATGGTCGAGTATCTCGACACGCTCACGCCGGTCTGCAAGCTGCTGCCACCCAACGGCCGCGAGCGCGCCGACATCAAGTGCTGGGAAGCGCTGGCCGACGGCGTGCTCGACGCGGGCGTGCTGGTGCGCCTGGAACGCACCCTGCGTCCGCCTGAGCAGCAGAGCGCCGACTGGATCGCGCGCCAGTTGCGCAAGGTGGAGCTGGGCCTGGCCTCGATGTCCGACAAGCTGGGCGACCAGCCCTATTGCGCCGGCATCCATTATTCGCTGGCCGACGTGGCCGTCGGCTGCGCGCTGGGCTGGTTCGCGTTCCGCTTCCCGGAAATCGACTGGCGCGGCACCCACCCGAACCTGGCCCGCCTGCACGATAAGCTGGCCGAGCGGCCATCGTTCAAGGACACGGTGCCGCAGTAAGCCGGCATTTGGCCTGACCTGTGCCCAAGACCACGCCGCCCGCGGCCGATAGCCCGACGCCGGCCCAGCAACAGCGGTTGCAGATGGCCGACATCGCCCGCCTGGCGGGCGTGTCCACCTCGACCGTCTCGCGCGCGCTGAGCGGCAGCTCGCTGGTCAACGACGAAACCCGGGCCCGCATCATGGAGCTGGCCCGCTCGCTCAAGTACACCATCAACATTGGCGCGCAGAACCTGCGCCTGAAGCAGAACCGCACCATTGGCGTGGTGATCCCGTACGATTCGGCCACCCGCCAGCACCTGACCGATCCGTTCTTCCTGGCCATGCTGGGCAGCCTGGCCGACGCCCTTACCGAGCAGGGCTTCGACATGCTGGTGAGCCGGGTCGACGCCGAGCAGCTCGACGCGGCCGCCGCGCCGTTCGACACGGGCCGCGTGATCGGCGTGGTGCTGATCGGCCAGTGGCGCCACCACGACCAGCTCAATCAACTGGCCGCGCGCCATGTGCCCATGGTGGTGTGGGGCGCGCAATTGCCGCAACAGCTGTACTGCACCGTCGGCGGCGACAATGTGGCCGGCGGCCGGCTGGCTACGGCCCACTTGCTGCAGCAGGGCCGGCGCCGCATCGCCTTCCTTGGCGACACGGGACTGCCCGAGGTGGCCCAGCGCTACCAGGGCTATACGGAGGCGCTGGCCGCCGCTGGCCTGGCGCCCGATCCCCAATTGCAGGTCGATGTATCGTTCCTGCCGCAGGGCGGCAGCGAAGGCGTGCTGGAACTGCGCCGCCGCGCCGTGGCGTTCGACGCCGTGTTCGCGTGCAGCGATTTGCTGGCCATGACGGCCATGAACACCTTGCGCCAGCACGGCGTGGACGTGCCGGGGCAGGTGGCCGTGGTCGGTTATGACGACATCGAGCTGTCCAGCTATTTCCATCCGCCGCTCAGTTCCGTGCGCCAGCCGATGCGCGAGGCGGGCCGCGCCCTCGTCGCGGCGCTGCTGGAATTGACGGAAGGCCGGCCCGCGCCGTCGCGGCTGCTGCCCACGGAGCTCGTCGTGCGCGACAGCAGCGTGGCGCCCACTTCCCGCTGATCCGCTACGCAAGTCCAGATAGTTGCGTACTCAACTAAATTGCAACCGATTGCAATTTTATTTGCAAATATGCGACATTTTTGTGCTGCATCGCAGCATAAATATTGTATTTCATCACGCAGATATCCTCTGTTTTTGCGGATTTCATAGAGCAAGCCGATTGCGTCATGGTTAGAATTTCCATGCTGCGCCGCTGCATTGCAATCGATTGCAATAATTTCGCAATCGAGGAATAATGGCGCACCTGCTCAGTAATTCAGCACAATGACAACCGGCTCAACAGGTTGCGCTGAACGCGAGTCCAACCGCCGCCAAGACGCGGTGCACATACCTGGAGGAGAACCATGGAACAATCGAAAGTCAAACTGAGCGGCGTGGCCGCAGCCGTCGCGCTCGCCATGCTGCAACTGGGCGCCGCCCATGCGCAGCAGGCCGATGCCGCCGCCGCGCCCGCCGCCGCTCCCGCGCCCGCCGCGCAGCCGGCCGATGGCCTGAACCTGGAACGCATCGTCGTCACCGGCACCACGGGCGGCGCAACCAAGATGAAGTCCAGCGTCTCCATCTCCACCATGGACCCGGACGCGATCAAGCAATCCGTGCCCACCAGCGCGGCCGAAGTGCTGCGCTCGGTGCCGGGCGTGCGCTCGGAATCGTCGGGCGGCGAAGGCAACGCCAACATCACCGTGCGCGGCGTGCCCATCTCGGCCGGCGGCGCGCGCTATGTGCAGATCCAGGAAGACGGCCTGCCCGTGCTGCAGTCGGGCGACTTCAACTTCATCACGCCCGACAGCTACGTGAAGATCGACGGCACGCTGGACCACCTGGAAGTGGTGCGCGGCGGCTCGGCCTCCACGCTGGCCACCAACTCGCCGGGAGGCATCATCAACTTCATCAGCAAGACGGGCGAAGAGAAGGGCGGCCATATCGGCATCAGCCGCGGCCTCGGCTACGATGAAACCCGCTACGACTTCGACTACGGCGCGCCGGTCTCGGACAAGACCCGCTTCTTCATCGGCGGCCACTATCGCAGCGGCGAAGGCATCCGCAACACGGGCCTGAGCACGGAGAGCGGCGGCCAGATCCGCGGCAACGTCACCCATGACCTGGACAATGGTTTCATCCGCATCTCGTTCAAGCACCTGGACGACAAGTCGCCCACGGCACTGCCGGTGCCGGTGCGCGTGGTGAACCAGCAGGTCACGGAAATCCCCGGCATCGACCCGCGCAAGGTCAGCTTCTACTCGCCGTACTGGGTGCGCGACGTGGTGCTGGACAAGAACAACAACCCGGTCTCCACCAACGTCAACGACGGCTTGCGCGTCAAGAGCGACGCGCTGGGCCTGGAAGGTTCGTTCGACCTGGGCGGCGGCTGGACCCTGAGCGACAAGTTCCGCAAGGCCAGCAACAGCGGCCGCTTCGCCGGCGTGTTCCCGGCCGATAACGGTACCGTGGGCAGCTATGTGTTCGCCACCGGTCCCAACAAGGGCAAGGCATACAACGGGCTGGCCTTCAACGCGGTCGTGTTCAACACCTCCATCGATGACGCCGGCAATACGCTCAACGACACCAAGCTGTCCAAGACCTTCCAGCTGTCCAACGGCGGTAAGCTGACCGGCACGGCCGGCCTGTACGCCTCGACCCAGCAACTGGGCCTGACGTGGAACTTCAACCAGTACCTGCTGCAAGCGACGGGCGACAAGCCGGCCTTGCTGCAAACGTCCAGCGCCACGCCCGGCTATGTGGGCCCGGCCTGGGGCGGCTGCTGCATGCGCGCCGTCGACATGGAGTACAAGCTGACGTCGCCGTACCTGAACGTGGGCTACGAACAGGGCCCGCTGAACGTGGACGCCAGCGTGCGCCAGGACCGCCAGCGCGCCAGCGGCACGGCCAACATCGCCACCGCCGGCCTGCACTACGACGCCGCCAACACCCAGATGGTGGACTACAAGATCAACCACAACTCGTATTCGGTGGGCGGCAACTACCGCCTGACCAAGGACCTGGCGCTGTTTGCCCGCGTCAGCGACGGCGTGGCCTTCAACGCCGACCGCATCCTGTTCGGCACCCCGCTCGATGGCACGGCACCCATCAACATCAACACCGTCAAGCAGCTCGAAGGCGGCCTGAAATGGCGGCGTGGCGGCGTGAGCACCTTCGTCACGCTGTTCCAGGCCAAGACGGATGAAACCAATTACGAGGCGACCACCCAGCGCAGCACCGCCAACAGCTACGACGCCAAGGGCGCGGAACTGGAAGCGGCTTACAACGCGGGCGACTTTCGCATCAACGGTGGTCTCACTTACACCGATGCCAAGATCACCGGCACCGCGCCTGGCGACGTGGCAGTGATCGGCAACACGCCGCGCCGCCAGGCCAAGGTGGTGTACCAGCTGGCGCCGACCTACACCTGGAACGACCTGACGGTCGGCGGCAGCATCGTCGGCACCGGCAAGTCCTGGGCTGATGACGCCCACACCATCATCATGCCGGCCTACCAGGTGGTGAGCGCGTTCGTGAACTACCAGCTGTCGCAGCAGGCCGTGGTGTCGCTGAGCGCGAACAACCTGTTCGACAAGATCGGCTACACGGAAGTGGAAGGCGACGGCCACGCGGCGCGCTCCATCACGGGCCGCTCGGTCAAGCTGAGCCTGAACTACGCCTTCTAAACAAGGCAACTCCGGCGCGGCCTGCCAATCCGGCGGGCCGCGCCTTGCCCTTATTTTTCTCCCCACCATGACGAATATTTCCCCTCCCGCCGAACGCTTGCTGGCGGCATTACCTGCGCCGCTGCAGCCGGTTGCTGCGCGCCGTCTGGCCGCCCATGAACCGGCGCTGCGCAAGCTGCTGGCCGGCCTGTATGGCGGCCACGCCGGCTTCGACGCCTGGCTGGGCGACCTGATGGAAAATCTGGGCCAGCTGTACGCAGCCCGTCCGGAAGCGCTGCGCCGGCTGGACGCGGCCCGCGCCGCAGAGCCGGACTGGTTCCTCAGCCAGCGCATGCTGGGCTACTGCGCCTACGTGCAGAACTTCGGCGGCGACCTGCAAGGCGTGGCGCGCCAGATTCCGCACCTGCAGGCCATGGGCGTGAGCTATCTGCACCTGCTGCCGTTCCTGCGCGCGCGCGCCGGCGAGAACGACGGTGGTTTCGCCGTGGCCAGCTTCGACGAAGTGGAACCGGAACTGGGTAGCAATGCCGACCTGGAAGCGCTGACGGCGCAATTGCGGGTGGCCGGCATCAGCCTGTGCTCCGACTTCATCCTCAACCACGTGGCCGACGACCACGCGTGGGCGCAGGGCGCGCGCGCGGGCGACGCAGCCATGCGCGCCATGTTCCACGTGTTCCCCGACCGTACCATGCCGGATCGCTACGAGCGTACGCTGGGCCAGGTGTTCCCCCAGGTCGCGCCGGGCAATTTCAGCTACGTCGAGGCGCTGGGCGGCTGGGTCTGGACCACGTTCTATCCCTACCAGTGGGACCTGAACTACGCCAACCCGGCCGTGTTCGCGGCCATGGCGGCAACCCTGCTGCAGCTGGCCAATCGCGGCATCGAAGTGTTCCGGCTCGATTCCACCGCCTTCCTGTGGAAGCGCGAAGGCAGCAACTGCATGAACCAGCCGGAAGCGCACCAACTGCTGCAAGCCATGCGGGCCATCGTCGACATCGTGGCGCCGGGCGTGCTGCTCAAGGCCGAGGCTATCGTGCCCACGCGCGAGCTGCCCGCCTATTTCGGTTCGGATGCGGCGCCCGAATGCCACATTGCCTACCACAGCAGCCTGATGGCCGCTGGCTGGGCCGCCCTGGCCGAGCAGGACGCGGGCCTGTTGCGCGCCGTGGCCGCCAATACGCCACCGCTGCCGCCTGCGGCCAGCTGGCTCAGTTACGTGCGCTGCCATGACGACATCGGCTGGAACGTGCTGCGCGCGGAGGCGGGCGCGGACGGGCAGGACCCGAACCCCCGGCTGGCCCGCGTAGCCCAGTTCTTCGCCGGCGCCAACGGCAGCTATGCGCGCGGCGCCGCGTTCCAGAGCAGCGATCCGAACGCGGCCCACGGCAGCAACGGCATGGCCGCGTCGCTGGCCGGGCTGGAAGCGGCCGACACGGCCGGCCAGCGCGAACTGGCGCTGCGCCGCACGCTGCTGCTGCATGGCCTGGCGCTCAGCTTTGGCGCCCTGCCTGTGCTGTACATGGGCGATGAACTGGCCCAGACCAATGACTATAGCTACACCGCGCGTCCCCAGCACGCCATGGACAGCCGCTGGCTGCAACGGCCCCGCTTCGACCGCGAGCGCTGGGCCGTCCGCCACGACGCCAGCACCATCCCAGGCCGCATGTACGGCGCGCTGCGCCAGTTGATCCTGCAGCGCCGGCGTCACGACGCGCTGGCCGCCGGCGCCCCACGCGCCGCGCTGGACGCGGGCCACCCGGCCGTGCTGGCGCTGGCGCGCGGCCCGCGCCTGCTGGTGCTGATGAATTTTTCCGGTCAGGCCCGCACGGTGGCGCTGGACGGCGACTGGACGTGCTGCCAGGACGGCCGCATACTGGCCGGCGAAACGATGCTGGAACCATGGGCCATGTTGTGGCTGGAGCGGCCAGACGGCCAGCCATCGAGCGAGCGTGCCGCATGAGCGCGCAACAACGAACGGAAGGAGTGCACGCCATGTGCGACAACGAGACCAACGCCAGCGGCAACGCCGAAGGCAACGCCAACCTCAACGCCATCGCCGTGTTCGGCGAAGCCCTGGTCGATGATTTCATCACCGAGCAGGTGGTGGGCGGCGCACCGTTCAACATGGCGCGCCACCTGGCCGCCTTCGGCGTGCCCACGCTGATGATCACGCGCGTGGGGCAGGACAAGAACGGCGCGCTGGTGCGCGCCGAATTCGAGCGCTACGGCATGCCGCAAACGGGTCTGCAGACCGACCCCACCGAAGCCACCGGCCGCGTGGTGGTGGAGCGCGGCGCCGATGGGCACCGCTTCATCATCCTGGCCGACCAGGCCTACGATTACATCGAGACGGAAGCGGCGCTGGCGGCGCTGCAAGCGACCGATCCCGGCGTGTTGTACTTCGGCACGCTGGCCCAGCGCAATCCGGCCAGCCGCGGGGCCTTGCGCGCCTTGCTGGCGGCGTCGCCGGCCAAGCGCTTCCTCGACCTGAACGTGCGCGACGGCCAGGTGGTGGAACGCAGCGTGTTCGAATCGCTGCACCAGGCCGACATCGTCAAGGTCAACGAGGAGGAATTGCAAGCGCTGTTCGACTGGTACACGCACGACCGGCCCGGCACGGCCGACGCCACCAGTCCCGCGCTGCATGCGGCCTGTTCGCGGCTGCTGCGCATCTTCTCGCTGGAAGGCCTGATCGTCACACTGGGCCCGCGCGGCGCCATCCACTTCGGCGCCGATGGCGTGATGACGGCCAGCCTGGTCAGCCATGCGCCGCTGCGCGTGGTGGATACGGTGGGTGCGGGCGATGCGTTCTCCGCCGTCTACCTGCACGGCCGCGCGCAGGGCTGGCCGCTGGCGCTGATGCTGGCGCGTGCCAACGCCTTCGCCGGCGCCATCTGCGGCATCTCTGGCGCGGTGCCGCAGTCCATGGATTTCTACCAGCCATGGCTGGCGCGCTGGCAGGCCGGCGCCGATGCGCTGGCCGTGTCCTGAACCGGGAGCAGCGAATGGCGATCCATAAACCGCACCTGTCGTTCTGGCAGATCGTGAACATGAACTTCGGTTTTTTCGGCATCCAGTTCAGCTTCGGCCTGCAGCAGAGCAGCATGAGCCCGATCTACAAATACCTGGGCGCCGATGAGGCGAGCCTGCCCTACCTGTGGCTGGCCGGCCCCATGACGGGCTTGCTGGTGCAGCCGCTGATCGGCGCCATGAGCGACCGCACCATCACCCGCTGGGGGCGGCGCACGCCGTACTTCCTGGTGGGCGCCATCCTGTGCAGCATCGGCCTGCTGCTGATGCCGTTCAGCCCCGCGCTGTGGATGGCGGCCGGCCTGCTGTGGATACTGGACGCGGCCAACAACGTGACGATGGAACCGTACCGCGCCTTCGTCAGCGACAAGCTGGCGCCGGAGCAGCACTCGATCGGCTTCCTCACGCAAAGCGCGTTCACGGGACTGGGCCAGACGCTGGCCTACCTGACGCCTTCGCTGCTGGTGTGGTGGGGCATGGACAAGGATGCCGTCAACAGCCACCACATCCCGCAGGTGGTGATCGTGGCGTTCGTGATCGGCGCCGTGTGTTCGATCACGTCCGTGCTGTGGACGCTCAGGACCACGCCCGAGCATCCCTTGTCGGAAGCGGAACTGGCTGAACTGCGGGCGCGGCCGGCCGGCTGGCGCCACACGCTGGGCGACATCGTGGACGCCGTGCGCGAGATGCCGTCCACCATGCGGCAGCTGGCGCTGGTCAAGCTGTTCCAGTGGTATGCCATGTTCTGCTACTGGCAGTACATCATGCTGTCGCTGGCCACGACCATTTACGGCACCACCGACCAGACCACGCAGGGCTTCCGCGATGCGGGACTGTTGACGGGGCAGGTGGGCGCGTTCTACAACGGCGTGGCCTTCGTGGGCGCGCTGGCGCTGGTGCCGTTCACGCGCCGCTACGGACCGAAACTGACGCACAGCGCTTGCCTGGCGCTGGCCGGCGCCGGCATGCTGTGCATCCCGCTGATCCACTCGCCGCTGCTGTTGTTGCTGCCGATGGTGGGCATCGGGCTGGCGTGGGCCAGCATCATGGGCAATCCGTATGTGATGCTGGCCGGGTGCATTCCGCCCGAGCGCACGGGGGTCTACATGGGCATCTTCAACATGTTCATCGTGATCCCGATGATCATCCAGATCTTCACGCTGCCGTTGTACTACCGCAGCTGGCTGGGTGGGAATCCGGAGAACGTGATCCGTCTGGCGGGGGGGCTGATGCTGTGCGGCGCGCTGGCTGTGTTGTTCGTCAAGCTCAGGCCGGGCGCCGCGGCGGGGGAGGCCGCGCCGGCGGCGCGGGCTGCGTTGGGTGGCGGCCACTGAGCAGCCGCCAACGTGCGGGAGCGGGCCAGGCGGCCCGCTCGTTCATTCCGCCATCTGGCTTTGCAGGTAGTTCTGCAGGCCGACCTTGGCCACCAGGTCGATCTGGGTTTCCAGCCAGTCGATGTGTTCCTCGGTGTCTTCCAAAATCTCCAGCAGCAGGTCGCGCGACACGTAGTCGGCCGCCTTCTCGCAGGCGGCGATGCCTTCCTTGACGGTGAGCTGGGCGCCCCGTTCCAGTTGCAGGTCGCAGTCGAGCATCTCTTCCGTGTTCTCGCCCACCATCACCTTGTGCAGCGCCTGCAGGTTGGGCAGGCCGTCGAGCATCAGGATGCGGTCGATCAGGCGGTCGGCATGCTTCATCTCGCCGATCGATTCCTCGTATTCCTTCTTGGCCAGCTTGCCCAGGCCCCAGTGGCGGTACATGCGCGAGTGCAGGAAATACTGGTTGATCGCGGTCAGTTCATTGGTCAGCTGCGCGTTGAGCTGTTTGATGACGTCTTGGTCGCCCTTCATGATGTCGCCTTCGCTGTGGTGATGGAGTGCTGTCATTTTGCCATGAAAGGGCAGGCGCGCGTAGCGCCGCACGTGGCGCGGCGCAGCATACGGCAAGGACGGATTTATTCGGCCAGCACGGGGCGCTTGAGCGTGGTGGCGTTCAGCGTGGTGGCGTTGAGCCTGGCCAGCTGGGTGTCGAGCACGCCCTGGGCGCAGTCGGCGCACTGGCCGCAGCAGGTGGCCACGCCCAGTTGCTCGCGCAGTTCGTCCAGGGTGCGCAGGCCCAGTTCCACGGCCTGGCGGATTTCACGGTCGGAGATATTGTTGCAGACACAAACAATCATCGAAGCACCCAATGTGGAGGATAAAAACAGGGAATGATGAACAATATTGCGCTTTTCTCAATGCGAATCATTCTCATTACGTGGTTTATTCTGCCGCAAAATCAAGCAATCCGCAAGCGCAAATAGAAACCATTCGCATTCCCGTTTATAATGCTACTATTGATCTTGCCGGCGGGAATGCGATCTTGCAGCGCGCCGGCAAGCCGCTGCGGGCCACGTTCCGCGGCCTCCTCACCGATATTGCGGACATAGCCATGACACTAGCGCCTACGCTGATCAAACTCGACACCCTGCCCACGGGCAGCAGCGGCACGGTGGTGCACGTGGCCCCTGGCGATCCGGCCGACGACGGCGCCGACCTGGCGCGCCGCCTGATGGAGCTGGGCTTCGTGCCGGGCGAGAAGATCCGCCTGCTCAAGCGCGGCATGCCCGGCGGCGAACCGCTGGCCATCAAGGTGGGCAATTCCACGTTCGCATTGCGCCGCTTCGAGGCCGCGCTGATCTCGATTCAACCGGAATGACCATGGGCGCAGCGGAAAAGACGATGGCGGCCGTGTCGCAACTGCCGATGGTGGCGTTGCTGGGCAATCCCAACTGCGGCAAGACCGCACTGTTCAACCGCCTGACGGGCGCGCGCCAGAAAGTGGCCAACTACGCCGGCGTGACCATCGAGCGCAAGGAAGGCATGTTCACCTCGCCCGAGGGCCGGCCGTTCCGCGTGCTGGACCTGCCGGGCGCCTACAGCCTGTCGGCCCACACGCCCGACGAGGCCATCACGCGCGACGTGGTGGCCGGCCTGCGCGCGGGCGAGCAGTCGCCCGACGTGGTGGTGTGCGTGGTGGACGCCACCAATTTGCGCCTGAACCTGCGCCTGGTACTGGAGATCAAGCGCCTGGGCCTGCCCATGGTGCTGGCGCTGAACATGGTGGACGTGGCGGCCAAGCGCGGCATCGTGATCGACGCCGATAAGCTGGCCGAGGAATTGGGCATGACGGTGGTGGAGACGGTGGCCGTGCAGGGTGGCGGCGAGAAGTCGCTGCTGCGCGCGCTGGACGCCATGTGGCCATTGCGCACAGTGGCGGCCAAGCCGCTGTCGGCCATCGACGAAGTGTCGGTCGAGGACACGCAGCGCGAAGTGCGCCGCATCCTGGCCGCCGTCAGCAACGACTTCCACGACACGGGCAACCTGACGGAAAAGATCGACGACGTGGTGCTGCACCCGGTGCTCGGCCCCGTGATTCTGGCCGTGCTGATGTTCCTCGTGTTCCAGGCCGTGTTCAGCTGGGCCAATGTGCCGATGGATATGATCAAGGCCGGCGTCGATAGCGTGGGCCAGTACCTGACGGCCCACATGGGCGAAGGCTTGCTGCGCAGCCTGCTGGTGGAAGGTATTTTGGGCGGGGCCGGCAGCGTGCTGGTGTTCCTGCCGCAGATCCTGATCCTGTTCTTCTTCATCCTCGTGCTCGAGGACTGCGGCTACCTGCCGCGCGCCGCCTTCCTGCTGGACCGGCTGATGGGTGGCGTGGGCTTGTCGGGCCGCGCCTTCATTCCGCTGCTGTCGAGCTTCGCGTGCGCCATCCCCGGCATCATGGCCGCACGCACCATCCAGAATCCGCGCGACCGTCTGGTGACGATCATGATTGCGCCGCTGATGACGTGTTCCGCGCGATTGCCCGTGTATGCGCTGATCATCGCCGCCTTCATTCCAGACCGCCAGGTGGCAGGCTTGATGAGCTTGCAGGGCCTGGTGCTGTTCGGCCTGTACGTGGCCGGCATCGTGTCGGCCATGGGCGTGGCCTACTTCATGAAGCGCACCTTTGGCGCCAACCACCAGCAACCGCTGATGCTGGAGCTGCCCGCCTACCACTGGCCGCACCTGCGCAACCTGGCGCTGGGCCTGTGGGAGCGCGCCAAGATCTTCCTGACCCGCGTGGGCACCATCATCCTGACCTTGATGGTGCTGTTGTGGTTCCTCAGCTCCTTCCCCGGCGCACCGGAAGGGGCGACCCATCCGGCCATCTACTACAGCATGGCCGGCATGCTGGGCCGCGCGCTGGAAGTGGTGTTCACGCCGATCGGCTTCAACTGGCAGATCTGCATCGCGCTGGTGCCGGGCCTGGCCGCGCGCGAAGTGGCCGTGGGCGCGCTGGGCACCGTGTACGCGCTGTCGCAGACGGGCGAGGAACTGGCATCGTCGCTGACGCCCATCATCGCCGCGTCGTGGGCGCTGCCGACGGCCTTGTCGCTGCTGGCCTGGTACGTGTTCGCGCCGCAGTGCATGTCCACCCTGAGCGTGGTGCGGCGCGAGACGGGCACCTGGCGCTATCCGGCGCTGATGGCTGGGTATATGTTCGCGCTGGCCTACACGGCCTCGTTCCTCACCTATCGCATCGCGCTGTTGTTGACGGGAGCCTGATATGTGGCAGCAAGTGATCGTGGGGGTGATCGTGGCGGCGGCCTTGCTGCGCTTCTGCGCCCACTACCTGCCGGCCGCATTGCGGCGCCAGATCGTGTACTTCCTGGCGCGGCGCGGCTTCGACCAGAACAGGATGGCGCGGCTGTTTCGCACCCAGTCCAGTTGCGGCGATGGTTGTTCCAGCTGCGGCTCCTGTGACTCCACTCCGGCCGCATCGTCCGATGCGCCGCCTCCTTCCACTTCCGCCAAGCGCGTGATCAAGCTGCACGTGCAACGCTGATCGTCGTCCCGCTGCGACAGCGCAAACGCGCTGGCCGCAGTGCCGTTAATGTGTCCGTTGACGTTTCCCATTTCGCGGATAACATGACAGATGCAGATCACCTTCGATCCCGAGAAAGACAAGCTGAACCGGCGCAAGCATGGCGTTTCTTTATCACGGGCCATGGATTTCGAATGGGAACATGCCGTTACTTGGCTTGATCAGCGGTTCGAGTATGGAGAGTCGCGTGTGTGCGCACTGGGAATGATAGGAGTACGCTTGCATTTCATGGCCTTTGTCGAAAAGAGAGGCGTCTTGCGGATAATCAGTTTGCGCAAGGCAAATGTGAACGAGGAGAGACGCTATGCCGAAACAACGTAGCGCAATTTTGCTTACCACGGAAGAGGACGCGCAGATCACTACCGCGGCGCTTGCCGATCCGGACGCTCAACCTCTTACGGATGAGCAATTGGCGAAAATGATGCCGTGGAGCGAGTACGTCAAGACCTACGGCGCCGGCATCGGCGCCGACGTGGCCTTCGATCGTGATTTGGTGGCTGCTTTTGAGAACACGGGCAAAGGCTGGCGCAAACGCATGAACGATGCTCTGCGCGAATGGGCCGTGCAGCACGGCATGCTCCCGCCGGATTGAGTGGCCGGGGCATGAGCCGGCATTTTTCCAACACGGACGGAGCAGGTTACTGCGCTGCTGAGGCTTGCTTATATCGCCAAGTAACTTATTCAGTCTTGCAGTTTGCTGTAATGGCGTACAGTTTGGAAAGTCCGACCAAATGAGCCCTGTATAACAGGCAGTCCGCTCATCATCTCTGTTTGCGCTCTGAAGGTTTCCGCATCGTGGATAGCCTCGCCATCAAGCCGGGAACGGCAGGAATACAGCAGCTGCGTCAACCGTGCCTGATGCGTCAAGTCGTGGTTGGTGCTGGGACATAGCGCCGTGATTAGTCCAGCGGCGTTGCGCATGCATAGCTGGGTGTCATCACTCGCTTGCGTCGCCTCATAGGCGCGGCACCACCGCAGGCCGCGTTCTCGCTGGAATACGTCGAGGTGACTGATCAGCAGGCCGTCAAGCTTACCGATCACGGCCAAGGCATAGTGCAACAAGACGGCATCGGGGTGGCCGCGGCGAAAGTCGCCTTGCCAGCCGCCGCAGCGATTGTGAAGTTCCGGCAAGTGGGCAAGACGCTGGTCGTGGCTGGGTAAAGGTCCGTTACCGTGCCGTGTCATATAGCTGCGCAGCGCACCTAGATGGCGGATGCGGGCAGCTTGTCCCGCATCGGCAGCGACCGCTTCCGGCGACGAGGCGTGGATGCGGCTCCAACTGGTGTACGGGTGAAAGCCGCGCCATTCGTCCAGTAGCACGCCCTGCGCGCCTTCGAACAGAACCGTTCCAGGCCGATGTAGCCGTGCAGCCACGCCATCCCGGGACGCTGGCGGCACGACGCAGGTCAATTGATTGACGCTTTCCAGCCAGCGCAGCGACAGCGCTGAATCGGCCAGCACGCGCCGCTCGGCATGATAGCTGTCCCGGTTGAGCGGCGGGCAATCGCGGGGATCGAAGGCATTGAGCAGACAGTTGCGGATGGCTTCCAGTTTGGATCGCGCTATCGCGGGGGTCAGCAGTTCCGCATAACGCAGGGTGAGTTCTGGTTGTTCCAGATCCAGCTTGACGGTTTCGCCTATGCCCACGCCACAGCTGCCGTGCGCCATGGGACCGCGCGCTAGTTCGCGCATGCGTCCGGCTGCCTGATGGAACGGTGTGGTGATGCGGCAGCGGCCGTCGATGCACATGCGCAGCAGGCCGTCTTGTACGCCGACTCGGCGCAAGTAGTTGTTCTCGACCAGCAGGGCGGTGGGATGGACAACGACCGGAAAGGCTAGCAAGGTTGACACGCCGGGCACGAAGCTGCCGGCGCCGAATTGGGAAAACGTGTGATGGCGTCCATCCGGCAACACAACGTTGTGTGCTGCCTGAGCACCGCCATTGAAGCGCACGATAGTGTGGGCGTGTAACGTGCGGCACAGACTGTCTATAAACAGACCTTTGCCGCAGTCTCCAAAGCCGAGGCCCAGCACCGAAAACAGCCGCGTTGCTGCGCTCATCGCGGGCGCTTAGCCAAACATCCGCTTCCACCACGCGCCCGGTTGCGGCGCGCTGCCGGTGGCTGAATGAACCTGTCGCAGCGCGTCTGGGTCAAGCAGCGCGGCATAGGGGCGCAACGCCCGCACGACAGCTGACACGCGCTCATTGGCGATGCCGTTTGCGGCCAAGGTCTGCACCAGAGTGGCCTGGTCGGGGAGCACCCGTTCGGTCAGGGCGACAATGGATGCCGCCACGGCACAGGCATCATGTGCCGATTCCATGCAAATAACATGGTCGCCCAGCAGTTCGCGCCAGCGTTGTTCGCATCGCTTGCGGCGTCGCAGGTCGGGTATCAGGAAGAACACGTGATAGGTTTCCGCCGCTGCCGCAATCACCTCCTCGATAGGAATATCCTCGTCCAGCTTTTCGCCGACCAGGGTGTCGATCTGGTGGCGCGCCACGGCCGGATAGGGCACCTCGTCGCCGGTCAGGAACAGGTAGCCCTTTTTTCTGCGTTTGACCCAGCAGTCCAGATCGGTATGCTGCGCAGCAATGTAAAACGCCAGTTCGTAACTTTCTTCGCCGCTGCCGCCGCCACCACCTTCGAGGTAGGTCCAGGTCAGCCATTGATCCATCAGTTCGGCCGTCGATTCGAATTGGCCAACTTGCAGTGCCGCGTTGTCCGAGGTGGCGTCGCCTATGGCCATAAACAGCAATTGCGGGTCCGGGACGTGACAGGCCGTCAGCAGGTTCATAAATGTTGGCAGTTCGCGGGTTGCCAGATTTTCCGGAATATCCCCCATCGATCCTGTGACGTCGAGAGCAAATACGATGCCCAGCGAATGAGGATGGTCGGCACTGTCGCGCGCTTCGCGCATGCGCAGTCCATGCGGGTTCATCAGCGGGTGGCAGCCGCGCTGGGTGAATACTTCGGCACGCGAGGCCGATGAACGGTCGGCGATGATGGCTGCGTGGGCGGCATGTGAATAGTTTCCGTGACCCATGGTGACTCCTTGAACAAGCGTTACGTGGTGGGGGAAAAGGGGGTGAACTGTGGTGCGCCGAATGCGGCGTGAGCGGCGCTCTTTACTGCCTGATCGATGCCGGCAGCGCCTGCGTTGGCACACCAGTGCGCATCTTCGCTGGCCTGTTTCAGTACGGCCGCCAGCGGCGCCGGGGTGCCGTGGCCAATGGGGGGCTCGTCCGTACCACCGTGCAGTATGGAACGGATCGTCCACGCGGCCTGCATCAGGTCACGGGCTGGCGTCACGTGGGCCGTCTGCGGCTGTGCGTCGGCCCAGCCTATAATCAGTATGCCGTGGTCATCTGGCTGGACCAATAGATGGGCGGGCGTAAGGCGGCCGTGAATCCAGCCTGCTTCGTGGACGTAGCCCAGTACTTCCAGCATGCGTCGCCAGATCCAGATGGCATGGCGTGCCTCAATGCCATGACGATGATGTTGTATGACATCCGCTAAACTACCCCAGTAACCGGCCGGGTTGCGCAGCACCAGCGCTTCGGCTTGCGCACCGTTAGTTTCCTTGGCCAAGCCAAATAGCACTGGTTGCGGCAGCCGCTGTGAGAAATAGGCTGCGCCAGGATGGGCCAGCTCCTGCAGTTGTTGCAGCACTTGCCATTCACGTTTCAGCCGATCCGGCGTGGCGCCAGGGTGTGCCAACTTGATGACGACGCGCTCGGCCAGCGCACTCTGCCGTTGCCCTAGAACGACCCTGGCGGTGCTCCCATATCCAAGAGGCAGCAATGTTCGATACTGCTGACTGTCGCAGTTCACCATGCATGTGCTGGCATCGTCGATGGCGCGTGAGCGCAGATACGCGGCGCGGAACGAGGCCGCCCGCACGATGCGTTCACCGTGCGTCACTTCAGCGCTGCAGTAAGCGCAGGTCACCGTGCGCCACAGTGCTTGTCTTGGCAAAGGTGCGCCACACTGGGGACAGATCGGCGTGTGAGGATGCATGGACATTTTTTTCGATTGGACGCCTGCGGTTCACGTGGCATGGATAGGCGCCATGTGGCCAGTCAGAAAGGAAAGGATGCCGCGCTTTGGACAAGGTTGCCTTAGGCTAGCCCAAGGGGAAAGTAGCTCTATGTCAAATAGAGATCAGATTTTGTCCGCACAGGCTTACGCGAGCGCGTGATTACGCTGCACGCACAACACTGATCGCCGGCACTGCTGCGGCAGCGCAAACGCGCTGGCCGTGGCGTCGTTAATGTGTCCGTTGAAGTTTTCCATTTCGCGGATAACATGACAAATGCAGATCACCTGTGATCCCGTGAAGGACATGCTCAACCTACGCAAACACGGCATCTCGCTATTGGACGCCGACGTATTCGATTGGGATACCGCGCTATACTGGGTCGATCGGCGTCGCGATTACGAGGAACAGCGCATGTGCGCGTTGGGGCGCATCGCTGACCGCGTGCATGTGGCAGTGTTTGTGGTTCGTGCCGGGACCTTGAGAATGATCAGTTTGCGAAAAGCGAATCCGCGAGAGGAACGACGTTATGGCAAAACAGAGCAAGGCCGCCCAAGGCGGATGACGTGGGCGATACGGCGACCGACGTGGCGTCATCGCCCGATCCCGACGCATTGCCATTGACTGATGAGCAGCTTGCGCAATTCCGGCCGTGGCAACCTTGGCTGCGGGCGCCTGCGGGCACGTCCAAGGTCAGCGTCAGCATCGCGTATGACAGTGACCTGCTGGAGGTGTTCAAGTCCACCGGCGCGGGCTGGGAAGAGGGGATGAACGCAGTGCTGCGCGAGTGGGCCATACGGCGCGGCTATTTGCCGCCGCCGCGTTAGACGGCCGCAGTCCCACTCACGCCAGCGGATGAAACGATTCGGCCTGCGCCATCGGCCAGTACATGCCGAACACGGGCGGCAGGCGTGACAGCTGGCTGGGGTCCAGCAACTGCCCCGGATCCAGGTAGGGCAGCAGCGCGGACGCCAGCTTGACCTGGTTGGGCGAGATGCGCCGCACCAGGTGGTATGGTTTCAGTTGCGACGGGTGGGTGAGGCCGGCCGCCGCCACCAGCCCGGCCAGCGCCTTCATGGTGTTCTGGTGGAAGTTAGCCACGCGCTGGGTCTTGTCCGGCACCACCAGCGCGCGCTGGCGCAGCTTGTCCTGGGTGGCCACGCCCGTCGGGCAGCGGTCCGTATGGCAGTGCTGCGACTGGATGCAGCCGAGCGCGAACATGAAGCCGCGCGCCGAGTTGCACCAGTCCGCGCCCAGCGCCAACAGGCGGGCGATGTCGAACGCCGTGATCACCTTGCCCGATGCGCCTATCCTGATCCGCTCGCGCAAATTGGCGCCCACCAGCGTGTTATGCACCAGCAGCAGCGCTTCCTGCAGCGGCGTGCCCACGTGGTCGGTGAATTCCACGGGCGCCGCGCCGGTGCCGCCCTCGCAGCCGTCGACGACGATGAAGTCGGGCGTGATGCCGGTGGCCAGCATGGCCTTGACGATGCCGAAGAATTCCCACGGGTGACCGACGGCCAGCTTGAAGCCGGTCGGCTTGCCGCCCGACAGGTTGCGCAGGCGGTCGATGAAGGCCAGCATTTCCAGCGGCGTGGAAAAGGCCGAGTGGCTGGCCGGCGACACGCAATCTTCGCCCTGCGGCACGCCGCGCGTGGTGGCGATCTCGATCGTCACCTTGGCGCCGGGCAGCACGCCGCCATGGCCAGGCTTGGCCCCTTGCGACAGTTTGAGTTCGATCATCTTCACCTGCTCGGTGCAGGCGTTGGCCACGAAGCGCTCCTCGGAGAAGGTGCCGTTGGCGTTGCGGCAGCCGAAGTAGCCCGAGCCGATCTCCCACACCAGGTCGCCCCCGTGCATGCGGTGGTAGGGGCTGATGCTGCCTTCGCCCGTGTCGTGCATGAAGTGGCCGATGCGCGCGCCGCCGTTCAGGGCCTGGATGGCGTTGGCCGACAGCGCGCCAAAGCTCATGGCCGAGATGTTGAACACGCTGGCCGAGTAGGGCTGGGCGCGCGGGCAGTCCGGGTGGTTGCCGATCTCGATGCGGAAATCATGGTGTGCTTCGGGCGCGGGCGCGATCGAATGGTTGATCCATTCGTAGCCATCCTGGTAGACGTCGATCTGGGTGCCGAACGGGCGCTTGTCCGTCTCCACCTTGGCGCGCTGGTAGACGATGCTGCGCTGGTTGCGCGAGAACGGCGCCGCCTCGGTGTCGTCCTCCAGGAAGTATTGGCGGATCTCGGGCCGGATCGCTTCCAGCAGGAAGCGCAGGTGGGCCAGGATGGGATAGTTGCGGCGCAGCGCGCGCCGGGTCTGCATCAGGTCGGCCACGCCCACCGCCACCAGTGCGGCGGCCGTCAGCGGCAGCCACGGACTGGCGCTCATCAGCAGCGACAGCAGCAGCGTGGCGATGGCCAGCTGGAAGGCGAGGTAACGCAGGGTCAGCAACTTCATGGGCGCTCCGTGGTGGGGGATGATGTTGGCGGGGCGATGGCGAGCCGCCGTCAGCGAGTGTACTGCTTTTTCCGCGTAGCAAGCTATCGGCACCACGCGGGCGGCAACAGTGTTAAGCTGGCAAGGCCAGCAGGCCCGCCCAACCTTGAACAGGAAGCCCCATGATCGTTGTCCACCACCTCAACAACTCCCGTTCGCAGCGCGTCCTGTGGCTGCTCGAAGAACTGGGCCTGGAATACGAGATCGTGCGCTACCAGCGCGACCCCAAGACCATGCTGGCGCCGCCGGCGCTGCGCGCCATCCACCCGCTGGGCAAGTCGCCCGTGATCACGGATGGCGACGTGACGGTGGCCGAGTCGGGCGCCATCGTCGAATACCTGGTCGAGCGCTACGGCAACGGCATGCTGGTGCCGCCGCCGGGCACGGCGGAGAAGCGGCGCTGGACCTATTTCATGCACTACGCGGAAGGCTCGGCCATGACGCCGCTGCTGATGAAGCTCGTGTTCGACCGGGTCGAGTCGGGGCCGGCGCCGTTCTTCGTCAAGCCGGTGGCGCGCGCCATCGCGCACAAGGTCAAGTCCATGTACATCCAGCCGCAGATCGAGCAGCATCTCGATTACCTGGAGGCGGAACTGAGCCAGCACCTGTGGTTCGCCGGCGACCAGTTCAGCGCGGCCGATATCCAGATGAGTTTTCCGCTGGAGGCGGCCGCCGCCCGCGCCGGCCTCGATGGCCGCCGGCCCCATTTGTGCGCCTTCCTCGACCGCATCCACGCGCGCCCCGCGTTCCAGCGCGCGCTGGAACGCGGCGGGCCGTACGAGCTGCTGAAATAAGGGCAGGCGGTCCGGCGGCGCCATCGCCTGCGGTAGAATGCGCGCTTGAATCAGCCTGTAGAAAACGTCATGAGCCGACTCCTCGCCATCGATGGCCTCAACATCGTGCGCCGCGTCTACGAAGCGAGCCCCGAACCCGATACGCCGGAAAAGGCCGACCTCGCGCTGCGCCACGCGCTGTCCTCGTTCCGCAAGCTGATCACCGAACATGAACCTAGCCATGTGCTGCCGGCCTTTGATTTCGGCGGCCCCACCTGGCGCCACGCGCTGTACGCCGGCTACCGGGCCGGGCGCGCACCCATGCCGGCTGTGCTGCGCGCGGCGTTGCCGGCGTTCTACGGGCAACTGGAAGGCTGGGGCTTGCGCGTCGTGTCGCTGCCGGAAGTGGAAGCGGACGACGTGATCGGCACCGTCGTGCTGCGCTGGCTGGGCGAGGGCCGCGGCGAGGCCACCGTGGCCACCACGGACAAGGACTTGCACCCCTTGATCGCCAATGGCGCGCGCGTGTGGGACCACTTCAAGGGCGAATGGCACGACCACGCCTGGGTCGAGCGCAAGTGGGGCGTGCCGCCCGAGCAGTTGCCGGACTTGCTGGCGCTGATGGGCGACGCCACCGATTCCATCCCCGGCGTGTCCAAGGTGGGCGCCAAGACGGCGGCCCGACTGTTGCGTACATACGGCAATCTGGACGCCATCATGGCCGGCGCCGGCATTCTGAAGGACACGCTGGGCGAAACCCTACGAAAAGAGCGGGAAATGTTGTATCTTTCTCGACAACTGGTGCAATTGAAAACGGACGTGCGGGTCGGCGTGAGCTGGAACATGCTGGCCTGGGATCGGCATTAAGAGCCGGCGGCGCGTCCACGAGAAAGGTTTTACGATGTTAAAGGCAGTCATTATCGACAGCAGCGCCGTGGCCCGCGGCCTGCTCAACACCGTCCTGCTCGACGGCGGCTACGACGTGGTGGGACAGAGCCACACCTGCGCCAGCGGCATGGCGCTGCTGCTCAAGCACCAGCCCCATATCGTCTGCATCGCCCGCGAGCAGATCGAAGTCGACACCGGCGTGGTGCGCGAAATTAAATCCAGCTGGCCCAAGACGCTGATCTTCATGGTGTCCAGTGAATTTGACGCGGCCACCATCCAGTCCGCCCACGCGATGGGTGTGAACGGCTTCATCGTCAAGCCGTTCAAGGCCGACACGGTGCTTAACACCATCCGCAACACGGTGATCGCCATGGTCAAGCGCCAGCGCGCGGTCATGGCGGCCCAGCAGGCCGCGCAGCAAGGCCAGGGCGGGACCGATGATGGCCAGCCCGGCGACGCCTCAGGCGCTGAAGTCTGACCCGGCGATGATGCCGCCGCCCAGGCACACGTCGCCGTCGTACAGCACGGCCGACTGGCCGGGCGTGACGGCCCACTGGGCCTGCTCGAACTGCAGCGAGAAATTGGCCTCGCCGTCCGGCGTGACGGTGCAGGCCACATCGGCCTGGCGGTAGCGGGTCTTGGCCGACAGCGCGCGCGGCGCCGGCGGCGTGCCGGCGATCCAGCTGGCCTGGTCGGCGCGCAGCGTGGACGACAGCAACCATGGATGGTCATGGCCCTGCACGATGTACAGCGTGTTGTTGGCGATGTCCTTGCGCGCCACGTACCAGGCGTCGCTGCTGCCATCCTCGTTCTTGTAGGCCTTCATGCCGCCCACGCCGATGCCCTTGCGCTGGCCCAGCGTGTAGAAGCTCAGGCCCACGTGCTCGCCCACCACCTTGCCGTCCGGCGTCTTCATCGGGCCCGGCTTGTACGACAGGTAGCGGTTCAAGAATTCGCGGAACGGGCGCTCGCCGATGAAGCAGATGCCGGTCGAATCCTTCTTGGCCGCGTTGGGCAGGCCCAGTTTTTCCGCGATCTTGCGCACTTCCGTCTTGGGAATCTCGCCCAGCGGGAACAGGGTCTTGGACAACTGCGCCTGGTTGAGGCGGTGCAGGAAGTAGCTCTGGTCCTTGGTGTGGTCGAGCGCCTTCAGTAATTCGAACTGTGTTCCATTCTGGCGCACCCGCGCGTAGTGGCCGGTGGCGATCAGGTCCGCGCCCAGGTGCATGGCGTGGTCCAGGAAGGCCTTGAACTTGATCTCGGCGTTGCACAGCACGTCCGGGTTGGGGGTGCGGCCGGCCTGGTATTCGCGCAGGAAGTCGGCGAACACGCGGTCCTTGTATTCGGCCGCGAAGTTGACGGCCTCGATGTCGACCCCGATCACGTCGGCCACGCTGGCCGCGTCGATCCAGTCCTGGCGCGTGGAGCAGTATTCGGAATCGTCGTCGTCTTCCCAGTTCTTCATGAACAGGCCCACCACCTCGTAGCCCTGCTCCTTGAGCATCCACGCCGCGACCGAGGAATCGACCCCGCCTGACATACCGATCACGACTTTTTTCTTGCTCATCTTGCTCATTCCATTACTTGTTGCGTTGCTTGTTGCATTGCTTGTTAATTCGACACCACTTCCTTGAACACGGAAGCGTGGGTGTGCAGCAGTTCCAGCGGCGCGCGCCGGCCGGCCAGGTATTCGTCCACGCACTGCAGCACCAGCGGGCTGCGATGCTGGTCCTGGCAGGCGGCCAGTTCGTCGCGCGTGAGCCACATGGTGCGCAGGATGCCCTCGTCCAGCGGCCGCTCGTGGCGCTGGCCCGGCACGCCGCAGAAGGTGAAGCGCAGATACGTCACTTCCTCACCCGTGCGGCGCGAGGTGTAGCGCGACATGTACATGCCCACCAGCGCCGTGGGCGTGAAATCGTGCGCCGTCTCCTCCAGCGTCTCGCGGATCACGGCCTGCTCGAGCGACTCGTGCGGGTCCAGGTGGCCGGCCGGCTGGTTGATGCGCACGCCCTCGCTGGTCTCTTCTTCGATCAGCAGGAACTTGCCATCCTGTTCGATGATGGCGGCGACAGTCACAGAGGGTTTCCAGATACGCGGCATGGGTCATCCTTGAAAGAGCCGCCATTTTAGCCTGTTCTGCCGCTCCGGTTATGACCGCCGTATGACTTGTACACGGCTTGGCATTGAAATTGCTCAAACTTGGTGTGGGTTTGTTGCTGCGCAACAAATTTTATCGCCGGATCGTTGTTAATTTTTGTCAATTCATTACAAATAGTAATAAATGTAGTGATAATTGACCTATTTATTGATAAATGCTTACTAAGTATAGTGAGCCCAACGGCGCAGCCGTCCACCCCCAGGATTAGTGGGACAGCACTAGCAAAGTGCCGGGACAGGAGCCAGTCGCCATCGCTTTCCGTGTTAGATTTTCGTCATCTAGTCAGTTTATCAATCCTTTGGAGGCAGTTTTTATGAGAATAGGCATACCGGCCGAGACGCGACCGGGTGAGACCCGCGTCGCGGCGACGCCCGAAACAGTCAAGAAGCTCGCAGCGAAACATCAAGTGGTGGTGCAGTCTGGCGCAGGTATGCCGGCCTCGGTGACGGATGATGCCTACGCGGCCGCCGGCGCCCAGATCGTCGGCGCGGCCGAAGCCTTCGCCGCCGACGTGGTGCTCAAGGTGCGCGCGCCGAACGCCGATGAGCGGGGCATGATGAAGGCCGGCACCGTGGTGATCGGCATGCTCAACCCGTTCGACAGCGAGAACATCGCCGCCATGGCCGCCGCCGGGCTGCAGGCGTTCGCGCTGGAAGCCGTGCCCCGCATCACGCGCGCCCAGTCGATGGACGTGCTGTCGTCGCAGGCCAACATCGCCGGCTACAAGGCCGTGATGATGGCCGCCAATACCTACCAGCGCTTCATGCCCATGCTGATGACGGCCGCCGGTACCGTGAAGGCGGCCCGCGTGCTGATCATGGGCGTGGGCGTGGCCGGCTTGCAGGCCATCGCCACGGCCAAGCGGCTGGGCGCCGTGATCGAGGCGTCCGACGTGCGGCCGCCCGTCAAGGAGCAGGTCGAGTCGCTGGGCGCCAAGTTCATCGACGTGCCGTTCCTCACCGAAGAGGAAAAAGAGATCGCCAAGGGCGTGGGCGGCTACGCCCGCCCCATGCCGGCCGACTGGATGCGCCGCCAGGCGGAGCTGGTGCATGAACGGGCCAAGCAGGCCGACGTGATCATCACCACGGCCCTGATCCCCGGCCGTCCCGCGCCGACCTTGATTTCCGAGGAAACCGTGAAGGCCATGAAGCCCGGTTCCGTGATCGTCGACCTGGCCGTGTCGCAAGGCGGCAACTGCCCGCTGTCCGAACTGGGCAAGACGGTGGTCAAGCATGGCGTCTACATCGTCGGCGAGCCGGACCTGGCTACGCTGGTGGCGGCCGACGCCTCGGCCCTGTACGCGCGCAACGTGCTCGACTTCCTCAAGCTGATCATCGACAAGGAAGACCAGCTCGTGATCGATCGCGAGGACGAAATCATCAAGGCCACCCTGGTGTGCGCCGGCGGCGAAGTGCTGCGCAAATAACCGAACCTGGAGAAATCATGGAAGTCAGTCATACCATCATCAACCTGATCATCTTCGTGCTGGCCATCTACGTGGGCTACCACGTGGTGTGGACCGTGACCCCGGCACTGCATACGCCGCTGATGGCCGTCACCAACGCCGTTTCGGCCATCATCATCGTGGGCGCCATGCTGGCGGCCGCGCTCACCACCGGCCCCGTGGGCCAGATCGCCGGCACCGTGGCCGTGGCGCTGGCCGCCGTCAACGTGTTTGGCGGCTTCCTCGTCACCCAGCGCATGCTGGAGATGTTCAAGAAAAAAGAGCCCAAGGCGGCAGCGCCCAAGCAGGCACCACAAGGCGTTGCGCAAGGGAGCCAGGCATGAATTTCATCAGCATGAACCTGGTTACGATGATGTACCTGATCGCCTCGGTGTGCTTCATCCAGGCGCTCAAGGGGCTGTCCTCGCCGGCCACGGCCCGCACCGGTAATGCGTTCGGCATGTCGGGCATGGCGATCGCCTTCGTCACGACGCTGGCGCTGATCCTCAAGCTCAAGGCCGAGGTGGAGCAGGGCTCCATGGGCTTCGCGCTGGTGGCGCTGGGCGTGGTGGTCGGCGGTGGCATCGGCGCCACGCTGGCCAGGAAGGTCGAGATGACCAAGATGCCGGAACTGGTGGCGGCAATGCACTCGCTGATCGGCCTGGCCGCCGTCTGCATCGCCGTGGCCGCCGTGTCGGAGCCGCACGCCTTCGGCATCGCCGGTGTGGGCGAGGCGCTGCCGTTCGGTAACCGCATCGAACTGTTCATCGGCACCTTCGTGGGCGCCATCACCTTCTCCGGCTCCGTGATCGCGTTCGGCAAGCTGTCGGGCAAGTACAAGTTCCGCCTGTTCCAGGGCGCGCCCGTGAACTTCGCGGGCCAGCACATGCTGAACCTGATCCTGGCCATCGTGATGGTGGGCCTGGGCCTGGTGTTCGTGACGGCCGGCGGCACGGAACCGGCATGGCTGCCGTTCCTGGTCATGACGGCCATCGCCTTCGTGCTCGGCGTGCTGATCATCATCCCGATCGGCGGTGCCGATATGCCGGTGGTGGTGTCGATGCTGAACTCGTACTCGGGCTGGGCCGCTGCCGGTATTGGCTTCTCGCTCAATAACGCCATGCTGATCATCGCCGGTTCGCTGGTCGGTTCCTCCGGCGCGATCCTGTCCTACATCATGTGCAAGGCCATGAACCGCTCGTTCTTCAACGTGATCCTGGGCGGCTTCGGCGGCGACGCCGCCGAGAGCGGTCCGGCGGGCGCGAAGGAGCAGCGTCCCGTCAAATCCGGCTCGGCCGACGACGCGGCGTTCATCATGTCGAACGCGGAAACCGTCATCATCGTGCCCGGCTACGGCCTGGCCGTGGCGCGCGCCCAGCACTCGCTGAAGGAACTGGTCGAGAAGCTGACCCACAAGGGTGTGACCGTGAAGTACGCGATCCACCCGGTGGCGGGCCGCATGCCCGGCCACATGAACGTGCTGCTGGCGGAAGCCGAAGTGCCATACGACCAGGTGTTCGAGATGGAGGACATCAACGGCGAATTCGGCCAGACCGACGTGGTGCTGGTGCTGGGCGCGAACGACGTGGTCAACCCGGCCGCCAAGGATCCCAAGTCGCCGATCGCCGGCATGCCCATCCTGGAGGCGTACAAGGCCAAGAGCATCATCGTCAACAAGCGTTCCATGGCGTCCGGCTATGCGGGCCTGGACAATGACCTGTTCTACCAGCCCAACACGATGATGGTGTTCGGCGATGCGAAGAAGGTCATCGAGGACATGGTGAAAGCGGTCGACTAAGCCGCGTTGCCATGGCACGAAAAGCCGCACCTGCCTGATGGCGGTGCGGCTTTTTTTTGATCTGATCTGGCAACCTCAATGTGCTACCATGTGGTGATCATGTAACACATGGGAACCAGATCATGAGTGACGCAACCTTTACCTTCCGCGTCGATGCGAGTCTGAAAGATCAATTCACCACGGCTGCCAAGGCTCGCGACCGTACCGGCGCGCAGCTGCTGCGCGACTTCATGCGCGACTTCGTCCGACAGCAGCAGGAAGCGGCTGAATATGACGCCTGGTTCCGCAGACAAGTGCAGATCGGCCTGGATTCGGCCAATGCGGGCGACCTGATTCCAGCCGAAGAGGTCGAAGCTGAAGCCGCCGCCTGGCGCGCGGAGACGCGGCGCAAGATGGCCGGCGCTAAGTCGTGAAGCTGGTTTGGACCCGGCCGGCCAGCCTGGATCGGAAGGAAATCCGCGAATACATCGCACAAGACAACCCGGCCGCCGCGCTCGCGCTCGATGCGTTGCTGGGAACTATGGCCGGCCGCCTGGCCGATCATCCCGGCCTGGGCAAGCCTGGCCGCGTCGCCGGCACCCGCGAGCTGGTGGCGCATCAGCACTACATCCTCCTCTATGACACCGCCGGCGACCAGGTGCGTGTGCTGCGCGTGCTGCACACCGCCCGCCAGTGGCCGCCGTCGCACTATTGACAACGTTGCGCCACTTCACCACCGAAGTGCAGCATATGTTCGACATGCACCTTGATCTGACCAGCCAGGCCGGCGAACTCCTTGCTCAGCGCGCGCGCCGATTCGTCGCTGATGCCTTCCACAATTATGCAATGCTCGTAGCAGCCGGCCCGGCGCACGATCACCCATTTCTCCACGCGCGCCTGGGCGCGTTGCAACACCGCTTCCACCTCGCTGGCAATGGGGGCGTTGGTATCGAGCAGGAGATGAAACGTGTGCGTCAGGCGGTACTGGCTGCGCCAGGCGCTGATGTCATGAGAGGAAGGGCGGGACGCTTGAGTGTTCATGGTGACTCCGGAATGCTTGGCCCGATTCGGAGCAACCCATGTCGCGCCCGCTTCGTTGCCGTTAATAGGCCGCATCGCCGTGATGGCTTCCACCTTGCCCGGGTAGGCAGGTTGGCGTCGGGGTAAACCGACTCTTGATGCAAATTCGCTGATGACCAGACCTTGCTAAAAAATCCGATATACAGAACTTGGTGTTCAATATAACGGAATTTCGTTGTGGCGGCAATAGGGCACTGGAATGATGTACAAACCATCAACAACGAAGCACTTGAGTGCATGGCGCAGGCGAGCGGAACGACGAAGGGGGATATCTTGTGTAAGGCGCTAGCCTTGCTCGAGGTCGCATCGGAGGCGAGGAAACAGGGAAAACGAATTGCCATCCTGACCAAGGATAAGCAGGTGGTGACTGAAATCGTGGGGGGTAACCTTTACGGAGTCGCCATGATGATCGATCTGGATCGCTCCGTCGTATCCTGAATGTGAATGCACAGCACCACCGGCTGCGCACCCATCCGCTCCTGTGTCCGCGCCCAGTGCGGCGCCAGAATATCCTCCCATGCCACGTCCGTGTTGCGCAGGAAGCGGTACGCCGCTACCGTTTCGCTCCAGCTATCGCATGCATCGGGATGCTGGCCACCGGCATGCCAAAGTTTACGAGGGGGACGTGCAAGTCATTGAACGTAAACGATTTTCCGAGATGGGTATAACGCCATGGATTTGGCCTCCAATCCTTACTCATTCAGATGAATAGGATTGCGTCCTGAACGTGGGCCAATCTCCGATACAAATGATGCGGCCAGTGAGGGCAATTTTTCGCAACTCCGCCTCATTTGCGTGGCCGACTGCATGAGCAAGCTTATTCCTGCCACGCCGTGTCCACACAGTCGAAAATATTTTTGTGGATACTAATTGTGAACTTGTTCGATAAACCATGTCGCGCCCCCGCGGTATGCGCATGAATGTTTCCGATTGCATCAGACTTTCATGAATATAGGCGTCAAAAGTTAGCAAGAGAAAATATATTTCGAATAAAAAATAATAATTTCATTGCACACATGCTTTTTGAAAAAAAGAATAATTTTTACTTTGATAAGCTGGCTTGCCGTACTGGCGAATTTGATATCTTTGCTTACAGCCGTAAGCATAAAAAACTTTTTAGGGGTATATCATGAAATTGAAATTCATTGCCGCAAGTGTGCTCGCATTCGCCGCGCTCAGCGCGAACGCGGCCAACCAGTCGTTCACTATCGCCCCCGGCGTCACGTTCGACTTTAACGGCCTGGCCCTGCCAGGCGATGGCTTGCTGTCGGGAGGCTCCGACGTGATCACCTTTGGCGGGCTCGCGACCGGCGCCTATGAGGCCGTGCTGTCCTATAGCGGCAACTATGTGGACATCACTTCCGCCTCGCTCAATGGCATGACGCCGAATGCACTGATTGCCGGGACAAAAACCAGCCTGGGCAGCTTCGACATTATCGGCCTGTCGCCATTTACGCTGACGTTGAACGGCATCGCCGGCGCATCGCCCCTGGCAGCGTATTCCGGCCACATCACCGTGTCGGCCGTGCCGGAACCGTCCGGCTATGTGTTGCTGATGCTGGGCCTGGGTGTGCTGGGCCTGACCATCTCGCGCAAAGCGCCCAAGCAGAAGTTCGAATAAGCGTAAGCGGGCAGCGAGAAAACATCTGGCTGCCCAACCGTACGCGCGCCTTGCCGCGTCACCTCGTCCTGCCTGCGCAGCACGAGTTCAGTTCCGCGGCCCCTGCCGCCCCACTTCCGGCTGACCCGACAGGATGCCCTGATAGTCGCTCAGCGTCGCGCCGATGGTGATCTGGTCGGTGCCGATGTCGAAGAAGCGGATATCCTTGCTGTGATCGCTGCCCCGTACCTTGACCACGGAAATCACGCGCTTGAGCTGCCCGCCCAGTTCGACATAGCGATGCATGACGATGGCGTCGGCCAGGAAGGCGTTGCCGTAGGTGCTGAAACGCAGCGCCGAATACTGGTCCTCCAGCTCGGCCGTCATCAGCACGGTGACGCCCATGCCCGTCAGCACCGCCACCAGGCGGTACAGCGATTCACGGAAATCTTCGCGGAACACCGATGCCAGCGTCAACTCGAAGCCGGCCAGCGAATCGATCACCACGCGGGTGGCCTTGGTGCGCTCGATCAGGCTGACCATGTCGCTCAGGATTTCATCGAGCGACAGATCAAGCGTGCGGGTGTTGATCACCCCGACCATGCCGCCGGCGACCAGTGTGCTGAGCTGCCGGCTCAACAACTGGTTCGGGCTCTTTTCGAAGGCCGCGATCACGCCCCGTTCGCCGAGGCGCGCGCCTTCGGCCAGGAACTGGGTCGCCATCACGGTCTTGCCCGAGCCGGACGGTCCCACCACCAGCATCGCATAGCCAGCCGGCAGGCCGCCGCCCAGCATCTCGTCGAGCGCCGGCACGCCGGTCGACAAGCGGGTCTCGCCGCCGATGCTGACCTCCGCGCCGGCCTTGACCACGGCGCGCGAAAAGATCTCGATGCCGTTGCCGCCGATGCGGAAGGTGTGCACGCCCAGGCTCTGGGCCTGGCCACGCATTTTCACGACCTGGATCTTGCGCACCATGGCATCGCGGTGTACCTGTTGGGACAGCCACAGGATGCCGTCGGCCACCGTAAACACGGGACTCGATTCCGCCTCCGGCGTCAGGTATTCACCGATCAGGAAGGTCGTCGCCAGCCAGCTGGTCATCTGCATGCCGAGTTGCTGCACAAAGTGTTGCAGGCCGTCGGCCTTGGCATCGGTCGCGCCTGACTGCACCACGGAACGGAACGAATCGACAAACACCAGGCTGGGACTGAAAGCCTGCACCTCGGCCGAAATGCGCGCCAGCACGCGGTCAAAGTCGCCGTCCAACAATTCGCTGGCAAGGTTGACGAACTTGATCGACTGGTTGATCTTGGCGGCATCAAAGAACGGGAACTGCTGCTGGTAGCGCAGCATCTTCAGGGGTGGCTCACCCAGCACGGTAAAGAACAGCGCACGCCGATCGGGGCTGGCCAGCGAGAACATGATCTGGTGCGCCATCGTCGTCTTGCCGCTGCCCGGCGTCCCCGCCAGCAAGTTGAAGGAGTATTCGGGAATGCCGCCGCCCAGCAAGGCATCCAGGCCCGGCACGCCGGTGGGCAGGCGTCGTATGTCGACTTTTTTCATGCTTGAGACTCCGATACAACGGGGTTTTCCGTGTCATCCCCCCAAGCCGCACGCAGGATGCTGGATGTGACGAGTTCGCCGATGAGTAAGGTTAAGATGTCGATGAAAGTGCACAGCAGTGCAATGCTGGCCTCGCTCGCGACGGGCATGGATTGTTCCTGCAAGCGTTGCTCCAGCTGCGAGAACGGCGTTTTCCCCTCGTCGTGCTCCGGCTCGGCCAGCCACGGATAAGCGGCGCCGACCTGGTGCAGGCTGCGGGCGTACAGCGCATCGAAACCGCGCTCGCCGATGATGGCGGTGAGATGTTGCGCCAGCGCGCGCGACAGCGCCGCGCTGGCCGCGGGCACGCGCGAGCGATCGCGCGACACCGCAATCCGGACTATCCTGTGCCAATGCTGTTCGGTCAAGGCCATCATCCCGTTAGGTTCTTCGATTTGGCGTTTCGCATGCCGCTGGCGTCCACCGGTGACAGCGCCTGACGAAAAAATGACGTCGGCGCGGACGTCCATGTCGCGGCACCCGGCCATCTGCGCGCGATGGATGGGATAGTATTATGTCAAAGCGCTGCGGCAGCGTACGCGCTATCCCTCAGTCAGTCAAGCTGGTCGACTCTGCTCACGCAGCGGCGTCGGCAGCAGTCCGGCCGCACGGGGGAGCTGCCAGCACGCATCGGACGTGGCAGACGCCGCTAACGGGGCCGCGGCCACGGCCGGGGGCGGCGCCAGCGGCAGATACACGCTGAACGCGCTGCCCTTGCCGCTGCCCTCGCTATACACCCTGACCGAGCCGCCATGCAGTTCCGCGATCCGACGCACCAGCGACAGTCCGATGCCGAGGCCGCCAAGCGCCCGATGCAGCGGACGCGGGCCCTGGGTGAACAAATCGAAGATCTGCGGCTGCAGCTCCGGCGCGATGCCGGCGCCATCATCGCTGACAGTGACGACGGCATTGCTGCCCTCGGCCCTCGCGCGGATGGCGATGTGGCCATGCTGCGGCGTGAATTTGCTGGCATTGAGCAGCAGATTGGACAGCGCCTGGGTCAGCCGGTCCAGATCGCCGTCCACGCACAACGGTTCCGCAGGCAGATCGAGCGACAGTTGCTGGCCGCGCTCGGTCAACAGGGGCTGGCCGATCTCGACCGCCCCCTGGATCGCATCCCTCAGCGACAGGCGAGAACGGGCGATGGTGATCTTGTCCATCCTGACGCGCGATGCGTCCATCAGGTCGTCGACCAGCCGCACCAGCAGCGCCACCTGCCGTTCGATGATGTCATGCAGTATGGTCAGGTCGGGACGGTGTCCGGCCAGCTCGCCGATCAGGTGATTGGCCATGATGATCGGATGCAGGGGGTTGCGCAATTCGTGCGCCAGCATGGCGAAGAACTCCATCTGCTGGCGGTTGACCGCCTCGGCCGCCTGCTGCATGTCGCGCGCGCCGAAGATCGCCAGCACCAGTTGCTCGTTGGCCGCCTGCAACCGGGGTACCAGCTTGGCGTAGGTGTCGTGACGCTCCTTCAGTGCATTGTGTTTTTCCGTCATGTGCAGCAGATCGCCGATGGTGCGGCGCAACTGGCGCACCTCCAGCTGGCGGAAGGTCTGCCAGTCCGTCAGCTCGGTGGTGGAACGCGCCGGCGCGCCGGCCCCGATGGGCGGCTCAATAGGTGCCTCTTTATGCATCATCTCATTGACCTCACAGCCAATCCATAAGCCCCTGCGCACGCGAACAATCGTATTATCGCCGCGCACGGCAGCCTTGCCACTGCCTACAGAGTTAAAACGTATTTCACCATACCTGAAATGGCAAACTATGTAAGCTTATAAATTTAAATAGAATCTTAAACAATCGCACATGCAAGCTATGAGCCCTTCCCCGCCATGCCGGGGGCGCTCAGCGCGCCGGCACCACCAGCACCGTGTCGCCCGTCCTGCCCTTGGCGCCGGTATCGCCCGTGGCACCAGCATCGCCGGTCTGCCCCTTCGCTCCATCGGCGCCAGCGGCGCCGCCTGCGCCGGTCTGGCCGGTGGCGCCCGTGGCCCCGGTGGCGCCGGGCGCGGCATCGGCACCGGCAGCGCCCGTCGCTCCCGTGGCGCCGGTGGTGCCACTCGCGGCGCTGGCCCCGGTGGCCCCGGTGGCGCCGGTAGGGCCGGCGGGACCGGCAACAACCTGGATCACGGGTGGCGGTGCCTCACGCTGGCACGCACTCAACGCAGCGGCGGCGCACAACATGCAAACAATTAGGATGGGTTTCATGACGTTTCCTTTAAAGACAGTTTTTGGCCTGCCAAACACGGAAGGGGGCGCCAAGACGCCAACCTCAGCGCTCAGTCGCGCCGCTGCCGCCCCATCAACCGCGGCTCGGCGCCAGTGGCGCTGATGGCACGACAGATGCGGCAGGGGGGCCGGTTCTCCAGCGCGCACCGCCTTGCCTTCGTTATGCGGTCTCGACAGGCTGCGGGCTGGTCTGTCCCATCATGCGCGCACACGTTGGCCGCCGGAGTAGGATGGCGTGCAGTGTCCGCGTAGGAGAACACAACGCAAACCACCCTGGCGGGAAATGCCTCAGCTCACCGACCACCTGCTGGGTCAAAGCGGGACTGGTTGCGCAGGTGCGCAAACGCCTGGGCGTCCAGCGCCTGGCTGAAGTAATACCCCTGCCCCTCGTCGCACCCATGCGCGGTCAGGAAAGCGCACTGCTGCAGCGTTTCCACCCCTTCTGCGATCACTTGTTTGTGCAAGCTCTTGCCCATGCTGATCACGGCGCTGACGATGGTCGCGTCATCCTTGCTGCCGGTCATCTGGCTGACGAACGACTGGTCGATCTTGAGCGTATGGATGGGGAACTGGCTCAGGTAGCTGAGGCTGGAATAGCCGGTGCCAAAGTCGTCAATGGCCAGCTTGACCCCCATCGCGGAGATCGCCTTGAGCAGCCGGTCGGACGCATGGACATCATGCATCAACATGCTCTCGGTCAGTTCCAGTTCCAGGCAGGCCGGCCCCAGCCCCGTCTCGGCCAGGGTCTGGCGCAGGAATGGCAGGAAGCCGGCGCTACGAAACTCCAGCGGCGAAGTGTTGACCGCCATCAGCAACGGCGGCAAGCCCTGGCGACGCCAGGCCTGCGCCTGCTCGCACGCCTGACGCAACACCCAGTGCCCCAGTGGCACGATCAGGCCGCACTCTTCGGCGATGGCGATGAAATGTTGCGGCAACAGCAGGCCGCGCTGCGGGTGCCGCCAGCGCACCAGCGCTTCCGCCCCCACCAGCCGCCCGCTGGCAAGGTCGATCTTGGGCTGGTAGTGCAGCACGAATTCCTGGCGCTCGAGCGCCAGCCGCAGCCCCGCTTCGATCGACTGGCGCAGGATGGCGCGGGCGTTCATCGCCGGTTCGAAAAAGGTGCAATTGTTACGGCCCGCTTCTTTGGCGTGGTACATGGCGATATCCGCATTGCGCAACAGGGTGGCGGCGTCCTGGCCGTCGCCCGGAAACAGGCTCACGCCGATGCTGAGGCCAATGTGCAGGGCGTGATGCTCGACCAGGTGCGACAACGCCATGGCATGCAGGATCTTTTGCGCGATGGCGGCCGCGTCCTCCGCGTGCTCAATCTCGGGCAGCAGGAGAATGAACTCGTCGCCGCCCTGTCGGCACACCGTGTCCGAGCCGCGCACGCAGCGCACCAGGCAGCGCGCCACTGCCTGCAGCAACTGGTCGCCCACCGCGTGGCCAAGGGAATCGTTGATATGTTTGAAGCGATCGAGATCAATGAACATGACGGCCAGTTGGCCATGACGGCGGCGCGCCAGTTCAATTGCCTGCTGCAGCCGGTCCCCCAGCAGCAGCCGGTTGGGCAGGTTAGTCAAGCCATCGTGATGGGCCAGCCGGTCCAGTTCGACCTTGGCGTGCTGGATCTGTTCGGCCAGCCTGATGGCCTCCATCGACGCCACCACCAGATGGGCGTTGGCCTGGCGCAACAACGTGACATGGCTGGCGAACGCGTTCCCGATACGATGCCGGTGGCCGCCATACTTTTCGCGCAGGCTCATCGCCAGCTCGCGGGCCTGCACCAGCCCTTCGCGCACCAGCAGCACTTGCTCACGGATGCTACGGCGCGACAGATCTTGCCGGATCAGCGGTGCCTGGCGCAGCTTGACGGGAAGACGTCGCCGGAGGCGTTGCACTTCTGGCATGCCGCCGAACTTGCGTTGTGCGCGCATAAGCCTGCTCTCCCTTTACGACGAAATCAACATTCAGCACAATGGCGCAAATCGGCGGGTTTCACCGTGCGTCAACACACATTGAGGCCCAGCACACCCGGCCGCTCTGCGCGGAACGCCCACAAGCCAGGGCCTGATATGGCAGCGTCTTGAACAGCACCGACGCGCAGAGTTACAAAGTAGAGATATCGCCGCCTGAATCCGAGTGCGGACGACAGGAAATGGATGCTTTCCGCGACTGTACTTTTCCGAAAATAGCGTGATTGATGGGATCGGCTGACGTGCCCACGCCGCTAGCGCCGCCCGTACATCATCAGCTCTGCCAGCAGGCTGCGCGCAGGGCGGAACAGGTCGATGGCGGCCAGCGACATGCCCAGCAGCGCCTGCGCCGGCGAGTCGTTGGCGAAGATGCGGGCCATGGTGTCCGTCACGCGCATGGTGGTGCTGCGATCGGCGTGGCGCTGGGCCGTGTAGCGGGCCAGGTTGGCCGGCGTGGCGGCCGGGGCCAGCAGGCGCGCCAGCACGGCCACGTCGCGCAAACCAAGATTGAGGCCTTGTCCGGCCACCGGGTGCATGGTTTGCGCGGCGTTGCCGATGGCGACCGAGCGCGCCGTGCTGCGTGCGTCCGCGTTCAAACCCAGCGGGAAGCCCAGGCGCGGCGTGGCGGCCACGAATTTGCCGAGGCGGTCGCCGAACGCCAGTCCCAGTTGCGCGAGGAAAGCCGCGTCGTCCAACGCCAGCAAGGCTTGCGCCTGTTCCGGGCGCACGCACCACACCAGCGAGTATTCGGCCTGGCCGTCGCGGCTGTCCTGCGGCAGCAGTGCCAGCGGGCCTTGTTCCGTGAAGCGTTCATAGGCGCGGTGGGCAATCGGCGCGCTGCTGCGCACCTGCGCGATGATGGCCGTCTGTTCGTAGTCGCGCCGCACGGATTTGCTTTCCTGGTCGCTGAACAATCCACCTTCGGCCTGCACCATGATGGCCGCGCTCAGCGTGCGCGCATCCTGTTCGCCTTCGTGCAGGATGTGCAGGTCGATGCGGTCCTCGTGTTCCGCGCTGCCCGTCACGCGCGCGGGGCGCAGCATGCGGATGCCGGCCCGTTCGCATACGGCCCCCAGCACCGTCACCAGGTCGCCGTAGCGTGCCACGTAGCCCAGGGCGGGCACGCCGTGCTCGTCGCGGTCTATCATGCTGCGGCCGAACTGGCCGCGGCGCGACACGTGGATCTGGTGGATGGGTGTGCCGGCCACGGGCCAGGCGCCGATCTCCTCCAGTATCTGGCGGCTGCCGTAGGACAGGGCCAGCGAGCGCGGGTCGTTGCTGGCTTGCGCCAGGGTCTTGGCGTCGATCAGGCCGATGCGCTCCGGCCTCACGCCGCGCTTGACCAGCAACGCCGCCAGCGCCATGCCGGCCGGGCCGGCGCCGCAGATGGCGATGTCGAGGTCGGTGGCGGTGGTCGCGGCAGGGAGCGTGGCGGTGTCTGGATTCATGGTGCCTGTTGCATCAGGTGTTCGATATCGGCCACCGACTTGGGCGCGGCGGTGCTGATGATGGTGTGGCCGGTCGGGGTGACGATCACGTCGTCCTCGATACGGATGCCGGTATTCCAGAACTGCTCGGGCACGCCCTCGGCCGGCCATACGTAGATGCCCGGTTCCACCGTCACCACCATGCCCGCCTGCAGCGGGCGCGAGGGCTTGTCCGGCGTGTTCACGTCGCGGTACTGGCCCACGTCGTGCACGTCCATGCCCAGCCAGTGGCCGGTGCCGTGCATGTAGAACGGCAGGTAGCTCTTGCTGGCGATCACGTCGGCCACGTTGCCGGCCTTGTTCTTGTCGAGCAGGCCCAGGTCCAGCATGCCTTGCGCCAGCACTTGCAGCGCGGCGTCGTGGATGGCCGTGTAGCGGTGGCCCGGCTTGATGGCGTGCAGCGCGGCCGCCTGCGCCGCCAGCACCAGTTCGTACAAGTCCCGTTGCGGTGCCGTGAAGCGGCCGTTGACGGGGAAGGTGCGGGTAATGTCGGAGGCGTAGCCATCGAGCTCGCAGCCGGCGTCGATCAGCAGCAGCTCGCCGTCGCGGCAGGGCGCGTTGTTGGCGCTGTAGTGCAGCACGCAGGCGTTGGCGCCGCTGGCGACGATGGAACTGTAAGCCGGATGCTGGGCCCCGCTGCGCCGGAATTCGTACAGCAGTTCCGCCTCGATCTCGTATTCGTGCATGCCGGGCCGGGTGGCGCGCATGGCGCGCGCGTGGGCGCGGCCGGAGATGGCGGCGGCGCGGCGCATGGTGGCCAGTTCGCCGTCATCCTTGAGCAGGCGCATCTCGTCCAGCAGCGGCAGCAGGTCGTGGGCGGCGGCGGGCGCCGTCACGCCCAGCCGGGACTGGCGCCGCACGGCGGCCAGCCAGCGCCGCACGCGCGCGTCCAGTTCAGCGTCGCTGCCCAGCGCGTAGTACAGGGCGGGCGCGTTGGCCAGCAGCTGTTCCATCTGCCCGTCCAGCGCGGCGATGGTGAAGGTGGCGTCGAAGCCGAACGCGCTCAATGCCGCTTCCGGACCGTGGCGGAAACCGTCCCAGATTTCCCGTTCCGCGTTCTTCTCGCGGCAGAACAGGATGGAGCGGGCCGGCGTGTCGCCGCGCGCGGCCACCAGCACCACCACGCTTTCCGGTTCCGTGAAGCCGCTCAGGTAGTAGAAATAGCTGTCGTGGCGGTAGGGGTAGTCGCTGTCGGCGTTGCGCGCCACTTCCTGCGCCGTGGGCAGCACGGCCACGGCGCCGGGCACCATCTGCGCCATCAGGCGGGCGCGCCGCGCGGCGCAGGCGCCTGTCACTTGGCCGCTCCGTTGCGTATGGGCTTGTTCAGGGCCTCCAATTGTTCGATGGTGCCCACGTTATGCCATTCGCCTTCATACACTTCGCCGCCCACCTGGCCCCGTTCGATGTACTGGCGCAGCAGCGGGCCAAGCTTGGCGTGGCTGCCCGGCGTGATGGCGTCGAAGATCTCGGGCCGGTACACGCCGATATTGCCGAAGGTCCAGCGCGGATCGCCGTCGTTGGTGACGCTGTACATGGTCAGGCCGAAGTCGCCTTCGGGGTGGAATGGCGGGTTCTTGACCAGGTACAGCCAGGCCACGTCGCGCTTGTCGGCCGGGTAGGGGTTGCCCCACATGTCGGCGTCGTGCAGCACGTCCTTGACTTCCTCGAAGTCGAAGTAGGGGCAGTAGATGTCGCCCGAAATGGCCAGGAACGGTTCGTCACCGAGCAGGTGGCGGGCGGCGGCCACGCCGCCGGCCGTTTCCAGCGCCGTCTGCTCGGGCGAGTAGGCGATGCGGGCGCCATACTGGCTGCCGTCGCCCAGCGTTCGTTCGATCTGGTCGCCCAGGTGGGCGTGGTTGATGACGATGTCGGTGATGCCGGCACGCACCAGGTTGAGGATGTGCCAGACGATCAGCGGCCGGCCGCGCACGGTCAGCAGCGGCTTGGGGCAGGTGTCGGTCAGGGGGCGCATCCGCTCGCCGCGGCCGGCGGCGAAGATCATGGCTTTCATGAGGGGCTTTCGTGGCTGGGCGGGCGCGGGCGCGGGGCCGGCGTCCGTCGTCAGCGTATCAACTTAGAAGGTGTAGCCGACCTGCGGCTGCTTGTTTTCCAGCGTGTCGAGCAGGCGCACCAGGGGCTTGAGGTCCTTGTAGCGGCTGGCCGTCTTGCGCACGTAATCCATCACGGTGGGCAGGTCGGCCAGGTAGCCGGACTTGCCGTCGCGGTAGTTCAGGCGGCAGAACAGGCCCAGGATCTTCAGGTGGCGCTGCAGGCCCATGTACTCGAAGTCCTTGTAGAAGGCGTCGATATCCTTGTTGACGGGCAGGCCCACGGCCTTGGCGTGCTGCCAGTAGCGGATGGTCCAGTCCAGCACCAGTTCCTCGTCCCACTGCACATAGGCGTCGCGCAGCAGCGAGGCCACGTCGTAGGTGATGGGGCCGTAGACGGCGTCCTGGAAGTCGAGGATGCCGGGGTTGCCCGCATCCATGCGCATCAGGTTGCGCGAATGGTAGTCGCGGTGCATGAACACCTGCTGCTGGGCCAGCGCGCGGGCCAGGATGGCGTCGAACACCTTCTGCAGTTCGGCCGACTGGGCCTCCGTCAGCGTGGCGCCCAGGTGCTTGCCGATGTACCACTCGGGGAACAAATTCATTTCGCGCAGCATGAAGGCGCGGTCGAATTCGGGCAGCACGCCGGGCTGGCTGCTTTGCTGGATCTTGACCAGCGCTTCGAGCGCCTCCGCGTACAGGGTGGAGGCGTTGTCGTGGTCGATTTCGCTCAGGTAGGTGCTGTTGCCGAGGTCCGACAGCAGCAGCAAGCCGCGCTGCGCGTCCTGCGCCACGATGGCCGGCACCGACACGCCGGCGGCGGCCAGCAAGCCTTGCACCTTGATGAAGGCCGGCACGTTCTCGCGCTCGGGCGGGGCGTCCATCACGATCAGGGTGGCGCCGTGTCCGGCCTGGTGGGCCGGCAGCACGTCGACCCGGAAGTAGCGGCGGAAGCTGGCGTCGGCCGAAGCGGGGCGCACCGTGTCCACCTGTACCAGGTCCAGGGTGGCGAGCCATTCCTTGAGCATGGCCAGGCGCGCGTCGGCGGTATCGGTGGCGGGGGAAGCGGGTGGTGAATTTGGCAATAAAGACATGAAGCGGACGGTGAAAGCTGAAGATTCCCATATAATAAGGGATTCATTTCAAAAAATCGCCTGTCATGGTGTTAAGTCGCTACCTTTCATGAGCTGGTTCCTGGCCCCTTACCCCTCGCAACGCTGGGCATATGCCTTGTCCGCCCTCGTCACCGTGGCGGCGTTGCCGGTCCACGCCCAGACCCAGCCCAAGCCACGCCCGCCGCGTGTGGACGACCCGAACGCACCGACCACCATCCAGGCCGAGGACATCAGCGGCCGCCCCGAGCGCGAGCTCAATCTGGCGCGCGACGTGGAACTGGTCAAGGGCAAGACCCGGGTCAAGGCCGACACGGCTTGCTACCGCCAGGTCGAGGACGAGGTGGAGGCCGAGGGCCATGTGCGCATCTGGCGCTTTGGCGACTACTTCACGGGCGATGAACTGAAACTGAACCTGGACACGGGCGTGGGCTACATGCAGCACCCGACCTACCAGATGGAACTGAACCACGCCCAGGGCAAGGCGCAGCGCATCAACTTCCTCAACGAGGACGAGGCGCTGGTCCTGGACGGCACCTACAGCACCTGCCAGGGCCCCAACCCGGACTGGTACTTGAAGGCCAGCCGCCTCAATCTCGACTCCGGGCGCGACGTGGGCACGGCCGGCCAGACCATCGTCTATTTCAAGGACGTGCCCATCCTCGGCACACCGGCCCTGTCGTTCTCGCTGTCGGGCGCGCGCCGCTCCGGCTGGCTGCCGCCCATGCCCGGCTTTGGCTCCAAGGGCGCGGCCGAGCTGACGGTGCCGTACTACGTCAACATCGCGCCCAACCGCGACCTGACGCTGTACCCGAAGATCATTCCCCGGCGCGGCTTCCAGCTGGGCGCCAATGGCCGCTACATCGGCGAGACGGATGCCGGCATGTACCGTGGCGAGACTTACCTGGAGTTTCTGCCGCACGATAAGCAGACCCAGACGGACCGCTGGACCATCAAGTCCACCCATACCCAGGACCTGGCCAGGGACTGGTCGTATGGCTGGAGCGTGCGCGCCGCCTCGGACGACAACTACCCGAACGATTTTTCCAAGACGGTGGCCGGCAGCGCCGAGCGTCAGCTGCTGCGCGAACTGCGCAGCGACTACCATGGCGAATACTGGCGCCTGACGGCCCGGGTCCAGAAGTACCAGGTGCTGCAGGACCCCGACTCCATCACCGACAAGTCGCTGTTCGTGACGCGCCCGTACGACCGGCTGCCGTCGCTGAACTTCCACGCGGGCCGCTACGACGTGGCCGGCTTCGACTGGGAATTCGACAGCGAGCTGACGCGCTTCTGGCATCCGACGGAGTTGCGCGGCACGCGCCTGGTGGCGATCCCGCAGCTGAGCTACCCCATCATCGGGGCCAGCTACTTCGTCACGCCCAAGCTGATGCTCAATGCCAGCACCTACCAGCTCGACGCGCACGACAACGACCCGGCCCGCGACCTGTCGCGCTCCGTGCCCACCTTCTCGCTGGACTCGGGCCTGGTGTTCGAGCGCGACGCCAAGCTGTTCGGCCGCGCCACCACGCAAACGCTGGAGCCGCGCCTGTTCTACGTGAACACGCCATACCGCGACCAGTCGGCCCTGCCCACGTTCGACACGGCCGCCGCCACCTTCAACTTCAGCCAGCTGTTCAGCGAGAACCGCTTCGTGGGCTCGGACCGCATCGGCGACGCCAACCAGCTGACGGCCGCGCTGGTGTCGCGCTTCCTGGAGTCGTCCGGCGCCGAGCGCCTGCGCCTGGCGTTCGGCCAGCGCTTCTATTTTCGCGACCAGCGCGTGCAGCTCGACGCCTCCACCCCCACCAACGACAGCCGCTCCGACATGCTGCTGGCGGCCACCGGCCGCATCTCCGAGACGTGGGGCTTTGACAGCGCCGTGCAGTACAACCCCAGCCAGCACCAGACGGTCAGCTCCAACTACGCCATCCAGTGGCAGCCGGGCCAGAAGAAGGTGCTCAACCTCGGTTACCGCTACCTGCGCGACAGCTTCAAGAACGCCGACCTGTCGACCCAGTGGCCCGTGTCGCAGCGCTGGTATGGCGTGGGCCGGGTCAGCTACTCGCTGCTCGACAAGAAAATCCTCGAGTCGCTGGTGGGCCTGGAGTACAACGGCGATTGCTGGGTGTTCCGCATGGGCGCCCAGCGGTTCGTGACGACGGCCAAGAACGTCTCCACTCCCATCTTCTTCCAGCTCGAGCTCAATGGCTTGTCCAAGCTGGGCGTGGGCAACCCGCTGGAGGCCATGAAGAACAGCATCCCCGGCTACCAGCGTTTGAACGAGGGCTACGGCCGCTAGCGCCTGCTGCGCCCCGCCCGATTGACTTTTTTACCCCTGACACATGAGCGTTCTCCATTATGCGTAAAGCCAGTATGCACCACACGAAGATCGCAGCGCTGTTGCTGTGCGCCGCCGCCACCTCGGGCTGCAGCATGTTCTCGAGCAAAAAGACGCCGGCCCCGGCGCCCGCGCCCGTGGCCGCCCCGGCCGCCGCCGCGCCCACCGCCGCCGCGCCCAAGGCCGCCGCCGCCAAGGCCAGCGCCACCACGCCGATCGACTCCATTGCCGTCGTCGTCAACGATGACGTCATCACGCGCCAGGAACTGGCGGCCCGCATCGCCGCCGTGACCCAGCGCATGAAGGCGCAGAACGTGGCCCTACCCGACGCGGCCGACCTGCGTCACCAGATCCTCGAACGCATGATCGTGGAACGGGCCCAGATGCAGATGGCCAAGGAGTACGGCGTGCGGGTGGACGACACCATGCTTGACCGCGCCATCGGCCGCATCGCCGAGCAGCAGAAGATGACGGTGCAGGAATTGCGCAACCAGATGGAAAAGGAGGGCACCACCTTCGCCGCGTTCCGCGAGGAGATCCGCGACGAGATCATCATGCAGCGCCTGCGCGAGCACGAGGTGGACGCCAAGATCCAGATTTCCGAGGCCGAGGTGGACAGCTACCTGGCCGCCGAGAAGGCCGCCGCCGCCGAGCAGGTGGAGCTGAACCTGTCGCAGATCATGATCCGCATTCCCGAAAACGCCACGCCGGAAGTGATCGCGGCCCGCCGCGAACGGGCCGAGCAGGTCATGCGCCAGCTGCGCACGGGCGCCGACTTCGCCAAGATGGCCGCCTCGTTCTCGGACGCCAGCGACGCCCTCAAGGGCGGCGAGATCGGCTGGCGCAACGCCGACCACCTGCCGCCGCTGTTCGCCGATGCGCTCACCAAGCTCAAGGCCGGCCAGGTCACGCCCATCATCAAGAGCGTGGGCGGGTTCCACATCCTGAAGGTGGTGGACCGCCGCAGCGTGGCCGAAGGCCAGGCCGCCGCCGCCGTCCAGCAGACCCACGCGCGCCACATCCTGATCAAGGTCACGCCCACCATGAGCGCCTACGACGCCAAGCGCAAGCTGATGGACCTGAAGGAGCGGCTCGACAACAAGGCCGCCAAGTTCGAGGACCTGGCGCGCCAGTTCTCCAACGACGGCTCGTCCGTCAAGGGCGGCGACCTCGGTTGGCTGTACCCGGGCGACACGGTGCCCGAGTTCGAGGCCGCCATGAACGCGCTCAAGCCCGGTGAAGTGAGCCAGCCGATCGAGACCAGCTACGGCTACCACCTGATCGAAGTGTTGGAGCGCAAGAGCGACGACATGTCCAAGGAGCGCCAGCGCAATGCGGCGCGCCAGGCCATCCGCGAGCGCAAGCTGGCCGAGGCCGTGGAGGACTGGCAGCGCGAAGTGCGCGACCGCGCCTACGTGGAATTCCGCGACGAGACCAGGTAAGGAGCGACCATGAGCATGCCGCAGCCAACTTCGCCCGCGTCGGCGCGCCGCCCCGGCGTGCGCCCGGCGCTTGGCGTCACGGTGGGCGAGCCGGCCGGCATCGGCCCCGAGCTCGCCATCCGCGCCGCCTGGGCGCGCCGCCACGAGGTCAACTGCGTGCTGCTGGGCGACGCGGCCTACCTGGCCATGCTGGCCGGCGAGATCGATCCGGCCATCCGCCTGTCGTCGCTGTCGCTGCAGGCCGTGCGCAATGGCGGCCTGCCCCATTTCGGCTTTGACCGCCTGAGCGTGATCGACGTGCCGCTGGAAGCCCATGTCCACCCCGGTGTGCTCGACAAGAACAACGGCCGCGCCGTGCTGGCCACGCTGGACGCGGCCATCGAAGGCGTGCGGGCCGGCTGGTTCGAAGCCATCGTCACGGCGCCGCTGCAAAAGAGCACCATCAACGATGCCGGCATTGCGTTTTCCGGCCACACGGAATACTTCGCCGCCCAGACGCACACGGCGCAAGTGGTGATGATGCTGGCCGGCCAGCCGCAAGGCGTGGCCGGCGCGCCGCCGCTGCGGGTGGCGCTGGCCACCACCCATCTGCCCTTGAAGGACGTGGCGCAGGCGCTCAGCCAGGAAGGCCTGGCCCGCATCCTCGACATCATCGCCCACGACCTGCGCGTCAAGTGCGGCATCGCCGCGCCGCGCATCCTCGTCACGGGCCTGAACCCGCACGCGGGCGAGGGCGGCTACCTGGGGCGCGAGGAAATCGACATCATTAAACCGGCCATCGCGGCCGCCCGCGCGCGCGGGCTGGACGTGACGGGCCCGTATCCGGCCGACACCCTGTTCCAGCCCAAGTACCTGCAGCAGGCCGACTGCGTGCTGGCCATGTACCACGACCAGGGCTTGCCGGTGCTGAAGTACGCCACCTTCGGCCACGGCGTCAACATCACGCTGGGCCTGCCGCTGATCCGCACCTCCGTCGACCATGGCACGGCGCTCGACCTGGCCGCGCAGGGCGTGGGACTGGCCGACTGCGGCAGCATGGAAGCGGCCATCGATAGCGCGCTGCGCATGGCCGAGGCCAGCCGCGCGGCCGGCTATCCCCCTTATCACCCATAACAAGAAGAACCCGCATGAAACACGTCGCCCGCAAACGCTTCGGCCAGAATTTTTTACATGACCAGCACGTGCTGGACGCCATCACGGACGCCATCGCGCCCACGCCGGGCGACGCCATGGTGGAGATCGGCCCCGGCCTGGCCGCCATGACGGAGCAGCTGATGCGCACCGTGACCCACATGCACGTGGTGGAGCTGGACCGCGACCTGGTGGCGCGGCTGGAAAAGACCTATAGCCGCGCCAAGCTCACCATCCACGCCGGCGACGCCCTCAAGTTCGATTTCTCCACCATCCCCGTGCCGGCCGGCCAGAAGCTGCGCGTGGTGGGCAACCTGCCGTACAACATTTCCAGCCCGCTGCTGTTCCACCTGGCCCAGTTCGCGCCGCTGGTGCAGGACCAGCACTTCATGCTGCAAAAGGAAGTGGTGGAGCGCATGGTGGCTGAACCGGGCAGCAAGACCTACGGCCGGCTGTCCGTCATGCTGCAATGGCGCTACCAGATGGCGCTGCTGTTCGTGGTGCCACCCGAAGCGTTCGACCCGCCGCCCAAGGTCGATTCGGCCATCGTGCGCATGGTCCCCGTGGCCGAGCCGCTGCCGTGCGACCAAGCGACGCTGGAGGCGGTGGTGCTGAAGGCGTTCTCGCAGCGCCGCAAGGTGATCCGCAACTGCCTGGCCGGCATGTTCACCGAGGAGCAGATCGTGGCCGCCGGCATCAACCCCACCGACCGTCCCGAGGCGATCGGCCTGGCCCAATACGTGGCGCTGGCCAACCTGCTCAAGCCTGCCGCCTGACGCGATCGGGGGACGCCCAGACCGGGGGGGCACCGTCCAGGACAGCGCCGCCGGCGTGGGGCGCGCAGACCACAGCGGGCCTCATCGTCCCCACGGCGGTACCCGCCGGGCGGCAATTGAGCTATGCTGGCAGCAACGGACACCACGCCGACGCGGCCAGACACCATGACGACAGCGGCCCCCCGCTCCCTATTCTGGAAACTGTTCCTGCCCATCGGGGCCGCGCTGGGCCTGTGCGCGCTGGCCGCCGCCATCGTCGTGCCGCGCTACATCGAGCGCAACGCCGAGCGGGAGGCGGTCACCGCCGCGCGCGAGACGGCGCGCCAGTTCACCCTGCTGCGCCAGTACTACACGGCCAACGTGGTGGCCAAGGTGATGGCCCACCCCGGCCTGCGCGCCGGCAGCGACCACCTGGACCACCCGGACACCATCCCCCTGCCGGCCACCATGGTGCTGGAGCTGGGCGAACTGCTGCGCGATTCCGGCGTCAACCTCAAGCTGTACAGCCCCTATCCGTTTCCCAACCGGGCCAACCGTGTGCTCGACAGCTTTGGCGAGGACGCCTGGGCTTATTTCCAGCGCCATCCCGACCAGGCCTACACCCGCACCGAGCGGCTCGGCCGCGCCACCGTGGTGCGGGTGGCGTTGGCCGACAAGATGATCGCCCAGTCCTGCGTCGACTGCCACAACAGCCTGCCCGGCAGCCCCCGCACGGACTGGAAGCTGGGCGATGTGCGCGGTGTGCTGGAAGTCGATTCCAGCCTGCAGCTGGAGACGGGGCGGCGCGCCATCTATGCCGTGCTGGCCACGCTGGCCGCCCTGTTGCTGCTGGCCGGCCTGTTCCTGCGGCTGTTCTACCAGCGCGCCATCGCCGGCCCGCTGGAGCAGGCGCTGGCGGCGATCGGCGCCCTCACCGCCGCCAGCGACGCCAAGGTGGCGGCGGCCCAGGCCATCGCGGCCGGCGACCTGGATCGGGACCTGGCCCCGGTGCCGGCGCTGGCCTTGCACGGCGCCGCGCCCGGCAATGATGAACTGGGCAGCCTGCTGCGCTCGGTGCAGCGCAACCTGGAACTGCAGCGCGCGCTCGATGGCGCGTTCGCCGCCATGCTGGTGTCGCTGCGGGCCGCCCGGCTGCGCGACACGGAGCGCGACTGGCTCAAGACCAGCCAGAACGAGCTGGCCGAAGCCATGCGCGGCGACTTCAGCACGGCCGAACTGGCCGACCGCGTGCTGCGCTACCTGGCGCAGCGGCTGGGCGCCGGACTGGGGGCGTTGTACCTGGTGTCGGGGGCCGACGGCGCGCTGGAACGGGTGGCCACCTACGCGCTATTGAGCCGGCATGACGCGCCGGCCCGGCTGGCGCCCGGCCAGGGCTTGCCGTGGCAAGCCTTGCGCGAACGGCGCATGCTGTGCCTGGATCCAGTGCCGGCCGATTACATGGCCATCGGTTCGGCGCTGGGCACGGCCCGGCCCACGGTACTGACCGTGTGGCCGCTGTGGCACGGCGACACGGCCGTCGGGGTGCTGGAACTGGGCGCGTTCCGGCCCTGCACGGCGCTGGAACAGGAGTTGATGGCGCTGGTGCGCGAAGCGTGCGCGCTCAGCTTCAGCATGCAGCAGGCGCACCGGCACACGGAGCGGTTGCTGCGCCAGGCCCGCGAACAGCGCGGCGGCGACGTGGCGAACGGCGGGGCGCGGCCCCACGTCTCCGGCGGCGGCCAGGCGATCGATGGCGCATAGGGAGGAGTGAGCTTGTTCACAGCGTTTCTGGGCCGCCTGATGCTGCGGCAAAAATTCCTGCTGCTGGCGCTGCTGGGCTGCGTCACGGTGGCCATCCCCACGGGCCTGTTCCTGAACGAAGCCAGCAAGACCGTCGCCATGGCGCGGCAGGAGGCGGATGGCATCGGGCCGGCGCGATCGCTGCTGGCCGTGGTGCGGCTGGTGCAGCAGCACCGCGGGCTGGCATCCATGGCGCTGGCCGGTGACGCGCCGTCGCGCGCGCCGGCCATGGCCAAGCTGCGCGAGGCCGACCAGGCGTTCATGCAAATGGAACCCCAGGTGCGGCGCCTCGACGAACGCGACATCAGCACCGCCTGGTTCCGCATCCTTGAGCAGTGGAGCGCGCTGTCGGCCCAGGATGCCCAGGGCGCGCTCACGGCGGCCGACAGCTTCGCGCGCCACAGCGCCCTCATCGCCCAGTTGTTGCGCTTCAACGACAGACTGATCGACCATGCCGGCCTGCGGCTGGACCCGGAGCCCGATTCCTATTTCCTGATCGACGCGCTGCTGGTGCGCGCGCCCGCGTTGCGCGAGACCCTGGGCCAGTTGCGCGGCGCCGGCGCCGGCCTGCTGGTGCGGGGCGCGGCCGACATGGATGAACGCATCGCGATCGCCTCGCGCGTCGATCGCGCCGCCGACTACTACCACGCCATCGACGACGCGCTGGCGATCGCCCTGGCCCACAACGCGGACTTGCGCACCCGGCTGCCCGACTTGCAGCGCGGCAGCAGCGCCCATGGCGAGCGGGCGCTGCGGCTGGCGCGCGAGCAGCTGGTGCGGCCGGCCCGGCTCAGTTACGGGGCGCCCGCCTACTATCGCCAGCTCAGTGAGGCCATCGACGTCGAACACCGGCTGGCCGATGCGGGGCTGGACGCGCTGCAGCGAGTGCTGGCCGCGCGCGTGGCCAGCCAGTACCGGGGCGAGGCCGTGCTGGTGGGCGCCGTGCTGCTGCTGTGCGTGCTGGCCGTGGCGCTGGGCCGCGTCATCATCGGCTCCGTGACCGGGCCGCTGGGCCAGGCGCTGGACGCGGCCCGCGTGCTGACGGCCGGCGCCAGCGACAAGATCGAGGCGGCCGGCGCCATCGCGCGCGGCGACCTGGAACGGCGGCTCACGGTGGCGCCGCTGCCGTCCATGGCGCTGGTGGCCGGGGCGCAGGACGAAGTGGGCGAGCTGCAGCGCGCCGTGCTGCGCATGGGGCAGGTGCAAAGCACGCTGGACCAGGCTTTCCTGAAGATGCTGGATGCGCTGCGCGAGAGCCGGCAGCAGGGCGAGCGGCGCGACTGGATGATGCAAGGCCAGAACGAACTCAATCTGCGCATGCGGGGCGAACTGGAAACGGCGGTGCTGGCCGAGCGCGTGCTGTCCTACCTGTGCCCGCGCATCGGCGCCGGCGCCGGCGCCTGCTACCTGTACGACGAGGCCAGCGGGCAGTTGCGTCCCGTGGCCGGCTACGGGCTGCCGCCGGCCGGCGCCAAGGCGGTGCCGCTGGCGCTGGGCGAAGGCGTGCTGGGACAGGCGGTACTGGAACGGCGCACCATCGTGCTGGATCCGGTGCCGCCCGGCTACCTGACCATCGCCTCGGCGCTGGGACGGGCCACGCCGGCCTGCGTGGTGGTGCTGCCGCTGCTGCACGGCGCCAACGTGGTGGGCGCGCTGGAGGCGGGCGCGTTCCGGCCCTACGGCGAAGCGGAACTGGCGTGGCTGGAACTGGTGCGCGAAGGCGTGGCCATCGGCTTTGACGTGGGCCTGTCGCGCCAGCGCACGCGCGCGCTGCTGGCCGAGACGGAGCGCCAGGCCGAGGAATTGCGCCTGCAGCAGGAGGAACTCCAGCAAAGCAACGAGGAACTGGAGGAGCGGGCCGACCTGCTGGAACGCCAGCGCGAGCAGATCCGCGCCAAGAACGCGGAAGTGGAGCAGGCCAGCCGCGAGATCTGGCACAAGGCCGAGGAGCTGCAGCGCATCAGCGCCTACAAGAGCGAGTTCCTGGCCAATATGTCGCACGAGCTGCGCACCCCGCTCAACAGCATGCTGATCCTGTCCGGCCTGTTGCGCGACAACCGGCCCGGCAACCTCACCCCCGAACAGACGGAATACGCCAGCACCATCCACGCGGCCGGCAAGGACTTGCTTAACCTGATCAACGATATCCTTGACCTGGCCAAGGTGGAGGCGGGCCAGGTCGATTGCCACTACGAGGATGGCGCGCCGGCCGAACTGCTGGCCGCGCTGGACAGGCTGTTCCGCCCGGCCGCCGAGCAAAAGGGCTTGCGCCTGTCGTTCGCGCTGGACGCGGCCGTGCCGCCCCGCTTGCGGCTCGACGTGCAGCACACGGTCCAGGTGCTGCGCAACCTGCTGGGCAACGCCATCAAGTTCACGGCCCGCGGCGAGGTGGCGTTGCGCGTGTCGTTGGCGCCGTCCCAGGAAGGACGGCCGGCGATGCTGTCCTGCGCCGTCAGCGATACCGGCATCGGCGTGCCGGAAGGCCAGCAGCAGCTGATCTTCGAAGCGTTCCGCCAGGCCGACGGCGGCATTTCGCGCCACTATGGCGGCACGGGGCTGGGGCTGTCGATCTCGCTGCAACTGGCGGCCCGCATGGGCGGCAGCCTGTCCCTGCACAGCGTGGCGGGCCAGGGCAGCACCTTCACGCTGCTGCTGCCGCTGCAGGCGGCCCACGGTGACGCGGCCGTCGCCGCTGGCGCACCGGATGAGGCCAACGCCGCCACCGTCAATGACATCGGCGCCGTCGTGGGCGCCACCGCGGGCGCGGCGCATGGCCCGGCCGCGCCACCCGGCGCGCCGCTGGGAGCCGCCGCACCGGCCCCGTCGCCAGCGTCCGGCCTGACGGGGACGCATGGCGCGGAGAGTGCGGACAGCGCGGCCCGGCACGACCCCGGCGCGCCGTGGCGCGTGCTGGTGCTGGAAGACCGGCCAGCGGCCGCCAGCAGCTTGTGCAGCCAGCTGGCCGCGCGCGGCCTCGCGGCCGTGGGCGCGCGCGGCGCGGCCGAGGCGCAAGCGGCGCTGGCGGGCCAGCGCATCGGCTGCCTGGTGCTGGACCTGGACCTGGAACTGGCCGGCGTGCCGGCGCCGGCGCTGCTGGAACAGGTGCAGCAGCTGGCGGGCCAGCCGCTGCCCGTGGTGCTGCACTCGGCCCGCGAGCTGGACGCCGACCAGCAGCGCAGCCTGCGCCAGCACGCCGACAGCATCGTGCTGCGCGGCGAGCGCAGCGCCGAACGGCTGGCCGACGAGGTGGCGCTGTGCCTGCATGCGGCCGCGCAGCGCCAGGCCGTGGCCAGGACGGTCGTGCGCCGGGGCGCCAGCGCGGCCTTGCCGGGGGAGGCCCCGTTTGAAGGGCGCAAGATGCTGATCGTGGACGACGACATGCGCAACGTGTTTTCCCTCACCAGCCTGCTGACGGACAAGGGCGCCGTGGTGGTGGAGGCGGAAAACGGCAAGGAAGCCTTGCGCCAGCTGGAGCAGCACCCGGACGTGTGCGTGGTGCTGATGGATATCATGATGCCGGAAATGGATGGCTACCAAACCATGCGCGCCATCCGCGCCCAGCCCCGCCACCGCACGCTGCCGCTGATCGCCATGACGGCCAAGGCCATGCAGGGCGACAGCGAGAAATGCATGGCGGCCGGCGCCAGCGACTACCTCGCCAAGCCGCTCGACACGGTCAAGCTGTTGTCGCTGCTGCGGGTCTGGACCCAGGGCTGAAGCCATGCACGCGGACCCCATCGAGGACGTGGAAGTCGCGCTGCTGCTGGAGGGCGTGCGGCAAGTGTACGGCCACGACTTCCGCCAGTACGCGCCAGCCTCGCTCAAGCGCCGCCTGCGCCTATGGCTGGCCGGCTCGGGCTGCGCCACCTTCTCGCGGGCGCAGGAGCGGCTGCTGCGCGAGCCGGCCCTGTTCGCGTCGCTGCTGCAGGGGATCACGGTGCACGTGACGGACATGTTCCGCGACCCGCCATTCTTCCTGGCCTTGCGGCGCCAGGTGCTGCCCTTCCTGCGGACCTACCCGTTCGTCAAGATCTGGCTGGCCGGCTGCGCCAGCGGCGAGGAAGTCTACGCGCTGGCCATCCTGCTGCACGAGGCGGGCATGCGTGGCCGCTACCGGCTGTACGCCACGGACCTCAGCGAACAGGTGCTGCACCAGGCGCGCGAAGGCATTTATCCGCTGCGCCAGTTGCAGGCCTTCACCCGCAACTACCAGCACAGCGGCGGCACGGCCCAATTCGCCGATTACTACACGGCGCGCTACGACCATGCTATCGTCATGTCTGCGCTGAAGGAAAACCTGGTGTTCGCCCAGCATAACCTGGTGACGGACACCGATATCGGGGAGATGCACATGGTCATCTGCCGCAACGTGATGATCTACTTCCAGGCCGCCCTCAAGGAACGCTGCCTGGCGCTGTTCGACGGCTGTTTGCAGCCGGGTGGCTTCCTGTGCCTGGGCATGAAGGAGGGGCTGGACGGGCGCGCCATCGCGCCCCGCTATGACGCGCTGGCGCCGCGCCTGCGCATCTACCGGAAGCGCTATGTGTAGCGCCGCCGCGCGTGGGCTGGCAGACGACGCCGGCGCCGGCACCCTGGTGCCCGTGCCCTTGTTGCTGGTGGACGACCGGCGCGAGAACCTGGCCGCGCTGGCGGCCCTGCTGGAGGACTTCGGGCTGGCGCTGGAACTGGTGAGCGCCGAGTCGGGCAACGAGGCGCTGCGTCTGAGCTTGCGCCACGACTTCGCGCTGGTGCTGCTGGACGTGCAGATGCCGGACATGGATGGCCTGGAAACGGCGGCCCTGCTGCGCGCCAATCCCAAGACGCGGCAACTGCCCATCGTGTTTGTCACGGCCGGCATGACGGAGCAGCCGCACCAGTTCGCCGGCTATGAGCTGGGCGCCGTCGACTACCTGATCAAGCCGATCGAACCGCTGGTATTGCGCAGCAAGGTCACCATGTTCTGCGAACTGTATCGCCACCGGCGCCACCAGGAGACGCTGGTGGCCGAGCGCACGGCCGAGCTGTCGGCGCTGGCGCGCGAACTGGGCGAGGAAGTGCGGGCCCGCCGCGCCGCCGAGCAGACGCTGCGCCAGTTGAACGAGGAACTGGAGCAGCGCATCGACGACCGCACGCGCGAGCTGCGGCGCGCCATGGAACAGATCGTGGAATCGGAGAAGCTGGCCTCGCTGGGCGGCATCGTGGCCGGCGTGGCGCACGAGCTGAATACGCCGCTGGGCAACATCATGCTGGTGGCCACCGCGCTCGACGAGCGTTTCGGCGCGTTCGCCCAGACCGTGCAGGATGGCCAGCTCACCCGCAGCGTGCTGGCCAAGGCGGTGGCGGATTTTCGCGAGGCGAGTGCGCTGCTGCTGCGCAGCGCCGGGCGCGCCAGCGAGTTGATCGAAAGTTTCAAGGCCGTGGCGGTGGACCAGACCAGCGCCCGCCGGCGCGTGTTCGATGTGCGCGTGGCCGTGTCCGACATCCTCAACAGCCTGGGCACGAGCTTGCGCCACGCCCAGGTGCGCACCGTGGTGCGGATTCCCGACGGCATACGGATGGACAGTTATCCGGGCGCGCTGGAACAGATCATCAGCAACCTGATCAGCAACTCCATCGTCCATGGTTTCGACGGCAAAGGGGGCGAGATCGTGATTGACGGGCGCCAGTGCGGCGACAAGGTGGAACTCGAATATTGCGACAACGGCGTAGGCATCGCGCCCGAGTTGCAGCACAAGGTGTTCGAGCCGTTCTACACGACGCGGCTGGGGCAGGGCGGTTCCGGACTGGGCATGTTCATCGTCCACAACCTGACCCACGGCACGCTCAAGGGCGAAATCCGCATCCGCAGCGCCGTGGGCGCCGGCATGGCCGTGACGCTGACACTGCCGGCCGTGGCCCCGGCCTGAACGCGGCCCGTGGCGCGCGGATAAAAAAAGGCTATGTCACCGGTAAGTGTTGAAAGTCTCCGAGCGCGGTCCTTAACAGAAGGTCTGGAGAATCGATTCGCTGCGCATCCAAAGCCCAGCGCCATCCCAGATAATTGGGCAGGTAGTGTGTCGCTACGCCATGGAAGCGATCTAGCCATTCGCGAAGACGGCTGTGATAAGCGTTCACGTTTTGCACATGTATGGCGCCCCTGACTCGCTGTCCTTGGCGCAGATTGACAGCCTGATGAGAAATACCCGCGTCACGGGCAAAGTACCGATACGCGGCATTGGAGTCGCTGACCAGCAAGATGTCTTCGTCCACCACGGGCGGCAAGCACCGTTTGAGTTGGGCCTTCGTGACGGGCCCCTTGCCGGCGACAAAATCGATCGTCTGCCCCGTCCGATCGCGGGCCACGAGAACGCATACTTGCTCATCGGAGATTCCCCGCTTGCTGGCTGGTCCACCGCGCTTATGGGGAGGACGCTCAAGATACCGGGCACCTTTCTCCGACTCGAGAAAGTAGATCTCATCGGCCTCAGTAATGCCATGCAGATGTAAAGGACGGTCAGTCTTGGGTAAGGTGAGAAAACGGTGACGCCAGCGAAAACTGGTGTTTCTATGCACATCAACGTAGTCAGCCGCTTTGCGCACCGTCCTAGTGGTCAGCAAGCATTCCATATAGTCCAACCACTTCGACTTGTAGCGCAGGTGCGCCAGCGGCGTGCCAGTCAACGCGTTAAAGGTCTTAGCGCAGGCCTTACAGCGAAAGCGTTGCAAGCCATGCGCCTGACCATGCCGTGTCATGGCCGTTGCCTTGCAGCGTGGGCAGGCCAGACTGGTGCGAGCCGCTTGCTCAATTAGCTCGACCACACCGCCCTGATCACACGGATCGTGAAGCAGCCTGACAATTTTCTCCCGCTGTCGCCTGGTTAATTGCCCAACCTGTTTGATGAAATCTTCAAATTGTCGCGCATCCATGGCTTGCTCCTCTGGCGTCGAGCCTTTACATCCTTAGAGCTCGAGTATTAGCGGAGGTTCCACACTTGCCGGTGACATAGCCTAAAAAAAAGCCCGCTCATCAGAGCGGGCTAAATCCAATTCTTCTTAGGGAGTTGGAGGAGACAGGTGCAGTATGCTGCGGCGCGGCATATAAAGCAAATTTATCTTTCCAATATCCACTATTCAAAATTAATATATCTCGCGCTCAGATGCACGTCACCAGCACGTTGCTGATGGGTTTGTCGTGCATGACGCCCGTGCCGTTGGTCACGGTGCAAGTCTGGCCGACGGGCTGGGTCAGCACGGTCACGCCATAGGCATTGCCGTCGAACACGTTGCCCATCTGGAAGCCGATGCTGACGGATGGATCGGTGCCGGGCGTGACCGGACCGGCGGAGGCGCCGCCGCCATTGATCAGCACCAGGCCGGTGCCGGTGCTCTTGAGGCCAACCACGCTGCCACTCAGCAGGTAGCTGTTCTGGGTGCACTGGACGGTCACCAGGATGGAGCTGGTGTGGCCGGCCGAACCGCTGCCGTTGAACACCTGGCAGTTCATGTGGTCGGGCGGGGTCTGCTGCACCACGTTGTAGTTATCGCCGTAGGCCACTTGGCGGGCGAAGGTGAAGGTGGTGGCGCCGGCCGGCACCGACAGGGTGTCCGTGCCGTTGGCCAGCACCAGGCCGGAATTGGTCAGCGGACCGGCCGTGCTGATCACGCCGGATACGTCGAACATGGCTTTGCCGCCGCAGCCAGCCAGCACCAGGGCCAGGGCCAGCGCCGCAGTGGCGCGCAGGGTCGAAATTTTCATGGGGTTCTCCAAATAGTGGGCAGGGTGGCGCCGCGCGGCGCCGCCGGTGTTATTTGCTGCAGCTCACGTTCAGCGTGGTGACTTTGGCGGCCGGCATCACGGCGGCCGGGCTGTTGACCACGCACTTGACGGTGGGGTTGCCATTGTCATCGGTCGGCTGGGCCAGCACGGTCACGCCGTAGTTGCTGCCGTTCGGCACTTCCGTGGGGAAGGTGAAGCTGACGTCGGCGCCGGCCGTCGCAGGCGCCGCCACGGGCACGGTCTGGCTGCCGTTGGCCAGCACCAGGCCCTTGCCCACCAGGCCGTGCACGGTGCCGCCCAGGCTGTAGGTGGCGGTGTGGCAGGTCACGATGGCCTGGCGCACGGTGTAGATGTTGGCCTTGCCCTTGTTGTACTGGATGGTCGTGTCGCAAGTGGCCAGCGCGGGGTCGGGTTGGGTCTTGATCTCGATGTCGAACGAGGCGTCGTTGGCCACCAGGTCGGGGAAGGTGAACGTGGTGTCGCCCGCCGCCGGCGACACGGTGGACGAACCATTCTGCAGCACCAGGCCGGGTTTGGTCAGGCCCACGATGGTGCCGCCCAGTTGCAGGCTGCCGGAGCCGCCGCCGCAGCCAGCCAGGGTGGCGCCGCACAGCACGGCCAGGCCGGCACGCAGGTACAAACTTTTCATAAACACTCTCTCCAAATCGAATAGGGGCAGGGGCGGCATGCCGGGGGCGTGGCCGCGGCGCAGGGCGCCGGCGCGCAACGCAGTGCGCATACTACACGCGCGGGCCATATTTTAGTGCATTTGGTAACAGCGGCGGGCAAACCCTTGTAACAGCCTGTGTCCGGGCTGGCCGGCGCCTGGCCCGCCAGCGTCAATGCACGCGGGTGTGTGCGCACACGGAACGCTTGCCCCGCACCTGGCAGGTGTTGCGCACGGCGCCGCGGGCATCGTGCACCTGGACTTCCCAGCTGTCCGGGCCGCGCCGTTCCATGGTCATGAAGCCAAAGCCGTCTATCCACGCGCTCAGCTGCTCGATGACGGCGCCCGGCGCCGGGCTGGTGCCGGGCGGCAGCGGATCGGGAATGGGCACGATGTCCTCGGCTGTGCCGGAAAAGCCGGCAATGAACTGGCTGGGATGGCCGCTGCTGAAGCTGACCTGCTGCCACAGGTGGACGTGGCCCGACAGCATCAGCTCCACATTGTCGGGCAACAGCCGCGGGTTGATGGCGCCAAAGCTCTGGATCAGGCCCGCGTCGCCCAGCAGCAGGCGCAGCTTGCCGGCGTCCTTCAGGTCCGCGCCTATGCCCAGCAGCGGGTGGTGCTCCACGCCTATCGTGTGGCGGGCGCGGCGCGCCAGTGCGTCCAGCTTGCGGTAAGTGTCCTGGTAGTGGGCCAGGCCGGCGTCGCCGGGCTGGAAGCCGCGCCAGGTGGTGGCCGCCGTGTCGAACACGAGCAACTGGCTGTCCGCGCCCAGCGGCACCGTGTAGGGATCGCTGTAGTCGCCACGGTCGTCGTTGGCCGCCGCGTCGCAGTCGCGGCCCGGCAGCAGCGGGCGGGGATCGAGGAAACGCCACCAGCCCTGGCCGGCCCGCGTGCAGCTTTCGTGATTGCCGCGCGCCACCACCCACGGCGCGGCCCGCAGCAGCGCGGCGCCCGGCGCAAACAGGTCGGCCCGCCAGGCATCCCAGCCATAACCCCACGGGCTGCCGGCGCAGCCCTGGTCGCCGGCCGGGCACGGGTTCTCGCGGTAGTGGAAGTCGCCCACGTGGATCACCAGGTCGGGGTGCCACGCGGCGGCGGCGGCGGCCACGGTGGCGAAGGGATACTGGGCCGCGTCGTTGCAGGCCTGGAAAGCATCATCTTTCTTGAGCAGGCGGCAGCCCGTGTCGCCCAGCACCACGATGCGGTGCGGGTCGGCGGGCGGCAGCGGCAGCGGCCGCCCCTGCACGCTGGCGCTGGCCACGCCGGCCGGCAGCGCCGCTTCGCACACGCGCACGTCGAACACGGACGGCTTGGACAGCTCCGGCGGCGACACGGTGGCGCGCTGGGCGATGGTGGCCGGCGCGGCGCGCAGCGTCATCGGATGGGCCTTGCCGTCGAGCACGATGGCGGGGCAGGCCGGCGCCTGCGTGAGCACGCGCGCCACGGCCGCGCCATCCGCGCCCAGCACGACGTAGGACGTGAACGGCGTGTCATCGCCCGCCGGCGGGGCGGCGGCGCAAGCGGCCAGCAGCAGAGCGACGGCCAGCGTGGCCAGACGAAGGGGAAGGCGGAACGGCACGGGAACTCCTCAGTGATGTAGCTGCGAATTTACCATGCCGGCCGGCGCCCGGTGGATGCCCGGCCGATGCCCGTCCCGTGGGCGGCGGCCGGCCACCAGCGGCGCGCGTCCTCACGGCCCGGCGGCGCGACGCAGGCCGCGACCGTGTCCGTCACGGCAATTGATGCGACAATACCGCCTTCCTTTGTCGCCATTGCCGTTCCCCCATGCCCACCGTCCGCCCGCAAGCCCTGCTGTTCGACCTCGACGATACCCTGTGGCCGATCGCGCCCGTGATCGCGCAGGCCGAACTGGTGCTGCACGCCTGGCTGGCTGAACACGCGCCCGCCGTGGCCCGGCAATTTTCCATCGCCGACCTGCGCGCGCGCCGCATGGCCTTGCTGGCGCGGCGCCCGGAACTGATCGTCGACCTGGCGCACCTGCGCCGCGTGGGGCTGGAGGAAGCGTTCGCGCTGGCCGGCGCGGACGCGCGCCACATCGATGAAGCGATCCGCATCTTCCTCGTGGCCCGCAACGCCGTCACGCCCTACGACGACGTGCTGCCGGCGCTGGGCCGGCTGCGCGCGCGCTGGCGGCTGGGCACCATCACCAACGGCAACGCGGACCTGGAAAAGATCGGCCTGGCCCACCATTTCGACGCCTCCCTGGCCGCGCCCCAGTTTGGCCGCGCCAAGCCCGATCCGTCCATCTTCCTGGCCGGCTGCGCGGCGCTGGGGGTGGCGCCCGGGGCGGCCGTCTACGTGGGCGACGACCTCAAGCTGGACGTGATCGGCGCCCAGCAGGCCGGGTTGCGGGCCGTCTGGCTCAACCGCCATGGCGGCAACGACCATGAGGAACTGGGTGTCGCGCCTGACGCCATCTGTGCCACGCTGGCTGAATTGGAGACGTGGCTGCATCAACTTGGGACCGAATGATGGCGCAAGCGCGCCGCGAGCGTGCATAATAAGCGGGTGACCCAGTTTGTTGCCGGCCCGCCGGCCTAGAGAAATATGCAACTCGATACCCGCGCCCAAACCCTGCTCAAAGCCCTGATCGAGCGGTACATCGCCGACGGCCAGCCGGTCGGCTCGCGAGCGCTGTCCAAGATTTCCGGCCTCGACCTGTCGCCGGCCACCATCCGCAACATCATGGCCGACCTGGAGGAACAGGGGTACGTCGCCAGTCCCCACACCTCGGCCGGACGCGTACCCACGCCGCGCGGCTACCGCATCTTCGTCGACACGCTGCTGACGGTGCAGCAGCTCGACGAGCAAGCCGTGGAAGCGCGCATGCGGCTGCAGGCGCCGCAGCCGCAGAAGATGATCTCCAACGCGGCGCAGATGCTGTCGCAGCTGTCGCAGTTCGCCGGCGTGGTGATGAGCCCGCGGCGCGAATCGATATTCCAGCAGATCGAATTTTTGCGCCTGTCGGAAAAGCGCATCTTGCTGGTGATCGTCGGCCCCACGGGCGACGTGCAGAACCGGCTGTTGCTGACGGACGTGGACTACACCCCGGCCCAGCTGACCCAGTCGGCCAACTACATCAACCAGAACTACGGCGGGCTGGCGTTCGACGAAGTGCACCACCGCCTGCAGGGCGAGCTGCGCCAGCTGCGCGACGACATGGGCCGGCTGATGCAGGCGGCCGTGGAAGCGGGCAGCGAAGCGATGGCCGACAGTTCGGAGGACATGGTGATCGCCGGCGAGCGCAATTTGCTGTCGGTGAGCGATCTGTCATCGAACATGACGTCGCTGCGCCAGATGTTCGACATGTTCGAGCAGAAGACGGGACTGATGCAATTGCTCGACGTATCGAGCAAGGCCAGCGGGGTGCAGATCTACATCGGCGGCGAATCGAACCTGGTGCCGATGGACGAGATGAGCGTGGTGACGGCGCCCTACACGGCCAACGGCAAGATCGTCGGCACGCTGGGCGTGATCGGCCCCACCCGCATGGCCTACGAGCGCGTGATTCCGATCGTGGACATCACGGCCAAGCTGCTGTCGAACGCGCTCAGCCACCACTAAAGAATCGGGGACGGACTCCGGTTTTCCCGCACGGGAAAACCGGAGTCCGTCCCCGATTTTTGGTCAGTGCTTGTGCGGGCAGGCCGTCTTGACGCAGTTGCCGTAGATGGCCAGCGCGTGCTCGGCGATCTTGAAGCCGCGCTCCTCGGCGATCTTTTGCTGGCGCTGCTCGATCTCGTCGTCGAAGAACTCTTCCACCCGGCCGCAGTCCAGACAGACGAGGTGGTCGTGGTGCGAACCTTCGTTCAACTCGAAAATGGCCTTGCCCGTCTCGAAATGGTTGCGGTTGAGCAGGCCGGCCTGCTCGAACTGGGTCAGCACGCGGTAGACGGTGGCCAGGCCCACATCCATGTTGTCAGCCAGTAATATTTTGTAGACATCTTCGGCCGTCAGGTGGCGTACCGGGCTGCTTTGAAAAATATCCAGGATCTTAAGGCGGGGCAGGGTCGCTTTCAGGCCGCTGGCCTTGAGGTCGGTAGGATTGTTACTCATGTTTCTTACTCGGATGTGGTTCATGTGCTTTATGATATAGCGTTTTGGCACTTCCGCTCAATTCAATTGAGGACACTTATGCGCGTCACCCAGGCTTTACCGCAGTCTTTGTTGCACCGAATTTCACGCCGCGCGCCCCTGCTGGCGGCCGCCGTTTGCGTCGCGCTGGCCACGTCCGGCTGCGCCACCCGCAGCGCGCTGGGCGAAAAACTGAGCGATGCCAAGCACGAGAGCGCCCCCGTGGCGGCCGATGGCGCGCAGACCACGACCATCACCAAGTTCCAGAAGTTCATGTGGTTCTTCTCGCCCTACCGTCCCGACATCCAGCAAGGCAACTTTGTCTCGGAGGAAATGTTGTCTCAGTTGAAAGTCGGCATGACGCGCGACCAGGTGCGTTTCATTTTCGGCACGTCGCTGGCGGCCGACATCTTCCACGCTGACCGCTGGGATTACCCGTTCCGCCTGGCCAAGGGCGACGGCGAAATCACCACCAGCCGCGTGACCGTGTTCTTCAAGGATGGCAAGGTCGATCATTATGAAGGCGGCCATCTGCCGACCGAGAAGGAATACATCGCCCGCATCGCCGGCCCGGCCCCCGTCGTCAAGGAAGACCCGCCGGCCACCAGGCAGTAATTGAACAGTTTTCACAGATAGAGCTTAGAGCATGAATCCATTGAACATCGCCATCGCCGGCGCCGGCGGCCGCATGGGCCACATCCTGATCGAAACCATTTTGCAAACGCCGGACGCCCGCCTGGCCGGCGCCCTGGACCGCGCCGGTTCGCCCGGCCTGGGTGCCGACGCGGCCGCCTTCCTGGGCCAGGCCAGCGGCGTGGCGATCGAGTCCGACCTGGCCAAGGGCCTGGCCGGCGCCCAGTACCTGATCGACTTCACCCGGCCCGAAGGCACGCTGGCCCACCTGGCTTACTGCGCCGAGCACGGCATCAAGATGATCATCGGCACCACCGGCTTCGATGAAGCGGGCAAGGCCGCCATCGCCGCCGCCGCCAAGAAGACGGCCATCGTGTTCGCGCCCAACATGAGCGTGGGCGTGAACGTCACGCTCAAGCTGCTGCAGCAGGCTGCCAAGGCGCTGTCCGTGGGCTACGACATCGAAGTGATCGAGGCGCACCACCGCCACAAGGTCGATGCGCCGTCCGGCACCGCCCTGAAAATGGGGGAAGTGATCGCCGACGCGCTGGGCCGCGACCTCAAGCAATGCGCCGTCTATGCGCGCGAAGGCGTGACGGGCGAGCGCGATCCGTCCTCGATCGGCTTCGCCACCATTCGCGGCGGCGACATCGTGGGCGACCACACCGTGCTGTTCGCCGGCACCGGCGAGCGCATCGAGATCAGCCACAAGTCCAGCAGCCGCGTCACCTACGCCCACGGCGCGCTGCGCGCGGCCCGTTTCCTGGCCGACAAGGCCACCGGCCTGTACGACATGAACGACGTGCTGTCGCTCAACGATTGAACCTGGAAGCCGCCGCGCCGATGACGCCCAACCTCGACTCCAGCTTCAACCTGGCGCGCTACTGGGAGCAGGGCGACGCCGTCAGCCACGCCGTCGCTTACCTGTTGCTGGCCATGTCGCTGGCCAGCTGGTTCTGCATCCTGGCCAAGGGCTACGCAGCGTGGCGCATCCGCCGCGCGGCGCCAGCCGTGCAGGCGTTCTGGGACGCGCCCACCATGCATGATGGCGTGGCCGCGCTGACCGAGGCCGATCCCGAACTGGTGTACGCGCCGCTGGCGCAACTGGGCGCGGCCCAGCTCAAGGTGGCGGGCCGGCCGTCGCTGGGCGGCGAGATGGGCCACGCGGAGCAGGTCACGCGCGTGCTGCGCGCGGCCGTGCAGCGCGTCACGGCCCGGCTGGAGGCGGGGCTGACGCTGCTCGCCTCCATCGGGTCCACCGCGCCTTTCGTCGGCCTGTTGGGCACCGTGTGGGGCATTTACCATGCGCTGGCGGCCGTCTCGACGGCTGGCACGGTGCAGATCGACAAGGTGGCCGGTCCCGTGGGCGAGGCGCTGATCATGACGGCCATCGGCCTCACGGTTGCCATTCCCGCCGTGCTGGCCTATAACGGTTTCAACCGGGTCAACCGCCTCACGCTGGCCGAGCTCGATGCGTTCGCGTTCGACTTGCACGCCTACCTGACGACGGGCGAGCGGGCCCGCACCTAACGTCCATCACAGCGGGCCGGCCCGTCCGGCCCCGCGCATCACGCCGGGAGTAGCGATGGCCTTTGGCTCATTCAACCACCACCGCCAGCAAGGCCCGATGGCCGACATCAACGTCACGCCCATGGTGGACGTGATGCTGGTGCTGCTGGTGATCTTCATCATCAGCGCGCCCATGTTCACGCACGCCGTCAAGCTCGATCTGCCCAAGGTGCAGGCGCAGGCCAATCCACAGCAGGCGGCCAGCGTGTCGCTGGCGATCGATGCCAGGGGCCAGGTCTACTGGAACGATGAAGCCGTGGCGCCGGCGGCGCTCGACGCGCGCCTGGCCGCTGCCAGCAAGCTGGACCCGCAGCCGGAATTGCAGCTGCGGGCCGACAAGAACACGCGTTACGAAGTGGTGGCCCAGGTGATGGCCGCCGCCCAGACGGCCGGCTTGAGCAAGCTCGGTTTCGTTACCGAACCACCGAAAGAGAAAAAATAATGGCTACCGCAGAAATCAATGGCGCCGCGATCGTCGACTTCCCCACCTTCCACCAAGCGTGCCAGCAAGCGCTGGGCTTCCCCGACAGCTACACGGGCACCATGGATGCCTGGGTCGATTGCCTGAGCTACTTGCGCGACGAGGATGGCATGACGCGCTTTCGCCTCAAACCCAACGAACTGCTCGACATCGTGATCGTGGACGCCGAGGCGATGCGGACGCAAGTGCCCGACATCCTGGAGGAAGTCACCTACTGCGTGGCCGGCATCAACGAGCGCTACGAGGACTACGGCGAGAAGCCGGCGCTGCGGCTGGTGTTGCGCTAGCGTGCGCGCGCCTGCGCGCGCGCAAGCACCGTCCGCCCACGCACGCCGGTTGCGCGTGCGTGCGGCGCGTCACTGCCACACTTACCTGGCCTGTCCGGCCAGCTCCGCCGGCGCCAGCGTCAGCACCTCGTAGCCGCCGGCCGTCACCACCACCATGTGTTCCCACTGGGCCGACAGCGAGCCGTCGCGCGTTGCCACGGTCCAGCCGTCGTCCAGTTCCACGGTCGAGGCGCGGCCGGCGTTGATCATCGGTTCGATGGTAAACAGCATGCCCGGCTTGAGCACCATGCCGGTGGCCGGCTTGCCGTAGTGGCGTACTTCCGGCTCCTCGTGGTAGACCAGGCCGATGCCGTGGCCGCAGTAGTCGCGCACCACGGAAAAGCCGGCTTGCTCGGCCACGCTCTGGATCGCATGCCCCACGTCGCCCAGCGTGGCGCCCGGACGCACGGCGCGGATGCCGGCCCACATGGCGTTGTAGGTCACGTCCACCAGCCGCTTGGCCGTCTTCGATGGCGTGCCCACGTAGTACATGCGGCTGGTGTCGCCATGCCAGCCGTCGCGGATCACGGCCACGTCGATGTTGATGATGTCGCCATCCTTGAGCACTTCATCGGGTGACGGGATGCCGTGGCATACCACCTGGTTGACGGAGGTGCACACGGTGGCGGGGAAACCGCTGTAACCCACGTTGGCGGGGATGGCTTGCTGTACCTTGACGATGTACTCGTTGCACAGCCGGTCCAGTTCGGCCGTGCTCACGCCGGGCTGCACGTGCGGCTCGATCATGGTCAGCACGTCGGCCGCCAGCCGGGCCGCCACGCGCGCTTGTTCGATCTGTTCCGGCGTCTTGACCAGGATGGCCAGCGATTTACGCTTGTTCATGCGCACCTCCCAGTACTTTCATGGCGGCGGCCAGCGCCGCGTCATGCAGCTCATCGTGCTCGCGCGGCAGCGTCACGCCGCCTTCCTGCGCGGCCCGCAGCAGCAGCTGGCAGATGTCGCTGTAGCGCAGGTCCGGGTTGGTTTCGGCCAGCAGGCCGATGCGCAGCCAGTGTTCGGCCTGCGCGTTGATGGAGCGGTTCAGCGCACCGCTGGCGATGCGCAGATTCTCATGCATCTGGCTGGAGATTTTGACGATGCCCATGGGGATGAGTGCCTTTATACGTTTTATATACGAAACGTATATTATCACAGGCCTGGCGTCGCCGCTGGCCAGCCTTCGCCCGACAGCAGTTGCTGCTCGCTGGCGATCAGCGCCGCCACCACGTCGGCCACCAGCCGCACCCGCGGCGAGCGCCGCACGTCCGGATGCATGACCAGCCAGATCTGGCGCGGCGCGGGACGGGTGGGCGCGGGCAAGGCCACCAGCCCGGCGTCAATCCGGCCGATGAAATGGGGCAGGGCGGCGATGCCCAGCCCCGCGCGCGCGGCCTGCCACAGGGCCGTCATGTCGTTGCTGCGCAGGATGAAGCGGCGTCCCGCCGCCACCCCTTCCAGCCATTGCTGGTGCGGCACCAGCCGCAGGCTGTCGTCGTAGCCGAGGAACTCCCACTGTTCCGGCGCCCGTTCGGCGTAACGGGGCGCCGCGTACATGCCGTAGCCCATCGCGCCCAGCGGGCGCGTCACCAGCCCCGGTGCGCTGGGGCGCGAGAGCCGTAGCGCCAGGTCGGCCTCGCCGCGCGCCAGGTTCACTTCGCGCGTCTCGCCCATCACTTCCAGTTCAATGCCGGGCCAGTCCTGGCGCCGCGCGGCCAGCCGGGGCACCAGGAAGTGGGCGGCCATGCCCGGCGGCGCCGACAGCCGCACCGTCCCCTGCAGCGACGACACGCCCAGCGCCACGCGGGCGAAGGCCAGTGCCTCGTCTTCCAGCTTGCGGGCCTGGTGCGCCAATGTCTCCCCTTCCGGCGTCAGGGCCCAGCCGCGCGGCAGACGGTCGAACAGGCGTACGGCCAGCGCCTGCTCCAGCGCCTCCACCCGGCGTGCCACCGTGGAATGCTCCACGCCCAGCTTGCGGGCGGCTGCCGACAGGCTGCCCAAGCGCGCCAGGGCCAGGAAATGGCGCACGTCGTCCCATTGCAAGTTGCCGAATGATTGTTTTTGCACAGACATTGTGTGATTTTTGAGAATTGTTGTTGATTTATGCGCAGTGTAACCTGAAGTCCGTCCCATCAACTTCAAGGAGAACTTCATGGACAAGGACATCAACAACAAGGCCGGCCAGATCCTGATCCACGCCTACGGCGACGCCAGCGTGCTGGAACACGCCAGCGTCACGCTGCCGCCACCGGGCGAGGGCGAGATCCGGGTGCGCCACACGGCCATCGGCGTCAACTTCGTCGACATTTATCACCGCAGCGGCCTGTATCGGCTGCCGGCCCTGCCCGCCGGACTGGGCGTGGAGGCGGCCGGCGTGGTGGAGGCGCTTGGCCCCGGCGTGCAGGGGCTGGCCGTGGGCCAGCGCATCGCCTACGCCGGGCCGCCCACCGGCGCCTACAGCACGGCGCGTAACCTGCCCGCCGCCAAGGCCATCGCCCTGCCCGGCGAGGTGGCGGACGACACGGCGGCCGCGCTGCTGCTGCGCGGGATCACGGCCCACATGCTGTTCCAGCACGTGCGGCCGCTGCGGGCCGGCGAGACGGTGCTGGTGCAGGCGGCCGCCGGCGGCCTGGGGCTGGTGCTGGTGCAGTGGGCCAAGGCGCTGGGCGCGACCGTGATCGGCACCGTCAGCAGCGAGACCAAGGCCGCGCTGGCACGCGAACATGGGCTGGATTACGCCATCAACTACCGTGAGCGGGCTGTGGCGGACGCCGTGCGCGAATTGACGGACGGGCGCGGGGTGGACTACGCCATCGACGGCATCGGCGGCCAGACTCTGGCCGAGACAGTGCGGGCCGTGCGTCCGTTCGGGATGGTGGCCAGCGTGGGGCAGGTCAGTGGTGAAGTCCCGCTCGACCTGTCGCTGCTCGGTGGCGGCAGCAACGTGGCGTTCGCGCGGCCCAGCGTGTTCGGGCTGATGGCCGATGCGCGGCTTTATCGGGAGGGCGCGCAGGCCACGCTGGCGCAGCTCCAGGGCGGCCTGCGTGCCACGGTGACCGAGGTGTTGCCGCTGGCGCGGGCGGCCGACGCCCACCGCCGGCTGGAGAAGGGCGCCAACACGGGCGCCATCCTGCTGCGGCCCTGAGTTTGGATGCTGGCCGCGCGCCGGCCCGGCGCAGGACCAGCGCCGGCGCTGCTCAGCGCACGGCTTGCAGGTCGAAGTGGGGATTCTGGATCAGGCCCAGCACGTTGCCGAACGGGTCATTCAGTTCGGCCACGCGGATGCCGTCGCCCACGTCCTGCACGGCCGCGTGCACGGTGGCGCCCAGCGCGAGCAGGCGCGCCACGTCGGCCTCGATATCGTCCACGCCCCAGTAAGCCTTGGCGCCGGTCTGGCCGGGTTGGCCGTCCGGCACCAGGCCCAGTTCAAAGCCGCCCACGGCAAAGCCCACGTAGAACGGCTGGTCGAAATAGGGCGCCACGCCGAAGGCCTGGGTGTACCAGTCCTTGCCCTGGGCCAGGTCCGGCGCGGGGTAGATCACGGTGCGTAATCCCTTGATCATGGTTGTCTCCCTTGTCATGTTAAGAAAACCATATCATGCCACGTCCATCCCCGCAGTGGGCGCTGGCCGCGCCCGCACGCTCAGCCTGGCCGCGAACCAGTATAATGTCCGGTTCATAGTCACTTTTGGCCGCACATCATGCAAGATAAATATAGTCCCGCCGACGTTGAAAAAGCCGCCCAATCCCACTGGAAGGCGATCGACGCCTACAAAGCCGTCGAAAACGATCCCCGTTTCCCCAAGGGTAAGTACTACGCTTGCTCGATGCTGCCTTACCCTTCGGGCAAGCTGCACATGGGCCACGTGCGCAACTATACGATCAATGACGTGATGTACCGCTACCTGCGCATGAACGGCTACAACGTGCTCATGCCCATGGGCTGGGATGCCTTCGGCATGCCCGCCGAGAACGCGGCCATGGCCAACAACGTGCCGCCCGCCCAGTGGACCTATTCCAACATCGCCCACATGCGCGAGCAGATGGAATCCATGGGGCTGGCCATCGACTGGTCGCGCGAGATGACGGCCTGCAAACCCGAATACTACAAGTGGAACCAGTGGATGTTCCTCAAGATGCTCGAGAAGGGCATCATCTACAAAAAGACCGGCACCGTGAACTGGGACCCGATCGACCAGACCGTGCTGGCCAACGAGCAGGTGGTCGATGGCCGCGGCTGGCGTTCGGGCGCGCTGATCGAAAAGCGCGAAATCCCCATGTACTACGCCCGCATCACGGACTACGCCGATGAACTGCTGGAATACGTGGACACCAAGCTGCCCGGCTGGCCCGAGCGCGTGCGCACCATGCAGACCAACTGGATCGGAAAGTCGACCGGCGTGCGCTTCGCCTTCCCGCACCAGATCAAGGACGCCGCCGGCGCCCTGATCGGCGACGGCAAGCTGTACGTGTTCACCACCCGTCCCGACACGGTGATGGGCGTGACCTTCTGCGCCGTGGCCGCCGAGCACCCGCTGGCCGTGCACGCCGCGCAGACCAACCCGGCGCTGGCCGCCTTCAACGCCGAGTGCAAGCTCGGCTCCGTGATCGAGGCCGACATGGCCACCATGGAGAAGAAGGGCATGCCCACCGGCCTGTTCGTCACCCATCCGCTGACGGGCGCCCAGGTGGAAGTGTGGGTCGGTAACTACGTCCTGATGACCTACGGCGACGGCGCCGTGATGGGCGTGCCGGCCCACGACGAGCGCGATTTCGCGTTCGCCAAAAAATACGATCTGCCCATCAAGCAGGTGATTGTCAGTCCAGAACTGGAGGCTGTTCAGGAGCGAATGCTGCGAATCCAGAGAGGCCAGGAGGACGGTAGTAACGGAATCCTTGAAAACGTACGTCGTGAATTGGCATTGTTTGAGTTTTCTACTGATGAATGGAAGACCTGGTACGAAACAAAGGAAGGACGTTGCGTCAATTCTGGCATGCTCGATGGAATGTCATTTGCAGAGGCAGTAGATGCGGTAGCAAATGAGTTATCTATTCGCGGCCTGGGCGAGAAGAAGGTCACGTTCCGCCTGCGCGACTGGGGCGTATCGCGCCAGCGCTACTGGGGCACCCCGATTCCGATGATCCACTGCGACGATTGCGGCTCCGTGCCCGTGCCGGAAAAAGACCTGCCGGTCGTGCTGCCGGAAGACTGCGTGCCGGACGGCAGCGGCAATCCGCTCAACAAGCATGAAGCCTTCCTCAAGTGCGACTGCCCCAAGTGCGGCAAGCCGGCCCGCCGCGAGACGGACACCATGGACACCTTCGTCGATTCGTCGTGGTACTACATGCGCTATACCTCGCCCGGCTCGAACGAGTCCATGGTCGACGCGCGCAACGATTACTGGATGCCGATGGACCAGTACATCGGCGGCATCGAGCACGCCGTGATGCACTTGTTGTACGCGCGCTTCTGGACCAAGGTGATGCGCGACTTCGGCCTGGTCAAGTTCGACGAGCCGTTCGTCAACCTGCTGACCCAGGGCATGGTGCTCAACGAAACCTACTACCGCGAGGATGAAGCGGGCAAGAAGACCTGGTTCAACCCGGCCGACGTGGACCTGACGCTGGACGACAAGGGCCGCCCGCAAGGCGCGACCCTGAAGACGGACGGCCAGCCGGTGCACATCGGCGGCACCGAGAAGATGTCCAAGTCGAAGAACAACGGCATCGACCCGCAAGCCCAGATCGAGCAGTACGGCGCCGACACGGCCCGTTTGTTCACCATGTTCGCCTCGCCGCCGGAACAGACGCTGGAATGGTCGGGCAGCGGCGTGGAAGGCGCCAACCGCTTCCTGCGCCGCGTGTGGGCCTACGGCTACGCACAGGCGTCCCGCATCGGCGCCGCGCTGGGCGCACCGGCCGCGCCGGTGGCCACCGAGCCGCAGAAGACGCTGCGCCGCGAACTGCACAAGATCCTGCAGCAGGCCGACTACGACTTGAAGCGCATCCAGTACAACACCGTGGTATCGGCCTGCATGAAGATGCTCAACACGATGGAATCGGCCAAGCTCGACGACAGCGCCGAATCGAACGCGCTGGTGGCCGAAGGCTTCTCCATCTTCCTGCGCCTGCTCAATCCTGTGGCGCCGCACATCACCCACGTGCTGTGGGAAGAACTGGGCTACGGCAAAGTGTTCGGCGACCTGCTGAACGCGGCCTGGCCACAGGTGGACCCGGCCGCACTGGAGCAGGCCGAGATCGAGATGATGATCCAGGTGAACGGCAAGCTGCGTGGCAGCGTCACCGTGCCCAAGACGGCCGACAAGGCGGCCATCGAGGCGGCCGCGCTGGCCAACGAGGCGGTGCAGAAGTTCATCGAAGGCACGCCGAAGAAGGTCATCGTGGTGCCGGGCAAGTTGATCAACATCGTGGTGTAAGCGATGGCGGCCACCACTTGCGTGTCGTGGCGGCGCTGGGGCGCGCTGCTGGCGCTGTCCCTGTCGTTGTCCTCGACCTTGACCGCCTGCGGCTTCCACCTGCGCGGGGAGGGTGGCCATTACACGCTGCCGTTCCCGTCGCTGTACGTGGGCTTGCCGGAGTCGTCGCCGCTGGCGATTGACCTCAAGCGCAACATCCGCGCCAACGGCGGCACCACCGTGGTGGCCAACGCCAAGGACGCCGATGGCGTGATCGATGTGCTGAGCGATCCGGAAAAGACGCGCAGCAAATCCATCCTGTCGCTGAACAGCAATGGCCGGGTGCGTGAATACCTGCTGGCCTACACCATCATGTTCCGCGTGCTGGACCGCCAGGGCAACGAGCTGCTGCCCGCGACCACGATTTCGCTGAACCGCCCCATCACCTTCAACGAAACCCAGTTGCTGGCCAAGGAGCGCGAGGAAGCCTTGCTGTACAAGGACATGCAGACCGACCTGGTGCAGCAGATGATGCGTCGTATCGCGGCCGTCAAGCCGGTGCAGATGTCGGTGCCGCCGGCCAGCCGGCAGTAGGCAGGGGGCTGCATGCAATTGCGACTGGAAGCGCTGGAAGGCCACCTGGCCAAGCAGCTGGCGCCGCTGTACGTCGTCACCAGCGATGAACACCTGCTGGCGCTGGAGGCAGCCGACAAGATCCGCCGCGCCGCGCGCGCGCAAGGCTATTCCGAGCGCGACGTGCTGACGGTGGAGCGCACCTTCAAATGGGGCGAGCTGCTGGCGGCCAACCAGGCCTTGTCGCTGTTCGGCGACAAGAAGCTGATCGAGCTGCGCATCCCCAGCGGCAAGCCGGGCAAGGATGGCGGCGCGGCGCTGCAAAGCTATGTGAAGGACCTCAGCCCGGACAACCTGACGCTGATCACCCTGCCCAAGCTGGACTGGCAGACGCAGAAGGCATCCTGGGTGGCCAGCCTGCAGCAGGCCGCTGTCTACATCGACATTCCGCAGGTGGAGCGCAACCAGCTGCCCAACTGGATCGGCCAGCGGCTGGCCGCGCAAGGCCAGAGCGCCGACCGCCAGAGCATCGAGTTCATCGCCGACCGGGTAGAGGGCAACCTGCTGGCCGCGCACCAGGAAATCCAGAAACTGGGCCTGCTGCACGAGCCGGGCCGCCTGGCGTACGAGCAGGTGCACGACGCCGTGCTCAACGTGGCCCGTTACGACGTGTTCAAGCTGAGCGAAGCCATGCTGGCCGGCGATCCGGCCCGGCTGGTGCGCATGCTGGAAGGCTTGAAGGGCGAAGGCGAGGCGCTGCCGCTGGTATTGTGGGCCGTGTCCGAGGAAATCCGGACGCTGTTAAAATTGAAAGCGGGGATGGCGCAGGGCCGTCCCCTGGGCGCACTGCTCAAGGAATACCGCATCTGGGGTCCGCGCGAGCGCATGATGGACCCGGCCCTGCGGCGCATTTCGCTGCCCACGCTGGAGGCGGCCATGAAGGATGCGGCGCAGGTGGATAAAATGATCAAGGGCCTGCGGGCCAAGGCGTTCTCCGGCGACGCCTGGGACGCCATGCTGCAGCTGGCGCTGAAGGTGGCGCGCGGCTGATGGCATGGGCGCCGTGCCGTATGCATCATGGGGCGCCGACGAATTATGGACAGCATCTACGGGACGAGTATGGACATCAAGCAGTACATGGAACAAGTGGGCCAGCAGGCGCGCGCCGCGTCGCGCGCCATGGCCAAGGCCGACAGCGCCACCCGCAACCGCGCGTTGCTGTTGATCGCCGAGGCGATCGAGCGCGAAGCGCCGGCCCTGCGCGCGGCCAACCAGCTGGACCTGGACGCGGCCCGCGCCGCCGGCCTGGCGCCGGCCATGGTGGACCGCCTGACCCTGTCGGAAGCGGCCATTGCCACCATGGTTGAAGGCTTGCGCCAGATCGTCGCGCTGCCTGACCCGATCGGTGAAATCTCCGGCATGAAGTTCCGTCCGTCCGGCATCCAGGTGGGCCAGATGCGCGTGCCGCTGGGCGTGATCGGCATCATTTACGAAGCCCGTCCCAACGTCACCGTGGACGCGGCCGGCCTGTGCATCAAGAGCGGCAACGCCACCATCCTGCGCGGCGGCTCGGAAGCGATCCACTGCAACCGCGCGCTGGCCAAGCTGGTCAAGGAAGGCTTGCTGGGTGCCGGCCTGCCCGAGAACGGCGTGCAGGTGGTCGACACCACCGACCGCGCCGCCGTGGGCGCCATGATCACCATGCCGCAGTTCGTGGACGTGATCGTGCCGCGCGGCGGCAAGGGCCTGATCGCGCGCCTGATGGAAGAGGCCACGGTGCCCATGATCAAGCACCTGGACGGTATCTGCCACGTCTACATCGACGCCAAGGCCGACCTGCAAAAGGCGCTGGACATCGGCTTTAACGCCAAGTGCCACCGCTACGGCACCTGCAACACCATGGAAACGCTGCTGGTAGCGCGCGCCATCGCGCCGCGCGTGCTGCCGGAGCTGGCCAAGCTGTACGCCACCAAGCAGGTCGAGCTGCGCTGCGACCCCGAAGCCATGGCCATCCTGGCCGGCTACCCGCACCTGGTGGCCGCCACCGAGGAGGACTGGGCCACCGAATACCTGGCCGCCATCCTGTCGGTGAAGGTGGTGGAGGGCATCGACGAGGCGATGGACCACATCAACCGCTACTCGTCCAAGCACACTGAATCCATCATCACCGAGGACTACACGGACGCCATGCGCTTCCTGCGCGAAGTTGATTCCGCTTCCGTGATGGTGAACGCCTCGACCCGTTTCGCGGACGGCTTCGAATACGGCCTGGGCGCCGAGATCGGCATCTCCAACGACAAGCTGCACGCGCGCGGCCCGGTCGGCCTTGAGGGGCTGACGTCGCTCAAGTACGTGGTGTTCGGCCACGGCGAAGTACGCAAATAAAGACAAGGAGTCCCATGCTCTGGATTAAAGCGCTGCACATCTTCTTCATCATCTCCTGGTTCGCCGGAATCTTTTACCTGCCGCGCATCTTCGTCAACCTGGCGCAGGAAACGGAGACGGTGGCCACCGAGCGGATGCTGATGATGGCGCGCAAGCTGTTCCGCTTCATGACGATGCTGATGGTGCCGGCCATCGTGTTCGGCGCCATCTTGCTGTATTTGCAGTACAACGGCCCGGACGGCTTCGCCATTCCAGGCTGGATGCATGCCAAGCTGGGACTGGTGGTGCTGGTGCTGGGCTACCACCACGCCTGCGGCTCGTTGTTGAAGAAGTTCGAAAACGGCGCCAACAAGCGCAGCCACGTGTGGTATCGCTGGTTCAACGAGGTGCCAGTATTGATGCTGCTGGCCATCGTGATGCTGGTGGTGGTCAAGCCGTTCTGAAGTTTTTTGCAGTAAAGGTGCATACGGTATAAACGGTATGCTGGTTTTTTAACGGATAAAAGGTACACCTGATGACTTCCTATTTTTGCCCATGCCCGCGCGGCATGGAAGCGGCGCTGGCCGAAGAACTGGGCGAAATCGCCCAGCAAAGCCCCACCCTCAAGGTGCACAACCAGGTGCCCGGCGGCGTGCACTGCTCGGGCGACCTGTACGACGCCTACCGCATCAACCTGCACTCGCGCATCGCCTCGCGCGTGCTGATGCGCATGGCCGTGACGGGCTACCAGAACGAGAACGACATCTACGACCTGGTGCTGGCCCAGCCCTGGGAAGACTGGTTCACCTACGACCACACGATCCGGGTCGACGTCACGGCCGTCAAGTCGCCGCTGAAAAGCCTGGAATTCACCACGCTCAAGATCAAGGACGCCATCTGCGACCGCTTCCGCGACCAGTTCAACAAGCGTCCCTCGGTCAATACGCGCGAGCCGGACATGCGCATCGTCGGCTTCCTGGACGCGCGCCAGTTCATCATCTACCTCGATACCTCGGGCGAGGCGCTGTTCAAGCGCGGCTGGCGCGAGGAGACGGGCGACGCGCCGCTGCGCGAGAACCTGGCCGCCGGCCTGCTGCGCGTGTCGGGCTGGAAGCCGGGCGTGCCCCTGTTTGACCCCATGTGCGGCTCCGGCACCATCCTGTGCGAAGCGGCGCAGATGGTGCAGGGCATCCCGCCGGGCGCGCGCCGCCGTTTCGCGTTCGAGAAGTTCATCGGTTTCGATCCGGCCCCGTGGCAAGCCATGAAGGCGGCCATCAAGCCCAATCCGCTGCCGGCCACGCCGACCATCTTCGGCAGCGACATTTCGGGCGACATGGTGGCCATGGCGCGCCACAACCTGCGCTGCGCCGGCATCCTGTTCGAGGTGCCGCTCAAGCAGATCGAGGCGCAGGAAGTGAAGGCGCCCACCGAGCAGCCGGGCATCCTGCTGACCAACCCGCCGTACGGCGAGCGGATCGGCGTGCGCGGCGACAGCACGCTGGCCGAGGATGAACTGGCCGTCAGCTTCTATTCGGCGCTGGGCACCACGCTCAAGCAGCGCTTCGCCGGCTGGACCGTGTTCCTGTTCACGGCCGACCTCAAGCTGCCGCGCATGCTGCGCCTGAAAGAGGCCCGCAAGACGCCATTCTTCAACGGCGCGCTCGAATGCCGCTTGTTCCGCTTCGACATGGTGGCCGGCTACAACCGCCGCGAGGAAGCCAAGCCCAAGGCGGAGTGACCGTGGCGGGGGCCCCGGCCCCGCCATTTCATTTGCGGCCAGTGCAATGCTGGTCGCCCATTTGTGCTGCAAACGCAACGATTTCGTGGCGGTGCCGCAACGCCGCCCATCCTGTTTCCGCAACGCCCGCTACGCCCGTGCATGGTTTTTTCGCGACACCGGGGCCGCTTCCTCCATCGCGCGCCAACCGCCTGTTTTTTTCCGCTTGTCCTTACCGTGACACTGCTGTTATAAGGGAAATGCTGTCATCCGTATCACATTACGGCGTGCCGCCATCGGCCGAACAGAGGGGAATTAGTATGGCTACTCTTGCATTATGGTTGACGTCTCGCTATTAGCGGCGCATGCTACTACGCCAAACGGGTCGATTAATATTTACCGCAGGAAACCAGTGCGTTTAAACAGGAATTTTTATTGCCGATAAGTTATTTTTTGTGAACGATATGCTAAGATAACTTTCAGCAATATGGATGGCTGCCCCACGAGGGCGGTCGCAGGTGACGCAAACAGCAGAACAATAACCGTGGCGGCGTGGTACCCAGGAACGCTGCCCCCATTCGACATCCATTGGCGGCAATGCTTGATACGATGCATCAATCAGACCAGGACATACGCAATCGCTTGCTGATCGCGCGTCTGCCGGCCATGCCGCAGATACTCATCAAGTTGATCGAGCACTTGCAGGCCGATGACGCCGGCATGCCGGAACTGGCCGCCCTGATCGCCAAAGATGCCGGCATGACGAGCAAGATCCTGACCGTCGCCAACAGCTCGGCCTACCACCGCAACACGCGCGCCGTGAACCTGGAGCAGTCGCTGGTGTCGCTGGGTACGGACATGATCAAGACGCTGGTGATCAGCGAATCCGTGTTCCAGACTTTTAACAGCTTCCCCCATTCCGGCAGCACCGACCTGCGCAGCTTCTGGAAAAACTCGCTGACGACGGCCGTGCTGGCGCGCGATATCGCGCGCCAGATGGACTATCCGCACGTGGAGGAAGCCTACCTGGCCGGCCTGCTGCACAACGTCGGTCGTCTCGCTTTACTGGCCACGGCGCCCAAGGAATACGCCTACAACTTCATGGCGCGCGACGACGAGGACTTGTGTGTGGTGGAGCAGCGCACGCTGCAGATCACCCACTCGGAAGCGGGCGCCTGGCTGATCGAACGCTGGCACCTCGATTCCTTCCTGGCCGACAGCGTGCTGTATCACCATGAACCGATCGCCCGCCTCGAATCGGCCCATCCCCTGATCCGCATCGTGCGCCTGGCCCATTTGCTGGGCTGCCACGCGGACGAGAACGCGCAGGCGCTGGACGCCGCGGCCCAGTTGTGCGGCCTCGATGGCGGCGCGCTGGAGCAGGTGGCCAAGACGGCCGAGCGCCAGGTGGAAAAATCGGCCGCCCACCTGGGCATCGACCTGGCCGGCGCCGACGACATCGCCACCCCGCCGGCCTACGCGCCGCCGCCGCCGGTGGACCCGGTGCAGCAGCGCCTGTCCGAGGAAGTGCGCAACATCATGCTGGTGTCCGAGATGGGGCAGACCTTCGCCCGCCAGCACGGCGAGACGGGCTTGCTCGATTCGATGACGCGCTCGGCGCGCATCCTGTTCGATTTCGATACCACCGTGGTCTTGCTGGAAAACCCCACCGGCCACGCGCTGGTGGGCATGGCCGGTGGCGAGCAGCAGCAGCGCCTGGCCGAGTTCTCCATCGCCCTGGGCAAACCGGGCCTGGTGGCGCAGTCGGCCAACGAGCGCAAGCTGGCCTACCTGAGCCGCAACGACGCGGGCCTGAGCCTGGCCGAGGAACAGCTGTTCCGCATCCTCGGCACGGACAGCCTGGTATGCCTGCCGCTGGTGGCCAACCAGCGCTGCCTGGGCGTGATCATCGGTGGCGCGGCCAGCTGGCAGATGCCGCACTTGCAGAAGCGCGAGCGCTTCCTGCAATCGTTCGGCACCCAGGCCGCCGCCGCGCTGGAGACGGCCATCAGCGAGCGTGGCCACGCCAAGCGCCAGATCGCCCACGTGGCCGAGGAATACCGCGAAGCGTCGCGCCGCGTGGTGCACGAGGTGAACAACCCGCTGTCCATCATCAAGAACTATTTGTCCGTGTTGGACAGCAAGCTGGCCCGGCGCGAGCCCGTGGTGGGCGAGATGTCCATCCTGAACGAAGAGATCGACCGCGTGGGCCAGTTGATCAACGGCCTGGCCGACCTGCAGCCGACCGAGACGTCGCGCGTGACGGACGTGGCGCGCGTGGTGGACGACGTGCTGCGCCTGTTCCGCGCCACCGACTTCGTGCCCGCTTCCGTGCAGATCCTGGTGCGCATGCAGGAGCAGCCGGCCGAGATCGACGGCGACGCCGACATGCTCAAGCAGATTCTCGTCAACCTGGTCAAGAACGCCGTCGAGGCGCTGCCCAACGGCGGCAAGATCGAGATCGCCAACCGCGGCTACGTGAACCGCGAGCGCCGGCTGTACCTGGAGCTGGTGGTGTCCGACAGCGGCCCTGGCCTGTCGCAGGAAGTGCTGGCCAACCTGTTCTCCGTGGTCCGCAGCAGCAAGGACGGCGCCCATCATGGCCTGGGCCTGTCCATCGTGCACGGCCTGGTCAAGAAGATGCAGGGTCAGATCACCTGCCGCTCGGGCAACACGGGCACCGCATTTGAAATTCTGCTGCCCGCCCGTGGCAGCACCAGCCAAGTCGCCGGCGTGAACACGCGGGCGATGGATTCCGTTTAAGGCCATGATGAACCTGCCCCCAGACAGCGTCGCCGCTGCCATCGATCCCAACCCGGCCACGGCCCAGATGGCCGTGGCCCTGGCCGGCGACAACTGGCCCCGTTTGCTGCTGGTCGACGATGAACCGCGTTTGCTGTCGTCGCTGTACGAATTGCTGCGCGACCGCGACTACCACCTGGTCACGGCCACCTGCGGCAGCGAGGCGCTGGCCCAGCTCAACAAGCTCAAGTTCGACCTGGTGCTGCTCGATCTGCGCCTGCCCGACATGAGCGGCCATGAGATCATGGACTTCATCAACGCCAAGGACATCGCGGCGGACGTGATCGTGATGAGCGGCGACGTGGGCATCGAGGCCGCCATCGGCGCGTTGAAGCGGGGCGCCTACGATTACCTGCGCAAGCCCTACAGCCGCGAGGAATTGCTCAAGACGGTGGAGAACGCGCTGGCCCAGCGCAAGCTGGCCCAGGACAATGCGCGCATCGCCTCCAAGCTGGAAAACTCGGAGAAGATGTACCGCTACCTGGTCGACAGCTCGCCCGACATCATCTACACCCTGAACCACGAGGGCAAGTTCACCTTCGTCAACGACCGCGCCCAGCAGCTGCTGGGGTTCACGCGCGAAGAACTGATCGGCAAGCACTACTCCATCCTCGTGCACGACGAGGACCAGGAACGGGCGCGCTATGTGTTCAACGAGCGCCGCGTGGACGAGCGGGCCTCGCGCAACGTGGAGCTGCGCCTCAAGTGCAACACGGGCAATGGCGTCGAGCGCACCTTCAACAACACCCTGATGACAATCTCGCTCAACGCGATCGGCATGCACGTGCCCGACCAGGACATCAAGCAGCGCGAATTCTTCGGCACCTACGGCGTGGCGCGCGACATCACGGACCGCAAGCGCGCCGAGGAAGTGATCTCCTACCAGGCCTACCATGACATCCTGACCGACCTGCCCAACCGCATGCTGTTCAAGGACCGCCTGGGCCTGGCCGTGATCCAGGCCAAGCGCAAGCTGACGGAACTGGCCGTGATGTTCGTCGACCTGGACCGCTTCAAGCTGGTCAACGACACGCTGGGCCACGTCAAGGGCGACGAGTTGCTGCAGCTGGTGGCGCTGCGCCTGAAGGATTGTTTGCGCCGCGGCGACACGCTGGCGCGCCAGGGCGGCGACGAATTCACCATCGTGCTGCCCGAGCTGCGCGACCGCCAGGATGCCAAGGCCATCGCCGACAAGTTCCTCGAATGCCTGCACAAGCCGTTCGACCTCGATGGCCATGAAGTGCACATCTCGGCCTCGATCGGCATCGCCATCTATCCGAGCGATGGCGAGACCATCGACGAACTGCTGCGCCATGCGGACATCGCCATGTACCAGGTCAAGGCGCTGGGCAAGAATGGCCACAGCTTCTACCACAACTCGATGCTCGACGTGTCGCACCAGAAGATCGCGCTCGAACAGAGCCTGCGCAAGGCGCTCGAGCAGAACGAGCTGGAAATGTACTACCAGCCGCAGGTGGACGTGGCCACGGGCCGCATCATCGGCGCCGAAGGGCTGATGCGCTGGAACCACCCGCAGCGCGGCCTGCTATCGGCCGGCGAATTCCTGCCGTTCGCCGAGGACAATGGCCTGATGCTGCCGATCTCGGACTGGATGCTGGGCGCGCTGTGCCGCGATCTCCTGCTGTGGAACGCGGCCGGCGGCGACGCCATCCGCCTGTCGCTGAACCTGTCGCCGCAATACCTGGACCGGGGCGACTTCTTCGAGAAGATGCGCGGCGCGCTGACCCGCTACGGCATTTCGCCGGCCCAGATCGAAGTGGAGATCACGGAGAACATCTGCATCCGCAATCCCCAGTACGCGATCGAACAGTTGAACAAGCTGTGCCAGCTGGGCGTATCGGTGGCCATCGACGATTTCGGCACCGGCTACTCGTCGCTGTCCTACCTGCACCGCTTCCCCATCCACACCATCAAGATCGACCAATCGTTCGTCAAGGAGATCCACGACGAGCAGGGCCACTATCCCGTGATCCTGGCCATCATCTCGATCGCGCGCGGGCTGGGCCTGCACCTGGTGGCGGAAGGCGTGGAGACGGACGTGCAGGCGCGCTACCTGGAAGCGAACGGCTGTACCACCATGCAGGGCTATCTGTACCACCGGCCGATCTCGCTGTCGCACTTCATCCACGTGCTGCAGGAGCAGAACCGCATGAGCGCGCCGGCCAGCGCCGCGCCCGTGATGCAGGCGCCGTCCATGATCGCCATCCAGGCCTGATCGCCGATGCAGAAATACCACCCGACCGAGGCCGACGCTTCAGCCGGCAGCACCTACACCGCGGAATACCTGCGCGTGCGCGGGCTGGCCGAGCGCGGCGTGGCCAACGCCCAGCACAGCCTGGGCTTCATGTACTTCAATGGCCAGGGCGTGGAGCAAAGCTATGAGCTGGCCGTGGCCTGGTATCGCCAGGCCGCCAACGCGGGCCTGGAACACGCGCAATACAACCTGGGCGTGATGTACCAGAAGGGGCAGGGCGTGGAGCAGGATTACCTGGAAGCGGCGCGCTGGTACCAGCTGGCGGCCGAGCAGGGTTACGCGGCGGCCCAGTACAACCTGGGCTGGCTGTACGCCAAGGGCCAGGGCATCGAACAGGACAGCGCCAAGGCCATGCACTGGTTCAGCAAGGCGGCCGAGCAGGGCGACGCGGGCGCCCAGAACAACCTGGGCATGATGTACGACACGGGCAAGGGCGTGCCGCAGGACTTCCGCCAGGCCATCCAGTGGTATCGCAAGGCGGCCGAGCAGGGCTATGCGCGTGCCCAGTTCAACCTCGGCCTGCGCTACGACAACGGCCAGGGCGTGCCCAAGGACGCGGGCCAGGCCATGTCGTGGTTCCGCAAGGCGGCCGACCAGGGCTATGCGCCGGCCCAGTTCAACCTGGCGCTGCGCTACGACAAGGGCGACGGCGTGGCCCAGGACAGCCAGCAAGCCATCCGCTGGTACCGCCGCGCGGCCGAGCAGGAGCACGCCAGCTCCCAGTTCAACCTGGGCCTGATCTACGACAATGGCCAGGGCGTGCCGCGCGACGAACAGAAGGCGATGGACTGGTACCGCAAGGCGGCCGAGCAGGGCCACGCGGCGGCCCAGAACAACCTGGGCCTGCGCTACGACCATGGCCAGGGCGTGGACCAGGATTACGAGCAAGCCCACTTCTGGTATCGCAAGGCGGCCGAGCAGGGCTTCCCCGCCGCCCAGTACCACCTGGCCATGCTGTACGACTGCGGCCACGGCGTGCCGCAGGATGCGCAGGAAGCTGTGTTCTGGTACCGCAAGGCGGCCGACCAGGGCCATCTGCGGGCCCAGTTCGACCTCGGCCTGCGCTACGAGAACGGGCAGGGCGTGCCGCAGGACTTGCGCAAGGCGCTGGCCTGGTACCGGCGCGCGGCCGAGCAGGATTACGCGGCCGCCCAGTACATGCTGGGCCGGCTGCACGACAGCGATGACGGCCCCGCGCCCGACTGCGTGCAGGCCGGCGACTGGTACCGCAAGGCGGCCGAGCAGGGCCACACGCTGGCCCAGTTCACGCTGGCGCTGCGCTACGACACGGGCCATGGCCTGGCGCGTGACTACGCCCAGGCCCAGCACTGGTATCTGCAGGCGGCCTGCCAGGGCCATGCGCGGGCCCAGCTCAACCTGGGCCTGATGCTGCTGGCCGGCCAGGGCGCGCCCGCCGACGCGGGCCAGGCCTGGATCTGGCTGACCATGGCGGAGCGGGCCGGCGCCCCGGCCGCCGCCAAATACCGGCAACTGGCCGCCGGCCGGCTCGATCCGGCCGGCCTGGCCCAGGCCCGCGAACAGCTGGAATTGTTGCCCGGCTGACTACTAAAAAGCGGGGTCAGGTCCGGCATCGTGCCAATTTGGCAGATTGCCGGACCTGAACATCCCGCCCGGATTTTCAAATGCTTTTTGGTTCGAAGCCAGGTAAGCGATACTCGCGTTGACCGTGCAGCATGGACCACAGTACTCGGCATAGCTGCCGTCCCAAGGCGCGTACAGCCTGGTTGTGGGCTTTGCCTTCGCTACGT